>JACKBA010000005.1 GCA_020634815.1 Caldilineaceae bacterium | reverse complement strand
ACACGGAGCGGCTGAAGCCGCCACTACGAATAGGGCGCGCCGTACTATTCTTCTTGCCCCTTGGTGTGCTTCGAGTCTTGGCGGTGGGCTTGTCAAAGCGGCGTTTCGCGGGGCGACGCTCCTGCCAGCGAACGCCGGTAGCGCACCTCGTCGAAGGTGACGGCACCGTGCTGCTCGATCTTTTCGGCGCCGTCGGCGGTGAAACCCTGCCGCGTGTAGAAGCGGATGGCCCGCGCGTTGGCGCGCAGCACCCACAGCGTGGCCTCTGCATAGCCCAGCGCGGCCAGGCCGGCCAGCCCCGCCGCCATAAGCGCCGCGCTCACCCCGCTGCCCCACAAATCGGGCGCAACGTAGATCGCATACACCTCGCCCGTCGTGGCGGCCGGCGCGTCCCTATCACGTGACGGCCCGCACCAGATGAAGCCGGCAACGCGTCCTGCCATCTCCGCCACCAGCACGGGCGGATCGTCGTGTCCCACCGCGCCCTGCCACATGCGCTCGCGGCGCTCGACCGACTGTGCGTCGAGAAAGACGTCGGGCAGCAGCCCTCGATAGGCCGCCTGCCAGACGGCCACGTGCAGCCGCGCCACCGCGGCGACATCCGCTTCGCGCACCGGGCGGATCATCCAGCCGGCTTCGTTCATTCGATGACGATGTCGTCGAGACCGGGCTCGCACTCCGGGTAGCGCATGTCCAGCCCTTCCAGCGCACCGATGATGGCGTGCGAGATGACGAGGTCGCGGTACCACTTGCGGTTGGCCGGCACGATGTACCACGGCGCGTGCTCCGTGCTCGTCTGCTCCAACACTGCCGTGTAGGCCGCCGTATAATCGTCCCACAGCTTGCGCTCGGCCAGGTCGCCCGTGGAGAACTTCCAGCGCTTCTCGCGGTCGTCCAGGCGATCTTGCAGGCGCTGCTTCTGCTCGTCCTTGCTGATGTGGAGGAAGAACTTGAGGATCGTGGTGCCCTCTTCGGCCAGTTGCCGCTCGAAGGCGTTGATCTGCTCGTAGCGCCGGCCCCATACCGCGGGCGGCACAAAGTTGTGCACGCGCACGACGAGTACGTCCTCGTAGTGGCTGCGGTTGAAGATGACCATCTCGCCCTTGCCGGGCGTCTGCTTGTGGATGCGCCACAGGTAATCGTGCGCCAATTCTTCGGGCGTCGGTACCTTGAAGCTGGCTACCTTGACGCCCTGCGGGTTGACCCCTTCGAAGACGTGGCGGATGGTGCCATCCTTGCCCGAAGTATCCATCCCCTGCAAGACGACGAGCACCTTGTGCTTCTCCTCGGCCCAGAGCAATTCCTGCAGCGCTTCCAGCCGCCTGTTGAGGGCCGGCAGGGCCGCGCGCCCCTCCTCCTTGTTGCCGTCGAAGAAGCGCTTGTCGTCGGGATCCCATTTCTGAAGATCGACACGGGCACCGGGTTTCACCCGATAGGCTTTGACATCCATGCGTACAATCCTTTGCTGGAGTGGAAGGGTCTGCGCCGGCCCGATGAAGGCCGGCCTTGTGCGTTCACTCTACCGCATCGATCGGTGCGAGGCAAGCACTGCGTTTGAAAGAAAAGAAGAGAGCCGCGAAGACACAAAGACGCGAAGGGGGGCACGAAGGGAATCGGCCGTAGCCGTGCGCCAGACAACCTGTGACCAGACGAAGCAAAGAACGCAGACGCAAACCTGTCGTTAACATGGCGTTAGCAGATCGATCACAATGACCGGGTATGCTGGGGCTGTCACGAACTCTGAATGGGGAGCCAGAACTCGTGACGAGTTACCATTCTCCAAATCACCTCTGCGGGAACCTCACCATATCCCGGCGGGAGCCCAGTTCGCTTTGGTTAGCTGCGGACTGGGTTTTCTGTATTGGAAGAAAAGAAGAGAGAAGAGAGCCGCGAAGACGCAAAGGTTACACGAAGAATGCGGGGCGCTTCCCAACCGGCTGAAAGCCGGTTTCGCATTCCAGACGCCGGTTTCTAACCGGCGGGGTGGCCGCCGGCGCGAAGGGCAGAAACCGGGGAACCAACCGGCACAAAACGGCGTACAATCGGTAGAGAGGTTTGCACTTTGGCACTCCCGTCGAATCTGCTGTGGAGGACGACATGCGCACGTTGTTTTCACGCCCCATCACGCACCGGCCGGCCCACTGGCTGGCCCTGGCCATCCTGCTGCTCAGTCTGCTGCCGGCGACAGCGCTGGCGCACCCCGCCGCGGCGCCGGCCGCGCAGGGTGACGAGGGTTGGCTGGCAAGTTACTGGAACAATACGACACTCAGCGGCGCGCCCATCCTGACGCGCATCGATCCCGACGTGAACTTCAACTGGGGGCTCGGTTCGCCGGCGCCGGAAGTGGGCGTCGACAACTTCTCGGCGCGCTGGACGCGCACCGTGCAGATCCCGGCGGCGGGCCAGTACCGCTTCACGCTCAACAGCGACGACGGCGCGCGGCTCTTTGTGGACGGCGAACTCGTCATCAACGCCTGGTACGACCACGGGCCATCGCGCACCTTTGCGGCGACGCGCACGTTGAGCGCCGGCAGCCACGAACTGCGCGTCGAATACTACGAACGCCGCGGCGCGGCCGTGGTGCGCTTTGGCTGGCAACCCACGGGCGGCTTGCCTGTCGCACCCGCGCCAACCCCGCTGCCGCCGCCTTCGGCCAAGCTGCCGGCCGGTCAGTGGCGTGGCGAGTACTTCAACAACCGCGACCTGCTCGGCACGCCGGCCCTGGTGCGCAACGACGCTGCGGTCGACTTCAACTGGGGCATGGGCTCGCCGGCCACCGGCGTTATCGGCGCCGACAACTTCTCGGCGCGCTGGACGAGTACGCTCAACTTGCCCAGCGGCGTCTATCGCTTCCGCGCCACGGTCGACGACGGGGTGCGCGTCTTTGTCAACGACCGGCTGGTCATCGACGGCTGGCGCGTGCAGGCGGCGGCGACGCTGGAGTCGGGCGACATTGCGCTGAGCGGCGCCGTGCCCGTGCGCGTCGAGTACTTCGAGGCGACCGGCGAGGCGCGCATTACGCTGACCTGGTTCCTCACCGGGGGCGCCCCGCCGCCCCCGCCACCGCCGCCGGCCGGCGATGTGTGGACCGCCGAGTATTTCAACAACGCCGACCTGGGCGGCGCGCCGGTCCTGGTGCGCGCTGAGGGCGGCAGCATCAACTACAACTGGGGCACGGGGTCGCCGGCGCCGGGCATCGTCAACAGCGACTTCTTCTCGGCGCGCTGGAATCGGGCCGTCAACCTGGCCGGCGGCACCTATCGCTTCCGCGTGGCTGTGGATGACGCTGTGCGCCTCTTTGTCAACAACGCGCTGATTATCGACCAGTGGCGGCAGCAGGGCGTCACCGAATTCAGCGCCGAGATCGCGCTGCCTGCCGGCGCCATCCCCATTCGCCTGGAGTATGCCGACTTCACGGGCGACGCCGTCATCCGCCTGTCGTGGGAATTGGTGAGCGGCGGCGGGGGAGGAGGAGGTGGCGGCGGCTCCATGCCCGAGCCGTCGTGGAGCCGTGTTAAGCCGCGCCAGCCCTACACGGGCGAGTACTTCGCCAACCGCGACCTGAGCGGTGCACCGGCCCTGGTGCGCCAGGACAGCGACATCGACTTCGACTGGGGCAACGGTTCGCCCGGCCCCGGCGTGCCGGCGGACAACTTCTCGGTGCGCTGGACCAACACCTTCCGCCTGGACAAGGGCAAGTATCGCTTCATCACCGAGACGGACGACGGCGTGCGCCTCTATATCAACGACCGCCTCGTCATCGACAAGTGGCAGACGCAGTCACGCCGCCAGCACACTTACGAGACGTCGCTCAACAGCGGCGACTACGTCATCCGCATGGAGTACTTCGACGAGGGCGGTGCGGCATTTGCCCGCCTGCGCGTCGAGGTGCTCAAGGAGAGCGGCGGCCCCATCGGCAACATCATCACCTGCGTACCGCCGCAGCCGCAGAATTACGCGTGGATAAAGCTCTACCGCCTCGACGGCAACAACCAGTGGTACTCGCTGGGCAGGGGCATCGGCTCGGTGAGCGCGTCGGGTTTTCTCAAAATTGACGGGCTGCCGGTCGACGAGAATCGCTTCGGCGGCGCCGGCGAACCTTACAAGGTGGAGCAGTGGATCGACGGCAAGGTGGCGCGCGCCACGGGCGACTTCCAGCGTGGCGAGCCGATCTTCCGCGTGCGCGCCTTTGCCGACAACGTCACGCCATGGAGCTGCTCGCCGTAAGACCTTCACCGCAGAGAACGCAGAGACACCAAGAAAGATAGCGAGCAAAAGACGAATTGCTGATGGAGAATTGCTGATTGTTGAGTAACTATACAGGCTAGCCAGACAGGGACAAGGGGATGAAGGGCTGTCCGACCAAAGCATCGTGCAGTGCCGCCATGACACTATGGCCTTGTTTGCGTACAGTAGAGATGTAGCTGCGGATGGCACAGAAGGTCTTGGCGCCCTGATGGGTACGGAAAGCGCCGGATATCTTCTGCTTGAGCTTGACCATGCGGATGTCGCGCTCGGCAAGATTGTTGTCGAATGGGACGGCGAAGTTGTACATGAAGGCCAGGACACCCGAACGGTGTTTGTCAAGGCGGTCGAGGAGGTTCTTGGGGGGTGACTGTTTGGGACGACCGCGTTTGGATGTGGAGGGGATTGGGGGCGACGGATTGGCCTGGAAGCCGCGCTGGAGAATGGCAGCATACTCGCTTTCGAACTGCGCGAGGCGGTCGGACGCCAGTGAAGCGGTCTGGCTGCAAGCAGCGATGACTTCCGCCTTGATGTCACATAGCAACTGCGCCATCTCGGCGGCCCACGGTTGCTGATACTGGTCGGTAATGAACTGGAGTTCACGCAAGTGGTGGGCATTGCAGAAGACATGCGTGCAGGCGTCGAAGGTCTGATAGGGTGTCCAGTGGTCGTGGACGACATAGCCGGTAAGGGCGGGCAAGATGCCGATTGCCTGCATGGCTTCCTGTCCTCGTTTACGATGCACATCGAAGAAGGTCAACCATGGTGTGCTGGCGCTGTGCAGCCAGTGCAGTTGCCCTTCCACCCGCAAGCCGCTTTCGTCACAATGGACGACACCTGCCTGGCGCAACTGGTGGTGAATCTCGGTCAGCGCCGGTTCACAGCCAGTTGCCACCGCCTGACTGGCCTCAGCCACAAAAGCCCAGGCCGGCGCATGACCATAGAAGTCACCCAGCACTTCACAGGTGCGGGCAATCGGAAGGAAGTGGTAGTTGTTCAAGTAGCTGGCCTGTGCCTTGAGGCGCATGCCATACTGGACTGGCTGGCTTACACCGGGCGGAAATGCCGCCCGAACACTCCGCTGGCACTGGCGGCAATACTTGACCTCAGCTCGATGTTCGGTCACTTCGATCTGGACAGGTGGCACGTCGTATACCTGGCGGCAGACATAATCGTCGGCTGCCACACTCGACAAGTCGTTCGCACAGTGAGGGCAATGGGACAGGCTGTGCGTTTCAAGGTGGTCGGGCTCTGCTCTCATTTCCAGCGTGTGGCCTGGATGTCCTTTCTGCCCACCAGCCTTGCGCCCTTCTGACCGCCGCAGGCTGCGCGTCTTGGCCTTGGCCAGTCCATCACTGCTTGGTGGTTTGCTGCTGTTGCGGCTCTGCTTCGCTACCTGGTCTTCCAGCTTCTTGACGCGTTGACTCAGTTCATCAAGGTGATCCTGCAACATCAGCACCACGTCAATGAGTGTCTTCTTGTCCAGTTGTTCCAACTGCTCGCGGCTAAACCTGGGTATCGATGCCATAGTGCTCAAGCTTATCCCACAATTGTTAGTGTTACATTTGCGTTCCGTTGGTCTGTTATTTCAATCAGGCTCAGCCTGAATAGTTACATTGTTGATTGCTGATGAAACCCAATCCGCGTTGCTACCCGGCGCGCGCATCAACCATTAGCAATCAACAATCACCCATCAACAATTCGTCTTCCTTCCCCTCATCCCCTCACGCTTGTTCCTCATCCGGCCACTGGTGTATAGTCCACAACAACATACCCGTTGCGTCACCTCGGCAGAGTGAGCCATGTCTGCGAACACATCCACGGAGCCGCGCCCGCGCGTGCTCGTCCTCGATTCCATCCACAGCCGGCATCGACCTGCTACGCTCGGCCGCGCCGTCGACCTCGAACGGGCGCGCCGCTGAGCGAGGATGAGTTGTGCGCCCGCATCGCGCCGTACCAGGCCGTCATCACGCGCGGGCGTACGCCCATCACCGCCGCCGTCCTGGCCGCAGCGCCGAACCTGCGCATCATCGCCCGCGCCGGTGCCAGCAGCGCCAACGTCGATATCGACGCAGCCGCCGCGCACGGCGTCGAGGTGACCGCGCCGCCCGACGCGCCCGCCATCGCCGCGGCCGAAATGACCATCGCGTTGATCTTTGCCGTGGCGCGCAGCATCGCCGGCGCCGACCAGAGTCTCAAGTGCGGGCGGTGGGAGCCGTCGGCGTTCGTCGGCGCCGGGGTGGCCGGCAAGACGCTGGGCATCGTCGGGCTGGGCCGCGTCGGCCGCGAGGTGGCGCGGCGCGCGCTGGCGCTGGGCATGCGCGTCATCGTCAACCAGACGCGCGCAACCAGCGAGCTGGCCGAAGAGTGGCGCGTCGAGCAGGTGGGCCTGCGCGACCTGCTGGCACGCGCCGACTTCGTCTCGCTACACGTGCCCATGCGTGCAGCCAACCGCAACCTCATCGGCGCGGCCGAGTTGGCGCTCATGAAGCCGGGCGCCTTTCTTATCAACACGGCGCGCGGCGGGCTCGTCGACGAGTGCGCGCTGCTAGCGGCGCTGGAGAGCGGCCGGATCGCCGGCGCGGCGCTCGACGTCTTTGCCGACGAGCCGCGACCCGACCCGGCGCTGGTCTGCCACCCGCACGTCATCGCCACACCGCACATCGCCGGCAGCACCGAGGATGCACGCCGCGCCGCGTCGCTGGCCGCGGCCGAGCAGATCCTGGCCGTGCTGCAACGCAAGCGCCGCGCCGAGGCGCTGGGGCTACGCCTGGTGCCCACGGCCGACGTCTTCCCGCACGAGCGCTTTCACCCGGCGCGCGTCGAGCGGCTGAAAAAACGGCTCACGCAGGAAGGGCGGCTGGTCAACCCGCCGATTGTGGCCGAGTTGGGCGATGGCCGCTACGTCGTGCTCGACGGCGCCACGCGCGTCACAGCCTTCAAGCAGCTCAACATCCCGCACATCATCGTACAGGTGGTCGATCTCCATCGCGGCAACGTCAAGATGAACACGTGGTTTCACATCGTGCACGGCGCTCCGGGCGACGGGCTGGTGGCGGCTATCAGCCGCGTACCCGGCCTGAAGCTGACCGCGACGGCGCCCGACGATCTGCCCCACGCGCTGTGGGAGCGCAGCGCGCTTGGCTACCTGCTCGGCGCCGACGGCAGCGGCTATCTGCTGGAGCTGACCGACCGCGCCGGCGGCGACTGGATCGACGTGCTGGTGGAGTTGGTCGACGCCTACGGGGCGTGGGGCGACGTGGGCCGCACGCTCGACACGGACATGGAAACCCTGCGCGGCCAGCATCCCGACCTGGCCGGCCTCTTCGTCTACCCGCAGTTCTCGCCCGACATCGTCGTGCAGGTGGCCTCGCGCGGGCGGCTGCTGCCGGCCGGCATCACGCGCTTCATGATCCCCGGCCGCATCCTGCGCCTCAACGCGCCGCTCGATGTGCTGGCCGCCGGCGCATCGCTGAGCGCCAAGGCCGACTGGCTCGACCGGCTGGTGGAAGAGAAGGTCGCCAGCCGCGGCGTGCGCTACTACGAGGAGCCGGTCATGCTCCTCGACGAATGACCATGCTCGCCGTCACTTTCCGCTTCTACGGCAATCTCAACGACTTCCTGCCCGGCGACCGGCGCAACACGCTCATCGAGCAGCGCATGGCCGACCACGCCGCGGTCAAACATCCCATCGAGACGCTGGGCATCCCGCACACGGAGGTGGGCGCGATCCTGGTCAACCGGCAGGCGGTCGATTTCGCCTATCGCCTGGATGATGGTGACCGCGTCGAAGCCTACCCGCCGGAGGTCGTCCACTTGCTGCCGGCCCACGTGCCGCTACGCCCGCCAACGCCGGCGCCGGTGGCCTTCGTGGCCGACACCCACCTGGGCCAGCTTGCCGCGTACCTGCGTCTGCTGGGTTTCGACACGCTCTATCGCAACGACTACGACGACCATCACCTGGCGCGCATCTCTGCCGACGAGGAGCGCGTGTTGCTGACGCGCGATCGCGGCCTGCTCAAGCACAAGCAAGTCGTGCATGGCTACTGCGTGCGTGAGACGGCGCCGCGCCAGCAGATCGTCGCCGTACTGCGCCGCTATGAGTTGGCGTCCGCGGTGCAGCCGTGGCGTCGCTGCACGCGCTGCAACGGCCTGCTCCAGCCCGTGGCGAAGGCAGCCATCCTCGACCGGCTCGAGCCGAAGACGAAGCGCTACTACGACGAGTTTCAGCAATGCGACACGTGCGGGCAGGTCTATTGGCAGGGGTCGCACTTCGAGCGCATGCAGGCGTTTGTGCGGGAGGTGAGGGGTGATGCGTGAGGGGTAATGCGTGATTCGTAAGGCTTGATGAAGGTAAGGGGTCAAACGTCAAACGTGATGCGTCACTCTCATCACGCATCACGAGTCACGAGTCACGCATTACGCATCACGAGTCACGTATCACGAATTACGCATCACGCATCACACATCACGTTTGACGTTTGACGTTTGACGTTCGACGCTATTCCGCGTCACTCCGCCGGCTGCGGGTCAGTTCGCGCACGTTGTCCCACAGGATGTAACCAGCCAGCGCGATGATGACCGCGGCCACGACCCACCAGAAGAACTCGTAGAGCAGGACGAGCGCGCCGGCGATGGCCAGGGCTGTGGCGAAGCTGCCCACCAGCCGCGTAAAGGTGCCGCGCACGCTGGCCTCAATAAAGGCGAAGAGCGCCAGGATCGAGACCAGCCAGATGGGCAGGAAGCGCGGGTTGAAGTAGAAGAGCACGACAAAGGCCACCAGCAAAACCGTCACGCTGACCGCCGCCCAGATTTCGGCGATGCGGCCGGCGTGCGCCTGGTTGGGCGGGGCGGGTGTGTGGGCGCGGCGGATGTGGGCGCGCAGCGGACCGCGCCCGCCGCGCATCAGGTGCTGTTCGTAGCGGTCGAGCGAATCGAGCAGCGCGTCGTCGGCGGTGATTTCGGCCTGCATACCGTCGATCTCGCGCGAGAGCTTATCGATGTCGCCCAGGGTCTGCGCGTAGATGCGCTGCAGGTGCGGCTGGTTGCGCATGGCGGCGGCCTGTACATCGAGCGCGCGCAACGTCGCCGTCTTCACGCCGACGTGTTCGCGCAGCCTGGCGCGACGCTCGGTGATCTCGGCGCGGCGGGCGCGTGCCACGTCCAATAGTTCGGCGCCTGGCGCAACCTTGTCCAGCCCGGCCCAGCCCACAGGGTCGTACCAGGAGCGGCGCACGGTGCCATTGCGATTGAACATAGGCCCGGCCGGTGCATCCTCGCCGGCAAAGGGGTCCTGCGTGTAAAGACCCCACAGCCCGCGGTAGTTGCGCACCCAGCCGATGTTCTCGCCGATCAGCAGAGGCGGATCCCACGCTTCCTTCTGCCCCGGACCGATGGAGAGCCCGTCGCCGCGCGCGTAGTCGACAAAAGGGATCGCCAGCACGCTGCCGCCGGCGTGCGCAGCATCGCTCGCGTCCTCGTCAGGTTCTTCCTGCATGGCGCGCTTCCATAGACGCTCCACCGTGGTCGCCGCGCGCGTGACCGGCGCCAACACATTCAACTCGATCTCGGTCAGATACTCGCCCGCCGTAAAGTAGCTGGCATGCGACCCTGCGCCGGCATAGATGACCGGATGATCGCCGGCCTTCTGTACTTCGGGATCGTCCCACCGCCGGCGCAGATCGTCGCCCTGGTAGTCGTGCGAGGCAAAGGCGACCCATTCGGGGTGAAGTTCATCCTGACCGTTGGGCGCCAGGTAGATGCAGACCATCTCCCAGTCGGCCTCGTGGTCGTTGGCGCCGTTGAAGCGCGAGCGCCAGTTGTTGTAGAGATAGAAGAACCAATACTGGAGGACGACCCAGCCGCTCTCCTCGACGACGCGGCCGTGATAGACGTGACCGTGCCCTTGTAGCATGAGCGTGCGGTAACCCAGCGCGGCTGCCGTCGCGGCATCACCCGGCACGCGACCGCGTGCGAGCAACCCCACGCGGAAGAGACCATCCACCACGCGCGAGGCATAGCCCACACGCGCCAGCCGTCCCGTCCCCACGCGGAAGCTCGCTTCGTGCAGGTCATCGTCGCGGCGCTGGCGCAGCACGTGCGCCGCCATCTCCGTGGCGCTCAGCGGCTCGACGAACTTGAGAAAGCGCACGGTGCCGAAGTCATCTTCGTAGGGCTGGGCGAGCGTCTCCGGCGTCAGCGCGCTGGCCGGCACCAGTTCCTGGGGCTCCTCGCTCGGACGTTTGATCCACAGGCTGGAGGCGCGGATGTACGCTTCGGCATCCATGGGAAAGAACTGCTCTCCCCTGGTGAAGCGGATGATCGGCTCGTAGCGGCGAAGCAGGGCGATCTGTTGCGCGTCGTCCATGTCAGCCGTGGTGTTTCCGCCGGCGCTGGCCCAACAGCAGCCGGCCCTCAGGTGAGTTCATAAAGACGATGATCAGGATGGCGCCCAGCATGTAGAGATAGAGCAGCGGGCGCCGCGTGAGTATGTTGTTGCGGTCGGAGAGATAGACCTGCAGGGCAATGAGCAGGATGCCGGATTGCACCAGCATCGCCATGTGCCAGCCCAGTTGCGGGCGCAGCAGGCAGGCAAACACACAGATGAGACCCAGTCCGGCAAAGGGCAACAGCACGATGGCCTGCTCGAAGATGATGGCAGTTTCGGGCGAAGCGAGCACGACCGCGGGATCGCCGCCCCAATCAATCAGGCTGAGATTGTAGGCTGCCACTGCGGAGAAAAAGGCCACCTGGATGAGCAGAGCCGCGACGGTGATCCCCAGCGACCAGCGAAACTGGTTGTCGCTACGCTTGATGAATGTGGGCAGCGGAATCTGCTGCGGAACGGGCGCTTCGCTCATGATGCTTCGAGGCAGCGCGCCAGTTCTTCGGCCGAGGCATTGCCGCCGCTCAGGATCAGGGCGACGCGCTTGCCGGCAAGCCGCTCGCGCATTTTGATGGCCGCAGCCAACGGCGCAGCGCCAGCCAGCTCGGCCAGCGTCTTGGCCTGCTCCAGGTAGATACGCACCGCCCGCATCATCTCGTCGTCGTCGACCAGCACGAAGTCATCCAGGTGCTGCCACATGATTTGCTGCGGCATAAGGAAGGGCGCGCCCGTCGCCAGCCCTGCGGCCTGCGTGGCGATGGCCGCGGTGCGCTCGCCGCGCGCCTGCCAGCTCAGATAGCCCGCCGGCGCGCCGGTCGCCCCGACGCCGATCACGGTTGCGTGCGGGTTGACCGTCCTGGCCACCAGGCACGCGCCGGCGCAGCCGCTACCGCCGCCCACCGGCACCAGGATCACGTCGATATCCGGCTGCGCCTCCAGGATCTCCAGTGTGTGCGTGGCGACGCCGGCAATCAGCAGCGGCTCGTCACCCGAGGAGACGAAGCGCAGCCCCTGCTCGCGCTCCAGCGTCAGGCAGTGGCGCTTGCTTGCCTCGAAGTCGGCGCCGTGAAAAACGACCTCGGCGCCATAGGCACGCATGGCATTCACCTTCACCGGGTTGGCGCCCTCGGGCACGACGATGACGGCGCTCACGCCAAACAACTGCGCGGCATAGGCCACGGACTGGCCGTGGTTGCCGGTGGAAGCTGTCACTACGCCGCGCTGGCGCTCCGCCGGGGCCAGGTGGGCCATGAAGTTGATGCCGCCGCGCACCTTGAAAGCGCCGATGGGCTGATAATTTTCGTGCTTGACGAAGACGGATGCGCCGAGCAGCGTGTCGAGTTGCGGGTAGTGATGGAGCGGCGTCGGCGGCAGATAGGGCGCAATCGTCCGGCGCGCCAGCAGGACATCCTGAAAGGTAGGCAGCGGCTTCGACAAGATCAACCTTCTTCCATTTTGTTGGCGGCGCGGGACATGCGCCGCCAGGCAATAAACACAGCGCCGAAGGCGGTCAGCGCGGCGATGGCCACCTTCGTCAGATCAAAGACCGGCTGCACCTGCACGCCGTGTACATCCACGGAAATGACGGCCACCGGCCGGCCCAGGGCGTAACCGCCGCCCCCGCCACCACCGCCACTGCCGCTGCTGCCATCGTCCGGATTGCCGCCTTCGCCGCCGCCAAAGCCGACACCCATCCCCACGGACAACTCGGAGGCGACGATGACGGTCGTGTCGCCCTGGGTCAGCGGTTCGCTGTAAACGGCATCGGTGCGCGCAATGTCGAAGAGGCGGGCGATGAGCCGGCTGGCCTCGTCGACCGATCGGACCGGCACGGTGAACAATGGATTGCCATTGTTGGGCTCGCTCATGGTGAGTCTCGTTTCCCTTCCTGGCGCAAGCTCAGCACCAGCATCACGGTGACTATGGCAACGGCGAACTGGGCTATTCGTGTCAGGTCACGCACAGGGTGAACAACCGTGTGGCCGCGACGCTGCACGTGTACGGCCACGGGCGTGTTCCACACAAAGCCGCCGCCCGGCCAGCGCATCTGCACGGCTAGCGCCTCGCCGGTAATGGTATGGAACCCGGCAATCCGTGGCGTGCCCAGTTTCCGCTCGATGGTGAACCATTGCATATAAGTAGGGATACCGGGGATCGGCGAATTTGTCAAACAGACCGCGCGAACTTTGGGTGGCGCGCGGTCTGTTGGCAGCGTGCATCGCATTGGCCAGACGACCCTTCGCATGGAACTATGTTCAGACCGATGTGACGCACGCCGGCGCTGAGATCGCCGGCTCGCCGCTACGCCGCCCCTGTCGCTGCGTCGGTTGTCGCCTGCCGCGTCCTGAAGTAGAATAGGATCAGTTCTTCGTGCATTCTTTCACAAGATTGTGGTGCTCCCCATGAAAGATATGGCAGTCCTGGAAGCAAAGCGACTCGGCGTCATCACCTGCCGGGAGACGGAATCGCTCAAGCAGGCGACCTGTACTATGCGCCAGCACAACATCAGCGCGCTGGTCGTGGTCAATGAAACGGGCGACCTGGTGGGCGTCATCACGCGCACGGATTTGGTGCGGGCGTGCTACCAGCAGCCCGACTGGATGACGCAATCCGTGCGCGACTACATGAACGCCGACGTCGTCACCGTCTTCCTCGATGACCCCATGAGCAAGGTCATGGAGTTGCTCATCGAGCGGCACATCCACCGGGTTGTGGCGGTGGAGCCGCACGGCGAACGATTCAAGCCGGTGGCGGTGCTCTCTGCCGCCGACGTCGTCTACCACATGGCGAACTGCCGCTGAGATCGGCATCGCCGCCGATTCGGTATTCTGCCCCTGCGCGCCTTTGACAAGGCGACCTGCCGGGCGTATAACCAACCCAGAGTGAAGTTCCATTGATTGGAGCGACGGGCCGGTCTCACCGACCGGCCCTTTTCTATTGGCAACATCAACGAGGGAGCAAGCGCGCGATGGGACGGTTGACCTTGCTGCAATTGTGGCAGCGCGAATTTGGCGGCTATTCTTCGGGCAAGTTCCGGCAGGATCTGCTGGCCGGGCTGACCGTGGCGGCGGTGGCGCTGCCGCTGGCGCTGGCCTTTGGCGTGGCATCGGGCGCGACGGCCGCGGCCGGGCTCGTCACCGCCATCCTCAGCGGGCTGATCATCGGTGCGCTCTCCGGGGCGCCCTACCAGATCTCCGGGCCGACAGGCGCCATGAGCGCGGTGCTCATCGTCATTGCCCAGCGCATGGGCGTGGAAGGCGTCTGGCTGACGGGTCTCATCGCCGGCGTGATCATCCTGGTGATTGGCCTGCTGCGCCTGGGGCGCTTTGTGGCGTTCATCCCGTCGTCGGTCATCACCGGTTTCACGTCGGGCATCGCGTTCATCATCTTCGTCGGCCAGATCGACAACTTCCTGGGCGTCAAGACGGAAGGCGTCGAGTCCGCTGCGCTCAAGTTCTTCGGCTACTTCCGCGGCGGCTTCGTGCCGGATTGGCAGACCGTCGCGATCGGTCTGGTTGTGGTCGCCATCATGCTCTTCTGGCCGGCGCGGCTGAATCGCGTGCTGCCCGGCTCACTGCTCGGCATCATCGCGGCAACGGTGATCGCCGTCGTCACACAGTGGCCGGTGGCTCACATCGGCGAAATCCCGCGCACGATCCTGCTCGACCAGCGGCTGACCGTTGACGCCATCCCGTGGGAGCATCTCAACGAACTGGTGATACCGGCGCTGTCGGTGGCGGCGCTGGGTGCGGTCGAGTCGCTGCTCTGCGGCGCCGTCGGCTCGAAGATGACCGGCGTCCGCCTGCAAGCCAACCAGGAGTTGGTGGCGCAGGGCATCGGCAACATCATCATTCCCTTCTTTGGCGGCGTGCCGGCGACGGCGGCCATCGCCCGCTCGTCGGTCGGCATCAAGTCCGGCGGGCAGACGCGACTGGTGAGCATCATCCACGCGCTGGCGCTGCTGGCTGCGGCCTTGCTCGCCGCGCCGATCATCGCGCTGGTGCCGCTGACGGCGCTGGCCGGCGTCCTCATGGTGACGGCGGTGCGCATGAACGAGTGGGCGTCGATCCGCTTCATGTTCTCGCATCGCTTCAAGACCGGCGTGCTGACCTTTCTCGTCACCTTTCTGGCCACGATTACACTCGACCTGACCCAGGCTATCATCATCGGCGGTATTCTCTCCGCCGGCATCTTCATCAACCAGGTGGCGAACCTGGAGGTGGACGTGCGCACCGTCGACGTGGAGCGCATGCGGGCGCGCGGCATGGATCTCAAGACCGACTGCCGCTACATCCGCGTCGCCTATCTGACCGGCCCGCTCTTCTTTGCCGCTACCAACACCTTCAACGAGGCCTTCGCCCACGAGGAAGATGTGGACTATCTCGTGCTCTCCATGCGCGCCGTGCCGCTCATCGACCTCTCGGGCATCGAGGCGCTCCACTCGCTGCACGACAGCATGGCTGCGCAGGGCAAGACGCTCATGCTGGCGGCCGTCCACCCCAAGGTCATGCGCATGCTGGAACGGGCCGGGCTAGACGCTATCATCGGCAAGGAGAACTTCTTCTGGAGCGCCGACCGGGCCATCCTCGTCGCCGAAAGCCAGCACGAACATGGCAAACAGCAGCCAGTCGATGAGATAGAGTCCGCTACAACGGTTGAACCAATGGCGATGCCGATCTAAAATAGACGTAGTACACGGCGCGCGATACGTTCACCAAGGCGGAAACCCCATGAATCTACCACCCGATCGGTATGCCTACAGCGATACCCTACGGCTGCGCTATTGGCTGGAAGGTGACGGCGACCAGAACCTGGTGCTGATCCACGGCATCGGCGGCGCCGTGGAAGTCTGGCGCAAACAGTTCGAGCGCCTCCCTGCCACCCATCGCGTGCTGGCCATCGACCTGCCCGGCTGCGGACGGTCGGAGGTTCCCGGCGAGTACCCGCCCGACACGCTGCGGCTCTTCGCCACCGCCGTGCGCGACGTCATGCAGCAGGCCGGGATGCGGCAAGCCACCATCGTCGGGTCGTCGCTGGGCGGCGCCGTGTCGATCGAGTTCGCCGCGCGCTGGCCCGAGATGGTGCAATCGATGGTGCTGATTGGGCCGGCAGGCATGAATGGCAGCATCGCATGGCCGCTGCGGCTCATGGCGCTGCCCGGCATCGGCGAGGTGCTGACGCAACCCGATCGCGCCCGTACCGCGCAGGCCATTCGCCAGTGCGTGGCCGACCCGCAGGTGGTGGAAGATGAGGACATCGACCGCGCCTACGAGATGGCGTGTCTGCCCGGCGCGCAGGGAGCGTTCCTCAACCTGCTGCGCGTCTATGCCGGCGTGCGCGGCGTCGACAAGCGGGAATTGCGCCGGCTCCAGTTCTGCATGCGCCGTATCCACGCACCGGTACTGGTGCTGTGGGGCACGGGCGACAACATTCTGCCGATCTCGGCGGCGGCGACGGCGCTGACACACTTCCCCAACGCGGGTCTCATCGTGCGCAAGGAGAAGGGGCACCTGGTCTTTATCGAGGAGCCGGAGTGGTTCGACAGCACCGTGAGCCGGTTCGTGCGCGCCCCGCAGGCCGTGCTCAGCACTACGGTGCGCCAGGCCGACGCACCGATCCTCACACCGCCCAGTGCCGACACGTCCGGCCTTCTTCCCGTGAAACTGCCCCGCCGGGTGACCCGGCGCACGGTGGCCATGGCCTCGTTCGGGCTGGTTGCGCTGCTGGCCATCCAGCGTGCCTGGCAGCGCGGCGGCGAAGGCTCGGGCGCGCTCTGATGGCCGGGAAAGCCGGCATTCCCCAGCGGGCTTCCTCCCCCAACTTCGACGCCCGGCCCATCGAAGTCCGCTTCCTGGTCATCCACTATACGGCCGTCGACCTGGCGCGCACGCTGGAGATCTTCGCCGACCCGGCGCGCAAAGCGGCTGCGCACCTCGTGATCGATAGCGACGGCGCGCTCTATGAGTGCGTGCCTTGCTGGGAAGGTGTTGCCCTGCGCGCCTGGCATGCCGGCCAGAGCCGCTGGCACGACGGCGCCGAGCAATGGGAAATGCTGAACGACTGGTCGATTGGGATCGAGTTGGTGAACTTCAACGGCAACGTGATCGACTTCACCGAGGCGCAATACGCGGCGCTGGCGGATGTCGTGAGCCGTCTGGCCTGGCATTATCCGGCGCTGCAATCAGCGGACGCGCTGCTCGGCCACGAACAGATCGCCGGCTTTCGGGGCAAGGCCGACCCGGGCTGGCGCTTCGATTGGCCGCGCGTCTTTGCCGCCTGCTATCCCGACCAGCCGGCGCCTGCGCGCCCGCCCGTCTGCCGGCCCGTGCTACGCGACGCCCTGGCGCGCTTCGTCGAGATTGCACCGGACACAGCACCGGCGGCCAATGCCTTCTGGGAGCGCGTCAGCCTTCTTACCGAGACGGCGGTTGCACTGGCTGGTGGGGATGTCAGGATGAGGGGATGACTAGATGAGCGGGTGACAAGATGAGGGGCAGCCGTCGCTCCGCTCATTCCCTCTGGCAAGGTTGGCAGCGCAACCGTGACGCACGACTTGTGATGGGTGGCAGGAGTTGCAGCCAGTGTGGCGAACAGTAGGAATCAGCGCCTGCACCTGACAAGGCGTTGAGATGGGACATCCCCTGGTTCGACGGCAAGAGCGAGGTTCCGGCAACTTCCGGCTTTAGCGCCTCCAGACCCCGCGGGCTCAATGCCAGGAGAACTCGCGCTCGCTCAGCGCGAGCACGGCCTCAGCCCGCAACGCACCACAGTGCGAGCAGTACAACTCAACATGCACGACGACGCGGGTCTTCAGGATCTCCACCCTGCACTTCACCTCCATGTGCTCGCGTTTGGCACAGGTTCGGCAGGGAATGGATGTCAGCAGTTCAGTAGCCATAGCCACACCCATTGGGACATCAGCCGTTTGCACGTTCGCGCTTGACCGACTTCAGACCAGACGTCCAACCTGGCTGCAATGCATGTGTCGGGAGACTACCTCCCATGCTCAAAGCTTAGCAGGCCCACGGCCGCCGTACCATTTCAGCTATCTGTCAAAGTGGCGAAAATAGCACATATTGATTGCCATTACCCGGCAAGCTCCCCGTGCCAAAGACCGGCGGCGCACCTGGCGGTAACCCAACGTTGACGCAGCCCCCGGTCGATGGTTCAATAGCCGCTATCGACAATTCAGCACGTCCACCCAGATCACCCTCCGGCAGTGGCATGGCAGGTTTGGGACATGTGCGCCCACGCCGGCCTCAGACCCGCCGCGGATGGGGCAAGCCAGATAGAAAGGGATTCGCATGAGCACCGACAGTGGAGAGGCCGCAATCGAACGGACGGCGATTGTCTCCTTGCGCCCGGTCACGAGCGACAATCTCAGAGAGGTAATGCGCCTCAAAGTCGCGCCCGACCAGGAGCAGTTCGTGGCGCCCAATACCGTTTCGCTGGCCCAGGCCGCCTTCGAGCCGCTGGCATGGGCACGCGCCATCTACGCCGGTGACACCGCCGTAGGCTTCGTCATGCTCTACGACGATCCCTTTGCCCCGGAGTATTACCTGTGGCGCCTGATGATGGATGCGCGCTACCAGGGCATGGGCTTTGCCACGCAGGCCATGGAGCAGCTTATCGACTATGTGCTGAGCCGGCCCAACGCCACCGAGCTGAGCGTGAGCTACGTGCCGGCCGAGGGCAGCCCGCAGCCCTTCTACGCCCGGCTCGGCTTTGTCGACACCGGCGAGGTGCACGAAGGCGAGAATGTCATGCGGCTGGATCTCAGCGGCCGGGCGCGCCCGGCGGTGGCGCCGCCGCGCCCGCTCACGCACGTGGTGCTCATGCAGTTCCAGGAGCCGGCGCCGGAGATTCTGGCCAAGGCATCTGCGTTGCTGCGCGGGTTGCAGGGCAAAGTCCCCGAACTGCGCAGCATCGAGGTGGGCCTGGACGTACTGCACTCCGGCCGCTCGTATGACCTGGCGCTCATCACCCGCTTCGACAGCCTGGCCGACATGCAACGCTACCAGGATCACCCGGAGCACGTTGCCGTGCTACAATACCTGCGCACCGTGCTCGCAGCATCCGTGGCCGTCGACTACGAGCAACCTTGAGCGCGGGCGGCAGTTCTCAAAAGCGCACGACTGACGGAGGCGCGCTCTCGCCTTGAGCGGCACGCCTCGCAACGACCATTGAAAGAAAGGCACGACGCGGATCATGGTTTTCTCAGTTCGAACGATTTGGATGTCCGTGGTGATGGCAGCAGTTGCGATCACCCTCTTTGCCGTACCGGCCCTGGCCGATGACGAAGGGACGATCACCTTCCCCACATCCGGCGCAACTGTCTCCGGCTCGGTGGAGGTGCACGGAACGGCGGCCCACCCCACCTTCCGCAAGTGGCAGGCCGACCTGATCCTTGACGGCGACCCGTCCCGCGCCACCTTCCTGGCGCTCGGCGAGAGCCCCGTGACCAATGGCGATCTCTTCACCTGGGACACGACGCTCTATCCCAATGGGAAGCACACGCTACGCCTGCGCGTCGTGCATAGTAATCTCAACTACGAGGAGACCTTTGTGCCGGTGACGATTGCCAATGCCGGCGCGCCGGCGCCGGAGGAGAAACCGGCGTCTGACGATGAAACCAAGCCCGACACGGCGGCGGAGGAGAAAGCCAAGCCCGAGCCGGCGCCGGTCGTCTTCCGCACCGATGCTCCCGCCGAAGGCAAGCGCTGGATCGCCATCGACATCTCCGACCAGTCGCTCACGGCGTGGCAGGGCGATGTCCCCGTCTTCGAGACGACGGTGAGCACCGGCAAGCCTGGCTTCCGTACGCTGCCCGGCACCTTCGCCGTCTACCGCAAGTACGAAGAGACGCGCATGCGCGGTATCGACTACGACACGCCCGACGTGCCGTGGACCATGTACTATGACGGCAGCTTTGCCATCCACGGCGCCTACTGGCACGACAACTTCGGCACGCCGGTCAGCCACGGCTGCGTCAATCTGCGCGTGCCCGAGGCCAAGGCGCTGTTCGAGTGGGCCGACGTCGGCACCGAAGTCGTCGTCACGCAGTAGCCAGCGCAATCAGAGTCTGCGGCGCAATCTCCAATCTCTTCTCCGGTTCTCACACATGTCGAGACTGGGGAGCAGAGATTGGAGATTGTTTTTCGGCCATCAGCACGCCAGAGGTCTTTGGGGATGTCCGGCTTCGTTCACTTGAACGTTCATTCGTGGTATACCTTGCTCGGCGCCACGCCCTCGGTGGAGGCGTTGGCAACGCGCGCGGCGCAGGACGGGCTGACCCACCTCGCCCTGACGGATACCAACGTGCTCTACGGGGCGGTCGCGTTTCACCGCGCGTGCGTCGAGGCCGGCGTGCAGCCCATCATCGGCATGACGGCGCTGGTGGAGGCGCCGGCCGGCCTGGCTGGCGGCGACCCGCCCGGCGCGCTCGTGCTGCTCGCCACCGGCGCGGAGGGCTACCGCTCGCTCTGCCGCCTGTCGTCGGCGTTGCAAGGCTCACCGGAGCGCAGCACGGGCAATGGCTGGCTGACCTGGGAGGAGATCAAGCGCAACCGGGATGGCCTCATCTGTCTGTCGGGCGGACGCCGCGGCTGGCTCGACCGGCTCCTGCGCCGCGGCGAGCGCAGCACAGCAGGCCGCGTGGCCAGCCAGCTTGCCGGCGTCTTTGGCGAGCAAGCCTGGCTGGCGCTGGAACTGCACGGCGAGCGGGATCGCCCCATCGCCAACGAAGTCAGCGCGCTGGCCGCGCGCTTCGGGCTGGGCACCGTGGCCGTGCAGCCGATCTTCTGCATGGCGCCGGGCGACCGCCAGCGTCTGCGCCTGCTCGCCGCCATCGCCCGCAACAAGCGCTTGGACGACCTCACGCCGGACGAGTTGCCCGACGGCGGCGATCCCGCCATCGACCTGCACTGGCCGGCGCCGGACGACCTCCGCGCGCGCTTCGCCGCCTTCCCCGCCGCGCTGGATGCCACGCGGCAGATCGCCGCGGCCTGCCAACCCGCCCTGCCCGACGGTCGCCCCATCTGGCCGGTGCTCGACCTGCCCGGCGCGGCCACGCCCGACGCGGCACTTGCCGGCCAGGCCCGCGCCGGGCTGGCTGTGCGCTACGGCGCTGCGGCCGCGGCTGAGGATGGCGCGCTGGCGCAGCGGCTCGCCCGCGAACTGGCCGCCATCGCCACACACGGCTTCTCGCCCCTTTTCCTGCTCGTCGCCGATGTCGTGCGCTTTGCGCGCAGCCGCGACATCCCGGTCTCGACGCGCGGCAGCGTCGCCAACTCGCTGGTCGCCTACTGCGCCGGCATCACCACCGTCGACCCCATCGAGCACGACCTGCTCTTCGAGCGCTTTCTCAACCCGGCGCGCAGCAGCCTGCCAGACATCGACCTCGACTTTTGCAGCATCCGCCGTGATGAGGTGCTGGCGTACATCCGCCACACCTACGGCGAAGAACGCGTCGCCCTGGTCGCGACGATCAGCACGCTGCGCCTGCGCTCGGCCCTGCGCGAGACGGCCAAGGCGTACGGCCTCGACGACGCCACCACCGAGCGCCTGGTGCGCCGCCTGCCCGAGGACTGGCACCCGGACCCGCGCCGCCGCACGCGCCAGACGCTGGAGAGCGCGCTGGAGAAGGTCGAAGATCGCGCGCTCCACCCGATCGTGGGCGATGCGTTCGGCCTGTTGCGCCAGCCCGACCACCTGAGCGTGCACCCCGGCGGCGTCGTCATCACGCCCGGCCCGCTGACGGATTACGTACCGGTGCAGTGGGCGCCCAAGGGCTTTCTCATCACCCAGTTCGACCACGGCGACGTCGAGGCCATCGGCCTGCCCAAGATGGACATCCTCGGCATCCGCGCCCTGACCGTGCTGGCCGACGCCGCCGAGATGGTGCGCGCCCACTACGATCCGACCCTGCGCGTCGAGGAGATCCCGCTCGACGACCCGACGACTGGCGCGATGCTGGAGGCCGGCGACACGATCGGCGTCTTCCAGTGCGAGTCGAGCGGCGCGCAGCGTACCCTGCGCCAGTTGAGGGCGCGCTCGGTTCAGGATCTGGCCATTGCCAACGCCTTCTTCAAGCCGGGGCCCGCGTTGGGCGGCATGGCACAGCACTTCATCCGCCGCTATCGGGGCGAGGAGCCGGTGACCTACCAGCATCCGGCGCTCGAGCCGATCCTGCGGCGCACCAAGGGCGTGCTGATCTTCCAAGAGCAGATCCTGCGCATCGCGCGCGAGATTGCCGGGCTCTCGTGGGCAGAAGCCGACCATCTGCGCAAGGGCATGAGCAAGTTCCAGGGCGCGGAGATGGACGCCATGCGCGAGCGCTTCGTGCAGGGCTGCCAGCGCCCGGCGCCTGACGGTCCTGCCATGACCGAGCCCCAGGCGCGCACGCTGTGGGAGCAGGTGGAGCCCTTTGCCGGCTACGGCTTCAACCAGGGGCACGCCACCGCCTACGCCGATGTCAGCTATCGCTCGGCCTATGTGCGCGCCCACTGGCCGGCCGCGTTTCTTTGCGCGCGGCTGGCGAACTGGGGCGGCTATCACTACGCCTCCACCTACATCGCCGAAGCGCGCCGGCTGGGCATCACCGTGCGCCCGCCGCATGTCAACTACAGCCGGCACGAGTTCGCGCTGGTGCAGGAGGCCGATCCAGCCGGCGAGGAAATGCGACCCGTGCTCTACATGGGACTGGGCCAGGTGCGCGACCTGCGCCAGGCGACGGTCCAGGCGATCATCGACGAGCGCGCCGGCGCGCCGTTTGCCGGCCCGGCCGACCTGGTGCAGCGCGTGCCGTTGCAGGCCAAGGAACTGGCCCATCTCATCCAGTGCGGGGCGCTCGACGGGCTGGGCGCCAGCCGCGCCGCGCTGCTCGACGATGCCACGCACGCCTCGCCCAGCGGCATGCAGCAGATGACCTTTGCCTTTGTCGCCCAGCAGGTTGCGGCGGAGACGGCGGCGCAACGGCTGGCCTGGGAGCAGCACATCCTGGGGCAGCCGATCAGCGTGCACCCGCTCGATCTTGTGCAGGCGCCGGCCGGCTGTGTGGCGCTCGAAGCGGCGCCCGCTCGTCCGCGCCAGGCGGTGCAGGTGCTGGGCATTCGCCTGCCGGGCTGGACCGGCGGCAAGGGCTTCTTCCTGGCCGACCACTCCAATTATGTGATCGCCATCCCGCCGCGATCGATCAACAACCCGGCGCCCTGGGAACCGGTGCGCATCTGGGGCCGCTGGCTGCAAGACGAATGGGGCAGCGGCTGGCTGCAAGTCGAGCGGCTTGAGAAAGTGAATTAGGGAGACACACCATGCCTGTCAATCTTCACCCGCGCCACGTCAAGATCGTCGGCGTGCCCATGGACCTGGGCCAACAGCGTCGCGGCGTCGACATGGGGCCGAGCGCGGTGCGCTACGCCGGGCTCTACGATCGCCTCGTGCGCCTGGGCCACGATGTGCACGACGCCGGCAACATCCACGTCCCCGAACGCGACGAGGACACCGTGCGCGCCGAACGCTGGGTGGAAACGGGCGGCGGCGGGCTACGCCATCTCAGCGCCATCAGTGCGGTCTGCCAGGCCATCTATGACGTTGCCCAGCGTTGCAGCGCGCAGGACTTCCCCATCTTCCTCGGCGGCGACCACGCCATGGCCATCGGCACGATCAGCGGCATGGCGGCGCACGGACCGCTCGGCGTCATCTGGGTCGACGCGCACGGCGACTTCAACACGCCCGACACGACGCCCTCCGGCAACATTCACGGCATGCCGATGGCGGTGCTGACCGGGCAAGGTCATCCGAACCTGGTCAACCTCGGCCACGAGGGCGCCAAGCTGCGGCCGCAGGACATCGTCATGATCGCCATCCGCGACCTGGACGGCCAGGAACGCATTGCGCTGGCGCACAGCGGGATCATCGTCTACACCATGCGCGACATCGACGAACTGGGCATGGCCACGGTGGCGCGCCGCGCGCTGGCGCGGCTCAACCGGCTGGAACGCATCCACGTCAGCTTCGACATGGACGCGCTGGAGCCGTCCGTGGCGGCGGGCGTCGGCACGCCGGTGGCCGGCGGCCTCACCTTTCGCGAGGCGCACCTGCTCATGGAGATCCTGGCTGAATCGGACAAGGTCTGCTCGCTGGACATCGTCGAGGTCAACCCTATTCTCGACGAGGGCAACCGCACCGCGGAGGTGGCCGTGGAGTTGACGGCGTCGTTGCTTGGGCAGCAGATCCTGTAGGCAGGTTTGAAGAATGGAACGCGGATGCGGCGGATTGGGCGGATGAACGCGGATCCGAGAAGTCCGATTCGTGCTTGACAGACGAGGCGGATAGCGTCACAATCAGATAAGTTCTCCCCATCAATCCAACAAGGAGTTCCCCATGCTCGATGCCGTCGACCTCACGCAGTCGTTGAAGAAAAGCGCCTACAAGCCTGTGCGCAAGGCGCAGCTCGAACGCATCTTTGACCTTTCGGAACTGATCTACGAACAGAAGCGGCCGGTGATCATCGTCTTCGAGGGTTGGGATGCGGCCGGCAAGGGGACGACCATCCGCCAGCTCACGCAGCGGCTCGACGCGCGCGGTTACAAGGTGCTCGCCACGCAGGCGCCGCGCACGCACGAGCAACGCAAGCCGTGGCTCTGGCGCTTCTGGATGAACATCCCGCGCCACGGACAGATCGCCATCTTCGACCGAAGCTGGTACGGCCGCGTCCTTGTCGAGCGCGTCAACGGCCTGACGCCCATGGCACAGTGGATCGCCGCATACGAGGAGATCAACGGCTTCGAGCGCACGCTCGCCGACGACGGCACGATCTTCCTCAAATTCTGGCTCCACATCAGCAAAGAGGAGCAACTGAGCCGCTTCATGCAACTGGCGTCGGAACCCGAGAATGCCTGGCGCGTCACCGCCGAGGATTGGGAGAATCACCGCCGCTACGGCGAATACCTGGCGGCCGTGCGCGACATGATCGACAAGACGAGCACCGCCATCGCACCGTGGACGGTTGTCCCGGCCACCGACGGCGACGTGCGGCTCTACACCGTCTGCGACGCCATCATCACGCGGCTGGAGGCTGCACTGGGCCTGGAGGCGTCGAGCTATCCGTCGATCGACGCGTTGGTCGCCGGCAAGATCAAACCGACAAAGGCCAAGAAAGAGAAGTCCAAAGCGAAGAAGAAAAAGAAGAAGCCCGCTAACGCCGATGCGCGGTCAGAGGAAACGATCGCAATTATCGTCGAGGAGGAAGCGCCGGCTGCCAAGAAGACAAAGGCGGGGAAGAAGGCCAAAAAGGCGAAAGGCGAAAGCGCGGCTGCCGAGCCGGTCGAAATCCCGGTCGCGGTGGCGGAAGAGTTGCCATCGCCCGAACCGGTCGCCGTCGATGGCGGCGCGCCGCCGGCCAGGCGCCGCAAAAAGACGCCTGCTGTTCCCGCAACGAATGCCGACGCGGAGGTGGACCATGCTTGAGATCATCGACCTCACCCAGAAGCTGGACAAGGACGAGTACACCCGCCAGGTCGATCTCTACCAGACGCAGATTCGCCTGCTGGGCTATCACCTCTATCACCAGCAGCGGCCCTGCGTCATCGTCTTCGAAGGGTGGGACGCGGCCGGCAAGGGCGGCGCCATCAACCGCCTGACCGAGCGGCTGGACCCGCGCGGCTATGTCGTCCATCCCATCGCCGCCCCGCGCGGCGACGACGCCGACAAGCACTACCTGTGGCGCTTCTGGCGGCGCCTGCCCGATCGCGGCAACATCGCCATCTTCGACCGCAGTTGGTACGGCCGCGTCATGGTCGAGCGCGTCGAGGGCTTTGCGCGCACCGAGGAGTGGCAGCGCGCCTACCAGGAGATCAAGGACTTCGAGACGCAGTTGGTGGACTTCGGCACGATCGTCCTCAAGTTCTGGATCCACATCGGCAAGGATGAGCAACTGCGCCGCTTCGAGGATCGCCAGAACCGCCCCAACAAGGCATGGAAACTCACCGATGAGGATTGGCGCAACCGCGACAAGTGGCCGATCTACGAGCAGGCCGTCGAGGATATGCTCATCAAGACGACCACTGCCCACACGCCGTGGACGGTGATTGCCGGCAATGACAAGAACTTTGCGCGCGTCCAGGTGCTGAAGACCGTTGTCGACGCGTTGAGCAGCGAGATGCATGTGGACATGACCTCGGAGGCGGCATTGCGCCTGCCATCGCAGGCAGCGCCGGCGCCCGTCCCCGGTTGGGCCCTGACCGAAGCGAAGCGGCTCGGCATCCCCGTGCCGAAATAGCGCGCTCCGACCCACACAACGCAGTCTAGAAATGGCAGAGCGGCAGGATGATCCTGCCGCTCTGCCATTCTCCTTTTTCTCCTCCGGACGAGCCGGCAACGGGGAGCGTTGCCCTGGGAAAGACCCGCGGGAAGGGGCGTAATGCTCGCTCTGGCTACTCTCTGCGCGGCCACGCCGGGTCGCGGAAGCTCTGAATCTCTAGCAGGTAGCCGTTCGGGTCGCGCAGAAAACAGTGGTAGATGTTGTACGTTGGATTGAGCGCCGGCGCCTTCTCGAAGATCACGCCGCGCGCAGCCAGCCGGCCATGCCAGCCGTCGACATCCTCCGTAACCAGGGTGACGATGATGCCCGTCGGCGCTTCGGGCGCTTCGGCTCGCTGGCAAAAGCCGAGGAAGCCGTCGGCGCTGACGCGATAGATACGGCAGCTTCCTTGATCAAGCACCAGGGAGAGACCGAGCACCTGTTCATAGAAGCGCGCCGTCGCCGCCAGATCGAGCGTGTAGAGAAAGGTCACCTGCTGGTCGAAGGGCGCATGCTCCATCGTGTCTGCCTACTTCATCTGTTCGTAGGCATACATGGCGGCTCCGACGATGCCCGCTTCGTTGAGCAGTTGCGCGACGACGACCTCGGCATTGCGGCGAAACTTTGGGGCGAATTTGTTGAACTTCTTGCTGACGCCGCCGCCGATGATGAAGACGTCGGGCGAAAAGAGCAGTTCCATCAACGCCAGGTAGTGGTCGACGCGCGTGCCCCACGGCCCCCACTTCAGATCCTCTTCCTTGCGGATGCGGTCGGAACAATAGTGCTCGGCGATCAGCCCCTTCATGGGCATGGGCACGTGGCCGAATTCCGTGTTCGGCAGCAGCTTGCGGTCGTGAAAGATCGCGCTGCCGATACCGGTGCCAAAGGTCAGCAGGATGACGATGCCGCTCGCCAGGTCGCGGCCGGCGCCAAAGGTCATCTCGGCAACGCCCGCGGCATCGGCATCGTTGAGCACGTAGACGGGCTGGCCCGTGGCTTCCGTGAAAATGGTCTGCGCCGGCGCATCGATCCACAACTTGTCGACATTGGCCGCCGTCTTGGTGACGCCGTGCGCAACGATTGCGGGAAAGGTAACTCCGACCGGCCCCTGGTAATCAAAGTGGCGGACGATGTCGTTGACCACCGCGGCGACTGCCTCCGGGGTCGAGGGCTGCGGCGTTGCGATGCGATGGCGCTTGGTGGCCATCTCGCCCTTTTCGACGTCGACCAACGCTCCCTTGATGCCACTGCCGCCAATGTCGATGCCAAGCGTCTGCATATGATTTCTCCCGGCGCATGTACGATTGAGAGGATTAGCCACTAAAGTCTACACCGCGATCCAACTCTCGGACAAGTAACTGTCCGGCAGGGCGACAGCGTGGTATGATTGCCGGCTATGAAGACCGACAGCAACCAATCACTCCTTACTGTGCACATCCCCCCGTCCGATCTCACGAAACGGGTCGACCAACTGCGCGCGCTGGTGCCGTCGAATGTCCGCATCACCGTAGCGCCGGACGATGCCCAGCCCGCCGACTGCCACGTTCTCGTCCACGGCACCGCCAAGGCCGAGTGGCTCGACGCCAGCCCAACGTTGCGCGCCGTGATCGTGCCCTATGCCGGCGTGTCGCTGGAGATGCAGCAGTTGCTGCAGCAATATCCAAACGTCGATCTGCACAACCTGCACTACAATGACGTCGCCACCGCCGAATTTGCGCTGGCGCTCATGTTTGCTACGGCCAAGTTCGTCGTGCCGCTTGACCGCCTGCTGCGCCAGGGCGACTGGCGCCAGCGCTACACGGGCGCGCCGTCGCTGCTGCTCTCCGGGCGGCGCGTACTCATCTTGGGCTATGGCGCCATCGGCCGGCAGATCGCGCCCGTCTGCCAGGCGCTCGGCATGCAGGTGCGCGGCGTGCGCCGCCGGGTGCCGCACGCGCCCGTCGAGGATGGCGTCGAACTCTTTGCCGCCGACCAGTTGCCTGCCCTCCTGCCCGAGACGGACGTGCTGATCTGCGTCCTGCCGCAGACGCCGGAGACCGTCGGGCTCATCGATGCGGCGGAGTTGGCTGCCCTGCCGAAGGGTGCCATCGTCATCAACGTCGGGCGCGGCCCCGTTATCAACGAAGAGGCGCTCTACAACGCGCTGCACGCCGGGCGCCTGGCCGGGGCGGGCATCGACGTGTGGTACACCTACCCGCACGGCGAGGAGGAGCGCGGCCACACGCTGCCCTCGCGCTTTCCGTTCCACGAGTTGGACAACGTCGTCATGAGCCCGCACCGCGGCGGCTGGCTGGAAGCGGCGGAGGGGCGGCGCCTGCAAGAGCTGGCAACGCTGATCACGGCCGCGGCCAACGGCGAGGATGTGCCGAACAAGGTCGACAAAGTGCTGGGCTACTGACAGAGTTGCCCGCGACGGGGTTTCACCATGCCGGCCACCACGCCCGCGCCCACCCGCAAGATCATCCACCTCGACCTCGACGCGTTCTTCTGCGCGGTGGAAGAACTGCACAATCCGGCGCTGCGCGGCAAGGCGTTCGCCGTGGGCGGGAGGCCGGAGAGCCGCGGCGTAGTCGCCTCCTGCTCCTACCCGGCGCGCCGCCTCGGCGTGCACTCGGCCATGCCCATGGGTCAGGCGCTACGCCTCTGCCCCGGGCTGCTCATCGTGCCGGCGCGCCACCGCGCCTACGCCGCCATGTCCCGCCGCGTCATGGCCATCCTCCATGAAGTGACGCCCCTGGTCGAGCAGATCTCCATCGACGAAGCCTTTCTCGATGTCACCGACCGCGCCGAGAAGGCGGTCGACCTGGCGCGGCGCCTCCAGGCGTCGATCCGTCGCGAGCTGGACCTGCCCTGCTCGCTAGGCGTCGCCACCAACAAGCTCGTCGCCAAGATCGCCAATAACGTGGGTAAGGCCGCCGCACGCGGTGACGGCCCGCCCAACGCGCTGCAACTTGTCCCTCCCGGCGCCGAGGCTGACTTCCTGGCGCCGCTGCCCGCCGATGCCCTGTGGGGCGTCGGGCCGAAGACCGCCAAGGAGCTGGCCGCGCTGGGCATCCACACCATCGGCGACATCGCACGCTGGCCGGAAGCCGACCTGATCAAGCGCTTCGGCAAGCACGGCCTGGACCTTGCCCGTCACGCCCGCGGCATCGACGCCCGTCCCGTCACCACCGAGCACGAGCGCAAGTCCATCAGCCAGGAGACGACCTTCGTGCGCGACGTCACCGACGGCGACGTACTGCGTGCCACGCTGCGCGAGCAGGCGGCCGAGGTGGCGCGCTCGCTCCGCCAGGAGCAATTGCAGGGCGCCACGGTCAAACTGAAGTTGCGTGCGCAGGACTTCACGACGCTGACGCGGCAGACCACCCTGTCACATCCAACCGACGATGCCCAGGTGATCGAATCAGCAGTCATTGAGTTGCTCGACAAAGCGTGGGATCGGCTGGCGGTGCGTCTCATCGGCGTGGGCGTAACCGGGCTGAGCGATGCCCGCCAGCTCAGCCTGTGGGACCAGCCGGACGAGCGCCAGGAACGGCTCTACGACGCCGTGCGCGAGCTGCGCAAGCGCTACGGCGACACGTCGATCCGCCCTGCCAGCGACCTGGGCCGCAAACGGCCGGCGGGCTGACAAGAGCCGGCCTTCAGTCAACGGCTTCCAGGCGCGAGCCGCCGGCCGTGTCCTGCACCTGCCAGCCGCGTGCATGAATCTCGTCGCGCAGCCGGTCGGACTCGGCCCAATCCTTGCGCCGGCGCGCCTCGTCCCGTTCTTCCACCAACGCCATCACCTCTGCGCCGGGAATGCGCGACTCCTGCCGCGCACGGCGTGACGCGGCCACGCCATCCGTCGTCGCCTGCCACACGACAGGCGGTATTCCGTCGCTTGCCCCGGGCAGGCGGAACGCGCCGAGCACGTCGATGGGAAAGGTCGTGCCCGCGGCAAAGATCCGGCGCTCCTCGCCGTGACAGACAACCACGGTACCGACGCCGTGCACGGTGCAGCGCGCGGCGGCCGGCTCGATGACCAGCGCCGTGTTCTCGTCGATGCCCACGATGCGCCGCGCCGGATCATCGGGCAGCATGGCCAGCAGCCGGCCAAAGCGCTCCTGGCCCAGGTAGCAGCGACTCGTATCGAGCACGTCGCCGCCGTCGTTGTTGTTCCAGTGCGACACAAAGATCAACGAGAGACCGAAATCGTCAAAGAAGTCGAGCCCGGGCTTCCAGTGCAGATCTTCGCCGACTTTGTAGATCTCGTAGATGGGCAGCGTCTGGCGGCTCATGGCGAGGGTGGCGGCGCTGGCGAAAAAGAGCGTGGCACCCAGGCGGTTCATGGCGCGCAGCACGTGCCACGCATACGTCTCACGCAGGTGGCGCACCGTGTAGGTCGGGCTGCCCGGCCCCATGAGCAGGAAGTTGGCATTGTAGAGCGCGCCGACGATCTCCGGGTTGTCCGTGCTCAGCACACCGTCACGCCGCCGCGCCGGGACGATGGTCACAGCGGGCCGGAAGTTCTGCAGCCGCTTGCGCAGGTACACGGCAATCTGCTCCGCGACGTAATCGGAGTTCGGCTCAAAGCCGGCGGGCGTCTCCAGGATCGCGACGCGCACCTCTTCCTGAAGCTGCGTGAAGAGGCGGTGGTAGATCTTCTGTGCGTTCGGCGCCGTCTCGCCCGAGCCAAGCAGGACAATGGGGCCTGGCTGGCTGCTCATCGCGCACCGCCCTCCGCCGCAGCCGGCTCCTCCAGCAGAAACGCCGCCAGCTCGGCCGGGCGATGCACATGGATGTCGTGCGCCGTGTCGGCGAACCAGTGCACGCGCACGTCGCGTAGACCGGTCTCAGCCGCCGCCACCTGGACGTGCTTGACCGCCATCCATTCGGGGTTGCCCGCATCCTCCGCTACCGCAATGGCGACGGGGCGCTCGACCAGCGGGTAGAGTTCGGCCGGGCGCTGCTCCCACAGCGAGCGCAAGATGAGCATGTGCCGGTCGAGCGTCAGCCACGGACGCACCGTGCCGTCGGGCAGCGCCTCGAAATTCGCCAGCGTCGCCTCGATGCCTTCATCCGGCCATTCGGGGTGGAAGGAACGGATGCGCTCGGCGAGCAGGGTGCGCGGCATTCCGGTCAGATCGGGCGGGCGCAGGTCGACGGCGATGCGATCCCAGCTCACGCCGGGCCGCGCTTGCAGATCCAGGAAGCCGCCGTCGACGAAGACCAGGCGATGCGCACGCCGGGGATGCGTGGCGCCAAAGGCCAGCACGACGTTGCCGCCCCACGACTGCCCGGCCACGACCGGCGCGTCGACCTCCAGCGCGTCGAGCAGCCCCGCCAGGTCAGCCACGACGGCGTCGAAACCGTAGCCGCTGTCGGGCTTGTCGCTGCGTCCATGCCCGCGCTGATCCACGGCCAGCACGCGATGGCCGCGTGCGGCGAGTTCGCGCGCCACCGCCGACCAGGTCGTTGCATTGCTGGCCAGCCCGTGCAGCAGCACAAAAGGACGGCCGGCGCCGGGCCACTCCAGTACGTGGAGCCGCATGGCATCGGCAGGCGAAGGCTGGACCCACCGCTCGTGCGGCGTCGTCAACCAACTATGTTCGGCAGCCGTCAGGTCACCCATGAAGCCAACGCACCCTTTCTCGTTATCTGGTTGCTCCCCTGGCCTCGCTGCCGGCCGGCACGCTGTACGTCAGCACGACACGACCAGGGTTTGCAATTGATTTGCACCTGCAATAGCATTGGCAGGTAGGGGGAGTGATAAATGGCAGGCACCGAGCGACTGATTGATACTCTCAAAAGCCGCGGCATTCGCGTGACGCCGCAACGTGCGATCATCCTTGCCGCAATCGAGCAGATGCCGGGCCATGTCACTGTCGAAGAGATCTACGACAGCGTGCAGCGGGTGAACAGCTACATCAACCTCGCCACCGTCTATCGCACGCTGGATCTGCTGCGCGAACTCGACCTGGTGACCGAAGCCGACATGGGCACCGGCGCCACGCACTACGCGCTTCACACCCACGGCACCCACCACCATGCCATCTGCCGCACGTGCGGCCGCTCCATCGAATTCTCCGACGACCTGCTCGAAACGCTGACCAACGACCTGCGCACGCGCTATCGCTTCGTCGCCGATGCCAACCATACCGTCATCTTTGGCTGGTGTGAGGAGTGTTTGATCGATCCTCCGCCCGCCACGCAATAGCCTGCTTCGATCCTTTCGGCCTCGCCTACTCTCTTTACATCGCTAGCGAAGCTTCGCCGACCGATCTCCTATCGGCGCCATTGCAACGCTTCCAGCATAGCGCGCGCCCACCGCGCGTTCTGTGAGCACCCATTGATTCTTTGCTTTGTAAGCATTCGCACTTGCAATTATTTGCACCAGCGCGAACATGGTGCGACAATCTTGCGCCCTACTTCAGCGCATCCAAAAGGAGATGCCGAGATATGAAAAAAATTGCGCTTTCGCTCGTCATTGTCGTCGTGCTGGCGCTCGCCGGCTGCGCGCCGGCGGTGACGCCACCAGCCGCCAGCGAAGCTGCCGGCGCCGCTGAGCCGGGCAAGCTGCGCATCGTCACGACGGTTTCGCCCATCACCAACATTGCCTACAACATCGCCGGCGATCGCGCCGAGATCGTGGGGATCGTGCCCGAGGGCGTCAACTCGCACACCTTCGAGCCGGCGCCGTCCGATGCCAGGCGACTGGCCGATGCCGATATCATCTTCATCAACGGCCTGAAACTGGAGGAGCCGACGCTCAAGTTGGCCGAGGCGAACGCCGGAGACGGCGCCGAGATCGTGCTGCTCGGCGATAAGACGATTGCGCCGGAGGAGTACGTCTACGACTTCTCCTTTCCCGAGGAAGCCGGCAGCCCCAATCCCCATCTGTGGCCGAATCCGTTTCATTCTTTGAAGTATGCGGAGATTATCCGCGACACGCTCACGGCGCGCGACCCGGACAATGGCGAGTACTATGCCGCCAATTACGAGGCATTCGCTGCGCGCATCGCGGCGCTGGACGAGGCCATCAAGCAGACCGTGGCGACCATCCCGGAAGAGAACCGCAAGCTGCTGACCTATCACGACTCATGGGCCTATTTTGCGCCGCTCTACGGCATGACCGTCATCGGGGCCATCCAGCCGTCCGATTTTGCCGAGCCGTCGGCACGCGAGTTGGTGGAGATCATCGACCAGATCAAGGCGGAATCGGTGCCGGCCATCTTCGGGTCGGAGGTCTTCCCGTCGCCCGTGCTGGAGCAGATCGCACGCGAGACAGGCGCCACCTATGTCGACGACCTGCGCGACGACGACCTGCCCGGCCAGCCCGGCGAGGCCAGTCACTCGTATCTCGGGCTGATGGCGGAGAACCTGCGCGTCATGGCGGAGGCGCTGGGCGGCGACCCGTCAATCATGGCGCAGTTCGACACCAGCAACATCCCGGGCGAAGATGCTGCTGTTGAGCAAAATCAGTAGGAGAGAAGCTGAGAAGCAGACCGCCAGGGCACGAAGCACACGAAGTTGCACAAAGAGGCGTCTGGCAGCGACTCGCTACAGCTCTCTTCGTGCCGCTTTGAGTCCTTTGTGACTTTGTGGCGGAGTTTTCAAGAAGCGCGGTTGGGCGCTTTCCTGCGCCTGAAGGGAAGTTCATGGAACCACTCGTAGAATTGCGCAATGTCTCGTTCCGCTATGGCACGGCGCCCGTGCTGGACGATGTCTCGCTGCACCTGCATCGCGGGCAGTTTGCGGCGCTCGTCGGCCCCAGTGGCGCCGGCAAGACGAGCCTGCTCAAGCTGGTGCTGGGCACATTGCAGCCAAATCAGGGCGATGTCGCGATCGACGGCAAGTCGTTGCGCAACCAGCCCGCACCGCACGTGGGCTACGTGCCGCAACTGGAGACCGTCGACTGGAACTTCCCGGTGACGGTGGAGCAGGTGGTGCTCATGGGGCGGGTGCGGCGCGATGGGTGGCTCCCGTGGCACAGCAAGGCAGCCAAACGCGAGGCGCACGCCGTGCTGGAGCGGCTGGAGATCGACCACCTGGCCGGCCGGCACATCCGCAACCTGTCCGGCGGGCAGCAGCAGCGCGTCTTTCTGGCGCGTGCGCTCATCGCCCAACCCGAACTGCTGGTGCTCGACGAGCCGACCAGCGGCGTCGACATGCGCACGGCGGAGAATGTGCTGCACCTGCTCGCCGACCTCAACCGCCAGGGCATCACTATCCTGATGACGACGCATGATCTCAACAGCGCGGCGGCGCATGTGCCGTGGGTGGTCTGCATCAACCGCCGCGTGATTGCCGAAGGCGCGCCCGAGGATGTCTTCACCGACGCCGTCCTCAGCGAGACCTACCAGGGCGAGATGATGGTGATCCGCCACGACGGCATGATCATCGTGCACCAGAAGCCGCACCATCACACTCACCGCGACATTCTGCCCGACCCGGTGCCCGGCCATCCGGCGCCGCGCACCGCCGCACGCAGCCAGGAGTCGGCCGAAGCGCCCGTCACGACGGAGGTGCCCCATGCAGTGGCTGGTTGAACCCTTCCAGTACGAGTTCTTTCGCACCGGCATTGCGGTGGCGATGCTGGCCGGCGCGCTGTGCGGGCTGCTGGGCGTCTACATCGTCCTGCGTGGCATGAGCTACATCGGCCACGGCCTCTCGCACGCCATCTTTGGCGGCGCGGTCGTCTCCTTTGTCATGCAGTGGAACTTCTACCTGGGCGCCGGGCTGTGGGGGTTCCTGACCGCGGTGCTGATCAACCAGACGGCACGGCGCACGCGCATCGGCGCCGACGCCGCGATCGGCGTCATCACGACGGCGAGCTTTGCCGTGGGCGTGGCGCTCATCAGCCGCTACCGGCGCTTCACGCAGTCCTTCGATGCCGCGCTCTTCGGCAACATTCTCGGCGTGACGTGGGATGAGGTCGCCGTGGTGGCAGGCATTACCGTACTCGTGGCAGCGGTCATCCTCGTCGCCTACAAGCAACTGCTCTTCACCACCTTCGACGCCGAGGTGGCTCAGGTCTATGGCGTGCGCACGCAGTGGATCGACACGCTCTTTGCGCTGGCGCTGGCGGCCGCCATCATCGCGTCCATGCAGGTGCTGGGCGTGACGCTGATTGCGGCGGCGCTGGTCATCCCGGCCATCACGGCGCGGCTGCTGACGGACAGCTTTGACCGTATGATGCTCTACGCCGTGACGATCGGCGTCCTCTGCGGCGCGCTGGGCATGTACGTGAGCTTCTACGTCGACATTGCCAGCGGCGCCACGATCGTCCTGCTGCAATCGACATTTTTCGTCTTCGCCCTCATTGTCAGCGGGTTGCGCCACCAGGCGGGCCGGCGGCTGGCACACGTCCACGTCGACTGAGCGATACGGAACCGATATGTCCCTGGCTTGCGGTGCTGCGCGGCGGTGCAAGCCAGGGGTTCCAATCTGGGCTACTCGTTCATCTCCGCACTTTCTGCTAGAATAGAACCACTTCGCACAAACGCCGGGCCGACGATTGCCGGGACGCGTGCCGGGAATTGACCGGTACACCGAAGCGCAACTGGAAACCCACGAACAGAAAGGAGAAGAGATGCCCACACCGGTCGAGCGGCTGCGCGCACACCTGACCGCAGTGTATGGCAGCGCCCAGACATCCGATGTCCTCGAGCAACTACGTCCGCGCCTGGAAGCCTTCGACGCTACGTCACGCGGCGTGGCGCAGGAGCGAGTCAGCGAGCGCGACGTCATCCTCATCACCTACGGCGACCAGATCCAGGAGCCGGGCAGGGCACCGCTACAAAGCCTGGGCGATGCCCTGGTTGCGCTGACGGGCGACTTCCTGACCGGCGTGCATATCCTGCCCTTTTATCCGTACACGTCAGACGACGGCTTCTCCGTGGTCGACTACAAGGCCGTCAACCCTGCCTGGGGCGACTGGACGGATGTGCAGCGGTTGGGCGGCAGCTTCCGGCTCATGTTCGATGCCGTCATCAACCACATTTCGGCCGAGAGCCCGTGGTTCCAGGCCTTTCGCCGCGGCGAAGCGCCGTACACGAGCTATTTCATCACCGTACCACCGGAGACCGACCTCTCCGCCGTGGTGCGCCCGCGTACGCATCCGCTGCTGACGCCGGTAGAGACCAGTGACGGCGTTGAGTACGTGTGGACGACCTTCAGCGCCGACCAGATCGACCTCAACTACGCGTCGCCGGCGCTGCTGCTGGAGATCTTCGACACGCTCCTGTTTTATGTCGAACAGGGCGCTCAACTCATCCGCCTCGATGCGATTGGCTTCATGTGGAAGGAGATCGGGACATCATGCCTGCATCTGCCGCAGGTTCACGAACTGATCAAGGCCATGCGCGCCCTGCTCGACGAGGTTGCGCCCGATGTGCTGCTGGTGACGGAGACCAACGTGCCGCACCGCGAAAACATCAGCTATTTCGGCGACGGCTACGACGAGGCGCAGATGGTCTACAACTTCACGCTGCCGCCGCTGACGCTGCACGCCTTTGCCACGCAGGATGCCACCGCACTCACCGATTGGGCGGAGACGCTAGCGGCGCCCTCTGACCAGACCACTTTCTTCAACTTCATGGCCTCGCACGACGGCATCGGCCTGCGCCCGCTGGAGGGCATTCTGGCCCCGGACGCGGTGGCTGCGCTGGCCGAGCGGGCGCAACGCCACGGCGGCTTTGTCAACTATCGCAGCAATCCCGACGGCAGCCAGACGCCGTACGAGCTGAACATCGTCTACTTCGACGCGCTCAATGACCCGGCGGCGGACGAGACGATTGCGCGCCAGGTCGATCGCTTCATGGCCAGCCAGGCAATCCTGCTGAGCATGGCGGGCGTGCCGGGCGTTTACGTGCACAGCCTCTTTGGCAGTCGCAACTGGCGCGAAGGCGTGGCGCAGACAAAGCAGAACCGCACGATCAACCGGCGCAAGTTCCAGCGCGCCGATCTGGAGGCGGAGTTGCTGGACCCGTCGTCCATCCGCCATCGGGTCTTTCATCGCTACCGGCGGCTCATCGTGGCGCGCACGGGCGAGCGAGCCTTCCACCCGCAGGGCGAAATGCAGGTCGTGCGGCTCAGCCCGGCGCTCTTCAGCTACGTGCGCGCTGCGCCGGATGAGAGCATCCGCGTGCTGTGCCTGCACAACGTCACCGACAGCGAGCAGGCCGCGACGGTCGACCTGGAGGCGCTGGGGCTGCGCGGGGCCGGCCCGCTCGTCGACCTGATCAGCGGCGAGGAGATCATCCCCGGCGGCACGACGATCGACCTGACGCTGCCGCCCTACGGCGTCTACTGGCTGCGCGGGGCGTAGACGCTCACTCCCTTCACCGGCTATTGCCGAGGCAAAAGGAGCCTCATTTATGGCATTCGAGCCCAGTATTCTCACCCGTAACCCGATGGCACGGCGCCGGTACCTGGAGATCATGCAGGCGGCGCTGGACGCAGTCGATCCGTACGCGGCGGTGCGGGCGCATCTGCGCGTCACCGACGGAACCTTGTGGGCCGGCGAGCGCGCGTTTGCGCTCAACAAGTTGCGGCGGATCGTCGTCATCGGTGCGGGCAAGGCCGGCGCACCCATGGCACGTGCCGTCGAGGATGTGCTGGGCGATGCGATTGCCGCCGGGCTGGTGGTGGTCAAACAGGGACATTGTGCGCCGACCGCGCGCATCGAGATCGTCGAGGCGAGCCACCCGATTCCGGATGAAGCGGGCGTTGCGGCCGGCGCGCGCGTGCTCGACCTGGCGGCGAGCGCGGGCGCCGACGACCTGGTGCTGGCACTCATCTCCGGCGGGGGATCGGCGTTGCTGGAGGCGACGGCCGGTATCTCGCTCGCCGACTTGCAAGCGATGACCGATTCATTGCTGGCGTGTGGCGCCACCATCAACGAGATCAACTGTCTGCGCAAGCACATGAGCCGGGTCAAGGGCGGGCAGCTTGCCCGCGCGGCCAGCCCGGCCGCGCTGGTCACGCTGGTGCTGAGCGACGTCGTGGGCAGCCCGCTCGACGTCATCGCCAGCGGCCCCACCGTACCGGACAGCAGCACCTGGGCGGATGCGTGGGCGGTCGTCGAGAAGTACGCGCTGGCGGAGGCGCTGCCCGCGGCGGTGATGGCGCGCGTGCGCGCCGGCGTGCGCGGCGAAGTGCCCGACACGCCGAAGGCAGGCAACCCGATCTTCGACCGCGCCACGACGCAGATCGTGGGCGACAACCGGGTGGCGGCGCTGGCCGCGTGCCGGCGCGCGCAGGAACTCGGCTACCACGCGCTGCTGCTCACCACCTACGTGGAGGGCGAGGCGCGCGAGGTGGCGAAGCTGGCCGTGGCGCTGGCACGCGAGGTGGTCGCCAGCGGGCAGCCGGCGCCGGCGCCGGCCTGCCTGATCCTCGGCGGCGAGACGACGGTGACGCTGGGCAGCGCACCGGGCACGGGCGGCCGCAACCAGGAGCTGGCGCTGGCGGCCGCGCTGGGCATTGCCGGCAGCGAACGGATCACGATCGCCTCGCTAGCCACCGACGGCAGCGACGGGCCGACGGACAGCGCCGGTGGGCTGGTTGACGGCGCCACGGTCAGGCTGGGCGAGGCGTCCGGCCTGGATGCCGGCGCCATGCTGCGACGCCACGACGCCTACCCGACCCTGCGCGCCACGGGCGACCTGCTCGTCAGCGGGCCGACGCAGACCAACGTCAACGACCTCATCTTCGTCTGGGTCGAAGCGGAGTGAACAAAAAGAGCGACGCCATGCGGCGCCGCTCTCTGCATCTCCTACCTCTACAACCTCACCCCATCAATCGGCCGACTCTTCGGGCGCCGTCGCGGCCGGCAGTTCGTTGCGTGCGCGCGTCTTCTCGGCGATGAACTCCCACACGGCGGGCAGCACAGAGATCAGGACGATAGCGATGATCACGTACTCGAAGTTGTGCTGGACAAAGGGAACGTTTCCGAAGAAGTAGCCCAGCAACGTGAAGATCAGCACCCAGGCGATACCGCCCACCACATTGTAGACAATGAACTTAGAGTAGGTCATGGCGCCGACGCCGGCCACGAAGGGCGCAAAGGTGCGGACGATAGGCACAAAGCGTGCCAGAATGATGGTCTTGCCGCCGTGCTTCTCGTAGAAAGCATTCGTTCGATCGAGATGCTGTTTCTTGAGAAAGCGAACTTTTCCGCTAAAGGCTTTTGGGCCAACCCAGTGGCCGATCCAGTAGTTGACCGTGTCGCCCAGGATGGCGGCTGCACTCAGGACAAGAATCAGCACAAAGATATTGAGGGTATCCGGCACGAGCGCTGCGATTGCCCCAGCGGCAAAGAGCAGCGAATCGCCCGGGAGGAAGGGCGTCACGACCAGCCCCGTCTCGGCGAAGATCACCAGGAAGAGAATGACGTAGGTCCAGGCGCCAAAGGTGCGCACGATCTCGCCCAAGTATTCGTCGATATGCAAAAAGATATCGAACAAGGTGGAAATAAAGTCCATCAGTTACTCCAAGAATAGGCACCGGGGCACGGCCAACACAATCGTCAACCCTGACATCAGCCCGGCACCGTGTGAATCACTGTCCAATTATGCCCCTCGCCAGGAAGCCCCGTCAAGTCCGGCAGCTTTCACCTGGCTATCAAACTCTACAATGGGACCGCAATCAAGCGGCGGCCGGCTGGTCGGTCGGCGGCTCGGCCGCACGCGTACGCATTTGAGCAATGCGCTCGATGCCAATCACCAGGATGATGCCCAGCAGCGCCGCGCCGGCGGACAGGGGGATCTCGGCGTTGAAGGCGCCGTTCACCATCAGCGCCGGCAGAATGTTGCGATCGACAAGCGGCACGATCTCGCCGACCGGGTCAACTACCGACTCCAGCGTCTCTTTCCACGGCCAGATCTCGCGCAGGCTGCCGATCATGAAGCCGGCAAGCGTGGCAACGGTGATGTCGTGGTAGCGACGGAAGAGCCAGGAGAGCACCTGGGCAAAGGTCACCAGGCCGATGGCGGCGCCGACGGCGGCAAAGGCCAGGCTGGCAAAGTCGCGCTCGTTGATGGCGTTGATGAAGAAGTGATACTTGCCCAGCAACACCATGATGAACGAGCCGGAGATGCCGGGCAGAATCATGGCGCAGATGGCGATGGCGCCGCTGAGCATGAGAAACCACCACGTATCCGGCGTCTGCACCGGCACCAGGCCAACGACCCAATAGGCGACCGCCGTACCCAGAAACAGAGCGATGAAGCGGCTGGCCGACCATCGACGGATGCGCGTCGACACGATGACAATCGACGCCAGGACCAGCCCGAAGAAGAAACTCCAGATGAGCACCGGCTGGTTGATCAGCATCCATTCGATGCCCGGAGCAAGGAGAAAGATGGCACCGACAATCCCCGCGCCCAATACGACAAGGAAGAGGGCATTGACCAGGCGCATGGCGGCGCGCCACTCGCCGCGCAGCAAGGCTCGCCAGAAAACCGGCTGCCCCACCATGCGGATGCTGCCGATCAATTCCTCGTAGATGCCCAGAATAAAGGCAATCGTCCCGCCGGAGACGCCCGGCACCACGTCGGCGCTGCCCATGGCAAAACCGGAAAGAAGGACGCCGGCATAGTCGCCGAGCTTTGTTCGTGTGCGTGGCTTTTCCGGCAAAGTATCAATCGTCATTTCAGATCTGTCCTCCACATCGAATTTTCGCGACCGCCACCATACCCGCCGGGCGCCAACTTGGCAAAAGCGATGACCGTTCGGTACACCAAAATCGAGCGGCTTCACACAGCAACGGCGTCATGATCCGGCAGGCGCGTGTCGACGGTGCGCACTACGGGCAGCGCATAGCCGACGAGGCCCGCCGTGATGCCCAGCGCGCCGGCAATCACAATGAGCAGCGCCATGCCCGCGCCGGCGTCCGTACCGAAGATCGGCCCCAGCACGGCGCTGAGCCAGGTATCGCCTTGCATGGCCGGCTCAAAGACGCGGTCCGCCAGCGGGCCAGCCAGCAATATGCCCAGCGGTCCGCTCACCTGGGCGATGAGCCGCCGCGCCGAAAAGACGCGGCCCTGTACGTCCGGCGCCACCTTGGCCTGCCACAGCGCCTGGTTGGAGCCGTTGGTGATGGGCAGGAAGAACATGAAGCAGAACGCGGCAATCGACCAGACGAGCACCGTCTGCCCCAGCCCGATGGGAATCAGGCCGAGCAGGCTGCTGCCGATGAAGCCAAGCAACACGCCCTGCACGCGCTGACGCGGCCCGCCCCACGCCGTCATGACCAACCCGCCCACCAGCCCGCCCACGCCAAAGGCCGATTGCACCGTACCCAGCACCAGCTCGTTGTTGCCAGTGCGCGCCAGGATCATGGGCGCAATCAGGATCATGCCGATGGAACCGAAGAAGTTGCTGATTGTAAAGGTCAGTTGCACGCCGAGCAGGCTCTTGCGCCGCCAGATGTAGCGAAAGCCGTAGAGCGATTCGCTCCACAGCGAGCCGACGCCGGCCAGCCCTTCGGCGCTGCGCGCGGGCTGCGGCACGGCGACGAGCAACACGGCCAGCACGGCGACGACGAAAGTGACGATGTCGATGGCCATGATGCCGGCAATGCCGACCACGCCGAGCAGAATGCCGGCCAGAATGGGCGCAACGATGGTCGTCGTCGAGTCAGCCAGCGAGACCAGCCCGTTCGCCCGGCCATACTGGGCCTTGGGCACGAGCAGGCTCATGGCGGCCGAGAAGGCCGGGAACTGGAACGACTCGAACGCACCGGCAAAGGCACCGGCCACGTAGAGATGCCAGATTTCCAGCCGGCCCGTGGCATAGAGCAGCAGGACGGCCACGGTCGACAGCCCCGCCGCCAGATCGCTCAGGATCATGACGAACTTGCGATTCCAGCGATCGACCAGGGCGCCGGCGATCGGGCTGAAGATGATGACGGGCGCAAAGGAAAAGAAGCCGACGAGCGCCAGCGCCGTCGCCTCGCCCGTCACCTGGAACGCCCAGATCGTCAGCGCAAAGCGCGTCATGGACGTGCCCAGCAGCGAGAGAAACTGGCCGATCCAGATGATTGTGAACGCCGTCATGCCACGCGGCTCGCGGCGTTCGATTGATTCTTCCATCTCTCCCCCCACGCTGTTGGCCTGTGGAAATTCCACACGTTCGGCGCCAAATGTGTTCCATCATACAACCACCGGCCGACAAAACATGAATGATTGGGGCGGCGTCTTTCCGCCAACCTTATCAAACCGCCACACCAATAGGGGAAAAGCTATGCCAACTTTGACAGTGGAAAATTACGGATCCTTCGCGGTTCCGGAAGGCAAACGCCTCGTGCTGGCCTTGATCGACGAGGCCGGGGTGGATCAACTCCATGCGTGCGGGGGCAACTGCCGCTGCACCACGTGCCGCGTCGAGTTCGTGGAGGGTGAGCCTGCCGCCATAACCGAGGCCGAGCAGGCCAAGCTGGCCGAGCGCGGCCTGTCCGGCGTGCGCCTCTCATGCCAGATCCTGTGCGACCAGGACATGACGGTGCGCGCCATCAGCCGCCTCGAAGGCAGCGGTCGGCCGGACCCCGGCTCGCGGCCCGAGGTGGAGATTCATCCGGAGCCGGTGTGGGTGGGTCGGTGAGGGGATGAGAGGATGAAAAGATGAGGGGGTGACACAGTAAGGAAAGACGAATGGTTAATTGTCAACGGTCAATTGTCAATTAACCCGTTCATCCCCTCACCTCGTCATCCTCTCATCTTGTCATTCTGTCACTCAAAACGGCAGGCGCAGCGAGAAGTCGATCACATCCGCCGGGACGGAGTAGAAGAGGTGGTCGATGCCCATGGCGAGGAAGAGCAGCGCCAGGAAGAGCAAGCTGTACTTGTAGAGACGCCAGATGTTGGCGTTGGTCGGCTTGCGCCAGATATCGACGGCCTCCCACAAGAAGACGCCATTCAACAGCAGCGCCAGCACCAGATAGACCGGTCCCAGGTGGCGCAGGAAGACGGGCAAGACACTCATCAGAAGCAACAGCACGCTGTAGATGACAATCTGGCGGTGCGTCTCGCGCTCGCCGGCCACGACGGGCAGCATGGGCACACCGGCGGCGCGGTACTCCTTCTGCCGCATGAGGGCCAGCGCCCAGAAATGGGGCGGCGTCCAGTAGAAAACGATGACAACCATGATCACGGGCAACAGCGAGATCTCGTTGGCCGCGGCCGCCCAGCCGACCAGCGGCGGCACCGCACCGGCCAGCCCGCCGACAACGATGTTCTGCGTGCTGGAGCGCTTGAGCAATAGCGTATAGACAAGCACATAGAAGAGCAGACCAAAGAGCGCAATCAGCGCCGAGAGAAGATTGGCCTGCCACCAGAGGACGGCAAAGCTGAGCGCCCCAAGCACGATGCCAAAGATCAATACCTGCGTGGGAGACATGCGTCCGCCGGGAAGGGGCCGCCGCCGTGTGCGCACCATGACATGGTCTATGTCGCGATCGACATACTGGTTGAGGGCGTTGGCACCGCCGGCCGCCAGGAAGCCGCCCACCATGGTCCATAGGATGAGCCAACCACTCGGCGCCCCCGGCGCAGCCAGGAACATGGGCACAAAGGTGATGACGAGCAGGAGCAGGATGATGCGCGGCTTCGTCAGCATGACGTAGTCGCCGATCGCCAGACGCACAAGCGCCTGCTCGCGTGTCAGTTCCGCCTCGACCCCAACTTTTGATTCGACCGAAGTACTTTTCAGCATGCGTATATGCTAACCAGGCTATGACTCAACGCGTTGCGGAACAGTTGTTCCGGAGCGCCTTGAATACAGGGTTTGTATGGCCTTCCGCCGCCGGCGCCTGCCCCCTAGACCGGCACCGGTGGTTCAAGTTCCTTCTGCACCGCTGCCTCGGACGTAGGCGCCTGCTCCTGTGTGAGAACAGGGTCCACCTGCGTGGCCGGTTCGGTCACCTGGGCATTGTCCAGTTGCGGGCGTGAAGCCAGCCGCTCACGGTATCGAACAAACATTATATAGCCGAAGCCCGCAATCAGGGCAAACGAAAACCACTGAACCGCATAGCTCATGTGGTTGCCTTCGTCGAGTGCCATGGGTTCCTCGCGAATCGGCAACTTGTCAATGGGCCGGCCGGTCTCGGGCAACTGTTGAATCCAGGCCGGCTCCAGCGCGTAGGGCATCTGCGCCTGGATCGCCGGGATGTCGATGCGGAACCACTCGCTCTGCGGGGTAGCGGGCGGCGTCGACGGTTGGCCATTGGGCGGCGCCTGCGACGGCTTGATCAGGCCCAGCACCGGCGCCCCGGCCGGCTCCTCGAGTTGCGCAATCGCCTGCGGCGATGCCTGATCGGCCGGCACCCAGCCACGGGCCACCAAGACAGCACGGCCGTCGGCAAAGACAAATGGCGTCACAAGAGCGATGCCGGGCGCATCGTAATAGATCTGGCTCTTGAGGATGATCTGGCTGGCGTAGTCGAAATAGCCATCAGCGGTGATGCGCCGGAATTCCAGGTTGTCGAGACTCTGGGGCAATTGCTCGGCGTTTAGATCGAAGGGTTCCTGGCGCCAGCGCTCGGCCATGGTTGTGTTGTAGGTGCGCTTCTGCTCCAGGCGGTCGAGTTGCCAGAAGCCCAGCCACAGACAGCGCCATGGACAGGGCGATCAGAATCGTGACCAGTATCCACTTTTTGCTAAAGATCTTGAGAATTTCCACAGTTCACTCCTGCACGGCGCGCTGCGTGTATCCGGCCGCAGCCTTTTTCGTACGCGTACCAAGATAACCGACAACTGCCAGCACAGCCAGCGCGCCGCCGAGCCAGAGCAGCCAGTTGATCTGGCTGCCCGGCATCACCTGGTAGACGAAGCCGGCATCGCCAGTCCCGGCCGCAGCCGCGACCTTCACCGACACATCCCACGCGCCGTCCTGTGACAGGGACGTGTCGCCTTCGTAGAAGCCGGCGCCGGCGCCCGCCACTGGTGTCGCCGCCAGCACGATCGCCCGTTCGGGCGCGCCGGCCGGCGCCAATTCGATGGCAACGTCGGCGTCGTCGACGGGAATCGTCTGCCCGGCAGCGTCGAGGCTGGTAACGGCGACAGTCACGTGCGCCTCGCCGCCAGCGCGCCACGGCTCCGGGCTCGTCCAGACAAAGAGCCGGAAAGGACCGGCCTCCACATCACTCAGTTGCGGGGTGCCGCCGCCATGCGCGCCGCTGACTCCAGCCGTAACAGCGAACATGGTCAGGGCCAACAGGGCCACCGGCACGGCACGCGAGCACACGTCAATCCAGTATTGACGCATTCAGCCGGCAACCTCCACGTGCCCGGCATGGTGCACCGGGTGCGTGTGTGCGGACACGGCCTGTCGTGCCTTGTGCTTCTTCTCTCGGTAGAACATGACGCCGAGCATGATGACGACGACATCGATCATCATCTCGCTGCTCCACACCCACATGATGGCGCCGCCGATCATCTGGTCCTCCAGGGCGGTCATGCCAAAGAGGCGCGGCACCGAGTTGTAGTAGGTATAGATGACGTCGGGCGAGTTGGCGATGGCAAAGCCGGCGATGGCATTGGGCGGCACAAAGGCCAGCACATAGAGAATGCGCCCCCAGTAGGGCAGGCTCTTGTGCAGGCGCGGCGCGCCATTGACGACCGGCCACCAGAAAAGCATGGCGCCCAGAAAGAAGGTGATGTGCTCCAGGTTGTGCACCCACTCGACGCGCAACGCAAGGTCATACGGGCCGGCGTCATGCCAGCCCAGGTAGATGAAGGTGAAAACGAGCCAACAGATGGCTGGCTGGCTGATGAGCGTCAGCCCGCGGCGCACCAGCGAGTCACCGGCGAGCGCCAGTGTAACGCCGTTGCGCGCCGGGCGCGGGATGCCCCACATGGCCACCGGGAAGGGATTGCCGAGCCAGATCAACGGCGCCGAGACCATCACCAGGATCTTGTGCTGCACCATGTGCATGATCAGCAACTGGCTGCCCAGCCAGTCGATCGGCGACATGAGCGCCAGGGCCAGCGATGCCAGCCCGGTATAGTAGGCGACCATGCGCCAACGCGTGGCGACCTTCTGGCGGCGGCTCTGCCGGCGCAATCGCACCCAGCCGATCGCATAGATCGAGCCGAGAATCAGCAGGGGGATGAGAATCTCCCAGCGCAAGCCCAGGGCGAGAAAAGTGCCTTCAACAACGGATGCATGACTTTGTCCTGCAAAACGGTCCTGCAAAAAAGCGATGCGTAATGCGTGCCGGCTTGTGCCGCTTCACACATTACGCATCGCCTAACCTCGACTCAAGCGAACGAACTCAATGCGTCATGTGCACTGCGTTGCCGATCAGGTACAGCGCCGGATAGAAGAAGATCCAGACCACATCGACATAGTGCCAGTAGATGGCGCACGACTCGACGCCCCAGTGACGTTCCTGCGAGTAGTGCCCCTTGCGCGCCAGGTTCCAGACGATCAAGATGAAGACGATACCGGAAATAACGTGCAGGGCGTGCATGCCGGTCATGGCAAAGACCACGGCGCCATACTTATCGCCCCACGGCGTCAGGTGCCCTTCATAGATGGCGGGAAAGAGACCCCACTCGAAGACCATCACACCGCCCAGGAAAATCGTCCCGAACAGGGCGGTCAACAGGATAAAGAACGAGAATGCCTTGCGATTGCCCCGCTCCATTGCCGTTTCGGCCAGACGCATGGAGATACTGCTGATGAGCAGCACCGACGTGACGATCAGGCCGATGGTCTGATCGAGTTCCGGGCGGGAGTTCGGTCCCCATAGGTAAAACCGTGTTGCCAGCAGACCGCCGAAGAGAAAAGCCTCTGACACGAAGAAGAGCCAAAGGCCCAGGCGATTCATGCGTAACTGGTGCGCATAGTTATCGTGCCCGGCGTGGTTATCTGTTGGCAGACCATGCAGGTCGGCGGCAGGCGCAGTTGTGACAGCGGCCATGATTTAGTGCTCTCCTTCCGCCGTCCACACGCGGCTGACATGCATGAAGAAATAGATGACCAGGACCGCCTTCACAGAGGCCACGAGTAACAGCGACGGGGCCCCCCAGTGATTCAGCGCCATAATGAGTTCGACTACTGTCAGCACGGCCAGGACGATGCCAACGATAATTACCTGGCCGTATCCACTCTGTTTGTGTGTATTCTGCTTCTGTGCCATAGAAGTTATTCCCTGAAATTGGGTGGTCCTATCGCCCAGCCAGGCTTGTGTCCTAGCGGGCGATAGGATCGCGGCCAATCAATCAGTCGTCGCCGGCCCCCGCCATCGCAATGTAAGTAGAACCGGCCAGGCCGTAGTCGTAGGGCTCACCAACCACGGAGATAGGCTTGGCATAGCTGTGCTCCGGCACCGGCGACGGAATCTGCCATTCCGGTGAACGCGAGCGCCACGGATTGTTGCCGGCCACGGCGCCAATCTCGGCGCTCGTGAAGAGGTTGTAGATCATGATCAAGATCGAGAAGGCAATGATGAAGCCGGCGACCGTGACCAGGAATTGGATGTTCTGCACGCCCAGCGCCGGGTCGTAGTCGGCGATACGGCGGCGCATGCCCATGGTGCCGGTCGTCATCTGCGCCAGGCTCATCAGCCAGAAGCCGGGCGTCATGAGCCAGAAGTGAAGCTTGCCCAGGGTCTCGTTGTACATGCGCCCCGTAATCTTCGGGTACCAGAAGTAGATGGCCGCAAAGAACGGGAAGACAAAGCCGCCGAAAATCGTGGCGTGGAAGTGACCAACCACGAAGTAGGTATCGTGCAGGAAGAGATCGGTTGCCGCCGTCGCCAGGATGGGGCCACTCAGGCCGCCGATGAGGAAGACCGAGATGGAACCCAGCGTGAAGAGCATGGGCGTCGGGAAGGTCAGCCGGCCGCCCCACAGCGTGCCCAGCCAGCTAAAGAACTTGACCCCGTCGGCACCGCCACCAGCAGCGTCGAGAGCATGAAGACCACACGCAAGTAGGGCTGGTAGCCGACGTGAACATGTGATGGCCCCAGACCAGGAAGCCGACCAGGGCAATCGCCAGGCTGGAGAGAGCAACCCAGCGGTAGCCGAAGAGCGGCTTGCGGGAGAAGACGGGCAGCAATTCGCTGATGACGCCAAGACCCGGCAGCACAAAGACGTAGACGGCCGGGTGCGAGTAGAACCAGAAGAGGTTCTGGAAGAGAAGCGGCTGCCCACCGATGTTCTCGCCGGCGGCATTGTAGAGCGGGTTGAAGAAAGGCATACCCAGCGAGCGCTCGAAGGAGAGCATCAGGAAGGCCTGGCCGATGAGCTGCGTCGCCGTGAGCTGAATCAGGCTGGTCGCCAGAATCGCCCAGCAGAAGATCGGCATGCGGAAGAGCGTCATCCCCTTGGGGCGCATCATCAGCATGGTCACGATGATGTTGAGCGAGCCCAGAATCGACGAGAGGCCGACGATGAAGATCGCCAGGAACATGAACTGATAGCCGACCGGGCCGCGCAGGCTTAGCGGCGGGTAAGCCGTCCAGCCCGAATCCCAGCCGAAGAGCATGCTGAGCAGCAGCGTGATGGCCGCGGGCACGTTGATCCAGTAGGCGAACGCGTTCAGCCGCGGGAAGGCCATGTCCTCGGCGCCGATCATGAGCGGCACCAGGTAGTTGGCCAGACCGCCGATGCCGAGCAGAATGGCGGCAAGCGCCACCCAGCCGTGCATGCTCAAGAAGGTGTTGTAGGTGCCGGCCTGCAGGAAGGAGATGCCTGTGTCGGCCAGTTCGGTGCGGAAGACCAGGGCGAAGCTGCCGCCCACCATCAGCAAGATCAGGCCGGTGACGCCGTACTGGATGCCGATGACCTTGTGATTGTAGTCGACGCCGAAGTAGCGCGTCCACGCCGGCTTGCCTTCCGGCGGCCCGTGCCGCAGCGGCGTATCACCACCCGCGTCCACGTGATCCAGTCCGACATGGCGCCGATGGCCAGCAGGAAGCCCATTAGGGCGAAGACAATGCCGCCAACCCAGACTGCTTCCGGGTCCCATGCTTCCATTCCCAACAGAAGGCGCCCGGCCACGACCACTGCCATGCCGATGACGAGACCGACAAAGTAGCCGATGAGTCCACGCACCAATCCGAGAGAGGTAAGTCTCATAGTCTGTTTCTCTCCTTCACGCACCTACTGGACAATTCAGGGATGCTTAGAAAAACCGCCCCATCGCGGATGATAAATTTGTCTGCGCTACCGGCTGGCCGTCTGCACGTTTTGCTCGGCCATTTTCTGATCCATCCATGCTGTGTATTCTTCCTCCGGCACGACGCGCACCGTCGCCAGCATGCTCCAATGCGAGAGACCGCACAGTTCGGCACAACGCAGCTTGAATTCGCCCTCTGTATCCGGCGTGATGTGTAGCGTCGTCGTCATGCCGGGAACCAGATCCTGCTTTGGACCCCATTCCGCTACCCAGAACGAATGGATGACATCCTGCGACTCGAGCGAAATCAGGGCCGGTTTTCCGACCGGCAGCACCATCTCGGCACTCGTGACGCCATTCGGATAGTCGAACTTCCACGACCACTGGAAGCCGGTAGCCTTGACCTGGACTTCGTCGCCGCCGCTGGTCGCGCCATTCAATGTCTGGATACCAATGAAAGAGAAAATGACCACCAGCACAAGCGGGACAACGGTCCAGATAATCTCGAGGGCCGTGTTTCCTTCAAAGTGTTCGCCCTCGGAGTCATCATTCTTGCGCCGCCGGAAAACGACGAGCGAATAGAGCATGAAGACAACAACCAGTGAGAACAGAAACGCAATCAACCAGATATGCACCTGGAAGAGCCAGGCGATCGGCTCGGCCTGCACCGATTTCTGCGCCTTAATCGGCAGAATCGCCAGCATGAAAAATCCCAGGACGACCGTTGTAACCAAGGTCAGAACCCCGACAATAACAAAATGCCGGCGGTCGGTTGACGTCTGAGGCAACTTCAGCATCGTTTCTCTTGCTCCTCTATCGCTGATCAGCCAGTGTCAAAATGCGCTGCACGTCACACACACGGTATACAACACCTACGCACGAACTACCGTAATCTCGCTTCACAGGCTCCCGGCAACAACGCTAGCGCGCCGCCCAAAGCCAGAATGCCAGCATCGCGGTCGAACCCAGGGGAATGACCGTCCAGAAAATCTCTCTACCACGCGCCAGGTTGAACAGTGCGATGGCCTCCGCCTCGTCACTGCCTGACACGTGGCGAAACATCCCCCGCGTTGCACCGACAAGGTTGACCTGAAGCACGACAAAAACTAGCAAGGTCAGCGCTGCCAACAGGGGCAGCGGCCATGCGGCAAGCTCACCGTCGAACGCAAGCTGCGGTAGCCGTCCGGCGACCTGCGGCATGTAGCTCAGGACGAGCCAGCCGATCGTCGCCAGAAGCGTGGCAAATGTCACAAAATAACGGGTCATATGTCACTTTTACCTGGTTTCCGGTCAAAATGCGTGGCGATCTTAACAGAGTTCACAGGGCGTGTCAAAGGAAAATGAACTTTGCCGACAATTCAAACTCAAACGATCCGGGACGGCATTGGCACCCATACATTGGAATCAATCTAAATTAGAATTGACGCACCCAAGGCTTCGTGCTATGATTCCTCCAGGTTGGATTCATTCTAAGGTAAGGCGAGTTATGGCGTCAGACGACTCCCGTAAAACACCTGCCCAGGACTCGATTCCTCGAGGTAACCACGAGAAGATGGGGGTCACAGGACAGGGTATGGAGACGAGCTTGGAGAGCGGCACAACGCAGGAAAAAAACGATCGCTTCCTGCAAATCCTCAAGCAGGCCGGGCTGCGCCTCACGCCACAGCGGCGGGCGATTTGTGCGTGGCTTGCCGAGACCGAGCGCCACCCGACTGCGTATGAACTCTACGAAGACCTGGCACTCACCCACCCGGAGATCAGCCGGGCGACGGTCTACAACACGCTCAACACGTTGCAGGAACTCGGCGCAATTGTCGAACTCAGTTTCGGCTCCGACCATACGCACTACGACACCAACCCAGAGCCGCACGTCAACCTGATCTGCCTGCGCTGCCACACGATTATCGATTTCCGCGGCCAGCCCGACGTGAACCTGCTGGCCGACCGCGTGCTGCAAGAGACGGGCTTCCGGACGGCAGCGGCCAAAGTCGACCTCGTTGGCTTCTGTGCGGAGTGCCGGGCGCAGCGCCTGGCTGAAATCCGCGCACTGGCCGGCCGTCCCGCAGGCGAATGACCCGACCGCGAAACAATCAAAACACTGGGCAGTCGCTGCAGTGTGCACTTTTCGCAACAAAGAAGAGGAGAAGTTCATGACGACCTCCGCCGCCGAACGGAATACGGCATACCAGACACTTTCACCCGGCGAGCGTCCGGCCTGGCGCACGATTGGATTCTGGAAGGAAAACTATGAATTCGTGCTGGCCGGGATCACGCTGGCCGCCCTGCTCGCCGGTTGGATCGGCGGCGAGGTGACCGGCGCCCTGCCGCCATGGTCGGTGACAACGCTGGCGGTGATCGCCTTCGTTGCCGGCGGTTACTCCGGCTTTGTCGGTGCGTGGGAGCAGGCCAAGGAAGGCAAGTTCGACATCGACTTCCTGATGCTGGCCGCGGCGCTGGGCGCAGCGTTGATCAATGAGTGGGTGGAGGGCGCTCTGCTGCTCTTCCTCTTCACATTGAGTGGCGCGCTGGAGACCTACGCCATGGGCCGCACGCGCAAGGCAATCGAGTCGCTCGGCAAGCTGCGGCCGGCCACCGCCCTGGTGCGCCGCGATGGGAGCGAGGCAATCCTGCCCGTCGAAGAGCTGGTCATCGGCGACGTGGTGCTGGTCAAACCGGGCGATCGCCTGCCCGTGGACGGCGTCGTCATCGGCGGCAACAGCAGCATCGACCAGAGCGCCATCACGGGCGAGAGCCTGCCTGTCAGCAAGCATCTGGGCGACCAGGTCTTTGCCGGCACGATCAATGGCGGCGGTGCGCTGGAGGTCGAGGTCACCAAGCTCGCATCGGAGACGACGCTGAGCCGGATCATCACATTGGTCCAGGATGCGCGCGAAGATGCCACGCCGACCCAGCAGTTTATCGACCGCTTCAGCCAGCCCTATACCTACGCCGTCATCGGCGCCACGCTGCTGGCCATGATCCTGCCCTACTTCTTTTTGAACGAGCCCTTCTCGACGACACTCTACCGCGCCATGACGTTGCTGGTCGTGGCGAGCCCGTGTGCGCTCGTCATCAGCACGCCGGCCAGCGCGCTGAGCGCGATCGCCGCGGCGGCGCGGCAGGGTGTCCTTTTCAAGGGCGGCGCCTATCTGGAACTCATGGGCAAGACCGACATCATCGCCTTCGACAAGACGGGCACGCTGACGCCGGGCCGCCCGGTAGTGACCAACATTCACCCGCTCACCAATCACTCTGTCGAGAATCTGTTGCGCGTGGCGGCCAGCGCCGAGACGCTGAGCGAGCATCATATTGCCAAGGCCGTCATCGAGAAGGCCAACGAGTTGGGCCTGTCGCTGGACAAACCCATCGACTTCAAGGCGCTGCCGGGCGAAGGAATCATGGCGCGCTTCGACCGTGGCGGCCACATCGAGACAATCTACATCGGCAACGACCGGCTCTTCATGAACCAGGAGATGGAGCTGTCACCGGCCATTCGCATGATCGGCAATGCTTTGCAGCGCCAGGGCAAGACGGTGATGCTGGTGGTGCGGCGCAGCACGGTGGCCGATACCCTGGGCGCCGAGCGCGACTGGGAGGTGATGGGGTACATTGCCGTGGCCGACGCATTGCGCGCCAACGCCGCCGAGATGGTCGAACAACTGCGCGCCAACGGCATCAAGCACATCGTGATGATGACGGGCGACAACCACGCTGCCGCCGACTACATCGCCGGCCAGGCGGGCATCGACGAGGTCTATGCCGACCTGCTGCCAGAGCAGAAGCTCGAACTGGTCAAGGAGTTGCGCGAGCAGGGCAACGTCGCCATGATCGGCGATGGCGTGAACGATGCCCCGGCGCTGGCCACGGCGCAGGTCGGCATCGCCATGGGCGCCGGTGGCACCGATGTTGCGCTGGAGACGGCGGACGTGGTGCTGATGTCGAGCGACCTGTCCAAGCTGCCCTTCACGCTGCAACTGAGCCGCAAGGCCGAGCGCATCATCCGCCAGAATGTGATCTTCTCGGTGAGCGTCATCGTGGTTCTCGTCCTGAGCACGATTCTTCTCCCGCTCTTCATCGCCGACTTCCTGCTCCCGTTGCCGCTGGGCGTCGTCGGCCACGAGGGCAGCACGTTGATCGTCGTAGCGAATGGGCTCCGTCTGTTGCGCATGAAGCCGCGGTAGCTGGCGCCCACGCTGGTCTACTCTGCTATATGAAAACGAATCGCCGGGGCTCAAAATGGCCCCGGCGATTCTGTTGGTAAAGCCACCAACCATGACTTGACGTAGCAAGTAGATTATCGATCAGCGATCAGTCAGTCTCGATAATATACTTGAAGACGCCCTCATCCTCGGTATTGGTCCAGAGCTTCGTCGGATCCGAATCGGTCAGCAGGAGGCTGATGGCATTCTCGGCGCCAAACGAGATGTCGCCAACTTTCTTCCACTGAGTCCCATCCATCGACTTAACATACAGGCTGTTGGAAGTGGCAAGATAGAGATCACCGTCAATCGTGTAGGTGATGTCATTGAGGCTGCCGGTGCCAAAAGTCACCAGTGACCGCAGGCCGCGATTGGTGAATGTCCAATTGACACCGAAATCCTCGGTCGACCATACGCCATCGCTGGCAACAAGCCAGAGCCTGCCGGCGACGCGTTCGTGCACAACGAAAGCAGCCAGCTCTACGGGCGCGCTGTTCGAGTCGGTGATGTTGGCCCAGGTATCGCCCTGGTCGCCCGTAAACGCAACGACTCCTTCACCTTCGGCGTTATTGCCGATCACATAGATCTGATCCCAGTGCGCGGCTTCGGGTTCCGGATCGCCGACGAGCGAGGCATCGGCCATGGCGACAATGCGGTAGTTGCTCCAGAGTTGTGCCACCGAGTTGTCGGGCTTTGCCATCCAGCTCGTACCGCCGTCGGTGCTCAGATAGAGCATGTCGCAGTCGGCCGCAAAGAGCGCGTTGGCGTCAGCGCCGTGGATCAGCAAGGGGCGCAGGTTGATCCCGGTCGGCACTTCCTCCCAACTATACCCACCATCCATCGACATATACATTGGTTCGTTGGCGGCTTCCGGATCGTCGCAATCGGCGCCCATCCCACTGTACAGAATGTCGGGATTGGCCGCGCTCATCATGAAGTCGTTGACAGCCGGTTTGGCCTGAACGATGTACCAGACACGACCGTTGTCGTTGGACCGATAGAGCGCGCCGTTTTCGGCATAGGCATAAATCGTGGACGAGAGTCTATCGCCGATCACCTTGATAATCTTGTTGGGATAGATCATCGCCTGGTCAGATCCCGTCGTCTTGGTGACAGGCACTGGCGTGGGGCGAGGTGCCGGTGGTCGCGGGCGCGGCGGGCGTGGGGTGGGAACGGGTGTACGGGTGGGTGTTGGCGTAGGTGTTGGCACGGTGCCCTCCTGCAGCACCACGCCTTGTGTGTCGTCTGAGAGATCGAACTGCCAATCAAGGGTGCTTCCGGATGCAAGGGCCTCAGCAATTGCTGAGGGTATCGTTGCTGCGGATGCAGTGCCGGCGGCTGACAATACCACGGTTGGAACCAAGACCAGGGCAACAATCAACGCCGGCAGGAGTAAAAATGTGCGAATATAGGAACGCATCGCTGTTCTCCTGTTCAAAGCGGTACACGGAACGATTGGGGATAGGGCCATGCCAGCGTGCGGTTTTGGCGCCACGTCATCGCACAATTTCATTGCCCCTCCTCCATTGAAGACGTCGTCTTGCGGAGAAAGTAACGATCATTTTGGTTTGCATATGGAAGAAGCGATTCGATGCGGGCGGACGTTATGGAATGGGGAAAATGCCTTTCGTTTGACAAACAAGGGCCTTCCCACTACTATGCGTGTCCAGAAGCATGCCAGTCGACCAGTCCATTTCAGCACGTGCTTGTTGCTGGCAACCACATGTGACGGTCAGGCGAGTGAGGGACGATGGCTTTACGACAGATTGTGACGGTAAAAGATACGGACAGCGCGGTGCTCTTGCAGCAGGCGGTCAGGGTGCGTGATTTTGGCCCGTCGCTGCACCAGCTCCTCGACGACATGCTCGAGACCATGCGCGAGGCCCCCGGTGTGGGCCTGGCAGCGCCACAGATCGGCATCGGCCAGCGCATTGCGGTGATCGAATATCCGGAGGACGAGGACGATCCTGAGAACACCCGGCGTGTCTACGAGATCATCAACCCGGAAATCATCAAGAAGAAGGGTTCAGATATCGGGCAGGAAGGATGCTTGAGCATACCTGGCCTTGCCGCCGATGTGGAGCGGGCAACGCAGGTCGTCGTCAAGGCCCAGGATCGCAACGGCAAGGAAATCCGCATCAAGGCGTACGACTGGCTGGCGCGCATATTCCAGCATGAAATTGATCACCTGCACGGCGTGCTGATGACCGACAAGGCCGAAAAGGTCTACAAACTGGTACAGGCCGAAGACGGTGAGATCGACGCGATCCCGCTCGACACGATTCCGGACTTCCATGCCATGGGCGCACCAGCCTAGTTGCAGGTACCGACCTACCGGCCGTCGGCCAGTCGCGGGAGCGGCCGGAATGCCGGATGATTCACCCAATAGAAAGGGACGAGGCTCGGTTGCCTCGTCCCTTTTTCGTTGCTTGATTCAGCCTCGACGACTGGCTGACGCCAATCAGCCTGCCGTCAAGGCGTGGCCACGACAGGAATATCGGCCGGCGGATTGTTCACCAACTGCGCAAAGATCCATGCCCCACTCTGGAGCTGATACCAGGCGCCATCGGCAGACTGGCCGGTAATCGTCAATGTTTCGCCCTCGGCAGCCCCGCCGACGACCTCGGATTCCAGGTTGGGCGCACCACGCAGATTGGCGGCCGTACTGGCCGTTGCAGGCGTCGCCGGCGCGGGAACAGGTGTCGGAATCTCCGGCTGCGGCGTCGGGGTCGGCAGCAACGCCAAGATTGTAACGCCAGAGTCGGCTGGGGTTGCTTCTACAACAGGTGTCGGTATGGCCGTTGGCTGCGCTTCAACGGTCGCCTGTTCGACAGGCGCCGCCGCAGCACCCTCCGGTGCACCCGCCGTCGCCGTGGGCGCAACAAGATTCCCGGGAAGCGCATCGGTCGCAGACGTAGCGATGGGCTCGGGCGTCGGCGCAGGTTGCTGCCAGGCAACGACCTGCTCTTGTACGGCGCGGAAGCCCCCGGAGATCTCGTCGCTGAACTGCGTCACCGACCACCAGACCAACGTAGCGACGGCCGCGACACCCAGCAGCAGCATGAACGGAACGAGATTGATCCGGCGCGGGGCCTCCAACTCTTCCGTTTCGTCGCGCAGGGCAACATCTTTCGGACGATAGTCGACCGAGCGCTCCGGCGGCAGGGCCGATCCGGCACTGGTATCGGCCAGCACGGCAGCAAGGGACTCGTCGGCGATAGAGCGCCGGCGATCGATCATTTCCGTGGGCTCGAGACCCAGATAGGTTGCATAGTTGCGCAGGAAGCCGCGGCCGACGACTTCGCCGGGCACCAGATCCCATTCATCCGATTCAAGTGCGGAGAGGTATTTCTGACGAATGCGGGTGGCAACCTCGGCTTCGGCCAGGGTGACACCCATCGCCTCGCGCCGTTCGCGTAGAATCGGGCCGATACTGGGGGCAGCCATCGCACCGTTGGAGCGCGCGCCTTTGCCGCGTTCTGTCTTCATCGATGATTCTGCGCCAGAGGGTTTTCTTGAGTTATATGTCAGCATGTCCGCTGCATAATCTATCGCCTTGACGTCCGAGTGACTGGACATTCATGCCTCCACTCCAGGCGGTCAGGCGCTCCGCGGTCTGCCACAATCCGTGGCTCTTGCAGTGCGAAGTCTAGCCTGCCGCACATCCTTTGTCAATTCCAAATGCGCTTGCACTGCCAAGCACGCTCAGAATAACGCCGGTCAGCCGGGACCGGTTCCTAAGAAAAATCGCCTCCCCGTCATGGGAAGGCGATTGTGAGCCGTTGAAGGGACTCGAACCCTTGACCTGCGCATTACGAGTGCGCCGCTCTACCAGCTGAGCTACAACGGCAACCGTAGATGTCAAGTCAGTATAGCCAAATCACCGGTTTCGGGCAAATATGGGCCGCTCTGGCTACACATCAATCAGTGCGTAGGGCAGGCGTTACTGCTTCACCCGCGTAACGTAGCTCCCGTCACGCGTATCGACCCGGATGACATCGCCCTCCTGGACGAACATAGGCACCTGTACACGCAGCCCGGTCTCCAGTTCCACCTGCTTCGTCGGCGAGTTGGCCGTATCGCCGGCAATGGCGGCTTCGGCCCAAACGACCCTCAAGTCCACGGCGGTCGGCAATTTCAGCGAGAGCGGCTCCCCGTCATAGCTCTCCAGGCTGATGATCTCGTTTTCGAGCAGGAAGTCCTTTACGTCCTCCATGACATCAGGCCCCAGAGCCAATTGCTCAAAGGTCTCCGTGTTCATGAAATGGTAGAACTGGCCGTCGTTGTAAAGATACTGGACGTCGGCTTTGTCCAGTTCGACGTCATTGACGCGGGTGCCATTGCTATATGTCTTCTCGACCGTCGACTCGGTGCGCACATTGCGCAATTTGAGCCGAATTGTCGCCCCACCGCGCGCGACCTTGATATGCTGAAATTCGAGGACGCGCCAGAGCTGCCCATCTTCTTCATAGATGTTGCCCTTGCGCAGTGTCTGTACTTCCGCCATAAGATTACCCTTTTCACCACATTATTGCATTTGTTTGAAGGCAGACCGGAACAATCCGCTGCCCAATCGGCACGGCGCCGGCAGTGCCATAAGCTTTCGCATTATAGGGATGGCATTGGAGCCTGTCAAAGATGCCGAGGCCGTTCGGAGATGAAAATGCCTCGCCCGCGTCACGCGCTGAAATTACGCAACGCCAGCCGCAGTCGCTCCTCGACCTGCGTGACATCCTTCGGCAGTGCCTGCACGGCGCGCTGCGACTCGACAACGCTGTAGCCGAGCGCAATGAGCGCGTCGATTACCTCGGCGTCGGCGGCGTTGATGTTGGCAAGCGCCTCAATGCCCGTTGCCGGCGCCTTGATCTTGTCCTTGAGTTCTACGACGATTTTTTCAGCGGTTCGCTTGCCCACGCCAGGAACCCGGGCAATCATGGCCGGTTCGTTGTTGGCAAGGGCCAGGCGCAGGGCGTCGGGGCTCAGCGTGCTCAGCGTTGAGAGCGCAACCTTGGGGCCGACACCGCTCACAGTGAGCAGAAGCTCGAAGATGGCGAGTTCTTCCTCGGTTTCAAAGCCAAAGAGGGAAAGGGCGTCCTCGCGGACCTGGAGATATGTGTGTAAAAAAACAGCAGCGCCGTCTTGAAAACGGGCTGCTGTCGGTTCCGGTACTGCGATTTTGAATCCAATGCCGCCCGATGCGCCCCCCGTGTCAACCACCAGGGCATCTTTGAGCCGCATGGCTACCGTACCTCGAACAATGCGCAGCATGAGTGCCGTTCCTTGGCCGCCGGCAGTGTTCGGGCAGGCGAGAGCCGATCTCTACACCATCTTTGGGGAATTCCCCTCGGAGTTGAACTTGTACCCTGCGCCGCGGACCGTCAACAAGTATACAGGCTGCGACGGGTCTTCTTCAATTTTCTCGCGTAGGCGACGCATGGCAACCTCGACCAGGTTGGTGCCGCCGGCCATATCGTAACCCCATACATGCTGGAAGAGCGTATCCTTGCTAATCGGGCGGTCGGGCATGGACATCATGTAGCGCAGCAATTGATATTCGATCGGGGTCAGGTGAACGGCTTCGCCGCGGACCAGAACCTGGTGCGATTCGTCGTCAAGGGTGACTTCGTTGGCAGTCAAGACTGCCGGCTCCATGCGCTCCTGGCTCCAGTAGACGCGTCGCAGAATCGCCTGCAGCCGAACTTCGACCTCACGGAAGGTAAAGGGCTTGGTGATATAGTCATCCGCCCCGAGGTTGAAACCATGAACAATGTCATCAGGCCGATTCAGCGCCGTCAGCATGACGATGGGCATGTCGCTGCGCTTGCGCATTTCCATGCACGTCGCAAAGCCGTCCATCTCCGGCATCATGATGTCGAGCAGCATCAGATCAACCTTCTTCGTCGCGGCAACTTCGAGCGCCTCGCGCCCATTGCGGGCCACCAACACCTGGTATCCTTGACGCTGCAAGGAGATCTGAAGCAGGTTCCGCAGGGGCTCCTCATCGTCGACGACAAGAACGGTGATCCCGTTTGCCGGCAGAGCAGTCTGAAGTAGATTGGAACGTGTCATATTTGACTTCGTAAAGGAATCGGTTCGGTGATACGTGAGCGTCTGATACATGGCAGATTGTCTCGCCGACTTGCACCACTTGGTGCTACTCAATTGTTCCTGATCGCTGTTGCTACCTGGTTCTGCGTCACCGCCGGGAGCATTCTTGAATGTTCCAAAGGCAGTCGCAGACCGCTGATTTCGTTCGCTTCAGTAGGGTAATCGTTGTACGCCGCCGAATCCTTCGCGCAACATCAGGAAAAATGCGATGAATCCACCTTTTTTAAGGAAATATCAGGCAAAACGAGCGTAGAAGGCAGTCTGCAGGTGACACAGGGCAATCGCCACGCCGTCGGCGGCGTCATCGGGCGTGGGAGCGTGCTCAAGCTGGAGGAGATGCATGACCATTGTCTGCACCTGCTGCTTGTCGGCATTGCCGTAGCCGGCAACGGCCTGCTTGACCTCCGCCGGCGTATACTCGACGATGGGGACGCCAGCCAGCGCGGCCGACAACAGGATGGCGCCGCGCGCCTGGCCGACCGAAATGGCCGTCGTGACATTGCGGCCAAAAAAGAGCTTCTCTACCGCCACCTCGTCCGGTTTAAATTCCTCGATGATCGCCTGCATGTCGCGGAAGAGTTCCAGCAGGCGCAGGTCCATGGGGTCGCCGGCCTGTGTGCGGATGACCCCGCAGGCGAGCAGCACGAACTCACCGGCCGGCGTTTCGCCGACCACACCATATCCGGTGATGGCCGTGCCCGGATCGACTCCAAGCACCGCCCTCGTGATCGCTACGGTCACTTCGCACCCCTTCCCGCTCCAGGCCCCAATAGAAAAGGGTGACCGTTTCTGCGTCCGGTCACCCTGGCATCTGGCCTACCGCACTCTATGCAAACTGGGCGACGACATCCTCGGTCAGTTCCAGGTTGTGCCAGACCTTGTTCACGTCGTCCAACTCTTCCAGTGCATCGATCAGGTTCAGCACCGACCCGGCTTCCTCAGCGCCCAGTTCGAGCGTGGTGTTCGGCTTCATGACAAGCTCCGCCTCGCTCGGCTCCAGCCCCTGCTCGTCGAGCCCCTGGCTGACCTGCGCAAAACTCGTCCGTTCCGTATAGACTTCGACGACGTCATCGCCGATCTCTACATCCTCGGCGCCGGCCTCCAGGGCAGCCATGAAAACAGCGTCCGGGTCCACATCCAGCGGCTCGCCGTCGTCGTCGGTGCGATTGAAAGCAAAGTACCCTTTTTCTGTGAACTGCCACGCAACAGAACCGGGCTCACCCAGCGCACCGTTCGCCTTGGTGAAGGCGCGGCGCACCTCCGAAATCGTCCGGTTGCGGTTGTCGGTCAGGCACTCGACCAGCATGGCAATGCCGTGCGGCCCATAGCCTTCATAGACAATCGTCTCGATTTCAACGCCGTCTTTTTCCAGCCCGGCCCCACGACGGATCGCCCGCTCGATGTTGTCCTTGGGCATATTGTCGGCACGAGCCCGCTCGATCGCCAGGCGTAGTGTGAAATTTGAGTTCGGGTCGGCGCCGTTGCGGGCGGCAATCTGTATTTCGCGCGCCAGCCGCGTGAAAATCTTGCCGCGCGCGGCATCGGCCGCACCCTTCTTGCGCTTGATCGTAGACCACTTAGAATGACCGGACATCGCTCCGTACTCCCCCGTACAACTGGCAGATCGTTCGTCTGCGTACGCTTGCCTGACGCCAAATTATGTCACAATCTGCCCGAATCGACAATCGCAGACGGGTGCGGGCGGCGTGATTCCCATCGAGCGCACCCGCGGACCGTTACTGCTCACTCCTGCGCAAGCTCGTCCGTCGCAACCGCCACTGCGTCCGCCAGACCACCGCGCGTTTCGTGCCGGGCAATCGTCGCCTGCACGAACGCGTAGAAGAGCGGATGCGGCTTGTTCGGCCGGCTCTTGAATTCGGGATGGAACTGGCTGCCAAGCATGAACGGATGGTCGCCCAGTTCGGCGATCTCGACGAGGCGCCCGTCGGGGGACAGGCCGCTGAAGACCATGCCGCGCTCTTCCAATTGCGCCCGGTAGGCATTGTTGAACTCGAAGCGATGGCGATGGCGCTCCTGCACGATCTCATCGTACCCAAGGTCGTGATAGCCGGCGTACGCCTTGGTTCCCGGCTTGAGCTGACAGTCGTAGATGCCAAGTCGCATAGTGCCGCCCATGTCGGCGAGTTCACGCTGGTCGGGCATGAGGTCGATGACGGGATACTCGGTGCTGATATCGAATTCCGTGCTGTTCGGCTCGTCATTGCCGACGACGTGCCGGGCAAATTCGATGCACATGACCTGCATGCCCAGGCACAGACCGAGGTAGGGAACCTTGTGTTCGCGGGCGAAATGGGCAGCAACGACTTTGCCTTCGATGCCGCGATAGCCGAAACCGCCCGGCACGATGATTCCATCGACATTATCCAGTTGCCCGATGCCGCGTCCCTTTTCGAGATCTTCGGAACTGACCCAGGCAATGTCCACATCCCAGCCACAGGCCAGCGCGGCGTGGATCAAGGATTCCTTGACGCTCAGATAGGAGTCCTCCAACTCCACATATTTGCCCACAAGCGCCACCCGTAGCACAGGTTTCTCGCGGCGCAAGTCATTGACGAAGTGACTCCACCCCTGCAAGCCTTCCAGGGCCGACATGTGCTCGGTCAATTCCAGGCGCTGCACCGTCCACGCGCCCAGCCCATGTTCCTCGAGGCTCAGCGGCACAGCGTAGATCGTGTCGGCTGTCACCAGCGGGACAACCGCCTCGCGGTCCACATCGCAGAAGAGCGCCGTCTTGCCGATCACATCATCCTCGACCGGATGGTCGCTGCGCAGCACGATGACGTCGGGCGTGATGCCGATGCCGCGCAACTCACGCACGCTGTGCTGCGTCGGCTTCGTCTTCAGTTCCTTGCTCGCCGCCAGGTAGGGCAGCCACGTCACATGGACATACATCGTGTTGGCGCGCCCCAGATCCTTGCGCATCTGGCGAATCGCCTCCAGGAACGGCAGGCCCTCGATGTCGCCGACGGTGCCGCCGATCTCGACGATCAGCACGTCGGCGTGGCCTGCGCGTGCCGCAAGGCCGATGCGCCGCTTGATCTCGTTGGTCACATGGGGGATGACCTGTATCGTGCCGCCCAGATAGTCGCCGCGCCGCTCCTGTCCCAATACCGACATGTAGATCTGGCCGCTGGTGATGTTGCTGAGCTTAGAGAGATTGACGTCGACGAAGCGCTCGTAATGCCCCAGATCCAGGTCGGTTTCGGCGCCGTCTTCGGTAACGAAGACTTCGCCGTGCTGGTAAGGCGACATCGTGCCAGGATCCACATTCAAATATGGATCCAGCTTCATGGTTGCCACCTTGATGCCGCGCGCTTTGAGGATCGTGCCCAGCGACGCAACGGTGACACCCTTTCCCAGACCAGATACGACGCCACCTGTCACAAAGATATATTTGGTCATATGATTCCCTTTTTGAACTCCAAGTAACCGAGCACAGTTGCTCTATATTCTGCCAAACAAACGAAAACTTGTCGCAATAGCGACGCCGAATTCGAAGAAACCACCGGTCGAAACGGAGTGTTCCGAGCCGGCAAAATCGACGGGCGACCGTTACGTCGCCCGTCTGACCGTCAATCTGGTTGGTTGGTTTGTGCTCCTGCCCTCTGGAGCAGGTGCCCTGCAGGTTGGTGTATCGCAGCTTTCCGCCGGCGCACCGGGGTCGTTTGGAGCCTGCCCGGCCTGGCCTGGATGTTGCTCGGCCGGCTGGGCGGGCTGAACTGACGGCGCCGCAGCGGGTGCGTCAGCGGGAACGGCGGTCGGCGTTTCGGTCGGCGCGGCAGGAAGAGCAGGCTGCTGCTCCGCCTGGCTCGCGGGTGGGGCGGGCGGCTCCAACGGTTGCGGCGACGGCGGCACGATCAGATCTGTCGGCGTAGCCGTCGGTGTATCGGTGGGCGTCGGCGGCACTGTCGTATTCGTCGGCGTAAACGTTGGCGGCGGCGGCACTGTCGGCGTCCACGTGGCCGTCGGGACAGGCGTATCCGTGGCGGTCGGCGTATCCGTAGGCACCGGCGTCGGCGTGACGGTCGACGTAGGGGTGGGCACGACAAAGGGCGCCGATGGCGTTTCCGTCGGCGTCTCGGTCGGGCTGCCGCTGCCTTCGGGCGTCGCCTCGGTCGGCACCGGTGTGATCTCGCGCAACGTCGGCGTTGGTGACGGCATCGGCGTGGGCGTGGCCGTTGGTGTTGGTGGCAGCGGCGTGAAGGATGGCGTCGGTGTGAAGGTCGCCGTCGGCGGAGGATCAGTCGGATCGGGATCTTCCGTCTCGGTCGGACGCGGCCGCCGCGACGGGCTATCGGTCGCTGTCGGTGGGACGGGCGTCAGCGTAGCCGTTGCTGTGGCACTCGGCAACAGCGTTGGGACAACGGTCGGCGTGCGCGTCGGCGTTGGCGCCGGCGACGGCGTACCGGTCGGGCGCGGCGTGCGCGTTGCGGTCGGCGAGGCCGTGCGGGTGGCCGTCGCGGTGCTCGTAGCGCTGGGCGCCGACGTTGGCGTGCTGGTTACCGATGGCGTGGCGGTCGCCAGTGGCGTAACGGTCGGCGACGGTGTGGCCGTTGCAGTCGCCGGCTCCGTCGGCGATGGCGACTCGGCAGCCTCGGCAACGGCAGCATTGACCGCTGCCTCTTCCTGTGCGGTGGGTTCACTCTCCGGCGTCGGCTCCGGCGTCACCGGCGGGATTGCATCGACCTGCAACCAGCCGGCCTGCCCATCCACACAGCAGATCTGATACCACGAACCGCTTTCGTCCTCGCTCAGCACCGACAGCAACCGGTTGTCTGGCGCAAACCCAATCTGCCGCGCCGAGACGTCGGGCGACGCGTAGAGCGGAATCCCGGGCGAGCCCGGCGCGATGATCAGCAGCGTGGGCCGCTCAACCCGGTTGGACGCCGCTTCGACAACCATCGTCGCGCCGGGTGCGGCAGCAACCTGCTCGCCCTGGGCGACGATTACTTCCTGGTCGTCCATCGATACCGTCACGGCGCCCGACGTAGTCGTCACAATCGACTCGCCGCTGGCCAGCGTTTCAAAGGAGAATTGTGTCCCCGTGACGGACGCGTTGACCGACGACGAACGGACCACGTACCGATCGACCTCGGTCAGGTCCACGTCGATGACGTTGTTGGTCTTGCCCCGGCGCACGAACATTTCCACCTGGGTCGCATCGGCCAGCGCATCCAGTTGGACCAGTTCGACATAGCTGTCCGGCTCGATGATGACCGTTTGTCCTGGGAAGAGGGTCACCGTCGTCATGCCGTTCAAGGCAATGATCCGGTCGCCCTGGACAACCTTCAGGAAATCGCCATCCTGGTAAGTGCGGAACTCGCCGGTGCGCGCTTGCAGCACCGTTACCTCGCCGCCCGTCACTGCGGCCGTGGCACTCACCGGCCGGGGGAGGACACGCGAGAGGCCAAAGAAGATGAGGATCACGGCAACCGCGGCAGCGCCTGCCATCGCCAACGACTGGCCGGGGCCGAGCCCGTCGAGCCAGCGCCGCATCCGTTCGAGCAGGGACGGTCGCGGCGCAGGGGCCGGCGCCACAACCGCTTCGGCGTGGTAGACGGACTGAACCTCGCGCAGCACGAGTTGATTCAGCCGTTCAACCAGGTCCGGCGATGGCGTAATCGGCGTATAGTGTTGTTCGAACAGTCCCCGGACTTCCGCATCGTCGCGGTCGTCCAGGTCATGCCGAAACTCAGCCATATTCAAAACCCGCGTCCTCGAGTGCTTCGCGCAACTGCTGTCGCGCCCGGCTTAACAGTGATTCCGTTCCCTTGTACGAACGGTCGATTACCTGAGCAATCTCACCAACATTCAGTCCGACATGGTAGCGAAGCAGCAGCACCTGCTTGGTCGTCTCCGGCAGCCGGTCGATCACTTCCTCGAACTCGACAGCTTTGCTCGTGACGCCGGCACTGGCGCGCTGATCGCTCAATTCGACGACGTCTTGCCGCTTACGGTAGAAATCTGCGATTTTTCGGTATGCCAGCGAGAAGATAAAGGTGGCAAGACTCGCTTTGCCATCGAAGGAAGGCAAGGCATGTACAGCCGCGATCAACGTTTCGCTGAGCACATCTTCCGCATCCTGCATTGTCGGAAGATTGCGTCGCAGATAGTTCAAAAGGCGCGGTGTCATCATCTGGACAAACTCTGCCCAGGCCTGCTGATCACCAGCCTTTAGACGTCGGAGAAGTTCCGCTTCGGAGCGGTCGCCAGGTGCTACCGGATCCAAAGATACCTCTCGCTTTTATAAATCGCTATCTGCACACGAATCCTTCGCAGCTTACTTGACAAAGATGCTGACAATCTGTCAGCGTATGGGTTTTGACGGGAGGTAGGAGGGCAGACAATTGCTGCACGGCGTCGGGATGTAGTACCATTGTCGCCCAGTGTACCAGTAATGACCATAGTAGTTTACCAGTCTACGAACACCATGCCAACTTACGATTCCAGCGCCGGTCAACAGGATCCAACCCTTGCGGCACTCTTCGAGCGTTTCAGCCAGGCCGATGCGTGCTGGTTTGGCAGCACGCGCCCGGACGGACGCCCCCATTTGGCGCCGATCTGGCATGTTGTCCATGCCGGGCGCATCTTCGTCGTCACGCAGCGCAAGTCTGTACGCTCCGCCAACGTCCGCACCAATCCGGCCGTGAGCCTGTCGCTGGCGGACACGAGCAACGCCCTGATTGTCGAGGGTACTGCCCAGCCAGCGCCGGAACGCCGCGCCGAACTCCAGCCCTTGTTTCAAGCCAAGTATAACTGGGACATCGCCACCGACCCCGACTACGACGATGTACTCGAGGTGACCCCGCGCAAGGTCATCGCCTGGGGCAGCCATGGCGAGGGACGCTGGCTCCTGGAGGCGCCGTGATCTATCCTGTCGACCTGCAACTGCACAGCACGGCGTCCGACGGCACGGACAGCCCCGCCGACCTGGTTCGGCTTGCCGCCGCACGCGGCATTCGCGTGATCGCGCTGACCGACCACGACAGCGTGCTCGGCATCGACGCCGCCATTGCGGCCGGCCACGAGTGCGGCGTGCACGTCCTGCCGGCGCTGGAGTTCAGCACGCGCAGCCAGCGCGAGCTTGACCTCCTCGACATCAACATCCTGGCCCTGGGCATCCGCCACCGCGATCCTGTGCTGCACGACCTCCTGGAGCAGGTGATTGACAGCCGCGTCGAACAGAAGGTGCGCCAGATCGAGAAATTGCAGAGCTACGGGATCGACGTTCCGGTGGATGAAGTGCTTGCACGCGCCCAGGGCGTGCCCGGCCGCGTCCACATTGCCCAGGTGGCCTTCGAACGCAATCCGGATCGCTTCGTCTCTACGGGCGACGTCTTTACCCAGTATTTGGCCAGCGACGCCCAGCACTCGACCTTTGTCGGCCGCACCTTCAGCCTGACAACGGCCGACGCCATCAACGCGACCCATGCCGCCGGCGGCATTGCCGTGCTGGCCCATCCGGGCGCCTACCCGCGCGTGCGTGACATCGGCGCCGTCGTGGGCCGGCTGGCCGCGCTGGGTCTCGACGGCATCGAAGTGCGCTATCCCTACGCCTTCAATCGCGGCAACTTTGGCGCCAGCGCCGCGCAGGTCGATGCCTTGATCACCTATTTCGCCGAACTGGCCCAGGCACACGGCCTCTTGGTCACCGGCGGCAGCGACTATCACGGCACAGCCAAGCCGGGCATCGAGCCGGGCAGCGCCGGCCTGACCTGGGCCGAATGGGAAGTGCTGGCCGAACGCAGCGGCTGGTAGCCACCCACTGTCAGGAAGAGAGAAATGCCCACCAATCCACCGCGCACGACCTGGCTTGAAATCAGCCACAGCGCGCTGACCAACAATGTGCGCCAGTTGCGCAGCCTGTTGACACCCGCCACACAACTCATGGCCGTCGTCAAGGCCAACGCCTACGGGCACGGCGCGGCCGAAACCAGCCGCATCATTCAGCGCGCCGGCGCCGATCGCTTTGCCGTGGCCACGCTGGGAGAGGCAATCGAGTTGCGCGCTGCCGGCATCGAACGCCCGATCCTCGTGCTAGGCTACACGCCGGCGTGGCAGGCGGCCGAGGCGCTGGCGCACGATGTCACACTCACGGTGCTCGACCTGGAGACGGCGACCGCGTTCAGCAGCGCAGCCGCGGCACAGGATGCCCTGCTGCGTGTGCACGTCAAGGCCAACACCGGCATGAATCGCCTTGGCGTGCGCCCGGATGCCGTACCCTCGTTCATGGCCGCCCTGCGCGCCCTGCCGGGCATTGCGGTCGAAGGCATCTTCACGCACTTCGCCACCTCTGACGAGACGGACAAGCAACACGCCGAGAATCAATTCGCCGTCTTTCAGCAGATGCTGGCCGCGCTGGCGCGCGATGGCCTGCGCCCGCCCGTCGCCCATGCCGCCAACTCGGCCGCGCTGCTCACCATGCCGCACACGCACCTCGACCTCGCGCGTTCGGGCATTGCGCTCTATGGGCTCGACCCGGACATGGATCAATGCACGCTGCCGCCCGGCTTCGAGCCTGCGCTGGCGTGGAAGGCCATGGTCACGCAGGTTGCGGAGCTGGCGCCGGGCGAAGCGGTGTCGTACGGCCGCGAGTTCATCGCCGAGCGCCCCATGCGCGTGGCCGTGCTGCCCATGGGCTACGCCGACGGCTTCCCGCGCCGCCCCTTCAACTGGGGTAACGTGCTCCTCCGCGGCATGCCTGCGCCGATCCTGGGTCGCGTGTGCATGGACCAGACCGTCGTCGACGTCACGGCGATTGAGGCAGCGACCGGCCCTGTGCGACTCGGCGACGAAGCCGTCATCATTGGCCGCCAGGGCGAGGCAGCCATTTCGGCGGAAGCCGCCAGCCAGCGCGTCGGCACGAACAACTATGACATCGTCAGCCGTATCCTGGCCCGCGTCCCGCGGCTTTACGTGGAGTAACCCTCAATGCCGCCAACCATCCATCCGGACGACCTGGAGCGCCTGCGTGCCACGGCTCAGGCCGTCTTCGCCACGCTCAACGACCACTTCGGCACGCCCGAGTTCACGGGCGGCGACGACCCGGTCGACGAGTTGATCGCCACCATCCTCAGCGCCAACACGAACGACACCAACAGCGGCCGCGCCTTCGACCAACTCAAGGCTGCTTTCGGCGACGACTGGGACGCCGTGCGCGAAGCTCCACTCGCCGCCATCATCGACGCCATCCGCCCCGCCGGCATGTACAACCAGAAAGCGCCGGCCATTGTCGCCACGCTGGAACGCATCAAGGCGGACCGCGGCAGCTACGACCTGAGCCACCTGGCGGCCATGCCCGCGGACGAAGCGCTCGCCTACCTGACCAGCCTGCCCGGCGTCGGTCACAAGACGGCCAGCATCGTCATCCTCTTCTGCTTCAACGGCGCGGCGTTTCCGGTCGACACGCACATCCAGCGCATCTCGCAGCGGCTCGGCATCAGCGGACGCCGCGCCAGCCCGGAGAAGATCAAGCAGATCTGGGAGAGCCTGCTGCCGCCCGAAACCTTCTACCCGCTCCACATCAACCTGATCCGGCACGGCCGGCAGATCTGCCAGGCGCTCACGCCGCAATGCGAGCGCTGTCCGCTCCAGGCCGACTGCGACTACTTCAACCAGGCGGGTGAATGGTCGACCGGGGACGAACGAAAAAACGGGTAGGCGCCATGGCACCTACCCGGTAACTCCGGAACAACGTTCAATTTGAAAGCCCGCAGGCTTCCGCGTCGTGCGGCTGCTTTTAGGCCGCAGCTTCGCCCTTGTTGAGCGACAGCATCAAGCGGCTGTTGCGGCGTGACGCATTGTTCTTGTGAATCGCGCCCTTGTTGGCGGCGCGGGTCAGCGCGCGCTCGGCGTTGCGCACCAGCTCGGCGGCATTCTCGTCGCCGCTGGCAATGGCAAGGCGCGCCTTCTTGACGGCCGTGCGGGCACTGCTGCGCAGGACACGGTTGCGTGCGGCGCGCTTTTCATTCTGACGATTGCGCTTTTCGGCTGACTTTGTGTTTGCCATCCTGTTATGCTCCCAGACATCCAGCGGACCTGATGGTCCAGTTGTGACGGCCTCATCGGCCGGCTATCGTGAAGGTGCGCTCTGGCGTTCGCACCAGCGTTTGCGCCGAAGCTGCGGCAGTTGAGAGGACAGGCCACAGATCAACAAGCCTGAAGTATAGGACAGGCCGGGGCTTTTGTCGAATTGGGCGGTGTCGATTTGACAATCAACCTGCGCGGTCCGGTTCGGGGGCCGGCATGGGCGCGGCTCGACGGCGCAATTCGGTGTCGAGCACATCCTGCATGGCATCCTCCACGTACGGATAGACCAGGAAGACGGCAGCGGCGCCAAAGAGCGCACCCGTGACCGAACGCAGCCACCAGTTGCTCTCGCGCCAGCCGATAAGCTGCGTCAGGCCGTCGATGGCCATGGGAATCGTCAGCAGGATGAAAATCTTGAGGGACAGCGGCTTTGCGCGGTTGCGCACGAGGGTGTAGCTGAGACCCGCCAGAAAGACCGAGAAATAGATGGCCACGTCGCGCTGGCAGAGTGCGACCTTCCAGCCAATATCCTCGTTGCCGATGAAGGAGCGCTCGATCAGCAGCGACGCACCGGCCTGCATACCGCCGGCGATCAGTTCCGGCGTCTGCGGGATGAACGACGGGCCGAACAGGAAGTAGCTGTGGTCGGGGAGTTGGTGGCAGAGCACCGAATAGATGGTGTAGACGACCGCTGCCGGCGCCTGCCAGCCGATCTCCATGAAGATTGGCGCCAGGAAGGGTACAAAGACATAGAGCGCCCACACCGTATTGAAGATGGCCAGCCAGTGGCGCGCCATGCCGATGACGATGCTGCCGGCGGCACGGGAGAGTCCGGATTCAGGTTGCGGCACGGTGGAGTGAGTCGGTTGCTTTCCGGTCATTGCACTTTCTGCCAGGCGCTGTACAGCGCGCCACGCACGGTGTCCCAATGATGTGGCGGGTAGAGCAACTCGCCGCCTTCGATGTCCAGCACGGGGATCAGGTAGCGATAGCGGCGAAAGTCCTCTTCATCAGCCTCGATATTACGCTCGGTAAGCTCCAGGGCGAATTCAGTCTGCAACTCGGCCAGGTCGGCCTTCAGTTCGTCACACAGCGGGCAATCGGGCTTGGCATAGAGCGTCACGCGCAGACGACTCATGACTGCGGGCGGGCCCCCACTGCCGTGCCGCTCAGGTAGCCGATGTAGGCCGGCACCAACGGCAGCACGCACGGGCTGAGGAAGCTGATCAAACCGGCGCTGAACGCCAGCAGAATCGCCGTGATGTTGCTGGCGCCGATGAGATTGTGGCCACCGCCAACAAAGCTGGAAATCATATCTTCCGCCTGGAAGACCCACTCGTTGAGCGCAATGAACTGCGTCGTCAGCAGGGCCAGGCTGTCGCTCCACAGCAGCCACGCCACGTAAAGCATGAAGATGCCGCTGATGATGCTGATGATGCCGGCGTGGCGATTCATGGCGCGCAGCCACTTCGTCATGCTGTTGAATGCCAGCCCGGTGAGCAGAAATGGGATGCCCAGCCCCAGGCTGTAGACGAGCAGGAGCCCGGCGCCTTGCCACGCCGTCTGGCTGTCGCCGGCCAGGAAAAGGATGCTGGCCAGGATCGGCCCCACGCACGGCACCCAGCCGGCCGCAAAGCTGATGCCCATGAGGCTGCTGCTGAGATAGCCCCAGCCCCGGTTTACTTCGTGCATGTCTGTGACGCGCTTCTCGGTGTACAGCATCCGATTCGGGAAGTTGAGCACCGAAACCAGCGCCTCGGCGGCCGGGTTCTGGCTGACATCGACCCGCGCCGTGATCTGGTTGACAAGCCAGCGGAAAAGGCCGAGCGTGGTAAGGGCAAAGATGACAAGCAGAATCGCGCCGAGTTTCTGGATCACCGGCATGTACACATTCAGGCTGCGCCCCAGCAAGCCGGCGGCAGAACCCAGCACCGTGAAAACGAGCGTAAAGCCAAGCACGAAAAAGAGCGCGTGCAGAAAGACCGTCCAGCGCCCGACTCGACTCGCTTTTACCTGCTGATGATCGCCCGCGGGGGCGGCAACCTGATTTCCTAGACTATTCGCCATCTCATGCCTGCTTTCTCAACATCGCACCGCCTCGCCAGCAAACAACTGCATCCATTAGATGCGGCGCCGTGCTGGAGGGTTACAGCGCTCCCAGACGATCGCTCGCTTCTGGTGTACGCCCATTCACACCTACCGGCTGTAAGCGCGCCTACGCCGAATTACTTCCGCTCGGCAGCCTCGACCTCTTCGCGCAACGACCGAATCTCCGTGTCGATGCGCCGCTGGCGGAAGCCAAGGTAGATCAGATACAGGGTCACCAACAGCCAGACAGCCAGGAATGCCATCCCAAGATAAAACATACTATTCCAGGTCCTCTCTAAGTTCGGCGAGCGCATCCTCGGTGCCCAGTTGGCGCCAGCGCAGGATCACCAACGCGCTGAAGAGGATGCAGAAGCCGATGATGCTGATCATCAAAGTTTGGGTCATGCTTGCGCCGACGCTGAAACCGCCCTGCGCGTCGGGGTTCTCGTTGCCATAGACGACGGGATGGATGGAGCGGAAGAGACGAGCGCTGTAGAAGGTCAGCGGCACGCTCAGAAACGCAAGGATCGCATAGATACTGCCGAAGCGGGCGCGCGTCTGCCGGTTGTCGATGCCGTTACGGAAGAGCAGGTACGCCAGGTAGACCAGTACGGTGATGGTCGAGGTGGTCAGCCGCGGATCCCACGTCCAGTAGGTATTCCACGTCGGCTTGGCCCAGAACATGCCCGTGACGATCGTGCCCAGACCGCAGATCACGCCCACCTCGATCGCAGCCTGTGAGAGCCGATCCCAGCTCAGGTTGCGCGTGATGAGATAGGCGATGCTGCCCACCATGGAGACGAGGAAGCCCGCCAGCGCGCCGATATTACACCCCATGTGGATGTAGAAGATTCGCTGCGCCAACTGTTCGTCGCCGGCCAGATTGGTGGCGTCGCGGGCATAGAAGAGCGACGCCCACATGACGGCCCCCATTGCCCCTACCGCCAGCAAACTCAGCACCAGTTGCAGAATGTCGAGACCGCGCCAGCCGGCCTCTTTGGATTTGATTGTCGCTGTACTCATGTCACCCTTTCTTTACGCATCTTCCCAGATCAGGTCAAAGAGCAGATACGCCACGATCACAAAGATCAAATCGAACGCCGCCAGAATGCCGAGCCACTGGCGGAGATCGTCGAACGTCTTGCCGTCCACCACACCGGCCGTCAGGCCCACGCCGGCGACAAAGACCGGCACCATCACCGGCAGCAGCAGGATGGGCAGCATCGTCTCGCGCGCCCGGCTGCTGGCCGTCAACGCAGCAAAGATAGTGCCCACGCCCACATAGCCGAGGATCCCCAGCGCTACGCCCAGCACGTTCAGCGGGTGGAACATGTTCACGTCGAAGATGAAGAACATGACACCCAGGATCACCAGCGTCGTCGCCAGCGTAAAGGCAAGATTGGCCAGCAACTTGCCAAAATAGATCGCGCTGCGATCGACGGGCGCCAGCAGCAGCGCGGGCAGCGTGCCGCGATCCACCTCGGCGCCGAAGCTGCGGTTGAGCCCCAGCACGCCGCCAAAGAGAATCACGACCCACAGCACGCCCGGCGCGATCATCTCCGAACGCGGCACGCGCAGATCGAAGGCCAGGCCAAAGGTGAGCACGGCCAGGACGCTGAACGAGGTCATGGTGCTGAAGACCTCGCGACCGCGTAGCTCGGCGCGCAGGTCCTTGGCGCACACTGCCCAGACCTTGCGCAGAAAGGCCAGCATACCTCCGCCCAGCCTCATGCTGACCGGGCGTGCTATCAGCTTGGTCTCGTCGCGCTCCACGCCGATCATCCCACACTTCCCGTTTCTACCAGCCACCGGCGCAATCCATCCGTCGTCAGGGTCGACGTCGGCGCACGTTCCACGATTTTACCATCGACCAGCAGCGAAACTGAATCGGCCCACGCCAATGCCCGCTCCAGGTTGTGCGTCGTCAGCAGAATCGCCCGGTTGCTGGCGCCCAGCGAGCGGATGAGCCGCGCCAGCGTCTCGGCGCTGGCGGGATCGAGTCCTGTGTCGGGCTCGTCGAGCAGGAGCACCGGCGGGTCGTGAAGAATGGCGCGCCCGATGGCCAGCCGCTGCGTCATGCCCCGGCTGTAGGTGCGTACGGCATCGTGGCGGCGCGGCCACAGATCCACGGCATGCAGCACAGCCTCCACGCGCGGCTCCGGCTGCTGGATGTCGTAGAGGCTGGCAAAGAACATGAGATTTTCCCATGCACTGAGGTTGTCGTAGAGCAGCGGGGAATGGGCGACCAGACCGATATAGCGGCGCATCTCATGGCCGGCCTTGCGCGTCGAGACGCCACCCAGCCGCACTTCACCGCGATCCGGCTTGGCCAGCCCGCAGATCAGGCGCATGAGCGTCGACTTCCCCGCGCCATTAGCGCCGAGCAGGGCCATGACCTCGCCCTGCGGCACCACAAGGTCGACGCCGGTCAGCACGCGTTTGCGTCCGTAGCGCTTGTGGATGCCGGTCGCAACGATCAGCGCGTCATCAGCCACGATTGCCCGCCCCTCGTTTCGTTTCCAGGCGTTCCATCTCCGCCGTCACCGTGCGCAGATTGTTCATCAGCACGACGCGTTCGGCCGACCATGTCTCGTCGTCCAGATCGCCGGCGTCATGGCGGTCGTCGAGCGCGGCGATCTCGGTGAGGAGGCGTTCGCGCTGGTCGGCAACGAGTTTCTTTGTCGACCGCCTGTCGCGACTGTACTTCCAGTAGAGAATCCCGCCGCCGACAATCAACACCAGGGCGCCGATGCCCAGGGCGGCAAAGATGGGCGAGATGGTGGCGGGCGGCGGCTCCGGCGCGGGGGCGACAAAGGGCGTTGCGATGGCCGGCTCGTCGCGCGGATCTGTCTCGCCGGCAGGGATCAGATTCGCCAGCGTCACCTCCACGGGCTGTGCGCCGGCCAGTTCTCCCGTCCACACCCGGTACGGATTACCCTGCACCGTCTGGTTGCCCACGTCTTCGAGCGGCGCTGCGGCCGAAACCTCGAGGCCCGGCAGGTCCGCCACCAACACGTTCAAGCTCTCGACCGGGTAGGCAAAATCGGCGAGCAAGGCCGAGGCGGCACCGGTGTAGGGTACGGTATAGCCAACCAGCACCTGCCGGCTCTGCTGGCCGGGGCGGATGGGTGTCGTGTCGTAGATGACGTCGCCGGCTTGCTGGTAGCGCCCGCCGAGCGCGCCGTCCTGAAACTCCACATCCGTTGCGTTGGCCGGCACCGGCAGTGCCAGCGTCACCGGCGCGTCGCTGCCGTCAACCAGGTGACCGGTCACCGTCGTGTCGAGGTCGTTGGCGACGCCGATGATCTGGCGCACGCGCAGTTGGCCGGGCGCATGGTCCACGAGCCAGTTGACGCGCGTCAGGCGTATCCCGCTATCATCCGACGATGTTTCATAGACCGGAATTTCCAGAGTCAGGGTCGGGGAAATTTCCGACAGGCTGATGAGATCGGTGCCGTAGGAGATGCCGCCGTAGCGCGTGCCGAGGAAGTAGACGATACCTGGGTCGGTGGACAACTCCTCAAAGGCAAAGCCGCCGTCGGCACTCGTCGTGGTGGTGAAGGTCGCCACCGGCGTGAAACTCATATATGCCATGAGCGAGACTTCCTGCGGCGCCAGCGGGTCGGCGCCGGCCGTGCCCTGGACGATCTGGCCGTCGATGACGCCCGCGCCCGGCTCGAACGGAGATTGCCACGGCGGCAGGTACGTGAAGGAGCGCACCGCGTCGAGCACCGCCCAGCGGTCGTCCTCGTTCAGATCGGCGCCGATCTCGGCGTGCGCCGCGCGCCAGCCATCGTCAAGCTCGCGCAGCGAACGCACGTTCATGGCCTTGGCATCGGTGAAGTCACCCAACTGCTCCTCGGCATCGGGGCCGTCGCCCTGACCGGTTGCGCCGTGGCAGGCTGCACAGCTCTCCGCATAGAGTTCGCTGCCGGCCGTGACGATCTCCTCGCTGGTGTGCAGTGACCACGCATAGGCGAGCGCCTGCCAGATCTGCTCGTCATTGAGAAAGATGGAGAACGCCGGCATGGCGCCCGACTCACTGCCGTATTTCGCCTGGTGAAACGCCGCAGCCGGCGCGATTTCGCGCATGGCGACAGCATCGTCCAGCCGCTTGGGCGAGACGTCCAGCGTCGCAGCCTGCGGGCCGTCGCCGGCGCCCTGCTGACCGTGGCATGGCGCGCAGTTCTGCTGGTAAAGCGTTGCGCCCAGCAGCGCCGACGGTTTGCTCGCCGGCGCCGGCACCTCCTCGGGAACGTAGGGTGGCGGCGGCGCCTGCGCCACGACCTGCCCCGCTCCCAGCACCAGGCCACAAACAATGGCCGCGCACGCGCTCATCAACAGGCGATTCGTTGGTAAATTTCCGGCAATGATTTTGAGCCAGGCAAGTGAAGGCATTCGGTTCATTCGACTGCGAGTGTGGAAGGATGGCCGGCCAGTTGAGGGCAAGAGGCCGGCCGGTTGATTCATATCTGTCGACTGATAAACAGCGCAACGTTCGGACCGGTTGCGTCGGGACCGTGCGGCTGCGCTATCGGGTTGACTCGACAAAGACCTCTTCAGGATCTTCTTCGTAACGGCTGGGACACTTCAACAGCAGCGTCTCAGCCTGGAAAGTGCCGTCGGGCAACAACTCGCCCTCGACGATGGCCGACGCCGCACGCTGGAAATTATCCGGCCGCGGGCCATAGAAGACGATGGGCAGTTCGCCGGCGCCGTCGTCAGCAATGGCAAAGCGCAACGTGATCTCGCGAGCGTTCCAATCCTCGCTGCCATCGACGACGGTGCCGCTGACACGCACGCGCTCGCCGTAAAGCTGCGGCGCCCGTTCCTGCAATTCGGCCACCGTCATGTAATAGGCGCCGGTCGTAGTCGTTGCCTGCACAACCTGGAAACCCAGGAAGCTGACAAACAGCATGATCAGCAGGCCGCCGACAAGATATTTCGTCCGCGTTCCAGACTGCGTGCGTTCCAGGTTGCTCGGAATGGTGATCTGGTTGACTTCTTGTGTCATCGTTCTCTTCCGGAAAAGTGTGGTTTCAGTACGGTGCGAATGATAGTCGGATGGACCTATGATTCCGAATGATTGCCGCTTGCATCGACACCGTCTTCCGCGCCACTCTCCTCTTCCGCTTCGTCCAGCGAACCATCGTCGGCAAAGAGCACGTCCAGTGCTTTTTCGGCCAGCGGCGCCGGCACCAGCACCTTGGCCGCCGCCAGGTTGCCCGCCGTCAGCCCGTAGATGGTCGCCAACGCCTCGCCACGAATGATCGCCGGGATGCCTTCGCTCTCCAGGCGCCCCTTGACGACATGCGCCTCCATCACATTCGCCGCTTCCCACACGACGACAGGCTCACCATCGGACCCGCCGCCGGTCGTCGTCGATGCGGTGGCAGGATCGCTCTGCTCGGAGCCATCGGTCGCTGGGGTATTGCGCCGCCGGAACCAGCCCGGCAAATTGTCGGTCAATGCACTCATGAGTCGGTCACACTCATTTCTGGCGGCAGACGGAACTCTCCGTCTGTCAGCCGTGGAAACTCGATGATCTGCTCGACCGCATCCTTGTTCAGCGGGCCGTATATGTGCGGGAAGAGGTGGCCGTCGGCCCACTCCCAACGCAGCGCGGCGGTTAGCCGTTCCGGCGCAACGCGCACAATTATAAATGCAGCCGACAGATCTCGGTAAAAGCGGTTGGCAACCAACAGCAAACGATCCGGCTCGGCCGTGCAGTGGATGAAGCCCTCCTCAACGAGCGAGGGCGGGGCAAAGGCGGGTGATGCCGCCTGCTCTTCCCACAGCGCGCGCGGGGTCATGTGATAGATCGGGGCGTCGGCTTTCGGCATACGGCGCTCTATTCCTGCAACGCCCGCTCGCCGACGTAGGGATTGTGGATGCGCTCCTCCCCAATGGTCGTCGCGCCGCCATGACCGGGGTAGACGGCGTAGTCGTCCGGCAGACTCAGCAGTTGCTCGCGGATGCTACGCAGCAACGTCGGGCCATCGGCGCCCGGCAGATCGAAACGGCCGATGCTGCCCTGGAAGAGTGTGTCGCCGGCAAAAACCTGGCGCCCGGCATGGTGCACAAAGACCACATGCCCCGGCGCATGGCCGGGCGTGAAGCGCACCTCCAGTTCCTCATCACCCACCTGGATGATCTGACCGTGATCCAAGAACCCGTCAGGGTCATCCACCGGGTCGACCTCCATGTCGAGCCAGAGGCGCACGCGATCGGGCAGCTCACGCAGCACCGGCACATCGTCGCGATGGAGGTAAAAGGGCGCACCCGTCGCCGCCTTGATCGCCGGCACCGCCATCACGTGATCGAAGTGGGCGTGGGTGTTGATGATCTTCTCGATCTTCAATCCCTGCTGGTCGACCAGGCGCAGGATCGCCCGCGCGTTGTCGCCGGGATCGATGACGACGCCCTTGCGCGTGCGGCTACAGCCGAAAATGAAGCAGTTCTCTTGCAACAGGCCGACGGTCAGCCCTTTGACAATCATTGGTTCAAGCCTTCCTGCTCTATGCGCAGCGGTCACACAGCCAGTTGTTGCTCCAGCGCGTCACTTCGCGGATCACGCTCTCCAGCTCATGGCCCATCTCGGTCAGGCTGTACTCGACGTGGGGCGGGATAGCGCTGATCTGCTCGCGCCGCACCATGCCCTCCTCTTCGAGCATTTTCAGCCTGCTGCTCAGCGTACTGGGGTTGACGCCGCCGAGTCTGTCCTGAAGCTCACAAAAGCGCATTGAACGCCCGTCGAGCAAAAAGTAGACGATCTGCAGCGTCCACTTCTGGCCGATGATACGGGCGGCGGGTTCCACCGGGCACAGCGGCAGTTCGAGCGCCGGTTGCATTTGCGGTTGCACAGCCATGGTCTCTCCTCCCATCACTTGATTGGGGACCATGCTATAACAAGCATAGTACTATGTCAAAGCATAGCGGCGGCAGCGTCTACCGAACCGGGATGACATCCAGCGGCATCTCGTCGTCGCTGACTGCAAGAACCGGTCGACGGTCACTCCCGGCGTAGAGCACGTCGAAGTCGCCGCGTACGAGTTCGCCCGGTGCCCACTCCCCTGTCGGATACGCCCCACCGGCCAACGGCGCCGTCAAGCGTTGGTCGCCCAGCCGCAGGGTGAACGTCTCATCGGCCGGCCAATCGGCCGGCAGCGGATCCGGCGCCAGCCAGTAGAACGTCACGTGGAGCAGGTCGCCCGGAGCGAGCGGTGTCTCCGGCGCATGTGCGTAGCCTTGCTTGTAAAGATCGTAGCCGGCCAAGATGACCGGCCCGAGAGCAGCGTCGACCCGGTGCTGCATGGGAATTACGGCCACGGGAGCGGGCACGTCCGCACGCGCCACGCTGACGGCGCCGAGGGGCAGGACGTCGCCGCCAGGCTGCTGCACGCGTGCCCCGGTGTCGGCATCATAGACGACCGCCACAAGCTGGTAGTCGCCAGGCGGCGTGCCGAATGCAATCGGTACGGCATGGTTGTCGACGATGGGTTCATCGGCCTGCCAGGTGTCGGTCGGGCGCGAGCCGCCCGCCGGTTCGCTGTCGTGCTGGGCGACAACCTGGCCGCGCCCATCGAGCAACTGCACGCTGATCTTGTAGCGCCGGTCGAGCGGCTGCGGCGCCGACCAGCCAAGCTGGACCAATGCCACGTCGCCGCCGTGCAGCACGGATGCGCCGGCCGGCAGGCTGACCGAATCGAGCACCATGCCGTTGTCCCAAACGATGGGCGTCAGCGGCTGCGCAGTCAGGTCGTCGCCCACGGCATACGCGGCAAAGCGCAAATTGCCCTGCCAGCTCTCAAACGCCTTGAAAGCATTGCGGTCGAGCCACTGTTCGACGACTTGCTCGGGATCCGCCTCGTCCGTTGCCCAGAAGAGGGCATAGATCATACGCTTCCCGGCGGCGGCAGCCACCAGCGCGGCTTCGGTCGCCGCACGGTCGGGCGGGCGCTGGTCGGGCAGGGCGAGCGCGGGCACGCCCGGGTCATAGTAGCGCCACACCTCCTGCTGGCCCGGCGCGTCGAGCACGACGAGATCGCCGGCAGGATCGCCTACAGCCGCCACGTACTGCGCCACGCCGCGGTAGTTGTCGCGCGCCGAGCCGTCCTGGTAGTACGAAGGGAGCACGGCTAACGCGCTGGCCACGCCAAAGGCCGCTACGGCTACAGCCAGAACCGTGGTGGCGCGCCGCTGGCCTGAGTCCGTCCCGATGATCCACGGCGCAGCAGCGGCAAGCAGGCACCAGGCCGGCGACGCAATCAGCAGGAATTTCAGGAACGCGTCGGTGAAGAGACCGAGCGCGGCCATCATGGCGATCGGCAATAGCAGCCAGAAGCCGAGCGCAGCCAGTGCCGCCCGGTTGCGACGCAGGGCCATCAAACCGAGCAGCGGCAGCAGACCGGCCACGGCCAGCCACGGCCAGAGCGGCGCCGGCACATCACGCAGCGGACCGAAAAGGAGCGTGCGCAGGGTCAGCGCCACGCCCTCCACCAGGCTGATCGTTTCGCCGCCCTTGGGCCAATTCAGCACGCGGTCGATGGCGGTGGGCAGCCACGGCACAAAGAGCAGCAGCAACAGCAGGTTGGCCGCGGCGAAAGTCAGCAGGGATTGCCATGGCCGGCGCTCGGCAGCCAGCGGGTGCGCCGGTCGCAACACACCACCCAGCCCCCACACGCCGTAAGCCAGCCCCGCCGCCGCCAGCACAATGGGGAAGCTGTAGTGCGTCCACAGGCCGGCCGCGCCGAAGAAGATGAAGAGCGAATAGGGGATTATGAGATTGGGAGACCGGAGATTGGAGATTGCGGGTGTTGGCAGATCTCCCATTCCCTCAATCTCCAATCTCCAATCTCCTGCTCTCAAATCTCCAATCTCCATTACCCACAGCAGCGCCCAAAACACTCCCGCCGCCTCCACCGCCAGGAGCATGTACATGCGCGCTTCCTGGCTGTAGTAGATCTGGAAGGGATTGAGCGCGGCCAGCAGCGCCGCCAGCACGGGGAAATAGCCCCAGCCCGAACGGTTGCGCGCAACTTGCCGGCCAAGCGCCAGCACGAGCACCACCAGCAGCACGCCCAGCGTCGCCGAGAGCGAGCGCATGGCCCAGGCGCTGTCACCGAAAAGCAGCGACCACGTCTTGAGCAGCCAGTAGTAGCCCGGCGGGTGGATGTCGGCCGCCGCGGCCGCGGCGATCTCGCCGTACGCGCGCGCCAGCATCGCCCACGAGTTGCCCTCATCGTTCCAGAGCGAGGTGCCGTCGAGTTGGTAGAAGCGAAGGAAGGCGGCGAGGAGAAATGAAATGGCGATTAAGAGATTGGGAGATTGGAGATTGGAGATCGGGGCGCGGGAGGCTCCCAATCTCCAATCTCCAGTCTCCAATCGCCCAATCCCCTTTTCTCCCACTCTCCCCTTCTCCCCCATCTACTTCTCCACCCCCGCCGTAAACTCGCGCATGCTCTCGTAGACCGGCTGCGGCGTGAAGTCGGGCGACAGCAGGCGGAAGTAGGCCTCCGGCTGGCGGTTCTGTTCCCACAGGTCGGTGGCGCGCTTGAGGTACCACGTGTTGGCCACGCCGATCCACGGCCACTCGTCCATGACGCGCTGGTAGGCAAGCGGCAGATAGCGCGCCTGCTGCTCCAGCGAGACACGGCCATAGCGCGGCTCCACATCGTCGGGCGCGGCGTTCCAGTTCATCTCGGCGATCCAGATGGGCTTGTGTGCATCGCCGTTCTTGACCATGAGGTCGCGGATGAATTTGTGCCGGCTGAAGTTGATGACGCGCGGGTGCATGCGGTCGTCAGTCGGGCCGCTGTACAGCCCGTAGCCCTGCATGGCCATGATGTCGAAGTAGGGCGCAGCGCCGGCGTCGTACATGCGCTGCAAGAAGAGCATGTCGTTGAGGCTGTTCCCCGGCGGCGGGTCGGCCGGCTGCAAGTTGATCGTCGAGGCCAGCGCGCCGGCGATGATGACGGCGTCGGGGTCGGCGGCCCGCGCGGCCTCGGCGCCAGCCTTGAGTAGCGCCACGTACGCCTCGGGATCGATGGGCTTGCTGCCCCACTCCGGATAGATGTTCGGTTCGTTCCATATCTGGTAGTAGCGGATGCGCCCCTGATATCGGCTCACCACGGCGCTCACAAAGTCGGCGAAATCCTGCACGTTGTCGGGCGGCGCAAAGGTGTCGACGTTGTTCTCGCCTTCACCCTGCGCACGCGTCCAGCCGGGCGGGTTGCTCAGCCGCACGATCAACTCCATGCCATTGGCTTCGGCCGCATCGACGATCTGGTCATACTTATCCCACGCCGAGCGATACGGCTCGTGGCGTCGATCCTCAAAGTCACCCTTGCCGTGGATCTCGATATCCTCCCACGGGAATTCCTGGCGCAGCCAGTGGTAGCCCGCCGTGGCCGCCATCTGCACGGCCAGCACGCGCTTGGCCGGGTCGGCCTCCTGCTCCAGAAACGTATTGACGCCAAACGGGTTCACTTCGGCGTATTCGCCTACGGCCGCGGGCGCCAGGTCGACCGACGGACGCAGCCGGTCGCCGAGCAGGTCGCTCAGCCCCTTGACCTGGGCCAGGAACACCTCTTCGCCCGTATGCTGCCAGAGCCAGCCCCGCACCGGCGCCAGTTGCAGGATCAAAAAGCTCAGCCCGCTCAAGACGAGCAGGCTGAGCCAGAGGTATAGTGTTTGTCTTAGTGCTACGCGCATTGGAAAATAGAAGACAGGTGACAGTTGTCAACAATCTGGCCAAACTCAGTAGTTCACGATTTGTAGTGACGGCTTCAGCCGTTCCAGAGAAAACCAACGACTGAAGTCGTTACTACGGCGAGAATCGTGAACTACTTAAACTCGCTTTCGGCGATCTGCCTGATCAAGCGGGCAGGTGTGCTCATTTCTGGCTAGCATCTGACAATAGGAGTTCGTGCAAATCGGCGACAGCATCGACTCCATTCTGCCATTCAAGATAGTCTTCCCACGCAGGATGGGGTGAGACTGCGCCAGCCTCGATCAGATTGTGCAGTTCCTCGGGTTCAAAGACACTATAACGTTCTCGGTAGCGTTGGATTTCAGCCTCGATCAACCCGATCTCGCGCAACAAGTAGGCGCGAAGCGACTGTTGCATCACCTCTAATTCCGGTCTATCCAACCGCTCTGCAACAATCTTGAGATCAAGCATGACTACGCCTCCGAAACTCTGTACCTGCGCCGGTAAGCTGACAAATACTTACCGGCTGTCGAAGTCCACGACTGCCTGGTTGCAGCCTTCGCCCGGCCCGGTAGTCTGGAAATTGCCGATCTCCGAGATGCGCCTGCCGGTATCATCGACGATCCACACAAACCAGTTGCCCGCCTGCGGTCCCGTCGCATTGATGATGTGGCTATAGTAACCTGTCTTCCAGCCCGGGTAGCCTTCGTGCGGTCCCGACTGCATGGTGGCGACGATCGGGCCGTCGGATTCATAGCTGAAGGCCACCTTGTAGCCATTCTGCGGCTGGCCGTTGATGTAGGTCGTACCCTCAAACCAGTTGCCGGCCGGCTGCCGTTCGCAGCGACTGACGACGACGATGTTGAACTGGTATTGCGGCTTCGGTGGCTCGGTCGGCGCCGGCGGCGCGGTCGGCTGCGGCTCCGGCGTGTTGGTCGGCGGCGGTGCGGGCGGCGCCGTCGGCGCCGGCGGGATGTTCTGGGCGATGGCGACCGCTTCGCCGCCGGTCACGGCGGCAAGCTGGCCGAAGACCCACGCCTCGCGGCCGTCGTAGTCGATCTGCCACCAGGCGCCGTCCGGACTCTTGCCGGTGACACGGTAGATAGTGCCCGGCTGTTCGCTGCCCAGCAGGCTATAGGTCGTGCCGGGGCCGCTGCGGATGTTGACCAGGTCACTGAGCACGAGTTGTGCAGCCTGTGTCGTCGGCGTCGGTTCCGGTGTGGGCGTCTCGGCCGGCGCGGCTGGCTGCTCGGCGGGTGCGGCAGCCGGGTCGGTCTGGCCCTGCGCCGGCTGCTGTACATCCTGCGCCGGTTGTTGGACGACGGGCTGTGCGGCCTGCTCGGGTGTTGCGGTAAAGGTGGGCAGCGGGGTACGCGTCGGCAGCGGCGTGGCCTGCGCACCCATGCCGCCGCAACCGGCCAGCGCAAGTGACAGGGCGCCTGCCAGCGCCAGGATCGGCCATGATCGCATTGTCTGAACCTTCATTTCGTCTCTATCTCCATCGCTCAACGGTAGCACATAGGCATCTATGGAGACCGTCTTCAAGCTGACGCATCTTCAAAACGCCAGTATAGCATATTTTGGAAATAGACGACGAAACAAGCGGTGGTGGTTCCAATCAACGTTACGATTGGCGTTCAGCGGCGCGGCGCCTTACGCGCGCGCTGCTCCTGCTGGCTGCGGCTGCCGCGGTAGCCCGGCGCCGTGATCGCCAGATACTGGCACCGGTTGAGATCCATCATGCGCGTACGCAGCCACGGGTCGATCTGCTTCGGCTCGGAGGTGGTAGTGATGACCGTGGGCATCAGCGCCGTATAGCGGAAATTGAGCAACTGGAAGAGCTTCTCACGCGCCCATGGCGTCGCACTCTCCGTGCCGAGGTCGTCGAGAACAAGCAATGGCGAGCGCTTAATCTCGTCAAAGCGACGATCGAGCGGCATGGTCGACTGCGGGCTGAAGGCGCTGCGCAGGTGGTCCAGCAGATCGGGCACGACGACAAACATGACGTCCGCACGCGTGCGTTCGATGAAGGCGTTGGCGATGGCGGCAGCCAGGTGCGTCTTGCCGCAGCCGTTGGTGCCGGCCAGCACCAGCCAGCCGATCGGGTCGTCCGCATAGGCGACACAGAGTGCGACCGCATCGCGCAGGCCGGCGCGCTGCTCCGCCGACAGATCGCCGCGCTGGGCGTCGAAGGCGCCAAAGGTCTGGTCGCGGTGCAGATAGAGCGAACTGAGATCGGTGACACCACTCCCCTTGCCGGTGCGAAAGTCGGGCGCCAGGATCATGACCTGGCTGACCAGCCCGCTATCTTGCAGGCGGCTGCGCACGCGCGCTTCGAGATCGTCGATGCGCTGGTTGGTCGTGATCACGGTGGGCAGGTGCGCGTTGTAGCGGTGATTGAGCAACTGGAAGAGCTTCTCCTGCGCCCACGGCGTGCTCGAATGGGCGCCCAGGTCGTCGAGGATCAGCACCGGCGTATTGCGCAGCCGCTCGAAGAACTCGTCGTAGGGTACCTCGCTCTGCGGGCCAAAGGTCGACCGTAGGTGGTCGAGCAAATCCGGCACGACCATGAAGACGACGGACAGTCCCATCGCCTGCCGTGCGTTGGCAATCGCGGCCGCCAGATGCGTTTTGCCGCAGCCATAGGTGCCGGTGATCAGCAGCCAGCCTTCAGGGTGTTGGGCGAAGGCGGCACAGGTGTCGAATGCACTCTGCAGCGAATACTGCTTGTCGGCCGACAGGTGTGCGAGTTCGGGCATGAAGGTGTCAAAGGTCAGGTGGCGCAGCGACTCCGGCATCCCGGCTGCCTGCAGCGCACGCAACTGCCGTTCCTGCCGCTCGCGCAGCCGGCACTGGCACGGCACGGCCTGCCCAAACTCCGGATGGTCGATGGGCAGGTCTGCCACGATGAAGCCCGTCCCGCCGCAGATAGGGCAGATCTTGCCCGCGTCCTCGCTGCGCTCGGGCTGCGCTGCGGGCAGGGCGCGCGCGCGGCGCACGCTGTCGAGTGTGCTCTGCCAGCGGTCAGCCGAGGATGATGTCGGAGAATTCGTCGGGGATGTACTTGCGCCGAAGCTCTGCCTCGCTATCTCCCCGGCCCGCTTCATGGGTTCGCTCATCTTTTCCATCCGTTTCCCAGCGTTTCAGCACCGCCTGGATATAGCGCAGCGCGCGCTTGTTGCCCGCCACCGCGATCATAAATGCCTCGTCGATCCAGTCCGGCGGGTAGCTCTTCTCCATGTCGCGCAGTTGGTCCGCAATCAGCGGCGTCAGCAGGCCGATATTCTGCTCGTAGAGCGCAAAGACGTTGGGGCGCTCCACCTTGAGCCGCGCCTCCTCCGGCAGCACCTTGCGCAGCTCGCCCAGCTTGCCCTGGCGCACCAGCGCCAGCGTCTGCCGCCCCTTGACCGTGTTGATGAAGTACCAATCCTCGCTCGCTTCGTCGCCGCTGGCGGGCGTCCCCGTCTCGATCTCCAGCTTGAGCAGTGTGCCGCGCGCCGTCGCCCGTTCCAGCGCGTCGGCCAGCGTCTGCTGCGGCGTGCGCAGGTCGCTCTCCAGGGTCAGGCTGCGCAGTAGAATCTCGTCGGCGCGCAACTCCGCGCCGCGCAGATACTTGAGCTGCCCGTCCTGCTCGTTGAGCAGCCAGAAACAGTGCAGCGTCAGCTTCAACTCCGCCAGGTCGTCGATCTGCGGCAGCAGGTCCGTGAAGAAGAAATCGGGGATCTTCACGGGCTTCATTTTGGCATCGGGAAAGCCGACAAAGCCGGCCGGTTGCATGGGCATCATTAGTAGTCCAACTCCGTGCGCTGCACCTCCAGGTCGCGGAACTGGGTCAGCTCTTTGCGGAAGAAGAGACTGACCGTCCCCGTCGAGCCGTGGCGGTGTTTGGCCACAATCACGTCGGCGATATTCTGCCGATCGGTGTCCTCGATGTAGTAATCCTCGCGGTAGATGAAGAGTACGACGTCGGCGTCTTGCTCGATGCTGTTATGCACGATCAAATTGCCGGCGACAAAGTTTTGATGGTGCGGAATGGTGAGATCGTACACTGCTTCCTCGCCGTCGGGCGTGATAGCCGCGACTCGGTCCCAGTAAACGGAGTCATCACCCATTGTTGCCGATGTGGGCCCCATCAATGACCGCGGCGCAGCGATGTGGTCGCCCACGACGAGCTCATCCAGTCGCTTCCAACCGGTCGCTGTCAGGAAGCGATGGTTGGCAGTTGCGCGCACCGACCGTCCGGATTGCGTGCGCAGTTCGAAGACAGCCTTTACGCCCGTGCAGAAGGCTCGCGCTACGGGCGCAGCCGTCAGCTTCCATGATTCCTGGTCGAGACAGGCAATCACCGGGCACTCGCCATCCACCAGCGAACGAATCGGCACATAGCGCCCCTCGTTCGGCAGATAGATTGGTGTGTCACCGGCCAGGCAGCCGCTCTCGCGCAGGTCCGAGAGCATGGGCCGCTTGTCGCTGCGGCTCTCGACCGCGCGCGAAAGCTGGCTCAGCGCGATGACCGGCACGTTTAGTTCGCGCGCCAGCCCCTTGAGCGAGCGGCTGATGAAGGAGATTTCCTGCTGGCGATTGGCCTCGCGGCCACCCCCCGACTGCCCCGACATCAACTGCATGTAGTCGATGAGCACCAGGTCAAGCCCGTGCTCGGCGTAGAGGCGGCGGCACTTGGTGCGAATCTCGTTGACGGTCGCGGCCGGCGTGTCGTCGATGAAGATGGCGGTGTTGGCCAGCAGGTTGGCTGCCTCCAGCAAAATGGGCCACTCGTCATCATGCACCTGACCAAGACGCAGGCGGTGGCTGTCGATGCCGGTCTCCATGGAGAGGAGCCGCTGCACGAGCTGCTCGTTGCTCATCTCCAGGCTGAAGACGCCGACGCGCGCGCCGTAGCGCTTGGCGGCATTCTGCGCCACGTTGAGCGCCAGGCTCGTCTTGCCCATGGCCGGCCGCGCCGCCAGGATGATGAGGTCGCTCTTTTGCAGCCCACCCAGCAGCCGGTCGAGGAAGGTGAAGCCGGTGGGCACGCCCATGAGCGTGTCCTGGTTGCGCGCCAGAAAGTCGATGTGGTCGACCACGTCGCCCATGATGGCGCGGATGGGCATGAGGTCGCGGTGGATGAGCGATTCGCTGACGCCGAAGATGAGTGACTCCGCCTTGTCGACGACCGTGTCGACCTCCTGGCTGTCGTCGTAGGCGATCTCGGCGATCTGCCCCGCCGCCGAAATCAGCCGCCGGCGCAGCGCCGACCGCTCGACGATGTGCGCGTAATGGTCGACATACATGGCCGAGGGCGTGCCGCTGATGAGGTCGGTGATATACGCCGGCCCGCCCACTTCCTCCAGGCGATCGCGGCGCTCCAGTTCGTCGACGACCGTGACATAGTCGAGCGGCTCGTGGCGCTCGTGCAGGGACAGCATCGCCTCGTAGAGCCAGGCGTGGCGCTCGCGGAAGAAATCCTCGGCGCGCAGAAAGTTGGCGACCTTGATGATCGCGTCCGGGTCGATCAGCAGCGAGCCGAGCACGGCGCGCTCGGCCTCAAGATTGGCGGGAATTCCCTTGACCGGTGCGTCGGCCGCTTCCATCATCTGCATAAGCTGTGGATACCCTGTGGATAGTCCAGTTGGGACAAAAACGGCGAAGCTGCCGGGGCAGCCTCGCCGTCACACTCACGTCGCCGGACGAAAAACGCTGGTTCGTCTAGTTGCCAAGCAGGCTGTCGAGGTCGAGACCTTCCACGAAATCCTTGAAGGCGCCCAGATCGTCGCTCGACGTCTCGGAAAATTCCTGACGGGCGCCCTCTTCGGTGAGGCTCATCTCCTCCTCGGGCATCATGCCGGCCTGTTCCATGACCTCCTCGGCCACGTAGATCGGCACGTTGACGCGCACGGCCAGCGCGATGGCATCGCTCGGCCGGCTGTCGATCTCCATCGTCTCGCCATTCACATCGAGGAGAATCCGCGCAAAGTAGGTATTGCGCTCCAGGCTGTTGATGTAGATATGCAGCACTTCGGCGCCGAGCGTCTCGATCACCGACTTGAGCAGGTCGTGCGTCAATGGCCGCGGCGCTTCCATGCCCTGCAACTGCAACGTAATGGCGTCGGCCTCGAACGGGCCGATCCAGATGGGCAAGAACCGCTCGCTGCTTTCTTCCTTCAGAACCACGATCCGGTTCTGCGAGAGCAGGCTCACCCGAATGCTGTCAATTGTCACCTCAATCATGGCTCCCCTTCTCCTGGAGACCGCTATCCGTTGCCGGCGTGCCCAATCCGCGCCCTAGTGTGCGCGACTGCTGTTCTGTTACCGGCGCTCCCGGCGCTCTGCCTGAGAATGGGCAGATTATATCACAGCCCAACGTGCGGTCAAAGTGTTTTTCCCTCCATCCTGGGTGAGACAATCGTCCGCAACGCCGTCAACGCCACAGAAAATGTGTCGATTGGCAATCGCCCGGATTTGGCGCGTGCGCCACTTTCCGCTATACTCAGGAGCGCTGTCGGGGAGTAGCGCAGCTTGGTAGCGCGCTTCGTTCGGGTCGAAGAGGTCGGAGGTTCAAATCCTCTCTCCCCGACCACACATTCAGAGATCGATTGGAACATGTGCTTGCCATCCTGGCGAGCACATGTCGTTTAGAAGCGATTGCAGATAGACAGACCCTTGCGTTCCTGGTTTTCGGCAAAGCGGTACGATCTGCTGGCGTTTGTCCTCCTCGCCGGCGGCACGGCTGCGATCCTGATCCCGCTTTGGTTGCCGGGCATCCCCAACCCTGGCGACTTCCTCATGAGCGTTCACCGCATCTTTGAGCTTGACGGTGCCTGGGCAAACGGTATCTTCTACCCGCGCTTCGGCCTCGATCTCAACTTCGGCTACACCGCCCCGCTCTTTCAGTACTATCCACCGTTGGCGAGCTATCTCGGCCTGCTCTTTCACAGCCTGGGACTTGGGATGATCGCCTCGGCCAAAGCGGTTCTCTCGCTCAGCCTGCTGCTGGCGGCCTGGGGCATGTACGTCTACGCCGGCAGCATTCTGCAGAACCGGCTGGCCGCGCTGGTTGCCGCCTTCGTCTACCTGCTGTCCCCCTACCTGCTCCTGGTCGCCTATGAGCGCGGCGCCGTCTCGGAGTCGCTCACCTGGGCAATCCTGCCGTGGCTGGTGTGGGCGGCGCACCGGTTCACGATTGGCAGGCAGCGTAGGTACGGGCTGGCCACCGCTGCGCTCGTGGCGCTCACCATGCTCGGCCACAATGCCACCGCCCTCTTTGTCGTGCCGCTGGTCGCGCTCTATGTCGCCACGCTCGCTGCGCTGGCCCGTGACTGGCGGGCATTGCTGCGCGTGGCCGGCGCCTTTGTGCTCGGCGCTGCGCTCAGCGCCTTCTACTGGGCGCCCGCCCTGCTGGAGATGAGCCTCACCAAATCGACCGAGTTCATGTTTAGCGGCGGCACCAGCATCGAAGCCAACGTCAAGACGTTCGCCACGCTGGCGCAATCGTCCCTCGTGTCGCTCTACGCCGGTCCGGAGCGCTTCCGCTACGCTCTGTGGCCGTTGTTGGCCGGCGCCGCGGGCATCGTCGGCCTGATCTTGACCCGTCGCACCCGACCGGCGATCCTGTGGTTCTGGGTCGGCGCGCTGGCAATAGTCCTCCTAGTTCAGCTTGACGCCAGCCTTCCCCTCTGGCAGAACGTACCCTTTGTGCGCTTCATTCAATTTCCGTGGCGCCTGTATGGCATCATCGCGTTCTCAATTGCAATCCTCTTCGGCGCTCTCTTTGCCGGCGCCCGGCTGACCTCCTGGTCGGCGTCCTGGAAACCTGTCGTGGCGGCGGCCGCACTGCTGGCGCTCTTTGCGTGGCTCAGCATCGCCAACCTGCGCCCGGCCTTGCTCCCCAATTGGGAAATGACCGGCGAAGCGGATATCAACCGTATCGCCATGTGGCAGCGCGGGCAGGTGGGCTATCCGCTCTTTGGCGACTACACGCTGCGCACGTTGAGCATCGACGACCGCGGCCTGGCGCTGAGCCGGCCGGTCGAGGATCCCATGCGTCTGCCGCCGATCGTAGCACCCGAGTCCATCGAAGTGCGCGCCGAGAATCCCGTGCGTTACGTGCTGGACGTGCGCGCCGCCGAGCCATGGACGCTACGCCTGCACCGGCCCTACTTCCCCGGCTGGCAGGTGACACAGAACGGCGCGCCCGTCCCCGTTGCGCCCGGCGGCGTGGGTGGGCTGGTGTCGGCGGAACTCCCGGCCGGCGACTATCGCGTCGTTGTGGCTTTCGGCGACTCGACCATACGCCGCGCGGCCAACTGGATCTCCATCGTGGCGCTGGCGATCTGGCTGGTCTGGCTGCTGCCGTGGCGGCGCTGGTGGCTTGATCTGCTGCTAGTCGTGGTGCTGGCGGCAGCAATTGGCGCCTACCTTGCCTGGCTGCAAAGCGACGGCCGCTTTGCCCGCTACCCGCTCACCACCTCGGCGCAGTTCGAGGAAGGCATCCGGTTGACCGGCATCGACCTGCCCGGCATGCGCTACTGCACCGACGACATGATCCCGCTGCGGCTCTACTGGTTCACCGACCGCACGCCCGTTACCGACTACAAGACTTTCCTCCACGTCGTCACACCCGACGACGCAGCCAGGGTCGCCCAGGTCGACACGATGCCCTTTGACGGCTTCAATCCCATGACGCGCTGGGAGCCGGGCGAACTGGTCGACTATGCGCAAGAGGTGCCGCTGGACGGCGTCGCGCCCGGCGCCTACACGCTGGTGCTCGGCCTCTACGACCAGGAAACGATGCAGAACCTGCGCGTGCTGGATTCGGCCTTTGTGCTGCCGGGCGACCGGGTGCGCCTGGCCGATCTCGAGATCGTCGAGTGCGGATCATGAGCACGCGCAAGCAACGCTGGCTGGAACTGGGCTTTGTCGTCCTGCTTTTCCTGGCCGCCCTCTTCATCCGGACTTATCAACTCCACAGCTTTCCGCCCGGCCTGTACAACGATGAGGCCGCCTACGGCATGGACGGGCTGGCCGCGCTACACGGCGACACCCGCGTCTTCTACGAGCGCAACAACGGCCGCGAGCCGCTCTTTATTTATCTGCTGGCGCTGGCTTTCCAATTCCTCGGGCCGACCAGCTACGCGATCCGCGTCACGGCGGCAGTCGTTGGTGCATTGACGATTCCGGCGACGTACTGGATGACGCGCGCCATCTACCGCTTTGCGCCGGAGGACAATCAACAGGGGGCGCGCTGGTATGCCGCCTGGGTTGCGCTCTTCCTGACTTTCTCCTACTGGCACATCAGCCTCAGCCGTGTCGGGTTCCGGGCGATTACGCTCCCGCTGGTGATGGCGGTTGCCGCCGCGCTCTTCTGGATCACCTGGCGACGCCTGCAGGCGGCGGGCGGTATCCCTTGGCTGCCGGCGCTGCTAGGCGGGCTGGCACTAGGGGGGACGCTCTACACTTACACGGCCGGACGCATGAGCCTGGCGCTCTTTGCGGCGACGGTGGCCGCAACCTGGCTGCTGGCGCGACGCTTTGGCATCGACCGTACGCGCCTGCTCAAGACCGCCGGCGTCATGGTGGCGGCTGCGCTCCTCGCCGCCCTGCCGCTTCTCACCTTCTTTGCCGCCAACCCGGCCTATTTCGGCGAGCACGCCGCCGAAGTCTCCGTGCTCAATCCCAAGTACGCGGGCGACAACCCCGCAGCCGCCTTGCTGAACAGTGCGGCACGAAGTTTCCTACTCTTCGTCAATACGCCCGACGGCAATCTGCGCCACAACCCGGCCCAGATTCCGGTCTTCGACCCGCTCATGGCGGCATGGCTCGTGCTCGGGATTGGGCTGTCCATCGTCTTCTGGCGCCGGCTGACGACACTCTTTGCGCTCCTTTGGTTCCTGGCACTGGCTGTGCCCGCCATCCTCTCTAGCGAAGGCGTGCCCCACTCGCTGCGCATGATCGGCATGTTGCCCATCGTCTATGTGCTGCCGGTCGTGGCCATGGGGTGGGTGACCGGCCTGGCGCCGGCGCGGCTAGCTCGGCCTGCGCGCTGGCTGCCGCTCCCGTTCCTGATCATTGCAGCAACCGTCGCCCTCACCAGCTATTTCGGCGCCTGGTCGCAACCAGAGCGCTTCCGCGCCCCCTTCCGCACGGACTATGCCGACTTCGCCCGTTCCATCGCGGCCGGTGACGCCAGCCAGACGCTGTGGGTGATGCCACTTTTCACGGGCGATGCGCTGGCCGACGGCGCGTTCAACACGATCGACTTCTTCCAGCGCGACCCGGGCGCCTACACCACGCTGACTCTCGATGAATCCACCGCGCCCGCCGAACTCGATCGGCTGACGCAGGATCGCACAACCGTCAACGTCCTGCGCCCGACGGACCTGCCCGAACTCTACGAGACCTCGTGGATCTTTGCCGACGTCAAGGGGTTGTTGAAGATGCTGCTGCGCCGCAACAGCGTGGGCGAACCGGAGACGGGTCTGCGCCAGGCGGGCATGCCCTACGTCTCATACCAGTTGCTCGAATCGCGCGACTTCGAACTGCCTGCCACCGAACGAGCGATCGAGGGTGTCACCTTTGGCGACACCTTCCGGCTTACGGGTGCCAACCTCGGCGGGGGCAATCGCTGGACGCTGCAAGATGGCACCGTCACCATGCCCGCCGATCAGCCGATCTGGGCCGTGCTGCGCTGGGAGGCGCTGCAGCCGCTGGACAGCCCGCGCAAGAGCAGCCTGGTGCTGCGCGACGAGCAGGGCGCCGTGGCGGCTCAGGCCGACGACCTGCTGGCCGGCGACCGCTTCCCCGACCAACTCGGCTGGACGGCAGGCGAACGGGGCAGCACTTACCACGTCGTCGAGCTGCCGCCCGGCCTGCCGCCCGGTCACTACACGCTGTCGCTGCGCGTCTACGACGAGGAGAGCGGGCGCGTCTATCCGGCACAGGAAGCAGGTTTGCCGGAATCGGGCGAGTACGTGCTGGCCACAATCGCCGTCGAGCTGCCGCTGGCGCCTGCCGCGGAGTTGCAGGCGCAGCACGCGCTCGACACGGCAGCCATGCCGGCCGACTTCCAGGTGATCGGCTACGATCTGCCGGTGGCGAGCGGCGCGCCGGGCGACAGCCTGCCGCTGGTGCTTACGGTCCGCTCTCCTATAACTCCCGCCACCGACTATGCCGTGCAAGTCGACCTCTTGGGCCAGGATGGCATCGTGGCCGCAAGTACGGTGATCACACCTGGCGCGCCGACCTACCCGCCCTCGGTATGGCGCGCCGGAGAGAGCTTCCGCATCCCGGCCAGCCTGGCGACCGATCCGTCGCTGCCCGGCGGGACGTATACGCTGGCGGCCTCGATCCTGGCAGCAGGACGTGCGCCCGTGCGCGTAGAGCTGGCGTCGATCGAGATCGGCGGGCGACCGCGCCTGCTGGAAGCGCCTCCCGTTGCGCTGCCGGCAGCGGCACGCTTCGGCGACAGCGTGCGCCTGGTGGGCGTCAACGCGCCGGAGACGCTCATTGCCGAGCCCGGCGCAACTGTTTCCGTCGAACTGGTCTGGCAACCGTTGCGCTCGGAATCGCGCAATCTCGTCCGCTTTGCCCAGCTACTCGATGGCGGCGGGGCGCTCGTAGCGCAACAGGACACGATCCCTTGCTCCGGCGAGTGCCCGGCGACATCATGGCTGGACGGCGAGTACCTGCTGGACGGCGTGACGCTGCTCATGCCCGACACGCTGGCGGCCGGCGACTACCGGCTCATCACCGGCTGGTACGACGCAGAGACACAGGTTCGCCTGGACGCCGTGGATGGCGACGGCGTGCCGCTGCCTGAGAATGTCGTCGAACTGCCGCTGCGGGTCAGCGCCGGCCAGTGATTTGATGGCGCTTCGACCTTCCGAGTATACTGGCGGCACGAGATCGATGCTGGCGCGATGGTCGGCGCCACGAGATCGGCTTTCCGCAGTGGGCGATGTGACGGTGGGTGTCTGCCGGCGCCGATAGCGGGATGCGAGGGGAGGGTAGCACGCAATGAACAAGAGACAACGCGTGGTCGTCACGGTGGCGGCCTTTGTCATCGTGGTGATGGCAGCAGCGATGCACGGCGACCGCACCGTATCGAGCCAGGGGACTCTGCCCGGTGACGACTCGCCCGGCACGCCGACCGTCGAGCCGACGGGCGTCGCATACCTTCCAGCCGCCTACAAAGCACCGCCCTTCGCCAAACCCTACCCGCCAGATGAGAGCATCCGCCGCAGCCTCAACACCTACCTCACCTGGAACCTGATCGACCCGAAGTTCCAAGGCGCAACCTTCACGATCTACCTGGAGGCGAACGACTCGACGCCTGACGAGGTGGCGGCGAGCAACTATGGCGGGCAAGTATTCGACCCGCCCACCTTTGCCGAGAACACCGAATACTTCTGGCAGATCGTGGCCGACGATGCCGCGGGCAACCACGCCGAAAGCGAGATCTGGTCCTTCAAGACCGATTATTTCCTGGATCCGCCCGAAGTCGGCTCCATGGTCGACGTCCCCGCCGGCCCTTTCCTCATGGGCTGCGATCCGAACAACTCCGGCGCCTATCCCTGCTCCTACGTCGACGTCCCGCTGCACGAGGTTTACCTGGACGCGTTCCAGATCGACAAGTTCGAAGTGACGAACAAAGAGTACCGCGCCTGCACCGATGTCGGGGCGTGCAACCTGCCGCGCAAGTTCATCTCGAACATCGACGAGCCGTACTTTTACAACGCGGACTACGACTACTTCCCGGTCATGTATGTCTCGCACTGGGACGCCGAGGACTACTGCTCATGGGTGGGCAAGCGCCTGCCGACCGAAGCCGAGTGGGAGAAGGCGGCGCGCGGGGCGGTCGATACGCGGCCGTGGCCGTGGGGCAGCGAGCACTACACCTGCGATACCCTCAACCGCTGCGGCGACTTCCATCCCGAGCGCGTCGACGACTTCCGCGGCGGCCAAAGCCCGTACGGCGCCGTCAATCTCGCCGGCAACGTCTTCGAGTGGGTGCAGGATCACTATTACGATTACTATTACACCATTTCCCCCTATGCCAACCCGGTCAACACCGAGCAACTCCAGGATGAGAACGTCATCTACTTCTCGATTCGCGGCGGCAGCTACCACGACAACTGGTGGTACAGCCGCACCTTCCATCGCAAGGGCGGTCACTGGGGCGACACGGTGCTGGAAGGCTCCAACGACAAGCCGCTCTTCCGCAGCTTCCGTGTCGGCTTTCGCTGCGCAAGCTCCGGGATTCCCGAGTGAGGTCTATGCCGCCAGTCGCTGAGTCACGCCGCCCTGCCAACCTAATCCGTAGCGCGCTGCTGCTTTTTTTTTAGCTGCTTTCTTCCTGCGCGTCTACCGGCTGGATATCGCCCCGCCGGGCCTGCACTTCGATGAAGGCGCCAACGGCGTCGATGCGCTGCGCATCTGGCAGGGCGTAACGCCGCTCTTCTTCCCGGCCAACAACGGCCGCGAGCCGCTCTACATTTACCTGCTCAGCCTCTTTGTCAATGTGCTGGGCAACAACGCATTTGCCCTGCGTCTGCCTGCGGCCATGGCCGGCACCGTCGCCGTGGCCAGCACCTTTGCCCTGGGCCGCCGCTTGCTCGACGACCGCGCTGCGCTGATCGGCGCCGGCTTCGTGGCCGTCACCTTCTGGACGGTCTCGCTCAGCCGTATCTCGTACCGGGCCAACCTCTTCCTGGCACTCTTCCCGATCTTTCTGCTGCTCTTGTGGCGCTGCCGCGAACTGAACGACCTGCGCCCGTACATTGCCGCCGGCGCGCTGCTCGGCCTCATGCAGTACACCTACGTGGCTGCGCGCTTCGTGCCGATCCTGGCCGTCGTGCTGCTCGTCGACTGGCGGCGCACGGTGCGCTGGCGCAGCGTGATCGCGCTGCTGGCGACCGCTGGCCTCGTCGCGCTGCCGTTGGCCGTCGCCATCTACTTCAATCCGGCCGCCGGGTTTCAGCGCTCGCAACAGGTGTGGCTCTTCTCGCGCCCCGAGCCGTGGTCGCTTTTCTGGTTCCAACTGGTCGAGCATCTGAAGATGATCGGCATCACGGGCGACCCGATCTGGCTGCACAACATTCCCGGACGCCCGCCGATTGCGTGGTTCGTGGCGCCCTTCTTTCTCGCCGGCTTCGTGCTGGCATGGGGCAAAGCCGCGCCACGTGCCCTGGCCTGGACGATCGCCGTGATGATCTGGCCCGGCATCCTCGCCGTGTCGGGGACGCCGCTGCCGCCGAACCACCTGCGCGTGCTCGTCATCGCGCCGGCCGTCTTCCTGCTCGCAGGCTTCGGGCTGATGCACGTCTTCGCCATCGGCGCCACGGATGCCAACCGGGCGCGCCGCGCCACGCTAGGTCTGTTGGCCGGTCTGCTCCTCATCACGGCCGACGGCGCGCTGAGCTTCCGCGACTACCTGCGCTGGCAGAACTCACGCGAGAGCTTCGAGCAGTACGACGCCGACATGACGGCCATTGCCCGCGCCGTCGAAGCCAACCCGGATACCTTCTTCGTGATCCCGCTCTCGTGGGGCTGGCCGCGCAGCAACTACTGGTCCATCGACTTCCTCACCGATTTCAACACGAACTACGCCGTCGTCGATCGCCCCTTTGTCGTCGACGTGCCCGATGCCGGGCGCATCGGCCTGGTGCGCTGGCTGGCGGGCATGCACGCCGACGCCGACCCGCAGCGCCGGCTCGACGCGCAGCTTCGCCTGGCCGGCTACGCCCCCGCCGGCACGGAACAGGGCAACACCTTCCAGATCGAGTTCTACACACCCATCGCCGCGCAGAGTGCGAGCGTAGCGCTCAGCGGCGGGCCGGTAGTGGCGGAGGGCGGGCTGCGCCTCACCGGCGCAATGCTCTACTGCTTCCTGCCGGAAGGCGCCGAAAACGAACAACTGGCCGCCGACCTTTCCTGGCAGAGCGAAGGGCCATATCCGGTCGATTTGTCGGCCTCGGTGCGCCTGGTTCGTCTGGCTGATGGAAATACGGCGGCGCAGGTCGATAGCTGGCTGCAAAACAGCAACGGCCGCAGTGCACGCCAGTGGGAGAGTCCCGACAACGGCACGCAGTTCTTCGAGTTCGCCGCCGATCCGCTGCCGCCCGGCGAGTACGACCTGTGGGCCATCCCCTACGAAACCGAATCTACGCAGCCGATCCCGCTGGCTGGGGAAGATGGGTATAGCCTTGGCCGCGTGACACTGCCCCTGTGCACCGGTCAGCCATGACAGCGATGACAACTCCGACGCCTCAGCCCGCACCCGCCACCCAGCGGCCGGCCGGCCGCTGGGCGCGCCTGGCGCACTCGCGGGCGGCGCTTGCGCTTGCCGCCGTGCTGGTTGCGCTGCCCGCGGTTTGGCTGCTCATCACGCGCGGGCTGCCCGCCATCGCCGACGACACGCCGGTGCATCTCATGCGCCTCTTCGTCTTTGACCAGCAGGTGCGCCAGGGCGACTGGCTGCCACGCTGGATCGCCGACCTGTACACCGGCTACGGCTATCCCCTTTTCAATTTCTACGCGCCGGCCATGTACTACCTGGCGGAGACGCTGCACCTGGGCGGGCTGGGCCAGGCCGCGGCCTATAGCTGGAGCTATGTGCTGGCAGTCCTCTTCGGCGCGGTGGGTGCGGCCTTCCTGGCCAGCGATCTGTACGCGTCGACAGCCGGCGAGAATGAAGGCGCGGACCGTGCGCCCCTCGCCCCTCGCCCCTCGCCCCTCCCATCCTTCTGGCCCGGCCTGCTGGCAGCGGCGACGTACACCTACGCCACCTATCTGCTGGCCAACGTCTTCGTGCGCGGCGCGTTCGGTGAGATCGGCGCACAGGCGTTACTGCCCTGGCTCTTCTGGGCGCTGCGCCGCATGATGCTGACACGCCGCCCCTTGCCCTCCCTTGTCCTGGGTGCGACTCTGCTTGCCCTGCTCGCCATGACGCACACGATTACCTTCCTGCTCGCGCTGCCGTGGCTGGCCGGCTATGCCATCATGCTGGCGCTCGCCCTGCACGGCACGGGCCGGCCGGCCTGGCAGTTGCTCGCCGCGCCGGCGGCCGCAGCGGTACTGGCGGCACTGCTCAGCGCGGTCGTCTGGCTGCCGCAACTGCTCGAACGCGGCGCCCTGTCGACGAGCGCGTGGTCGACGCAACTGCTGCTGGACAACCTGTGGCGCTGGCGCGATTTTGTCGAGCTCGACCTGCGCTTTCGGGCCGTGGACGGCGGCCAGACACCCTACCAGTTGAGCGCGATCCAGGCGCTCTTATTGCTGGCCGGGTTCCTCTTTACGCGCCGGCGCACCGCAGAGTGGTGGCTATGGGTGGCGATCCTGGGCGTGTGTGGCGTGCTGCTCTCCCCGCTCAGCGCGCCACTGTGGGCGAACGTCAGCGCGCTGGCCGTCATCCAGTTTCCGTGGCGGCTGTTGAGTATCATGGGGCTGGCAGTGGCAGTCATTGGCGCCGGGGCTGTCACAGCCTTGCCCACCGCACCCGCACGCGCCATCGCCACGACCGTGCTGGTCGCCTTCATCGTAATCACGCAGGCGCCGCGGCCCGGCGAAACGCCCTTCCTGACCGCAGCGGACGACATCACCCTGACCCTGGCCGCCGTCAACCGCTTCGAGCAGGCCGAGCCGGCCCACGGCGCCGGCTACGACGACGAGTTCCTGCCGCGGTGGGCTGACCTTGCCGCGCTCCAAAGCCCCGCGCCGCCCCTGCCCGAAGTTGGGGTGAGCGTGCGCGCAGTGAGCGCAATGGCGCCCGGCGCCGGGGTTAGCGTCACGAGCGAGGGCGATGCGCCGCTAGTCCTGACGTTGAGCCAGTTCTATTTTCCCGGCTGGCAGGTTGCGCTGGATGGAAGTCCGCCGCAGGCTGCACAGCCCGATGCCACGACCGGCCTGCTGAGCGTCGCTGTTCCGGCCGGAGAGCACACGGTAGCGTTCGGGCGCACGACAACTATGCCCGCGCAGGCTGGAACGATTCTCGCCATTCTGGGGCTTGCCTTGCTGGTGCTTGCACTCTTTTTCTCTGCCCGGCGGGCCCTGCTGATGGCAGCCGCCGCACTGGTCGCCGCCGGACTTGTCTGGATCATCGGTGCACAGCCGGCGCCGGCCCAGGCCAGGCAGGCCAGTGTCGAGTTCCCGGTTGCAGCAGCGCCCGGTCTCGACCTCGCCGGGATTGACGCCAGCGCCGACCGCGGGCAGCTCACCATTCGCCCGCGCTGGTTCGTGCGCGCCAATCAGCCTGATCTGCTGACCGAATGGCGCCTGACTGACGCCGCCGGCAACACGGTCAGCGCGCTGCGCAGCGCCCCGCGCTTCGGCACCTGGTCGACGGCGACATGGCGGCCCGGCACGCTCATGCAGGACGCCGCCGAGCTGGGCCTGCCGCCCGGCCTGCCCGCCGGAGCGTACGCATTGGCGCTCGAACTGACCGATGCGGCGACCGGCGCCGTGCTGCTGCCGGAGCGCGAAGTCATGCGTATCGACCTGCCGGAGCAGCCCGCCATCGCCACGACGCACGCGCCGGCTGTCGTCTTCGGGCCGCCCGACGCACCGCCGATCGCCACTCTGGGCGGCGTGCGTGCAACGATCGACGGCAGGCCGCTGGAGGAAACGAGCAGTGTGGCGCCTGGGCAGCGCATGACCGTCGATCTGCTCTGGCAGGAGATCACGCCCGACATCTACCCCTACCAGAGCGTCATCGAGATCGTCGACCACGCGCAGCAGAAGGTGGCTGCGCTCGACTTGCAGGTGGGCTGGCGCAGCGACGCGCTGAGCCTCTGGCACGATTACCTGATGCCGCACGAGCAGGCAACGCTGCGCCTGCCCGACGATCTCGCCGGCGGGCTGTACACGCTGCGTGTGGCCGTGCGCGACCGCCGCAGCGACGAGCGGCTGCCTGTCGCCGACAAGGCAGGCAATGCGTTGGGTGACAGCCACCCCGTGGCGACCTTCAAAGTGCTGGGTGATCAAAACCAGCGCCCCGTCACCAGGCTGCCGGCGACCTTTGGCGACGCCGTCGAACTGAGCGGCTTCACACGGACCGGCCCGGCAACGGTGCAGCCCGGCGAGACGCTGACGGTTACGCTCTTCTACCGGGCGAGCGATGCGGGCACGGCCGACTACACGCGCTTCCTGCAACTGCACAGCCCGGCGCTGGGCATGGCCGCGCAGGCCGATGCCCAGCCGCAAGATGGCGCCAACCCGACTTCCACATGGCGCAAGGGCGAGGTCATCGTCGAAACGGTGACGCTGCCCATCGCGGCCGACGCCGCGCCCGGCGATTACCGGCTGCTGCTCGGCTTCTACGACCCGGCCAGTGGCGCACGCCTGCCCGCACGCGACCGCCACGGTGACCCGCTCCCTGACGATGCCGTACCGCTGCTCGACGTGACGGTGGCCGCACCGCTGAGCGATTGACCCGCGCAGCCACGCCAACCGGCCACAAAAAACGGGGCGCCCACAGGCGCCCCGCTCTCACTTCAGATTCCAGCGTTGTCTTTCATCACTGCGCGGATGGCACGTCCTCGCCGGCGCCCTCTTCCTCCTCGCCACCCTCGCGAATCGTGCGCAGGTGCGGGAAGAGAATGACCTCGCGGATGGTGTCCGTGTCGGTGAGGATCATCGTCAGGCGGTCGACGCCCATGCCAAAGCCCCCGGTCGGCGGCATGCCATAACTCAGCGCCTCGATGTAATCCTCGTCGACGGGGTGAGCTTCCTCGTCGCCGTGGCGCGCGCGGTAGGCCTCGTCGATAAAGCGACGCAACTGGTCGATGGGGTCGTTCAATTCGCTGAACGCGTTGCAGATTTCCATGCCAACCATGAAGCCCTCGAATCGCTCCACCAGCCGCGGGTCGTCGGGCGAGCCCTTGGCCAGCGGGCTGACGTCGAGCGGGTAGTCGGTGAGGAAAGTCGGCTGGATCAGATGCGGCTCGACGTGCTTGGCCATGAGGCTGTCGACCAGCTTGCCCCAGTTGCTGCGCGGGTCCGGGTCGTGGCCCAGGCGGCGCATCTCGGCGGCCAGCGACTCGGCGTCGGGATAGGCCTCGTAATCGATGTCGGTGGCCTCGAGGATGGCCTCGCGCAGCGGCAGCCGGCGCCAGGGCGGCGTCAAATCGACGGTGTGTCCCTGCCACGTGATGGTGGTGCCGCCGGTGACCTGGCGCGCCACGTGGGCGACCATCTCCTCGGTGCGGCGCATGACATCCTGGTAGTCGGCGTAGGCTTCGTAAAACTCGAGCTGCGTGAACTCCGGGTTGTGCTTGAAGCTGACGCCCTCGTTGCGGAAGTCACGGCCGATTTCGTAGACGCGATCGTAGCCGCCCACGATGAGCCGCTTGAGATAAAGTTCGAAACTGATGCGCAGGTAGAGATCCTGGTGCAACTGGTTGTGATGCGTGACGAAGGGGCGCGCGGCCGCGCCGCCGTAGAGCGGCTGCAAGATCGGCGTCTCGACCTCCAGGAAGCCCTCGCCGTCGAGGAAGTCGCGCAGCGCGCGCACGATGACCGCGCGCGTGCGGAAAATATCGCGCACCGGCGGGTTGGCCAGCAGGTCGACATAGCGGCGGCGGTAGCGCTTCTCCTGGTCGCGCACGCCGTGCCACTTGTCGGGCATGGGCTTGAGCGCCTTGGAGAGGAACTGCACCTCGCGCACGTCGACGCTGAGTTCGCCGGTCTTGGTCACCACCAGCGGGCCGGTCGCACCGACAAAATCGCCCAGGTCGATGAGCTTCTTCCACACGTCATCGTAAAAATTGGCCGGCAGCGAATCCTTGCGCAACACGAGCTGGATCGAGCCGGTGCCGTCCTCGAGATCGGCGAAGCTCATCTTGCCCATGATACGCATGCGCTTGATGCGCCCGGTGACGGTGACGGCGTCCTCGCCCGCATCGCCGCGCTCAAATAGGGCACGCGCGTCGGCGACGGTATGCGTGCGCTTGACGCGCGCCGGGTAAGGCTCGATGCCCGCGGCAACGAGCGCCTCCAGATTGTGCAGGCGCGACCGCTCCTGGTCGGACAGGTTGGCCGGCTCGAAGATGGGGTGGATCGATTCACTCATGCGCATACCCTCGTATTTCTGGCCGTGAGCACAAGTGTGCCCGGCGCTGGATTGGCCGGGCACAGATGAGTTGGGCATTGCCGACGACAGGACCGTTGGCCCTGGTTTGCGTGGCTGCCCCGGTTACTTGACCTTCACGATTTCGAAAACAATCTCGCCACCGGGCGACACGACGACTGCCTCGTCGCCGGCGCGCTTGTTGAGCAGCGCCCGCCCCATGGGGCTTTCGTTGCTGATACGGCCCTGCGCCGGGTTGGCTTCAGGCGGACCGACGATGGTGTATTCCTCTTCCATTTCGGTGCCCTGCTCGCGCACGACGACTGTCCGCCCGATGACGACGACATCGGGCGCGACGTCGGCATCGTTGATGACCTTGGCGTTCTTGAGAATGATCTCAAGCTCGCGGATACGCCCTTCCAAAAAGCCCTGGGCGGTCTTGGCCTCGTCATACCCGGCATTCTCGCTGATGTCGCCCTCGGCCTTGGCTTCGGCGATCATCTGCGCGACTTCGCGGCGGCGCGTCGTCGTCAGGTATTCCAGTTCATCCTTGACCTTCTTGAGGCCTTCGGGAGTCAAGTATACGGGTTGGTTGTTACTCATAATCCACTCTCGGAACTGCGTTCCTTCTGAAAACAATGCACCCTGGCATCGTCGCCAGGCGCTCAAGAATCGTGTCATGTGATTGGCGCAGGACGGTTGTGCAAAATCGATTGTCCGGACATGACAATCCGGCGCATCAACCTCGTCCTCAGTTATGCCGGCGACTTGCGCACCGTAGTCCATCTCACTGGCGCGTCGGTTGAGGCAAACATCCCTATTCATAACGCCGGCGGCGCCCGCCTTGTTTCACGGCGGCACATACTTCGGGCTATGAAAAACACCGCCTGGCTGAGGCGGCGCCGTCACACTGCTACGTCAATCAAAGTGAACGCCGACCCACAGGTCGGCCTTCATATGGGTAAAAGTATATCCCATCTCCCCTTTCCTGTAAAATCACATTTTCGCTGTACTCCGAAAGTCAGTATCATGTGCTTATATGGATGCAAACTCAGAATCACACGAGATCTTCGACCGCTTTGCGCGTTTCTACGACGACGACTATCGCGAATACCAGGACGACATCGAGGCCATCGCCATGCTCGCTGCCGAGTGCGGCGACCCGTTGCTCGAACTGGGGTGCGGCACCGGGCGCGTGCTGATTCCGCTGGCGGCGGCCGGGCATACGATCACCGGGGTCGACATCAGCCGCGCGCTGATGGACGGCGCGGCGCACAAGCTGGTACACCACAAGCTGGTCGATCGCGCCACCCTGGTACAAGGCGACCTGCGCAGCTTCGACCTGGCGCGCAAGGATTTTGCGTTCGCCTTCTGCACGAGCAACACGCTCATGCACTTCGTCACGGCCGACGAACAGCTTGCCGTGCTGGCCAACGCCTGGCGCCATCTGCGGCCGGGCGGCTACCTCTTCGTCGACCTGTTCAACCCGGACATCCCGCGCCTCCTTGCCATCAACGGGCTCATGGAGCTTGCCGATCAGTGGCTGGACGACACAACCGGCGCCGAGGTGCAGAAGTGGAGCGTGCGCACCGTCGACCTGGCCGAGCAGGTGCAGGACACGCTCTTCATCTATGAGGAGACCTTTGCCGACGGACGCAGCCAGCGCACCAACTGCCCCTTTACCCTGCGCTTTCTCTGGCGCAGCGAAGCCGAATTGATGCTGCGCCTGGCCGGTTTCGTCGTCGAAGACGTCTGGGGCGATTTTGATGGATCGCCCTATTCATCTGAGAGCGAGCATCTGATTCTGCTCGCACAAAAACCATTGTCCGCCTGAACCGATTCGAACCAGAACCGAGGCTGAAATGCAAGAATCCGTGAAAGTCCACAGAGAGGCACAGCGCACCCTCGATCGCCTGCTGCCGCGACTGGAGAGGGAACTCGCCGCTGTCGTCGACGACGAGGCGTGGGCCACCTTCCGGCGCAGGCTGGAGGAGCACTTCGACGATCTCTTTGCGCGCCTGCTCGAACTGTACGGCGACCGCTACGACTTTCTCTACCATCTCGAGCGCATCGTTGCTGAGGCGGCACAGTCATGGCTCGATCGTCCCGCACCCTTGAAGGAACTCGACCGCGTCCGCGAGGAGGATCCGCGCTGGTTCCAGTCCGAGAAGATGCTGGGTGGCGTCTACTATGTCGATCTTTTCGCCGGCGACTTGCAAGGAATGCGCGCCAAAATCCCCTATTTCAAGGAGCTGGGTCTGACCTATCTCCATCTCATGCCCCTCTTCAAGGCGCCCGACGGCGACAATGACGGCGGCTATGCCGTCAGCGACTACCGCCAGGTCGACCCAAAACTGGGCACCATGGACGACCTGCGCGCCCTGGCGGCGGATCTGCGCGAGAACGGCATCAGCCTGGTGCTCGACTTCGTCTTCAACCACACCTCGGACGAACATCGCTGGGCACTGGCGGCGCAGGCGGGCGACGAAGATCATGCCGACTACTACTTCATCTTCCCCGACCGCACCATGCCCGACGCCTATGACCGCACGCTGCGCGAGATCTTCCCCGACCAGCACGCCGGCAGCTTCACTTACCGGCCGGACATGGATCGCTGGGTGTGGACGACCTTCAACTCCTTCCAGTGGGATCTGAACTACCGCAACCCCGACGTCTTCCGCGACATGGCCGCCGAAATGCTCTTTCTGGCCAACGTGGGCACCGAAGTGCTGCGTCTGGATGCGCTCGCCTTCACCTGGAAGGAAATGGGCACAGTCTGCGAGAGCCTGCCCAAAGCGCACACGCTGGTGCAGGCATTCAACGCCGTGCTGCGCATTGCCGCGCCGAGCCTGCTCTTCAAGTCCGAGGCGATCGTCCACCCCGACGAGGTGATCCGCTATATCGGCGCCGGGGAGTGCCAGCTCTCCTACAACCCGCTGCTCATGGCGCTGCTGTGGAACAGCCTGGCCACGCGCGAGGTGCGGCTGCTGCGTCACTCCCTGGGCTATCGCTTCCAGCTTCCCGATGACTGCGCCTGGGTCAACTACATTCGCTGTCACGACGACATCGGCTGGACCTTCGACGACGGCGATGCCGGCGCGCTGGGCATCAACGGCTACGACCACCGCCGCTTTCTCAACAGCTTTTACACCGGGCGCTTTCCCGGCAGCTTTGCGCGCGGCCTACCCTTCCAGGAGAACCCGCGCACCGGCGACGCGCGCATCTCCGGCTCACAAGCCTCGCTGGCCGGGCTGGAGCAGGCACTGCGCGGCGGCAACCCCGGCGAGATCGACCTGGCCGTGCGGCGCGTCCTGCTGCTCAACGCCGTCATCTTCAGCATTGGCGGCATGCCGCTCATCTATCTCGGTGACGAGATCGGCGTGCTCAATGACTACAGCTATGTCGACAACGCGGGCAAGGCGGGCGACAGCCGCTGGGTGCACCGCCCGCGCATCGACTGGGCGCAGATGGCGCGCCGATCAGAGCCGGACACCATCGAGGGGCGCATCTACGGCGGGCTGGCGCACCTGGTCGCCGTGCGCAAAGCCACGCCGGCCATCGCCGGCAACGCAATGGAAGTGCTGAACCTGGGCAACGACCACGTTTTTGCCTTCGTGCGCACCGGCCGCGACGGACAACGACTCCTGGTGCTGGCCAATTTCTCGGAGCACACCCAGCCCGTCGCAGCCAACGAATTGCGCGTCTACGGCCTTCGTTACACCTTCCACGACCTGATCTCCGGGCGCACCATCGAACTTGGTAACGAACAGGTCGTGCTGGAACCCTACCAGGTCCTTTGGCTCACGCCGTGACCGCCCTCTACAAACGCTGCGCACGTCGCGGCTTTGGCGTGAGATTATCGCCCGGCATGGACAAAGCCCAGATTAGCCTTTGAGCCGGACGGGCAAACGATTAGCGAAGCGCGGCCAAAGCTGTCACAGAAACTACAGCGGGCAGACAGCCGCAACTTTTGTCCACGAAAAAGCGAGGCGCCGGTCGGCGCCTCGCTTTTCTATCTGTTCTCTTGTCCAGGGTAACTCAGCACTCACTGTAGCCGCAGACAGCGCACTTGCGGCATCCTTCCACGTTGAGGAAGCTCGCCTCGCCGCACTCGGGGCAGATGTCGCCGATGGGCTTGGCCGCGATGGGCAGGGCCAGTTGCTCGGCCTGCGGCTCTTCGGCCACCATCGGCAACTCGCTGAGATGCTCGGCCAGCACCTGGGCGATGCCGTCGGGCAGCGAGCGCACGCGGTTGGCGCCAAAGCCTAGCGGCCGCCCACCGCCGATCCCCGCCATCTCATCCATCACCCAGCGTAGCCGTTCGGCCGGCGGCAGCGAAGCAGGCATACGCAGCACCAGGCTGATGAGCCGCCCCATGGCCTCGCTGACTGCCGTCACCTCCGTGCCCGCCTTGCCTACGTTCATGAAGACCTCGAAGGGCTCGTTGCGATCGTCGCTGTTGACGGTGATGTAGGCGGTGCCCAGCGGCGTGTCCTTGCGATAGGTGGCGCCGTGCAGCTTGGCCGGCCGCGGGCGCTTGACCATAGAGTGCTTGAAATCGATGACGCCGTGGCCCGCGTCGCCCTCTCCGTGGTGGCCGTTGGCATAGTGTCCGTTGTTCTGCGCCGCATCGGCGGCCTTGCCGTTCGGCTCTTCTTTCTTCTGCTTCGTCGCCTTGGTCTCCAGCACCACCTGCTCGCGGCTGCCCGTGACGTAAACGGTCAAGCCTTTGCAGCCAGTCTCCCAGGCCAGCATGTACGCCTTGGCCACGTCTTCTTCGGTCGCGCCCTCGGCAAAATTGCAGGTATTGTGGTTGCCAAGCCCGTTGGCAACGAACGTATGCGAGCCGGGCACGCTGATGTCAAAAACTTCGGCAAACCCAGTCGCGACGCTTGCGACCTCCACGTAGACCTTGCCGGGTTCATCCTGCGCAAAGAAGCTGGCCGCATAGGTATTTTGGGCAACCGGCTCCAGCGTCTGGAAGAGATGCTGGGCATCCCCGCGCTCCAGCCGGTGCCCCTGGAGCAGGTTGACGCGCACGCGCTGGTAGGCGGCCTGGTCTTCAGCGGCATCGCTGTAGAAACTGCGCAGCGAGCGTTCCTCCTCCACCTGCAATTCGCGCAGAGCGGTGGTGACCGCAGCCGGTAGCAGGCGGCTGTAGTTGCGCAGACGCATCACTCTGCCCGTGTTGCGCTGAGCGAGTCGTTCGTTCTTCCACACCTCGACAAAGCTGATCTGCTCGGCGAGGGTCTCCAGTTCGCCGCCCTGCACCGTCAGACTCCACGCCCGCTCTGCAGTCCGGCGCACTGTCGCCAGGACGCCCATATTGAGCAACAGCGTCTGCAACTGCTGAATCAGCCTGCGACTGGCCAGGGTAATGCCCAACATGCGGCCGTTGGCGTTCATGAAGCCGTCCAGCATCAGCCCGCGCAGGAAGCTTGCAACCTCCGCCTGTCCGCCGCGCAGGATGCAGGCCGGGATCACCTTGTTCTCAGCGCCCGCTTCCATCTCCAGGTCGACTAGCAGCCAGTTACGCAGCGGGCGCGAGTTGATCTGAAGCGAGTGCACCGTGTTGCGATTGTCCTTGAGCACGAGACTCTCCAGGCCGAAGAGTCTGCGCACCGATGCCTGTAGCGACTCGAGCAGCGCCGTGTCCGTGTTGGTGATCGCGACGCCGTTGCGCGTGATGGCGCCCTCCGAAGTCACACATCCCAGGAAGAACGCTAGTTCCTCACTCATCTGCACCGGGAACGTCACCCGCTTGCTATTGGTCCGGTAACTTCCGGAATAGGCCGGCAGCGCCTGGCGCGCGGCGCCAAAGCGTTGCTGGTTGCCGTAAAAGATGGCCACATCTCCGGGTCTGAGCTCGTCCAGGCGGCGGAACTGCACGGAGCCCTGTTCATCAAGCACCTGGATGCGATGGTTGCCCGTGCCTTCGATCTCGAAGCCATAGTCGAATGCTACCTTGCGCGTCTCGCGGTAGCCGCCGTAATAGAACGCGTCGGTGCTCTCCACACCCTGTGGGCTGACGATGCGCTGCTTGAGTGGAGCGAACTGGTCGGGTAGCCGCTGGTCAGAGAGTTCCTCGATGGCGACCAGACCATTTTCCGTCAGCACAAGCGTATCGCCGGTGACACACTTGCTAATCGAGTTGTCGGTAAACGCCTGGATCGCGGCCTGCATCAGCACGTGCTCGTCGGCGGTGATATCGCCGCTGACGACAAAGGTATTGTGCAGATCGTCGGGGAGTTCCTCCAACCCCTGGCACGAGCCGTAGGTCGCCACATGCTGCTTGATGTGCGTCTTGGCCTGGTCGTCGAGCTTCGTCCGCTCGAGCGCCTGGTCGAAGAGCGGGCTGGTGTAGACCAGTTCCACATCCTTGTCGCCGTCCTTGAAGTGACGGACATAGCCCAGCGCAAAGACCGGCTCACAGCCGTACCCTTCGCAGCCGACGACGGTGGCAATCGTGCCCGTGGGCGCCACGGTCGTCTGCGCCGCGTTGCGGATACCGTGCGCCTCGATACCGCGCACGATGCCGGCCCAGTCGAGCGCTGGCCGCTGCCAGTCGTGGCTGAAGGGGCGCAGCGGTACGGGGGTCTGCCACTTCATGCCGCCCTCGGCGTCCTTGTCGTAGATACTGCCGGCAAAGGCCAGGAACGGCCCGCGTGCCTCAGCCAGCTCGACGCTGCGCTGCATGGAATGGAAGCGCACAAACTCCATGATCTGCGCAGCGAACTCCTGACCATTCTCGCTGCCATAACGGATGCCGAGCTTGTACATCATGTCGCCCAGACCCATGATGCCCAGACCGATGCGCCGCGCGCGATAGGCGGCTTCGGCCACCTCCGGCACAGCGGGCACATAGGCATTGGCGCTCACCACGTTGTCGAGGAAGCTGGTGCTCTCGCGCACTGTGCGTTCGAGCAGCGCCCAGTCGACCACCGGCTCGTCATCAGCATCGAGTGCGACATGCTTGGCCAGGTTGATGGAGCCAAGACAGCAATTCTCGTAGGGGCCGAGCCACTGTTCGCCGCAGTTATGCGCAACCAAGCCGTTGGCAATCAGGCTATGCGTGTCAGGCTGCGTCAGGTCATAGACATCGGCCACACCAGCATCTTCAATCGAACGTACGGTATCTTCATACCGTTCGCGGTTGGTCGTACGCTTCTTGCCGGCGATGAAGTTCATCAACGCTGCCTGCTTGTCGCTCTGCAAGAAACCGATCTTCTCTGCAAATAGGTCTCGATTGGCCTTGCCGAGGATCAACTCATACTGGGCCTGGTGTGCATAGAGGCGGCTGCCGCCCTTACCATCAGGCAGCGGTCGCACACCGGCAAGGCGCCGCAACTGGATCCGCGCCACGATACCGAAGTTGCCCAGGAGCAGTTGCACTTCCTGCAGCAGGCGCTGTGAGCTGCTGGCCAGTCGCACGCTGCAATCCTGCTTCTTCTCGTTGACGAGCACCGTGCCATCGGCGCTAAAGAGACCCTGCAGGAATCCCACGACAGCAGCACGCGGGGCGCGCCACAGGCTGGCGGGCACGCACTTCTCATGTGCCTTCGCGGTGGATACACCAAGCGACTGGAAGAAGTGGAAAGGCAGCCGGCCATAGGTTAGTTGGCTGACCAGATTGCGCTGATGCACGTGCCCTTCGCCAAACCAGTTCTTGAGCGGACCATGCACCTGGTCCAGCAATTCCGCCTCTGAGAAGGCAAACCCGACGGGGCTGTTGCTCTCCTCGGACAGCCAGCCATCGCCGACCAGGCAGCCCAGCACGACACCCAGGGAATGACTCCACGTGGTGGGCAGATTGGCGTACTGCGCCTGAAAATCACTGCGCTGGCTGGTACGCCCGGTGGCGTGACTGCCGCCATGCGCCATCGCCGCCATGCGCTCGTGCAGCAACTCAACCTGCGGCAACCGGTCATCACGGCTCCAGGCGCCTTCACCACTTTGCAGCAACAGGCGGTCACCAGGCGCCAAATCACGCAACGCCACATAGCCGCGTGACGTCAGGAAACGATGGTCGGGCGTGGCGGTAACTGTGTACCCCTGGCGCGTGGTGAGACGCATCACCGGCGTCTGCTGGCGCGTCATCCAGGCAGGCGATGCCATGCGCAGCGCCACGCCCCCCATGATACCCGGCTGTTCGTCCGGCAACGCGCGGTTGTCGGTGACGATGAAGCCACCCTGCTCCAGATCGGCCAGTTCGGCGATCTTCAGGAGGCCAAACTCGGTCGGAATGCGCGTCTCGCCTACGAAGCACGGGTTGGTCGCCTCGAGATCATAGAGATGCGGCACAGGGTTGGAGCGATTGGCGGCGTCGATGAAAAGCGCGCCGGGCTCGCCATTGTGGTGAGCATAGCGGATGATCTTGGCGAAGAGGTCGCGTGCGCGCAGCGTCTTCCACACCCCGCCGTTGCGCGGGTTGCGCAGGTCGAAATCGGTGTCATCGCGCACGGCGGCCATGAACTCGTCGGTGATCGCCACCGAAATGTTGAAGTTGGCGATCTTGCCTTCTTCAGCCTTGCAGCCGACAAACTCCTCGATGTCCGGGTGGTCGACGCGCAGCACGCCCATGTTGGCGCCGCGCCGGCTGCCGCCCTGGGCGATCTCACCAAAGGCCTGGTCGTAGACGCGCAGGAAACCGACCGGCCCGGTCGCACGCCCCGACGAGGTGTGCACGATGTCATTCTTTGGGCGCAGGCGGCTGAAGGAGAAGCCGTTGCCGCCACCCGTCTGCTGGATCAGCGCCGCGACACGCAGGGTGCTGAAGATGCCGTCGGCTTCCTTGCCCATGTCATCCTCGATCGGCAGCACGAAGCAGGCGGCCAACTGGCCAAGCGGCGTACCGGCGCCGGTGAAGGTTGGGCTGTTGGGAAAGAAGCGGCGCTCGGACAGCAGGTCATAGAAGACCCTGGTCGCGCCGTCGACGTCGCCATCATGCTCGCGCTCGACCTGCGCGATGTGGTAGGCGACGCGATAAAACATGCCGGCCGGCGTCTCCAGGTAGGAACCGTCGAAATCGCGACGCAAGTAGCGCTTTTCCAGCACCTTGATGCTGTTCTCGCTGAGATTGATGGCAGCATCATTGACGTAGTCAGGGCACTCGATCGGCTGTCGCTCCCCCTTTACGGTTTCGATGACGGTGTATGCCGCCGGCGATGCTTCGATGATAGTCTCAGCCGCTGAACGTGCAGGGCTGGGGGATTGTTTCGACATGCGCTGTCTCCTCATGAAAAGTTACGAAACGATCAACGACGCCCGAAGGCGTTAGTCACAATGCTGCGCCTGGGCTGCACTGCGGGAACCAAAGGACGGGACGGCAACGACGGACGTTGCACACCACGGAGCACCTGGGAGGACGAACACCCCTGCGACGATGCAGGTCGTCTGGAGCCACTGGCTTTGCGGCTGATGTCGGCGCTTGGCTGTTGGTCAGCTCAATTCACTCGAGGATGGTCGCCCCATCAGCCGGTCAATCTCACTGCGCAATTCGGCCAGGTCGTTCATGTCCAGATAGACGCTGGCAAACCGGATGTAGGCGACCTGGTCAATGTGCGCCAACTGGTCGAGCACCATGCCGCCGATCAGCTTGCTGGGCACCTCCGACCGGCCGAGCGCCTGCAACGATTCGGTCAACTGGCTGACCATGTTCTCCATCGTCTCCCGGCTGATCGGGCGCTTGGTCGAAGCGACCTGAATCCCGGACAAGAGCTTCTGGCGGTCAAATGGCTCGCGCCGTCCATCACTCTTGACGACCAGCAAATTGGCCGCTACATGCTCGTAGGTCGTGAAGCGCTGACCGCACTGTTCGCACTGCCGCCGCCGCCGGATGGCGTCGCCGGTGTCACGGGTATCGATCACGCGATGCGCGGTATGTCCACAGTGCGGGCAGTTCATTTCAACCTACGACATATTGTATCACGATTACGGGAAGCCACAACATCTTGGGGCTCGGGGTCAAAGTATAGCACACTCGCCAAGGGGCTGCAAGTGGTGCACACGCGTTCTACCAGAGAAAATCAACGCGCGATCAGCTACGGCATGAAATTTTAAGCCCGAACTTCACAAGTTGGGCGTGAGGGATATTGGGGAGGAAGGGATGGGAACAGAGGACACTCAAACGAAAGCTGTCCGGATGCCTCTGTCCCCGCATCCCTTTTCACGGCTGAATCCTACCGGCCGTTCGTCGTGCGTTGGCGGCGCAGGAAGGCGGGGATGTCGAGATCGTCCCGCTGGAAGGTGCGCACCTGGTAGTCGGCCGGTTCGCGCTGCGGCTCGCGGCCATTGCGCTGCTCGGTCTGCGCCTGACCCTGGCCCTTGAACGCGCCGTTGACGAAGTCATACTGATCCTTGGGCTTTGCCCGGTCAAAACCCGTGGCGATGACGGTCAGTTGGATGTCATCCTTCATGTCGGCATCGATGACGGCGCCGAAGATGATGTTGCACTCGGGGTGCGCGTTGCCGCGAATGACTTCGGCCGCCTCGTTGACTTCGTAGAGGCTCATGTCTTCGCCGCCCTTGATGTTGAAGATGATGGAGCGGGCGCCTTCGATGGAAACGTCGAGCAGCGCGCTGTGGATGGCACGCTCCGCCGCCTCACGCGCGCGGTTCTCACCGCTGCCGCGGCCGATGGCCATGAGGGCTGCGCCGCCATCCTGCATGATGGTCTTGACGTCGGCGAAGTCCAGGTTGATGAGGCCGGGGACGGTGATCAGTTCGCTGATCCCCTGGATGCCCTGGCGCAGAACGTCGTCGGCCATGCGGAACGCGTCCTTGATGCTGGCCGTCTTGCCGGCGATCTGCAACAGGCGATCGTTGGGAATCGTGATCAAGGTGTCCACGCTGCTCTGCAACGCTTCGATGGCCTCCTCGGCATTGCGCCGGCGCTGGGTGCCCTCGAAGGTGAAGGGGCGCGTCACCACGCCGATCGTCAGCGCGCCGGCCTCGCGGGCCACATTGGCCACGACGCCGGAAGCACCGGAGCCGGTGCCGCCGCCCATGCCCGCCGTGACAAAGACCATGTCGGCGCCGGTGAGCATCTCGCGCAGTTCGTCGCGACTCTCCTCGCCGGCACGCAGGCCGATCTCGGGGTTGCCACCCGAGCCCAGCCCCTTGGTGATCTTCTCGCCGATACGCATCCGCTGCGGCGCCGACGACAGCATCAGCGCCTGGGCATCCGTGTTGACGGCGATAAACTCGACGCCCTGGATGCCCTCCTCGATCATTCGGTTGACGGCGTTCTGCCCGCCGCCGCCCACGCCGATGACTTTGATCTGGGCAAAGTTGTCGACATAGGACGATTGTGCCTTGGTGCTACGGGTCATTGCTCAAACTCCTTCGATGATTGAACGGTTGACGATGACGGTAATGTCCTCTTCCTCTCCCTACCTCTGTTGCGTCATCCGCCCACACGACAGGCCCCCCATATCTGAGGAGCGGAGTGCGCACCAACTCTGTGCCATCGGTCAGGGTCGCTTCCGAACGAACTCCGGCAAGTCCGCCCGGGTGGAAGTCTCCCTGCCCGGCAGCCTCTATCTCAATCCCTGTCCGGCAACAGGTTCTTGAGCCAACCTTTCGCCGCGGCGAACATACGGTCGCGCGTGGCGTTGCCACTGCCGTGATCCGCTTCGAAACGGCGATGCACGGCGCGGGCATCCTCCTTCATTCCCCACAGCAACAGCCCCACCGACGTGGCATAGCCGGGCATCTGCAGGTTGCGGCTCAGCCCGCTGATGGGCAGGCTGGCCTGCGCCGCGCCGACGCGCACCGGCATGCCCAGCGCGCCGCGCCCCAGCTCGGCAAAGCCCGGCAACTGGCTGCAGCCGCCGGTGAGCACGATGCCCGCCGGCAGCCGGTCGATGAAGCCGCTCTCGGTGAGCCGCTCGGCGATGATCTCCATCATCTCCAGCGCGCGCGCCTCCAGCACGTCGCAGACAAAGCGGCGGCTGAAGCTGCGCTCGGCCTTCTCGCCAAAGACGTTCGCCCACACGGCTTCGTCCGGCGCCACGCGCTCGGGCAGCAGCGTGCCATAGCGCAGCTTGAGATCCTCGGCCGTCTCGAAGGGGCAGCGCAGCCCGACCGCCACATCGTTGGTCAGGTGGTTGCCGCCCATATCCAGAATCGTCGTGTGGCAGAGCGCGTTGTCGATAAAGACCGCCAGATCCGAGGTGCCGCCGCCCATGTCGACGACTGCCACGCCCATGCGCCGCTCCTCGGGGCGCAACACGGCCTCGTTGGCGCCCAGCGGCTCCAGCACCAGCTCGTCCACGTCGATGCCGTGCGCCACGACGCACTGCACCAGGTTGCTCACCGCGGTGCTGCTGCCGGTGACGATGTGGGCATCCACCTCCAGGCGGTAGGCGCTCATGCCGACCGGCTGCTGCACCTCGGTCTCGCCATCCACCGTCCACGATCGGGCAATGGTGTGGATGACCTCCTGGTTCTCCGGCAGGGCGACGGCGCGCGCGCCTTCCAGCGCACGCTGCATGTCGGCGCCGGTGACGCCGTGCTTGCGATCCACCGGGCTGACGCCGCGGCTGTTGCGCGTGCCGATGTGGCTGCCCGCAATGCCGACGTAGGCGCTGAGCATCTGCCGGCCGGCATCCTGCTCGCACTTCTCGATGGCCTCGCCGACGGCCGCGGTCGCTTCCGGCACGTCGACGACCACGCCGCGACGGATGCCGCGCGAGGGCACGACGCCCTCGCCCAACATACGCAGCGAGAGCTTGCCCAGCCCGTCATGCGAGACCTGCGCCGTCAGCGCACAGATCTTGGTCGTTCCAATATCGATTGCGGAGATCACTTCCTGCATAGATTCACCCCATAAAGAGCCGGCCGCTCACCCGATAGCAATCCGGCGTCCTTCGCACCCGCCTTACCACCCTATTTGATATACGGCCGATCGAATCGCACGTCAATGACGGCCCCTTCCGCCTGTCCTGTGCGTAACAATGTCTCCGCCGCAGCCAGGTTGTTGAGTTTCTTTTCCACTTCGGCGTCATCGCCCCAGTAGACCCAGTAGCCGGCGTCGGGAAGCTGGAAATTCAGCCCGACGATCGCGTTGTAGCGCAGCGTCGTGATGCCCGGCAGCCGGTTCACCAGCGCCTGGGCGCTCTGCAAGACTTCCGGCGCCATGGCCGAACCCGAGGCTGCGCCCGGTAACGTCGCAGCCGCCGGCGCGTCGATGATCGCATACAGGCCGGGCGGCGTCTCCCCCCTGGGCTCGAGTGCCAGGCCGTCGTCGCGCAGCCAGCGTGTGCCGCTGTCGGTCGTCCACAGCATGACCGGCCGCACCTCGGTGATGTCCACCGTCACCTTGGCGCCCACCTGCGAGATGCGCACCTGCGCATCCGCCACATACGGGTTTTCCAACAGCAGGCGCCGCACCTCGTCGGCGTCGATCCAGAAGACCTGCCAGCCATCCAGTTGGCTCGCCTGCCACAGCTCGTCGGCGTCCAGATACGACAGCCCGTTGAAATGCACGTCCTCGTGGTAGATGAACCAGCGATCGTCGGTGTGCACCCACGCCACCAAAGCGGCCAACGCCACAATAACAAGCACGCTCACCCACAAGAGCCGGTTGCGTGCGAAGCGCAGCGCCGGCGAGAGATCGAACTCCGGCCAGGCGATCCGCCGCGCGACCGGTGCATCGGGCAACAACGACTCGAAGCGGCGCATGTGCCGGCTGAACTTCTGGCGGCGGCGCTGGTTGGCCCGGCTGCGGGCGGCGGCGTCGTGCAGCCGCACCGGCTGGGCCGGCGCTCGTACGCTCTTTTTCGGTTTTGGATTCGATGCCTTGGCCATGAATCCCGCTGCCGTCCTCAAAAAGGTAAAGGTTCAACCGACACAATCTCCGTTCACTTCCCTGTCGCCGGGAAGATGATTGTGCAGTAACTCGCCCCATCGACTGTCAGGTACGTGCTGTGCTGTTGGCCTGGCGGTCCGCATGCACCTCCACCGCCAGCGTGAGCAATCTGTCCACCAGTTCCGGGTAGGGAACGCCCGTCGCTTCCCACAGCTTCGGATACATGCTGATGCGCGTGAAACCGGGCATCGTGTTGATCTCGTTCAGGTAAATCGCCCCGCTCTCACCTTCCACCAGAAAGTCGACGCGCGCCAGGCCGGCACAGTCAAGCGCCTGGAAGGCACGCACGGCATAGTCGCGCACCGCGGCCATCATCGCGTCGTCGATGGGCGCCGGGATGAGCAGGCGGCTGCCTTCGTTCTCGTACTTGGCGTTGTAGTCGTAGAACTCGTTGGCCGGGATGATTTCTCCGGCGACGCTCGCCTCCGGAGCGTCGTTGCCCAGCACGCTGACTTCGACCTCACGCGCGTGGGGCACCGCCTCCTCGACCAGCAGCTTGCGGTCGAAGTGCGCCGCCACGTCCAACGCATCGACGAGTTGCTCGCGGCCGCGCGCCTTGCTCACGCCCACGCTGCTGCCCATGTTGGCGGGCTTGACGAAGAGCGGATAGCTCAGCACCGCTTCGATCTCGGCGATGACCGCATCTTTCGCCGTCTGCCAGCGCCGGCGCATGACCGTCACGTAGCGCACCTGCGGCAGCCCATGCTGTGCAAACAATTGGCGGGCAATCACCTTGTCCATGGCCACGGCGCTCGCCAGCACGCCCGACCCCACATAGGGCACGTCGGCCATTTCCAACAGCCCCTGCACCGTGCCGTCTTCACCGTACGGACCGTGCAACACTGGGAAGATGACGTCCACGGCGCCTAACGACTGCTCCCCACTGGCGACCGGCAATAGCAGCGCGGTCGATTCACCGCCAGGCGCCGGCAATTCACCGCGCGCCCGGGCTGACAGTCGCACCCACGCGTCCGGCTGCGGCAGCCAGCGCCCCTCCGGCGTGATGCCGATGGGCACGACCTCATGCCCGGCCTGACGCAGCGCCTCCATGACGTTGCGCGCACTGGCCAGGGATACTTCGTGTTCGCTGCTGCGTCCCCCGAAGAGGACGCCCACTCGATAGTGCATTCGCTCTCTCAATTCCTCACTCAGGCCAGGCGCTGGCCGGCGGGCCATTCGCCCACCAGTTGCACTTCCGGGCTGAGCCGCACGCCGAAGCGATCCTCGACGGTGCGCTGAACGTGTTCGATCAGGGCGACGACATCGGCCGCACTTGCGCTGCCGGCGCCGCCCGGGTTGATGAAAAAGTTGGCGTGCTGCCGGCTCACCTGGATGCCGCCCACGGCGGCGCCCTTCAGCCCGGCCGCCTCGATGAGCCGCCCGGCGTAATCGCCCGGCGGGTTGACAAAGGTGCTGCCCAGGCTCGGCTCCACGGGCTGCGAACGGCGCCGGTGCTGCAAATTGCGCTCGGCCGTGGCGGCAATCTCGGCGGCATCGCCCGGCGCCAGCCGGAAATTCGCACTCAGTACGACGGGGCCAAAGCCGCCGCGCACCGGAATCTGCCGCTTCAATACGCTCGTCCGGTACGCATAGATGAGGCGCTCAGCCGGCACTTCCTCGATATCGCCATTACTGTCCATGACCATCGCGTCGAACAAGTTGTCCTTCACCTCGCCGCCATAGGCGCCGGCATTGTTCACCACCGCTCCGCCCACCGTGCCGGGCAGGCTTACCGCCCACTCCAGCCCCGTCAGCGCGGCCGTCACCGTGCGTCGCGCCAGGCCCGCCATACTCACGCCGCTCTCGGCGAAGACAAAGGGCCGGTCATCCTGCGGGTAGACACAGCACGGCGCCTCGTCGATGCGCACCTGACGGCAGCGGTTGTAGATGACCAGCCCGCGCAGCCCGGCATCGCTGATGAGCACGTTGCTGCCGCCGCCAAGCAGGTAGTACGGCAGTTCGATCGACCGCGCCCAGCGCACCAGCCGAATGAGCTGATCGACCGTCGCCACGGCGGCAAAATACTCGGCCGGCCCGCCCACCTTCATGGTGGTGTACGCGGCCAGCGGCACCTGCTCGCGCACGGTCACGCCAAAGCGCGCGGGGGCGTTCAGGTCGACGGCGGCCGGCATCGTCATGGCGATCATGGCCTCACCCGCCCCCGTGCCGCAGCGCGTCCAGCAGCCATTCGCCGATCTTGTTGCCGTCGCCGGCGCCCAGCGTGATCACCACGTCGCCGGGCGCGGTTTGCTCCGCCAGATAGTCGGCCACGGCACGCAGGTCACCGATGTACTGGATGGCCGTATGCGAGCTGGCGGCGACCAGTTCGCGCGCATGCACGCTGCCATCGTCGGTCTCGCGCGCCGCGTAAATGTCGGTGACGATGACCCGGTCAGCGGCATCGAAGCTGTCGCCCATGCGGTAGAGCATGTGGCGCGTGCGGCTGAAGGTGTGCGGCTGGAAGACCGCCCAGATGCGCCGATCCGGGTAGCGGCGGCGTGCGGCCGCCAGCGTCGCCTCGATTTCGGTCGGGTGGTGGGCATAGTCGTCGATGACGGTGATTTCGCCCACTTCGCCCTTCCACTCGAAGCGCCGCGCCGAGCCGCGATAATCGCGCAATGCCGCCAGGGCGTCGGCCACAGCCACCCCGCACGAGGTGCCGACCGCCAGCGCCGCCAGCGCGTTGCGCACGTTGTGCAGCCCCGGCACCGCCAGTTCGAGGCGCCCGCTGGGCGCGTGCCACCAGATCAGGTCCGCCTCGGTGCCGAGCCCGGGCAGCGAGCGCAGGTTGACGGCGCGCAGGTCGGCGTCGTCGGCCATGCCGTAGCAGATCCAGCGCGGCCCGCGCGAGGGTGCATAGGCGTGAACCTGGCGTGCGCCCTCGTCGTCGGCGCAGGCGATGACCAGACCATCGCGGTCGACGCCGTCGGTAAATTGCATGAACGCGCGGCGAAAACTGGCCGGCGTGGGATAGCAGTCCGGGTGATCCCACTCGACGTTCGTGATGACGGCAATCGCCGGCCGCAAGCCCAGGAACATGCGATCGTACTCGTCGGCCTCGATGACGAACTCCTGCGCCGTGCCGGCTGCGCCGTTGCCGTAGCCGGGCACGTCCGAGCCGACGATGTAGCCGCAGTCGACACCGCCGCTGCGCAGCACGTGCAGGATCATGGCCGTCGTCGTGGTCTTGCCGTGCGCGCCGGCCACCGCAATCACGCGGCGATTGGCGAGCAACGCCGGCAGGAACTCACTGCGTTTCACCACCGGGATGCCCAGTTCCTCGGCCGCGCGCCGCTCCGGGTTCTGCCCGTCGACCGCGCTGCTGATGAGCACCACGTCCGGGCGCGTGTCCGGCGGCAGGTCGGTGATATTCTCTGCGCGCTGCCCGACAGCAACCAGCGCGCCCAACTCCTGGAGCCGCTGCGTCGGCGCACTTGCCTGGCGGTCGCTGCCGGCCACACGCACGCCCTGCTCCAGCAGCACGGTCGCGATCGCACTTAGCCCCGCCCCGCCGATGCCGACGAGATAGACGCCCAGTGTTTGGTCTCGGTTGGCGAGCCGGGCCTGCCAGGTGCCCGGCGCGTACACTTTTTTCGTGTCCATAGAAGCTCAGTCGGTTGCGTGGCAAGGATTACGGACGCCGTTCCTGCCACGCCCCTTGCTCATCGAATCACCCGAACAATCAATAGAATGGTCGCCGGGATCGCCCAGTAGAACGCACTGGGGAAGATCGTCTGCGGCAGAAAGCCGAGCAAGAATTGCCCGGTCGGTGTCAATCCACCCGTCAACAGGTTGAACGGATAGCCATACTCGTTGGCGAAATACCACAACGTCCCGGCGATCAGGTAGCCATTCAGCGCGCCCACGGCAAAGCCGGTCAGCAGCCCCAGGCACCCTGGGATTCGGGCGCCGCTGAAATCAAAGGTCTTGCCTTGATAGGTCACCACGATGATCAGCACAAAGAAGAGCGCGATCGTCACAAAGACCAGTTCATTGATACGGGCCGGATCGGCGCCGAAGATGTTGGCAATCTCCTGGACAGCCCGCTCACTCCAGCCCCGTTCCTCGGCAAACCCCAACACCGCCACCACATACATGAAGATGATCGAGTTGCCCAGTTCTCGATTCGACCCGCGCACCATCCCAATGAATGCGAAGATCACGACTACCGTATAGAAGAGGATCTCGATCGGACCCATGAGCGACGCTTCCCCAGGTTTCTAGCGCTTTGCGCTCCGGCGCACGGGCCAGGCAATCAGCACCAGCAGTAACGTAATAATGATCAGCCAGACGGATGGCGGCACCGGCTGCACCCACTGCCATACGTTCTGGATCGTCCGTACGAATACCTGCCACAACTCAGTGACGAGCACGGTTAGGGCGTTGAGCGGCGCCGCCTCGGCCTGCTGAGCCGGAATTGTCGTAAGCACCTGCCCCAGTACCGGGAGCAGGAGCGCCGCAAAAACCAGGCCATTGGCCAACCCCAAGAGCACAGCAGCGAATTTGTGCTTGCCACGCCGTACGATCTTCGTGTTGGTCGTCAGGATAAACGTGAACAACACGATGACTGCCCACACGAGAAACAGGAAGCCGTACTGATTCTCGTCGGTGATCACATTGGGCGCCTCGGAGACTGCTTGCAGCGCATCCTCGGTGCTGCCTGTCAACCCACCAGAGCGGATGAGCACCAGGAACTTGCCAAAGAAGTTCGTCATGCGCACGACGATAGAGCCGCGCTCCTGGAGCAACACCCAACTCACGACCGTCACGAGGAACAGCGTCAATTCCGGCCAGACACCGCGGCGATAGCCCAGCCAGCCAAAGAAAATCAGATAGAGCGCAAAAGCGATGAGTATCTGTGTTTCCGTCGTCATCGTTGCTTGTCGTCACTCTTCTGGCCCGAAGCCAACGTCACAATCTCCTGGGCGATGCGCAGCGCCGCATCCGGTTTCGCCAGCGCCGCCAGCGCCGCTTCCATCTGCCGGCGCCGTTCGCCGTCGGTGAGCAGCGCCAGTGCCGTCGGTGCAAGCTTTGCGGCCAGCTCCTCATCCTCGACAATCACGGCGCCGCCGTGGTCCGCCAGCACACGGGCGTTGTCCATCTGGTTGACGCTGGCCAGCGGCGCCAGGATCGACGGCAGGTGCGTCACCGGGAACTCGCCCAGCGTGCTCGCCCCCGCCCGTGCCACCGACAGGTCGGCGGCGGCCAGCGCCAGCGGCATCGCCTCGTGCAGGTAGGCCACCGGATGGTAGCGCCGCTGCAACGCGTCCGGCAGCGGGTGCTCGGCCTGCCATACCTCGAAAAGCGGCCAGTCGCGCGTGCCCACGACATGGAGCACCTGCGCCGCCGGCAGCAACTCCGGCAGGCTCGCCCAGGTCGCCTGGTTGATCACGCGCGCCCCGCTCGAACCGCCCCACACCAACAACAGCGGCAGTGCCGTACCATCCGGCTCGGTCAGATCCAGCGACAGCTCTGCCGCCAGCCTCTGCCGCGCCTGCCGGCGATCCTGCGCGGCCGCCACCAACTCGCTGCGCACCGGGTAGCCGGTCACCACTGCCTTGCCGGCCGGCGCCAGGCCGCCAAACCAGCCCGCCGCTTCGGGAAAACTGACCGCCACCCGGGTCGCCAGTTTGCTCAGCCAGCGAATCGCGTAGCCCGGCGACATGTCCGGCAGATAGATCAGCACCGGCACCTTGCGCATGGCACACGCCACAACCACCGGCCCGCACACATAGCCACCCGTCACAAAACAGACATCCGGCCGGAAGCGTTCGACGATGGCCAGGCTCTGGCGCACACCGGCCGACATGCGCCCCACGTTGCGCGCCACCTTGACCGGGTTGGCGACACGCAGTTGGCCCGTGCTGATCCCGGCAAAGGCGATCCCGGCGCGCTCGACCAGGCCCTTCTCCATGCCGTCGTGGCTGCCAACCCACAGCAGGTCGACGGCGGCCGGGCTGCTGCCGGCAAGATCCTCATGGACTGCCGCCGCCCTTGGAGCGGTTGGAACTGCCGCGGACGCGCCCATCGCCAACGCTGGGGTGGCGCGGGGTGGTCGACTGGTAGCTGCCTGCGCGAGCTGCGCTACGACGGCCAGTGCGGGATACACGTGACCGCCCGTCCCCCCGCCTGAGATCAACACGTTCATACGAGTACCTTCCTAGCTGCGGCGCGCGTGCAGTCGATTCCACGCTGAAGCGGCTGATGCTGAGCAGGATGCCGATACCGGCCAGCGACGCCACCAACGAACTGCCACCATAGCTGACAAACGGCAACGTCACGCCGGTGGGCGGTGCGGCAGCAACGATGACCGCCGTATTGAGCAGCGCCTGCAAGATCAGGATCGTCGTGATGCCGGTGGCCAGCAACATGCCGAAGTTGTCGGGCGAGCGCAGCGCGATGCGCAGACCGCGCCAGGCCAGCAGCGCAAAGAGCAATATCACAAAGAGCGCGCCCAGCAGTCCCAGCTCTTCACCGATGACGCCGTAGATGTTGTCGCTCCAACTGACAGGCAGGTAGCCGGTCTGCTGCGCCTGTCCGTTGCCCAGCCCGGTGCCGAAGAACCCGCCACGCATGAGCGCCTGCACGCCCTGGCTGACCTGCCATTCGTCGCTGGCCAGCGGGTTGCCCATGGAGTCAAGGTAGCGCTGGATGCGATCCCCGGCATAGGAACTGTACTGAATGACCATCAGGAAGGTCCCCGTGGCGATAACGCCGACCAGCGCCAACTGTTTCATGTCGGCGCCGGCCACGAAGAGCATGATCGCCGCCGTGGCCACGATCAAGACGGCGGTGCTAATCTCCGGCTGCAAGACGATGAGGACCGCCACGATGCCCATGAGCACGCCAAAGGGCAGCAGCCCCGCCCTGGCATCGCGAATGCGACGTCCTTTGCTGGTCAGCCACGCACTCACATAGACGATGATCGCGATCTTGGCCGGCTCGCTCGGCTGGATGCTGCCGTTGTAATAGGTGCGCGTGGCGCCAAAGCGCTCGGCGCCGATGATGATGACCGCCAACAGCGACAGCAGCGCCACGCCCATGATGGGAATGCTCCAGCGATCCCACAGCGTGTACGGGATTCGGGCGGTGACGATCAGGGCTGCAACGCCGATGACCAGCCACACGACCTGGCGGAAGACAAAGTAATACGGATCGCCGAAGCCTTCCATCCCGCGCGGGTAGCTGGCCGAAAAAACCATGACGACGCCCAGGCTCAGCAGGATGGAGACCACAGAGAGCAATCCCCAGTCGTAGCGGCCCTTTGCTTTTGCTTTGCTGCGCTCGACGGTCATGACGGCTCCTCGGCGATGCGCACTGCGCCCGGCTCTGCGCTGGACAGGGCACTGCGGGCGTTGCGCTCGCGCACCAGGCGGCGAAAATGCTCGCCGCGTTCCTCAAAATCCCGATAGGCGTCGTAGCTCGTGCCGCCCGGCGACAGCAGGACGACCGTACCCGGCGCTGCAGCCCGCGCCGCCAGGTCGACAGCTTCATCGAGCCGGTTGACGACGGCGGTGCTGGGTGCGGTGCTCCGGCGGAATTCCGCCTGCTCCTGCACCTTGCGCACGATCATCGCACCGGCCTGTCCAAAACCAATCAGGTAATCGACCCGGGCCAGCACTTCGTCGGCGAACTCTTCCCAGGGCAGGTTCTTATCCTTGCCGCCGGCGAGCAGGATCAGCGCCTGGTCGGCGGCGAAACTGCGCAGCCCGGCCATGGCCCGCTCCGGCGACGTAGCGATGCTGTCGTTGATCCACTGCACGCCGAATGCGTCCTCCACCACTTCCAGGCGATGCGGCACGCCGGCAAAGCTGCGCGCCACCTCCGCCATGCCCGCCACCGTCGCGCCCGCCGCCCCGCTGATCGCCGCGGCGGCCAGCATGTTGCTTACGTTGTGCTCGCCGCGCAGCTTCAGTTCCGCGCGGCGACAGATCGGCGCATCGCCGTAGTACAACCACTCCCCGTCGCCCCAGGCGCCTGGTTCGACCCGGTGGCGGCGATGAAAGAGGGCGAGCGGCGAGTGCCGTCCGGCTACAAGCGACCCAACCTCCTCGAGCAGGGCGTCCATCGCCCAGTCGGACGGTAGAGGAGGGTCACTTCCTCGCCACTCGCCGCTCGCCACTCTCCTGGTCACAGGGTCCTCGGCGCTCAGCACGATGGTGGCGCCTTGAGGCAGACAGCGCAGCAAGTTGAACTTGGCGTCGGCATAGGCGGCCATGCCCGCATGCCGATCCAGGTGATTGGGCGTGATGTTCAGGATGGCCGCAACGTCGGGGCCAATGCCGTCGATCGCTCCCCACGCCCGCTGTGAATCGAACAACTCCAGTTGAAAGCTGCTCAGTTCGAGCACGATCCGCTCGCCCGGCATGATCGTATCCAACCGGTCGATGAACGGCGTGCCGATGTTGCCGCCCACGTGCACGCGCACCCCACTGGCCTCCAACATCTTGCCGACCAGCGTGGTCGTCGTCGTCTTGCCGCTGCTCCCCGTGATGGCGATAACCGGGCCAAGTCCGCGCCGCCGCATTTCCTGGAACGTCAGCAGGCTATCGTTGCTCAGCGGGATGCCCTGGCGCACGGCCTCCTGCACGATGGGCAGGTCGGCCGGCACGCCGCCGCTCAGGCAGAGCAGGTCGCAGCCGTCGAGCAGCGTGAGCGGATGGCCGCCCAGGGCCAGCGTCACGGGCAGGTCGCCCAGGTGTGCGATCTCGCGCTCGAGCCGCTCAGCCGGGGCTGCGTCGCTCACCGTGACGCGGGCGCCAAGCCCGACGAAATAGCGCGCCAAAGCTGACCCCTGGCGGGCCAGCCCCAGAATCACGATATTGCGTCCGGACCACTCGTTGCCCATCAATCCACCTAGATCAAAGCCAACGCAACCCCCAACATCCCGGCCAGCACCGATGCAATGAAGAAGCGTTCCTTCACCTGCATCTCGCTCCACCCCAGTAATTCGAAGTGGTGGTGAAGCGGCGACATCTTGAAAAGGCGCCGGCCTTCCCCGTACATGCGCCGGGTCAATTTGAAATAGCCCACCTGCAACATGACGCTAATCGTCTCGGCCGCAAAGACCAGGCCGATCATTGGCAGCAGCAGCCACTGCCCAGTCATGATCGAGACGAGCGCCAGCGTTGCACCCAGCGCCAGGCTGCCGGTGTCGCCCATAAAGAGCTGGGCCGGGTAGGCGTTGTACCAGAGAAAGCCCAACAGCGCCCCCGCCAGCGTGAAACAGAAAATCGCCAGGTACACCTGATCCTGCATGTAGGCGATGGTGCCGTAGCAGGCAAAGGAGATCAGGCTCGTGCTTCCCGCCAGGCTGTCCAGGCCGTCGGTCAAATTGACCGCATTGCTGCACCAGACCAGCAGAAAGACTGTCACCGGCAGAATCAGCGGCCCGATGCGAAAGAAATCCTTGAAGCCCGGCACGCCCACGTAATCCCACTGCGGCGGGCCAAAATAGAGAATCGCCGCAATGATCGATGCAAAGATCACCTGGAACGAACTCTTCATGCGCGGGCTCATGCCCTCGCCCTTGCCGCGGATGCCCTTGATACCCTGCCAATCGTCCACGGCGCCGAGCAAGGCGTGCGAGCCCAGGCAGAAGAAGAGCAGCAACGTGCTCTGGCCAATGGCGTTCATACCCAGCAGGTCGACAAAGTTCAACATGCCCGTAATGACGAGCACCGGCACCACAAAAAGCATGCCGCCCATCGTCGGCGTCCCGGTCTTGAACTGGTGGCTGCCGGGCTGATCGATGCGTATCTGCTTGCCGATCCCTTTGCGCCGCAGAAAGCCAATGAGCGGGCGACCCCACACGGCTGCAAAGAAAAAGCTGACGGCGCCCAGGGCCAGGGCATACGCCATGCCTGGTTCGAGTGGGTTATCCATCAGCCGGCTCCTGCCACCTGGTGCTCTTGCGCGTCACCCCCCATTTCCATGCCGGCTGCATCCACCGTGATTTCGGCCACGATCGTGTCCATCCCCACGGCGCGGCTGCCCTTGACGAGCACCAGGTCGTCGCCATGGATGATCTGCCGCAGCAAGTCCACCGCTTCCTCGTGCGACGCCAGGCTGTGCACCATCTCCGGCGCAAACCCGGCGCCGCGCGCCTCATCGGCAATTGCGCTGCCCAGGCGCCCAACCGTGATCAGCAATTCGACGACATCGGCCGCACGGCGCCCGACGATCTTGTGCGCCTCGTCCTCGTAGCTGCCCAGTTCGCGCATGTCGCCCAGCACCGCCACCCTCCGCCCGCGTGCCTTCGGCTCGATGTCGGCTAGCAGGTTCAGCGCGGCGATGGTGCTCACCGGGCTGGCGTTGTAGGTATCGTCGATGATGGTGCTGCCGTTGATGCCCCGCACCGCCACAAGACGCAGTTGGCCGGCCTGCGCCTGCAAGCCCGGAACGATCTCCTCCCAGCCCAGCCCTTCGGCCAGGCCGGCGGCTGCCGCACAGAGAGCCGTGTGAACGCTGTGGCGCCCCAGCAGCGGGATCTTTACGTGAATCGAGTCGACCTTCTGCGAATTCGGCCGGTGGTAGTGGAAGCGGAAGCGAATGCCTTCCATCCCCATGCCCTGAATTTCGTCCACCCACAGATCGGCGTCGGGCGTCAGTCCGTAACGAATGATGCGCGCCCCGGTGAGTGAGGCCATGGCGCGCACGCGCTCGTCGTCCCAGTTCAAGATCGCCACGCCGCCGCTGTCGGCATCCGGCAGCGCCCGCACCAGCTCGGATTTGGCCTCGGCGATGCGCTCGATGGTGCCCAGGCGGCTCAGGTGGCTCGGCCCCACGTTGGTGACGATGCCGACGTGCGGGCGCGCCAGCAGGCAGAGGCGATCGATCTCGCCCAGGCCGTACATGCCCATCTCCAGCACGGTGCGTTGGTGGCTGTGATTCAAGCCGAGCAGCGCCAGCGGCAGCCCCTGCTCGCTGTTCAGATTGCCAGGCGAGGCATGGGTCACAAAGCGGCGGCGCATGACGTTGGCCGTCAGTTCCTTGGTGCTGGTCTTGCCGACGCTGCCCGTGATCCCGATGACGCGCAGGGCCGGGTCGGTGCGATGCGCGCGCTGAAAAGCGCCGACCTTTTGCAGCGCCTGCACGCTCTCGTCCACGATGTAGGCAATCGGCGCGCCGGGCTGGTACTCCTGCGGCAACTCGGCGGAGATGGCCCAGCGCCCGCGCGTGCAGTCGACGATGGCGGCGCCGGCCGCGCGTGCCGCCGCGCGCCCGTGCTCCTCGGCGATGATCGCCTGCGCGCCGTTTGCCAGGGCGGCACCCAGGTACGCATGACCGTCGGTGTTCGCCCCGACCAGTGCGACGAACAGGTCACCCTGGCGAACATCGCGGCTGTCCAGCGCAGCGTGGGCGATGGGCGTCGCCGGAAGCGCCATGGGCGGGATATCGCCGGTCAGCGCAGTCCACAGGGTATGTTGCGTAATCGCAGTCGTCGTGTAAGGTCGTTCAGCCACAAATCGCTCGCAGAGTCTAGTTCGACGCTACCTGGCCCAACCGCACTTGGTCGGGCGGGATGTTGTAATAGTAGAAAAGTCGCCGCGCCACACGCGAGAACGCCGGAGCAGCCGTATAGCTCGCCCACCGGCTGATGTTCGGATCCGGCCGGTCCAGCTTGACCAGAATCACGAAGCGTGGGTCGTCGGCAGGCGCATAACCGGCGAAGGTCACGATGGTTTCATCCTCGGTGTAACCCTCTTCGGTCGGAATCTGTGCGGTACCGCTCTTGCCGGCAATGCGATAGCCGGGCACCGCCGCCGCCGAATTGCCGTCGGTCACGATGTCGACCAGGATGTCGGTCAACGCCTTGGCCGTCTCCGGCCGGATCGTCGTGCCCAGCACGGTGGGCTCGGTGAACTGGACCTGGCCATCCAAGACGCGCGCCTTGACGATGTAGGGCCGCATCAGCTTGCCGCCGTTGGCAATCGACGCGATGGCGTTGGCCATCTGGATCGGCGTCACCGCCAGCCCCTGGCCAAAGCTGTTCGTACCGAGGTCGGACAAACTCCAGTCCAGCGTCCCCGGCCGCTTGATCAGACCGTAGACCTCATCAGCCAGGTCGACCTCGGTTACCTGCCCGAAGCCGAAGCGCTCCAGATACTGGTAGAACTGTTTCTGCCCAAGCATCAGCGCCCACTGCGCCGTAATCACATTCAGCGAGCGCGCCAGCGCCTCGGTCATATCCACCACGCCGTGAGCCACGCGGTCGCTGTTCAGAATCACGCGCTGGCCGACGGCAATCGAACCGGTATCGGTCAGCGTCTGTGTCGGCGTGACGACGCCGGAATCGAGCGCAGCGGCGGCCGTGATCATCTTGAAGACCGAGCCCGGCTCGTACTGCGCGCTGATTGCAGTATTCTGCACGGCGGCCATGTCCGCCTTGGACAGATCGTTGGGATCGAATGTCGGTGAGTTGGCCATTGCCAGGATCTCGCCGGTCCTGGGATCCATCACGATGATGGTGCCGGACTGGGCGCGAAACTGCGTAAGCGCCCACTGCAACTCCTCTTCGGCGATCCATTGCACGTTGCGATCCAGCGTCAGGATGAGATCCTTGCCCGCCACCGAGGGCAGAAAGCGTCGAACATCGGCCGGCAGTTCCGACAGCTTGCTGAAGGAGCGGCCCGTCAGCCCGACGCCATCGCGCTTCCGCAAATACTGATCGTAATAGTCTTCAATACCGCTGACGCCCTGCGTCCACGCGGCATCGCCCAGGATCGCCAACGAGCCGACCACCTGCGCGCCGACCGCGCGCTCCGGATAGTAGCGCTGTGGCGTCGGCGTCAGCGTGACGTTGAGCAATGGGTGAACGCCCGATTCTTCGGCCAGGATAGCCTGCTCTTCCAGAATGCGCCGGCCCGCTTCCAGACTGATTGCAGGCGCAAGGCGTACAAACTTGAGGTCGGCATAGGTGCTGAGCAGGTTGAATGTCTCAGCAGCAGGGATGCCGGCCAGTTCCTCCAACAGGCGGGCAGCCTCCATGCGTTCCTCTTCAGACCGGAAATAGGATGGCGTCGCCGAAACCTCGTAGGAGAAGCGATCGGCCGCCAGGAGCGCTCCGTTGCGATCGACGATGTTGCCGCGCGGCGATTCGCCCTGGTGGGCCTGTCCGGGCGGCCGCGCCTGCCCGTACTGGATGATCTGGTGCACAAACAGAGGCACGACGACCAGGATCGCCAGGGCGCCAAAGCCAAAGACAAGCATCCAGAAGCGCCACACATCACGCTTCTGGATGGACTCGAGTGTCACGGTATGCTGCTCACTCATGGCCTGCGGCGCTGCAGAACGAGTGGGTTCCGGCACCGCAGCGGTCATGGCACCCATCGCTCCCTGATGCCGTCGGCAAAGCGGGCAATGCTCTGCTGCGCTTGCGCCGAGACATCTTGCAGCCAGGTGCCCGCTGCGCTCAGCGCACGCCCGGCCGCATCGAGCGGGCCGGTGGCAGGCGGCGCCGCGCCCGATGACTCCTGTGGGGCGAGGGCGACCGGCGGAAGCGAATCCTGCCCCAGCCCAGGAATCGTCGTAGCGGCGACTTCGTCGCGTCGAACGTAGACCCGATCCGTGGCCGGCTTGTAGCCCTGCTGGAGCGCCGCCCGCAAAACCCGGTCCAACGTCGAACTCCTGGCAATGGCGTAGACCAGCTCACTATTCTCGCGCTCGATGCGTTGCTGCTGAGCCGCCAACGCCCGCAACTCGGCGCGCGCCTCGGCGATCCGCACCGAATACCAGACCTGGACAATCATCCCGCCGGCGATGACCAGCACGATGGCCAGGAATAGCAAATACTGCCGAGAAGTCTCGGGCAACCACAACAATTCCTGCAGCACATCGGACCAACGTCGGTTCAATGTTTGCTGCAGCGACTCTCGGATATCAGCCGGAACGGCCGGCGGTATACTGGTGCGCTGTAGCATAACGGTACCAAACAAATCGATGCGGTTTGATGATTGTGTCAGGTTGTAGTAGGGGCGACGCATGCGTCGCCCCTACACTACGGAGAGCTACGGAGAGCCCCCGATTTAGTGATTCGCGATGGGTGGTGTGAGGGAGGGCCAGTAGCTCACTTGTCACACATCACGGTTCACCCTAGATTAAGGCAGTTTCTCGGCCACTCGGAGCTTAGCCGATCGACTGCGTGGGTTGCGGCTTACCTCATCTTCGCCGGCCACAGCCGGTTTCTTGGTGAGGATCCGCAGGGTCGGTTGCCGGTCGAATCCGCCGTGCAACCTGGTCGGGTCGGGGACGTAGCTTCTCGCCTCGTTCTGCATCCATTGCTTCACGATGCGATCCTCGAGGCTGTGGAAGCTGATCACAGCCAATCGCCCGCCCGGCTTCAGCAGTCGCAGCGCCTGAGGCAGAGCCTCTTCCAGTTGCTGCAACTCCTGGTTCACCACGATTCTTAGTGCTTGAAAGGTGCGTGTTGCCGGATGAATCCGGCTGCCGCGGCGTCCGCCCACGGCCTGTTCAACCGCTTCCGCCAACTGTGCCGTCGTGGCAAAGGGGCGGTGCTTGACGAGATAGCGAGCGATGCGCCGGCTCTGCTGTTCCTCGCCGTACCGGTAAATCACATCGGCCAACGCCTCTTCGTCCCAGTCATTGACCACATCGGCAGCACTGAATGTCTGCGCCGGGTCGAAGCGCATGTCGAGCGGGCCGGCCTGCAAGAATGAGAACCCCCGCTCCGACGTCTGCAACTGGAAGCTGCTTACACCCAGATCGAACAACACACCATCGACCGGAGAAAAGCCATTGTCCGCCGCCACCTTCTCCAGGTGACCAAATGGCGCTGCGCTCAACAACAGCCGCCCGGCAGCAATTGCGTCGGCCTGCGATTCGGAAACCCGCCTGATGGCGGCCGGATCAGCGTCGATGCCGAGCACCCTGCCATCCGGCGCCGACTTTGCCAGCAAGGCGGCGGTATGTCCGCCACCGCCGAGCGTGCAGTCAACGAACCACATACCGGCCTTGACCCGGAGCCCTCGCAAAACCTCATCGAGCAGCACCGGAACATGGTGGGCGCCGGTCGGATCCGCAGCGACATCTGGATAGTCGCCCATTTGCTATAGACTTAATGTGCTGAAAAAATCACTTCCAAAGTCGGCATTTCCTGATTCGGAGAGCACTTTCTGTTCCCATGTCTCCGGGCGCCACAACTCAACGAACTTGTTCATGCCCGCTACCACGACGTCGGCATCAATCCCGGCATGGTCGCGCAACCGTTGACTCAACAGAATTCGCCCCTGTCCATCAGGCTGGAGGTCTTCGGCAGCGCTGAAGAATGCTCGCCGAAATGCAGCCGAGCGGGGGTCTGTGAGAGGCAATGCACTTACTTTCTCAGCCAGTCGCTCCCATTCATCTTGTGGGAATAAGAACAAACATTTCTCTGAAGGGTTACGCGTCACCACCAACCCGCTGACCAGTGCGTTCCGGTACTTAGCCGGAATAGTCAGTCGCCCTTTCGCATCGAGGCTGTGGGTGTACTCCCCTAGAAACATTGTGTCTGCGCCGTTGTATGTGTAACCCGTTGCCCGACGACTGTTGATCCTCTGAACAATCCTTTCGGGCCGTAATGGTGATGCGCAATGCGTAGACTCATACCTGGTGCGGCAAGTATGTACGCATTACGCACCACACATTACAAAAAACACCCCGAACAACAGGTAACTCACTTATCCCAAATGGGCGGCGAGTCGAGCGATTTCCCCACTTTTCCCGCCACCAAGAGGTAATCCGCAACATTTTGCCCCACATTACCCCATTTCGTCCCACATTATAGAACAAAAATGCGGCGTTGTCTAGTAGGAGTTTTGACGGGTTTCAATATTCAGTTTGGGAAAAGTTGGGATATCCCGCCCAGGCCAGCCTTCCCGGAGGCGGGATGCGCAGCGCGACTGGGAGCCAGCGGCGGCAAAACGACGGCCATTCGTCCAGTAATTGTAATGCTTAATACAGTTATCCGGGACGAGTTGGGCTTGAATGGTGATTTGAGCTGCGCCGGCAGAAACTGTCGAAATCAGGGATGGCGTCCCACAAATTCGTTGCGACTTCTTTCCCTGTCGGATTTGACAAGCAGGCACAGATGGAGTAGCCTTCATCGTTACGGCATGCATCTTGTTGGGTGCATTGGCGACGGAAATAGGCTATTTAGATCGTAGGAGTTCAGGTGAGCAGCGGAGATGGAAGCAAGCAGTCGTAAGCACATCTCCACGGTTCACCTGTTTTGATTTGTACAGTTGAAATACGTCTGAAACATTTGTGTCGAGTTCAAGACACCAGGATGTAGACAGATCAGCCGCCGCAGTGGTGCGGTGGAGCAATCTGTCTGCCTGGGTGTCTTATTGTCATTTTCAGGCCAATCAAGGAGCTGGATTACATGACCCCATCCGCAAACGGAACCGGTGTGTTCACCCAGGGATCGCGCGTGCGCCGCAAGAATTATGCGCGGACGCCCGCCGTGCTCGATTTGCCACGCCTGACGGAAGTTCAACTCCGCAGTTTTGAATGGTTCAAAACGGAAGGGCTGCGGGAACTGCTGACCGAGATCACGCCCATTGTCAGCTTTAACAAGACATTGGAATTGCATTTCGGCGGGTCCAAGCTTTTCACGCTTGGCAACAGTTTCATCGGTGAATTGGACAGCGGGAAACTATCCCCCGCATTAGTCGAGGAATTCAAAAAGCAAGGGACTGCACTCACGTCACAAGCCAGGGTGCGCGTCGAAATTACCGGCGCCCAGTGGTGGATCGTTGACGTCGGCGGCCAGTACTGGATAGAGGTCGACGCGGAGAGCCGCGCGCTCAACGTCTACTGCGACTTCTATTTCGGCCAGCCCAAATACCCGGAAGATGAATGCCGCGAGCGCGACAATACGTTTGCCGCGCCGTTGTGGGTCAAGGTGCGACTGGTCAACAAGGAAACGGGCGAGGTAAGTCAACAGGAAGTCTTTATGGGTGACTTCCCGCTGATGACCGACTCGGCTACCTTTATTATTAATGGTAGCGAGCGCGTCGTCGTCAGCCAGTTGATCCGCTCGCCGGGTGTCTACTTTACCGTGGAGCCCGACCGCTCCACCGGCCGCGACCTGGCCGGCGCCAAGCTGATTCCCAGCCGCGGCGCATGGCTCGAGTTCGAGACCAGCAAGCGCGACATTGTCAGCGTCAAGGTCGACCGCAAGCGCAAGCTGCCGGTCACCATCCTGTTGCGCGCCATCGGATTTGGCACGGACGACGAAATCCGCGCGCTGTTTACCGACGTCGACAACAACATCGACCACCCCTACATCGAATCGACGCTGGAGCGCGACACCACCAGCAACCCGACCACCGACTCGAAGAAGGGTGAAGAAGACGCGCTGCTCGAGTTCTACAAGAAACTGCGCCCCGGCGACCCGCCGACGCTGGACAACGCCCAGAACTTCGTGCAGAACCTCTTCTTCTCGCCGCGTCGCTACGATCTGGGCAAGGTTGGCCGCTACAAGCTCAACCGCCGCCTTGGGGTCGATGTCAGCAACTCGGACGGTAAGGCGCGCATCTTGACCAACGACGATCTGATCGCCGTCATCAAGCGCATTGTCCAGATCAACAACGGCGAAGGGCGCCCCGACGACATCGACCACCTGGGCAACCGCCGCGTCAAGACCGTCGGCGAGTTGATCCAGAATCAGCTTCGCATCGGCCTGCTGCGCATGGAACGCGTGGTCCGCGAGCGCATGTCCATCCGCGACCCCGACCAGGTGACGCCGCTGAGCCTCCTCAACATCCGCCCGGTCGTGGCAGCGACGCGTGAGTTCTTTGGCGGCAGCCAGCTCAGCCAGTTCATGGATCAGACCAACCCGCTGGCGGAGTTGACGCACAAGCGCCGCTTGAGCGCGCTGGGTCCGGGCGGTCTGCGCCGCGAGCGCGCCGGCTTTGACGTGCGCGACGTGCACTTCAGCCACTACGGCCGCATCTGCCCCATCGAGACGCCCGAAGGTCCAAACATCGGTCTCATCGGTTCATTGGCCAGCTTTGGTCGCGTCAACGACTACGGATTCATCGAGACGCCCTATCGCCGCGTACTCAAGGAAGTGGAGCCCAAGGCGGACGCGCTGTTTGGCCACACGCTCGACGCCGACGTCACCAACCCGGAGACAGGCGAGGTAGTTGCGACGCGCGGGACCGTGCTGGATGAGGCCGTGGCCAAGCGCATCGCCGACGTCAAGGGGCTTGAGAGCGTACGCGTCAAGCCCTTCGTCAGCCGGGAGGTGCTCTATCTCACGGCGGACGAGGACGAGCTGGCGCCTATCGCCCAGGCATCGTCGGCGCTGAACGCCGTCGGCGAGTTCCAGAATCCGCGCCCCTCCGCCCGCCAGGCCGAGGACTTCAAGTTCGAACAGCCGAGCGCCATCCGCCTGATGGACGTGTCGCCCAAGCAGATCGTGGGCGTGTCCGCTGCCCTGATTCCCTTCCTGGAGCACGACGACGCCAACCGCGCGCTCATGGGATCCAACATGCAGCGCCAGGCGGTGCCGCTGGTGCGTCCCGAGGCGCCGCTGGTCGGTACGGGCATGGAATATCAGGCGGCCATCGACTCCGGCCAGGTGGTGACGGCACGCTTCGACGGCGAAGTCGTCAGCTCCATCGGCGACCAGATTGTCGTACAGGAGGCCGACGGCACGCGCCGGGTCTACCATCTGCGCAAGTACAACCGCTCGAACCAGAGCACCTGCATCGACCAGCGCCCGGTCGTCTTCAAGGGCGATGTGGTCAAGGCAGGCGACGTGCTGGCCGACAGCTCGAGCACCGAAGGCGGCGAACTGGCGCTGGGCCAGAACGTGCTGGTTGCGTACCTGAGCTGGGAAGGCGGCAACTTCGAAGACGCCATCCTGGTGAGCGAACGGCTGGTGCAGGACGACAAGTACACGTCGATCCACATCGAGAAGCACGAGGTCGACGCCCGCGAAACAAAGCTCGGCCCGGAAGAGATCACGCGCGACATTCCCAACGTGGGTGAGGACGCGCTGAAGGATCTGGACGAGGAAGGCATCATCCGCATCGGCGCCGAAGTGACGCCGGGCGACATTCTCGTCGGCAAGATCACGCCCAAGGGCGAGACCGAGCTGACGCCGGAAGAGAAGCTGCTGCGGGCGATCTTCGGTGAGAAGGCACGCGAGGTCAAGGACTCCTCGCTGCGTCTGCCCCATGGCGAGCGCGGTAAGGTGGTCGACGTCAAGGTCTTCGACCGCGACGAGCACAACGACCTGCCCGCCGGCGTCGAAAAGATCGTGCGCGTGAGCGTGGCGCAGCGCCGCCGCCTGACCGAAGGCGACAAGATGGCCGGCCGCCACGGCAACAAGGGCGTCATCTCCAAGGTCGTGCCGGTGGAAGACATGCCGTTCCTGCCGGACGGCACGCCGGTCGACATCATCCTGAACCCGCTGGGCGTGCCCGGCCGCATGAACATCGGCCAGATCCTGGAGGCACACCTGGGCTGGGCGGCCCGCCAACTTGGCTTCAAGGCCGAGACGCCGGTCTTCGACGGCGCCAAGGAAGAGGAAATCGAGGCCGAACTGGCACGCGCCTGGTTGATCGATCGGGCGTGGCAACTGGCGACGGAGCGGGCGTGGGCATCCATGCGCGAGCAGGGCATCCCGGAGAGCGACCTGCGCGACGACAGCGACGCGCTGCTCATCTATCTCATCGACTGGCTGGAGCCGCTCGGCTACGACCCGGAACAGATTTTCCGCGATCGCACCTATGCCCGCTACTCCGTGTTGCGCGAGTGGCTCAGGGGGCGCGGCGTCGACCCGAACGAGGTGCTGCCGGAAAGCTATTCGCTGCGACGCACCAGCGGCGAGGCGAACGAAGTTGCCCAGACCGTTGCCCTTCGTGAGTGGTTGATCTACCACGACGACGATCCAGGCGACTTGAGCGCTCACGACCTGGTTGCCAAAGCCAACGAAGTGAGCCGGCTCACGGGCTGGCCGCTGCCGACGACGGGCAAGCAGAAGCTTTACGACGGCAAGACGGGCACGCCGTACGACTCGCCGGTGACCATCGGCGTCGTGCAGATGCTCAAGCTGCATCACCTCGTCGAAGACAAGGTGCATGCCCGCAGCACCGGGCCGTACAGCCTGGTCACGCAGCAGCCGTTGGGCGGCAAGGCACAGTTCGGCGGCCAGCGCTTCGGCGAAATGGAAGTGTGGGCGCTGGAGGCCTATGGCGCCGCGCACATCCTGCAAGAGATGCTCACGGTGAAGTCGGACGACATCACCGGCCGCGTCAAGACGTATGAGGCGATCGTCAAGGGCGAGCAGATCCAGAGCCCCGGCGTACCGGAGAGCTTCCGGGTGCTGGTCAAGGAATTGCAGAGCCTGGGTCTCGACGTCGAAGTGATCAACGAGAAGAACGAGGTCATTCACTTCGGCAAGGAAGAGACGACGGACAACATGCCGCGGTTGGGCTTCAGCCTGAACCTGCCGGGCGCCATGACGAAGACCACGAGTGAATAGAGGGTATAAAGCGCATGGAAGTTAAGAATTTTGACGCGATTCGCATCTCGCTGGCATCGCCGGAGCGCATTCGTGAATGGAGCTACGGCGAGGTCACGAAGCCGGAAACGATCAACTACCGCACCCTCCGCCCCGAGCGCGACGGTCTCTTCTGCGAGCGCATCTTCGGTCCCACGCGTGACTGGGAATGCGCCTGCGGCAAGTACAAGCGCGTGCGCTACAAGGGCATCGTCTGCGACAAGTGTGGCGTCGAAGTGGCGCCGAGCCGCGTGCGCCGCGAGCGCATGGGCCACATCGAGTTGGCATCGCCTGTCAGCCATATCTGGTACGTCAAGGGCGTGCCGAGCCGGCTGGGCCTGCTGCTCAACATCAGCCCGCGCCACCTCGAGCGCGTGCTCTACTTTGCGCAGTACATCGTCACCAATGTGAACGAGGACGCGCGCAGCCGTGCGATCCAGCGCCACGAACGCGAGTTGCAGAGCCGCATGCAGCGCGTCGAGGGCGACGTCAAGGAGCAGCTTGAGCGCCTGGAAGGCGACCAGGACGCGCAACTGAGCGCGCTCGACCAGGAAGAAGAGAGCGCAATCCAGAAGCTCAACGAGCGCATCAACGAGGAATCGAGCCAGATCATCGCCGAGGCGCAGAAGTTCCAGACGTGGATTCACACGTCGGTGGGCAAGAAGGCGACCGAGGATAAGCTTCTCTCCTGGTCGGATCAGGCCGTGCTGCGCACCGGCGAGATTGTGTCGATGGACTATGACATGATCGTCAACGACCTGGTGCAGGAGAAGCTCAACGAGCTACAGACGCTCTCCGACGAGGAGAAGTCCGACATCCGCCTGCGCATCTCGGCCAAGCGCGACTATGTGCGCCAGGAACTCGGCGCGCAGATCGACAGCATCCGCTCGGACATCGACAACAAGCAGGAGATGCTGCGCACGCAAATGGACCGCTCCCTCGACGACCTGAAGTCGCTGGAGGAAAAGCAGCTTCTCACCGAGAATCGCTACCGCGAGCTCTCCGAGCGGTGGGGCAACGTCTTCACCGCCGGCATGGGCGCCGAGGCCGTGCGCGACATCGTCGCCAAGCTCGACCTGGAGAAGATGCAGAAGGAACTGCGCCGCGAGATGCGCACTACCAAGAGCAAGCAGCGCCGCAAGAAGGCGGCCAAGCGCCTGCGCGTGGTGGAAAACTTCCGCAAGAGCGGCAACCGCCCCGAGTGGATGATCCTCACGGCGCTGCCGGTCATCCCGCCCGAACTGCGCCCCATGGTGCAGCTCGACGGCGGTCGCTTCGCCACCAGCGATCTGAACGATCTCTACCGCCGCGTCATCAACCGCAACAACCGCCTCAAGCGGCTCATGGAGCTGGGCGCGCCGGATGTCATCGTGCGCAACGAGAAGCGCATGTTGCAGGAGGCCGTCGACAGCCTCATCGACAACGGGCGCCGCGGGCGCGCGGTCAGCCGCAGCGGCAAGCGCAAACTCAAGAGCCTGAGCGACCTGCTCAAGGGCAAGCAAGGCCGCTTCCGCCGCAACCTGCTGGGCAAGCGCGTCGACTACTCGGGCCGTTCGGTCATCGTCATCGGCCCGACGCTGAAGCTGCACCAGTGCGGACTGCCCAAGAAGATGGCGCTTGAACTCTTCAAGCCCTTCGTCATGCGCCGCCTGGTGGAAAACAACTTCGCGCACAACATCAAGAGCGCCAAGCGCATGGTCGACCGCATGAGCCCGGAAGTCTGGGACGTGCTGGAGGAGATCTGCCACGAACGCCCGGTGCTGCTCAACCGCGCGCCGACGCTGCATCGCCTGGGTATTCAGGCCTTCGAAGTCGTGCTCATCGAGGGCAGCGCCATCCAGTTACATCCGCTGACCTGTGCGGCCTTCAACGCCGACTTTGACGGCGACCAGATGGCCGTGCATGTGCCGCTGAGCGACGAGGCCGTCAAGGAAGCGCGCGAGTTGATGCTGGCGACGCAGAACCTGCTCAAGCCGTCCAGCGGCGACCCCATCGTGGGCCCGTCCAAGGACATGGTCATGGGCGTCTACTATCTGACGGTCGACGAGAACGAAGAGGCCGAGACCGGAAAGCTGCCGGCTTTTGCCAGCATGGAAGAGGCGGAATACGCCTACGACATGGGCATCATCAAGCTGCGCCAGCCGATCCGCATCCTCTTCAAGAGCAAGTTCGACGAAATGTCGGTCGACGATCTCGAGGTCAGCGACCGCGTGCTGGACGCGCTGAAGGCGTTCGGCATCGTGACGGTGGGCCAGTTGATGGACCACTACACGCATGGCGAGCGCAAGATGATCGGCGACATCCCGGCCTACGGCGCGGCGGCGATGGACGAGACGCGCGAAGCCTTGCGCCGGCACGGCCTGCTCGGCGCGGCCTGGCCCAAGGAGCGCCTCATGCGCACGACCGTGGGCCGCATCATCTTCAACCGTGCGCTGCCGGAAGAGCTGTGGTTCGTCAACGAACTGCTCGACCGCAAGGGTGTCGATGCCGTCGTTGCTCGCTGTTACAAGCACCTGGGTCGCATTGTCACCTCAGAGACGGTCGACAACATTAAGGATCTGGGCTTCCGCTACGCCACGCGCTCGGGCATCACCATCGCCATTTCGGACATCAACGTGCCCGAGAAGAAGGCTGAGATCCTCGAGCACACGACAGCCGAAGTGGAAAAAGCCGAGCAGCAGTATCGCCGTGGTCTGATCACCGAGGAAGAGTTGTACAACAAGACGGTCGAGCTGTGGACGCGCGCCACCGACGACGTGACCGACGCGGTCAAGGACCTGCTCAGTCCCATCGAGGGCCTGGGCGCCATGGCCCGCTCCGGCGCCACCAAGGGCGGCATCAACCCGGTGCGCCAGTTGGCCGGCATGCGCGGCTTGATGGCCGACCCGAACGGCCGCATCATTCCGCTGCCGATTCGCTCCAACTTCCGCGAGGGCTTGACCGCACTCGAGTACTTCCTGAGCACGCACGGCGCGCGCAAAGGTCTGGCCGACACCGCGCTGCGCACGGCCGACGCCGGTTACCTGACCCGCCGCCTGGTCGACGTGGCGCAGGATGTGATCATCACCGAGGATGACTGCCTGACGATGACCGGCATCTGGATCACGGAGCAGGAAGCCAAGACCATGGGCGAGACCTTCGCCGAACGTGTGGCCGGTCGCTTCCTGGCCGCGGACGTGAGCGACCCGGAGACGGGCGAGGTGCTGCTCAAGCGCAATGAACTGCTCACCGAGGCGGCGCTGGCCACGCTGGCCCGCCACCACGTGGAGAAGGCCTATGTCCGCAACCCGCTAACCTGCGAGGCGCGCTTCGGCATGTGCGCCCACTGCTACGGCGAAGACCTGGCGCGCGGCGGTCTGATCAAGACCGGCGAGGCGGTCGGCATCGTCGCTGCCCAGTCCATCGGCGAACCGGGCACGCAGTTGACGCTGCGTACCTTCCACACCGGCGGTGTGGCCGGCGCCGACGACATCACGCAGGGTCTGCCGCGCGTCGAGGAACTCTTCGAGGCGCGCACGCCCAAGGGCGAGGCGATCATCGCCGAGATCGACGGCAAGGTGAGCATCGCCCGCGAAGGCGAAATCCGCATCCTGCGCATCAGCCGCACCGACCTGAAGCGTCGCGAAGTGCGCGTTCCGGCCGAGTACGAGCTGGTCGCCGCCGATGGCGACCGCGTGCAGGAGGATGTCGTCATCGCACGGAAGGGCGACGAGACAATTCTGGCGGGCATGGATGGCGAGGTCTTTATCGAGCGCCATGGCAACCACCACGTCGCCACGATCCGCCGCGAGGAGACCGAGGTCTGGGAAGTGGAACTCCCGGCCAATGCCCGCCTGCGTATCGAGGACGGCCAGGATGTCCAGGCCGGCGAGCAGTTGACCGAGGGCGCCAAGAACCCGAAGGAGATCCTGCGCATCTCCGGCCGCGAGGCGACGCAGTTGTATCTGCTGTCGGAAGTGCAGCGTGTCTACCGCAGCCAGGGCGTGAACATTCACGACAAGCACATCGAGGTGATCCTGCGCCAGTTGCTGCGCCGGGTCATGGTGCGCACGGCGGGCGACACCGACCTGCTGCCCGGCGAGTTGCTGGATCGCTTCAAATTCGAGGACATCAACGACTACGCCGTGTCGCGCGGTGGCAAGCCTGCCCGCGCCGAGCCGATCGTGCTCGGCCTCACCAAGGCGGCGCTCAACACCGAGAGCTTCCTGGCCATGGCTTCCTTCCAGGAGACGACGCGCGTACTCACCGAGGCCGCCATCCGCGGCCAGCGTGACGAGCTGCGCGGCCTCAAGGAGAATGTCATCATCGGCAAGCTCATCCCCGTGGGCACCGGCTTCAGCCAGCGCCGCGTGGCGGTGACCAACCTGGAAGACGAAGTCGAACTGCTGATCGACGCCGAAATCGACCAGGACGAGGACCTGGGCGATGTCGACGACAGTGACCTGAGCATGGAAGACTTCGACCTGGACGAGTTGGATGGCGTGGCCGAACTGGGCATGGAGCCGCTCGGCGCCGGCGTCACACTGGCGGACTCGGACGAGGATGCCGTGGACCTTGACTTCAACTCGCTGGACGAGGAAGAAGAGGAAGACAACGATTCCTTCGAGGATCTCGACGTCGAGATCGAGTAGTCGCTCGACGCGGTAAGAACAACGAGACCGGAGGCCCTGTGGCCTCCGGTCTTTTGTTTTCTAGCGCTCGGGGCGGCGGGGCGGCGGCTTCATCTCGGCCGCGAGCAGGACGACCGAGCGCGGCTCCACCAGGTAGTGCGTTGCATCCACGGCCGGGGCATCTTCCAGCGCGCAGAAATCGGCCGGTGAAGGCAGGAAGGTGTCGATGACGCGGCGCCAGCCGTTGACGCTGCGACGCGGCGCGGCGGGCAACTCGAAACGCAGCGGCCCCCAGTACGCATTCGCCATGACATGAAATGCCTCGCTCGTGCCGCGAATGGTGAGGGCCAGACTGCGTGAGTCGTAGCCCTTGTCCGGCTTGTCCAGCTCGATGCCGTGCCATTCGATGCGCGCCAGCATCAGCAGTTCGATGAGGCTGAGACCGTGCCCTTCGCGGAAAATGCTGAGCCCCTTGCGGAAGCGGATCAGTTCGGACGCAAAGCGATGGACCTCAGCATGCTTCTCCAGCAGCGACCAGTCGAACCAACTGATCTCGTTATCCTGACAGTAGGCGTTGTTGTTGCCGTGCTGCGTGCGGCGCACCTCGTCGCCCATGAGCAGCATGGGCACGCCCAGCGAAAGCAGCGTGACGGCAAAGAAATTCTTGATCTGCCGTTGCCGTAGATGCTCGACGTGCGGGTCATTGGTCGGCCCCTCCACCCCGCAGTTCCAGCTCCGGTTGTCGTTGTGACCGTCGCGATTCTCCTCGCCGTTGGCCCAGTTGCGCTTCTCGTTGTAAGAAACCAGATCATTGAGCGTGAAACCGTCGTGGCAGGTGACGAAATTGATGCTCTGTTCCGGCCCCAAGTTCTCCAGCGCGTAGAGGTCGGGGCTGGCAAAGAAGCGCGAGGCGACCTCCTCCACCATGCCCGGATCGCTCTTGACAAAGGAGCGGATATCGTCGCGGAAGCGCCCGTTCCACTCCTTCCAGTGGTCGCCGATAAAGCTGCCCACCTGGTAGAGGCCGGCCGCGTCCCACGCCTCAGCGATCAACTTCGTGCCGGCCAGCACCGGGTCGTTTTCGATGTCCCACAGGATGGGCGGACTGGAAAGCGGGCGGCCCTTCTCATCGCGCGAGAGGATCGACGCCAGGTCGAAGCGGAAGCCGTCGACATGCATCTCATCGACCCAGTAGTGCAGGCTGTCGAGAATCATGCGCCGCACCATGGAATGGTTGGCATTCAGCGTGTTGCCGGTGCCGCTGTAGTTGGCGTAGTGCTCGCGGTCCTCTTCGAGAATGTAATAGGCGTCGTTCTCCAACCCGCGGAAACAGAAGGTCGGCCCTGTCTCCTTGCCCTCCGCCGTGTGGTTATAGACGACGTCCAGTATCACCTCGATGCCGGCACGATGGAGCGCCTTGACCATGTCGCGGAACTCGTCGATCGCGGCCGCCGCATCGCCGCGCGCGCTGTACTGCATGTGCGGCGCAAAGAACGAGACCGGCGAGTAGCCCCAGTAGTTGACATGCCCGTCCGGTGCATCCTCCGCGTCGAACTGGAAGATCGGCAGCAGTTCCACGGCGGTGATGCCAAGGGCCTGGAGGTACGGGATGCGCTCGATAAGGCCGGCATAGGTGCCGCGCAGTTCCGGGGCCAGGCCGGAGTTCGGATGCCGCGTGAAACCGCGCACGTGCATCTCGTAGATGATCGTCTGGTCGAACGGCCGGCGCAACGGCATGTCACCTTCCCAGTCGTAGCGGCTCGTATCGACTACCACGCTCTTCATGGCCTGCGCCGTGTTGTCGCCCGGTACCGAGGCGGCCTTGCGGCTGTAGGCGCCGGGCACTGCCACACCGCGCCCGTACGGGTCGAGCAAGACCTTCTGCGCGTCGAAGCGCATCCCCAGCAGCGGCTCGTACGGGCCGTGCGCGCGATACCCGTAGATCTGGCCGGGGCGCAGACCGGGCACGAAGAGATGCCAGTAGGAGTAGGTGCGGTTGCGCGCCGGATCGAGCGCTATCGTCCGTGCCGGCGCCGCCGCATCGACATCGTCGAAAAGCAGCAGATCCATGCCGGTTGCACTGCGCGAGTAGACCGAGAAATTGACGCCGTCGGCCAATACCGTGGCGCCGATCGGGTAGCTCTTGCCCGCACGCGGCGAGTGTGTCTGCTTGCGTTGCCCAGCCATCACGGTCCTCCTGTCGCCACTGCGCCCGGTCGCTACTGCAATGACCGGGCGAGCATGGTGTACGATCGATAGCGCTCAAAGCCAAAACGGGCGTAGAAATCGACCAGCCCCGTCCAGTCGATGACGCAGCCGTTGATGCCGTTGTCGTGCAGGCGGCGCAGGCCGGCGTCGAGCAGCGCCGCGCCGTAGCCCTGGCCGCGGCGGTCGGCGCTGACGCCGATGGAGCCGAGCTGTCCCCACGGCTTGGGCAGCCGGTACGGGTAGTAGCGCTCCATGGGTCGCATCGAGTCGGGAAAGGTCAACAGGCAGCAGCCGTCGACGCCCCGCTCCGTCCATAGTAGCATGTAGTCGGAGAGACGACCGCCGTCGGCCAGGAACGCTTCGGCCTCGTAGCGCCAGCGGCCAGGGAACTCGCGGCGCAAGAAGGCGAGCAAGTCGTCGGCGTGGCGCGGTGTGGCGGGGCGCACGACGCCCGCGATCTCGCGCACTACGTCAGGCGGCGTATAGCCCGCCAGGTTGGACGCCATGTCCCACGCCGTGCCGCCGGACTCGTAGCGGCACGCAGCAAAGAAGGGAGCGGCGTCAGTCGGGTCGGGCAGGCCCGGCGTGAAGGGGCGCGGCCCCGCGCCGATGGACGCCTGGGCGCAGCCTTGCCCTGCCAGCCATGCCTCGGCCGCAGCCAGCAGCGCGCGCCCCAGCCCCCTGCGTCGATGAGCAGGCGCCACGGCCATCAGGTCGATCCAGCCCTCGCCGTGCGAGTTGACCGACGGTTCGCCGTGCAATACCGTCGCCAACGCGGCGCCTGCCAGCGCACCGTCAACCTCGGCGACAAAAAGGCGCCGTGCCACGCCCGCGGACGGCTGCACGTTGTAGCGCACGAACGCACCGGTGATGGCCAGGTCGGCCGGCAGCGCGCCGTTCCACAGCTCAGCCAGTGCGTCGATCATCCGCTCGTCGACGGTATCGACCGCCCGAATATCCAGCGGGTCGGCGGCACTCACGGCGCTGCCTCCGCGGCCTGCCTGGCTGCGCTCTCGCCTTCCAGGAAGCAGAGGATGCCGTCGGTGATGCCCTTGGCCGCCCGCTCAGGATGATCGACCAGCAAGGCCTGATCGCCGCCGAGGAAGCCCAGTTCGACGATCGCGGCCGGCGTCTGCGGGTCGATGCGCTTGAACGCGTGGTATTCGGTCATGTTGTGCGTCACCGTGTCGGGGTGGTGAGGCAGGCCGGTGGCGGCGGGATAGGCCTGGTCGATGCAGGCCAGCAGCCGCGCGCTGGTCTCGGGGATCTGCGAATAGGTGTGCACAGCCGCCTTGTAGCCTGAGGCGTCGATGCAACTGTCGGCGTGGATGCTCACCAGCACGGACGCCTCCAGCCCGCGCAGCCGATCGTCGTACTCATCCAGAATCGTGACGTCGGCGCCGGCGCGGCGCAGACGCCGGGCGGTCTGCTCGGCGACCGTGGCGTTGATGCTCGCCTCGGTCAGCAGGACGTTTCCCGCCGCGTCCTCGCACACCGCGCCCGAATCGTTGCCGGCGTGCCCGCTGATCAGCGCGACCTGGTCGTTCCAGGCTGCGCCGACTACCGCCTGCGGCAGCAACCCGCTGGCATCGGGCAGGCCAAAGCCGGCGGTGCGCGCCATGAGCAGCGCAATGCCGCCCACCGCGACGAGCAGGATGGTCAACAATATACGCGAAGCCTGGTTAAGCGCGTCATGGCGCATAGAACATTATCCGGGCAGAGAACTCACGGCCTGCTGCGCAAAGGTTGCCAGGTCGATGTTGGCGCCACAGACGATGACGCCCACACGCTTGCCGGCCAATTCCTTGCGCAGCGGGCCGCACAAGGCAGCGGTCGCCGCGGCGCCGGCCGGCTCCACGGCCAGTTTCATGGCGTCGAAGAGCAGCCCCATGGTGCGCTGCATGGCATGATCGTCGATCAGCACCAGATCGTCGACAAAGGTGCGGCACATGTCAAAGCTGTAGGGCAGCGCGTAGGGCGCGCCCAGGCTGTCGGCAATGGTGCGCACCTTGTCGATGCCCTGCGGCGCACCGGCCGCAAAGCTGCGATGCATGGAATCGGCGCCGACCGGCTCCACGCCGATGACGCGGCACCCCGGCTGGATCTGCTTGAACGCGCACGCCATCCCTGCGCAGAGCCCGCCCCCGCCGATGGGAATGATCACCGCATCCAGGTCAGGCGCCTGCGTGGCGAACTCCAGCCCCACCGTTGCCGTGCCCAACGTCGTCAGCGGCCCCTCGAAAGGATGTACGAAGATGCGCCCTTCCTCCTCCTGGATCTGCTGCACGCGGGCGAAGGCCTCCTGTACGTTGTCGACGAGTTCGACCTGCGCGCCATAAGCACGCGAGCGCGCCACGCGCACGGGATTCGCTGTCTTGGGCATGACCACCTTGGCCGTCGTGCCCAGCAGATGCGCGGCAAAAGCCACGGCGATGGCGTGGTTGCCGGCGCTGACCGCAGTCACGCCGCGGCTCAGGTCATCCGCATCAAGGTCGAGCATCACCGTCAACGCGCCGCGCGGTTTGAAGGAGCCGGTGTGCTGGAACAACTCCAGTTTGAGCATGACCGTTGTGTCGTCGCCAACGACCGCATCCAGGTCGGGGCCCTGCCACTGCCAGACCGGCGTCTCGCGCACGAGATCGCCCAGTCGCTCGCGCGCAGCCCGGATCTGTTCGAGATTGGGATAATCCAATACGTGCCTCCCAGAATATGAAGATGCAGGTCAGCCGCTGACGGCTCCACCTACATCCGAAAAATACCGAATTTCGTTTCTTCGACCGGCGCGTTGAGACAGGCCGAGAGCGCCAGCCCGAGCACCTGCCGCGTCTCGGCGGGGTCGAGGATGCCGTCATCCCACAACCGCGCCGTGGCGTAATACGGGCTGCCTTCGCGCTCGTACTTGTCCAGGATCGGCTGCTTGAACGCGGCCTGCTCCGCCGCGTCCATGAGGGGCCGGCCCAGCCGTGCAAGCTGATCCTGCTTCACCGTGAGCAGCACGTTGGCCGCCTGCTCGCCGCCCATGACGCTGATGCGTGCATTTGGCCACATCCACAGGAAGCGCGGGTCATAGGCGCGGCCGCACATGCCGTAGTTGCCGGCGCCGAAGGATCCGCCGATGATCAGCGTCAGCTTGGGCACCTGGGCATTGGCCACCGCATGCACCATCTTGGCGCCATCCTTGGCGATACCGCGCGTCTCGTATTCCTTGCCCACCATAAAGCCGGTGATGTTCTGCAAAAACAATAGCGGAATCTTGCGCGACGCGCAAAGTTCAATGAAGTGAGCGCCCTTCAACGCCGACTCGCTGAAGAGGATGCCGTTGTTGGCTACGATGCCGACGGGATAGCCGTAGAGCCGGGCAAAGCCGCAGATCAGCGTCTCGCCGTAGCGCGCCTTGAACTCGCGGAAGCGACTGCCGTCGACCAGGCGGGCAATCACCTCGCGCACGTCGTAGGCCACCTTGAACGAGGCCGGCACGACGCCGTAGAGTTCGGCCGCGTCGTAGAGCGGCTCTTCGGGCAGCGCCACGTGGAGCGCAACCTGCTTGCGCGTGTTGAGCGTCGCCACGATGTCGCGCACGATCTGGAGCGCCTGGGCGTCATCTTCGGCGAAGTGGTCGGCCACGCCGGAGACACGCGTGTGCACATCGGCGCCGCCCAGTTCCTCGGCAGTGACATCCTCGCCCGTGGCCGCCTTGACCAGCGGCGGGCCGCCCAGGAAGATCGTGCCGGTGCCTTGAACGATGACCGCCTCGTCGCTCATGGCCGGCACGTACGCGCCGCCCGCCGTGCACGACCCCATGACCGCCGCGATCTGCGCGATGCCGGCCGCGCTCATGACGGCCTGGTTGTAGAAGATGCGGCCGAAGTCGTCCACATCAGGGAAGACCTCATCCTGCATGGGCAGGAAGGCGCCGCCCGAGTCGACGAGATAGACGCAGGGCAGCCGGTTCTCCAGCGCAACCTGCTGGGCGCGCAGGTGCTTCTTGACCGTCATGGGAAAATAAGTGCCGCCCTTGACAGTGGCGTCGTTGGCTACGACCATGCACTCGCGGCCCTCGATACGGCCGATGCCGGTGACGATGCCCGCCCCCGGTGCGTCGCCGTCGTACATCTCCCACGCCGCCAGCGCTGAGAGTTCGAGAAAGGGCGAGCCGGGGTCGAGCAGGCGGTCGATGCGCTCGCGCACGAGAAGCTTGCCCTGCTCTGTGTGACGCAGGTGCGCCTTGTCGTCACCGCCGCGGCGCGCCTCATCCAGCCGGTCGCGCAGTTCGGCGGCCAGGGCTTGGTTGTGCTCGGCATTGGCCCGAAACTCGGCGCCGGCCGGGTCGAGCCTGGATTCCAAAATCTCCATACACCATCGCTCCCAAATGAATGGCGGTTGCCGCAGTAGTATGGATTCTCTGCGCGGCAACGTCAAACTCGCCAGGGCTTGCATCCACGAGTCTGCCGCGTCGGGCTCCAATTGTTGCCGCCAGCGCGCACATCATGGAAAATGGGGAGACCGTACGGTTGCCATGCAAAAGGAACTACCCATGAACTTGTACGATGAACGGGCACTGGATGATGTGGCCGAGCAGACAGCGGCATGGAAGGCGGGGCCGGTCAGGCAGGCTGTGGAGCGCTTCCCCGAGCGCTATGGCGAGTTCAGCACCATGTCGGGCGTGCCTATCGAGCGCCTCTACACGCCGGCCGACAGCCCCGCGGCCGATTACGCCGCCGATCTTGGGTTGCCGAGCGAGTATCCCTACACGCGCGGCGTGCATGCCACCGGCTACCGCGGCCGCCTGTGGACCATGCGCATGTTCGCCGGTTTCGGCACCGCCGAGGAGACCAATCAGCGCTTCAAGTACCTCTTGCAGCAGGGGCAAACCGGCCTGTCCGTTGCCTTTGATATGCCGACGCTCTACGGCTACGACACCGATGCGCCGGAGGCGGAGGGTGAGTTCGGGCTGTGCGGCGTGGCCTGTTCGTCGCTGGCGGACATGGAGGTGCTGCTCGACGGCCTGCCGCTCGACGCCATCACCACCTCCATGACCATCAACAGCCCGGCGGCCATGATCTGGGCCATGTACATTGCCGCGGCCGAGAAACGCGGCATCAACCGGGTGCGGCTGGGCGGCACGCTGCAAAATGACATCCTCAAGGAGTACATCGCCCAGAAGGAATTCATCTTTCCGCCGCGGCCCTCCATGCGCCTGGTGACCGACACCGTCGAGTTTGCCGCGCGCGAGATGCCGCTGTGGAATCCGATCTCGGTGTCGGGCTATCACATCCGCGAGGCGGGGTCGACGGCGGTGCAGGAGCTTGCCTTCACGCTGGCCGACGGCTTCGAGTACGTGCGCTGGGCCATCGCACGCGGGCTGGATGTGGACGACTTCGCCCCGCGCATCTCCTTTTTCTTCAACGCACACAACGACTTTTTCGAGGAGATCGCCAAATACCGGGCGGCGCGGCGCATCTGGGCGCGCGAGATGAAGGGGACGTTTGGCGCGCGCAACCCGCGCTCGTGGATGCTGCGCTTTCACACGCAGACAGCCGGCGTCAGCCTGACGGCGCAGCAGCCGCTCAACAACGTGGCGCGCGTCGCGTTGCAGGCGCTGGCGGCCGTGCTGGGCGGCACGCAGAGCCTACACACCAACTCGCTCGACGAGGCGCTGGCCCTGCCCAGCGAAGACGCCGTCACCGTCGCCCTGCGCACGCAGCAGATCATCGCCCACGAGAGCGGCGTCACCAACACCGTCGACCCGCTGGGCGGCTCCTTCTTCGTGGAGGCGCTGACGGACGAGATGGAGCGCCAGGCACGTACCTACTTCCGCCAGATCGACGAACATGGTGGGGTCCTGCCGGCGCTGGAGGAAGGCTTCTTCCAGCGCGAGATCACCGAGGCAGCCGTGCGCTATCAGCGCGAAGTCGAGAGCCGGCGCCGGATCATCGTCGGCGTCAACGATTACGTCAGCGACGGAACGCAGCGGAGCGTGCCGATCCTGGAGATGGACGTGGAGGGCTATCGCCGCCAGGTGGCGCGGCTGGCCGAGGTGCGCCGCACGCGCGACAGCCGGGCCGTCACGCAGCGGCTGGGCGAGTTGGGCCGCGCCGCGCGCCGGGAGAACACCAATCTCATGGCGCCGCTCCTGGCTGCCGTCAACGAGTATGCCACGCTCCAGGAGATGATGGACGTCCTGCGCGAGGCCTGGGGCGTCTACGAGGAGCCGGCGATCCTGTGAGATACTCCCTGAAAAGCCCTGCCACAAAGCCACAAAGAACACGAAGCGTCACCAAGAAATCCATGCCGGGGCCAATCCAAGCGAATCTTTGTACCTCTTGGTGCTCCCTGTGTCTTGGTGATTTGCAAATCAACCAGTCGCTGCGAAATATCGGATGGGGCCGGCAGTAATGGCGGCATTCACCAGCTTTCACGCGCCGGGTTTCTGGCTCGTCATCGCCCTGTTGGGCATTGTGGTCGTTGTGGCGGCGCGCCCCTTCGTGCCGGCCCGTTGGCGGGGCCTCCTCTTTGCCGGCTTCTGGATCGGGCTTCCCTACCTCGCCCTCATTGCCGGCGGCGTCTCCCCGCGTCTCATGGGCCTGCTCTACATCGACTGGATCACGAGCCTGCGCCTGGGTGTGGGGCTGGCGCTTGCGCTCATTGCCGTGGCGGCAGTGGCGCGCCTTTCGTTGCGACGCACCGGCGAAACCGGCTCGGCAGGAGCCCTGCACTGGACGGTCGCACTGGCAACGATCGCGCTGAGCGGCGCGGAAGAATTATTCTGGTGCTTCTTGCGCGGCGCCGTCCTGGAGTTGATGCTGGCACTGCAAGTGTCGGTGCAATTACCCCTGTACTGGTCGATCTGGATTGCGGCCGTGTTCGCCCTGCCCCTATCGCTGGCATACCGGACAGGCGGCTACGCAAGGCTGGTCATGCTGGCCGTGCTGGTGATGACGTCGATCCTCTTTTTCTACACGCGCAACTTCTGGCTCTGCTGGGTGGTGCATGCGGCGGTCTTGCTGCTGCTGGACATGCCGGAGGAAACCGCTGCCCAGGTACGCGTCGCAGCGCCGCAACGCTAGACCCCGTGCAAATCAAAACGGCACAGCCTGGCGGGCTGTGCCGTGATGGTATAGATTCGATGCAGGTTTGGCAGGTCTCTGTGTCTAGAAGAAGAAACCGAGCACGACGATGGCGATGAAGAGCGCTGCCGACACGATCAACAACTTGCGCAGGTCGCTGAAGACAAAGCCATACTCAGTGCGCCAATCGACCTCAGCCGATGTCCGCTGCGCAGTTGCTGCTGCCGTCACGGGTGTGGCCGCAGAGACATTCTGGGCAACATTCTCGTCGCTCTGCTTGTAGAGCTTGCTGTAGTTGGTCGGATTGGCCGAGCTTCTGCCCTTGCCTGTGCGCTTTGAATTGTTGGCCGTCATCTGCTACTTCCTCGTTCTTTGCGGAAATCGTCCGTTCGACAACTTCCCCATTATAGCCCCGAGTGCGCCGCCCGTGAAATTTCCCGCCCGATGATTGGGAATGAAGCCTGTCAGCCAAAACAATCGGCAAAAATCGACCGGCGACGCGTAGTGACGACTTCAGTCGTTTTGTCCGCAGAATGGAGCGGCTGAAGCCGCCACTACAAAGCGGTGACCATTGCTAGCGCCCACGTGCCAATCGGCTCTGCACCGCGGTGGCCAGGCTGCGGGCGTCAGGCAATCTGAGGGCCGCCAGCAATGCCGCATAGGTGGCAAAGCCAGCGCCACCGGCCAGCACGACCAGCAGCAGCGCGCCCAGTGCCCCACCGGGCAGCCACGGCGCAACCAATGCCGCCGCAGCGTAGATGACCAGCGCCATCGCACCGCCGGCCAGCGCCACGGTGAGAAAGCCGCGCCACGTCTCCGCGCCCAGCCGCCCGACGACGCGCCACAACAGGAACACCATGATCAGCGCGTGGCCGGCCTGCTTGGCGGTGTCGGCCCAGACCAGGCCGATATAGCCCAGCGGTTCGATCAGCGCGAGCGCCACCACCGTGTAGATCCCGACGCTGATGACGCCGACCAGCGCCGGCAGCCAGGTATTGAAGCGCGCATAGAAGGCGAAATTGAGCGGATAGTCGACCGCGGCAAAGAGCATGCCGATGAGGTAGATGTTGAGCGCGGCCACGACCTGTGCCGTGTCGGCCGCCGTGAATTCGCCGCGCTCGAAAAGTAGCCGCGTGACCGGCTCACCCAGCAGCCAGAGCACCACGGCGGCCGGCAGCACCAGCATCCACACCATGCGCAGCCCGCGCGCCAGCGTGCGCCGGTAGCCGGCCTCGTCGCCGGCGGCGTAGTACTGGCTCAGGCGCGGCAGCGCGGCCAGCGAGATCGCCACGCTGATCAGGCCAAGCGGCATCTGTTGCAGCGTCGTGGCATTGGCCATCCAGGCAATGCTCTGCTCGCCGGCGCCGCTGGCCAGCCGCCGGTCGAGACCGACCTGGAAGAGGCTGACGACGAGGCCGGCCGCAATGGGCAGGTAGAGCCACAGGATGCGCCGCAGGGCCGGGTGGCGCCACTGCCAGCGCGGCAGCACGCGCACGCCGGCGCGACGCACGTCGATGTACATGAGCAGGAGCTGTGCCGAGCTGCCGGCCAGCAGACCGACGGCCAGGCTGAAAATGCCGATGCGCGGCGCCAGCAGCGGCGCAGCCACAATGATGCCGAGGTTGAAGACCGCCGTGGCCAGCGCCGGGAAGGAGAAGCGCTGCAAGGCATAGAGCACCGACATGAACACGCCGGCCATGGAGAGAAACCAGACCACCGGCGCGGTCCAGCGGATCAACTGGGTGGTGAGGAGCAGCAGGGACGGGTCGCTGGTGCGGAAGCCGCCGGCGAGCAGTGACGCAAGACCGGGTGCCGCCACCTCGAGCGCGATCACCAAGAGGGTGAGCAGCACCACGAAGACGCTGACCAGGGCGCTAACGACCTGGGTGAACTCCTGCCGCCCGCGGCGTGCGTAGTCGCTCAGCACCGGAACCAGCGCCGCGCTGAGCATGCCGCCGACCAGGAAGTCGTAGAGCAGCGTGGGCACCTGCGCCGCCACACGGAACGCGCTGACCTGGCCCGTTGCGCCAAAGAGCGCGGCGATCACCATCTCGCGCACCAGGCCCAGGATGCGGCTCACCAGGTTGCCGGCAGCCAGCACACCTGCCGAGCGCGCCAGCCCGCCCTGGCCCGCGCCGCTTTGCTCGGGAGAGGGGTCGTCTGGTGCGTTGCGTTCGTCAGCGGATAGGGACATGCAGGAGATGGTACTCTGGAGCCGGCGATGCGTAAAATCGGCGGCAGACAAAGAACGAGCCAGGCTAACAGTTAGCCTGGCTCGCCATAAGGTTGATTGAGACTAGAGGGCGGCGACGGCTGCACGCGGTGCCGCAAACTCGCGCGGGTCGGCGCTCCAGTCGACCTGATGGCCGGCGTGCAGGTCTTCGAGGAAGCGCGTCGTCGCCATGGCCGCGGCGCAGCCCTGCCCGACGCTGGTGGCAACCTGCTTGAAGACCTTGTCCTGGATCTCGCCGGCGGCGAAGACGCCGGGCACGTTCGTGCGCATGTGGCGGTCGGTGATCAGGTGGCCGTCCTCATCCATTTCCAGCTTGCCGGGGAAAAGGTCGTTGTTCGGCAGGTGGCCGATGAAGACAAAGACGCCGTCGGTCTTGAGGAGACCTTCTTCGCCCGTCACCGTGTCGCGCGTCTTGACACCGGTCACTGCGCCGCCCTCGCCGACGATCTCGACGGGGATGGTATTCCACACCATTTCGATCTTGCCGTTGGCGAAGACGCGATCCTGCAAGATCTTGCTGGCACGCAGCTTGTCGCGGCGGTGAAGGATGCGCACGCGGCTGGCATAGCGCGTCAGGAAGAGCGCCTCTTCCGCCGCACTGTCGCCGCCGCCGACAACGAGGACATCCTTGCCGCGGAAGAAAAAGCCGTCACAGGTGGCGCAGTAGCTCACGCCCTTGCCGGTGAATTCCTTCTCGCCGGGAATCTCCAAGTAGCGCGGCCGGGCGCCGGTGCTGACGACAATGCTGCGCGTCAGGTACTCGGCGCCGCCCGAGGTACGCACGACGAACGGGTGGCGATCCACCAAGATCTCGTTGACGTAGTCAAACTCGACGCGCGTGCCGAACTTCTCGGCCTGCTCCTTAAATTTCTCGACCAGCTCGGGGCCGCTCAGGCTCTCCGGGAAGCCCGGATAGTTCTCGATGTCATAGGTGATGCTGACCTGGCCGCCGTAGTCGTTGCCGGTGATCAGCAGCGGCGCCAGGTTGGCGCGCGCCGCGTAGAGGCCGGCCGTGAAGCCCGCCGGGCCGCTGCCGATGATAATCACATTTTCGACGGGGTTGCCGCCATTGGCGCTATGGCCGTTGGTATTGCTCATACTTTGTGCTCCTTCCGCTCACTATATTTTTCGTAGTGAATTATACGCAGCCAGCATCGCGCCGTCAAGCGGCGGCGGATGTAGGCGCGGTTACGCGCGGTCGAGAGGGCGAGCGACTGAAGTCGCCACTACGCGCCAAATTTGCCGGCCGCGGCCAGGGCCATCGTCACGGCAGCCAGGGCCGCCGTCTCGGCGCGCAGGATGCGCGGGCCCAGGCTGACCACCTGCCAGCCGCCCGCAGCCGCGCCCGCCACTTCCTCCGCCGTCAACCCACCCTCCGGGCCGATGAGCAAGGCAATGCCCGGCCGCGTCACGTCAGCGGCCAGGGGCAGCGCAGCGACCGCCGTAGCCAGATCCGGTGCGCCATCGGCAGCTTCCCACGCCACGAAGCCATGACAATCTTGCGGCAAGGCAAGCGCCGGCCACTCGATGGGCGGGGCAAGGAGAGGCAGACGGCTGCGACCGCACTGCTCGACGGCCTCGCGGATGACGGCCTGCCAGCGGTCGTACTTCTTGTGCAGCGCGACGGCCGGGCGCACGACGCTGCGCGCGCTGACGACGGGCACGAAGCGCGTCACGCCCAATTCGGTGCCCTTTTGCAGCACCCACTCGAATTTGTCCTGCTTGAGGCTGCACTGGAAGAGGATAAGGTCGCGGGTGGGGTCGCCGGCGCACGGACGCTGATCGATGACCCGACCGGCGGCGCTGCGCGACGTGACGCTCTGCAACTCGACAAGAACCTCGCGGCCGTCGCCGTTGATGGCGATGATCGTTTGTCCGGGCGCCAGGCGCAGCACGGTGGCTAATTGGCGGGCGATCGGGTCGAGCGAACAGGGGGCGCCGAGGATGAATGGCTGATCGACGAAAAAGCGGTGGCGCGCCTGCCACGCATTGCCGGTCATCGCCTATTCCTTGCGCACGACCAGCGCGACCCAGTCGCCTTCCTGCTTGCGGTCGACGAGCCGGCAGCCGTGGCGCTGGGCAGCGTCGACGACCATGGCCGCGCGCTCCTCGATGATCCCGGCCAGGATCAGGTGACCGCCGGGCGCCAGCGGTTCGGCCAGCGGCGGGTAGCCATACTCGGCATCAAAGAGCTTGACCAGCACTTCGGCAAGGATGTTGGCGACGACGACATCGAAGTGACCGGCGCGACCGGCGGGAACACTGCCCGCCTCGACGATCATGCCGCCGGCGCCGATCGGGACGTCGTTGAGTGCGGCATTCTCGCCGGCAACGTCCACGGCAATCGGGTCGATGTCGATGGCGAGGATGGCCGCCGCGCCGAGCTTGTGCGCCACGATGGAGAGCACGCCGCTCCCCGTGCCGACGTCGAGCACGCGGTCGCCCGGCTTGACGATATCCTCCAGCGCGACGATGCAGAGGCGCGTGCTTGGGTGCAGCCCCGTGCCGAAGGCCATGCCGGGATCCAGTTCGACCAGGATGTCATCCGGCGCCGGCTCGACTTCTTCCCAGCTCGGTTTAAGCAGGATGTGGCGGCCGACGCGCAGCGGCTTGTAGAATTTCTTCCAGGCGTGCGCCCAATCTTCCTCGCGCACGGTGCGGATCAGCGGCTCCGGGATGGGGTAGATGCGCGAGAGGAACCACAGACCTTCTTCGATCTGCCGGCGGATCTGTGCGCCGCGTTCGCCCGGCTTGATGTAGGTCTTGACGATCAGGCGGAACTCGCCGGCGATGGGCTGGCCGAAGTCGTCGTAGCCGGTCGTCTCGACGACGGCGCCGCCGCCGCTGGCCTCGCCGGCCTCCGTGTCCTCGTCATAGCCGCCGCCGTTGAAGCGGTTGAAAAGCTCGCTGACGGCCTCGGCCGCCTCCGAGTCGCACTCGACCGCAATTTCGAGAATTTCGCCGTTGGTCATGGTCGTGCGTCAATCCGAACCGAAGAGGCGGTCGAAGAAGCCCTTGGAGTCCTCGCGCGTGCTGCTGTCGCCAAAGGACTTGGCAAGCTGGCGGAAGAGTTCCTTCTGCTCGGGCGAGAGTTTGGTCGGCACGTCGACGCGCACGTTGATGAGCATGTCGCCGCGGCCGTTGCGCTGCAAGTGCGGCACGCCAATCCCGCGCTTGCGGAACTGGGCGCCCGTCTGCGTGCCGGCAGGGATCTCCAGCATCTCCTGGCCGCCGTCGAGCGTGGGAATCTTGACCGACGCACCCAGCGCGGCCTGGGCCACGTTCACCGGCATCTCGAGCAGGACATCGCTGCCGTTGCGCACGAAGAAGGGGTGCGGCTCGACCGCGACGACGACGTAGAGATTACCGGGCGGCCCGCCAAGCTGCCCGGCCTCGCCTTCGCCCACGAGGCGGATGCGCGTGCCCTCGTCGACGCCGGCGGGCACCTTGACGTTGATCTTGCGCGTGACACGCACGTACTTGCGGCCGCGACATTTTGTGCACGGCGACGGGATGACCTCGCCCGTGCCGCTGCATGTCGGGCAGGGCGACGCCGTGACGATGGTGCCGAAGAGCGGGCTCTGCTGGCGGCGCTTGACCTCGCCGGTGCCGTTGCAGCTCGCACAGGTGACCGGCGCGGTGGGCGGTTCGGCGCCGGTACCGTGACAGCGGTCGCATGCCTCCATGCGCGGGATGTCCAGTTCGCGCTCGGCGCCGAAGACGGCCTCCTCGAAGCTCAGCCGGATATCGGCGCGCAGGTCGGCGCCGCGGCGCGGCTGGCGCCGATTGCCCGATGAGGCGCGGCCAAAGCCGCTGAAAAGCTCCTCGAAGATGCTGCCCAGGTCGCCAAAGCCGCCCATGTCGCCGTAGCCGGCACCGCCACCGCCCTGCAGGCCGGCATGGCCGTAACGGTCATAGACGGCGCGCTTGTCGTCGTCGATGAGAACCTGGTAGGCCTCGTTGATCTCTTTGAAGCGCATTTCGGCGTCGGGCGCCTTGTTGACGTCGGGATGATATTGTTGCGCCATCTTGCGGAATGAGCGCTTGATCTGATCTTTGGTTGCGTCGCGCGGCACGCCGAGCAACTCGTAATAGTCTTGCTTATCCATCGTTCACCATGAATGCGTACAAATCACCGCAGGATACCTGCGCTGCTTCGCCCTGTCGGCAAGGTTCACTCCCAACCGCCGGCGGTATCTATTCCCAATTGATGATCCACGCGCACAGACCGGCCAGCAGCACGGTGGCGCCGACAAGTGCCGCCCACTGCATCGGTTCAAAGCCCACATGCCGCGCGCTAAAATAAAGGATGATGACCATGCCCACGGCCAGAATGGCCCAGTTGGACAGGACAGGATGGTCGTACCAGAAGCGCTTCATCGATTCCATAATCACCTTGACGAAGTCCAGTGCGCGGCAGACACTACGTGCCTGCCGCCAATTCGTTCCAGATCGCGTCCAGTTGTGCGTACAGTTCGGCCGGCGAACCGCTGTTGTCGATCACCCGATGGGCTCGCTTGACCTTCTCGGCCTGCGACGACTGGGCCGCCATGCGGCGCCGGGCCTCAGCCTCGTCCATGCCGCGGCTCTCCATGAGACGGCGGATCTGCGTCGCCTCGTCGGCCACCACGACCCAAATCTCGTCACACAGCCGCAACAGCCGGCCCGATTCGAGCAGCTTAATCGCCTCGATAACGACGACGGGCGCATCGGTTGCGTCGAGCGCCTGCTGGGCCAGCACGAAGACCGCCGGGTGTACGATCGCCTCGAGCCGCGCCAACTGGGCCGCATCGGCAAAGACGATGGCGCCGAGCGCCTTACGGTCGATGACGCCGCCCGGGCCGACGATGGCTGTGCCAAAGGCAGCGACGACGGCATCGTAGGCCGGTCCGTCTGGCGCCATGGCCGCGTGAGCGAGCTTGTCGGCATCGAGCACGGCGGCCCCGCGGTCTTGCAAGTAGGTCAGCACGGTGCTCTTGCCCGTTGCGATATTACCCGTCAATCCGATCGTAAGTGGTCGAGACACGATCCGGGATTATAGCACAGGGCCGCGAGAGCAGCCGAAGGCGAATTGTTTCCGTTACAATTTGCGCTGATTGACAAAGAAAAAAGCGTCGCCTATAATCCCCCGGACTGATAGAGCACTTCGCCTCACTGGCAATCCCGCCCCCGGTGCGCCAGGAGAACGTGGCACAGTGGCTTTGTACGCGACGAGGACAACAACACGCGGCAATCTATTTTCGCTCAGCAACGACGCTGAACAGGCGTCCTGTTCGAGATATCACTGCGGTTGGTACCACGCATCAACCAATCAACCAAACCATAGTCTGTGAGCATAGTAAAAGGAGAACTTGCACATGCGAATGCGGACACTACTGTTGACGGTTTTCGTCATCACCGCACTGTTGGTCACGGCGTGCGCGCCGGCCCCGGAACCGTCGGCCCCGGCTCCGGCTGCAACCGAAGCCGAAGCCGCGCCGGCTGAAGCCGCTCCCACCGAAGCCGCTGCTGAAGAAGCCGCACCGGCTGAAGCTGCACCGGCCGACGCTGCCGCCGCCGGCACCGTCATCAAGATCGCCAGCCAGACGCCGCTGAGCGGCCCGCAGTCCGTGCTGGGCACCGCCATCAAGAACGGCGCGCAGCTTGCGCTCGAGCAGAATGGCAGTGCGCTGCAGGAGATGGGCTTCACGGTCGAGTTGGCCCCTTATGACGACCAGGCCACGCCGGACACCGGTGTTGCCAACGCCAAGCAGATCGTGGCCGACCCTGCCGTGCTCTGCCTCGTGGGCCACCTGAACAGCGGCGTCATGATCCCGAGCATGGAGGTCTATCACAACGCCCAGTTGGCCGCCGTTTCGCCGGCTAACACGAACCCGACCATCACCGAGCGCGGCTACGCCGAAGTCAACCGCATCGTCGGTCGCGATGACGTGCAGGGTGTCGTCGGTGAGACCTTCGCCCGCGAAGAGATGGGCGTCACCAGCGTCTACATCATTCACGACAAGACCTCCTACGGTCAGGGCGTGGCCGAGTTCTTCCGCCAGTCCGCCGAGGCCAACGGCATGACCGTGCTGGGCTTCGAGGGCACCGAGGAGCAGGCGAACTTCGACAGCATCATCACGCCGATCATTGCCGCCAACCCGGACCTGGTCTACTTCGGCGGTATCTACAGCCAGGGTGGCATCCTCTTCAAGCAGGCGCGTGAGAAGGGCGTGACCGCCCAGTTCATGGGCCCGGACGGCATGGACAGCTCTGAGCTGGCCAGCCTGGGTGGCGACGCCGTCGCCGGCATGTACTACAGCTCCGTCGCCGGTCCGGCCAATGTCTACCCGGCCACCGAGCAGTTCATCGCCGACTACGAAGCCCGCTTCGGCGAGCAGACCCAGCCCTTTGCGGCGCAGGGATACGACTCCATGGGCATCTGCCTGCAGGGTATTGCAGCGGCCATGGAAGCCAATGGCGGCCAGTTGCCCACCCGCGAGCAGGTTGCTGCGGCCGTGCGCGCCACTGCCGACTACCCTGGCATCACCGGCAGCGTGAGCTTCAATGACAAGGGCGACAAGACCGTCGCCACCTACTTCGTGCTCCAGGTTGCCTCGGCCGACCCGGCGCAGTGGAACACGAACCAGGTCATCAAGAGCCTTGACATTGCAGCCCCCTGACCTGAGAGATTGAAGCAGTGAAAGACGGTGCAGATCGGACCCCGCTCGGGCCCTTTCTGCACCGTCTCTTTTATCCGCCGCATCTCAGCATGCCATCGGCAATGCCTTGAGAGACAAGTGAAGGAGCCTCTATGCGTGTGCGTAGACCGAATCCTTTAATGGAAATCCTGCGGCCGCTTGGGCAACTGCTGCTCTTTATCCTGGGCAGCAGCGTAGTCATTTCCGGTATCACCATCTTGATTGCCGTGCTGATTCGCGGTACGCGCACCGATATGGACTTGCTGCAGATTACGCTGGTTCTATTACCCCAGGTGCTGATTGACGGAATCGTGCTCGGCTTTATGTACGCCACGATTGCGCTTGGCTATACGATGGTCTATGGCGTACTCGAATTCATTAACTTTGCACACGGCGAATTTTTCATGTTTGGCGCCTTTGCGGGCGTCGAGTTGTTGATCTGGATGCAAGGGCAGGGCTGGCTACCGGCTGACCAGAGCGTCATGGCGTACGTCTTCTTGGGCCTTGCGATCATTGTCGGCATGATAGTTTCCGGCACAATCTCGGTCACCACCGAACGGATCGCCTATCGTCCGCTGCGCGGTGCACCCCGGCTCGTCCCGCTGATTTCGGCGATCGGCGTCTCGTTCCTCCTGCAAGATGTCATGCGCTTCTATCAAAGTGCGGTCAACGGCGCGTTCTACCGGTCGTTCCCCACGTTTGGTGGCTTCTCAGAGCGCATCACGCTCTTCACGCTGCCGCTCGATGGCCGCGACATCACGATTGCCATTCAGCTTACTTCGATCGTCATCATCGTAGCCGGCATCGTGATGTTGGTCGGGCTGAACTACTTGGTCAACGCCACCCGGCTGGGCAAAGCGATTCGCTCGGTTGCTCAGGACCGCAATACCTCCTACCTGATGGGTGTCGACGTCAATCGCATCATTGCCTTGACCTTTCTCATCGGCGGCGCGCTTGGTGGCGCGGCCGGCGTGCTGTGGGCATTCCGCTTTACGCGTGCCGACCCCTACATGGGATTCCTGCCTGGGTTGAAAGCGTTTACGGCTGCGGTCCTCGGCGGTATCGGCAGCATCGTCGGCGCGATGCTGGGTGGCATGGTGCTCGGCCTGCTTGAATCATTTGCCGCCTCTTATCTGTCGATTTTCACGCAGGGAGCGTTTGGTGCCGAGTACAAAGACATTTTCGCCTTTGCGATTCTGATTCTCATCCTCATCTTCCGCCCGTCTGGTCTGTTGGGCGGCAAGACCACGCAGAAAGCCTAAGGAGAGAACATGAGCGCACAATCGTCAGCCCAATTATCTCCAATCCAGCGCATGCTCAAGGGACCGTTGGGGTTGATTCTCGTCTTTGCGATTTCAGTGGGAGCGTCATATCTCTTTGTCCTCTCCCCACGGTCGCTGATCGTTCGCCTATTGCTGCTTGGTTCGCTGCTGCTCATCTACTACATGCCGCAGAAGGGCTGGATCAAGCTGCTCTTTGGTGGCGTCATGCTGCTCATCGTCCTGCCGTATCTTGGGCTCTTCAACCCGTTCCTCATGGAACTGGGCTTCCAGATTGCGGCCTTCGCCACGCTGGCCCTCGGTCTCAATATTGTCGTCGGCTTTGCCGGCCTGCTGGACCTGGGCTACGTCGCCTTCTTCGCGGTGGGCGCTTACCTGTGGGCCTTCTTCGGCTCACAACAGATCTGGCACATGGACGAGCCGCCGGGCACCTTCACAATCTATCCGACCTTTCCCTTCCCGGCGTGGTGGTTCTGGCCCTTCCTGATCGTCGGCATCATCGCCGCTGCCATTACCGGCATTATGCTCGGCTTTCCCGTGCTGCGCCTGCGCGGCGACTACCTGGCCATCGTTACCCTGGGCTTTGGTGAAGTGATTCGCGTGCTGGCCAACAACCTGGACAAGCCGATCAACCTGACCAACGGGCCGCAAGGCATCACACCGATCCAGCGGCCACCGCTACCTGCCTACTTCACCAGTCAGGAGTTTCTCAACCAGCTTTCGGATATAGCAGGGAGACCCATCAGTCTCAACGACATCTATGGCTTCTTCTTCTATTTTGTTGCGATCGTGGTCCTTATCATTGCGATCTTCCTGGCACGGCGCCTGGACAACTCCAAGCTTGGCCGCTCCTGGACGGCAATTCGCGAGGATGACGTTGCGGCGGTGGCCATGGGTGTCCCGCTGCGCCGCACGAAGCTGACAGCCTTCGCCATTGGCGCATCCTTTTCGGGCGCCATGGGCGTCATCTACGCCGCCAACCGCACCTTCGTCAGCCCCGAGACCTTCTCGCTGACGGCTTCCATCAGCATCTTGGTCATGGTCATTCTGGGCGGGCTGGGCAGCATCCCGGGCGTCGTGCTCGGTGCGGCCATCGTGACGCTGCTCAACATTGACTTCCTGCAAACCCTGTCACTCCAGTTGAGCAGCCTGCGCCAGGGATCCGGCTTCATTCCATTGACCAGCATCCCGTGGTCGTCGCTGCCGACGCAACTCGACCCGGCGCGCTACCAGCGCCTCTTCTTCGGCCTGCTACTCGTGGTGATGATGATCTTCCGCCCCGAAGGCATCATCCCGTCACAGCGCCAGCGGCTTGAGTTGCATGAGGAGCCGGTCGACGAACCAGAAGGGGCAGTCATCGAAGGCGAAATCGAGCCAGACCACAAGCTCGAAAATTAGCATGATTCCACGGCATCTTGCTGCCTGTGCTCCAGCCGAGGCAACAGGGTGCCGCGGACAGATATTCAAGGAGTAATGCAATGGCGCCATTGCTTGACCTTCAAGGTGTCACCAAGCGCTTCGGGGGCTTGATTGCGGTAAACAATGTCAATCTAGCCGTCGACAAAGGCACCATCACCAGCGTAATCGGCCCAAACGGCGCTGGCAAGACGACGATCTTTAACACGATCACCGGCATCTACAAGCCTGATGAAGGGGATGTCCACTTTGACGGCCAGACGATCGCCGGCAAGCGTCCGGATCAGATTACGGCCTTGGGCATGTGCCGCACCTTTCAGAACATCCGCCTCTTTCACAACATGACGGTGCTGGAAAATGTCATGGTTGGCGGGCACACGCAATCCAAGAGCACGGTGCTGGGCGCCGTCTTGCGTACGCGTTCCTTCAAGAACTCCGAAGAGGAGACGCGCCAGGAGGCCAGCCGCCTCTTGCGCTTCGTCGGGCTGCCGGCCGGGCTGGGCGATCAGATCGCCAAGAACCTGCCTTACGGCCAGCAGCGGCGCATCGAAATCGCGCGCGCACTGGCGTCCAAACCCAAGCTGATCCTGCTCGACGAGCCGACCGCCGGCATGAATCCGCAGGAGACCGAATCAGCCATTCGCCTCTTCCGCAAGCTGCGCGATGACCTGGGCATCACCGTCGTCCTCATCGAGCACGACATGAAAGTGGTGATGGGCATCTCCGAATACATCAGCGTCATCGACTATGGCCAGAAGATCGCCGAAGGGACGCCCGACCAGGTGCGCAAGAACCAGCGGGTCATCGAGGCCTACCTGGGTCGCAGCGCCGCGGCGGAGATCGCAGCCCACGAAGGAGCCAATTGACCATGGGCACACCTGTTCTCGAACTGGACAACGTCAACACCTACTACGGCAAGATTCATGCGCTCAAGGGCGTGTCGCTGACCGTCGAGCGCGGCGAGGTTGTCACGCTGATCGGCAGCAACGGCGCCGGCAAGACGACAACCCTGCGCACCATCTCCGGCCTGCTGCGCCCCAAGCAGGGCGACATCAAGCTCAACGGATCTTCGATCATCACGGTGTCGCCGCACAAGGTCGTCGAAATGGGCATCGGCCACGTTCCCGAAGGCCGCGGCGTTTTCCCTGCGCTCACCGTGCTGGAGAATTTGGAGATGGGCGCCTTTCTGCTGCGCAACAATGCCGAATTCGAACGACGCATTGATCTGGTCTTCAGCCTCTTCCCGCGCCTGCAGGAACGCATGACCCAGCGCGGCGGCACCCTCTCCGGCGGCGAGCAGCAGATGCTAGCCATCGGCCGCGCGCTCATGCAGCAGCCGGACATCCTGCTGCTGGACGAACCCTCCATGGGCTTGGCGCCCTTGCTCGTCGAGGAAATCTTCAACATCATCCGCAACCTGAACAGCGAACACGGCACCACGATTCTCCTCGTCGAGCAGAACGCGCAGGCGGCGCTCCAGGTGGCCAATCGCGCCTACGTGCTCGAAACCGGCCGCATCACCATGAGCGGCACGGCACAGGAACTGCTGCACGATTCAAAGGTTATCGAAGCGTACCTGGGCTTCTAAAGTCGGGAGATTGGAGAGTAGAGATTGGAGATTGATGACCGGCCCCTCTCTCCAATCTCCAATCTCCAATCTCTACTCTCCAATCTCCCTTCACCATGTCTCTACCCGCCACCACCCAAATCGTCATCATCGGCGGCGGCGTCATGGGCGCCAGCACCGCCTATCACCTTGCCCGGCGCGGCTGCACCGATGTCCTGCTCCTCGAGAAGCAGGAGTTCTTTGGCATGGGCGCAACGGGCCGATGCGCCGGCGGCATTCGCTATCAATTCTCCACCGAGATCAATATCCGGCTCTCCCTGCTCAGCCTGCCCATGCTCGACCGCTTCGAGGAAGAGCCGGGGCAGGCAATCGGCCTGCGGCGTGACGGCTATCTCTTCCTGCTGACCAACGAGCGCGACGTCGCCAGATTCCGGCACAACATGGCGCTGCAACGGAGCCTGGGCGTGCCGACCGAGTGGCTCGACGGCGACGAGGTGCGCCGCCGCGTGCCGCTGCTTGCGGCCGATGATGTCATCGCCGCCACCTTTTGCGCCCGTGATGGCCTGGCCGACCCCAACAGCGTGGTCATGGGCTACGTGACGGCGGCGCGGCGGCTGGGTGTCACAGCGCTGACCGGCGTCGCCGTAACCGGCATCGAGCGCGCCGGCGGCCGCATCACCGGCGTCGTCACCGACCGCGGCACAATCGCCTGTGAAACAGTCGTCAACGCGGCGGGCCCCTGGTCGGCGCTGGTCAGCGAGATGGCTGGGGTCCCGCTTCCCGTCACCCCCATCCGCCGCCAGATGCTGACGACGACGGCGCTGCCCGAGGTGCCGCCAGATTTCCCCTTTGTCATCGACTTCGCCCAGAGCCTCTACTTCCACCGCGAGGGCGACGGCTTGCTGACCGGCCAGTCCAACCCGGAGGAGCCCCCCGGCTACGACGAACGCGTCGACCGCGCCTGGGAGATGGCGCACATGGAGGCAGCCATCCGCCGGCTGCCGCTGCTGGCCCAGGCCGGGCGCGCCGCGCACTGGGCGGGTCTCTACGAAGTCACGCCCGACGCGCACCCCATCATCGGCGGCGTACCGGGGATGGACGGCTACTTCCTGGTCACCGGCTTCTCCGGCCACGGCTTCATGCACGGCCCTGCCGCCGGCCTTCTGCTCAGCGAAATCCTCCTCGACGGCCATGCGCACACGCTCGACGTCTCTCAACTCGACTATGCCCGCTTCGCCGCAGGTAGGCAGATCCGCGAGTACAACGTTATCTATAGATGTTCAGAAAAAGAATCGTGAATCACGCTTCGGCGCCCATCGTTTCGCAGTAGTGGCCCATGAGGGCCAGGATCTCGTCAGGTAGCTCGGCGAATTCGCACAAAGTGCGGTCAACGGCGGTGGTCAAGGCGTCAAAGGACGCAAAGTACTTGAGGTGCGTTGCCGCCTTTTTGACCTTCTTCCACAGATATTCGATGGGGTTGAAGTCCGGAGAGTAGGATGGCAACTGGAACTTGGTGAGGCGTTGGGCATGCAGGGCAAAGAACTCATTCATCACTCGACTGGTGTGATACCTGGCGCCATCCTGGATCAGGATGATGTGCTGTTGGGTCTGGGCCAGGACCTTGGTCAGAAAGTCAGCATAGGTGCCGCTGGTGAAGCGCTCAGTCTGACCTTGCCAGAAGAAGCGACCGGAACGGTAATCGATCAAGCCCATGACCTTATAAGCCTTGCGTTTACCACAGGTTTTGACGAGTGGTTGCTCACCCTTTGGTGCCCAGGTGTAACTCAGGGAGCCCCACTGGGCGAAACCCGCTTCATCGCCAAAGAGAATCATGGCGTCTTTCGCCTGCGCCAGCCGGACAATTCCCGGCCAGGTCTGCTGTTCCCACACCTCTCGCGCTGCTGCATTCAAGTGGTCCGAAATAAAACGCGCCTTCTGAAACGAAAACCCCATTTGGTCCAGCAGCGTACAGAGGTAGTGGGGATGATATTCAACTCCAAAGATGCGCAGCACCAAGTCCTGGATCAGCACCGCACTCCAACACGCTGTCGTGTAACCCGCCGCCTCTGGCCCAGCTTTGATCAGCGCCGCCAACTCCTTTCGTTGCGTCTTGGTCAGCTTCGGCGGTCGCCCCGCTGGTTTCTGATACGCCAAACTCGCGACACCGCGCCACAGAAAGGCGTTCACGTAATCTCGCACCGTCTGTGCCCCAAGGTTCAGCATGGTCGCTACTTCGTCAATCGCCTTACCTTCAATCACGAACAACAGGGCATGAATCCGCCGCACCAGCCGCACCTGCCCGCTTTGGTAGGCTTGCTGCAACCGCTCAATCACAGCTTGACGCAGATCACGACGAAGACGTATCCTGATGTCCATGAGAGATGCTTCCTTTCGAATGGGTTTTGTCACCCGTTAGGATCGCATCTCTCTGTTCTTTTTTCAACCCTCACTTCCACGGAACCAACCTCAATCACGAATCTTTTTCTGATTGTCTATAGCTCCGTCCCCACGAACATCCAACCAGACAAATCCATCGCCGGGGCATCTTGCCGGCCCGAAACAACCGCGCTTGTGCAGCACAACGCCGGCGCTGCCCGCCTACCCAACTCGTAGCAATCTCTCGCCAAATTCAGTAGTTCACGATTGTCGCTGTAGTGACGACTTCAGTCGTAGACTTCCTCTGGAACGGCTGAAGCCGTCACTACAAATCGTGAACGAGTGAAATTGGTGCTTGACAACCGCCCGAACACCTGCTAATATCCGAACATTGTTCGGAAACCTATAGTCGTTTGAGCCGGATTCTCACGTACCCAAAGACGAACGCTCAGTTGCGGCTGAATGCTCTGAAGACAGGAAACAACCATGGAAACGCTCTTTTCACTCAGCAATTTGCTCGTCTTGCCCTTCTGGCTGGCCATGATCTTCCTGCCGCGCTGGCGTTGGACGGGCCGCGTCATGGCATCGCTGTGGCCCGTGGTGCCGGCGGCGGTGCTCTATGCCGTGCTGGTGGTTCCCAACCTACCGGCGCTCTTACCGATGCTGGCCAATCCCGAGCTGGCTGCTATCGCCGCGTTGCTGGGCACGCCGGAAGGGGCTACCGTGGCCTGGGCGCACTTTCTCGCCTTCGACCTGTTCGTCGGCCGCTGGGTCTATCTGGACGGGCGCCGCGTAGGGCTGAGCGCGTGGGTCGTCTCGCCGATTCTCTTTTTCGTGTTGATGATCGGACCGGCGGGCTTGCTGCTCTACGTACTGGCGCGGCTGCTTAAGACGCGCGCGTGGGCGCTCGTACCCGACCATACGGCCTGATTGTAGCGACGTTGCCAACGTACACTGATGCTTTCTCGCCCCGCTGGGCAGACGTAATTCACACGACGCATCACATTTGACCAGGACAAGGAGTCCAAAATGACAACCAACTCGATTGCAGCCCAACGTTCCGCCCCGCCATACCATGCACTCTGGCAGCGCGCATGGCGCTTCAACCGCACGCTGACGCTGGCGATTCTGCTCCATGTGGCGCTCGTGCCGCTGCTGCTGCTCGGCATGGCGGTCGATCCGAAAGTCATTGGCGGCGCCAACGGCTGGATCAAGCCGCTCAAATTCGCCCTTTCCGGCGGCATCTACGGCGCCACGATCCTGTGGATGTTGACTTACGTGCAGGGACGCCGCCGCTGGGTGCAGGGGATCGCCACAGTCACGGGCGTCGCGCTGATCGTCGAGACGGCGCTGATTACCATGCAGGTGCTGCGCGGCACGACGAGCCACTTCAACGCCGCGACGGCGTTTGACGGCATCGTCTTCGGCATCATGGGCACGTTCATCATGTTGCTCTCGCTGGCCGGTTTCCTGCTCGCCATCTTCCTGCTCTTCCAGCGCCTGCCCGATCCGGTGGTTGCCTGGGGTCTGCGCTGGGGGTTGATCATCGCGCTTGCCGGCATGGGCTCCGGCGCGCTGATGACCTCCGGCAACCTGCCGCCGTCGTCGCTGGCCGCCGCCGAAGCCGGCGAACCGGTCACCGTGGTCGGCGCGCACAGCGTCGGCGTGGACGATGGCGGGCCGGGGCTGCCCTTCCTGGGCTGGAGCACGACCGGCGGTGACCTGCGCGTCGGCCACTTCTTCGGGCTGCACGGATTGCAGGTGCTGCCCTTCCTGGCCTTCCTGCTGACACGCCCCGCCGCAAAGCGCCGCCTGACGCAACGCCAGCGCGTCGGCCTGATCTGGACGGCCGGGCTCGGTTACCTGGGGCTGACGCTCCTGCTCACGTGGCAGGCCATGCGCGCTCAGCCGCTGATCGCGCCCGACAGCACTACGCTGCTCGCGGCGGGGTTGCTGGCTGCCGGCGTGGCAGCAGGCGCCCTACTATCGTTGGCAGCGGGACGGCGCACAGTGGCAGCACAGCCCGCCTGAGCCTCGAGCACGCCGTTCAAATGTCCGCCGAAGGGAGAATCGCGATGACGTCGCAGACCACCATTACCCGCATCAAGCTGCCGCTGGCCAACGCCTATCTCGTGCAGGGCAAGCGCCCCATCCTCGTCGATACCGGCGCGCCGGGCGACGCCGACCGTATCGTGGCGGCGCTGCGACGGGCCGGCGTGGCGCCGGAGGAGTTGAGCCTGATCCTGCTCACCCACGGCCACGGCGACCACGTGGGGGCGGCCAATGAGCTGGCGGCGCTGAGCGGCGCGCCGACTGCGCTGCATCGCGCCGACGACGCCATGGCGCGATCGGGGCGCAACGTGCTGGGCACGCTCACCGGCTGGGAGGCACGGATGATCACGCCCTTTGTGGACAAACCCTTTCCACCGGTCGCCGCCACCCACCTCATCGACGCGGAGATGGACCTGCGACCTTTCGGCGTGGATGGCCGCGCGATCCCAACACCGGGACACACGCCAGGCTCCGTGTCGCTGTTACTGGCAGATGGCGACATTATCGCCGGCGACCTGCTCATGGGCGGGCGGCTCGGCGGCGCGATCATGGCGACGCGACCGCAGTTGCACTACTTCGTCGCCGATTTCGGGCAATTGTTCGCCAGCATGGAGCGCGTCCTCGCCAAGACTCCGCGCCGGCTGCTGGTCGGTCACGGCGGTCCGCTGGCGGCGGATTCGGTCACGGCGGTCCGCTGGCGGCGGATGACGTGCGCCGTTGGTACCAGTCAAACAAGGCACGCGTCGCCGCGTAGCTGGCGCCGGCAACCCAACAAAAAGGCGGGCGGCCCGTTCATGGCCGCCCGCCTTGATTTTCCAACCAACCCGCTACCAAAGGGTGATGATCCGTTCTTTCTGCTCGCGCAACTTCTCGCGGTTGGGACGCAGGGCAATCATGACGGCAGCCAGGGCAATCACGCCGAAGATGGCAAAGGGCCAGGGCGTAATCTGATCGACGGCCAGGATGAGGAAGAGGGCAAAGGACGCCACGCCCACGGCAAAGGTGCCGACCGAAGCAATGCGCGTCCACCAGATAACGAACGCGCCGATGATGATGGTGATACCGCCCACCAGCGGCGAAATCGCCAGCGTCGTCGCCGCTGTGGTGATGCCGCCGGCGCCACCCTTGAAGCCGTTGAGGAAGGACCAGTTGTGGCCGATGACCGCCAGGCCGCCGGCCAGCGCCAGGGAAAGGTTCAGCGCGTCGGTGCGCGTCACGGCGTCTTCCACCGACATGGCGCCCGGCTCCGGGAAGAGCAGGAAGAAGAGCCAGCGCACGAGCAACACGGCCACCGCACCCTTGACGGCATCACCGATGATGGTGGGGACAGCCGCCTTGAGGCCGGCCGCCCGCCAGGCATTGGTGCCGCCGATGCGGCCGCTGCCCACCGTGCGGATATCGACCCCATACATGCGACAGACCCACAGGCCCACCGGAATTGAGCCCAGAACATAGCCAATCAAAGCGGCAACGAGCGCAAACAGCCACATCATAGGATGTCTTCCTTTCTGCGAATAGTGTAGCGCAGATCTGCGACTTGCGCCATGTCCAAGTTGCACGCACGTGTGTCCGCGCTCTCTGCCGGATCAACGGCATGCCGCCAGCTTCGGCCACGAAAAACGCCGCCCGGCACAGTGAAGCCGGGCGGCGTTCGGTGAACTCGCAGTGATCGGTCGATCAGAGCAGGGCACGCACGGCGGCCAGCGCCGCGTCATAGTCCGGATGCTGGCCGATGCCCGGTACGTATTCGACGTAGCGGACGACGTCATTGGCGTCGATCACGAAGATCGCGCGCTGCTCGGCGCCCAAATCGGGGACGGCAGTGCCGTACGCCTGGCCGAACGCCAGCCCCATGTAATCCGACAGCATGATCACACGCTCGACGCCGGCCGCGCCGCACCAGCGCTTCTGGGCCATGGGCATGTCCACGCTGACGGTCACAACGATTACCTGGTCGCCAAAATTCGCAGCCTCCTCGTTCATGCGCCGCGTCTGTGCGTCACACACGCTCGTGTCGATGCTTGGCACGACACTGACGAGGCGGACCTTGCCCGCCGTGTCGGCCAGAAGGCTGGAGGTCGCCAAAAAACCGGTGGCCAATTCAACCTCCGGCGCAACGTCGCCCGGCTTCAGTTCGGGGCCCTGTACGGCCAACTGCTTGTCACGAAATGCAACTGTTCGCTCGCTCATGATCTTCGTCCGACTTTCCTGTTTGTGAATCGTTGATTGGTTAATATCCGGCAGCGCCCTCGACGGACGGCGCCCCATTTCGGTTTATTCCTCACAAGCGTACACAGGAATCTTGTGTGAAAATGTGAGGATTCATGGAATGTGCCGCAAGAAAATGGGACTTGGCGCCGTCAGCTTATTCCGCCGGCGGCGACGGTGGCGCGCTCAGCGGCTGCGTGAGCGGCGCAACTGTCGATTGGGCGGGCGGCTGATTGGGCGGCGCAATCGGCGGCTGGACGGGCGGTGGCACAGGTTGCGCACTCACCGGCTGAGCGGGCGGCTGGACCGGGATGGCCGGATTGGCCGGTGGCGGCGGCACCTTCGCCTCCACCAGGTTCTCGGCGCGGATGTTCACCGCGGCGCGCATGAGCACGTTCTCATCCATGTAGAAGCTGTTGACATTGAGCACGCCGCCGACCTGGCTGCCGCCCAGCAGTTCGACGCGGTCGGCCTGGATCACGCCCTTGAACTTGCCGCGGATGCTCACGACCCTGGCCACAATATCGCCCTGCACATTGGCGGTCTCGGTCAGGATGACATTGGCCGGCGTCTCGATCTGACCCTGATCCACGGCGCCGTCGATGCGGATGCTGGCATCACACTGCAAACGCCCGCTGAAAGTCGCGCGCGCGCCGATCAACACTTCGATGGCATCGGCTTCGGGGCGTTGCGAACGTCCAAACACGGCAGGCTCCCTTCTAGGAAAGTACGAGCTGGGACGAGATACTCTCGCCGCGATAGATGCGATAGATGATGTCGGCCAGCAGTTGGGCCACCGAAAGCACGACGACCTTGGGATGCTGCTTCTCTGGCGGCACCGGGATCGTGTTCATCACCACCAGGCGCTCGATGCGCTCATCCTCTTCCAGCCGCTTGAGCGCGGTCGGCAACAGAACGGGGTGAGTGATCGCAAAACAGGCTCCGCCCACTGCGCCCGCATCATAGAGCGCATCAACCTGTTTCAGCACGCTGCCGCCCGCCATGACATCGTCGATGATGATGGGCCGCCGCCCCTCGATGTCGCCGACGACGTGCGTGGTCTCGGTCGTGGCAAAGTCCATGCGCCGTTTGTGCATGACCACGAGCGGCAGATTGAGCAACTCGGCATATTTGCCCGCCATGCTGGCGCGCCCCACATCCGGGCTGACGATGGCGCCGTCGGCAAATTCCGGCGCGCGGAAATAGTTGGCGAGCAGCGGCACCGCGCTCAGCGGATCGACCGGGATGTTGAAGAAGCCCTGGATGGCACGGTTGTGGATGTCGACGTAGATGACGCGGCGCGCGCCGGCCATCTCCAGCATGTTGGCGACGACGCGCGCGCTGATCGCCTCGCGGCCCTTGGCCATGCGCTCCTGGCGCGCGTAGGGAAAGTACGGGATGACGACGCTGACGCTGTGCGCGCTGGCGCGGCGAAACGCATCGAGATAGAGAATCATCTCGACCAGGTGGTCGTTGACGGGTTCAGAACAGGGCTGGATGAAAAAGATATCCTGGTCGCGCACCACCTCGTCCAACATGACGTGGGTTTCGCTGTCCGGCATACGCCGCGTGGTCGCCTTGCCCAGATCCACGTGCAGGATATCGGTGATCTCGCGCGCCAGCCCTGGGTGGGCGGAACCGGTGAAGATGCGAAGCGGATGGTAGGATTCAACCATGAGTGCCCCCCAAGAGTCATGTAGGTGAATTGAGTCGCGTGTCGTTCCGGTGTCCGGATGTCAGCGTCCTGCCGTTGCCGGGCAGAGACGCACATCGAGACATGGCTGAGAACAAGAGAAATGCAGCGAATGCGCAGCTACCATCGTCAAAAATTATATGATAGCATGGGAGGTGTGGACAATTCAGCGGCAAGACAAGGATAGCTATCCATCGTGAAACCGCAGCTTTCTGCCGAGAACTACCTGTGACAACTCGACTCTTGGTGGCGACGCACAACCGCGGCAAGATGCGCGAATATGCGGCGCTGCTCGCCGATCTCCCCATCGAAGTCACCTGGCTGGATGCCGAGGGCATCGACGCGGAGGTGGACGAGACCGGCGTCACCTTTGCCGAGAATGCCGTCCTCAAGGCGCGCGCCTACGCCGCCATGTCGGGCCTGCTGACGTGGGCCGACGACAGCGGGCTGGAGGTGGACGCGTTGGATGGACGGCCCGGCGTCTACTCGGCACGCTATGGGGGCCCCGGCCTCTCCGACGACGCCCGCTATCGCGCCCTGTTGGCGGAGATGGCCGGCGTTCCCGATGCGCAGCGCACGGCGCGCTTTCACTGTGTCGTGGCCATTGCCCAGCCTGGCGGCGCGGTCGTCACGGCCGACGGCACGGTGAAGGGTACGATCCTGCACGAAGCGCGCGGCAGCAACGGCTTCGGCTACGATCCGGTCTTTTTCGTCGCGGGCTACGATGCATCGATGGCCGAACTGCCCGCCGAAGTCAAGAACCGGATCAGCCACCGGGCGCGCGCGGCGGCCGGCGCCAGCGAACTGCTGGCACACCTGCTGCCCTCCACGCCCGTCGAATGACTCTGCGCGGACGGACCGCGCCCGATCGATCGCTTGACAGGAAGATCGCCATGAAAAAGCTCATCAATGCCCCGGAACGCGCGGTTGAGGAAGCACTGGCCGGCATGGCGCGCGCCCACGGCGATCTGCTGCGCGTCCATTTCGACCCCACGTTCGTCGTGCGTGCTGATGCACCGCAGCCGGGCAAAGTCGGCATCGTCTCCGGCGGCGGCAGCGGCCACGAACCCATGCACGCCGGCTTCGTCGGCGCCGGCATGCTCGACGCGGCCTGCCCCGGCGCCTTCTTCACCTCGCCCACGCCGGACCAGATGGTGGCCGCCGCCAAGGCCGTCGACGGCGGCGCCGGCGTACTTTTCATTGTGAAGAACTACACCGGTGATGTCATGAATTTCGAGATCGCCGCCGAATTCTGCGCCGCCGAGGGAATCCAGGTCGAGAGCGTTATCGTCAACGACGACGTCGCCGTGCAGAACAGCCTGTACACTGCCGGGCGGCGCGGCGTCGGTACCACGGTGCTGGCCGAGAAGATCTGCGGCGCGGCGGCAGAGGAAGGGCAGTCGCTGGCGCAGGTCGCCGAACTCTGCCGTGCCGTCAACGGGAACGGACGCAGCATGGGCATGGCGCTGACCTCCTGCATCGTGCCGGCGGTCGGGCGCCCCACCTTCGCCATCGGCGAGGCAGAGATGGAGATCGGCGTCGGCATTCACGGCGAACCGGGCCGCGAGCGCATGATGCTGCAATCGGCCGACGAGATCACCGACATCCTGGCCGCCACCATCTTTGACGACCTCCCCTTCCAGCGCGGCAGCCAGGTCATCGCCATGGTCAACGGCATGGGCGGCACGCCGCTGGTGGAGTTGTACATCGTCTTCCGCCGTCTCGCCGAGCTGTGCGACGCGCGCGGCGTCATCATCGCACGCAACCTGATCGGCAACTACATCACCTCGCTGGAGATGGCGGGCTGCTCGATCACCCTGCTCGACGTGGGCGACGAGTTGCTGCGTCTCTGGGATGCGCCGGTGCGCACCGCCGCGCTGCACTGGTAGCACGCAGCGTTTTCGGCACAATCGACCCAACGCGCCGCATTGCACCATGGCACGGCGCATCACAACAACAAAACAGACTGGTCCCATGATACAGAAATCAACTCTGATTGACTGGATTACAATCTACGCACAAGAAATTTCTACCAACAAGGAGCAGTTGACCGCGCTCGATGCAGCGATCGGCGACGCCGACCACGGCATCAACATGGATCGCGGCTTCACAGAGGTCATGCAGCGTATGCCGTCCCTGCGGGAGCAGGACATTGGCAGCTTCTTCAAAGGGGTCGGTATGACCTTGCTCTCCAAGGTAGGCGGCGCAAGCGGCCCGCTCTACGGCACGCTCTTTCTGCGCATGGGGATGGCGTCGGGCGGCAAAGAGGAGTTGTCGCTAACCGAACTTGCGGCCCAGTTGAGCGCCGGGGTGGACGGCATCCGCCAGCGCGGCAGCGCGCGCCCGGGCGACAAGACGATGATCGACGCGCTGGCGCCGGCGATTGCGGCGTTGCAGGAAGCGGCCGACGCCGGGCAGGAGACATGCCAGGCGCTTGAGGCAGCCGCCGCAGCCGCCGAAGCGGGCATGAAAGCGACAATCCCCATGCAGGCAAGCAAGGGGCGCGCCAGCTATCTCGGGCCGCGCAGCATCGGCCACCAGGATCCGGGCGCGACGTCAGCCTGGCTGCTGATCAAGGCCGCCGCGCAAGCCGCGTGCAGCGCGCAGTAGCAACAGTCAACCGAGCAACCCGACCAGACCATCAAGCAAAGGGAAGGCAGACATGGCCAGATTTGTCGCTGCAATTGACCAGGGCACAACCAGCACCCGCTGCATGATCTTCAACCACCGCGGCGAATCCGTGAGCGTCCACCAGCTCGAGCACCGCCAGATCTATCCGCAGGCGGGTTGGGTCGAGCACGACGCGCTGGAAATCTGGGAAAAGGCGCAGCGCGTCATTGCCGGCGCCATGGAGAAAGCCGGCGTCAATGCCGGCGGCATCGCGGCGGTCGGCATTACCAACCAGCGCGAGACGGCGGTCGTGTGGAATCGCAAGACGGGCAAGCCCTATCACAACGCCATCGTCTGGCAGGACACGCGCACCGACCGCATCTGTGCCGAACTCGGCCGCGTCGAGGGACAGGACCGTTTCCGCGATCGCGTCGGGCTGCCGCTGGCCACCTACTTTTCCGGCCCGAAGGTGCGCTGGCTACTCGACAATGTGCCCGGCCTGCGCGAGGATGCGGAGCGCGGCGACGCTCTCTTTGGCAACATCGATAGCTGGCTAATCTGGAATCTGACCGGCGGCACGGCCGGCGGCACGCACGTAACCGACGTGACCAACGCCTCGCGCACCATGCTCATGGACTTACAGAGCACGCTATGGGACGGCGAGATCATGGAGATCATGGGTATCCCGCGTGCCATGCTACCGGAGATTCGCCCCTCCAGCGACCCGACCATCTACGGCTATACCATGGCGGACGGACCCTTCGGCGGGCGCATCCCCGTCTGCGGCGACCTGGGCGACCAACAGGCGGCGACCGTCGGGCAGACCTGTTTCGACGTGGGTGAGGCCAAGAACACCTACGGCACCGGCTGCTTCATGATCCTCAACACGGGAACCGAACTCGTGCCGTCGCACAGCGGGCTGCTCACCACGACCTGCTACAAGTTCGGCAGCGAGCCGACGGTCTACGCGCTGGAAGGCTCGATCGCCATCGCCGGTGCGTTGGTGCAGTGGTTGCGCGACAACCTGCGCCTCATCGACTCGGCGGCCGACATCGAGAACCTGGCGCATACCGTGGACGACAACGGCGGCATCTATTTCGTGCCCGCCTTCTCCGGCCTCTACGCGCCCTACTGGCGCAGCGATGCGCGCGGCGTCATCGTGGGCATGACCCGCTACGTCAATCGCGGCCATTTCGCCCGCGCCACGCTGGAGGCCACCGCCTACCAGACGCGCGAGGTGCTCGACGCCATGCACCGCGATTCGGGCGTGGAACTCCAGGCGCTCAAGGTCGATGGCGGCATGGTGCACAATGAGTTGCTCATGCAATTTCAGGCTGACGTGCTGGGCGTGCCGGTCGTGCGCCCGCGCGTCAGTGAGACGACGGCATTGGGCGCAGCCTATGCGGCCGGGCTTGCCGTCGGCTTCTGGAAGACGCTCGACGAGACACGCGCCAACTGGGGCGTCGACAAGGTGTGGCAGCCGTCAGCCGACGATGCGCCACGCACGACGCTCTACGCGCAGTGGAAGAAAGCCGTCACACGCACTTTTGACTGGGTTGAATAATCGCGCTCAGACCAATCACTACCTTCCGTAGCCAACGGAAAGAGAGCCATGGTCGGCATCGTACTCGTATCGCACAGCAGAGAGCTGTCCATCGCCGTCAAGGCGCTGGCAGACCAACAGATCCAGGGGCGCGCACCGATTGTCGCCGTCGGCGGCAGCGATAACCCGCACCAGCCCTTCGGCACCGACCCCGTCGCAATTGCCGAGGCGATTCAGGCTGTCTTCAGCGAGGACGGCGTGTTGGTGCTCATGGACCTGGGCAGCGCCGTCATCAGCGGGCAGGTGGCGCTCGACCTGCTGGAGCCGGAGCAGGCCGCCCGCGTGCGTCTCAGCGTCGGTCCCTTTGTCGAGGGGGCGATGGCGGCAGCCGTGCAAGCCTCCATCGGCATGGGGCTGGAGGCGGTGGCACGCGAGGCCGAGGAAGCATCGCTGGCCAAACAGGCGGTACTCGAATATGACGACAGCCGCAATGGCTCGCCCGACGCCTGGACGGCGGAAGGCGAGCAGCACGAACGGGCACAGGTCGCCAGCGCCGACGTCATTGTCGTCAACCCTGCCGGGCTGCATTTCGGGCCGGCCGCACGCTTCATCCAGACTGCGGCGGGCTTTCACGCCGAGGTACGCGTCACCAATGTGACGACCGGCGCCGGCCCTGCGCATGCCAATCGCTTCAATCAACTCCTCTCGCTGGGCATCGAAAAAGATCACTGCATCCGTATCGATGCCACCGGGCGCGATGCCGAAAGCGCCGTCAATACGCTGGTCAAGCAGGTGGCGCATGATGTGGGCGAGAGCGTCGAAGAGGCGCCGGTCCTGATCGGCACCGCCATACCGCCCGCAATTGAGGGCAAAGGACGAGCACACCTGACCGGCCTCCCCGCCTCGCCGGGAATCGCCATCGGCACAGCCGTGGTCATCTCCGGCGCCTACGACCCGCTGCGCGACGAACCACGCGACGAACGCGCATCCGGCGCGACGGCCGCCGAGTGGACGGCATTCCAGGCGGCGCACAACACTGCCCTGGACCAGCTCGACGCGCTCACGCTCGAAATTCGCGACACGCTGGGCGAGGAGAGGTCGATCATCTTCCGCGCCCACATGCTGCTGCTCCAAGATCGCGACTTCCTGGCCGATATCCACGCCGCGATCGAGCATGAAGGATGGGCCGCCGATGCCGCGGTGCGGCGCACCGTGCTGCGCTGGTCCGAGCGTTTCCGCAAGATGAGCGGCGCTGTCTTCCAGCAGCGTGCCGCCGATGTGGAGGACGTGGGACGCCGGCTGCTCCAGTTGCTGCGCCAGGAGACACTGCCGGCCATCGAGCTGCCGGCCAACGCCATCATCGTCGCCGACGATCTGCTGCCGTCGCAGACCGCCACGCTCGACCGCAGCCGCGTGGTCGGCTTCTGTACGGCGGGCGGCGGGCCGGCGGCGCACTCGGCCATCCTGGCACGCAGCATGGGCATCCCCGCCGTGGTCGCCGTCGGGCCAGAGCTGACCGCTACCGCCCGCAATGGCATCACCCTGGCGCTGGACGGCAATCGCGGCACTGTCATCATCGAGCCGGATGCAGACACCACCTTTGTCTACGCACAGGCGCAATCCACCGCCGCGGAGGCGCGCAGTACAGCCTGGGCAGCGGCACAGCGCCTGACGCGCACGCACGACGGCGTGCGCGTCGAGGTCGTCGCCAACCTGGGTGCGGCCGCCGACGCAAGCCTGGCGCTGGAAGCAGGCGCCGAGGGCGTCGGCCTGCTGCGCACCGAGTTCCTCTTCCAGGAGCGGCTGACGCCGCCCAGCGAGGAGGAGCAGTTCGCCATCTACCAGAGCGTGGCGCAGGTCATGGGCGATCGGCCGGTCATCATTCGCACGCTGGACATCGGCGGCGACAAACCGGCGCCCTACCTGGCCCTGCCGCAAGAATCGAACCCGTTCCTCGGCTGGCGGGCGATTCGCATTTCGCTGGCCATGCCGGAATTCTTCAAGGCACAGTTGCGCGCGCTCATGCGCGCGGGCGTCAGCGGCAACGTACAGGTTATGTTCCCGATGATCTGCACCGTCGACGAGATCCTGCGCGCGCAGGCGCTCATGGCCGCCGCCGCCAGCGAACTCACCGCGGCCGGCATCCCCTTCAACGCCGACCTGCCCGTGGGCATCATGGTGGAGACGCCCGCCGCCGTCGAGATTGCCGACCAACTGGCGCCGCTGGTGGACTTCTTCAGCATCGGCACCAATGACCTGACGCAGTACACCTTTGCCGCTGACCGCACGAACCAGCGCGTCGCCGGCCTGGTCGATCCGCTGCACCCGGCCATGCTGCGCCAGATCGACCTGGTGTTGCGCGCGGCGCACCTGCACGGTCGCTGGGTCGGCCTGTGCGGCGAACTGGCGGCCGACGTCGATGCGATCCCGCTCCTGCTCGGGCTGGGTCTCGACGAATTCAGCATGGCGCCGGCCAGCATCCCGGCGGCCAAGCAGACGATCCTGCGCCAGTCGATGCCGGCGGCGCGGCGCCTGGCGCAAAAAGCCTTGCAACTGAACGACGCCGAGTCGGTGCGCCGGCTCGTGCGCGAATCGATGGGAAAATGAACGGATGACCCAATGAACAAGATTTCGACCGACATCCTGGTGATTGGCGGCGGGTCGACCGGCACGGGGGTGGCGTGGGACGCCGCGCTGCGCGGCTTTCGCGTGGTGCTGGTGGAGAAACGCGACCTGACCCACGGCACGACCGGCCGCTACCATGGCCTGCTGCACTCCGGCGGCCGCTACGTCGTCAAGGACCCGCAGAGCGCCATCGAGTGCATCGAGGAGAACCGCATCCTGCGCCGCACGCACACGCACTGCATCGAGGATACGAGCGGCTTCTTCGTGGTGACGCCCGAAGATGAGGGCGACTACCCCGACCGCTTCCGTGCGGCGTGCGCCAAGACGGGCATCCCGTGCGAGGAGATCCCGCTGAAGGAGGCCTTCCGCCGCGAGCCGCTGCTCAATCCGCGCATCAACCGCGTCTTCGAGGTGCCGGACGGTTCCGCCGACAGCTTTCTGGCAACGCACGCCACCGTGCAGGCCGCGCGCCAGGCCGGCGCGCAGATCCTCATCTACCACGAGGTCGTCGGCCTGCTGACGGAAGGGGGCGAGGGCGACCGCCGCGTCACGGGCGCGCGGGTGCGCGATGCCGTCAGCGGCGAGGAGACCGTCATCGAGGCGGCCATGACCATCAACGCCAGCGGCGCGTGGGCCGGGCAGATTGCAGCCACGGCCGGCATTCCCGTGCGAGTGATTCCGGGCAAGGGCGTGATGGTGGCCGTCAACCACCGCCTGGTCAACACCGTGATCAACCGCTGCAAGATGCCCGCCGACGGCGATATTCTCGTGCCGGTGCACACGGTCGCGATCATCGGCACGACCGACGAACGGGTGACCGACCCCGAGTTGCTGCCCATCGAGCCGTGGGAAGTGCAGTTGATGCTCGACGAGGGCGACAAGCTGGTGCCCGGCATGAGCAAGGCGCGCATCTTGCGGGCATGGGCGGGGGTGCGACCGCTCTACCAGGAGGGCTATGCCGGCGACAGCCGCGATGCGACGCGCGCGCTGGCGCTGCTCGACCACCAGCAGCGCGACGGCGTCAGCGGCTTTCTCACCATCACCGGCGGCAAGTGGACCACCTTCCGGCTCATGGCGCAGACGACCATGGACAAGGCGTGCGCCCAGCTTGGCGTGGAGCGTGCCTGCCGCACCGCCGACACACCCGTGCCGGGAACGGAGCAGGGCTACTACTGGCTCGGCCATCGCCTGCACGAGGTGGAGGAACACCACCTGCAGGGCGACCTGGTCTGCGAGTGCGAACTGGTCACGCGGGCCATGATCGAGCAGGCGGCGCAGAACAACCCGACGGTCACGCTCGACGATCTGCGCCGCGATGTGCGGCTGGGCATGGGTCCGTGCCAGGGTGGTTTCTGCACCTTCCGCGCCGCAGGGATTTTGGCGGAGGGGGGCGAGGGACGAGGGGCGAGGGACGAGGAAGAGGCGGCTGTCCCAAGCGCCACGTCGGAGTGGGAAGTGGCGTACATGCAGTCGCCCAAGCACAACATTGGTGCAAACGGCGCCCGTCGATCGAACCGGCGCTTTGATAACCCGAACCTGCTCCTGCGCGACTTCCTGCAAGAGCGCTGGCGCGGGCTCACGCCGGTGCTGTGGGGGCGGCAGTTGAAGCAGGAGCGGCTGGATGAGCTGATCTACCTGAGCGTCATGAATGTGGACCACCTGCCGCCCGACGACGATACAAGCCCGCTGACGGAGTTCTGGCAGTTCGACACGACGCCGGGCGCCACGGCACACAAGGAGGGCGACGAGCTATGATCGACCTACTGGTACTTGGCGCCGGGCTGAGCGGCCTGGTTGCGGCCCTGCGTGCGGCCGAGGAAGGCCGGCGCGTCAAGGTCATCGCCAAGGGCATGGGCGCGCATCACTGGAACGCCGGCACGATCGACGTGCTGGGCTATCTCGCCGGGGACGAGCAGCCGGTCGAAGCGCCCTGGACGGCCATGGCGCGCCTGGAGGACGACCATCCCTACCAGTTGATTGAGCGCGACGCGGCACGCGCGGCGCTGACCTGGTTCCAGACGCTGACTGCGCGCTGCGGCCTTGGCTATGCCGGTGCAGACGGCGAGCGGAACATGCTGCTGCCGTCGCCGGCCGGGGCGTGGCGCCCCGTCTTTCTGGCGCCGGCGGCGCAGGCTGGCGGCGAAGCGGATGCCGGGCGCCCCATGCTCATCGTGGGGCTGGAGGGGATGCGCGACTTCTACCCGCATTTCATCGTGCGCAACCTCACCGCGGCAGGACAGCCGGCGCGCGCGGCGACCCTGCCGTGGAGCGTCGTCAGCGCGGCGCGCGACCGCAACAGCGTCCAACTGGCCGCGCTACTCGACGAACCGGCGGCACAGCAGCGGCTGGTCTCGGCGCTGAAGTTGGTGGCGCAGCCGGGCGAACGCATCGGCCTGCCGGCCATCCTTGGCCTGCACCGGCATACCGAGGTGATGGCAGCGCTCCAGCGCGAGCTGAAGTGCCCCGTCTTCGAGATTCCCACGCTGCCGCCCAGCGTGCCGGGCATTCGCCTGACGACGGCGCTGCGGCACGAGTTGGAACGCCGCGGCGTGCGCGTCGAGGTGGGCATGGAGGTCATCGGCTTTCACGCCGAGGGGGACGCCATCCAGTGGGTCGAGACGGCGACGAGCGCGCGGCCGTTGCGCCACCGCGCGGCGGCCTATCTGCTGGCCACGGGCGGCGTGCTGGGCGGCGGCTTCTCCAGCGATCCCGGCGGCCGCTTCTGGGAGACGATCTTCGACCTGCCGCTGACGGTGCCGCAGGACCGCACGCAGTGGTTCCGGCCACTATTTCTCGACCCGCAGGGCCAGCCGGCCTTCCGCGGCGGTGTGAGCGTGGACAGTTCCTTCCAGCCCGTCGACGCCGATGGCCGGCCCGTTTATGCCAACCTGTGGGCGGCAGGCGGTGCGCTGGCCCACGCCGACCCGATCCTGGAACGCAGCCTGGAGGGCATCGCCATCGTCACGGGGGTGGCGGCGGCGGATGCGATTGTGAGGGAGCGAGATTTTGAAGGGGTGAGGGGATGACAAGATGAGGAAGTGAGGGCGGGTGTTGATAGCCAATTGCCAACGGTCAATGGTTAACGGTCAATTGTCAATCAGCATCCGCTACCCGCAGTCATCCCCTCGTCGTGTCATCTTGTCACCTCGTGACGATAAACCTGCAACGGCGGAGAAAGCAATGGCTCCAATATCCTGGCACTCGGTGGATCTGTCTCTGGACGAGTGCATCAAGTGCAATATCTGTACGAGTTACTGCCCTGTTTCGGCGGTGACCGATCTCTTTCCCGGCCCCAAGTACGTCGGCCCGCAGGCGCAGCGCTTCCGCGACCCTGACCAGGCGACATCGCCCGATCACTCGGTCGACTACTGCTCGGGCTGCCGCGTCTGCAACGAGGTCTGCCCGACGGGCGTTAAGATTGCCGAGCTGAATGCCCGGGCGCGCGCCGAGATCGTGGCGGACAAGGGGCTGCCGCTGCGCAATCGCCTGCTGGGGCGCAACGAACTGCTGGGCAAGCTGGGCAGCTTTGCGCCGCCGCTGGCCAACTTCGGGCTGCACAACCCCCTCAGCCGCTTCCTGGCGGAGAAGGTCATGCGTATCGCACGCGAGGCGCCGCTGCCGACGTGGAGCACGACCGGCACCTTCCGCGACTGGCTGAAGCGCACGGCCAAGGAGCGGCGCAAGTCGGACAAGAAGGTCGTCTACTACCACGGCTGCGCGACGATGTACTACGAGCCCTTCATCGGCAAGGCCGCCGTGGCGGTGATGGAGCACAACGGCTTCGAGGTGATCGTGCCGGAGCAGAACTGCTGCGGGCTGCCGCTGCTCTCCAACGGCGAGTTCGGCGCGGCGCGCAACTATCATCGCGGCAACGTGGGCAAGCTGGCCGGCTTTGCCCGCGCCGGGCTGCCCATCGTCGGCACGAGCACCAGTTGCACCCTGACGCTCAAGGAGGAGGCGCCCGAACTGCTCGACATGGACGACGAGTCGTCGGTGCAGTTAAAGATGGCCACGTGGGACATCTTCGAGTGGCTGCGCGAGTTGCACGAGGCCGGCGACCTGCGCACTGATTTCCGCACCGTCGATCTCAAGCTGCCCTACCACGCGCCCTGCCAGATGCGCGCCCATCGCATCGGCAAGCCGGCGCTGGAGATCATGGCGCTCATCCCAGGGCTGGAGATTGCCGAATCGCACGCGCGCTGCTGCGGCATCGCCGGCACCTACGGCTACAAGGTCGAGAAGTACCAGATCGCGATGGACGTGGGCGCCGAACTCTTCGACTTTGTCGCGGCGCAGGGCGACGGCGTCACCTACTCGGCGTGCGACTCGGAGACCTGCCGCTGGCAATTGGAACACGGCACCGACCTGCCCAGCCGCCACCCCATCGAGATCCTGGCGGCGGCCTACGGTCTCTACGATCTCGACCGCCGCGACCTGATCCTGGCATGAGCGGCGCCTGGAACGTCCTGATCATCGGCGCGGGCGCGATCGGCTGCCTGGTGGGGAGCAAGCTGGCGCTGAGCGGCCAGCGCGTCACGCTCGCCGGCCGCGCGTCGTTTGTGGAGCAGGTCCGCGCGCGCGGTATGCAACTGAGCGACGAAACCGGCACGCACACAGTGCGCAATGTCCGCCCCACGGCCGGCGTGCTGGAGGCCTTCATCCGCTCCGAGACGGCCTTCGACCTGGCCATCCTCACCGTCAAGAGCTACGACACCGCCGCCGCTGCCGAGGAGCTGCGCCAGGCGCTGGCCGATACCGGCGCCCCTCCGCCCGCCCTGCTGAGCATCCAGAATGGCGTGGGCAACGAGGAGATACTGGCGCAGGCCATTGCGGCGCCGGTGCTGGCCGGCAGCATCACCACGCCCGTCAGCGGCGAGGGGCCGGGCATCATCCGCGTCGACAAGCCGCGCTACGGCCTGGGGCTGGCAGCGTGGCGCCCGCCGGGCCCGTCCGCCCTCTTCGACGACGTATGCGCGCTCATGCAGATGGCCGGCTTTGCGGTGACGCCCTTTGCCGACGCGCCGGCCATGAAGTGGACGAAGCTGCTGATGAACATGCTGGGCAACGCTACCTGCGCCATCCTCGACGAACCGCCGGAGGTCGTCTTTGCCGACAGCCGCATGGTCGACGTGGAGATTGCGGCATGGCGCGAGGCGCTGGCCGTCATGCGCGCGGCGGGGGTTGCAGCCATCGACCTGGACAAATATCCCTTCGCCAAGCTGGCGCCGCTGATCCGCTACGCGCCGGCGGCGCTGATTCGCCCCGTGCTCAAAGGGCAGATCGGCGGGGCGCGCGGCGGCAAGATGCCGAGCCTGCACATCGATCTGCACGGCAACAAGGGCCGCAGCGAGGTGCGCTGGCTCAACGGTGCGGTCGTGGCAAAAGGCGAAGAAGTGGGCGTGCCCGTGCCGGTGAACGGCGTTCTGGCGGCGACGGTGCTGGATCTGGTGGATGACCCGGCGGCGCGCAGCGGGTGGAAGGGCAACCACGACCGGCTGTGGCAGGCGGTACGCAGCGCCCAGGGTAAATGAAGCGGGCGGCGGCTAAAAGCCCGGCCCGAACACGACGATGAGAATCAGCGCGACGACGCCGAAGAAGGCGAACTCGGCCAGCACGCGCTTTGTCAACCGCCCCTGCAACCCTTGCAGCGCAATCCCCACGGCCAGGTAAAAGCTCAGCAACAGCAGCAGGCCGCCGGTCAAGCCCGGCAGCAGCGGCCAGTAGTTGAGCGCCCACGTAATCTCGCCCAGGATCAGGCCCACGACCACGCTATAGACCAGCACCAGCCGCATGCGGTCGGTCGAGGTACGGAGCACCTCAATGGCAAGCAGGACGGAGGTGAGGCTGACGATCGTTCCGGAGAGCAGGCTGCGCGTGCGTGATTGGTAGATGAAGAGGAAGAGCAGAAGCGCCGACCCATAGGCCAGGGCGTCGAGCCACAGCCGGGCGCGCCGATAGCCGACCTGTCCCGGTTCCACCGTGGCGTAGAGACCGAAGAATGCCAACGCAAGCAGGGCGCCGGCAATCAACATCACGACCACTTGCAGGAGTTGCGTGGGAATTTGCGGCAGCAAGACGACCGTGATGATCGAGATGGCCGCGGGTAGCGCCCAGAAGGTCCACGTAAAGCCAAGCCGGTTGGCGTGGCGGAGGGGATGTAGCCGGATGATGCTCTCAGTGCCGGCGGCAGCAACGGCAGCCAGCGCCATGGCCGTCAGCGTGATCGCCGAGAATTCGAGCGCTGTCGGGGAGCCGAGCGCACGAAAGCTGACAACCGTCGTGGGCAGCTTGATCAGGAGGCTGAGCCCAAAGCCAAAGACCAATATCCAGGTGACGACGCTAATGCGGTCGACGTAGTCGACGCCGGCATTGTCGCCACGCGGGCGCCGCCACGGCAAGCGCCGGCGCAACTCTTCTGTCCAGGTAGCTGGCTGATTGGTCTGCATGCCGCTTTCTTGTGTACAATCTCGTGTAACATCGCATGCCGGCACTGTGCCGGTTCGCTGTCTCGCCATGCGGACAGCCTTGCCATTCTACGGACGCAGCGCAACTCTGTCAAAACCATGGGACACTGCCGCCTCACCGATTTCGACATCACGATCCACGGACATAGCGCGCCCTATCAGGTGCACGCCACCTACAAGGGCCACGGCGCCGGCGGCGAATTCGCCATCGACGCCGCGCAGGCAGAGTGGGCGGCGCGGCTGGAGCAACTGGCCGCGGGTACCGAACCCGGCCAGTCGTTTTTGGAGGCAACCGGCGCCAATCTCTTCCGCCAGTTGTTCCAGGATGGCGTGCGCGATCTGTGGGTCCACGCGCAGAGTGATCTGGCCGGTGGTGGCGCGGATGGTATCTGCGTGCGGCTGATGACGCCGCCGCCCGCGGTGGCGGCGCTGCCCTGGGAAGTGCTTTTCGACCCTGACCGCAAGGTGGCCTTTGCCGGCAGCGTCCAGACGCCGCTGGTGCGCGTCGAGAACCTGCTGCGCCATGTCGGCCATGTGCGTCCGTTACAGGCGCGCCTGCCGCTGCGCCTGCTGCTGGCGACGCCCGACGATCCCACCGGCCAGCTCGACACGGCGGGCGTGCGCGATCGGCTCATGGCGGCCCTCGCACCGCTGGCTGGAAGCGTGGTCGATGTCATCCCGCTGGGCGGCCGCTTCAGCGTCGTCGATCTGCGCGACGCGCTGGCCGGCGAACGGCCCGACATCGTCCACGTGGTAACACACGGTCACGCCGATGGCGTGCTGCTCTGGCAGAACGACGAGCCTTGCTACACACCGGCCGCATCGCTGCGTGCGGTGATGGATGGCGCGGACAGCGTCAAACTCGTCCTGCTCAGCGCCTGCTCGACGGGGCAGGGCTCGCTTCAGCACAGCCTGGCGTCGGTGGGTGCACAGTTATTGCAGGCCGGGCTGCCGGCGGTCATCGCCATGCAGTTTGACATCGAGGAAAGCACCGCCGCCGACTTCGCCCGCTTCTTCTACCAGGAACTCTTTGGCGGGCGATGTCCGGGCGCAGTGCATCTGGCCGTGAACTACGCTCGCTCGAACCTTTACGCACTCGACCCGGCAAGTTTTGGCTACGGCACACCGGTGCTCTGGCTCAATGCGCCCGATGGCGCAATCTTTGAAATGGACGGTATCTCCATGCCCCCTTTGCGCACGCACCCTGCGTCGGCACTCGCGAAGCCGCCGGACCTGAAGCCGCTCATTCAACAGCGCCGCCACATCGAACAGTGGCGGGCCGGCACGGACGCTCTCGACGTGAGCGCGCTCACCCCGTCGCTGCGTCCCATCCAGCGGCCGCTCCAGGACGCGCTGCGTGAAGTCGACGCCTTGCTCGTCCAACTGCACGGCCTGGAGCAGGGGCCGCCTACCGAGCAGGTGCGCAAGCAGTACGAGGAGAAGCTGGCGCTCATCCTGAGCAAACAGCACACCGTCGACCGCCTGGCCGGCATCATCCGCGAGCAGCAGGAGCGGCGCACTGGAGAGTGAGGGGCGAGGGGCGAGGGGCGAGGGGCGACGCGCAGCAGGCGAGCGCAATGACCTCCCGCCCACAGCGGCAGACACCCCTCTACCGCCGCCACTCCTTGCCGGGTCATCACACGTCCGCCGACGGGCGTGGCTGGCAGTCATGCGGCTGGCGCTTTATTACGTGCTCGGCTGCGCGCTCGTGGTTGCCGGCGGGCTGCTCTGGCGGGCGACGCTGGAAGCCGGCGCCGGTCTGAATCGCACGCTCCCCCCGACCGGTGCACCCGGCATGGATGTCCCCTTCGCCGGCGTCACCGTGGAGCTTGCCGGCCGCCCCTCTGATGCACTGGCGACACGGCTGGCAGAGTTGCGCGAAGCCGGCTTTGGGTGGGTGCGACAGCGTTTCGACTGGCGGGAGATCGAGCCGGCGCCGGGAGAGTTCGACTGGGCGCAGACCGACCGGCTGGTCGACGCCATCTCGCAGGCAGGGCTGGCGCCCGTTGCCGTGCTGGATGGCGCACCCGACTGGGCACTGGCGCCCGCAGATCGGGCCGCGGAGAACGGGCTGGCGCCACCGGCGAACTTCGCCGACTTTGCCCGCTTCGCCGCGGCCTTTGCCGCGCGCTACGGCGATCGCATCCGCTTCTACCAGGTCTGGGATGAGCCGAACGTGTCGCCTCACTGGGGAACGCGGCACATCAACCCGGTGGCATACGCGCACTTGCTGCGCGCTGCCGCGCCGGCCATCCGCAGCAGCGACGCCGACGCCGTGATCCTGACCGCAGCGCTGGCGCCGACCATCGACCGCGGCCACCTGGCCATCGACGAAGTCTACTTTTTCCAGCGCATGATTGCAGCGGGCGCGGCGCCGTTTTTCGACGCCGTTGCCGTCCAGCCCTTCGGTTTCGGCCACAGCCCCACCAACCCACGGCAGCAGCCGGACACGCTCAACTTTGCCCGCGCGGCGCTGATTCGCCGGGCGTTGGTCGATGCCGGGCTGGGTGACAAGCCGATCTGGGCCGTGCGCTATGGCTGGAATCGCCGGTTGAACTCGCCCTGGGGCACGGTGACGCCGGACGACCAGGCAGCGTACGCGCCGGCGGCGCTCGACCGCGCATGGAACGAGTGGCCGTGGCTGGCGGCCATGGGCTGGGCCGTGGATCAGCCGGCCGAAGCGCCTGGCCTGCCGGCCTGGGGCTTTGCGCTCAGCGATGCAGCCGGCCGGCCGGCGACCATCTTCGCGGCCCTCGCCGCCTGGCAGAGCGAGACACGCACGCGCGACCATCAATCGCCCCTGATCCCTTGGCTGGGCTGGGTGGCGTGGATCCTGGCGGCCGTGCTGACGAGCTGGCGCAGCATCGCCGCAGCACGCCTGGTCGACTGGCGCGGGCTGCTCGCGCGCTATCGACGGGCGCCGCGCTGGGTCCATGCCGGCGCGTGGATGGCGCTCATCCTCGTGTACTACCTGGCGACTTTCCCGCCGTTGATCGTGCTCTGCTGGCTGGCCGCGGCGCTGCTCTGCCTGGCGCAGCCGCGCGTCGGGCTCTGGCTGGCGGTGGCGCTGATCCCCTTCTTCTACGCCCACAAGGAGCTTCAGCTTGTCGATGCCACGCTGACCATCCCGCCCACCCACGCGCTGGCGATCACCTTGCTGCCGGCGGTCTACGCGGCCAGCCGCCATCGCTCGGGCTCTACCCCGCGGCCCGCAGCACTCATCTGGTGGGAACTCGTGCCGCTCCTGCTGCTCCCCATGAGCCTGCTGGCGGCGGTCAATGTGTGGCAGTGGCCGGCCTACCTGCGCGGCACGCTGGACCTTGTCGTCGTCCCCCTGATTCTCTGGCTGGAAGTACGCGTGCTGGCGCCGGCAAAAGTCGATCGCCGCAATGTGCTGCTGGCGCTCGTTGCAGGAGGTGTGCTGGCGGCGATCGTTGGGCTGGCCGGCTGGCTGCGAAGCGACGGCGCCGTGGTCGACGGCATGCGACGACTGGTCGGGCCGCACTTCTCACCCAATCACACGGCGCTCTATCTGGAACGGACGCTCTTTCTCAGCCTGGCCGCGTTGTTCATCATGACACGGCGCCACCGCGCGGCGGCGCTGGCGGCGAGCGGGGTGGTGGCTGTGGCACTTGTGCTGACGGGCAGCCGCGGGGCGCTGCTGCTCGGCGTTCCTGCCGGGCTGACAGTGCTGGCGGGCTTTGCCCTGTACCGGCGTCCGGGCCTGTGGCGGTGGGTACGCCGGCGACGCCGATGGATGATCGGGGCGGGAGCGGTCGTCACCGTCGCTTTGCTTGCGCTCGTGCTGTGGCAGCGCGAGCGGCTGGCCAATCTGCAAACGGTCGCGTTGCGGCTGGATGTCTGGCAGGCGGCGCTGGCGCTCTGGCGCGACCACTTCTGGGCCGGCGTGGGGCCAGGCGGCTTCTTCTGGAGCTATCCGGCGTATCTGCGGCCCGGCGCAGTGGAAGTCGACCAACTGCACCCGCACAGCCTGTGGCTCGAGCTGGTGACGACATGGGGCGTGCTGGGGCTGGCCTGGTTTGCGCTGAGCGCGGTTGCGCTGGTCACGGCCGTCCGGAGGCAGGGAAGAGCCAGCGCAACGACATTCTGGATCGTCGCAGGGTGTTGCGCTGCGTTTGCGGCTGCGCTGGCCCACGCCCAGACCGATACATTCTTGCTGCTTGCCGACCTGGCTGCGTGGAATGCCGTGGCGTGGGCGCTGGCAACTGCGCCGGCTGCGGACTGACGCCATCGTCAGAACGCAATGAAAATAAAACACCGGCCGGGAAGTATTCCCGACCGGTGCTGTAACTCCCGAAGTGACGCCTGTCAGACGTCGCCGTTCGCGCGCCCTGGCCTACTCGACCGCAATCTGCACGTTCAAGTCGGTGGCCGGTGCGATGGGCAAGATCTGATCCATGATCAACTGCATGACGGCCGGGTCTTCCAGCGGCGTGCCAGCCAGATACGGCTTGGCCAGCTCGAGCGCCGTGGCCAGCGATGCGGCATCGTAGTCGATGGAAGCAACCGGCGCGCCATTGACGCTGATCTCGAGATTGTTGGGCGTGTTGACGATACCGACCGTCTTGGCATCCAGGTCGCCGAGGATCTGCATGACGTTGGCAGGCAGTGCCGGCAGCGCAACGCCGAGCCCGGCCAACTGTTCCGCCGAGAGGCCGCCCACCGATGTGATCTGGCCGTCCTTGAGCGTGGCGTTGAGCTTGATGACCGGCGCGGCCATGTCACCAAGTTCGGCGGGGGCATAGCTCGCCTCGACGGGCGCGGCTTCGGTCGTAGCTGCGTCGCCGACTGCAACGACCGTCGACAGGCCGTCCTTCAGCACGGTATCGAGGAGTGCGTTGATCGCGTCGCCGCTGATGCCGCTCTGTGCGCCGGCGATACCGGCAATCGTCGCCAGGCCGCCGGGGGCAAAGCGAATGCTGGGCAACGCCTTGCCATCGACCGCCAGGTTGAGCGCCTCGGTCGAAGCGTTGACCGCAAGCTGGCTCACACCCAGGTCACGCAGTTGCTGCAGCGTGTCGGCCGGCAAGGACACACCAGGGATAGCGATCCCCATGACCTCGAGGTTGCCGCTGTCGCCGATCTTGACCGGAAGTTCGGACAATTTAAAGTCGGTCGGCTGGCCGGTCAGGTCGACGTTGAGGGCAACATTCAGACCCGGCAACTGTTCCGCCGCCATCTGCAGCAAGTCATCGGGAACAGCGCCGCCGGCAACGGCAGGCAGAAGATTCAACGTGCGTGCGAGATACGCGCTGTCATAGGCAATACCGGGCATCTTCTTACCGTTGACGGTCAGTTCGATGCCGGCGGGTGTGGTCTGCACGGCCAGGGCATTGATGCCAAGACCCTTGAGTTGCGCCAGCGTGGCCGGGTCCAGTTGCAGCGGATTGGCGCCGCCTGTGAGCGAGGCGATCACACTGCCGGGGATGGCGCCCAGGCTGCCGCTGCCCGATTCGTCAAATGAAACGCCCAGGGCCAGCGGATCCTTGGTGGTTTCCGGCTGCTGGGGAGAGATTGCCGTCTCACCACGCCAGCGCGGAATATCCAACGCGGCGCCGGAGGCAGCCGGCACATTGATGCTGGCGCCAAGGCCGACGCGGCGCAGCCAGGGCAGCGCCTGGGCAGCAGTTTCGGCGCCCGGCACGCCGGCCAGCAGTTCCTGCAAGTTGCCCGCGCTTTCGTCGTCCCAGGCTAGATAGGCCTGATCCTCACCGTTGACATAGACGTGGATGCCGTTATGACCGACGCGCAATTCCACTTTCTGGCCAAGTGCCTGCAATTGTTGCACCTGGTCCGGCGTCAGCAGTTGGCCAAGACCGATGCCGTAGATGCTTGCAGCGCCGTTGGCGTCAACGTTGACTGGCGTCGATGGCAGGTTGAACATGGTCTTCCCCTGCCCGCCGCCACCGCCGCTGCACGCAGCGACAACCAACACGGTGACGATGATCACCAGGAGAATCGGCAAGAACTTGCGTTTCGCCTGCATAAGCAGTCTCCTCTTTGCACGAATCAGGTCGGAAAGTATCAATCAGATGGGAAACCGGCTGCGGCGTCAACTGCAAACCGGCACAAGACAGTACATCCGTTGGAATGATACATCATGTGTGGACAACACACAAGCGACTGTTCAAGCCGGGGTGCGCTCATCTGCGTGCAGTCGTTGGCCATAGGGGCGCGGTTGATCATGACTGTGCCCAGACGTCCACACTGAAAGCATAGCGAAAGCCAGAAAACCATTTCACGAATGAGTTTGACGCACTCTTGAGGTGTGCTACAATTGACTATAGATTTCCAGCGAGACAAATACCTTCCCTCCGCCAATCAACTTTTATTGGGTATCGTCCCTTCTATCTATTGACGACCACAGGCCGTGCAGCCCATGAACCCCTCGACGGCAGCACACCTGTGACGGCAGGGAACCAACAAACAAGAGGCCATTGACGCATGGACAAGCACAGCGCATTGCTGTGGATGGAAGATGTCAGCAAGTCCTTCCCTGGTGTTCAGGCGCTGCAGAATGTCAGCCTTCATGTCGGCGCGGGCGAAATCCTGGGCTTGATCGGCCAGAACGGCGCCGGCAAATCGACGCTGATGAAAATTCTCTCCGGTGTCTACATGCCGGACAGCGGCGAAATCCTGCTTGGCGGAGAGCCGATTCAGATCCACAACCCCCACCATGCCCAGGAGTTGGGCATCTCCATCATCTACCAAGAGTTGAACCTGATGCCCAATCTCTCCGTGATGGAGAACATCTTCGTCGGGCGCGAACCTGGACCACCGCTCTTCGTCAGCCGGTCGAAACTGGAACGGCAGACGCGCGCCATCCTGGATCGCATGCGCATGCACCTGCGGCCGACTGCGCTGGTGCGCTCGCTCTCCGTTGCCGAGCAGCAGATGGTCGAGATTGCCAAGGCGATCTCGCGTGACGTGCGCGTGCTCATCATGGACGAGCCGACCTCGGCATTGAGCGAGACCGAGGTGGAGACGCTCTTCGACATCATCCGCCAGTTGCGCGATAGCGGCGTAGCCGTCATCTTCATCTCCCACCGCCTGGAGGAGGTGCTGCACATCTGCGATCGCGTCACCGTGCTGCGCGATGGCGCCAACGCCGGTGACGTAGCGGTCAAAGCCACCTCGCGCGAGGAACTGATTCGCATGATGGTCGGCCGCCCACTCGACCAGTTCTTCCATCGCGACTCGCATCTCGATGAAAGCGGGAACAGCGCCGATACCGTGCTCGAAGCGCGCGGCATCTCGCGGCGGGGTACAGCCCTCAACCCCGACGCCGTCGTGCTCGACAATGTCAGCCTGGCGCTCAAACGAGGCGAAATTCTGGGGCTGGCTGGTCTCGTCGGCGCCGGCCGCACGGAACTGGCACGGGTGATCTTTGGTGCGGACAAGCGCAGCAGCGGGGAAATCTGGATCGAAGGACGTCCGGCCAAGATTCAGTCGCCGGTCGATGCCATCAAGCACGGCATCGGCCTGGTGCCGGAGGATCGCAAGGGACAGGGGCTGATCCTGAAGTTGGCAGTGCGCGTCAACATGACGCTTGCGAATCTGGACAAGCTGAGCAGCCTCGACTTTGTCCAACAGGGCGCCGAACGCAGAGTCGTCGACGACTACATCCAGCGCTTCGAGATACGCACGCCGAGCCCCGAGCAGCGCGTCGTCAACCTGAGCGGTGGCAACCAGCAGAAGGTTGTCATCTCCAAGTGGCTGATGCTCAACCCCAAGATATTGATCATGGACGAGCCGACACGCGGCATTGATGTCGGTGCCAAGTCGGAGATCTACGAGCTGATGCACGAACTCGCCTCTCAAGGCATCAGCATTATCATGATTTCGTCAGAGTTTCCGGAGTTGATCGCCATGTGCGATCGCATCATTTGCCTGGCTGAGGGACGCGTGACCGGCGAGGTGACGCGCGAGGAGGCCACCCTGGAAACCCTGATGCACTACTGCACCCTGCGCGAGCAAGTGGTGGCCAGCCAGGAAGGATCGGCGATAGCGTGACGACCCAAAGCGTAACCAAGTCCACTGCTCGAAAAGGCGGCACGGATTGGTCGGCCTATGCCAGCCAGTTCGGCGCGCTCGGCGTCCTGATTATCATCTGTATCATCTTCGCCGTCATCGAGCCGGCGTTCGTCTCGCCCATCAACCTCTTCAACGTGCTGCGCCAGGTCTCAATCTATGGCCTGCTCGCCCTGGGGATGACCTTCGTCATCCTGACCGGCGGCATCGACCTGTCGGTCGGCTCGCTACTGGCGCTGTCGGGATTGGTGGCCGCGGCAGTCTACAAGGGCGGGACCGGCCTGCTCTCGGCAGGCACGGCCGGCCAGGCGGCTGGCTTTGGACTATGGCCGGCCATCGGTGCGGCCATCCTGGTCGGCATCCTGGGTGGGCTGCTGCAAGGCTCGGTCGTCTCGTGGCTCAAGGTGCCCCCCTTCATCGTAACGCTGGGCGGGCTCACCGCCTTCCGCGGGCTGGCGCTGCTCTTTTCCAGTGGCCAGCCCATCAGCACCTTCACGGACGAATACAAGTTCTGGGGACAGGGCATGATCGGCCCGGTGCCGGTGCCGGTCATCATCTTCCTCAGTTTTGCCGTGCTGGCGTTTATCATCCTGCGCTACACGCGCTATGGGCGCCACGTCTATGCGGTGGGCGGCAATCCGGAGGCGGCGCGCCTCTCCGGCCTCAAGGTGAACAATGTCGTGCTCAGCGTCTATGTCATCACCGGCTTTTTTGCCGGGTTGTCGGGCTTCCTGCTCTCGTCGCGCTTGAACTCGGCGGAACAGGTGGCCGGCGTCGGCTATGAGTTGACGGTCATCGCCGGCGTCGTCATCGGCGGCACGAGCCTCTTCGGCGGCGAGGGCGGAATCTTCGGCACCGTGATCGGCATCCTGCTCATCGGCGTGCTGAGCAATGGCCTGACGCTGATGAATGTGTCGCCGTATATCCAGCAGATCCTGGTGGGTCTGATCATCGTCTTCGCCGTCTTCCTGGACCAGTTGATCAAGCGGCGGCGGTAGGGAATAGTAGAGATTGGAGACTGGAGATTAGAGATTGGATACCGGCGCCAATTTCCAATCTCCAGTCTCCAACATGTTCGGTAGTCTCCACGGCAGGGGTGCACCGACTGGTTCATCCGGGCCGTGCAACAATATCGTTTGTTCCCCAAGAAGTTCACAAGGAGAATTGACTATGCGCAGAGTATTTTCGAGCAAGGGCGCCTACATCGTCGCCAGCCTGCTGGTCATTATGGCCATGCTGCTGTCGGCATGCGCGCCGGCCGCAACGCCGTCCGGTGGCGAAGCAGCAGCCGAGCCCGCGGCCGAAGGCCAGACCTATCGCATCGCCTTCTCGGTGCCGGCCATGAGCTTCCCCTTCTTCGTGCACATGGAAAAGCAGGTGCGCGACGAGGCCGCGAAGATGGGCAATGTCGAGATCATCACCCTCGACGGCCAGGATGACACGACCAAGCAGGTCGCCGACCTGGAAGGCGTCATCGCCCAGGGCTACGACGGTCTCATCGTCAGCCCGCGCACCAATGAAGGCGTCGCGCCCGTCATCCAGCAGGTCATCGACGCCGGCATCCCGGTCGTCACCATCGACCGCCGCGCCGACGGCGTCAACGGTCTCCTCGCCCACGTCGGCGCCGACAACGTCATCGGCGGCGAAGCGCAGGGCCAGGCCATTCTCAGCCTCTTCCCCGACGGCGCCAAGATCATCGAGCTGCTCGGCACGCCCGGCGCCTCACCGGCCATCGACCGCTCGGCCGGCCTCCACAACGTCATCGACCCCGCCGGCAACATCGAGGTTGTCTGTCAGCAGACCGGCAACTTCAACCGCAACGACGGCCTGACCGTCACCGAGAACTGCCTCACCGCCAACCCCGACGTCCAGGCCATCGTCGCCGCCAATGACGACATGGCTCTCGGCGCCGTCGAGGCTGCCAGCGCGGCCGGCGTCTCCGTGCCTATCATTGGCTTCGACGCCCTGCCCGAGGCAATCCAGGCTGTGAACGAAGGTACGCTCTACGGTTCGGTCGAGCAGTTCCCCGGCGGCCAGTCGCGCACCGCGCTGAACACGATCATGGATTTCATCGTTGACGGCACCGCGCCGGCGAGCGACGTCGTCCTGCTGTCGCCGAAGCTGGTCTCCAAGGACAACCTGATGGAAGCCGAGCGCATCGGCGAGGTGCCGGGTATGGAAGCGGCGGCGGCTCCTGAAGCAGCAGCCCCTGTCGAACAGTTGACCATCGCCTTCTCGGTGCCGGCCATGAGCTTCCCCTTCTTCGTGCACATGGAGAAGCAGGTGCGCGACGAGGCGGCCAAGATCGGCAACATCGAGATCATCACGCTCGACGGCCAGGACGACACGACCAAGCAGGTGGCCGACCTGGAAGGCGTGATCGCAAAGGGCTATGACGGACTCATCGTCAGCCCGCGCACGAGTGAAGGCGTCGCGCCTGTCATCCAGCAGGTGATCGACGCCGGCATCCCGGTCGTCACCATCGACCGCAGCGCCGAGGGCGTCAACGGTCTCCTCGCCCACGTCGGCGCCAACAACGTCATCGGCGGCGAGGCGCAGGGTGAAGCTATCCTCAGCCTCTTCCCCGACGGTGCCAAGATCATCGAACTGCTCGGCACGCCCGGTGCGTCGCCTGCCATCGACCGCTCGGCCGGTCTCCACAACGTCATCGACCCCGCCGGCAACATCGAGGTCGTCTGCCAGCAGTCCGGCGAGTTCAAACGCGATAAGGGTCTCACCGTCACCGAGAACTGCCTCTCCGCCAATCCGGACGCACAGGCCATCGTCGCCGCCAATGACGACATGGCCCTCGGCGCCGTCGAGGCTGTCAAGGCCGCAGGTCTCGACATTCCGATCCTCGGCTTCGACGCCCTGCCCGAGGCGCTGCTGGCCGTGCGCGATGGCGCGCTCTATGGCTCGGTCGAGCAGTTCCCCGGCGGCCAGTCGCGCACTGCGCTGCAGACGATCGTGAACTTCATCGTCGCCGGGACCGCACCAGAGAGCGACGTCGTCCTGCTGTCGCCGAAGCTGATCACGACGGAGAACTTCGAGGAAGCGGAACGCATCGGCGAGATTCCGCAGTAAGGAATAAAGAGATTAGGAGATTGAGAGATTGGAGATTAGAGATTGGATGCCCAGTCTCCTAATCCCTCAATCTCTTAATCTCCAATCACCAATCTCAAGGGAAACACGATGGCATCCCAAACCAAAACAATTCGCACTGCCTTTGAAGCCGGCGAAGGCATCCTGCGCCTGGCGCCGACGTGGGTGCCGCGCTCATTCTGCATTCCGGGGCGGCGTATCAAGCTCGACCCGCGCGACTACTATGCGTACGGCGCCAACCGCGGCGGCATCGACGAGCGCTGGTTCTCCTCCACGACCAAGGCCGACAATGGCCCGCTGACCACGCCCGACGAGGGCCTCAGCTATGTCGTGCACGAGGAGGGCGGCGAGACGCACAAGGCGCTGCTGATCGATGCCGTGGCCGAGCTGGGCGCGACGCTGCTGGGCGACGAGATGTGGAACGCGCACGGCAAGTGGCCCATCTACTCCAAGTTCTTCGACAACCGCGACCCGCTGCCCCATCACCTGCACCAGACCGAGGAGTTTGCGTCGCTGGTGGGCATGGCGCAGAAGCCGGAAGCCTACTTCTTCCCGCCGCAGCTCAACAACCACGGCGGCACCTTCCCGCACACCTTCTTCGGGCTGGAACCTGGCACGACCAAGGAGCAGGTCCGCCACTGTCTGGAGATCTGGAACCAGGGCGACAACAAGATCACGAACCTGTCTAAAGCCTATCGCCTGGAGGTCGGCACCGGCTGGTACGTGCCGGCGGGCGTGCTGCACGCGCCCGGCAGCCTTTGCACCTACGAGCCGCAGTGGGCCAGCGATGTCTTCGCCATGTTCCAGTCGCTGGTGGCCGAGGTGCCCATCGAATGGGGCAATCTGGTGAAGAACGTGCCGGCGGACAAGCACCAGGACCTGGACTTCCTGGTGAGCATGGTCGAGTGGGATGCCAACGTGCTGCCCAATCTCAAGGAGGCCTATTTCCGCCCGCCGGTGCTGGTCAAGCCGCTGACCGAGATGGAAGCGGCCGGCTACGTGGAGAAGTGGATCACCTACGGCAACCCCTACTTTGCGGCCAAGGAACTGACCGTGCTGCCGGGACGCACCGCCACGATCCGCGATGCCGGCGCCTACGGCTTCATCACCGTGCAGGGACACGGCACCATCGACAAGCACTGGGTGGAGACGCCGGCGCTGATCCGCTTTGGCCAGCTCACCCAGGACGAGTACTTCGTTTCGGCCGGCGCCGCTTCCCGCGGCGTCACCATTCACAACCCCAGCAAGAGCGACCCGCTGGTCATGCTCAAGCACTTTGGTCCAAACCGGGAATCGCCGTCGCTGAACTGACGGGCGGCGTCGATCCTGGCATCGGCAAACAACGCGCAACGAAAATGGGCGTGCACTGAAAAAGAGTGCACGCCCATTTTCGATTCACCGGCCAGGAGTCACGGCTTGACCGGCTCCGCAACAGCCTTGAGCCTGGCAAGAGCCTGCTTCACCACGCCCTTTTCCTCGCGCAACTCTTCCTTGAAGAACGAGGAGTCGGTGTCGGAAATCTCCGCCCGCAGATCGCCCAGGTACTGCTCGAGCACGCGGACCAATTCGCTCACTTCCTCGGTGGTAAATTCAATGCGTACCATGACCACATCTCCTTGCTACGCTTGAACACATCACAGGGAGCACAATGCTCTATTTATATTGTACACCCGGTTTGGCGCGCTGTTTTCGTACGAAATGGGAAGGAGTGGTGGCAACCTACGTAGCAAATCCGTCGCGATCCTTGCGGCGCGCCAGCGCGGCAAGCATGGCATCTTGATCGCTCCAGGGGTATTCGACCTCGCCGAAACACATGCTGCGTTCGTGGCCCTTGCCAAATGCCGCCACGACGTCGCCAGGGCGCGCCATATCGACGGCCACCTGGATGGCCTCGCTCCGATCCGGGACGATGACGAAGCGGTCGGCGCCGGCGAATTCGCTCACGCCGCGGCGGATCTCCCGGCAGATCTCGTCCAGGTCCTCCGTACGCGGGTCTTCGGCAGTGATGACCGTGAAATCGGCCAGCCGCCCGCTGACGCGCCCCATGAGATAGCGCTTCTCGCGATCGCGCATGCCGGCGGAGCCAAAGACCGCGATCAGCCGGCCCTGGCCGCCCGGCGTGCCCTGGCCGACCAGCGGGCGCAGCGTCACGAGCGCCCGCTCCAGGCTCACGGGCGTGTGAGCGAAATCGACGATTGACAGGAAGGGCTGGCCGCCATCCATGCGCTGCATGCGGCCCAGCACGGGCGCCATAGTAGCGACGCCGCTCTGAATCGCAGCCGGCGCAATCCCCAAGGCCAGCGCGGCCGTGGCGGCGCAAGCGACGTTGTAGACATTGAACTCGCCGATAAGGGGCGAGACAACGGCAAAGCTTCCACCCCACCACTGCACGTCGAAGCGGGTGGCATCCGCCTCGTAGCGCACGTTGTCCACGGCGACGTCGAGTTGTGCGCGCCCGCCGGCCATGCCGTAGCTGCGCACCGGCACGTGATAGCCGTGCAACGTGGCCTCTTTGTGCAGCACGGCGAGCAGCGCCGCATAGCTGCCGGCATCGTCGGCGTTGAGCACTGCGCAGCGCGGGATCCCCGGCTTGGCAGGCGACGCGTAGAGCGAGCGAAAGAGGAGCGCCTTGGCGGCCACATACGCGTCACGGCTGCCGTGGTAGTCGAGATGCTCGTGGGTGATGTTGGTCACGGCGGCCACGTCGAAGTCGACGCCGGCCACGCGCTGCTGATGCAGGCCGTGGCTGGTGCTCTCGATGACGGCGTACCGACACCCCTCGTCGACCATGGCGCGCAGGAATGCCTGCACCTCGGGGGCGTCGGGCGTGGTCACGTGCAGACCGGTTTCGCTTTCGCGGCCGCGGATGCGCGCGCCGACCGTCGTCACGACGCCGACACGGCCTTCCGGCGCACTGGGCGATTGCGTGGCCGCGGCCAGAATCGCTTCCATGATGCTGGAGGTCGTCGTCTTGCCGTCGGTGCCGGTGATGCCGACGACGGCAAGCTGGCGCGACGGGAAATCGTGCAGGGCCGCGCTGGCCAGAGCAAGCGCACGCCGGCTGTCGCCAACCTGGATATAGACCGCGTGCTCGGGGAGGACGACACCGTCAGCGTGCAGCGCGGCTGGCGCGCGCGTGCCGATCAGCGCCACCGCGCCCTGTTCGATGGCCGCCGGCAGGTAACGATGGCCATCGAAGCGCGCACCGGTGACGGCGACAAAGAGCGTGCCGGGCTGCACCTGGCGGCTGTCGGCGGTAACGGCGAGAATCTCCCGGCCGCGTGCGGACGCGGACAGGTTCATCATCCGTTCGTCAGGCAGGACTTCGAGCAGATGGGCAATCGTCAGCATAGTGTATTGGTCAGGAATCAGATATCGCGCGGGCCGCGCAGGATCGACACGCCCGCGACCAGGACGACGGCGCCCAGCAGCGCAATGGCCCCCATGAAGAGCACAGGCAGGCGTGCGCTGACCTCGGCGGCCAGATCGATGGGCACAGGCGTAGGCGTTGCCGTATTCGTCGGCTCCGGCGTTGCCGTGATGGTCGGCGTCTCCGAAGGCTGCGGTGTGGCCGTCTCGGTCGGCGCCACGGTGGCGGTGGGCGGCACTGCGGTCGCTGTGGCGGCAGCCGCAGCGGTTGCAGTCGGCAGCCGGGCAATGGCGCCCTGTGTGGCGGCAGGTTCGCCGGTCGCCGGGACGGAAGGTGTGGCCGGCGTCGCGGCAACCGTTGCCGTCGCATCCTGGCTCGCACGCTGGAGCGCCTCGGTGAGACGGTCGCCGGCACTCTGCCCGCGTGCCCGTGCCCGGGCGTCGGTCTCCGGCAGGGCGACCTCGATACTGATCGGGCTGGAGGCAGTAACAACGGGCGTCTCCGTCGCGGTCTGCGTTGCAGTGGGCTCCAGATCAAGGCTTACCGGCGTGGTCGTTGGCGCCGGCGTGGGCGTGCGTGTGGCGGTCGGCGTGGCCGATGGTCGCGGCGTCCGCGTCGGGGTGGGCGTGGCGGTGTCGGTGGGTGTCGGCGATGGCGTGAAGGTCGGCGTCACCGTGGGCGTGGGCGTCTCAGTCGGCGTGTTGGTCGGCGTGGCCGTGTTGGTGGGCGTAGGCGTCGGCGTAAAAGTCGGCGTGGCCGTGGCCAGCGCAGCACGCACGTCTAACGGCGCCAGCGCATCGACGGTCACGAAGGTCTGTCCTTCATCTTCGCTGCGCAGCACCCAGGCATCGACGGTGCCGGCATAGACCGTACGCGGGGCACGCGGTGTGTTGGCCAGCGCGTAGACGGGCGCGCTGTACGGCGCGCCATTGACTGTAGCCAGTTGCCACGCGTCGCCGCTGCCGCTCCACAAGCCATTTTCCGTGGCGAGAATGAGCAGGCGCCCCGTATCCGCCAGCGCGTAATAGACCGTCGACGGCGAATTGGGGACGCGCGCCCAGGCATCGCCGTCGCTGCTTGCGTAGAGAAAACTGCCCGTGCCGGCATAGAGCGCGTCGGCCGCGGCTTGCAGGCTGAAGACGATATCGGTGTTATCGAAGCCGGTCACTTCTTCCCAGACCGTGGCGCCGGCGGGCAGGCGGTAGAGGCCGGCGTGGGTGCCGGCGTAGAGCGCATCGTCGTAGCTGGCCAGCGCGCGGATACGGCGCGCTTCCCCGACCAGCCCCACGTCCAGTTGCTGCCAGGTGGCGCCGCCATCGGCCGTGCGGAAAACGCCATCAAAGCGCGTGCCGGCATACAACACCGGCTGGCCGCGCTCGAGCACTGCATACAGTTCACCGACGGCGCTGTTGGCGCTGATCAGGTCGCGGAAGCCGGGGAGTTCGGCCCACGTTGCGCCGCCGTCGCTCGAACGGAAGATCAGCCCGGAGCCGCCATCCGCCGCATAGACAGCGCGCGCGTTGCGCGCATCAAATGCCAGCGCGGTGATGCTGATGTTCGGGGCAAGATCGGGCGTAGTATTGTTCCAGGTGACACCGCCGTCGGCCGTGCGGTAGACGCCGGCCGGGCGCGGCGAGTTGAGCGTGCCGGCCAGGACTTCGTTGGGCGCGTTGGGCGCCACGGCCAGACTGAGCACGGGGTTATCGGTGGGCGCCACGCCCTGTGCCAGCACCCAGGCGGGCATGAATGCCACGGCCAGTATGGCGACCAGAAAAAGCCAGCCTGGCAGGCGGCGGCTTCGATGAACGCTCAGACGGCTTCCTCCCGTGAATGACATCGCACTCATCCGGGTAACGGTTGCGGCGTCCCGTGGCTCCGCCACAGCGGGCGACGGTTCGCAGTGATTCCGTGATAGAGACATAGTGTTTGCGCAGCCAGTGTCCCAGTATATACGGGAAGCATCGTTCCCCCAAAGAAAAGGCGAGACTCTGGTCAGAGAGCCTCGCCCATTGTCTGTCTACTGCAACGCCTGGACTTCGCCATTCGTTCCACGGCTGTGGCAACGAGGGCCACGTCGCCGGCTACAGGATCGTCAGCAGGTACTGTGATGCGGTGTTCGCCCACTCGATGACCAGCGGCGGGTACAGACCAATCCAGAAGACGCCCAGCACGCAGAGGGTGATGATGGCCTGGGCGCCAAGACCCGGTGCACCGGTCGCGGGCACTTCCTCGGCATCGTCGGCCGGGAAGTACATCGTGCGCACCAGCGACATATAGTAGAAGGCGGAGATTGCCACGTTGATCAGCGCCATCACCGCCAGGAAGTAGTACTGATGCTGGATGGTGGCGCCGAAGACGAAGAACTTGCCCACAAAGCCGGCCGTCAGCGGGATACCGACCAGGCTGAGCAGGAAGATGAACATGGCAATCGCCAGCCCCGGCGAGCGCTTGGCCAGGCCGGAGAAGTGCGAGTAGTCGCTGCCGCCGGTCATATCCTCCACCGCCATGACGACCATGAACGCGCCGATGTTGGTGAATAGGTAGCCGATCAGATAGATGAGCAGGCCGTTGAGCCCGTTCATGGAGAGCGTCGTCACGTCTGCCGTCATGTCGGTGGTGACGACGGAGGCGAGGCCGAGCACCATATAGCCAGCCTGGGCCACGGAGCTATAGGCCAGCATGCGCTTGACGTTGGTCTGGCGCAGGGCCATGAGGTTGCCGGCGAACATGGTCAGCACGCTCAACGCGCCGAGCACGGGCACCCACAGCGTGGCGCTGGGCGCAAAGGCCAGCAGCAGCACACGGGCCATGACGGCAAAGCCTGCCGCCTTGGACGCCGTAGAGAGATAGGCCGTGACCGGCGTCGGCGCGCCTTCGTAGGTGTCGGGCGTCCACTGGAAGAAGGGCGCCAGGCTGGCCTTGAAGCCAAGACCCGCCAGCACCATGACGGCCGCGGGCAGCACGGCAGCGCGCGAGGCGTCGTTGGCCGCAAAGGCCTGTCCGATCTCGATGAGATTGAGCGAGCCCGTCGCGCCGTACATGAGCGACATGCCGTAGAGCATGATGGCCGAGGCTACCGAGCCGTAGAGGAAATACTTCAGGCCGGCCTCAGAACTGCGCAGATCCTCGCGGATCGAGCCGACGAGAATGTAGCTCGTGATGGAAAGGAACTCGATGGCGACGAAGATGAGCAGCAGGTTGTTGGCGCTCACGGCAAAGGCCATGGCGACCGCGATGAAGAGATAGGATGACCAGAACTCACCCACTCCGCTGACCACGCGGTTCAGATAGCCACCGCCGGCCAGAGCCGTCAGCAGCATGGCGGTGTAGATGATCATCTTCAGGAAGAGCGAGAAGGCATCGACGTCGACTACAAACGCAGCCGTCGTCGCCTCGCCGCCCAGTTGGACGAACGCACCGACCAGACCGACGAACAGGAAGAGCACCGTGATGGCCATGTAGCCACGCGAGCTCCCGCCCTGCTTGCCGGCGGTGGCGTCAAGTATCAAGATCAGCAGGCCGCCGAAGGCCACCAACAATTCAGGCAGTAGCGGCGCCAGCGAAGCAAATCCGATTTCCAAAATCGGCCTCCTTTTGGCTTACAGCACGCTCTGAACGAAGTTCAGGATTTCCAGGGCGGCAGAGTTGAGATAGTTCAGCAGCGGCGTGGGGTAGACACCCAGCACAAAAATCAGGATGACCAGCGGCCACAGCGTGAGCTTCTCGAAGCCGACCATGTCGGTCGGGCCGTCGGCATGCTCGCCCGTTGCGGTGGTCCAGTGCGTGATCTTGTTCGGATCGTAGGTGCCCAGGAAGACATTCTGGATGATGCGCCACAGGATGTAGACCGCCGCAAAGACGATGCCCAGCACGGCGAATGCTGCCCAGTACGGCGTCAGGTAGAAGGCGCCGCGGAAGGTGAACAACTCGCCCCAGAAGCCGGAGAGACCGGGCAGGCCCAGGCTGGCCATGGCCGCCACCATCATGATGCCGTAGTAGTAGGGCGTCTTGACGCTCAAGCCGCCAAACTTGTCCAGGTCGCGCGTGTGGGCGCGTTCGTAGATGACGCCGACCAGGAAGAAGAGGGCGCCCGTGATGAGGCCGTGGTTGAACATCTGCATGGTCGCGCCGTTGAAGGCCATCGCCGCGCTGTCCATGGCCGCCTGGTTGTCCAACGTGCCGAAGGCCGCCGCGGCGGCGCCGATGCCCATGACCACGTAGCCCATGTGTGAGACTGAGCTGTAGGCAATCAGGCGTTTCAGGTCCGTCTGTGCCACACAGACGAGCGCACCGTAGACGATGGCGATGGCGCCGAGCGCGACCAGCCATTGCGACCAGTAGGCGGCTGCGGTCGGGTAGACCGGGATCATGATGCGCATGAAGCCGTACCCGCCGAGCTTCAGCAGCACGCCGGCCAGGATGACGCTACCGGCCGTGGGTGCTTCGGTATGGGCGTCGGGCAGCCAGGTGTGGAAGGGGAAGCTGGGCACCTTGAAGGCGAAGCCCAGGAAGAAGCCCCAAAACGCCAGGCTGGTGAGCAGCAACGCATCCTGGGCAGGCAGCCCCACAAAGGGCTTGGCTGCCGCAGACTGGATGATATCGAAGGTGCCGGTGGCGAAGTAGGTGCCAAGGATGGCCAGCAACATGGCAACCGAACCCACCAAGGTGTAGATAAAGAACTTGATGGAGGCGTAGTTGCGATTCTTGCCGCCCCAGATGCCGATGAGCAGGTACATGGGCACCAGGCTGATCTCCCAGAAGACGTAGAAGACCACGAAGTCCAGCGCAATGAAGACGCCGTACATGCTCAACGCCAGGATGTGGAAGAGGCCGAAGTACTCGCGCACCCGATCCTTGATGACAAACGCGCTGTAGTAGAGGCTCAACGTCGTCAGCAACGCCGTCAGGAAAATCAGCGGCAGGCTCAGGTTGTCCACGCCCAGGTGAATGTTCGAGTTGATGGCCGGAATCCACGGCACATCGATCACGAACGCCATGCCACCCTTTGCGTAGTCGTAGGCAGCCAGCATGTAAATGCTGAGCCCCAGCGGCAGCAGGCTGGCCAGCACCGAGCCCCACTTGTTCAGCTTTTCACTCTTGGTCAGGAAGACCAGAATGGAGCTGAGCAGTGGCCACAGGATGAGAATGGGCAATGCCCACTGATTCAGGAATTCCATGAATATTTCCTCCGCAGACCTTCGGTTTGGAATTCAGCGCCGATTGTCAGAAAGCTTTCAGAGTACCTCAGGCAGAACGGTAAACCCCGCACGAATGCCTGCTAGACCAGCGTCAAGATCAACGGCAGCGCGTAGAGCAGCAGCCAGATCGTTACCGAAACAACAACAACCATCAAGTAGACCTGCACCTGGCCGTTCTGGCTGCTACGCAGCACACTGCCGGCGCGGTCTGACATCCAGCCGAACGCATTGATGGCTCCATCTACCACGTATTGATCGAATTTGGCGGCCACAAACCCAAGCCACACGCCAATGCGGCCGATGGCATTGATAATCGGGTCGATGATCCACACATCGTCAACCCAGTACAGGAACTTGGCAACGCCGCGCGAAAGAGCGACGAAGGTGTACTGGTAGAACTCGTCGATCCAGAATTTGCGATGCATTGCCCACCAGACCGGGCCAAGCCAGCGTCGCATGGGGTCGATTTCGCCTTCGGGCAGCCCCTTGCGATAAACGAACCAACCCAGTGCCAGACCGCCGAGCGCCACGCCAAACGAGACCAGCAATACAAGGATGTTGAATTCCGGGTGGGGGAACTCAAAATGCAAGTATTCGATATACGGTTCGAGCTGGTGTTCGATCCAGTGTGGGAAAACCGAGCCCAGGCCCGGGAAGTCAACCGGGATGCCAAGCCAGCCCAGCGCAATCGCAAAGGGCGTGATCAAGATCAGCGGGATCGTCATGCTCTTGACGCTCTCGGGAGCGTGTGCGGCGCCCTCCGAGCGGGGCTGCCCCAGGAAGGTGAGCGTGATCTGGCGCGCTGTGTAGAAAGCAGTAAGCAGGGCCGAAATGGCCAGTGTCCAGAAGATGATGCTGTCTTCCGTATACCACAGGCTGGAGAGAATCTCGTCCTTGGACCAGAAACCGGCGGTAACAAACGGGAAGCCGGAGAGTGCCAGACCACCGATGATGAAGGTCCAGCCGGTGATAGGCATGCGCTTGAGCAGGCCGCCCATGTTGCGCATGTCCTGCGGGTCATTCAGGTCCAGGTCGCCATCGCGGCGGTGCACGATGCTGGAGCCGTGACCGTGTTCGTCATGGCCATGCTCGTCGTGCCCGTGGTCGCCACCATGGGCGTGGGCATGGTGGAAGCCATGCTCGACGCCATGAATCACCGAGCCGGAGCCAAGGAAGAGCAGCCCCTTGAAGAAGGCATGTGTAATCAGGTGGAAGAAGCCGGCCACGTAGGCGCCGGTGCCCAGCGCCGCCACCATGTAGCCAAGCTGGGCAATCGTCGAGTAGGCAAGCACGCGCTTGATATCCCACTGCGCCACCGCGATCAGCGAGGCGAAGAGGGCAGTGAAGGCGCCGATGCCGGCCACGAACTGCATGCTCGCCGGGGCCGCCTCACCGGCGACGAAGAAGAGCGGGAACATGCGGACGACGAGGAAGACACCGGCGGAAACCATCGTCGCCGCATGAATCATGGCGCTGACCGGAGTCGGGCCTTCCATGGCGTCGGGCAACCAGACGTGCAGCGGGAACTGGGCGCTCTTGCCGATGGTGCCGAAGAAGATGAGCACGGCAATCAACCCGACGGCCGGCGTTGTGAAGTTGAAGACCGGCACGTGGATCATCATCTCGGCCAGGTGCTCGAGATTGGCCGGCGCCAGAATCTGCTCGAAGACGAGCGTGTTGTCGATGCTCCACATCCACAGCAGCATCATGCCGGCAAACATGATGGCATCGCCGATGCGCGTGGTGATGAACGCCTTGAAGGCCGCCTTCTTGGCCGATTCTTTCTCGAACCAGAAGCCGATGAGCAGGTAGCTGCACAGGCCCATGATTTCCCAGAAGACAAAGAAGGTAAGCAGCGAGTTGGAGACGACCAACCCCAACATGCCCGTGGCAAAGAGGCTGATGTAGGCCATGAAGCGGCTGTAGCGCGGATCCTTGTTCTGCGCGTACGCCTGCGGGTAATCTTCCTTGTTCAGGTGACTCGGGAAGGTCATATACCCGCTGGAATAGACGAAAATCATGACCAGCAGGAAGGTGACCATGAAGATCATCAGCGCATTGGCCGGATCAACCTGGTAGCCAACCATCAGGTCCGTGGTACCGGTCGGGATGGTGAAAAGCTCGCCGTAGAGCGGGTGCTCGCCAAAGTGCGGCGTCGTGAAAACCGCAAAGGCGATCGGCCACCCCAGGACAAAACTCACCAGCACGCTGCCGATTGCCGTCAGCGCGCTGACTGTCTTGTTGCGATTCAGGAACAATATGATCGCCACAAAAGCCAGGAAGGGCGGAATTGGCAAGAGCCAGGCGAGATTTAGAAATCCTTCCATTGCTCAACCTCGTTTTGGTTTACGCCCGGTCAGAAATGGGTGGGCGATAATTCCACTGCGTTACGGCGCCACGCGCCGGCTGCGAAAACTGCTGATCAAATTCCCTACACCGTATCCGACCAGCGCCCCGATGACGACGACGACCAGAAAGACCAGGTCGTTCGGCACTCCCACCACCCCGCCGATCGCCACGAAAACCGCTGCGCCGGCAAAGGCCATCATCAACAGAAACGTCTGCTCGGACTTGCGCTCCTTGACTTCCTGATACAACTGCTGTGCATCGCGGAAGTCGGGTTTGTACTTGAGTATCTCTTTGAGCGCGTGTGCGGCTCCTGTGTAATTGCCCTGGCTCATCTTCTCGACAGCCAGGTCATACAGAAACTCGCACTGTTCTTCCAGGGTGCCGGACAATGACTCTTTCGGCATGACACCCGCACCTTCATCATTGCGACCGCCTGGGCGACCGCAACCAACCTTACCCCTTCAACAGATCGAGATCGTCGAGATTGACCGTGCGGCGATTGCGGTAGACCGAAATGATCAACGCAAGGCCGATAGCGACCTCTGCAGCGGCGACGGCAATCACGAACAGGGCGAATATCTGCCCATCCAGGTTCTCAGCGGGCGTGACGCCGAAGCGCCAGAACGCGACCAGATTGATGTTGGCAGCGTTGAGCATGAGCTCGATCCCCATGAGCACGGCAATAGCATTGCGCCGTCCCAGTGCAGCATAGAGGCCGGCGCTGAACACGAAAGCCGACAGAATCAAGTACCAGTTTAGAGGAACCATATCCACCCTCTTCCTACTTCTCTGCGCACGCCGCGCACTTAGTTGCGATCCTTGGCCAGCACGATGGCGCCCGCCAGGGCCACAAGCAGCAGCAGTGCCAGCAGTTCAAACGGAATGATATACTCCGTCACAAATGCCCGACCCAGACCGGCAATGATGGCCTGCCCGTCGACGATCGGCTCGCTGGCCTCCGGCCAATTGATGCCGTTCATCAGCGCCATCAACACGATGAAGGTCAGCGACGTGATAATCGCGGCCGTCCCAGACTGGCGGTTGCGCGGCGACGTGGCGCCGAACATCATCCCGCGCGTCAGCATGATAGCAAAGGTGATGAGCGTCGAAATGGCGCCCACGTAGACCAGCACCTGGCTGACGCCGATAAACTCCGCTTCGGCGATGATGTAGACGCCGGCGGCGCCGAAGAACGCAGCAACCAGCCCCAGCGCGCTGTGGAACAGGTTGCGCGCCAGAACGACGGCCAGCGACCCGACGACCGTCAGGAGCGCAATCCCCACAAAGACAACCTGCTGGACCGTCGGCAGCGGCGGTAACGGAAATGGCAATTCAGGCATAAATCGTTTCCCCTCAACGCAGCGTTGAAACCATCCGGCAAACGCTCACAGTTCGGCAGGGCATCCGGCTTGCAGTCGCCCCGCCACTGGTCTAGTCACCCGACGACGTGTTGACCGGCTGCATCGTGCCGATCAGCGACTTCGGCTCGAAGGAGCGCTTGGTGCGCACCATCTCGCGACGGAAGTAGCTGCCCATGATGTTGAGCACGGCGATGAAGACGCCGATGTTCGCCACCAAGACCAGCAACGAATTGATCCAGCCCGGCAGCGGCAGCTTCATGACCACCATCTGCACCAGGATCAGCGTCAGTACGAGCGGCACCAACACCTTCCACGCAAACTGCATCATCTGGTCGACGCGCATGCGCGGGAAGGTACCCTTGATCCACTGAATGACGACATAGATGAAGAATGTCTTGGCCATGAAATAGATGGGCCCGAGCAGCGGAATCTGGCCGGCGAACGGACCCTGCCAGCCACCCAGGAAGAGTGCCACGGCAATGGCGCCCAGGAAGAAGCTGTTCAGGAACTGGGCAAGGAAGAACATGGCAAACTTCATGCCCGAATACTCGATATGAAAACCGGCCACCAGCTCCGACTCGGCTTCGAGCAGGTCGAAGGGTGTTTGTTCGCCCTCCGCCAGCGCCGAAATGAAGTAAATCAGGAAGGCGCCCGGCAGCAGGAAGACAAACCAGCCAATGCCCAGGTTGATGGGGCCGATGAAGAGCGACTGTGCCTGGGCCAGTTCCTGCATGCGCATGGTGTTGACCAGCAGCACGGGCGCCAGCATGGCCAGCACCATGGGAATCTCGTAGCTGAGGAGCTGCGCCACGACGCGGAACCCGGCCAGCAACGCGTACTTGTTGTTGCTGCCCCAACCCGCCATCAACGCTGCCATGATGCCGATGGAGCCCAGCGCCACCAGGTAGAGCACGCCCACGTTCAGATCCGCACCGATCAGGCCGGCGCCGAAGGGAATCACCGCCAGCGCCATGATGACGCCGACGACGGAGAGCACCGGTGCAATCTGGTAGGAAATGGTGTCGGCCGAGGTCGGGTTGATGTCCTCCTTGGAGAGGAGTTTCATGGCATCGGCGATGGTCTGGAACAAACCAAACGGCCCCAGGCGGTTGGGACCGATACGATCCTGAATGCGGCTGATCACCTTGCGCGTGATCCAGATGAGCACCAGGGCCAGCACCAGCGCGGCATTGGCCAGGATGAACGCACCCACAAAGTAGGTGATTCCCTGGACCAGCCAACTGAGTTCCTGCGGCGCGCCCAGATTGTACTGCATCTGGATCAGGGCGTCACTCCAATTCATACAAGAACCTCCATGTCTGCGGGCTGCTCACAACACAACCTGTCGGGTCGGAGCCGTCAGCTCCACTCGAGGGCGCCCTTGCGCCACTCCAGGAAGAGGCCCAAAATCAGGATCAGGACAAAGGTTACCGCCGCAATGACGGAGAAAAAGCTCAGGTCCTGGTAGGCGATTGCGATCGGGAACAAAAAGATGACTTCCACGTCGAAGATAAGGAAGATCAGGCCGATCAGATAGTACTGCGCGCGAAACTGCACCCAGGTATCGCCGATGGTCTCGACACCGCTTTCGTACGTCTCATTCTTGATGGGGTCGGGACGGCGCGGGCCGAGGAAGTGACCAAGCGTGACGGCAGCAACCGGAATGATTACGGCAATCGCGCTGAGTATCAGGACAAACCCCCACTGACTGAGCATGAATCAACTCCTGGTGCTTCTCAAAATTCCAGTTGTCTGGGCTATTCCGCTAAGCCTGTTTGTGCGCTGCTGTCCGCTCCGTGGCAGATCGGGCAGGCCAAATCGCGGCCAACCAACGGTCACTGAGCACTGCGGACGGTACGGCAAGATTGTGTAGAAAGTAACAAACTGCCGCGTATCGTAGCATAGACCCGAGATGATCTGGAAAATCCCAGTCCCTGAAAACACATTTTTTTGCTGGTTCACGGGCGCTTCACGCTGTGCATCCAGAGGAGTACGGGCGCCGGGCGTACATAAAACAATGCTTCGATTGTAACACAGGCCACATGGCGCAGGCAAAGTGAAAATCGCGGCTGCAACAGGGAATTTTGGCGCTGCGCAGACCGGACGCAAGAGCTATGGTTGCGCTGTCGGCTCGCAACCGCGGCGAAACACGTTGTGCACTTTTTCACAAGAGATACAGTGTAATGTTGACACCATTTTGGCGTTCGTGATAGACTGCACAAGCGGTGTTATGGACGACACCTGCATACTCGGCACTGTGAAACGCGACTCAGCATGTTAAACAAACGAATAGCATGTTGAGTCGTTTTGCATGGTCCAAGTCCGCGTAAAGGAAGACCTCCATGGCTGTGGATTATTTTCCGCTTCTAGTCTTTGTCGTCATCTCCATTGTCTTTGCATTTATCGCCATTGGCCTGCCCAGCATCCTTGGCCCGCGGCGCAAGAATGCGCAGAAGATGGAGCCGTACGAATCGGGTATCATCCCCTTCCACGATGCCCGCCGGCGCTTCCCGGTGAAGTATTACCTGGTCGCCATGCTCTTTATCCTGTTCGATATCGAAGTCATCTTTCTCTATCCGTGGGCCGGCGCGCTGCTGCCGTTGCGCGACAACTTCGGCCTGCTTGTCGCTCTGGCGCCGATTGGCGTCTTCTTGCTGATACTCGTCCTGGGCCTCGTCTACGAGTGGTCCAAGGGCGCGCTCGATTGGGAGTAAAGTCATGGGTCTTGAAGAAAAACTGCCTGAAGGCATCATCACGACGCAGTTGGAGACGCTGGTCAACTGGAGCCGCGAGAACAGCACGTGGCCGCTCCTTTTTGGCCTCGCCTGCTGCGCGATCGAGATGATCGCCACCGGCTCGTCGCGCCACGACATCTCGCGCTACGGCTCGGAACTCTTCCGCGCCAGCCCGCGCCAGGCCGATCTGATGATCGTCTCCGGCCGCGTGAGCAACAAGATGGCGCCGGTCATCAAGCGCCTCTACGACCAGATGTCCGAGCCCAAATGGGTCATTGCCATGGGCATCTGCGCCAGCGCCGGCGGCCCCTTCAACAATTACGCGATCGTCCAGGGTGTGGACAAGATCATCCCGGTCGATGTCTACGTGCCCGGCTGCCCGCCGCGGCCCGAGGGGCTGCTCTACGCGATGGACAAACTGCGCGCCAAGCAGGGCAAGGACAACTTCCGCACCTACGCCAATTTGAATGCCTCGCCTGCGCCGGCGACGCCGGAAGACATCGAATCTCTCGAGACGCTGCGCCAGCCGCAGCGCGCATAACATTCGGAGAACTCCATGCTCAACGTTTCTCCACGGCAACGGCCCTACGAGACCCTGCCCGGCCTCACTCCGCTGGGCATCCCGGCGGTGGCGCCGCTGCCGGCCGGCGAGTCGGACGACACGCAGCGCCTGGTCGAGCGCTTTGGCGACGCCATCCTGGCCGCCGGCATGCACCACGGCCAGCAGGTCGTCTACGTCAAGCCGGAGCAACTGGTAGCCCTGGCCGAATTTGCCAAGAGCGACCCAAAGCTCCAGTACGAAGCAATCGTCGACGTGTCATCTGTCGACCGCTCGGAACTGCCGGCCGACGGCGCCCGCTTCCACGCGGTCTACCAGCTCCGCTCCTATGCGCGCAAGCAGCATCTGATGGTGGTCTGCCCGGCCGACGAAGGGGGCGACCCCGAAGTGCCAAGTCTGGCCGGCGTCTACAAGGGCGCCATCTGGCCCGAGCGCGAGGTGTGGGATCTCATGGGCGTGCGCTTTGCCGGCCACCCGGATCACCGTCGCATCATGATGCCGGAGAGCTGGCCCAATCACCCGCTGCAAAAGCAGGTGCCGGTGGGCGGCGAGGAAGTACCCTTCACGCTCACCTGGAGCGACCCGGAGTTCGAGTCCTTCGGCAAGCAGGTCATGGCCGCCGAGAGCCTGCCGCCCGTGGTGCCGCCCGGCATGAGCCGCGAGAACATGATCATCAACATGGGGCCGCACCACCCCTCCACGCACGGCGTGTTGCGCCTGGTGGTGGAACTGGACGGCGAGACGGTCGTCAACGTCGACCCCGACCTCGGCTACCTGCACAGCGGCTTCGAAAAGACCGGCGAGAACAAGCGCTACAAGGACTTCGTCTACTACACCGACCGCATGGATTACCTGTCGGCCATGAGCAACAACCTCGGCTACTGTGTGACCGTCGAGAAGCTGCTCGGTATCGACATTCCCGAGCGCGCCGAGCGATTGCGTGTCATCATGGCCGAGTTGCAGCGCGTGGCGTCGCACCTCTTCTGGCTGTCGACCCACGCGCTGGATGTCTCCGGCACGGGCATGGCGCTGCTCATGTACGCCACTCGCGAGCGCGAGCGCATTCTCGACCTCTTCGAGATGGCGTGCGGCGCCCGCCTGACTGTCGGCTACATGCGCATCGGCGGCGTCTCACGCGACATCCCGCCCGCCTTCCTCGGCCACCTGGAAGAGTTTTTGCGCGCGATGCCGATACGCATCAGCGAGTACGAGTCCATGCTCACCCACGGCCCGCTGTGGGAGGAGCGCCTGCGCGGCATCGGCAAGCTGACGCGCGACGAGGTGATCAACATGGGGCTGACCGGTCCCATGCTGCGCGGCAGCGGTGTCGACTGGGACTTGCGCCGCGATGCGCCGTACAGCGGCTATGAGAAGTACGATTTCAAGGTGCCGGTCTTTACCGAGGGCGACTCCTACGCACGCTATCTCGTGCGCATGGAGGAGATGCGCCAAAGCCTGCGCATCATCCGCCAGGCGATCGACAACCTGCCGGACGGCCCCTACCGTGTCGAGGATCGCAAGGTCACGCCGCCGCCGCGCGCCGAACTCGACGTGAGCATGGAGGCGCTCATCCATCACTTCAAGCTGATGACCGAGGGTTTCCAGGTGCCGCCGGGCATGTACTACCACGGCATCGAGTCGAGCAAGGGCGAATTGGGCTTCTTCGTCTACAGCGACGGCTCGGCCAAGCCCTACCGCCTGCACGTGCGCGGGCCGAGCTTCAACAACCTGTACGCGGTGAGCAAAATGAGCAAGGGCGCCATGTTGTCGGATATCGTGACGAATATTGGCTCGATTGATATCGTGCTGGGAGAAGTGGATCGGTAGAGGGTCACGTCACCAGAGGCTTGACAAGAGCTTCAAGTCGCAATGACGCAGTTGCCGAATCTGCGTCCAAGAAAAGCATCAACAGTGAAACGTCGTCAATCTCAATCTATAAGTTTAGCCGGAATGCTTATAGTGGCAATTGCGACTTTCTGGTTGGTTTTGACGTGGAGTAGAGACAGCGCAGACAAAACGACGTTGACCCAGATTTCGCCGCTACCTCAGGCAGAGGACCCATTTGATTCGCCAATCGAGACTCCCACGCCAGAAGTGTTTCCTACAATCACACCTGTTCCAACGTTGCCGTTCGTCGATAAGTTACCGCCTGGCGAAAAAATCATTTATACAGAGACTGATGAGACCCTGAGAAGTACACTTGTTCAGATATCAAATGTTGAAAATCTTGAAGTACGGAGAAGAATAACTACTATACCCCATCTCTTTGGTTATAAACCCATAGGGCTGGTTTCCCCTGACCGTACGCGCGTTGCGTTTCTTGTCAAGCCAGACGCGACGAGATCTTCAAGAGATTCATCTACTTTTGATGATAGTCAATTATGGATAGTAGAAATCAACGATGGCACAACCCGAATTTTGGCGGACAACGTCAGCTTTATTGCTGGATGGGTCACCAATCAGGAGGTTGCATTTGCTAGAATGTCTTCCCCCGTTTCATCTGCAAGTGCAGATGTAGTACATCCTGAATTTTATACGGTGACACTCGATGGCAGCGTGCAACAGTTTCTAACTGGCGGTCAGACAGGTGAAATAGTTCATCCCGTTGGTTGGTCACAGAACGGTAAATTGTTCTACCTTGCGAAGTGGGAAACCATGCCAGGAGCATGGGAAATCTGGGAGGTTGATAATGAATCCCGTCAAATTCGGCCAATTCTGAAAGCGATGTCGACAATTGCGGAAAGCCCTGTACTATCTACTAATGGAAGATTTGTGCTTTATAACGGATTTACGGACTCTGAACAACTGCTGATCATTACCGAACTTGCGAGCGGGAATACAAATGTTCTTTCTGTAGCGCCGAAAAGCTCAGAGAGGAGAAACACGATCATTGGGATCCCCTCTTTGATCGGTGAAAAAGTCTTGATTCGTTCGCCGCTTTCTGATGCAGAGGCAATTACACCTGCAAGCGAAAAGGCATCATTACAGATTGCAGTATATGGTTCGGACAACCAGCCAAGCCTCAGTGTGACACCAGTGGACATGATTGATGATTCTTTTGCACCTGTGGCCTGGTCACCGAGCGAGCAGTGGATAGCAATGACAACCTTACCAGGCGATCCGTCTATCTTGTTGGTCTATTCTCTGACTCGCCAAAGTTGGCGCCAAATACCAAAGGCATATCCCAGTAACTGGATTTCTATATTGGGATGGCAAGAGTAAACGATTTAAATTGCAGTGATAACGCAATCACCATACAGCCAGAGATTGAAATGTTAGGGTTTTCTCGTATATTGCGGGTTATAGTGATGTCTATGCTTCTTGTGGCAGAAATGGAGCCATCACACTCGGCGCTGGCGCAGAATAACTGCCCGGTGCCTGCTGCTGTAGGTACGCAGAGATATCCAAGCGCTATTGCCGTTTCACTAGAACTTGCCAGCCAAAATCGACTCTCAACCGCTGGAAGCAGCGCAGTAGCGCCAGAATTACCTAGGGTATGGGCAGGGTATCCCCCCTCAAATGCGCGGGAGATCCGAGGCTATGTCCCATGTACTTTGCTCAAATCGATCGCCTATCAGGAAAGTCCAGGGTGGAAGCAGTTTGATGCAGCTTACAGCGCCAGCGGCTACACAATCATCAGTTATGACTGTGGCTATGGAATCATGCAAATCACTGGCGCCCCAATTATGACGGGCGAAGATGGCAATGTCGATAGAAATCGTGTTGTGCAAGAAGACGTATACAATAGTGGCACTGGTGCTAGAGTGCTGGCAGACAAGTGGAATCACTTAACAGCATATGTTGGTGATAACAACCCAAGAATCGCAGAACACTGGTATTTTGCAGTTTGGGCGTACAATGGTCTTACCAATGACAACAACCCAAACAATAGTTGCCCAGCAAGTAACCCAGAGTGTAGCTATGCTAATAACCCCAATCGTCCTCCATTCGATGGAACGCAACCGAAAAACTGGTATCCATACCAGGAACTTATCTGGGGATATGCAGCAAACCCGCCAAACTATGCGCCTCCGCTCAATCCTGCAACTGAGTATTGGGCAGCTAACCTATTGACTTTACCTGATAGGATCGATATTACCTTTCCACTACCTGCTCATATTCCTGCACCTGAACCGGTTCACATGGATTGCAGTACATTGTACATCCCAACCGCACGCAAGTAACGCACTCTAGAAAGAAGTCATATGGTAGACTGCAACAAGGAGTGTTTAGAGAGGTTTCGATAAATGATGTTAAGCGAACCAACCCGCACCGAAATCAAGAAGTGGATGGATCTTTACCCCGCCGGTCGCCAGCGCTCGGCGATTCTACCGTCGCTCTACGTGATCCAGCGCGAGTTTGGCTACTGCCCGGTCGACGCGCAGAACGAACTGGCCGCCATGCTGGACCTCGAGCCGGCCGAGGTGGGTGCGGTCGTCGACTTCTACCACATGCTCCACACTGAGCCCAAGGGCGAGTATCACGTCGAGGTCTGCACCAACGTGCCGTGCATGTTGCGCGGCGCCGGCCAGTGTATGCACGCCTTCGAGGAGAAGCTGGGCATCCACCACGGTGAGACGTCCGCCGACGACAAGTACAGCCTCGACCACATGGAGTGTCTCGGTTCGTGCGGGACGGCGCCCATGGTCTCCGTCACCGAGCGGAGTAGCGGCCAGATCCGCTACTTCGAGGAGTTGGACTCGGCCGAAGACGTGGCCAAGGTGCTCGACCTGGTGAACAGCGGCAAGGCCTTCCACACGTTGGAGCGCTGGACACCCGAAGGCGACCCCAAGCTCAGCGGCAAGGCGGCCGGCCCCTACCGCATTGGCGGCATGGAGGAACGCTTCCTCACCGCGCGCGTCGACAAGCCCGACAGCCACAAGATCGACACCTACATTGCCGACGGCGGCTACGAAGACGCCAAACGCGTGCTGACGACGATGAAGCCGGAGGAGGTTGTCGAGCAGGTCAAGGCCAGCGGCATCCGCGGCCGCGGCGGCGCCGGCTTCCCCACGGGCATGAAGTGGGGCTTTCTGGCGCCGGCCATGCCGCGCTACCTCGTCGTCAACGCCGACGAGTCGGAGCCCGGCACCTTCAAAGACCGCATCATCATGGAGTACGACCCGCACCAGTTGATCGAAGGCATCATCCTGAGCGCCTTTGCGATCAAGGCGGAGATCGCCTTCATCTACATCCGCGGCGAGTATTACTTTGGTTACACACGCCTGGTCGAGGCTGTCAAGGAGGCGACCAAGAAGGGCTTCCTGGGCGAAAAAATCTTCGGCACCGACACAAACCTGCGCATCGTCGTCCACCGCGGCGCCGGTGCGTACGAGTGCGGCGAGGAGACCGCGCTGCTCTCCAGCCTGGAGGGCTACCGCGGCCACCCGCGCATGAAGCCGCCCTTCCCCGCCGTCGAGGGCCTCTACGCCAAGCCGACCATCGTCAACAACGTAGAGTCCATCGCCAACGTGACCCACGTCATGCGTCACGGCGTCGAGTGGTACCGCACCTTCGGCACCGAGAAGTCGCCGGGCATGCGCATCTTCTGCCTGAGCGGCAATGTGAAATATCCCGGCCTCTACGAACTGCCGCACGCCACGCCGCTGAGCGACCTGCTCAACAAGTACGGCGGCGGCCCGCAGAGCGACGAGCACCCCTTCAAGGCGATTGTGCCTGGCGGTCTCTCCATGAAGATGCTGACGGCCGACCAGCTCGACACGCCACTGGACTATGAAGCGGTGCAGGCGGCCGGCTCGCTGCTCGGCTCGGCCGGCGTCATCGCCATCGATGCCAGCCAGTCCATGGTCAAGGTGGCGCGGCGCACGCTCAGTTTCTACCGCGAGGAGAGCTGCGGCAAGTGCACGCCCTGTCGCGAAGGCACCGGCTGGCTCGAGGACATCCTCATCCGCATGGAAGAGGGCGGCGGCCGCGTCAAGGACATCGACCTGCTGGCGCGCATCACAACCTTTATCGCCGGCAAGAGCTTCTGCCCCTTTGGCGAGGCGTCGGTGTGGGGCTTGCAGAGCAACCTGGCCAAATATCGCGCCGAGTTCGAGCAGTACATTGCGCTGACCAACCCGGAGAACGACCTGCCCGTCATTCCGATCCGGCCCATCTACCGGCCCGACAGCGGCAAGCCCAGCGTGGCGACCGACAGCTCGTTTGACATTGCCGGCGAGTCGCCGCTCAACCGCGATACGCCGGTGCAGGCGCTGGGCGACTGAGGCTTGTTGTTGAGAGACATTTATTTTGAACGAGAAGCGGACTAAGCTATGACCGATCTTGTAACGCTGACCATCGATGACCGCCAGGTCTCTGTGCCCAAGGGTACGCTGGTGGTGGATGCCGCGGCCAAGCTGGGCATCGAAATCCCGGTCTTCTGCAGCCACCCCAAGTTGGACCCGGTGGCCTGCTGCCGCATGTGCCTGGTGGAAATCTCCGGCCCGCGCGGCATGATGTTGCAGACCGCCTGTTCCGTGCCCGTGGCGCAGGACATGGTCGTCAAGACCGACACGCAGCAGGTGAAGGAAGTGCAGGAAGCCAACCTGGCCTTTATCCTGCTCAACCACCCGCTCGACTGCCCCATCTGCGACAAGGGCGGCGAATGCCCGTTGCAGGATCAGACCATGCAATTCGGCCCCGGTCTCAGCCAGTTGGTCGAGCCGAAGCGCATGAAGAACAAGAACTATCTCATCTCCGACACGATCGTGCTGGATCAGGAGCGCTGTGTCGTCTGCTGGCGCTGCATCCGCTACCTGGAGGAGTGGGAAGACAAGCCGCAGCTCGCTCTGTTTGAGCGCGGCGGCAAGACCATCATCGACATCCAGGATGGCCAGCCGGTCGACGCCAAGACGAGCGGCAACATCATCGACATGTGCCCGGTGGGCGCGCTGACCAACCGCGTTGCCCGCTTCTCCTACCGCCCGTGGGAGATCGAGCGCACGCCGAGCATCTGCACGCAGTGCTCCATGGGCTGCAATCTGCGCATGGACACGCGCACGCACAAGCTGCGCCGCGTCATCGGCCGCGAGAACATGGACGTCAACGACCAGTGGATCTGCGACAAGGGGCGCTTCGCCAACGCGTGGGTCAACGACGAGGGCCGGCTTACCATGCCGCTCGTGCGCAAGAATGGCGAGTTGACGCCGGCGCCGTGGGGCGAGGCGCTGGCCCTGGTCGCCGAGAAGTTGCAGGCCATCAAGCAGCAGCACGGCGCCGACGCCATCGGCGGCATCGGCAGCGCCAAGCTCGCCAACGAGAGCAACTACCTGCTCCAGCGCTTCATGCGCCAGTTGATCGGCACCAACAACGTCGACCACCGCGACGGCGGCGACGTGGCGGCGCTGCCCACGGGTCTGCCCGCCCTGGCCGACGTCATGAAGCCGCAGTACGGCCCCGACCCCAAGCACGACGTCATCATGCTCGTCGGCATCGACCCCAGCGAGGAACTGCCGGTGCTCGACCTGCATCTCAAGCGGGCGGTGCGCCGCGGCAAGGCGAAGCTGGTCATCGTCCACCCGCGCCAGATCGAGTTGACGCGCTACGACGGCCCGTTCCTCCAGGCCAACCCCGGCACGGAGACGACGCTGGTCAACGGCCTGCTGCGCGCCGTCACCGACGCCAAGGAAGAGACCAAGTCCGAGGCGCACAAACTAACATCGGGTGCCAGCGACCGCCAGGTGGATCACCTGTGCGGCGTCAAGTCCGCCGAGCTGCGCAAGGCCGCCGATGTGCTGGCCGGCGCGCAGAATCCGCTGATCATTTACGGCCCCATGGTCGCGCGCGGCCAGTTTGGCGCTGCCCTGCGCCAGGCGCTGACAAACATGGCGCTCTACCTCGGCAAACCGGAGAACCTGGCCTATGTCGGCCTCGAGGCCAACAGCCAGGGCGTGCGCGACATGGGCGTGCTGCCCGATCGCCTGCCCGGCCAGGCTGCGCTCGACGACACTATGGCCAGCGAGTTGCTCGGCAAGCTGTGGAGTTGCTCGCTACCCGTGCACCCCGGCAAGAGCTACAAGCAGATGCTCGACGGCGCCGGCGACACGGTCAAGGCGCTCTACGTCATGGGCGCCAACCCGGCCAGCGAACGGCCGGCCTGGGCCGACAAGCTGGACAAGCTCGATTTCCTCGTCGTGCAGGAGTTGTTCCTGACCGAGACCGCGGCCCAGGCTGACGTGGTGCTGCCCGCGGTAAGCTGGGCCGAGCAGGATGGCACCTTTACGAACCTGGAGCGTCGCGTGCAGCGCGCGCCCAAGGCGCTGGGCAATCCGCAGAGCAAGGCCGCGCCCGACTGGATGATTCTCGACCACCTGGCTTCGTTCTTCGATGCCCAGTGGGGCCACGCCAACGCGCAGGCCGTCACGGCGGAGATCACCAAGGCGGCGCCCAACTATGCCGAGATGCTGTGGGACGCGCTGGGCGACCAGGGCTTGCAGTGGAGCACGGTCGACAATAGCTACCTGCTGCCGGAAGCGACCTATGCCCGCGCCGAGCAGCCCGATGTGCCGGCCACGGAGGGATCGCTGGCGCTCATCGGCGGCACGGTGCTCTACGACGGCGGCAATCTCTTCGCGCTGACGACGCGCATGAAAGATATGTCGTTCGGCGCCATGGTGCATCTGAACCCGGCCGACGGCGAGACGCTGGGCGTGGACGACGGCGCCGAAGTAACCGTGCGCAGCGACCACGGCGCGCTCAAGCTGGCGGTCAAGCTCGATGCCACCGTCAAGCCCGGCGCGGCGTGGATTCCAGAGAGCCTGCCCGGCGCGCCGGTGGGCGCACTGTTGAACGGCAGCGCAGTGACGACTGTAACGATTGAGAAGTAGAGAAGTACAAAAGAGAAGAGAGCCACGAAGACGCAAAGGCGCAAAGGGGCACAAAGCCTTTTCTAGCCTATCTTAATGAACCTTTGTGAACCTTTGAGTCTTCGTGCCTTTGTGGCAGCGGTTGACTCTCTTCCCCGCCTTCCATTCTTAGGATCGCACTTATGGATTGGTTGAATCTGATTATCATTCCCACCATCCGGTCGCTGGTGCTGATTGTGGTGCTGCTGACCGGCTTTGCGTACCTGACCTGGTACGAACGCAAGTTGCTGGCGCGCTTCCACGTCCGGATCGGCCCCAATCGCGCAGGCCCCAGGGGCCTGCTGCAGCCCATCGCCGACGCGGTCAAGGCCGTCTTCAAGGAAGAGATCATTCCCGGCCACGTCGACAAGATGGTCTACCTGATCGCGCCGGCGCTGGCGTTGGTTCCGGCGCTGATCATCTGGGCTGTCATCCCGCTGGGCAAGGGTTTCCCGGCCGTGGCGGACGTGCCCATCGGCTTCCTGTGGATCCTGGCGGTGGCGGGCATCGAGAGCTACGGCGTCATCCTGGCCGGTTGGAGCAGCAACAACAACTACTCGTTGCTGGGCGCGCTGCGTTCGTCAGCGCAGATGATCTCCTACGAGCTGCCGCTGGGCTTCTTCCTGCTCAGCATCCTGTTGCTGGCCGGCGATTTCAGCCTGGTCAACCTGGTCGAGTCCGGCCGCCAGTGGTGGGAGTGGCTGTGGCTGTGGCTCATGTTCCCGCTCTTCTTTATCTGCATTCTGGCGGAGACGAACCGCAGCCCCTTCGACCTGCCCGAGACGGAGAACGAGCTGGTGGCCGGTTTCCAGACCGAGTATGGCGGCATCAAGTTTGCGCTCTTCTTCATGGCCGAGTACATCAACATGATCACCACCAGCGCGATCATGGCGACGTTGTTCTTTGGCGGCTACGCGCTACCCTTTGGCATCGGCAGCGACTTCCTGCCCATCTTGGGACCGTTCATCCTGGCGGGCAAGATCATCGTGCTGCTCTTCCTCTTCATCTGGGTGCGCGCCAGCCTGGGCCGCCCGCGCTATGACCAGTTGATGGGCTTTGCCTGGCGCACCCTGCTGCCGATCAGCCTGGTGTACATGATCATCACGGCCCTGTTGACGGTGTTCTTTAAGTAACGAGCAAGAATAGAACGCGGATGACGCGGATCGGGCGGATTGACGCTGATCTGACTGAATCCGCCTTGATCCGCAGCATCCGCGTCATCCGCGTTCTATGGCGTTTTTGAGAAGGAAAATTCGGCATGGCACTACGTGACTTTTTGAAAGGCGCAACCGAGATCGGCAAGGCGATGGGCGTCACGCTCAAGTCGCTCACCGAGAAGCCGGTAACGACCGAATACCCGCGCGATGCGGTGCCGCTCTACCCGCGCTTCCGCGGCAAGCACGAACTGCGCCGCTACGAGAACGGCATGGAGCGCTGCATCGGCTGCATGCTCTGCGAGGCGGCCTGCCCGACCGGCGCCATCTACGTCGAGGCGGAGGAGAACGATCCGCTGCACCCGCTGTCGCCGGGCGAACGCCACGCCAAGGTCTACGAGGTCAACCTGCTGCGCTGCATCTTCTGCGGCGACTGCGAGGAAGCGTGCCCGACCGAGGCGATCGTGCTCGGCCACGACTTTGCCATGGCGAATTACAATCGCCGCGATTTCATCCTGACCAAGCAGGAATTGCTCAATCCCGGCGAGCCCAACGTGGTGATCCGGCCGGAGTAGAAAATGAACGATGGAACGCGGATGGCGCGGATACAGCAGATTTTCGCTGAATTGATCCGCGTTCATCCGTCGAATCAGTGCCATCCGCGTTCTATTCTTTTAGCAGGTGAAGCGAGTCGCTTATGAGCTTTGAAATGATCTTTTTCATCCTGGTGGGCGCATTGAGCGTCGGCACGGCGGTGGGCGTCGTGACCAGCCGGATTGCGGTGCACAGCGCGCTCTTCCTGCTCGTCCACTTTGCGACGCTGGCGATTCTCTACGTCACGCTCAACGCGCAGTTCCTGGCCGCGGCGCAGATCATCGTCTATGCCGGCGGCATCGTGATCCTGATCCTCTTCGTGATCATGCTCATCGGCTCGGCGCCGCTGGAGACGCGGGCGGGCTATCGCTCGTGGGTGCCCTATGCCGGGCTGGCGCTGGGCGTGGTCATGCTGGCAGGCATGGCGCTCACGGTCTTGCAGATGCCGCCGGCCACCATCAACCCGGCGGCCAACGAGGGCGGCGTGCCCATCGTGCTGGGCGTCGAGATCTATTCGCAGAACATCCTGCTCGTCGAGCTGGCCGCGGTGCTGCTGCTCGTGGCGCTGCTCGGCGCGCTGTTGCTGGCGCGGCGGCCGAAGACGGAAGAGACTTCAATCTCCTAATCTCCAATCTCTTGTTCGCTGAGATTGGAGATTAGAGATTTGTGATTCGTGGAGGAAGAACTGTGGTTCCAACCGGCTATTATCTGATTCTGAGCGCTATCATCTTCACCATCGGCGCGGTCGGCGTGCTGAGCCGGCGCAACGCGCTCATCATTATCATGTGCGTGGAGATGATGCTCAACAGCGTCAACCTCACGCTCATCGCCTTTGCGCGCCAGTGGGACAACCTCAACGGCCAGGTCTTTGTCTTTATGGTTATGGCCGTGGCCGCGGCCGAAGTCGCCGTGGGGCTGGCGATCCTCATCGCCCACTTCAACCTGTCGAAGAGCACCAATATCGACGACGTGAACGTGATGAAATGGTAGGCAATGATTATGCTTGATTCCGTCTGGTTGCTATTCGCCTTTCCAGCCCTGGGCGCGCTGATTATTCTCTTCGCCGGGCGCTGGATGTCACAGAAGGTCGTCGGCTGGGTCGCTTCGGCGGCGGTGCTTGGCGCGTTCCTGGTGGCGGCCGGGCTCTACCTGAGCTTGGTCGGCCTGCCCGCCGAGGAGCGCAGCGTCACCGTCACCTGGTGGGATTGGATGACCATCGGCTCCTTCCACGTGCCGGCCGCCGTGCTCATCGACCCGCTCAGCGCGGTCATGGCGCTGGTCGTCACCGGCGTGGGCTTCCTGATCCATGTCTACTCAATCGGCTACATGGACCACGAGAAGCGCTACCAGCGCTACTTCTTTTATCTGAACTTCTTTATCCTGGCCATGCTCGTGCTCGTCATGAGCAACAACTTCGTGGGCATGTTCGTGGGCTGGGAAGGCGTGGGCCTGGCGTCATTCCTGCTCATCGGCTTCTGGTTCGACAAGAAGGACGACCTCTACGGCTGGTACGCCGACTGCGGTAAGAAAGCCTTCATCGTCAACCGCGTCGGCGACTTCGGCATGATCCTGGCCATGATCATGGTCTGGTCGACGGTGGGCACGCTGGTCTTCACCGAACTGCCCGAAGCGGTGCACGCCCTGGCGCCGGCCACGGCCACGATCATCTGCCTGTTGCTGCTGCTCGGCGCGGCCGGCAAGAGCGCGCAGATCCCGCTCTACGTCTGGCTGCCCGACGCCATGGCCGGCCCCACGCCCGTCTCGGCACTCATCCATGCCGCGACGATGGTCACGGCCGGCGTCTACATGATCATCCGCACCAACATGCTGTGGCATATGAGCGTGCCGGCCAGCGAGGTGGCGGCGTGGATCGGCATGCTGACGGCGCTGCTGGCCGCCACGATCGCCATGGTGCAGACCGACCTCAAGAAGGTGCTGGCCTACTCGACCATCTCGCAGCTTGGCTACATGGTGGCGGCGGCGGGCATGGCGGCGTACGGTGCAGCGCTCTTCCACCTGGTCACGCACGCCTTCTTCAAGGCGCTGCTCTTCCTGGCCGCCGGCAGCGTCATGCACGCGACCGACGGCATCCTGGACATGAACCGGCTGGGCGGCCTCAAGACGAAGATGCCCACGACCTATCGTACGTTCGTGGTCGGTGCGGCGGCGCTGGCGGGCATTCCGCTGCTCTCCGGCTTCTTCTCCAAGGACGCCATCCTGGTGGCGGCGCTCGACCACAACATCCTGCTCTACGTCGTCGGTGCGGTCACGGCGCTGCTCACGGCCATCTACAGCTTCCGCGCCGTCTTCCTGACCTTCCACGGCGAGCCCAAGGACAAGCACATCTACGATCATGCCCACGAAAGCCCCAGCGTCATGACCATCCCGCTGTGGATTCTCGCCTTCCTGAGCATCGTCGGCGGCGTCATCAACCTGCCCTTCGTGCTGACGCTGGATCACTGGCTCGAGCCGGTCATCGGCGAGCACCACGAGGCCGCGCTGGTGATCGAGTTGCTCGGCATCACCCTGAGCATCGTGATCGCAGTCTTCGGCTTCCTCATGGCGCGCGCGCTCTACTTGCGTCACGAAAAGTGGGCCGAGCGGCTGGCACAGCCCTTTACCGCCCTGCGCTCACCGGCACAGCATGGCTGGTATGTGGATGACTTCTATCACGCCTTCGTCGTCAAGCCCATCAAGGCGGTCGGCGCGTGGTTTGCCGGTTTCTTCGACCCGAAGGTGATCGACGGTGCGGTAAACGGTGTCGGCACGGTGATGCTCGATGCCGGCGAGGTGGTGCGCAAACTGCAAAACGGCGCGATTCCGACCTACGCCCTGAGCATCTTCCTGGGTGTGGTCGCCGTGCTGCTGTACTTCCTGTTTGTGGCATAAAACACAGGGAATTGCCTTATGGCCTTATCGATTCCATATCTGCTCTCCATCATTACCTTCCTGCCCTTGCTTGGGGCGGTGGTCGTGATGCTCGTGCCGGGCGACGGCGCGAAAAAGTGGCTGGCGTTGGCAACGACGCTGATAACCTTTGTCGTCAGCCTGTTGCTGTGGACCAACTGGCAGGAGGGGCAGGCCGGCATGCAGTTCGTCGAGGACGCCGTCTGGTTTGCGCCGCTGGGCATTCGCTATGCCCTGGGCGTGGACGGCATCAGCCTCTTCCTCGTGCTGCTGACGACCTTCCTCATGCCGATCGCCGTCTACTTCAGCATCCTCTACGTGGACAAGAAGATCGGCCCGTACATGGCGCTCATGCTGCTGCTGGAGACGGCCATGATCGGTGTCTTCCTGGCGCTGGACCTGGTGCTCTTCTTCGTCTTTTTCGAGGCGAGCCTCATCCCCATGTACTTCCTCATCGGCGAATGGGGCGGCAAGAACCGCGTCTATGCGGCGGTGAAGTTCTTCCTCTACACCTTCGCCGGTTCGGCGCTGATGGTCGTCGCCATCCTGATCGTCTACTACTCGACCGGCACCTTTGACATCATGAAGTTGCAGAGCACGGTCATCCCGCCGGCGGTGCAAACGTGGGCCTTCCTGGCCTTCGCCCTGGCCTTCGCCGTCAAGACGCCGCTCTTCCCCTTCCACACGTGGCTGCCCGACGCCCACGTGCAGGCGCCGACGGCCGGTTCCATCATCCTGGCCGGCGTGCTGCTGAAGATGGGCACCTACGGCTATCTGCGCCTGGCCATGCCGGTCTTCCCGCAGGCGGCGGAGCAATTCGGCCCGCTGCTCGCCATCCTGGCCTGCGTCGGCATCCTCTACGGCGCGCTGGTGGCGCTCATGCAGAAGGACATCAAGTCGCTGGTCGCCTACAGTTCGGTGGCCCATCTTGGCTACGTCATGCTTGGCGTCATCGCTATGAATGCGCAGGGCGTCAGCGGCTCGGTCTTGCAGATGGTCAACCACGGCCTGAGCACGGGCGCGCTCTTCCTCATGGTCGGCCTGCTCTACGAGCGGCGCCACACGCGCATGCTCGACGACTTTGGCGGCCTGTGGGCGAGCGTCCCGGTCTACACGGGTCTCTTCCTGGTAGTGGCCATGAGCAGCGCGGGGCTGCCCGGCCTCAACGGCTTCGTGGGCGAATTCACCATCATGCTCGGCACCTACGAGTACATGCCCATCTTTGCGGTGCTGGCTGCGGCCGGCGTCATCCTGGCAGCGTGGTACCTGCTCACCGCCTTCCGCAAGATGGCGCAGGGGCCGATCACCAACCCGGCCAACGACAGCAGCAACTTGAAAGACCTGAATATCAAAGAACTGATCATGGTCGTCCCCCTGGTCCTGCTCTTCTTTGTCATCGGTCTTTTCCCGAACCTCTTCTTTGACAAGATCAACCCCTCGGTCGAGGCGATGCTGGAGACGCGCACGGCCGTGATGCAGGCGGCGACGGCGGAGCAGATGCCTGCCTTGCAGCTCGCCGAGATCGTCGTGACGGAGGCGAAATGAGCAGCGCAGCGATGGAACTCAACCTCAACGCAGTTCTGCCTGAGCTGGTGATGGTGGTCGCAGCCGCCGTCGTCATGCTGGTCGACATCCTCAACCGCGGCGGGCGTTCCGTGACCCGGCCCTTCCTGCCGTGGGTGGCGCTGGCCGGTGTCGCCGTGACCGCCGGCGTGTCGATCTGGCTGCTGGGCGAGCCGGTCTCCATCTTCCAAGGCATGCTCATCACCGACGGCCGCTCCCTGGCGCTCAACCTGGTGACGCTCACGGGCGCCGCACTGGCGATTCTGCTCAGCATTCGCTACATCCCCGCCGTCAACAACCAGACCGGCGAATACTACGCGCTGATTCTGCTCATCACGTCCGGCATGATGGTGATGGGCGCCGCGCTCGACCTGATGGTCGTCTTTCTCGGCCTGGAGATCTTCTCCATGGGCCTGTACATCCTGGCCGGGCTGAAGCGCAGCGATCTGCGCAGCAACGAAGCGGCCATGAAGTACTTCCTGCTGGGCGCCTTTGCCAGCGCCTTCTTTGTCTATGGCGTAGCCTTCGTCTATGGCGCGACGGGCAGCACGCAGTTCGACGCCATTGCCGCGGCGCAGGCCGCCGGCACGGCCGACCTGAGCTTCCTCTACGTCGGCATTGCGCTGCTCATCGCCGGCTTCGGCTTCAAGGTCAGCCTGGTGCCCTTCCACATGTGGACGCCCGACGTCTACCAGGGGGCGCCGACGCCGGTGACGGCCTTCATGAGCATTGGGACCAAGGCCGGCGCGTTTGCCGCCTTCTATCGCTTCTTCGTGACCGGCGTCCCTGACGCGCAGCCGGTGTGGGGCTGGGCGCTGGCCATCCTGGCCGTGCTGACGATGACGCTGGGCAACCTGGCCGCGCTGCGCCAGACTAGCCTCAAACGCCTGCTCGCCTATTCGAGCATCGCCCACGCCGGCTACATCCTCGTCGGCCTGGCCACGGCGACACCGGCGGCCATCGACGGCGCGCTCTACTACCTGATCAGCTATGCGTTCATGAACATGGGCGCCTTCGCCATCGTCATCCTGCTCGAACGGCAGGGCGAGATGGACGCGCTCTCTAACCGGCTGGCCGGCCTCTCCAAGACGCACCCGCAGCTTGCGCTGGTGATGAGCGTCTTCATGTTCAGCCTGGCCGGCGTGCCGCCCTTTGCCGGCTTTTTCGCCAAGTTCTTCGTCTTTGCCGCGGCGGTCGAAGGCGGCTGGTCATGGCTGGCAGCGATCGCCATGCTCAACAGCGCCATCGGCGCCTACTACTACCTGCGCATCGTCGTGAGCATGTACTTCGACGAGCCCACCGCCGAGACGCTCACCGAATCGCCAAACTACAGCCTGCCCATCACCGTGACGCTGGGGATTGCGGCAGTCTTCACGATTGCGCTGGGCGTGCTGCCCTCGCTGTGGACAAACCTGGTGGAGACCGGCGTCATGGGTACGCTGGCGCTGCGCTAACCACGCGAGGAGTACTATTGATCGGGAGCGGCGGGCAGATGTGCCCGCCGCTTTGTTTTGTATGGGAGTGCCAGGGCCTGATCCTGTCACCGCCGGTTGTTTGCGTTGACGAGACGTGGGTTAGAGACTATCATTTCACGACAAACGTGGATTCACCAATAGCACAGCCGTAGCAAACGCTGGGCGTCACCAAACTCGAATAGGAGACAATCAATGGCTCTTGTATCCAGGCTCGTCGATATCCTCGTCGAACTTCACGTCGATGCCGCAACCGTGATCCAGGTGTGTGTCGATCTCGTGCGCACCCACTCCGGTGGCATGAGCAGCGAAGAAATGTATCGCGACTTGATGGCAAATGCGCAGGATGCCGCCGATGTAGATCAGATGCTCTACCAGTTGAAAGGCGACACCCTCTATGCGGAAAATGCCGCACTCATCGTGCTTTCCGCCGCCTGGAACTACCCCACGCTGGAAGCGCAGATACTCGACCTCGGCGCCGACGCGATGGCCTCGCCCCGATCGATCTCCAACGCTCAGGCCGCAAACAGCATCCTCTACGGCATGTATCTGATGGCCCGCGAAGGCGCCAAGATTCAAGAAGTGGCCTACGCCGACAAACAGGGCGCCATCCACCTCCGCACCTACGACGGCACAGTCGATGCCGCCGAACTCTTCGACAGCGTGCGCGCCAAATACGGTGACACGCTGTAAGCTGGCGATGGCCGCGCCCTGGTAACACATGATCGATCATTTTTGCGCTCGCCGAACGAGGTTTCGGCGAGCGCAATTTTTGTGTCCGGCCAACCTTGACAAATCCTCTTGACAAGCGCCGAGGAATTGCCGGCGATTGGGGACGCCCCAGGCTAGACGGAATTCAGCCTGAAGGAAGCACCCGCCGACGATCGATACCCTCGCAGCATCGCTGCCTTGGTTCATGCCATGCCCATGTGCCGGCACTGACGATGCACCCGCCGTCCGACGCCCCGATCACGCGGCTGCCCGTTCCAAATTCAGCGCCAGCAGCCGCGCCAGAATCTCCTCATCGCTCAGATCGTGCGGCCAGCCGTAGGCGTCGAAGACGGCAGCGTCGATGGCAACGGTGACTTCCCGCTTTGTGCTATTCGTGAAGTTGGTGTGAATGTGAAGCTCTTGTGTGTTGCCGGTCACCAGCAGCGGCAGATTCTTCAGCGATTCACGGTACTGCAAGAGCTGCTCGTAGGCGACGGACAGGCTCTTACCGGGCCCTTTGTATTCGATGGCAAAGTGCCCTTTGTACCAGACATCGGCCCAGCCGTTGCCGCCGCCCAGCTTGGCCGCGCCGGCCTCGAAGGTGAAGAACTTGTTCTCCGGGTCGAGCGCGGCGGGCAGCGGATGGCCGACCAGGGCGCAAAGGTCGAGGAAATGCTGCTGATAGACCTGTTTCTCGTTTGACGTATTGCCGCGCCACTTGGCGACAAATTCCTGTGGTAGCATGGGGACTCGCTGGTTACTTTGGAACCGCCTGATTGCGTTGGCGAGGGCTGGTACAAACGTACAGGATTTGCGGGCGCTTGTCAAAGCGATCGCCAGGCGAGAATCTGCGGCGCGTTGCAGTAGGTTACGTCCCCGGCACGGGCGGCAAGGTGGGTGGTTGACCGAGTTTTTCGCCGCCCGTGCCGGGGACGTACTGCGCGTCGTCAGGCGCGCACGGCGCCAGCCACAGCACAGCAGCCGGCATGGCTGAGAGAGCGGCGTTGGTTTGCCGTCGACCGGCGTTAGCTTTGTCGCAGCTTTTTTAGCTTGCGCGCGGCCGACGTTAGCTTCGTCGCAGCTTTTTTAGCTTGCGCGCGGCCGACGTTAGCTTCGTCGCAGCTTTTTAGCGTTCCCGTCGACTCCGGTAAGCTTTTCCTCAGCTTTTTAGTGTTCCCGTCGACTCCGGTAAGCTTTTCCTCAGCTTTTTAGTGTTCCCGTCGACTCCGGTAAGCTTTTCCTCAGCTTTTTAGTGTTCCCGTCAACTCCGGTAAGCTTTTCCTCAGCTTTTTAGCGTTCCCGTCGACTCCGGTAAGCTTTTCCTCAGCTTTTTAGTGTTCCCGTCGACTCCGGTAAGCTTTTCCTCAGCTTTTTAGCGTTCCCGTCGACTCCGGTAAGCTTTTCCTCAGCTTTTTAGTGTTCCCGTCGACTCGGGTAAGCTTTTCCTCAGCTTTTTAGTGTTCCCGTCAACTCCGGTAAGCTTTTCCTCAGCTTTTTAGCGTTCCCGTCGGTCCGCTAATTTGTCCGAGAGTCCGCTGGGAAATTCGCAATCTTGACGCAAAGACGCTGAGGCGCAGAGAAAAACGCAGAGAAAAGCCCTGTTACGTTGTCGCGTTGCCTCTCCGCACCTCTGCATCTCTGCGCTTCTGCGTCGAAACCGGTAATTTTCAAACGGCATCTGAGCCGCATGGACTTTGCCGTGGAGGCGACCGGCGTTCGCTTTTCCCGGCTTTCTTGGCCCACCCTCATTTTCAGCCAACGCAGATACACATCCGCGCCCATCTCTTCTACGCTGTAGACTGACTGTCGTGGTATGATCTTAAGCTGCACTGCGCCGGCACGGGCGTGACAAGCCACGACGGCGCCGCAGAGTCCGTTTGGAAATTACCGGATTTGACGCAGAGGCAAAACGACAACGAAGCAGGGCTTTTCTCTGCGTTTTTCTCTGCGCCTCTGCGTCTCTGCGTCAAAATTGCGAATTTTCAAATGGACTCTCACAGGCAAGCGCGTCATGCGTTGCATCTTTGGGACCGAGAAACGCACCTGGAATGTCGAGTCAATCACCCACGATGTCCGTCGATTCGATACCGTCTCTCATCGTGCAGGCCAAACTGCACCGCCCGCGTGGCGTCAGCGGGTTGGTGCCGCTGGCGCGCGCCCAGCAGAGCCTGGCACACGACATCGACCGTCCCTTTACGCTGATCTCGGCGCCGGCCGGCTTCGGCAAGACAACGTTGCTCAGCGAGTGGCTGCGCGTCACGCCCCGCCCCAGCACGTGGATCACGCTCGACGAGCATGACAGCGATCCCGTCACCTTCCTGACCTACCTCATTGCTGCCGTGCGCGCCATCTTTCCCAATGCCTGCCCTGAAACAAGGGCGCTGTTGCAGATCCCAACCCTGCCGCCGCTGCCTGCCGTCTACGCGACGCTGAACAACGAAATCGACAGCCTGGCCGAATGCAGCGAGTTGCCCCCCGGGCAGCGATTTATCCTGGCGCTCGACGATTATCACCGCATCGGCGACCCAAATGTGCATCAGATGATCAACGAGTTGCTGCTGCATCCGCCGCGCGCCCTTCATCTGGCCATCAGCACGCGCTATGACCCGCCGCTCGCCCTGCACAGCCTGCGCGCACGCGGCGAACTGGTCGAGATTCGGAGCAACACGCTGCGCTTCACCAGCGCCGAGGTTTCGACCTTCCTCCAGAAGGCACTGCACGTCCCCATCGACGACGCAACGGTCACGCAGGTGGAGAAGATCACCGAGGGCTGGGCAGCGGGGCTGCGCTTTGCGGCGCTTGCCCTCAACGCCGAGGAGGGCGCCAATCCGCGCTTTGTGACGGAAGCGCTGGAACACCGTTTTGTCATGGACTATCTCACGCAGGAGGTGCTAACACGGCTCCCCGCCGCCATGCAGAAGTTCCTGACACAGACGGCCATCCTCGACCAACTCAACGGCGCTCTCTGCGACGCCGTGATCTGTGAAGAGCCCGAGTTGGAAGATAGCCAGCAGATCCTCGAGTGGCTGGAGAGCGAAGGCATCTTTACGATTGCCCTGGACGACCAGGGGGAGTGGTATCGCTATCACAGCCTCTTTCAGCGCCTGCTGCGCGAACAACTGGTGCGCCGCTACAACGCCGCGCTGATCGCCAACCTCCACCGGCGCGCCAGCGCGTGGTACGCCGCCAACGGTCTCGTCGAAGATGCGCTGCACCATGCCCTGGAGGCGGGAGACACGATCGGCGCCGCTCGGATTATTGAGGCGAATCGCCACCAGGCGCTGAACTTCAGCCAGTTTCAACGTCTCGATCAGTGGTTGAAGCGGTTGCCGCCGGACCTGATCGAAGCGCGCCCCGGCCTCCTGATCATCGAGGCGTGGCTGCTGGCGGAACGCTGGCGGACGCCGGACATGAACGCCTTGCTCGACCGCATCGAGGCGCAGTTGTCCCGCGCAACCTTGTCGGAAGATGAGATAACGATTTTGGAAAGCGAGATCGCCGCGCTGCGCAGCGACTATTGCTACTTCATCGGCGACCGCGCCGGGCTGCTCAATTATGCGCGCCGCGCCCTGGAGATCGCGCCGATAGCGCTTTCGTCGGTGCGCCGGTTTGCCTGGTTGAACTACCTGGCCGCGCTACAACTGCGCGGCGACTTCAAGGCCTTGCAGGAGGCGCTGCACACGAGCCTGCTCGAAGATCGTTTTCACGGCGATGCGTTCCCCGTGAGCCCGTTGATCACACAGTGCGCAGTCAGTTGGATGAGCGCCGACCTGGCCGCGCTACAGCAGAGTGCGCTGCACCTGCTGCGCCTGACACAGGAGCGCGACTTGCTCAACGAACAGGGGTGGGCGCACCTCTATCTCGGCTGCGTGGCCTACCAGCGCAACGACCTGGCCGGCGCAGCCCGGGCATTCTCCGCAATCGTGAAACGGCCCTACGGCACGCATGGACATGCCTTCTGGCAGGGAGCCTTTGGCCTTGCCGCCGTCCACTGTGCGCAGGGCGCCGCGGAACAGGCACAGGCGCTGAGCGACTCGCTGCTGGCCACGGCCTGGGAGATGGGCGGCGCCAACGTCGTGGAGGAGGCACATGCGCTGCGTGCCTTCGTGGCGCTGCAGCGCGGGCAGCGGGACGAAGCACAACGCTGGGCAGCGGCCTATGACCGCAACCAGCCGCTGGCGCCAATGTCCATGTTCTGTGCGCCCGCGCTGGTGCTGGCACGCATTCTACTGGACGCCGCCACACCGCAGACCGTCGCCGATGCAGAGGCGTGGATCCTGCACATCTATCACTTCAGCCGTGAGACCTATAACGTCCGGGTCCAAAGTGAAATGCTGGCCATGCATGCGCTGTTGCATGAGATGACCGGAGCGCGGGCAAAGGCACTGCCGCTGCTCGAAGAGGCGCTGACCCTGGCTGCGCCCGGCGGCCTGGAACGCATCTTCCTCGATCTGGGCGCGGGCCTCGTCCCGCTGTTGAATGAAGCGGCATGCCGGGACGCTGCGCCGGAGTTTGCACGCAAGATTCTACAGAGTTGGCCGCCAATGCTCGCGCCGGCAAACCCGCGCCAAGTCGCACCATCCCTCCCGCCGCCGCCCGCGCCCGTTGCGGCCGGGGCCAGCGATCGCGTCTTCTCGGGAGAACCGCTGACCCGCCGCGAACAGGAAGTGCTGACGCTCCTGGCGCAGCGCCTCACTGCTGCCGAGATCGCCGAGCGGCTCGTGCTTTCCGAGAACACCGTCAAGCGCCACCGCACCAACATCTACCAGAAGCTGGGCGTCAATCGCCTGCGCGATGCTCTGGCCGTCGCACAAGCAGCCGGAATACTGAAGCAGTAGCCCAACGACCGGCTCGCTGCGGCCCAACCCACCACGACTTGCGGCAAAAATGGCACCTTTTTTGGTACTCCAAGGGTGACCTTCATCCGTGCAAACCGTAGTACCCTTTCCCAGTATGATGGATGGACTGTGCGCCACGCCGGCCGGGATCGATACGCCGGCGACCTACCGCATTTGGGTCCGCGGTTCGCTTGCCTCCGACTGGAGCGAACGGCTGGCCGGGATGTCGCTGCGTATCCGGCGACGGCGCGACGGCGTCGTCATCACCCGGTTGGAGGGCGAATTGCTCGATCAAGCGGTGCTGGCGGGCGTGATCAACACGCTCTTCGAGTTGCAGGTGCCGCTGCTGGCCGTCAAACGCGTGCCGACCGGTCGTTAGCGATGGCAGTCCTTCCCGACAGTGGGCGTAGCGGGACAGCCTGGCATGTTCCGTGTTGTCACTGTGTTTGGAATTGCTCCATTTTGGGTACTATCGAAGGCCACGACGAGGCCATACAATTGGAACGCAGTCATGGTAGTATTTCGCCATTGTCCCGAACAGCGCAGGATTTCCGATCACGTATGGATCGCGTACTGTAGTTATCGGCCAGTCAACCAACATTGTTAACCATCGCAGGTTTAGATGTCGGTGGACAGTCAGGTTTTGTTCCACCACTTCCATTCAAAGTCAAGGAGTACGCTAATGAAACGCTTCGCAGTCAGCGCCATGCTTGTCATGGCAGTCCTCCTCATGCTGGCGATACCGCTAGCAGTGCAGGCCGCCGATTCGGCATTGGCCGGCACCAGTTGGGTGCTCAGCACGCTCGACGGCCAGTTGCCCCTGCCCGACACCTCCCTCTCCCTACAGTTGGGCGAGGATGGCAGCGCCACCGGCAGTGACGGCTGTAACCGCTTCACCACAACCTTCACCGCCAGCCGATCGACCATCAGCTTCGCGCCGGCCGCCACGACGATGATGGCGTGCCCGCCCGCCGTGGCGACGCAAGCCGAGAACTACATGAGCGCGCTGAGCAGCGCCAACCGCTACCAGTTGCGCGGCGGCCAGCTCATCCTGCTCGACGGTACGACGGTGCTCGCTACCTTTGTCGCCGCCCGTGACGACCTGGCCGGCACGACCTGGCTGGTGACCGGCTACAACAACGGCCGCGAGGCCGTCGTCAGCCCCATCCTCGGCGCGGACATCATCATCAACCTCGACGATGAGAATCTGATCTCCGGCAATGCCGGCTGCAACGACTTCTTTGCCCAGGTGCAGGCAACCGACGGCGTCATCGAGATCGACGGGATCGGCTCCACGCGCCGCATGTGCTCCACCCCGGCCGGCGTCATGGAACAGGAAGCGGAGTTCTTCGCCGCCCTGGAAAGCGCAGCGACCTACACCATCGACGGCAACTTCATCGAACTGCGCAACGCCGACGACGCCATCGCCGTGCACATGGTGCGCGAACTCGAAGTGGAACTGCCCGAACCGGATCCTGGCGTGCCGACCGGCCGTGTGACCGCCCCGAATGGCGTCAACATCCGCTCCGGCCCCGGCACCAACTTCCCGGTTCTGGCCGTCGCCCCCTTTGGCACCACGGGCGAAATCATCGGGCGCAGTGCCGATGCCCGCTGGTGGGTTGTCGCCGTGCCGTCGGCGCCGGGTGGTAACGGCTGGGTATCGGCCGACTTTGTCGCCGCCAGCAACGCAGCAGATGTGCCGGTCATTGCCGCGCCGCCGCCGCCGGTCGTGATCGTGCCGACGCCGGCGCCGACACCGACGCCGCTGCCCCAACCCACGGCGACGCCCTCGGCGCAGATTTCGTTCACCGCCGACCGCACCACCATCAACCAGGGCGAGTGCACGACGATTCGCTGGTCGGTAGAAAATGTGCAGGCCGTCTGGGTCTATCCGCAGGGCCAGCCCTTCCAGCAGTTCCCGCGTGTCGGTCAGGGTTCGGAAGAGGTCTGCCCGCCGGTGACTACCACCTTCGAAATGCGCGTCCAGATGCGCGACGGCTCCGTGCAGTTCCGCCAGGTGACGATCAACGTCACGCCGGCCGCGCCGCAGAACTCGCTCAACGGCACCAACTGGGAAGTGACCGGCTTCAACAACGGCCGCAACGCCGTCGTCAGCCCGCTCGTCGGCAGCACGCTGACAACCCGCTTCGGCGCCGACCAGGTCACCGGCAACAGTGGCTGCAACGACTTCAGCGGCTCCTACTGGGTGAGCGGCAGCAATATCTCGATCGGTGCTCTCGGCGGCGGGATGATGGCCTGTGCTGAACCATCCGGCGTCATGGAGCAGGAAACCGAGTTCCGCGCCGCGCTGCAATCAGCCGTCACCTTCCAGATCGACGGCAACCGGCTGACCCTGCGCCGCGGCGATGGCTCCACCGCCGTCGTCTTCAGCCGCCTGCAGTAACAACTCCAGCACGGCAGCCTTCAAATCAGCTGCCGCGCTGCGGCAAATGGCCAAGACCCGCCTGGAAAGTCGACCTTCCCAGGCGGGTCTTGGCGCCGAACGCAGGCCTTATTGGGCCTGCACGCTTCGGGAGTAATTCTTGCATCACACAGGGCATTTTCTGACGATAATCCTCGCACCAATGCGTTTTGTCAGGCGTCTTGTAGTACGAATTGTGCCGAAACAAATTGATTGATTCGTGCATCGGACCCATCCAAAGGATGCACCCAGTTCAGACCAGCCGAGGGAAAGTATGGCAACCAAACCGGCAGCATCCACAGCCGTCGAAGCGACATTAAAGGCATCCTGGCTGCCGTTGGCCATCATTGTGCTGGCCCAACTCCAGATGGGCATCAACATCAATGCCCTGCCGGTCTCCCTCGGGCCGATCGTGGAAGATTTGAACGCACCGGCGACTTCGATCTCGACCGCGCTGGTGCTTTATTCGCTCTTCGTCGCCGCCTTTGTCATGATGGGCGCCAAGATCGGCAAGATGTTCGGTGAACGGCTGGTCTTTCAGGTCAGCGCGGTCGGCCACGGCGCGGCGATGGCGTTGATGGCGATCAGCACCGACGCCCGCATGATGAACATTGCCCAGTCAGTCGCCGGCATTGCCGCGGCCTTGCTCGTGCCAACGCTGGTCGTACTGATCGCCGCCAACTACCGCGGGCGGCAGCAGGAACAGTCGCTGGGCATCCTCGCCAGCATCCCGGCCGTAGCCAGCGGGCTGACTTTCGTCATCGCCGGCTACATTGCCACGGCGCTGAACTGGCGCTTTTCCTTTGGACTCATCTTCATTATCTCGCTCGTGGTGCTCTTCCTCAGCTTCCGCATGAAGTCGGTGCCGCGCCAGAAGGGCATCAGCATCGACTTTGTCGGCGTGGTGCTGTCGGCGCTCTCGGTCGCCCTGATCCTCTTTGGCTTCAACAATCTCAACGCCTGGGGCATCGTGCTGGCCAAGCCGGCGGCGCCGATCTCGATCCTGGGTTTGTCGCCGGTGCCCTTCATGCTGCTGATCGGCGTAGTGCTGGGTCAGGCGTTCTTTGCCTGGTCGGAGCGCCGCGTGGCGCACAAGAAGACGCCGCTGCTGGCGCTGGAGGTGCTGGACAGCAGTGAAGAGCGTAACGCCGTCTACGCCTTCCTCGTCGCCGGCGGGCTCAGTTCGGCGATCAGCTTCCTGATCCCGCTCTACATCCAGATCGTGCAGGGACAGACGCCGCTCTTCACCTCCATCGCCATCGTGCCCTACGCCATTGCCGTGGCCGCGGCGGCGATTCTCTCGGTGCGTCTCTACGACCGCCTGACCCCGCGCCGCCTCGGCCTGCTCTCCTTTGTGCTCGTCGCCGCCGGCATGATCCTGCTCGCGCTCACCATCGGCGCCGAATGGAGCACGGTGACAGTGATCATCGGCTTGATCCTGGTCGGGCTCGGCGAAGGCACGATGCTGACGCTGCTCTTCAACGTGCTGGTCTCGGCGTCACCGAAAGAATTGGCCGGCGACGTGGGCGCGCTGCGCGGCGTGGTCAACAATGTGTCATCGGCGCTCGGCGCGGCCTTTGCCGGTGTGGTGGCCGTGGGTCTGCTCTCGCTGCTCATCTCGACCGCCTTTGTTCGCTCGGAGCTGCCGCCGTCGCTGGAGCAGGAGATCAACTTCGATCGGATCGATTTCGTCAGCAACGACCAGCTCAAGGCGGTGCTGGCGCAAACCAGCGCGACGCCGGAGCAGGTGGTCGAGGCCGTGGCCATCAATGCCAGCGCGCGCCTCAACGCGCTGCGGGCGATCTTCCTGCTGCTGGCGGCAATTTCGCTGCTTTCGCTGATCCCGTCGACCAAGCTGCCGAACTATAAACCGGGCGAACTCTCGGCTGCTGACATCGTCAGCGAGAAGCCGCCCAAGGCAACAAACAAGAAGACAAAATAGGGCCGATGATCCATAGGAGAAAGACCAATGGCGCAGATAAGTGATGCTGCACGCACCTACTCACGCGCAAACGGCGACCGCTTCCTGCACGAACTATTCGAGATGCTGCGCATCCCCAGCCTGAGCGGCGACCCGGCCCATGCCGGCGATGTGCGCAAGATGGCAGAGTGGCTGGCCGCGCACATGCAGTCGCTCGGCCTGGAAAAAGTCGCCGTGATGGAGACCGCCGGCCACCCGGTCGTCTATGGCGAGTGGCTGGGCGCCGGGCCGGACAAACCGACGGTACTCGTCTACGGCCACTACGACGTGGTGCCCGCCGAGATGGCCGACGGCTGGGAGAGCGACCCGTGGGAGCCGGTGGTCAAGGAGGGCAAGGTCTATGCCCGCGGCGCCACCGACGACAAGGGCCAGTTGTTCATTCACGTCAAGGCGCTGGAATCCTATCTCCAGAGCAGCGGCGCGGCGCCGGTCAACGTCAAGTTTCTCATCGAGGGCGAAGAAGAGGTCTCGTCGCCGAACCTGACGCCCTTTATCGAGGCGAACCTGGACCTGCTCAAAGCCGACGTCTGCGTGATCAGCGACACCTCCATGGCGAGCATCGACGCGCCGTCGATCACCCACAGTCTGCGCGGCATGACCTACATCGAGGTCGAAGTCGAAGGCCCCAAGGAAGACCTGCACAGCGGGCTGTGGGGCGGCGCCGCGCACAACCCGGCACTGGCATTGGTCGAAATGTTGGGCAAGCTCTACAACGCCGACAACACCATCGCCGTGCCTGGCTTCTACGACGATGTGGTGTCGCTGACCGACGCCGAGCGCGCCATGATCGCCAAGACCGACCTGAGCGAGGAACAGTACAGGGCGGTCACCGGCGTGCCGGCGCTGTGGGGCGACAAGCGCTTCACCATCCGCGAGCGGCTCTCCGCCCGCCCGACGCTGGACATCAACGGCCTGTGGAGCGGCTGGAGCGGCCCCGGCCCCAAGACGATCATTCCGCAGAAGGCGGGCGCCAAGCTCAGCTCGCGGCTGGTCGCCAACCAGGACCCGCACAAGATTTTCGATCTGCTCAAAAGCTACCTGGAGTCCATCGCCCCGCCGACGGTGAAGCTCGAGGTGCGCCTCTTGACGACGGGCCAGGCGGCGCTGATCCCCTTCGATATACCCGAGATGCAGGCGGCGGCACGCGCCTATGAACGGGGCTGGGGACACGCACCCGTCTTCACACGCGGCGGCGGCAGCATCCCGGTCGTTGCCGACATCGCCGGCTTGCTGAACATCCCGGTGGTGATGATGGGCTACGGGCTGGACAGCGACGGGCTGCACTCGCCCAACGAGCACTACAGCGTCGAGATGTTCCAGCGCGGCATCGAGACGGCGATTGTCTATCTGGAAGAGATGGCGCGCCTGCCGCGCTGATCGCGTTACGAATTACTTCTGACGCAGAGGCGCAAAGATGCAGAGAAACGCAGAGACCTATTGATTGAGTACTCAATTGTTCTTCTCTGCGAACCTCTGTTGCTCTGCGGCTCTGCGTCAAGAACAAGGAAATACTGCATGACACGCACACAATTTGACCGCGAACTCGAAGAACGCCTGGTGCGCTACTGCAAGATCGACACGCAGGCGGATGAAAAATCGAGCACCGCGCCGAGCACCGCGATTCAGTTCGACCTGCTCAACCTGCTTGTCGAGGAGTTGACGGAGATCGGAGCGCAGGAAGTGACGCTGACCGGCTACGGCGCGGTGCTCGCCACGATCCCGGCGACCATGGAAACCAGCGCGCCGGTGATCGGTTTTCTGGCCCATGTAGACACTGCACCCGCCTTCCATGCCAGCAGCGTCAAGCCTATCGTGCATCGCGCCTACGACGGCGGCGAGATCGTGCTGCCCGACGACCCGGCGCAGGTGCTCTCGCCCAAGCAGTCGCCCTACCTGCTGACGAAAGTCGGCGAGGATATCGTAACCGCCAGTGGCACGACGCTGCTGGGCGCCGACGACAAGGCCGGTGTCGCCATCATCATGGCCATGGCGAAACACCTGCTGGCGCACCCGGAGCTGCCCCACGGCAAGCTGCGTATCGCCTTCACGCCCGACGAAGAGATCGGGCGCGGCGTCCACAAGAATCTGCCTGCCGACCTGGGCGCGACGTTTGCCTACACGCTCGACGGCGCCGACCTGGGCGAGATCGTCTATGAGACCTTCTCCGCCGACAAGGCGACGGTGCGCATCCAGGGCGTCTCCACCCACCCCGGTGATGCCGAGGGCAAGCTCGTCAATGCGCTGCATCTTGCCGCCAAGATCATCGACACGCTGCCGCACGTCACCCTGACCCCTGAGACCACCAGCGGGCGCAAGGGTTTCATCCATATCTACCAGATGAGCGGCACGGCGGCCGAAGCCGAGATGAACTTTATCCTGCGCGACTTCGAGATGGAGCACCTGGAGGCGCAGGGGCGGCTGATCCAGCAAGTGTGTGAGGCAATCCAGGCGACAGAGCCGCGCGCCCGCATCACCTGCACGATCACGGCGCAGTATCGCAACATGCGCTATTGGCTGGAGGACGACATGCGCCCGGTCGAACTGGCGCGAGAGGCGTGCCGGCAGGTGGGCGTCGAACCCTTCTCCATCCCGATCCGCGGCGGCACCGACGGCTCGCGGCTGACCGAAATGGGCGTGCCGACGCCGAACATCTTTACCGGCATGAAGAACATTCACGGCCCGCTGGAATACAACAGCGTGCAGGACATGGGGCGCGCCACCGAAGTGTGCATCAAGCTGGCGCAATTGTGGGGCGCGGCGGGACTGAACGGGCCGCAATGACGAGACGGTCGTACGTCGTTGGCCGGTGCGGGCACGGCTGACAGTTGGTTAAATGCGTAGTGAAAATGCATGAGTGGAGAGTGAAATGACCACAGGAACTGCCACAGATCCGGGCAAACGTTCATTCATGGATAGGCTGTTGGACACGGTGGAACGGGTGGGCAACAAGGTGCCTCACCCCGTGCTGATGTTTTCGTACTTGATCATCGGCGTCATCGTGCTGTCAGCCCTCCTGTCGCTGCTCGGCGTCAGCGTCACCGAACAGATCGCCGTGCCGGCGCCGCAGGAGGTAACGCCGGACTTCTACGAGGACACCTACGAATACACACTGTCTGGAATCGGGAGCGAAGATGTCGAGTTCGAGATCAAGGAACAGACCATCACCATCAACAGTCTGCTGAGCATCGATGGTATCCGCTTCCTGTTCACCTCGTTTGTTCCGAATTTCCAGGGCTTCGGTGCGCTGGCCGTCACGCTCATCGCCATGATGGGCGCGGGCGCGGCTGAAGTGGCCGGGCTGATGGCCGCCTTGATCCGCATGTTGGTGCGGGTCGCCCCGCGCGCGCTCATCGCCTATCTCATCGTCTTCATCGGCGCGCTGGCAAGCGTCGCTTCGGACGCCGGCTACCTGATCCTGATTCCGCTGGGCGGAGCGGCTTTCCTGGCAGTGGGGCGCCACCCGATCGCCGGGCTGGCGGCGGGCTTTGGCGGCGTCGCCGCCGCCTTCATGGCCAATCTGATCCCGACACCGACCGATGCCATGCTCTTCGAGATTACCAACGAGGCCATTGCGTTGACCGGCGGCGCGCCGATCTCGATCACGGCCGATTACTTCTTCCAGGCCGCGTCCACCATCTTCCTGACCCTGATCATCGGCTTCGTCATCGTGCGCGTGGTCGAGCCGCGGCTGGGCAAGTACGACCCGTCGCAGGCGGGCGACCCCGCCCAGGCCGCCGCTGCCGACGAGATCGATCCGGCGCTGGAGGCGCGCGGGCTGCGTCGGGCCGGGATCGCCTTCCTGGGCGTGCTGGCCGTTGTGCTGCTCGCCACGCTGCCGCCGGGCGCGCCGCTGCGCGACCCGGCAACCGGCGCGATCATCGGCCAGACGCCCTTCATGAGCAGCCTGCTCTTTATCGTCATGCTCTGCTTCTTTATCCCTGGCATCGCCTTTGGCTCGGCGGTTGGCAAGTACAAGGGACCCAACGACGTAATTGCCGCAGTCGTCAAGACCTTTGCCGGGCTGGGCGGTCTGATCTTCATGCTGCTGATGATCAGCCAGTTCATCGCCTACTTCAACTACTCCAACCTGCCGAGCTTTATCGCCACCGTGCTGGCGGAGTGGCTGGGCCAGGCCGGCATTCCCGCCATCCCGCTGCTGATCGGCTTCGTGCTGGTCATCGTGCTGCTCGACTTCATCATTCCGGGGTCGCTGGCCAAATGGGCGATCTTCGCACCCATCTTCGTGCCGCTCTTCATCCGGCTGGGCGTGCCGGCGCAGACAGTCTTCGCCGCCTACCGCGTCGGCGACTCGCCCATCAACACGCTCACGCCGTTGATGGTCTACTTCCCGGTGATCGTCGCCTTTGCCCAGCGTTATCAGAAGACCGCGGGCGTCGGGTCGCTGGTGGCGTTGATGCTGCCGGTGGCCGGCGTTGTGCTGGTTGCCTGGCTGCTCTTTCTCATCGCGTGGTTCTTGCTGGGCATCCCGCTGGGTCCGGGTTACCCGGTCAGCATGTAGCGCGACATGCCAGAGATGATTCAGTCCCTTCTGCAGGCGATGCGCTTTCAGGAGGGACGGCAGGCCGTACTCGAGCAACCGCAGTTCCAGGTGCCGTTCTTGCTCGACTATCTGGCCGTGTTCCTGTGGGCGGTGAGCGGCGCCATCGTCGGGATGCACAAGCGCTATGACTTCGCCGGCGTGTTGGTAGTGGCGATTCTCGCCTCGACCGGGGGCAGCCTGATCCGCGATGGGATATTCTTGCAGCAGACACCGCCCGTGCTCAGCAACCCGGTCTATATTCCGCTGATTATCATGGCGGTGGCGCTGGTCGGGCTCTTTCGCCGGCGCATTGCGCAGATGGCGCTGGTGGACCGGGTGGTGAATGTGATCGACGGCATCGGCGTGCCGGCCTTTGCCATCGTCGGGTTGCAGCTCTCGCTGCAGGCGGGCATCCCGCTGCCGGGTGTGGTGGTGGTGGGTGTTGCCAACGGCGTGGGCGGCGGCGTCCTGCGCGACCTGCTGGTGGGCGATGCGCCGGCCGCGCTCCGGCCCGGCACGATCTTCGTCTCGGGCGTGATCTTGATCTGCATACTCTTTCTCGTGCTGACTCTGGGCTTTGGCGTCAGCAAAGAATGGGCCGCCTGGGGGATGATTGTCTTGTTCTTTACCATTCGCATGTTGAGTATCCGCTACAACTGGCGCACGCGCCCGGTGCTGCAAGGACCATCGGTGCGGGATGAGTGACTTTTTTCTGGTGCTCCTGATTGCGTCGGTTGCCGCGATCCTGACCTATCTTGGCGCGCCGGCGGCCGAACGCTTCGACGTCCCGCACCGGGTGGTGAGCGGCGCGCTGCAATTTGCGGCCGGCGTGATCACGGCGCTGGTGGCGTTCAGTTTGATGCCGCCGGCGCTGTATAAGGGTGCGACAACGTGGATCGTTCTGGCGTTTTTTCTCGGCGGTGTGCTCTTTGTGGCGATCGAGTTCATCTCACAGCGATTCTTGCGTCCCGACGCCGAAGGGGTCGGAGCGGCATCGCCGGGCTTCTACATCGGCATCCTGGTGGACTTGCTGGTGGATGGTGTCGTAATCGGGATCGGCGCGACGCTGACGCTGACGACCGGGCTGCTGCTTGCGCTGGGCATGGCGATCAGCACGGCGCCGCTGGCCTTCGTGGCGACGGCGACGGCCAGGCGCCAGGGCATCGCCGAGCGCCAGCGCAAGCGGATCGCGCAGTTGTTTATCGTCGCCATCATTGGCGGCGCGGCGCTGGGTTACCTGGTGCTGCGCAACCAGCCGCTGGACGTGCGCTTGTTCCTGATCGCGCTGGCCTCCGGATTCCTGGTCACGACCGTGACGCAGAGTATGATCCCGGAAGCCAATCGGGAGGGTGAGCCGGGCTTTGCCGGCGTGCTTTTCATGGGCGGACTTTCACTTTATGGGCTGATGGCATTGACCATCAAGTAAGGAGAAAACAGATGCAGTCAAACCTTGGGCCAGTCGAATATCTGGTCGTCTATTTCGAAGGAAACCGCTTCCGCGGCGAGATCATCCCGGCGCTGGGCGAACTGGTGGACAGCGGCCAGATCCGGATCATCGACCTGGCCGTCATCATCAAGGATGCGGCCGGTGACGTGCTGCTGTACGAGTCGAGCGAGCTTGACATCGAAGTAGCCGGCGCTCTGGCGAAACTGGAAGGCGAGCACGACGACCTGCTGTCGGAAGAGGATCTGCTGCTGGTGGCCGAAGACCTGCCTAACAACTCGACGGCCGCGGCCCTCCTCTTCGAGAACGTCTGGGCGGCGCGCTTCGCCCAGGCCGTACGCAACGCCAATGGCGAAGTGCTGATGAACGTGCGTATCCCTAATCATGTCGTCGAAACCGTGCGGCAGGCGATCGTCGACGCTGCCGCCGACCTGTAGAGAGGAGAGAACCTGATGCGAAGAGCACGAATTGGCCGCCCAGGCCTGATCGGGACTGCGGCCCGCACAGCCGTGATCGCAGGCACCGCCACCGCCGTCTCCGGCGCCGTCGCCGGCTCCATGCAAAAGTCGGCGCAGCAGAAAGCGGCTGCACAACAGGCCGCCGCCGAAGCGCAGCCGGCCCAACCGGCCGCACCCACAGAAGTTGAAGCGGCGCCAGTCGCTGAAGTGCCGGCCGAAACACAGGCCATCCAGTCGACAGACGATCAACTCGCGCAGTTGCAGAAGCTCGGCGAGTTGTACCAGAGCGGCGTCCTGAGTGCCGAGGAATTTGCCGCCATGAAAGCGAAGATTCTGCAGTAGGGTGAGCGCGGGAGTATCAAATGTCACTGGTAGCCAGGACAGCCGTCGCACGGCCGTCGCACCGCAATCGACAGCAGAGCACGCCCAAGGAGAGCTTTCTTGGGCGTCTGCTCGATCCCATCGATCGGCTGTCGGAGACGATCTTCAGCATACTCATCCTGCTGACGTTCACCCTGGCATTCAGCATCATCAAGCTCGGCGCAAACCCGGATCAACCGATCCCGAGCACCTATGTCATCGAACTGATGATTGGCGCGGCAGGCGCTACGCTTGCCTGGGGGCTCATTGACGGAATCATGTATTCGCTCTTGTCGATGTTCGCACGAGGCGAAAGTCACCGCCTGCTGCAACATCTCCAGGCCGCGACCACCGAAGAGGAAGGAATCGAGATTGTCGCCGGCGAACTCGATCATATTTTGGAGCCTATCACCGGCGAGGAACAGCGACGCGTACTCTATCAGGATGTGTTGGAGCATCTGCGCGAGGGTCAGCCGCAGCCGGTGCGCCTCTCGCGCGAGGACATCGCCGGCGGCTTTGGCTCGGTGCTGGTTGCAGTGCTTGCCGTGTTGCCGTCGTTTGTACCGTTGGTGCTGTTCTTCAACCATCCGTCACTTGCCATCCGCGCATCCAACGTCGTGTCGTTTGTCATGCTGTTCATTGCGGGCTACCAGTGGGGCAAGTACACCGGCTCGAATGCATGGGCCACCGGCCTGCTGCTGGCTGGGATCGGCGCGATCATGGTGTTGATTGCGATTCCGCTTGGTGGCTAGGGGCGCATGGCCCGGCCACAGTTGAGAGATGTCGCCAAGGAGCGAATACGTGAACTTATTTCGTCCACTGCGGAGAATTGTCGTTCTGGCCGTAGCCATGCTGGTGCTGGCGGCCTGCGCGCCGGTCCGGCCCATGCCCGCCATGACAGACGGGGCAGCGGTTGTGTCGGCGCCGCCCGCCGTCGAGTACGACCTGGGTGAAACGACGATCACGCAGGAGCGCTTCCCCGAGGAGAGCCGCTTCCGCGCTATGCCGGTGCGGCTCAACGGCGTGATCGCCGCACCGGCGGAAGGCGGGCCGTACCCGGTCGTGCTCATCATCCACGGCACGCACCCCGGCTGCCCGGAAGTGGAGCACGGCGTCGACCGCTGGCCCTGTGATCCGGCCGTAGAGCGACCCAACTATCGCGGCTTCGCCTATCTGGTCGGCGAACTGGCCGCGCAGGGCTATGTGGCGCTCTCCATCAACATCAACGCCGAGAACACCTTTGGCTTTGGCGAGCCAATCCCGGGCGAACGCTTGCGCCAACTGGTCGACCTGCACCTGGGCGCGTTGGCGGAAGCATCGGCCGGCGGCGCCAATGATTTTGGCATCGACCTGGCCGGCCGCGCCGACCTGAGCCGGCTGGTCATTGCCGGCCACTCGCGCGGGGGTGACGCCGCCGTTGCGCTTGCGCGTGACCTGGCCGCCGAGGCAGAGCGCGGCGAGGTCACCTTCGGGCCCGTGGATGGCCTGCTGCTGATCACGCCGGCGCCCAACGCCACCGACCCGGCCGGCGGCGCGCCGGCGCCGATGGCGACGGTGCTGCCGGCCTGTGACGCCGACGTGGTCGACCAGGTGGGGCAGGTATTCTACGAGGCGACGCGCCTGGAATCGCAGCATGACTGGGCGACCTCCGTCTGGCTGGAGCGCGCCAACCACAACCACTTCAACAGCACGCTGCCGGACGATCCTTTTGGGCTGAATGGCCGCCCAGACTGCGATCCGTTGCTGGATGGTGCGGCACAGCGCGACTTCCTGGTTGCCTACACCACCGACTTCCTCACCACGATCTTCAGTCGCGACCCGGCGCAGATTCGTGCGGCCATGGCGCGCATGGGTATCGACGTGCTCACCCCGGCCGTCGACCAACTCTACGGGCTCGCGGCGCAGGCAGCACTGCTCCCCGCCTCGCGCCTGCGGCTGCCCCTGCTGACGCCGGCCAGCGCCGACGAGTTTACAACCAGCCCGATCGGGGGCGCCGTCAGCGCCGAGGGCGTGGCGACGCTGTTCTGCCCCGAGGGGAGCTACACGCCCTTCACCGAGCCGGATCTCGCAGGCTGCCGCCGCTCGCATGTCGTCGTGCCCGGCCAGCCCGCCCACGCGGTCGTGAGCTGGGAGAAGCCGGATGCCAGCCTGCGCTTCGATCTGTTGCCGGGCGTGGACAACCTGCTGCTCTTCGATGCGGTGAGCGTACGCGCTGCCATCGACCCACTCTCGCCGCTCAACGCGGCCGGAGCGCCGCAGGCCTTCTCCGTGCGGCTGACGGATCGCCAGGGCAACAGCGCGATCGTACCGGTGCGCGCCGACGAACCGGCGCTGCGCTTTCCTGAGGGCGAGCTTGGGGAACTCTTCTTCGACGACCCCTTGTTTTCGGGCCGGGCGCCACTGCTGCCGGTGCGCATCCCGCTCAGCCAGTTCGAAGGGGTGAACCTGGCCAGCATTGCCGAGGTGGCGCTCGTCTTCGACCAGACCGACAGCGGCTCGCTCTTCCTGGCCGATGTGGAACTGGTGCGCTCGCCGGTCAGCAGCCAGGGGACGCTGAGCGAGCCGCCCAGCGCCGAGCTGATTGCTGCGGCCGAAGCGGGCGACGTGGAGGCCATGCGCCAGCTCGCCAATCTCTACCGCCCGACCGAGGCGCTGGGCGTGCAGTACGGCAACCTGGAGCAGGCCGTCTTCTGGTACCGCAAGGCGTGTGAAGCCGGCTATGCCAACGCCCAGGTCGATTTCTACGAGTTCGCGCGCCTGGAAGCCGACATGGGCAATCCAGCCTATCTAGACGAAGCCATTGTCTGCCTGGAAGATGCGATCCGCCAGGGCCACCGCAGCGCCATCCTCGCCGGCGCGTTCCGGGCAGCCTTCATCGAGCAAGATTACAAGACGGGCTTCTTTCTCTACGCGCTCTTCGAAGACACCGAACCTCACTACGCCGAGCAGCGCTGGTCCTTTGCCGATCAACTGACGCAGGCCGAGATCGACGAGGCGGAACAGGCTGCGGCCGAGTGGCGCGCAGCCAACACGATCAAGGATTACAACGATTTCTTTGCCGAAGTAGATTCGCCATTTCGGCCAGTGACCGAGTAGCGTATGAACGAACTCTTCGTCGACCTGCTGCCTTTGATCTTGGGCGCCACGCTGGTGCCCATCTACCCGATCATCGTGCTGCTCCTGTTGCAGAGCGAGCGCGGGCTGGGCAAGAGCGTCGCCTTTGTGGCCGGAGCACTGATTGTGCGCCTGCTACAAGGGGTGATCTTCGGCCTTGTCTTTGCCCCGGCGGTTGACGCGGAGAGCAGCGCCGGTCTTGTGCTCATCGGCCCGACGCTGTTGACGATTGTCGGCATTCTGCTGCTTGTGATGGGCGCCAAGAAATGGCGCAGGAGCGGAGACGATGAGGATGGCGAAGAACCGCCGAAATGGATGAGCACGTTCACGGAGATGTCAGTAATCAAGGCGGCCGGTAGCGGCGCGCTGTTGATGCTGCTCTCCGTCAAACAGTGGGTCTTCACGCTGTCGGCCATCAGCGTGATCGAGGAGGCGCAACCGGGCATCCCGGCAGGCGCAGGGCTGTACCTGCTTTACGCGCTGGCGACGCAGATCCTGGTGCTGCCGCCCATGCTTGCGTTTGCTGCGGCGCCGCAGAAATCTGCCGGCCCGCTGCGAGCGGCACAGGGCTGGCTGCAGCGCCACAATCGGGTCATCGTCATGGTCGTATCATTGGCCTTTGGCATCTACTTCCTGTATCGCGGCATCGCCGGTTTGCTCGCCGTTCGCGGCATGTGAGTCAACCGGTCACTATCATAGTTTCTGTAGAACGGAGAACAATCTATGTATCACAGATTTCGCAACAAAGCTTTCTTGATCGTCGCCGTGCTGGCGATCGGCCTGCTGCTCGCCGCTTGCGGCGGCTCAGCGCCGGCGCCCACGGCACAGCCCGCCGCCCCCACCGAGGTCCCAACCGTAGCACCCACCGAGGCGCCCACCGAAGTTCCGACCGAGGCGCCCACGGAGGCTCCAACCGAAGCCGCAACCGAGGAAGCGACGCCGACAGAGGCGCCCGCCGAAGAAGCCGCGCCCACGGAGGAACCGGCTGAAGAAGCCGCCGCCAGCCCGCTCGAAAGCGGCACCTGGCAGGTCGCCGAATTCGTAGCTGCTGACGGCAGCGCCACCGCCCCCGTGGCCGACGCCATCATCACCTTCCAGAACGGCCAGATCACCGGCAACGGCGGCTGCAACGGCTTCTTTGCCGGCTACACGCTCGACGGCAACGCGCTTGGCATCACGCTGGGCGGCCGCACAGCCATGGCCTGTGAGGACGCCATCATGGCCCAGGAAGATGCAATCCTGGCCGCGCTGGGCCAGGTTGCCTCCTACGAGGTCGCCGACGGCCAGCTCCAGTTGCTCGGCGAAGACGGCTCGGCGCTGCTCACGCTGACGGCACAGACGGCCACAGAGCTGACCGGCGTCGTCTGGCGCGCCACCAACTACAACAACGGCCAGGAAGCCGTCGTCGGCATGTTGGAGGGTACCGAGATCACGGCCATCTTTGGCGAGGATGGCAGCGTCTCCGGTTCGGCCGGCTGCAACAACTTCGTCGCCGGCTTCACGGTCGACGGCAACCAGATCACCATCGGGCCGGCCGCGTCGACGATGATGATGTGCGTCGAGCCTGAAGGCGTCATGGAGCAGGAAGCGGCCTTCCTGGCAGCGCTGGCCAGCGCCGCCACCTACTCGGTCAACGGCCAGGTGCTCGAAATGCGCACCGCCGACGATGCCATGGCCCTGCGCTTCGAGGTTGCGACGGATTCCGTCGTCGCCCCGGCTGCGATGGCCAGCGCCGATCCCGACCCGGTGGCCGAGGATAGCGAAGCCGCTCCCGTCGAGTTTGCCGCCGTCACCGCTGAGACACCCAGCGGCCGCGTAACGGCCGAGCTCGGCGTCAACATCCGCACCGGCCCCGGCACCATGTATCCGATCGTCGGCATTGCGCCGCTCGACACCGAGGGCGAAATCGTCGGTCGTAGCGCCGACGGCCAGTGGTGGGTGGCAAGCGTCCCCTCTGCGCCCAATGGCCAGGGCTGGGTGGCTGCTGCCTACGTCGACGCGAGCAACGCCGACGCCGTGCCGGTGCTGCCGGCGCCGCCGCTGCCTGAGACGACCGCCGCGATCCAGGAAGGCGTCCCGTACGAAGTGCCGCAGGGCGTCATCCTGTACTCGGCGTCGCGCGTCGTGCAGGAAGGCAACCGCGTCTACGAACTGGAAGACATCTATGTCGTGCCGGCAACGGCCGGCGCACAGGCCGAGATGGTGGCCAACAACGCCATGCAGCCGGCGCTCAGCCCCGACCGCTCCATGCTTGCCTTCTACAGCCAGCAGAGCGACAAGCTGGGCGTGGGCGGCTACGACGTGGCGACCGGCCAGCGCCTGCGCTTCTCGCGCTTCGTCGAGGACAGCCAGCCGCGCTGGAGCCCCACGGGCGACCGCATCGTCTTCGCCTCCAACCGGCAGGGCGACCGCCGCTGGCGCATCTACATCACGCCGGCTGTGGACAAGGAACGACCGGCGGAGATGGACTACGCCGAGCTCGACTTTGGCAAGGACCCGGACTGGCACCCGACCGATGAACTGCTCATCCTCAAGGGCTGCGACCCGCAGGGACAGAACTGCGGTCTCTACACCATGGGCACGGACGGCTCCAGCCGCACGATCTTCACCAACGTCGCCTCCGACTCGCTGCCACGCTGGTTCCCTGACGGCAGCGCCGTGGTCTTCATGAGCGAAGATCGCGACGGCAACTGGGAACTCTACCGCGCCGAGGTGGCCGACGGCAGCGTCACCCGCCTGACCAACGACCCGGCGCCCGATGGCCTGCCCGCGGTCAGCCCGGACGGCAGCCAGATCGCCTTCGTCAGCAAGCGCGGCGGGGCGTGGGGGCTGTGGGTGATGCCGGCGACCGGCGGCGACGCAACACAGATCACCGCCATCCCGGGCGAGTTGCCCGATTGGCTGCGCCAGGCCGTGGACTGGACGCGGTAGTCACAGTATTCTGAACGTCATCGGGAGAGTGGTGGGGGGGGGGGGGGGGGGGGGGGGGGGGGGGGGCCCCGCCCCCCCCCCCCCCCCCCCACTCTCCACCCATCCACTTGAAGGAAACACAATCCCATGAGTCACCAACCATCGCGCCGCCGATCATTTATCGCGTGGACTCACCTTTTCGCCGTGCTGGCCATGGTGCTGGCCCTGGCGCCGGCCTACAGCGCCCGCGCCCAGGATGCCGACGCACAGCCCGCAGCCGAGTTACCGCTCAGTGTGGCCGAGCAGTTGGCCGCCCTGCCGGGCCTGGTGCCCGCCGGCCTGCCGGAAGGGGTCGAAGTGCCGGAGGGTATGACGGCCGAGGAGCTGGCACAGATGCCTGATCGCACGAAGCTTGCCGTCATCGACTACACGGTCGAGGGCAGCGCGGTCAACGCCCGCGTCCAACTGCCGGCCTCGCAGGCAGCGTTCATCGCTTCGGGCTTTCCGACCAGCAATTTCTCCAGTTCCAGCTTTCTGAACCTGGGCTGGGATCGCAACGGCAACAACGCCATGCGCATGTTGTTGCAATTCGACCTGAGCGCGCTGCCCGCCAACGCGCAGATCAGCAGCGCCTCGTTCTTCATCAACCAGTCGCTGATTACCCCCGCCAACGACAGCCAGTCCATGAGCTTCCGCGCCCAGCTCATGCAGCAAAGCTGGAGCGCCGGCAGCGTGACCTGGAACAACGCCAATTTCCTCGGCGGCACGGCCTTCCCGCTCGGTAGCATCCCGCCCGTGGCCGGCTGGGTCACCGGCAACGCCACCGACGTCGTGCGGGCATGGGACAGCGGCGAGCCGAACCGCGGCCTCATCATCACCGGCGACGAGACGCCGAGCGCGGGTCGCTGGCGCCAGTTCTTCTCGCGGCAGATTTCCGCCCTGGCGCCCTACCTGGAAGTCAACTTCACGGTCAACTGTGACACGGCTGCGCCCGTGACGACGGTGACCGCGCTGCCAACCTTCTCGCCCAGCGAGTTCCGCGTCTTCTGGTCCGCCTTCGACCCTGCCCAGCCGGGCTGCCCGGCCAGCGGCGTGGCGTGGTTCAACGTGCGTTATCGCATCAACGGCGGCAGTTGGGTCAACTGGCGCAACCGCACGCCCACCGACTCGTTCACCTTCCGCGGCTGGGCGCCTAACGGGGCTTTCGTCGAATTCCAGGCGCAGGCGGCCGACAACGCCGGCAACCTGGGCGCGTGGAGTCCCATCGTGTCGACGCGCATCGACGCCGAGCCGCCGGTCTCGTCGGTCAACCCGCTGCCGCAGTTCACTATCTTCCCGACCTTCACCGTGACGTGGAGTGGCAGCGACAACCTCTCCGGCATCGCCTCGTACACGCTCCAGATGAGCCGCAACGACGGCGACTGGCTCGATCTGCTGACCGACACGCAGGCCACCTCCTTCCAGGTGACCGGCGCACAGACGGGCGACAAGCTGGAATTCCGCGTGCGGGCGGTGGACAACGCGGGGAACGTACAGGCGTGGAGCCCGACGGCCCAGGCGCAGACCATCGTCTTCGATACGCCGGTGGCAGTGGTGCAGCCTTTCAATCCCTCGATCATCAAGTCGACGTCGCCGATCACCGACATCATCCCGGTGGCGTGGAGCGGCTTCTTTGCGCCGGGGACGACAATCACCACCTATGAGCTGCGCTACCGTCACACACCCTTCGGCGGCACAGCCGGTGCATGGACGACGTGGAACACCTTCCCCGGCACGACGACATCGGCCGATTTCGACTACGCGTCGCTGACTCTGGGCGACGGCCTCTACGAATTCTTTGCCATCGCAACGAACAATCTTGGCCAGCGCCAGCCCTTCAACCCGGACAGCGGCACCGGCGCATCGGTGATCCTGGATCTGGGCGGCGAAATCCAGGTCGAGTTCTTCATGCCGATCATCTCCAACCAGATGCCCGACTGAGCAGCGGCTGCAGAAAAAGCAAAATGGCCGGCGAGACGCTCGCCGGCCAAAACTTGTGCAGAGATATGAGGAAGGGGACGGTGCGCCGTCCCCTTCGTTGTTGCTCATGGATAGGCAGCAGCGGCTGCACTCGCCAACTCATCCGCTGGTTCGGTCGGCGGCTCGCCAAGGATGGTCACCGGCACGGGACCGCGCATCCCCCAACGCATGGCCGTGTCGTAATCCACATCGACCACCCAGTTGCGCGCCAGCAGTGACGGAATGTGGTGGCGCGCGGCCACGTCCAGCACCTGAAAGGGGCCTTCAACCTCGCCGCCCTCTTGCTGAATCCAGACCTTGCGGTCGAGATCGCCGGCGCGCAACAAGGCAACGCTGCCAACGCACTCCTCGCAGCCCTCGATATTGTTGACGCGCAGCCGGTACTGCGCCACATTCTCCATGACGTTGGGTGCGTAGTACATCGCCAGGCCGGAGACGGGCAGCGGCGTCGTGTCGTAGTAGGAGGGCGACAACTGCGTCCAGCTCGTCGGCGTCGCACCGGCGCGCTGGGACACGGTCAATGCCTGCGTCGCCGAAATCGGCGCGGTGGCGGAGATGGGCGGCGTCGGCGTGACTTGCGGCGCCGGCTGGGGCGTAGCCTGCGCCGCCGGGCTGGGCTCGGTCACACCGGGGGTCGCCGGGCCGGCAGGCGCGCCGGTCAGAGCGACCGTATTGGTGATGTAGACAGTCTCGGTGACAAGAACCGTTTCCGTCACCGGCACGATCACCTCCACCGGCACAACCTCGGTCAACGTCACCGTCTCCGTCACCAGCACCACCTCTTCGACCGGGACGACTTCGGTGATGAGCGCCGTTTCGGTCACCGGTACGATCACCTCCACCGGCACGACCTCGGTCAACGTCACCGTCTCCGTCACCAGCACCACCTGTTCGACCGGGACGACTTCGGTGATGAGCACCGTTTCGGTCACCGGCACGATCACCTGCACCGGTACGACCTCGGTCAACGTCACCGTCTCCGTCACCAGCACCACCTGTTCGACCGGGACGACTTCGGTGATGGTTATCGTCTCCGTCACCAGGACCGTTTGCTCAACGGGGATGACTTCCGTGATCACGATCGTTTCGGTTACCGGTACGATGACCTCGACCGGCACCACCTCGGTCACGAAGACGGTTTCCGTGATCCATACCGTGGCGGCAGGCGACTCCGGTGCGACCGGGCCGGCAGTCGCGTTCGATGACATAGTTTCCAGTTGTTGTGCCGGTTCGAGCCCCGCTGCCTGGGTGTCAGCGGGGTTTGTAGGGAGGGGATCCTCCCCGGATGTGGGCGACTCGTCCTGCTGCGGCGATGGCAGCCCGGAACTAGCGGCAACGGCGGGCAGGGGCATCAGGACGACGGAAGCAATCAGTAGAACAGTAAATACACGCGTAACCATATAAAGAGTACCTCCGCAATATCGGGCAGGGCGTTTGTTTTGGTTCGTGCCCTGTGCAGATATCGCTTTTTTTGGGCAAAAGGAAGGGCGTGCCCACGGGCATCAATACCCGCAGAACACGCCGCTGGCGACTGATCGATTGGTGCAACAATGCAGTGCGAAATGCCGATTAGTCGTCTGGCGTCGAGTGAATTCCAACAGCTTTCCAGGTGCTGCTAGAAGAACTCGATCTTGCGGTGGCGCATGGCCACGCTTTCCGCCAGTCCAATTGCAAACAACATCGATACCAACGAGCTGCCGCCATAGCTGATAAACGGCAGCGTAAGACCTGTAACGGGCATGACTTTCAAATTCATGCCCACATTGATAACTACCTGAAAGAAGACCAGGGCAGCCACGCCGGTTGCCAACAGCTTGCCGAACTGGTCGGGTGCGCGGTCGGCGATACCCAACACGCGCCATACGACAAACAAAAGCAACAGAAGAATCAACGCCGCACCGATCAACCCGAGTTCCTCGGAAATCACGCTGAAGATGAAGTCGGTGTGGCGCACACGCAGGAAGTGCAACTGATTCTGCGTCCCTTGCGCCCAGCCCATGCCGGTGAGCCCGCCGTTACCGACGGCGATGAGCGCCTGATCGACGTTGTACGACGCCGCCGTATTGGCCCCCGGCTGCACGCACTCGCTGGGCAAGCTGGAGAAAGTCGTGCGCAGGAAACCCAGGATCGGCGCATTGATCTGGCCGGTCACCTCGTCGGTAGGCAGGAAAATGCAGATGCGCGCAAGCATGTAACCCTGGAGTGTCGACGCCAGCAGCGGCACGATCGCCAGCGCGGCCGCTGCCAGGATGAACAGGTGGCGATAGCGCACGCCTGCCACCATGATCAGCGCACCGCCCAGGAACGCATAGGTGATGGTCATACCGAAGTCGGGCTGGATGTAGACGAGGATCAGCGGGGTGAAGAGCAGCACCAACGCCATGATCAGATAGGGCAGCTTGTGCATGCTGTCGCGGAACCAACTCAGGTACCACGAAAGGAAAATGATGATCAGGAACTTGCCGGCCTCGGTTGGCTGCACCAGCGTGCCGGCGATATTGATCCAACTCTGCGAACCGGAGCCCTGCGTGTCGCCAAAGAAATAGACGGCGACCAGCAACAGGATGAAGACGATGAAGGAGGGCACGGCCAACAACGAGAGCTGCCGGTAGTCGAGCAGGGCGACCAGGAAGAGCGCCACCAGCCCGATGCCGACAAAGTTTACCTGGCGCTGCCAGTAGTCGGCCAGGTCCGGTGAATTGTGCGTGGCGCTGTAGATCATGGCGACGCTGAAGCCGCACAGGACCAGAACCACAAAGAGCAGCAGCCAGTCAAAGTGGCGCCAGTTGATTCGTGCAAACATCTATCGTCCAAATAACCTTGCAAGCCACCCACGAAAGCCGGGCCGGTAATAGTCGGTCAGCGGCACGTTGTTGCCCATCACGCGACGGGCAATGTTTTCGTAGGCGCGTCGCACACTCATGCGCCGGTCGAACGCGGCCGGCGTCCCCCGATCGGTCGAGAGCATCAGCCGTTCGTCCTCGGGCACGACGCCCATGAGGTCGATGGCGAGAATGTCGAGCACGTCGTCGATGCCGCGCATCTCGCCACTGTTGACCAGACGCTGATTATAGCGGTTGATAACGAGCCCTGGCTGGTAGCGCCAATCCCGTTCGAGCAGGTAGATCACCTTATCCGCATCGCGCAGCGCGCTGACATCGGACGTCGTCACGATGAGCACGCGGTCGGCCGGGGCGATGGCAGTGGAGAAGCCGTGTTCGATGCCGGCCGGCGAGTCGATCAGCACAAAGTCGGCAATGTTGATCAGTTGCTTGCAGATGGCGCACATCTGGTCGGCGTTGATGTCGGTCTTGTCACGCGTCTGTGCCGCCGGCAGCATGTAGAGAAACTCGGCGCGCGGGTCGCGCACGAGCGCCTGTTGCAGCGTGCAGCGCCCTTCGGCCACGTCGATGGAATCGTAGTGGATGCGATTCTCCAGCCCCATGACCAGGTCCAGATTGCGCAGGCCGATGTCGGCGTCGATGGCGACGACGCGCTGGCCAAGCTGCGTCAGGGCTGCGCAGAGGTTTGCCGTCGTCGTCGTCTTGCCGACCCCACCCTTGCCGGAGGTCACGGTGATCACGGTTCCAGCCATTTGAATTACCCGGCGCCCCTTCGCAAGGAGACCAGCCCGCCCGGGCGCGCGGCATCCCATTCTTCCAGCACGACGGCGTCGTCGACGATTCGGGCAATCTCCGGTCGCTTGTGCTGCGAGCGCCGCCAGAAGAATCGCCCGGGCTGGCCTGGCTTGGGGTCCGGCCCCATGGTCGCGACATCGGCGATGCGCAACTGCGTCGGCTCCAGGTCGAGGGCGGCGACGATGGCGCGCTTGTTGCCGCCGGCGCCCGCCTGGACGATCCCGCGCAGCCGTCCCCACACGAGAATGTCGCCATCGCTGACCACCTCGGCGCCGGGGTTGATGTCGCCGATGACGAGGATATTCTCCTTGCGCCGCAGCCGGTGGCCCGAACGCAGATAGCCGCGGTAGACGAAGTAGCTTGCTGCGTCGGTGTTGGTGTCGGCCGGCGCGGCTGCCGCCATGGGCGCGCCCTCGGCCGATTCCAGCGTGGCGGTGAAGCCCAGCGCAAGCGCCGCCTGGAAGGTGCGCTCCGAAGCGGTGCGCACGATGCCCAGCGTCATTTCGTGGGTCGCCAGCACGCCGGCCAGTTGGTGCAACTCGTCTTCGGACACGGGCCGCGGGCCTGTGTCGAGTGCAACGCTACCCTTGCGGAAGAATCGACCGGACGCGTCCAGCCGTTCGGCCAGTGCGGCCATGACTTCGTTCCAGCTTCCCTTGCCGATCTCAACGGCAATGCCTTCGCTGCGCCCCTTGATGTTGATCAACTGGTTGGGCGCAGCCTGTGCGCCGTCCACGGGCAGCTCGGTCTCGCCGGTGGCCGGCGGTACGGGCGCCGCAGCGGCAGGCGGCATCTCCGCCTTGGGCACAGGCATGCGTGGCGCTGCCGGCTTCGCCAGGAAAGGCGGCACGTCGGCGGCCGGCGGCGATTCCGGTTCCCCTGCCGGCGCCGGCGTTATCGGCGGTTCGGGCGGGGTTTCCGTCACGGCCGGCAGCGGTGCAACCGGCGGTACGCGCCGCATCCCGCCTACGAACGGCTCGCCCGGCAGCGTCGCTGCCGTACCGCTCTCCGGTTGGGTCGCAGGATGGGTTTCGGGCGACGCCGCTGCTTCCGTGTGGTCGTCATTCGACGGTGTATCCGGCATCGGCGGAGAGGCCGGCGGCTTAATGGGTGCGGCAGGCGGCGCCAGGCGCGGTTCGGTGACAGGCGCCGGTATGTCGTTGATGGCAGCAGCCGGCGTCTCGGTTTCTGGCGGCGCGGAGGACGCAGCAACGCGGGGCTCACCGCCGACGGTCACGTCATCGAGCAGGTCGGCGACACGGCTGTGAATCGCAGCCTTGCCGTTGACTTGCGCGGACGCGGTGGCCTCTTCAATCCTGGATGGTTCGTTCATTGCGCCTTCCTCACTGCTGCTGTGCCGTCTGTTCCTGCTGCGGGCGGGGTGCGATTTCGGTGAAATACGCCTGCAGGATCTTCTGCGTCACCGGCACAGCCGCCGCCGAACCTTCGCCGCCATCGTAAATGAAGGTCACGATCGCAATTTCCGGGTCATCATATGGCCCAAAGGCCGAGAACCAGGCATGGGTGGGCAGATTGTCCTTGTCGTCGCGCCGGCAGTCCTGCTTCTCCGGAATGTATTCGCAGAACTCGGCCGTGCCCGTCTTGCCGGCTATCTCCACGCCGGGTACGCGCGCAGCCCGACCCGTACCGTAATCGGCGTTGACGACGTCCCACATTCCCTGGCGCACGACCGCCATCTCATCGGGGTCAATCGGCAGTTCGCGCCGCAAGACCGGGGCGAAATCCTTCTGTACGCCGCCATTGGCATCGGTCATGTGGTGGACGACGCGCGGCTCGTAGATCGTGCCGCCATTGGCGACGGCCATAGTCTCGACCAGCACCTGCATGGGCGTCGCCAGCACGTAGCCCTGGCCGATGGCCATGTTGTAGCTGTCGCCCGTGGTCCACGGCTCGGCGAAAAGCTGGCGCTTCCACTGGTCGGTCGGCACCAGCGAGGTCACTTCGCCGGGCAGATCGACGCCGGTCGTCTCGCCAAAGCCAAAGAGGTTCATCCACTTGCTGAGCAACCGCTGGCCAAGACCCTGGAAATCTTCCAGGTAGCCACCGCCCAGGTAGTAGAAGTAGATGTCGTTGGAGAGCGCCAGCGCACTTTCCACGTTCAAGCGGCCATGGACAACGCCGTTCTTGTGGTTCCAACTCACGAACTTCTGCGCCTGCGTCGGGTCATTTGGGAAATAGCGATTCGGCAGGAAGATCGGCCCGGCATCGACGACGACTGTCTCCGGGGTGATGACATCTTCAGCTAGCCCCGCCGCCGCCGTCACCATCTTGAAGGTCGACCCGGGCGGGTAGAGACCGCCGATGGCGTAATTGATCAAAGGGCGGCGTTCATCCTGCTCCAGTTCCAGGTAATCCTCGCCGATGCGCTCGGCAAAGATGTTGTTGTCGTACGAGGGCAGGCTTACCATGCCGAGCACCGCGCCGTTCTGCGGGTTGAGCGCAACGGTCACACCCCAGGGCGCCTCCAACTCGTCCATCTTCTCCTTGAGCGCGTCGTACATGATACGTTGCAAGCGTAGATCGATATTCAGGAAAAGATTGAGCCCCGGCACCGGTTCGACGACATCCCCCACGGTGCGCACATCGACGCCGACGATATCGCGCTCGGAAAAGCGCACGCCCGGCTCGCCGCGCAGCTCGTCCTGGTAGGTGAATTCCAGCCCGTTCAGCCCTACCTTCTCGTTCGGATTGTTGTAGCCGGTCTGCTCGTATTCGTCGGCGGCAAAGGCGGGAATCGGCCCCATAAAGCCCAGCACATGGCTGAGCAGGTCGCCATAGATATACTCGCGGATCGGCACCTGGTTGACGCGCACGGCGGGGATGCGGAAGCTGTCCTCGGAGACCTCGAACGCGCGGATGCGGTCGATGCCGTCCAAGATTGCCACCGGGTCTGACGCGCTGCCCTGGCTCTGGATCGCCACGGCGCGCTGCACCAGCGCCACCAGCCCCGCCAGCGGCAGCGGCTGTTCGATGTCGGGGAAAAAGACCTTGCGCGGCTCGGCCATGGTCAGCCGCCCGTCGTCGGTCACCGGCGTCACAAAGGCCGGGTCGTCGAGAAAGGTCAATTCGGCGCCGGCCTTCTGCACCGTGCGGATGTAATCCTCATAGCCCAGCTTGTTGAAGAGAATCTCGGCCATGCGCAGCGCGACGTCGGTGTCGGTGTCGGCCCGCAGGATGCGCAGCACCTTCTCGATCTCCTGCGCCTCTTCGTCGATGATGGTCGTTTCCAAATCGTCGAAGGGGAGGTCTTCGGGTACGAGCGCCACTTCGAAGCTCGGCCGGTTGCGCACCAGAATCGTACCGTTGCGGTCGTAGACGATGCCGCGCGCGGCCGGCGTCTCGATCCGCAACAGGCGGTTCTGATTGGCCAGAGACTCGTACTGGGCATTCTGCACGACCTGCAACTGAAACATCCTGGCGACCATGACCACGAAGGTGATCACAATCCCCAGGCGGAAGAGCAGCATGGCCAGATTGGCAGTGTCGCGACCGGTCCGTTCTTCAAACATGAGCTAGCTACAGGTCCTGGCTTTCCGGCATGCGATTCAGGAAGGGCAGGAGCACCAACATCAATGCCGTATTATACAACGTCACCGGCAGCACAATGTCACGCAGGGTCTCGAACAAGGGCAAGTTGAGCGTCGACCAGCCGGCCAGCGCCAACGTCCCGAGAATCAACAGGTAGACGACAGCATAGACGATCGTGCCCAGCGCCGCCGCCGCCAGCGGGACGAGCGGGTTGAAGCGCGACAGCGGCCGGTGCCCCAGCCCCGCTACGCCGGCTGCCGCCATCATCGCCAGGCTCGATGCGCCCAGCGGCCCGCCGCTAAAGATATCCAGCCCGATACCGGCGATGAACGCCCACAGGATGCCTGGCCGCAGGCCATAGAGCAGCGTGCCGATGATCACCATCAGTAACACCAGGTCCGGCTTGACGCCGGCGATCTTGAGCCGCGCCACCGCCGTAGACTGCAACAGGCAGAGGAAGAGCAGCAACGGGATCATGAAATAATAGAGAAGCCCCCGGTTCATGGCGTCTCCTCGGCGGGTGTCTCGTCAGCCGGCGTTTCTTCTGCCGCCGGTGTCGCCTGGGCAGGCGGCGCGGCCAGGAAATCGGGCAGCGATTCGTTGGGCTCGAAGTTCGTGATGACCAGCACCAGCTCCAACGCGCCGAAGTCGACTGCCGGCTTGACGGTCGCCGTCTGGAAAACGGCGTTGGGCTGTGAGTCGATTGTCTCGACGGTGCCGATGGCCAACCCCTTGGGGAACTTGCCACCCAACCCCGAACTCAGCACCGCCTCACCCTCCTGGAAGGTCGGCCCCTGCGGGATGAAGTCCATGATGAGGGCGCCGGATGTGCTGCCGCGCACGATGCCGTTGAGGCGGCTGTCCGCCAGCAACGCGCTGGACGAGCTGCCAGGGTCGTTGAGCAGCAGTACCTTGGAGGTGTTCTCCGTCACATCGCTGATACGACCGACCAGGCCCTGGTCGGTGACGACGGGCATACCGGTGCGAATGCCGTGCACCTGCCCCAGGTCGATCAGGATCGTCTCGATAAAGTTGGTGCTCTCCTCGCCGATGACGCGCGCCACGATCTGCGCGCCGCGCAATTCCAGGCGCGGGCGGGTCTGGGCAAAGTTGAGCAGGCTGCGCAACTCTTCGTTTTCCTTCTCCACCTCGCGCAGGGATTCGTTCTCACCTTCGAGCTGGGCGTTGCGCGTGTCCAGCGCCGCCAGATCCTGCTCCAACGTGCGGATGCGGAGGAGCGAGCCGAAGAGATCGCTCACCCCGGTGGTCACGCCCGTGGCGCTCAACTGCGCCGGTGCGGTCAGTTGGGTAATCAGGCTCTGGACCGGGCGTAGATTGCCCGAAAGTTGGAGCGCCATCAAGAGCACCGCGGCCAGCACGAGCAGCACGACGCGGATGCCGATATCGCTGAAAGTCCGGGGCCTTCGTTCAGTGTTACGCATGGGAAGCTACAATGCGAAGCGGAACCGACCGGCAGTCATCTCGCCGCACCTGCATGAATGCGGACATGACATAGCCTGACAACCGATCATAAACCGAGCCAACGCTACCGAATTGTCGCCTTACGCTGCATGCTGGTAAGGGTTTCGCGGTAGAATTCCGGCTTCTCCAGGATCATCCCGGTGCCCATCACCACGGCCGTCAGCGGGTTGTCGGCCACATAGACATGCATGCGCGTCTCGTCCTGCAGACGCTGCGCCAATCCCTGCAACAGTGCGCCGCCGCCGGCGAGCACGATGCCGTACTCCATGAGATCGGCCACCAGTTCCGGTGGCGTCTCGTCCAGCGTGGCCTTCACCGCATCCACGATCACCTGCACCGAGCCGGAGAGCGCCTCGCGAATCTCCACCGAACTCACCTCGACCGCCTCGGGCAGACCCGTGATCAGGTTGCGGCCGCGCAGGATCATGGTGCGTTCGCGCTCCAGCGGGTAGGCCGAGCCGATCTCGATCTTGGATCGCTCGGCCATGCGCTCGCCGATGAGCAGGTTGTATTTCTGGCGAGCGTAGTTGACGATATCCTCGTTCATTTCGTCACCCGCCACGCGGATCGAGCGCGAGACCACGATACCGCCCAGCGAAATGACCGCCACTTCCGTCGTACCGCCGCCGATATCGACGATCATGGAGCCGATCGACTCCGTGACCGGCAGACCGGCGCCGATGGCCGCGGCCATGGGCTCCTCGACCAGCCCCGCCTCACGCGCACCGGCGCTGATCGCCGCGTCGCGCACCGCGCGTTTCTCCACCTCCGTCACGCCGGACGGAATGCCGATCACGACGCGGGGGCGGGCGGCGCCAATCCGGCTACCATGCACTTTGCCGATGAAATGGTGGATCATCTGCTCGGTGACGTCGAAGTCGGAGATCACGCCGTCCTGCAACGGGCGAATGGCAACGATATGCGACGGCGTACGACCGACCATCTCTTTCGCTTCACTGCCGATCGCCTTTACCTTGTTGCGTCTGCGTGATGAGATGTCGATGGCAACTACCGACGGCTCGTTGATCACAATGCCCCTGTTCTTCACATGGACAAGCGTGTTGGCCGTTCCCAAATCAATCCCGATATCGAGTGAGAAAAGCCCCAACAGCCAATCGATCGGGTTATTCACACGAAATCTAGCTCCTCAGTCGGCCGCGCGCATCAACGCTCCGGCTCGTGTATATGGCTCGTATCAATCCGGGCGTCACCGTTTTCAAAAACAGTTTCGACGCACCGGGACGCATAGCACCTGCGGTCAAATCCACAGGAAAATTACACTTGAGTATACCACAGGCGATGATGCGCCAAAAAAGCCCTGACAGTCCACATCAAATAACATTGATTGCAAATTACGTCAAACGATTATAATAACCGCCGTGCAGACTCGAGCCCTATCCCACCCGATCCGGCCGGCGGCAGACGAGCCGCTGCTGGCAATGATCATGGCCGCGCAGGCGAGCCACACCCTCTTTCCGCCCACTACTGACGGCGGCCAGGAAGCACAGCCGCAGCCCGTCGTCGTGGCCGTCAGCGGCGGGCTGGACAGCGTCGTGCTGCTCCATCTGCTCGCGCAGAGCGCGCCCGCCTGGAACCTTGCCCTGCACGTCGCGCACATCGACCACGACCTGCGCCCGGCGTCGGCCGGCGATGGGGCCTTCGTGCGCGCACTGGCCGGCGCGCTGGGCCTGCCCTTCCACACCGTCCGGCTCGACGGCGCCGCGCTGCACGCCGATTCGTCCGGTCTCGAAGCGGCGGCCCGCACCGCGCGCTACCGCTTCCTGTGCGCGACTGCCAACAACGTCACGCCGCCGCCCCTGGTTCCCATCGTTGCCGTCGCGCACCACGCCGGCGACCAGGCCGAGACGCTGCTGCTGCGCCTGGTGCAGGGCAGCGGGTTGGCCGGGCTGGCCGGGATGCGCCCCGTCACACTGCTTGAAGATACTGCTGGCGGCGCCCGGCCGGTGCGCCTCGTGCGCCCGTTGCTGGCCGCGCCGCGGGCGGACATTCTCGACTATGCCCGGCGCCACGGGCTGGCCTGGCGCGAGGATGAGAGCAACGCCGACAGCAGCCGCGCCCGTAACCTGCTGCGCAACACGGTGCTGCCGGAGCTGGCGCGCCTCAACCCAGACATCGCCGCCACGCTGGCGCGCACGGCCACGCTGCTGGCCGCCGAGAGCGACCGCCTGCTGGCCGCCGATGAAGAGATCTGCCGGCGCCTGCGCGTCCTGGCGGATGATGAGCGCATCGTGCTGCAACTCGCCGGCCTGCGCGCATTAACTCAGCCAGCGCGACGCGGCGTGCTGCGCGTCGCGCTGGCCGGGCTGGCAAGCGCAGCGCGCGAGCTGAACTACGGACGACTCGACGCGCTCGCCACTGCCGTGGGCGCGGCCGGCGGGCACACCGGCCCGCACCCGCTGCCGCACGGCCTCGCCTGGAGCATCGTCACTGAGTTCGCTTCCGGCGCCCGCTGCCTGTCGCTTCATCGCGGCGACGCCCTGCCGATCCCGCCGCCGGGCCCATGGCTGCCGGCGGACTGGCGCGCCGCCGCCGGCGCCGTCGAGTTGGGCGACGTCTGCACGGTACGCGTCGAAGAGTGGATGCTCACCTGCAACACGCTCGCCCTTTCTGCGCTACCGTTGGACTGGCAGCACAACACCGACCGCTGGACGGTCTATCTCGATCGCGCGCAGGTCGGCACGCCGGCGCTGACCGTCGCCCGCCCCGGCATGAAGCTGGCGCCGCTGGGCATGGGTGGGCGCCACAAACAGGTAGGCGATCTCTTCACCGACCGCAAGATCGCACAGCCACTGCGCGCAGGCTGGCCGGTTCTCTTCGACGAAGCGAACGGCGAAGTTCTCTGGGTCTGCGGCCTTGCGCAGTCGGAACATGCCCGGGTCACCGCTGACACGCGCCTGGTCTGGGTTCTGAACTGGGTGCGCGTTACGGGGCGATAATCGCCAAAATCGGCCGGTGCATTGGCGCCGGTGCAGCGGAACGGCATATCATAGGGAACGAGCACATGGCAGTCGACGTCAAGCCGCTGACCCACTGGGTCATTTACAAGGGATACAAGGTGCGCTTCACCGAGCGCGGCGCCGGGCGTGCCGCGGGAGTGCTCACCACGCCGGAAGGCGCGCAGATTACCTTCATCTATGACGCCGGCGAGTGCATGGTGACGCTCCCCGGCGAACGCATTCGCATCAACCAGCACGGCTGGGAACTGGAGCATATTCGTGACTGATCGGCAGAACCGTACCGGCAACGCGGTCATCTTGAAGAGCGGGCGCGACAAACCGGTGCGCCAGCGCCATCCGTGGATCTTTAGCGGCGCCATTGCCTCGTTGCCGGCCGGCGTCGAGGATGGCGAGTTCGTCGAGGTCGTCGACGCGGCCGGGGCCTGGCTCGCCCGCGGCTACCTCAACCGGCGCAGCCAGATCCAGGTGCGCCTGCTGACGTGGGAACAGGGTGAGGCCATTGACGCGGACTTCTGGCGGCGACGGCTGGCGGCGGCCATCGACCTGCGCCACACGCTGCCGGCGCTGGATGGCTGTAACGCGCTGCGTCTCGTCAACGCCGAGAACGACTACCTCCCCGGCCTGACCGTCGATCGCTACGATGACTACCTGGTGCTCCAGGCCGGCACGCTGGCCATCGACCGGCGCAAGGCGATGCTGGCCCAGACCCTGCTCGAACTGACCGGTTGCCGGGGCATCGTCGAGCGCAGCGACATGGCCGTGCGCAAGCTGGAGGGGCTATCGCCGGCTGCAGGCACCCTCGCCGGCAGCACCCCGCCCGAGACGATCGACATCCGCGAGGACGGCCTGCTCTTCCAGGTTGATTTGGTGCACGGGCAAAAGACCGGTTTCTACACCGACCAGCGCACCAACCGCCGCCGTGTCGCCGCCTACAGTGAGGACCGGCGCGTGCTCAATGCCTTCAGCTACACGGGCGCGTTTGCCGTCCATGCCTTGCGCTTCGGCGCGACGCACGTCACCAACATCGACAGCAGCGTCGATGCCCTGGCCATGGGAGAGACGAACCTGCGGCGCAACGGCTTCGACCCGGACCGCCAGGCCGAGGGGGTTGCCGGCGACGTCTTCGCCATTCTGCGCGACTGGAACGATGAGCCGGAGCCGCGGTTTGACCTGATCATCCTCGACCCGCCCAAGTTCGCCCAGAACCAAGGGGCGGTGGATCGCGCGCTGCGCGGCTACAAGGAGATCAACCGGCTGGCCATGCGCCTGTTACGCCCAGGCGGCATCCTGGCCACCTTCAGTTGCAGCGGTCTGGTCAGCGCCGACCTCTTTCAGAAGGTCGTCTTTGGCGCAGCGGTCGATGCCGGTCGCTCCGTGCAGGTACTGGAGTGGCTGCGCCAGAGCCCGGACCACCCGGTGGCCATCACCTTTCCCGAAGGCGAATACCTGAAGGGGCTGATTGCTCGGGTGACGCCGTGATGCGACGCACAAGCATGTCCCATGGCTGAGTTGTACGAACCCTTCCTGCGCCAGTTGCGCCTGGACCTGGCCGGCCCGCTGCCGGGCAAGGTCGCCCAGTACCGCATGGCGCCGCGGCCGCGCCCGGGCGCCGAGTTCCGCGACACGCCGGGGCCTGACGTGCGCCACGGCGGCGTACTGGCCCTCTTCTACCCACACGGCGGGCGCATCTTTCTGCCCCTGATCCTGCGGCCGACCTATCCCGGCGTGCACAGCGGGCAGGTCGGCTTTCCCGGCGGCGGGCAGGAAGAGGCGGACGACGACTTGACGGCGACTGCCCTACGCGAAACCTACGAAGAAATTGGCGTCCATCCCAGCGCGTACACCATGCTGGGCCGGCTGACCCCGCTCTACGTCTCGGCCAGCAACTTTCTCGTGCAGCCGGCCGTGGGCTGGATCGACTACCGGCCCGACTTCCGCCTGGATCCGTACGAGGTCGCGGCGCTGATCGAGGCGCCGCTGCTGGCGTTGCTTGACCCTGCCACGCGGCGCGTCGAGAACTGGACGCTACGCGGCCGCCAGGTGGAAGTCCCCTATTTTGCCGTGGAAAACCAGACCATCTGGGGCGCGACCGCGATGATGCTCAGCGAATTGCTGGCGCTGCCGGCCATGCGGTTGGCGCCGGGCTGCGATGCGCGTGCGGATGATCCGCACGCGTGACCGGCAGCCGGGTACCGCCGGCGCGTAACCTGACGGCAAGCCCACCATCGATCCAGCGTACAGACGACGCGATGCCCGCACAGAGCGCACGCAACAATGGCGCTTGCCGTGCGGGAATTTTGCCGCCCGCGGACGGGGCGTGTTACCATCGGTCGTTGTGAGTACGGATATTGCACGCGAAACAGCTCAGTTTGACGCGCTGATCCCGGCGGTCGAAGAAACGGCCGAGACCCCTCCGCACCTGGGATGGCGCATTCTCATCACCCTCATCTTGTTGCTCCTGGTGGCTTTGCTCAGCCTGCTTTTGCAGCCGAGCCGCGTCGCCCATTCGGCGCCGGCGCAGCAGAGCGTGGGCGACCGCCTGGTGCTGGCCTTCTACTACACGTGGTTCGACGAAGCCAGTTGGTCGCCGGATCGCCTGAGCGACCAGCCGCTGGAACCATACGCCAGCCGCGACCGTGGCGTCATGGGCCGGCACATCGACCAAGCCAAGGCCGCCGGCATCGATGCGCTGGTCGTCGCCTGGTATGGCCCGAACGGTGACACCAACCAGACCGAACCGAACCTGGCCGCCCTGCTCGACGAAGCGGCAGCGCGCGGCTTCAAGATCGCGGTGCTCTTCGAGACCGATTCGCCCTTTCTGGGCAGCGTCGACGCCACGACCGGCGCGCTCCAGCACCTGCTGGGCGTGCACGCCAGCCATCCCGCCTATCTGCGCGTCGATGGCCGCCCGGTTGTCTTCTTCTGGCGCCCTTCCATCTATGGCGCCGACACGTGGGCGGCCATTCGCGCCCAGGCCGATCCCGGCTACAACGCCTTCTGGGTGAGCGAAGGGGTCGACACCGGATTGCTTTCGGTCTTTGACGGCCACCATCTCTACAGCAACACGTGGAACCCGCCCGCCGACCTGACGGCCACCAACCAGAAGTTTGCCGCGCGCGTCGACGCCATGAGTGCGGCGACCGGCGCCAGCAAGCAGTGGGTCGCAACGGTCATGCCCGGGTATAATGACGTCAAGATCCGCCCCGGCAGCGGCTATGCGACCGACCGTGAAGGCGGCGCTTACTACGAGCGGGCGTGGCAAGCGGCCATTGCCGGTGGCGCCGATTGGGTCGTCATCAACAGCTTCAACGAGTGGCCCGAGGGTTCCTACATCGAGCCGAGCGCGGCATATGGCGACCGCTTTCTCGGCCTCACGGCGACGTGGAGCAGCCAGTTCAAGGGCGGTGCTCCTGCGGCGCCGGCTGTGGTGAGCGTAGCGGAAGCTCTGCCCGAACCGGAGGAGGCGACTGCCTACGTGCGCACGCCGATCCTGAATCTACGCGCCGGCCCTGGGCTAGAATATGGGCTGCTGGGCCAGGTATTCGACGGCGACGCCCTGCCGATCCGCGGTCGCAACGCCGACACGACCTGGTGGCAGGTTCAGGCAGCCGGCGCCGAAGCGTGGGTCTTTGGCGAGCTGGTTGCCGCCGCCGGCCCGGTGGATGCTGTGGCCGTCGTCGATGCGCCGCCCGCCGCGATCGTGGTGGAGCCGGAGGCGGCCGGCGATGCGGAAGCGTCATCCGCGTCCGAGACCGACGACGCTTCGGTGAGCGCAGCCGGGTTCACGCTCACCATCGGCGATCAGACATACACCGTGCGCCCGGTGCGCGGCGCAGAGTAGCCATGGCTACCTGCCTGTCGAACCAGGCACCGATTTTCAATCATCAGGTCACCACGAAAATCTGGAGTAATGCACCATGGGCGCGACATCTCACCGGCCAGTCTTTGAAAAAGTGAGCCTGCACCAGGACATCGACAAAGTGCTGGTCGACGAAGTCACCATCCGCAAACGCGTGCGCGAACTGGGCGACATCATCAACCGCGAGTATGCGCGGCAGGATCTGCTGCTGGTCTCGGTGCTCAAGGGCAGCATCATCTTCATGGCCGACCTCATCCGCGCCATCACCATCCCCCACGAGATCGACTTCATGGCGACGAGCAGCTATGGCGCCGGCACTTCCTCCAGCGGTGTGGTGCGCATCCTCAAGGATCTCAACACCTCCATCGAAGGGCGCAACGTCGTGCTGGTGGAAGACATCATCGACAGCGGCCACACGCTGAGCTACCTGATACGCATCTTGCAGGAACGGCAGCCCGCCTCGCTGCGAATCATGACCCTGTTGGACAAGCCCGAACGCCGCGAGGTCGACATCCACGTCGACTGGGTCGGCTTCTCCATTCCCAACGAGTTCGTCGTCGGCTACGGCCTCGATTTTGACGAGGTCTACCGCAACCTGCCCTTTATCGGGGTGCTGAAGCCCAGTGTCTACGGCGCCGAGGGCTGAGTTCACTCAATCGTCCGCGTGTTTCACATTAGTTCGTCCCGGCCACATCCACCGTTCCGTACGCCGGTTGCGCGCGCCGTGGTGGCGCTAGCCCTTTTCCTGGCACTGATCGGCACGCTGGCCGCGCCGCGCATGGCGGACGCCCAGGACGGCAGCGACGGCTCGACTTACACCGTGGCGCCGGGCGACACGCTGGGCGCCATCGCTACCCGTTATAGCGTCCCGCTCGACGCGCTGATCGCCGCCAACGGCATCCAGGATCCCAGCCTCATCCGCGCCGGCCAGGAGTTGATCATTCCCAACGCCGACGGGTCGCTGCCGATAGCGGCCGTGGCCGCCGTCACCGAGACCGGCGCCGTGCGCGCGCTGGCGGGCGAAACCATCGCCACCCTGGCAGCACGTTTCGGCCAAGAGCCGGCGTTAGTGGGAGAACTGAACGGCGCGCCTGTCTCGCGGCGCCTCTTCCCCGGCCAGCCCGTGCGGATACCCGGCCAGGCCGTGCCGCCGCCATCGGTCAACTTTGGCGCGATCACGGCAGTCGATGCGCCGGCCGCGATCGTCCAGGGTAGGACGGGGCGCATCTATGTGGACACCAGCCGACCATTGCTCCTGCGCGGCGACTGGAACGGCCAGCCGCTGATCTTCACGGCCATCGGCGACGACGGCCTGCGCCAGTTCGCCTTCGTGCCGGTCGATTCGCTGCTGGAGCCGGGCCAGTATCCGCTCAACCTCGGCTACATCACGACACGGGGCGATTTTGTGCAGCGTGCGTGGCCGGTGCAGGTCGAGTCCGGCCCGTACGACTACCAGGAGATCGTCGTCTCGGAGGACAAGGCGGCCGTGCTGACGCCCGACGTGGTCGTCGCCGAACGCGAGCGTGTGGTCGAAACGTGGTCGCAGATCACGCCCAGCGTCTTCTGGGAAGAGCCCTTCGAGCGCCCCATCGACACCGACTATCCGACGACCAGCCCCTTCGGCACGCGCCGAACCTATTCCGTCGCCGACATCGGCAACTTTCACGCCGGGCAGGACTTTGGCGCGCCCGAAGGGACGCTCATCACCGCGCCGGCGCCGGGCATGGTCGTGCTGGCGGAACCGCTGGCCGTGCGCGGCAACGCCGTCATCATCGACCACGGGCGCGGCGTCTTCACCGGCTACTGGCACATGAGCGAGCGCAAGGTGGAGCCGGGTATGTGGGTCAACACGGGCGATGTGCTCGGCCTCGTCGGCAACACCGGGCTGAGCACGGGCGCGCATCTGCACTGGGAACTGCGCATCAACGGTGTGGCCGTGGACCCCATGCAGTTCATCGACGAGCCGCCCTTCGTGGGGCCGGAACCGGCGGCAACCGCCGCACCTTGAGCGCGGCTGCCATCATTCCCTGGATTCCTGGGGCAACAAAAAAGCCGGCTGCCCATAGGCGCAGCCGGCTTTTCAATTCCGAGTCGTGGTTGACTGCTATTCGTCTTCTTCGTCGGCCTGCTTGCCGCGCTTGACGACCTCGGGCTCCATCTCACCCTCTTCGACACCCTCTTCCTCGGCGGTCTCGGCTTCACCCGCGCGGGTCGTGATCAAGCTGAAGATCACTTCGTCCGGGTCATCGAGATAAGCGACACCCTTGACTTCCGGCAGGTCACGCACGTGGATCGGTGTTTCCAGCGTCAGCGCCTCGATGTCCATGACGATCTCGGCCGGGATATCGGCAGGCAACGCCTCGATGCGCAGCATTTCATGCGACTGGTAGAACATCAGCCCTGCGGCCATGCCCGACGCCTTGCCGGTCGCTACCAGCGACACGGAGACATGCTGCTTCTCATTCATGTTGACGGCGTAGAAATCGGCGTGCATCAGGCTGTGCGACACCGGCTCGCGCTGCACGCTCTTGATGAGCACGTTGTGCTTGCTGCCGCCCGCCACTGCGACAGACACAACCTGCGAGGCGCCACCGGCATGGAGCGTACGCTCCAGGTCGCGTGCGGCAACCTGCAAGTTGATCGGGGCGGAGATCGCTCCGTACACTACGACCGGGACCAATCCCTCGCGACGCAGTTGGCCAACCTTGCGGCCGGTAACGCTGCGCTGCTCGGCCTTCAGATTCAAATCGGACATTTCATGCTCCTCAATTTTGCTCTATGTCATGTGCCGGTATTGCTTGTTTGCGGCTGACTGCGCCCGTAATGACGCGCCAGCCAGGCCGGCATTCTCTACAAAAACCTACTGCTTGCGACTCACCTGCCGGCCAGGCGATGCCTGACAACAGCAAAGACCACTCGTGCGGCGACGATGGTGGCTGCAAACCCGGCGCCAATCGCCAAACCCACCAGCGGCGAAATGGTGCTGTGCACGTCGCCACGCACGTTCACCGCAAAGAGCAGGCCGGTGTGAATCTCGTCGCCCTTCAGTTCGCGTGCCGCCACCACGCCGCTATTGATCGTGTTGGCGCGCACCTCGCCCGCCATGACGACGCCCATAGCGGCATCTTGCGCCTCTAGCGAACCTGCCTGCACGATCCCGGCTGCGGCATCTTCCAGGTAGGCGGCCGACGAACGGACGCTCTGGGCAAAGGACTCGCGCATGGAAACCTGGCCGCTCTCGACATGGCCGACGCTGGCGTTGCTGACATCCGTCGAACGGCTGCCCAACTCTTCGCTGGCCTGGGCGGCATACTCGTCCAGCGGGTTACCGTCACTGCGATTGTCGTGGTCAGTCATGCATTCCTCGTGCGAACCGGCGCCTTCCCGAAAAAGGCGCGTCCCTGATTATAGCGGCTGCGCCTCATGCGGTCAATTTTGAAACCGCCAGACTGGGTAATTGGATCATGTAATTGCACCTTCGCAACACGTCAATGGTAGACTGACGCGCATGTCATCGCCCACCCGCCGCCTGCGCCTTCCACCCTGGCTGCTCATAGTTGCCGCGGCGTTGGCGCTACTGGCCGGCATCACATGGCTGGGCATGGCGTCACGCAACAACGCCTGTGCGCCCTGCGTGCCACCCGATCCCCTGCCCCTCAACAACCTCGGCCCTAGCGCCGTCGCCCGCATGGACAGTTCGATCTTCGGCTATTCGGCCGGCTGGCTCGTCTCGGAGCATGGCGCCGACCCGCCCGAACCACCCGATCCCGACGTCGAACCTGCCGGCGATCTCACCTTTCCCTTCACCGGCAGGACCCTCTGGCTGCGGCTGGCGCCCGGCGACTACTGGAGCTATCTCTACGTCACCGTGGACGAGCAGCCGGCCAACCTGCTGGCAACGATCCGCGACAACGACGACAGCCAGGGCAACGCGGCCGGCTACATGACGCTGCTGGCGCCCGAGCGCGCCGTCGATGGCCAGCCGGCCCCGCTTTGGGTGCCCGTGCACCGCAGCGAAAGCGACGGACCGCACCAGGCGCGCATCGAACTCTGGCGCGGCTGGGGGCAGACGCCGTTGCGCGGCGTAGCGGTCGATCTCCCTGCAGCGAGCGCACTCGACGCCGCCGGCACGCAGCGCGCCGCACAGATGCCCCTCTGGCCCGGCATGGTACTGCTGTTGATCGGCGGCTGGGGCACGTCCGTTGCCGGGTACACGCTCCTGGCACGGCGCACAGACCGAATCTCGTCACCGCCGCCGGCAGCGGGATCAACCGCCGTGCCCACGCGGGTGGAAGCAGCAGCGTACGGGCTGGCCGGCGGCGGCTTCATCCTGGTGGTGACCGGCACGGTGTTGGGCAACTGGCTGCCAGCGGCGGCAGGCGTGGCGCTGCTGGCGCTGGCCGGCGTCGTGAATCCCGTGCTGTGGCTGGCGGCGCTGCTCTTTGGCTTGCCCTTCGCCTACGGCGTCAAGCTGCCACTCCTGCCGCAGCGTGCGGTGGACCTCATCGACCTGGGCGTGCTGGGCGGCGTGGCGATCTGGGCGGCGCACTGGGTGCTCGCACGCGCCATGCCGGAGCTACGCGCAACAAAGGCGCGACCGGTTCCCGGCAAGCATACGCTGCTCTTGCTCGCCCTGCTGGTGAGCTGGGCGCTGGTGGCAGTGACGGAGAGCCGTTATCCCGACCTGGCGCTGCGCGAGTGGCGCACGATTTTCCTCAACAGCCTGCTCTTCGGCGCCCTGCTCGTGATCGCTCTGCGCACGACGCCGCGCCCCGACGCCGGCCGCTGGCTGCTGGTCGCGACGTGGCTGAGTGGCGCAGCCGTGGTCGCCCTCTTCGGGCTGTGGGGCTTTGTCGCAGGGGGCGATTTCGTCTCCACCGCCGAGGGGGTGCGCCGCGTCCAGGCGTTCTATGACTCGGCCAACAACCTGGCGCTCTACCTCGACCGCACCGTGGCGGTGACGCTGGCGCTGGCGATTTTCTCCCGCGACTGGCGATGGCGCCTGCTCTGGATCGGGCTGGCCGCGCCGCAGGTGCTGGCCTGGCTGCTCACCTTCAGCAAAGGCACGCTCTTCCTGGCGGCGCCGGCCATGCTCGCCGTGCTGGCGATTGGCGGCGTCTGGTTGCTGCGCCGCGAAGGACGTTCGCCGCGCCCGCTGCTCTGGCTGGCCGGCGCGGCCGCGCTGGGCGCGTTGCTGCTGCTGCCCTTTGTCGGCGCCGAACGTTTTCAGCGCCTCTTCGATTTCGAGCAGGGCACCGGCTTCCTGCGCCTGCAACTCTGGCGCAGCGCGTGGCAGATGGCGCTCGATCACCCGCTGCTTGGCGTCGGCCCCGACCAGTTTCTCTACGCCTATCGCAGCAATTATCTGCTGCCGACGGCGTGGCAGGAGCCGAACCTGAACCACCCGCACAATCTCGTCCTCGACTGGTGGACGCGCCTTGGCTTGCCCGGCCTCGTCCTGGGGATGGCATGGCTGGGCACCGGCATCTACGGCATCTGGCGCTGGTTCACGGGCAGGGCGCCGTCGGCGCTGGCGCTGGGCTGCCTGGCCGCCGCCGCAGCCGGCATCGCCCACGGTCTCATCGACGTCAGCTACGCGCTGCCGGAGTTGATGATTGTCTGGGTGCTGCTCTTTCACCTTCGTGATGCGTGACGAGTCAAACGTCATGCGTCACGAGTCAAACGTCAAACGTGACGAGTCATGCGCCGCGACGAGAATTTCGCGCATCACGCATCACACATTACGAATCACGCATCACGTTTGACGTTTGACATTTCACGTTTCACGCTTGACTCATCCTGTCATGCGTTCAACAGTTCAGCCGGCGCCACCGCGACCGCCTCACACATGATCCGCCCCTCCTCGATGACCAGCGCCACGCCGCCACCTTCCAGCGGGCGTTCGGCGTCGGTGACGGCAAAGAGTACCTGGCCGTCGATCGCCGCTTCGATATGATTGCCGCGCACCGTCAAGGCGAAGTCATACGGCGCGCCGAACGACCAGGCGAAGGGGGTCTCCGCCAGCACGCTGTCGCCGTCCAGCGCCTTGACCAGCCGCGCCGTCCCTTCCCGCGTGAGGAGCAGGGCATAATAGCGCTGCATGCCCTGCACGCGCGCCGCGAGACCGGCCGCGGTCGCCAGGTGCGGAGTAATTTCGGCGCGCACGGTGTAGTCCGTCCACTCGCGCGTGCCCTGGGAGAGTAGCCCGCGGCCGCGGTTTTGCACCAGCCGGTACGCTTCCGGCCACCAGAAATCGTACTGATCCACGCCGTTGACCCACGCCCGCCGCCACATGACACCCTCGCCGCCCGGATTGGCCAGCACGGTATCGGGTGCGCCATCCCAGGTCAGGAAGTCGAGAAAGAGCGTGCCGTCGGCGCGCGTGGCACTCGATACTTCCACGCCAACGGCGCTGATCGGCAGGCCGCCGGTGGACGGGATCGCCCAGGCAAGCTCGACCCATTCGCCCGGCGCCAGGCTCTGTTGCGGGCCGCGCCGCCACTCGATTTCATCGGCGGCAGTGTAGACGGCCACGTAGAGATTGACGGCTACCGGCAGGGCATTGTCGTCCGCCGCGGCAAGGCTGGCGCGCACGGTCTGGCCGCTGTAGAGCGACGGCGAGGCAAAGAGTGCATAGCCGCGCTTGATGAAATAGTCGGCTTCCTGTCGCGACGGGATGAAGGTTGGCGTGCCGACGCGCGCGGTGCGCCCGGGTGCAATCCCATGATAGTGGATCGCCAGGCTGCCACTCCCCGCACGGATGTGGCTAGCCGCCTGCTCCACTGTGGCCGTGCCCTGCGCGTCGGGGCTGGCATCGACCATAAAACCCTGCACTGCGCCGGGCAATGAGAAGTGATAGCGCGCCCCGTCCTTGGGCGCCAGCGGCGGCACGCCAGCCAGCGCGCGGCCGACGTTGACGATATGAATGCTCTCGGTCAGCGCGTCGGTGATGGCGCGGCCGCCGTCGGCCGTGGCGAGGTACATGCGATCGGCGACCGGCCCGCGCCAATCCGGCCCGGCATCGATACCCGCCAACCCGTTGCGGATGCCCAGAATGCAGCCGACATTGCCGGAGTTGCAGTCGGTGTCCCAGCCGCAGGTGTTGACGATCATGAGCGACTTCTGAAAATCGCCGTCGCCGTGGAGCAGCGCGTGGATGATCAGCGCGTGGTTGGGCACCATGTGGCAGTTGCCGCCGTATTTGTCGTAGCCGTAGTGCGCGGCGATCTGTGCGCGCGTCTTGCGCCAGTCCGGCTCGGCGGCGTGCCACTCGCGGATCTGGCCGATCATGCGGTAGATGAGCGAATTGGCAGGGATGAAGCGCACGGCGGTGTCGATCAATTTGTCGATGTCCCGCTCGACGAAAGCCTGCGCCTCCATGGCTGCCACCACCTGCGCGCCATAGATCGCCTCGCCGTCATGGCTGACGCTGGCGGCGCGACGCGCAAGATCGGCCGCCAATTCCGGGTCGCCCGGCGCCACCATGGCCCACCCATCGATGAAGATCTGCGCGCCGATCTGCTCGGCGACGACCTTGCCGTTGAGCGCAATGGAGCCACTCTGCGGTGCCGGGACGCCATTCTTCAGGCGCAGGAAGGCCGTGTGCTCGGTGGAGTTGCCCATGCCGCCCCACCACAGAATCGTGCGCTGCTCGATGATGTAGTTGAGCCACGTCTGCGCGATCTGCGCCGGCGTCAGATCGCGCCGGTTGGCGTAATCGGGCAGCGCACGCAGAAAGGTAAAGGTGCCGGAGATATCGTCGTCGGTAACGATAAGCGGCACGTGGCGCTGCTCGTGCACGTAGTACCAGATCTCGCCCAGTTCCTTCATGATCCGGTCGTAGGTCCAGCCCTCGAAGGGGCGGCCCAGGTAGACGCCGATAATCTTGCCGAGCACGCCGGCGTAGACGCGTTCCGCGTAGTCGGATGGTAGTAGCATGCGTTGCCATCTCCTTGTTGGCCATCTTACTTGCCTGCACCAGCCATTATGGTCGATCGACCATCTTCTCACCAACCCTTAATCCAGGGAACGAAACTCGCTTTCCCAGCGTGTGTTTCTACAAGTGATTGCGGTCTGCGTTTCGTAGATCAGCCAAACTGAAACAACGGAGACGATTTTCTTATGAACCTTTCTCGCAAACTTGTCGCGCTGGCGCTGCTCTGCTCGCTGGCGTTGGGCCTGGTCGCCCAGCCGGCCCTGGCCGCCGACGAACCGACCCAGCCCGCCCTGCCAACCGCACACGATCTTGCGTGCAGCGGCGCTGATTGCACGCTGCACATCGATCTCGGCACGTGGCAGGTGCCGCTGCTATGGCGCTACGGCGCGCCCATGCTGGTCGACAATCTACAGAAGAACGGCCAGTTGCCAACAGGTTCGGCCCTCACGATCACCGATGACCTGACGCTCAAACTGCCCGTGGGCAATCTGGAATTGCTCGACAGCAACCTGCAGGTGACGCTCGACGAAAATCGGGCCGTGGAGAGCTTCCGCGGCACGGCACGCGTGCCCTTCCCGACCTTCGGCCTGCTCGACGCACTGGAGGTCGCCGACCCGCTGCGCGCCGAAGTGGGCTTCGACTACGGTGCCAATCTGCCGGCCATCGACGCCCCGCTCGATCCGGAGCAGCGTTACTTCTTCTTTGATTTCGGCAGCGGCATCCGGCTGGATGGCGCGGTGACCGGCGCCGACGGTTCACCCCAGGCCGTGTCAATTTCCGTGCCGCGCGGGCAGCGTGCCGTGCTCGTCATCGACCCGTTGCAGCCGCTCGTCTATCTGCAAGGACAGCTTACGCTCAACCACACCGGCAACCTGGCCTTCCTTGACAACATGCTGGCGGCCAATGGCGTCGACGTGCCGGGGCTGGAGCTGGCCGGTCTGCCCGGGCGCACGTCGCTGGGGCTGACGGCGCTGATCACCGACGACCCGACGCTCTCCTACCTGGAAGTCAGTTCCGGCTCGGCCATCGACGCTGGTCCCATGGCGCGCTGGATGGGTGTCGACGCGACGCCGCTGGCCTTCAACGGCGTGGCGCGCCTCGACCACAAGGGGCTGCTCGTCACCGGCTCGACAGAGTCGTCGGTGCTGCCCAGGAGCGTGTGGGACAGCCGCGGCCAGGTGCAGGTCTTTGTGCCCTTCAACGGCAATGTCAACGACGCCTTTGTCGAGGCCGGCGGATCGCTGGCCGTGCCGCTCGCCCGCGTCGATGCCGAAGGGTCGTCGCGGCTGGCGCTGCCCCCAACCGAACAGCCCGCCGTCGCTGAAGCCGCAGCGCCAAAGCAGCCGGGCTGGTGGGCGCGCACGGGTGCCTTCGCCGGCAGTATGGTCGAGGGCGCGGCGAACGGGCTCGGTACGGCCGGCGATGCCGTGGCGTGGACCGGCGACGTGATCGGCGCCGGCGCGGGGGCGGCCTGGAACGCCACGGCAAGCACGGCCGGCGCGATGGGTTCGGGCGCTGCCCACGGCGCCTCGACCGCGTGGCAGGCCACCGTCGGCGGCGCGGCGTGCGGGCTGACGGTGACGCAGAATCTCTTCTGCCAGGCCAGTGGCTTCTGCACGGCCGCACCTGCCTGCGGCGACGACACCGCAGAGGCGGTCGCCAGCCGCTGATTGGCTGCCTTCATCCACCCGGCGTATACTATTCACGACAGGCTCCTGCATGGGAGCCTGTCGCCTTTCTTGGCGAGACTTGCACCACACATGCGCTGCCTGGCGCACGAACCCGCGGGTCAGCACAAACAGGAGCAGACCGATGAACACGGCAGAGATCGTTACGCTCTATGAGTACAATTACTGGGCGACGCAGCGCATTCTGCGCGCCGCCCGCGGCCTCACCGAAACGGAATTCCTGGCGCCGACCGCGCTGAGTTGGGGAAGCGTGCGCGATGTACTGGCGCACACGCTCAGCGCCGAATGGATCTGGCGGACGCGCTGCCAGGAAGGACGCTCACCCGCGGCGCTGCTTGACCCGGCGGAGTTCCCGACGCTGGACGCGTTGGTGGAACGCTGGACCGTGGAAGAGCAAGCCATGCGCGCCTACGTGGCCTCGCTCGATTCCGCAACGCTGGCCCAACCGATCGCCTACCGCAGCACCGGCGGGCGCTCGCTCAGCAACACGCTCTGGCACATCCTCGTACACGTCGTCAATCACGGCACGCAGCACCGCGCCGAGGTGGCGCACGTGCTGACAAGCTACGGCCACTCGCCGGGCGACATCGACATGATTCTCTTTGCGCGCGAGCTGGACGCCGGGCAGCCGGTGTAGCCGCCATCAAGCGGAGGGACTGACAATGGATCTCACCGTCCACCAGCATATCGGCACGTTCCTGGCCGAGACAGAGGAAATCCTCAGCCAGGACGAAGTGACCAACGGGCTGATCCTGAGCATCGCGCTGCGGCTGAAACGGGATCCGGCGCGCTTCGAGCACGCGCCGTACCTGGCCACGATCCGCGACGGCGGCGAACTGGCCGCGGCCGGACTGATGACGCCGCCGCACGGCCTCGTCGTCTACGCCCGCCTCGGCGACCCGTCACCGGCCATGCGCCTTTTGGCCGCCGACCTCGTGGCAAGTGCCTGGCCGCTGCCCACCGTCAATGGCGTGGTCGACGTTTCGCGCGCGTTCGCCGGCGCCTGGCAGGCGATCACCGCCGGCGAGGTGACGGTCGGCATCGCCATGCGTGTCTTCGAGCTGCGCGCGGTCACGCCGCCGGCAGGCGTCGCAGGCTCGCTGCGCTGTGCCACGCCGGCCGACCTCGACCAGGTCTTTGCCTGGGCCAATGCCTTCCGCGACGAGGCGATCCCCAGCGACACGCCGCCGCGACGCGAGCTACTGGCGCGTTCCATCGCCGAGGAAAACATCTACCTGTGGGAAGATGGCGGGCGGGTGGTTTCCATCGCGGCGAAAGGCCGGCGCACCGCACACGGTCTCTCCGTAGGGCTGGTCTACACGCCGCCGGAACTGCGCGGCCGCGGCTATGCCAGCGCCTGCGTCGCCGCGCTCAGCCAGGTAATCCTCGACGAAGGCGCCGACTTCTGCACGCTCTTCACCGACCTGGCCAACCCGACTTCCAACAGCATCTACCAGAAGATCGGCTATCGCCCGGT
>JACKBA010000049.1 GCA_020634815.1 Caldilineaceae bacterium | reverse complement strand
CGGATGAAGGTGTAGGAGTGCTCGATGGTGTGAAAGAGCGCCACGGCAAGCAGCACCCACATCCAGCCGTTGCGCATGCCGCGCGCCATGAGCACGACCACGGCGATGAGCACCAGCCAGTTCCAGGTGAAGTGGACCCACTCGGCGTTGGCCGGTGAGAGCAGGCCGTTGGACTGGCGCATGGTGAGGTAGAGGATGTGATACTGCGCCCACTGCACCAGGTGTTCGACGGTGTGCAGTCCCTGCGCCGTGAGCAGAATGCTGAGAATCATGATCGTCGTGCCGTAGCGGCGGCGATCGTCGCGCCACTTGAGCACGCCGGCCGGGAACAGGATGAGCAGCGTCATGGCCGTTGCGCCCCACAGCGGCAGCCAGCCCAGCGCCACGGCCGCATAGCTGGCGATGAGACCCACGGCCAGGGAAATGAGGACAACGCGCGTATATTGCTTGGGGTTGAGCAGCCGCAGCAGCGGGAACGCGCGCTGTACGTCGTAGCTGGCGTGATGGGTCAGCGTACTGTGGGTCATGGATCGCTCCTGGTCACGGTCAAATGGTGCTCGATCGGCGGGGCAATGATACTTGACACCGCACCGTCGGGCCAAGTTATCTCCAGCGTGTGTGCGGTTGCGCCGTCCGGCAGGCCGAAATGCACGCGTGCCGGGTCGCCGGAGAGATAGCCGCCGGACGCTCGAACATCGCGGCGGAAGGTGCCGCGGTCGGTGTGCAACGCCAGGCGCGCGCCGATGGCGTGCCGGTTTGTCGCCCCCGGCCACGCCAGGTCGACGAGCAGGCTGCTGCCCGCGCAGAGCTGATTCTCAAAGAGCTGGGCGAAGCCGCGCAGATTGTTGGCGACGATGTCGAGGTCGCCGTCGCCATCCATGTCGCCCATGATCATGCCGCGCCCGCTGGCGGTGGAGCCAAGCTGCCACTGCGGCGCGGGCGCAAAGTTCCCGCTGCCGCGGTTGCGATAGGCCTGGTTCGCTTCGACCAACTCGCCGTTGGACAGGTGGCCGAACATGTCGGCTGCAATCATGCCGTTGACCACGTACAGGTCGAGCCAGCCGTCCTGGTCGAGATCGCCAAAGCGCGCGGCCCAACTCCACCCCGACGCATCGACGCCGCGCGCGGTGGCTGCGTTCTGCCAGCGTGCTGTCCCGTCCTGCACCTGGAGGACGTTGGCCATGATCTGCGGGTCGCCGGACTCGCGGTGCTCCACGATCTGGTTCATCATGGGCACCCATTCGGCCATCGTGCGCGGCGAGATGTCGTAGGGGTTCATGTCCGTGCTGAAGAGCGCCAGCCGGCCGTTGTTCTCGATGTCGCCCCACTCCGTCGCCATGGTGCTGTGCGCTGTCTGGGCAAAGGGGTGAGTCGGCTGCCACGCCGCCCCGTCCCGCTGCCAGACCAGGTCGTCGAGCGCAAAGTCGTTGGCCGCCCAGATTTCGGGCCGGTCGTCGCCCGTCAGGTCGACGAGGGCGATGGAGAGCGTCTCCGCCTCGCTGCTCAACCGATGTGGCTGCCAGGCGCCATCCTCTTGCACGTAGAGCACGATGCCGGCTTTGGGATCTGCCGCGGGCGGGTCGATGCCGTGCTGCAAGAGTTCCACACCGTAAGAGCCGGTTACCAGGTCGAGATCGCCGTCACCGTCCACGTCGCCCCACGCCATGGCGTAGGCGTAGCTGTCGACGCCGGGGAGTGATTGCTGCGCAAAGGAGGGGCGAGGGGCGAGGGGCGAGGAAGAGTCGGGGGCGCCACCTTGATTGTGCCAGTAGGTGACGCCGTCGAGGCCGCGGTGGGTGAAGAGGATGTCGTTCCAGCCGTCGGCGTCCACGTCGACGATGGCGGCGCCGCGGCCGAAGCGGTCGTCCAGCGTCTCGGGCGTGAAGGTCAGGTCGCCGTCATTCCACAGGATTTCAGCCTCGCGGTCGACACTGGCAAAGACGAGGTCGAGGTCGCCGTCGTTGTCCAGGTCATTGGCCGCCACCCCCGCGCCGTTGCTGATATAGGTGCTGATCTCGCGCAGGCGCGTGCCGGTGGTGAAGTCCAGGCGATGGGTGACGAAGCTGTCGCTACAGCCACCCTCCGCGGCGAATGGTGTGGCTGCGACGGTCGCGGCGACCGCACGCAGTGGCGGGAAAGGGGACGCCGCCGGCGCGTGGAACCCCTGCGCGCTGCACAGGCAGCCGGTCAGCAGGAGTGGAACCACGAAACGCGCCAGCGGCATAGACTCGATCCGGCGACGATCAGCCCTTCAGACCGGTCGTCGAGATACCTTCGATGAAGGTGCGCTGCGCAAAGATGAAGATCAGGATGATGGGCAGCGCCACCAGCGTGCTGACCGCCATCAGATGCGGATAGGCCATGGCGGTTGTGCCCATACTCAGCGCCAGCGTGCGCATGCGGTAGATGGCCAGCGCCAGCGGCTGCATCGACTCGGTGTTGATGTAGATCAGCGGGCCAAGGTAATCATTCCAGGACCACATGAAGCGGAAGAGCAGCACGACTGCGATGGCCGGCTTCGACAGCGGCACGATGATGCGCCACAGGATGCCGAACTCACCGGCGCCGTCGATGCGCGCTGCGTCCGACAACTCTTCCGGGATGCTGCGGAAGAACTGGCGCAGCAGGAAGATGAAGTAGGCATTGCCGAACATGGACGGCACCACGAAGGGCCAGTAGGTGTTGATCCAGCCCAGATTCTTGAAGATGATGAAGAGCGGCACCATGGTGACCTGCCAGGGCAGCATCATGGTGGCGATGCAGATCCAGAAGAGCGGCTCACGCCCGCGGAAGGGGATCTTGGCAAAGCCGTAGGCGACGATGAGCGACGAGATGAGCGTCAGGATCGTCACCGGTACGGAGTAGAGAAAGACGGAATTGAACGCCGCCTGGTTGAAGTCGAAGCGGGTCCAGGCGTCGTAGAAGTTATTCCAGTAGGCCGGATTTGGGATCAGCACCGGCGGTACGGTGTAAATCTGCGGGTCATCCTTTAGGGATGAAGTCGCCATCCAGTAGAGTGGAAAGATCCACGTGATGCTGAGCAGGATGAGCAACGTGTAGATCGCAAACTTTGCGACCGTGTTGCCAAAGGACTGGGAACGCACCTTGCTCGGTTGCTGAACCTGCGTCGTGCCGGTAACGGTCTGGCTTGCACTCGTCATTTCTCACCTCCGTAGTACACCCAGCGTGCCGACGTTCGGAACAGAATCACCGAGAAAAGGAGAATAATCAGGAAGAGAATCCACGCCATCGCCGATGCCTTGCCGATACTGAATTGCACGAAGGCGTTGCGGTAGAGGTTGACCACATAGAACTCGGTCGACTTCATGGGGCCGCCGCCCGTCAGCACGAAGGGCAGGGTGAAATCCTGGAAAGCGGCGATGATGCCCATGATGAAGTTGAAGAGAATCACGGGCGTGCACAGCGGCACCGTTACATTCCAGAAGCGATTCCATGCATTGGCGCCGTCGACCAGGGCCGCATCATAGAGCGAGCGTGGTACGTCTTGTAGCGAGGCCAGGAAGATGACCACGGCCGTCCCCTGCGCCCAGATATAGATCATGATGAGCGACGGCTTGGCGAGTTCTGGACTAGAGAGGAAGGGAATCGTCGCCAGTCCCATCGTCTTGAGAATGCCATTGATCGCGCCGTATTGCACGTTGAGAATGAAGAGCCAGACCATGGCCGCGCACACCGTCGGTACGATTGACGGGATGTAAATGACCGAGCGGAAAAGGGTTCGTCCCTTGATTTCGCTGTTGAGCAGGTTGGCGATCAAGAACGCTACGGCAATTCCGAGCGGGACGCCAATCCCGACATAGTAGAGGGTGTTGTACATGACCGTCCAGAAGTCCGGGTCGGTGGTGAAGAGCCGGACATAGTTCGCCGCCCCAATGAACTGCGGCTCGCGAATGAAATCATAGTTGGTCATGCTGTAGTAGAGCGAGGCGGCCAGCGGGAAGAGCGCAAAAAGCAAAAAGCCGATCAGCCAGGGGGAAATGAAGAGCAGTCCCATGACCTGGTTGCGCTTTTCAGTCTTGGTCATTCCCCGCCTTTGGGCCGGCGGTGCGGATACAGCCATATTGTCTCCCTTCAGTGGCAGGACCCAGTGAACTGTGCGAAAGCCACATCATGGTCGCCGGCCGGCTGGAGCTCTCGCTAAGCAAAAACCCCAGCCGGTGCGGCGATTCACCAGGCTAGACAACTACCTCAAATCGACACTTCTGGCTGTGATCAGCCCAGACCCTGCGCCTGCCACTCGGCCTCGGCGCGCTTCTGCAACTCGTCGGCGGCGGCCTGCGGGTCGATGAGATCGCGGAAGACCTGCTCGCGCAGTTCGGTATATTGTGTGACGACAAAGCTGTTGATCGGGCAGCGGCGGCCGATCGTCCATTCAGTGACTTCCGGGCCGGCATCCACGTAGAAGGCCAGACCGGGGTACTTGTTCTTGTCGATGGTCGAGAGCCATGACTTGACGCCATGAATCCAGCCGACCTCATCGAAGATCGTGTTCAATGCCGTCGGCGTCTGGAAAAACTCGCCCAGCTTGAAGGCGCCTTCCTTGTTCTTGGCGTCCTTGAAGATGACGACGGCATGCAGACCAGTCGCCATGATGTTGGCGTCCTTGCGGTCGGCCGGCACAGGCGCCCAGCCCGAGCGGTTGTACTGCGCCACTTCGGGCTGCTGAATCTGGGTCTCGCCCGGATGCCAGTAGCCTTCGATGATCATGTTCTGAATACCGGCATTGTAGGCCGCGCCCCACCCACCGTTACCTTCCACCTGGCGCATGCCCGCAAACTGGTCCGGGCCGGCGATGCGGATGAACTCGCCCAATGTATCCATACCTTCGGCAAACCGCGGGTTGGCGAGATCGAACGCGCCGGTCTCTTCGTCGAACCACTTGACGCCGTAGGAAGCGGCGAGGAAGTCGGGTTCTCCGGCCATGGCATCATACGGGTCGAGGCCAAAGGTCAGCAAGTTGCCGGCGTCGTCTTTCTTGGTCATGGCCTTGTGCCACTCCAGCACCTCGTCCCACGTCTTGGGCAGCGTCGTCGCGTCCAGCCCATCCTGCTCGGCGGTGTTGGCGTTGACGTTCAGCCCCCACCAGTTGAAGCACTCGATGCCCGGCACGCCGATCATACCGCCTTGATAGAAGGCGCTATTCCAAATGCCTTCTAACATGTCGTCTGCCTTCAAGACGGTGCTGGCTTCGGCCATATCCTTGACGTCAATCGTGGCGCCGCGTGTATAAAAGTTGACATATGAGTAATTCGAGCCGCCATCGGGTGGAGTTCCGGCTGCGATTGCGGTGAGGATGGATTGCTCATCGGCTGAGGCTTTGTATTCTAGTGTGGCGCCACCCATGTGCGCTTTGAACTCTTCGGTCTCAACGATTTTCGCCATCGCGGGATCCAGGTTGCCCCAGGCAAACCAGTATTGAACGGTTGTGGGCGCCGCGGCCGGAGCCGCGCCTTCGCTGCCTGCGGCAGGCGCCGAGCTCGGCGCTCCGGAGGGGGCACATGCGGCCAACACGACCACACCGGTAGTCATGGCGCCCCATTGCAGGAACTGGCGCCGGCTGATTCCATTGTTGCTCATTGCGAGATGGTCCTTTCGTTACAAGGCGGATTGGGAAGACAAACTTGAACACAATACAGCACAAGACAGGCCGGTCCGAGCCGGCGCCGGGAGCGAAATATCACACTGCTACGTCGCGTCGATGGTCAGGAGAATCAATCTCGTGTCCGGAAAGGGCGCTGCGTTCGCACACGTCGAGCGCCACTATAGATTTCGTGGGTGGTTGGCAAAATCATACCTGCATTCGATGCAATGTGTCAAACATTCTGCGAAGTCACGCCAATCGCCGTTTTGTGCAGCTTCGCCGCTTCGTTGCGATGGAGCGTCGCACCGAGATGGGCCGGGTCCAGCGCCAGTGCCGCGTCGAACGCTGACACCGCTGCATCCACTTCGCCGAGACCCAAGTAGCCGAGTCCGGCCATGGTTCGGCAGTGAATCAGATTGCGCCGCGCCAGGTCGTCCTCGAATACCACAAAGTCCGGAAGCGAGACGGCGAAATAGTCCATTTTCACCTCGTCGCCTGCATGCGTTTCGCCGTAGTCGACCAGCATTTTGCAGATAGCTCCGGCGCGATCCGGATTGCCCAGCGCCGCATGGGCCAGTGCCTGGTAGAGTACCATCTCCGGCGGCTGGTCGTTGTAATAGAGCGCTGCGCCCAGTTCGGCCGAGCCGCGCGTGGCCAGCCGGTAGGCTTCATTGGCCAGCACAGGGTCGCCAAGCAGGGCAAAGGCCCGGCCGCGCTGGTAGTGGATGGCATTCTCCTGCGCGCCGGCCAGCTTGCCCTCCGCCAGATTGTCGGGATAGGTGCGCGCCCGTTCGAGCAGATCCACTGCCGCCCGCGCATCGCCGGCATCCAACGCCTGCTTGCCCAACTCCACCAGCGCCGCCACATACTGGCCGGAGACCTTGCCCTCGCCCCCTTCCCACGGATGGAAGGTGCGTGTCATCAGGACGTCGAGCGCCTCGGCGTGGCGTCCGGCCAGGTTCAGCAGCGTGACGTACTCCACCGTCAGGTCGTCGCGTTCGTCGACCAGGGCGCGATGCGCGGCCAGGTTGGCCAGTCGCTCGGCCGGATCGCGTCCCAGCTTCTTGTCGAGCTGGTCCAGTTCGAAGAAGATGCGCGCATCGGCCGAGTCCAGCGCAACCGCGCGGGCATAGCTGGCGCGGGCGCGCGCTGCGTCGCCGCGCTTGTTCATGTAGGCCAGACCCAGATTCCGGTGCACGGTGGCGAACTGCGGATCGAGCGCAGCGGCTTGTTCCCACAGATCGATGGCCCGGTCGTAGGCGCGGCGGGCGTAGTAGAAGGTGCCCAGGTAGTAGGGCGCCCGCGCGTCGGACGGGTCGTGCGCCATGGCGGCGGTCAAGGCCGGCACGCACTCCAACTCGTTGGGGAAGCAGTAGTCGGGCGAAGCGGCGGCGCCGCGGGCAAAGGCTTCTGCCGGTGCGCCGAGCCGGCCGCCGGCCAGCGCGCGCACCCAGCCCTGGTAGTAGTGCGTCATGGCATAGCCCGGCCCGGCCGCGTCCAGCAGATGCTCGGCCTCGTTGTAGAGTCCGGCGTGGGTGTACTCCAGCGCCACTTCTGCCAGCAGGTGGGGATTGTCTTGCAGCATCGCCGGCACGGGCGCCGCGCCACCTAGCAGGTGCTGTTCGTATAGCAAACCGTAGTGCAGCGGATCGAGCGCAAGACCCTCTTCGACCGCAATGCTCGCCGCACCCATCTGCCCGGCTCGCCGCAGCAGAGCTGCGCGTAGCAATCGTGCGCCATGGTGGCGCCGGTTGCGGTCGAGCGCACGGTCGAGCAGGTCGAGCGCTTCATCCGTGGCGCCGCGCGTCGAGGCAATAGCGGCAAGCTCGAAATAGCCGGCATCCTGCCATGCCGCGTTCCAAACCGCCTTGTAGAAGGCGTCGAATGCTTCGTCATCGCGGCCTTGCCAGCGCAGCGCCAGGCCCAGGTTGTAATAGGGCTCGCCGTCGTAGGGGTTGGGATTGCGGCGCGTCAGGCTCTGCACCGCCGTGCGGAAGTAGGCCTCGGCCTCGGCAAAGAGCCCCTGGCGCAGCCGGCGCAGCCCCAGCGCGTTGTTGCAGCGGCTGTCCAGTGGGTCGCGGCGCAGCGCCTCCTGGTAATACGGCTCGGGGTCGTAGGTGGCGTGGCGGTATTGCTCCAGGTGCAGCCCGTTGAGAAAGAGTTCCTCGTTGGTGGCAATCTCGGCCGGGTCTTTGGCCGGCGTGGCCGGCGCCGGCGGGGCCGGATGCTCGTCGGGCAGGGGCGTGAAGGCGATGAGTTCGCGATCGCCTTCGCTCACGCGCAAGGTGACCTGCTGTGGCGTCACGCCGGCGGGCAGCGCGACTCGTTCCTGCAGCACCGTCTCGGGTGAGAGATTGGCTGTGCGCTGCATGGTGATTTCGCCAGCCGCCGTGACTGTCACCGTCACCGCGCGCGGGCTTGTCACGTAGACGCCGATTTCGGCTGATCCCTCTTCGATCTCCAGGTTGATCGCCACATCCTTGCTGGCATTCTTAACGCCGCCGATGGCCTTGAAGGGCATGAAGGTCTGCGTGAAGCGCTTTTCCTCGCCCGGCTGGAGCCACGAAAAGTCGGGCTGGTTGTCGGTAAACGCCCCGCACATGAGTTCGATGTACGGGCCGTCCTCGTCGGTAAGCTGGCGATCCCACGTCTGGCCGAAGTTGCTGTTGCCCCACGTCCACTGTTTCTTACCAGGAACAAGATGGTGGTTGGCCACGTGTAACATGCCGGCCTGGCGCCCGTGGTCGTAGCAGCCCAGAAAGTCGAAATCGGAGTGGTAGGCCATGTACGACGTCGGCACCGGGATGTTCTTGTAGCGCGAGATGTCGGTGCCGGGCGCGTAATCGACCTTGTAGTAGGTGCCCGTGGCGACGGGGAAGGTCGAGACGGCGCGCTTGCCGTGATCCATGACGGCAAAGACATCGGGCGGGAAGATCGACTGGTAGTCGTCGTTGACATGCACGGCCGGGTTGGCCCACCACAAGAATGTCTGCGGCAGGGGCGTGCGGTTGTAGAGCTGGACATTGATCTCCAGGTAGGCGCGCTCCGGATAGAGGCGGAAACCGGCCAGCCCCTTGGTGCGGAACATGCGCTCGATCTCGCCCATCCACACCGTCTTGCTGCCGTCGGCGTGCTCCTCGATGCGGTAGTCAACCGGGTCGAAGGTGCTGGGGCGGTGGTGCTGCGGCCAGTTGAACTCGATGCCGCCGGAGATCCACGGCCCGGCCAGCCCGACGAGCGCCGGCTTGATGACGCGATTGTAGTAGACGAAGTGGTAGTCGTTGGTCTTGTCCAACGCCATCTGCACGCGGCCGCCGATCTCCGGCAGCAGCATGATCAACAGGTAGCGGTTCTCCAGAAAGATGGCCGTGTACTGCCGGTCGGTCTTGGTCTCGTCGACGCGCTCGATGACCGGGTGCGGGTAGACCGCGCCGCTGCTGCCCTGGTAGACGCGCTTCTCCAGGAACATGGGATTCTTCTGCGGCGCGCCGACGCCATAGGTGGGGATCGTGACAGTCTCGACGCGGGCGCTGACAGGTTCGGCACTTGGATTCATCGATCTGGGTTCCTTGCCGGGTTGAGCGATACGCGGCGCGCCATGCTGGGGATGTCATTGCTCACCGTGCCTAAGCCTAGCACGGCAACGCGGTCGCGTACAATAGACGAAATCGTCACAACCTGGACGATCCCATGATCAGTTGGCGGCTGGTTCTCTCGACACTCAGCCACTCGCCACGACAATCTTGCCTTCTTGTCCGCTGCCAACCCGGCGCGGTTCTCACTCCAGCAAGCTTCTGACTTTTGCGGCCACGGCTTCGCCCAGCTTGCGATGTTCGTCGCTGTCGAAGTGGATGCCGTCGACGTCGCTGGAAACGATCACCGTGCTCGTATCGAGAAAGGCACAGGCCAGTTGTTCCGCCACCTGCTGGTAGTGCATGCCCAGCCGCTGTGATTTCTCGCCGGCGCCCTCGAACATTTCGGCGAATCCGCTCAGGCGTACAACGGGTGGCGGCGCCAGCAGCAGCACCGGCGGCGCCATGCCCGCATAACCGGCCGCGCTGCGTTGCACCTCGCCGACCAGCACACCGGCTCCCTGCGCGATGTCATAGGCCGAGAGGCTGAAGCGCTTCTTGAGATCGTTGGTGCCCAGCAGGATGATGACCAGGTCGAGCGGGCGATGCGTCTCCAGACATGGGATCAGGTAGTCGCGGCCATTCTTGTAGCCCTCGATGGGATCGTTCCAGACGGTTGTCCGGCCGTTCAGCCCCTCTTCGATCACTTCGTAGCCGGCGCCAAGCTGCTGCCGAAGCACGCCGGGCCAGCGCGCATTGCGGGCGTAACGATCCTGGCTGACCGGGTCGTAGCCCCATGTGTTGGAATCGCCAAAACAGAGGATGCGTTTCATGTGAACTCTCCTTTCGTTCGCCCAGAAGTGGGTTTGATGGTTTCTCGCCACGTACTTGATTGTACGCGCTGGGGGGCAGCGCGGGAAAGTCGCGGAAAATTCGGGGTTGACGTTTATGCTATAGCATGCTACAGTATCCTATAGGATTTTCCCAGAACTTTCTTCCGTCGACAACTCAATCTACATGAACGATCAGAAGGTCGCGCTGGCTGGGGCTATCTATGAACGCCTCAAAGAGCGCATCATGGATCAGGTCTACCCGCCGCGCGAGCGCCTCAACATTGACGCGCTGGCCGCCGATCTCAGCGTCAGCCCCACGCCGGTGCGCGAGGCGCTGGCCAGGCTGTCGGCGGAGCGCCTCGTCACCTTTGAGGCGTACAAGGGCTACCGTGTCAGTCCGCTGCTAACCTCGGCCGAAGTCGCCGCGCTCATGCACGTGCGCCGGCTCATCGAGATCGACGCGGCGGCGCTGGCGGCGCAGCGTATTCTGATCCCGGATCTCATCGCCGTCGAGAAGATCCTGCAACAGATCCTCGAGCAAAGCGCGAGCGTGGAGGTCGGTTCCTGGTCGCATGGCTATCACCAATTCAACCAGCTCGACCAGGAGTTCCACGAGACGATCATCGGCGCGGCCGGCAACCCCTTCCTGGTGACGGCCTACCGGTCGCTCAACATCCACCTGGAACTGGGCCGCTTCTACAAGGTCTTCCGCGACATGGACCAGCAACAGACCTGCGTCGAACACAACGCCATCGTCCAGGCCCTGCGCGACCGCAACCCGGCCGCCGCGGCCGCCGCGGTTGAGGAACATCTACACGCCACGGAAGATCGTATTTTTCGCCTGATCGACAAGTACCCGGAGTCGCTAACCGGCTATAACGGGACGAAGAGTGGGAGATAGCCATGACCGTTCGTGCTGCATTCATCAGTGGGCCGATGTACGATGCGCTCTACCAGCGGCTGGCCGCCTTCTCGGCATCGACCGGCATCGATGTGGAGATTGCCTACCAGGGCGATCACCCGGCGCTGAACGAACACCTGGCATCGTTGCCCAGCGTGCCCTACGATCTGGTATCGACGCACACGAAGTACGCCCCATCGCAACTTTCCTTCCTGGCGCCGCTCGATGGCATGTTAGCGGCGGATGAAGTGGCAGACTTCGCCCCGCGTCTGCTCGACCTGGCGCGTATCGACGGCGCGCTTTACGCCCTGCCGCGCAACGTGGATGTGCGGCTGCTCCACTATCGAACGGACCTCATCGACCACGCGCCTGCAACCTGGGACGAACTGGTGGCGAGTGCGCGCAACGCCAATAACCCGCCGGGTGTGTATGGTTTTCTCTTTCCCGGCATGGAGTCGGGGCTCTTTGGCACCTTCTACGAACTGGCCGAGATGGGCGGCGCCGAACTCTTCCCGCCCGACCTCGTCCCGCAGATTCAGAACGAAGGCGGGCGCTGGGCGCTGAACCTGTTGCGCGTCTGCTACGCCGAGGGACTGGTGCCGCCGGCCATTACGGGCTGGCACTACGACAAAGTACACGACTGCTTCCGCGCGGGCGGCGCGGCCATGGTGGGTGACTGGCCGGGCTACTATGCCGACTACTGCGCCGCCGACTCGCCGGTGGCCGGGCGCTTTGCGCTGGCCCGTTATCCCGTGGGACCCATCGGCAAGTCGCTGGTCTACGGCGGCAGCCATACCTTCGCCCTGACGCAACGGGGCGCCGCCAATCCCGAGGCCACCGAACTGCTGCGGTTCCTGACTGCGCCGGAGCAGCAGCTTGACGAAGCGCGCCGCGGTTCGGTGCCCGTACGCGCCTCGGTCATGCAGGCGATCCAGGCGGAGGCGCCGGCTGAGGAACTGGCGCGCTGGCAGACGCTGGAGGCGGCCATCGAGGGGGTGGTCATCCCGCCCAAGTTTGCCCGTTACCCCGAGGTGGAAGAGGTGCTGTGGCGAACAGTGCAGGCTGCCATGACCGGCGACATTGCCATCGACGCCGCGCTGGCGCAGATGACGGAGCAGATTCGCGAGATCGTGGCAGGTGAACATGGCGGGTGAACTGGCAGGGAAGGTTATCTTCTTGACCGGCGGCGGCCAGGGGATCGGCCGTGAGTGTGCCAGAGCCTACACGCAGGCCGGCGCCACGGTAGCCGTAGCCGACATCAACCTGGCCGCGGCCGAGGATGCGGTTGCCACGACACTTGGCGGGCACGGGCTGGCGGTTGCCTGTGATGTCGCCTCTTCCGCCTCCGTGCAGGAGGCCATTGCGGCAACGCTCGCGCGCTATGGCAGGCTCGACGTCATCCACAACAACGCCGGCATCAGCAGCCCCTCCAAGCCGCTGCACGAGACGACCAACGAGCAGTGGGAGCGCGTCTTCGACATCAACCTGAAGAGCATCTATTACACCACGCTGCACGGCATCGAGGCGCTGAAAGCCAGCCGCGGCAGCATTCTCAATACCGCGAGCATGGTCGGTCTGCTCGGCCAGGAGAATCATGCCGCGTATGTGGCGACCAAGGGCGCAGTCATCGCGCTGACCAAGGCCATGGCGCTGGATTATGCGCCCTTCGGCATACGCGTCAACGCCTTCTGTCCCGCCGCTGTGTGGACGCCGTTGCTGCGCGAGTGGGTGCAGGAGCAGCCCAATCCGGCCGGCACTGAGGATTTCTTGAATCATATCCACGCGCTCGGCTTCTGCCCGAAAGCCGATGTGGTGGCCGATGTCGCCGTTTTTCTCCTGTCGGATCGGGCGCGTTTCATGACCGGTGTCGCGCTGCCGATCAGCGGCGGCGCCGAACTGGGCTATCGTCGTTTGGGTACGGCATAGGGGAGGCTCTGTGAAATCTGTTGTCATTAGTGCCGTCAACACGCAGGACGCCCGTTTCCAACTCAAGCCGGGGGAAGGCGTGGACGCAATCCACACCAACCCGCAATATGCCTACGCCGTGACAGTGTTGCAGACCGATTCCGCGCTGACGGGCGTCGGACTTGCTCTCACGCTGGGGGCGGGTACGGAGATGGTTTGCGATGCTATCGAGGCCCTGGCCCAGCCGCTCGTCGGCCGCGAGATTGAGGAGTTGATGGCTTCCTTCGGCGAGGTCTTCCGCCAGATCGCCGACCATCCGCAACTGCGCTGGCTGGGCCCGCACAAGGGCGTCGTTCACCTGGCCCTCGCATCGCTGACCAATGCCTGCTTCGACCTGTGGGCGAAAGCGCGCGCAGTGCCGCTGTGGAAGCTGCTGGTCGACCTTTCGCCGGAAGCGATCGTGGCGCTCCTGGACCTGAGTTACCTCGACGACGTCCTGCGGCCGGAGGATGTCGTCCGCCTGCTGACGCAAGAGGCTCTGCACCGTCACGAACGGCACGAGGTTCTGGCGCTCGGCTACCCTGGGTACGATACATCGGTGGGATGGTTCCACTACAGCGACGAGCAGATACGCGCCAACGCCCGGCGCGCGGTCGACGCCGGCTTCACGGCCATGAAACTCAAGTCCGGGTCGCCCGATACGGCGCGCGACGTGCGGCGTGCGCTCCTCGTGCGCGAGACCGTCGGCCCCGACGTGCAGATCATGCTCGACGCCAACCAGCAGTGGACGCTGCCCGTTGCGGTGCGCGTCTGCCTGGAACTGGCCGCCATGAATCCGTACTGGATCGAGGAGCCGACCCATCCCGACGATGTGCTCGCCCACCAGACACTGGCGCGTGCCATTGCGCCGATCCCGGTTGCCGTCGGCGAACACATCCCGCATCGCGTGCTCTTCAAGAACTACATGCAGGCCGGCGCCGCCCATTTCATCCAGGTTGACTGCACGCGCGTGGGCGGCATCAGCGAGTTCATTACGGTGAGCCTGTTGGCCCGCAAGTTCGGCCTGCCCGTCGTGCCTCATGTAGGCGACATGGGGCAGATTCACCAGCATCTTGTCCTCTTCAACCATGTGGCGCTTGGCCAGGAAAAGATCTTCCTGGAGTACATACCTCATTTGCGCGACTATTTCCGTTTCCCGGCTCACGTGGCGGATGGCGTCTATCGCCCGCCGCAGGATCCCGGCAGCAGTTCAGATCTGATGGACTGACATGCACACAGCTTGACGCAAGGGAGCGTGCACGATGGCACAAAGCAATGTAGAAGAGACCACCCGCCAGGCACCGGTGCAAGATGGCGCCGGCAATGCGCTCTGGAATGTGCTCCGCCGCACGGACACGAGCGTGGTGTTGGCGACGCTGATCCTCTTTGTGATCTTCTCGTTCAGCAATTCCAGCTTTCTCACGCCATTCAACCTCTTCAACGTAGCGCGCACCGCGTCGCTCTATGTGTTGATCGCGCTGGGGCAGGCAATGGTCATTATCGTTGGCGGCATGAATCTCTCGCTGGGCGCCATCGGTGGCCTGACGGTGGTCGTCGCCGGATGGTGCATGGATACGATGGGCTGGTCGCCCTGGATCGCCGTGCCCCTGGCGATGTTGACGGGTATCCTTTGCGGCGCGTTCAACGGCTATGTCATCGTCAAGTCGAAACTCAACTCGTTCATCGTGACGCTGGCAAGCCTCTTTATCTTCACAGGGTTGGTGCAGGGCATCTCGCAGGGCTTTCCCTATTCCAATATTCCCAAAGAATTCACCATGCTTGGGCGCGATCTGGGATCTGGCAAAGCGTGAAGGAAAATCGATTATTCTGATCTCATCCGATATGCCCGAAGTCATCAACGTGGCGCGCCGTATCCTGGTCTTCAAAGATTTCAGAATCGTCGGCGAGGTGGAGAACAATGGCGCCGGCGGAGCACCGGTGCGCGGCTATGACGAGGTGAGCCAGGAGATTGGGCGCTATCTTGCCTGACCACGATATCACACGGTATCGGTTTTGACAGCGAACAGGAGCCTCTATGAACGCACGCGAACGAGTACTGGCTGCAATCAACCATCGGGAACCGGACGGGATTCCTGTCGATATTGGCTCGACGCCCAGTTCGGGTATCTCGGCCATTGCCCACTACAACCTCAAGCACTACATCGGCCGGCCCGACTGGCCGACGCAGGTCTACGATGTGGTGCAGCAGATCGCCCAGCCCGGCGACGAGATGCTCGACCGCTTCGGCATCGACGTGATCGACATCGGCCGTGCTTTCGACGACCGGCCAGAAGATTGGTACGACATCACCCTGCCCGACGGCACGCCGGTGCAATTCCCGACGTGGTTCAAGCCCAGCCCGCAGCCGGACGGCGCCTGGGATGTCTTCAACGAGAATGGCGTGCGCGTTGCTACCATGCCGCTAGGCGCCACCTTTTTCGACCAGACCTGTTTTCCCTTCATCGACGGCTACCCGGACAGCTACGCCGACCTGCCGCAGATCATGCCGCTCATCCACTGGGCCGGCCTGACGCACAGCCCGTGGGACCACGCCGGCGACGCCGATTTCTGGGAGCAGTTGCGTGCCCGCGCGCTGGCCCTGCGCGCCTCCTCAGATCGTGCGCTGATGATCGTCGTCGGCTGCAATCTCTTCGAGTGGGGCACCTTTCTGCGCCGGCTGGACAACTTCCTCGTCGACATCGTCACCGAGCCTGCCCAGGTCGAGCGGCTCCTTGACGCGCTGATGGAGCAGCATCTCAAGACGCTGGAGAAGGTGTGCGCCGCCGTTGGCGATGTGGCCGATGTCTGTCGCTTTGGCGATGACCTGGGCACCGACCAGGGCCCGTTCATGTCGCCCAAGACCTACCGCCAGCTATTCAAGCCGCGCCACAAAATCCTGACCGACTACGTCAAGCAGAACAGCACAATGCACACATTCCTGCATTCGTGCGGCTCCATCTACAAGCTGCTGCCGGACTTGATCGAGGCAGGGTTTGAGATCGTCAACCCGGTGCAGACCATTGCCCGCGACATGGAGCCGGTGCGCCTCAAGGCGGAGTTCGGCCGCGATCTCACCTTCTGGGGCGGTGGCGCCGATACCCGCTTCACGCTCAACCGCGGCACGCCCGCGGCGGTGAAGGATGATGTGCGCCGCAACATCGAGGCGTTGTCGCCTGGCGGCGGCTTTGTCTTCAACACCGTGCACAATATCCTGCCCGATGTGCCGCCGGAAAATATCATGGCCATGTTCGAAGCGATCGACGAATATCGCTGATTCGCTGTTCATTCCTGGAGGAATCATGCAAGAAGAGCTACTTGATGCCATCTTTGATGCCGTGATGGATGGCGACATACCGGGCGCACCCGCCACGGTGCAGGCAGCCCTCGACGGCGGCCTCGACGCGGAGACCATTCTGCGCGATGGCATGATCGCAGCCATGACCCGTGTCGGTGAGTTGTATGAATGCGGCGACTACTACGTGGCCGAGATGTTTACCTCCGCCAAGGCTCTGCAGGCCGCGCTGGTTGTCCTTCGACCCATGTTGCAGCAATCGCAGGTGCAGGCCACGGGTACGGTCGTCATCGGCACGGTCAAAGGCGACATGCACGATATCGGCAAGAACCTGGTGACGATGATGCTGGAGGGCGCCGGCTATGCCGTGCATGATCTGGGCGCCGATGTTCACCCGTCGCGTTTCGTGGCTGCCGTCGAGGAGGTCCACCCGGATCTCGTTGCCCTGTCCGCGCTGTTGACGACGACGATGCCCAGCATGCAGGCAACGGTCGATGCCCTGACGACGGCCGGATTGCGCGAACGGGTCAAAGTCATGATCGGCGGCGCACCGGTCAACGAGGAGTACGCCGAACATATCGGCGCCGACGGCTATGCCCAGGATGCCAGCCAGGCCGTTTCGCTGGCCAACGCCTTGATGCAGGTCAAGGCGCAGCGCAGCGCGTGATATGATGACCGCTACCTACCTCGTCACCGGCGGCATGGGGTGCATTGGCGCCTGGACGCTCTACCATCTCGTGCGCCAGGGCAAGCGCGCGGTCTGCTTCGACCTCAACGACGACCGCCACCGGCTTGACTTGCTGCTGACGCGCGATGAGCAGCAGCAGATCACCTTCGTGCGCGGCGATCTCACCGATACGGCGCTTGTGCGCGGTCTCTTCGAGACGCACGGCATCACCCACGTGGTACACCTCGGCGCCCTGCAAGTGCCCTTCTGCCGGGCCAATCCGCCGGCCGGCGCACAGGTCAACGTGACGGGCACCGTCAACATCTTTGAGGCGGCGCGTCACGCCGGCGTTAGCCACGTCGCCTATGCGTCGTCGGTCGCCGTCTACGGACCGCCTGAACTCTATCCGCCGGGAGCGTTGGCCGCCGATGCGCCCGTGGCGCCGCGCACGCTCTACGGCGTCTACAAGGTTGCCAACGAGCAGATGGCACGGGTCTACTGGCACGACCACGGCATCGGCAGCACGGCCTTGCGCCCCTATACCGTCTACGGTCTGGGGCGCGACCAGGGCCTGACCAGCGAGCCGACCAAGGCCATGCTGGCCGCCGCGCGCGGCGAGGATTTCCACATCGGCTTCGGCGGGCGCATGAATTTTCACTACGCCTCTGACGTCGCACAGCAGTTCGTCGCCGCCGCCGAGAGCAATGCGGACGGCGCCCACGCCTTCAACCTGGGCGGCCCAATCGTTGCCGTCGCCGAGGTTGCCGCCATCATCATGGCCCACCGTCCCGGCGTGACCGTCACCTGCACCGACGATGTCCTGCCCTTCCCGAGCGGCTGCGACGATGCGGAGCTGCGCCGCCATGCGCCCGTCGTCTATGCCACGCCGCTGGAAGAAGGAATTCGCGCCACAATCGAAGCCTTCACGCGCCCGGCAACATCAGCGTAACATCCCGGTGCTCCACCGCGACGGCCACTGCGGTGGAGCACCGGCGCCCATTGCCCGGCCACCGTCGTCAATTGGCCGTAGCCTATTGACACGTCTTTCCCTCTCCCAATAAATTCCAACCCGTGCTATGATGGAGAATATCTGCATTTCAAAGCGCTAGATTGTCACCGAGGAGGTGGTGTGTGCGCGATTCGGCTCCATACCCAATCCGGCTGAGTGAAGGTTTCAAGGGACAGGTGCAGTATGTGATCCCGCGGACAATCGTGTCGCGTGTCGCCGGCCACCCGATGCTGCACTCGTTGTTGCCGACCGACATCGGCTGGTATCCTCGTGCGCAATATCACTACCGTGAACGGCCGGAGGGCGCGCCCGAGCACATCCTGATCTACTGCGTCTCGGGTGGCGGCTGGGCCGAGTTCGACCGCCACTATGTGATGATGGACCCCGGACAGGCGCTCATCATCCCGGCCCACACGCCCCATGTCTATGGTGCAACCATCCTCGACCCCTGGTCCATCCATTGGGTGCACTTCCAGGGCAGCGAGGGGGACTACCTGGCTCGTCTTCTCACCGATCCGTCGCGCACGCTACAGGTCGATGCCGAGTGCGGCAAGGTGGTCGAAGCGCTCTTTCGCGAGTGCTACGATGTTTTCGTCGGCGGCTTCGTGCTCACCCGTCTGATCTACAGCGCCAAGTTGCTGCACCGCATGTTGGGCGAACTCTTCTTCAACAACAGCGCCTTTTCGGCCGGCGCGCGCAGCAGTCGCTTTCACAGCATCGAGTCGTCACTCATCTTCCTGCGCGCCAACATCGATCGCTCGCTGTCGCTGGCCGAAATGGCCGCGCACGCCGGGCTGTCGGAATCGCACTTCTCGCGCATCTTCAAGGAGCAGACGGGCCACGCCCCGCTCGACTACTTTATCCTGCTCAAGATGCAGCACGCCAGCACGCTGCTCGCCTTGACCTCTTTGCCCGTACGTGAGGTCGCCACGCAGGTAGGCTATGGCGATCCGTACTATTTCTCGCGGCTCTTCAAGAAGGTTCTCGGCGTCTCGCCGCGCGCCTATCGAGACGCGCCCAAGGGGTAGCGACAGCAAGGAAAGACACCTGTGATCATCACACACACCGACTATGAGGGACTGGCGGCCATCGTCATGGAGGACGAGTGCCTGCGCGCCGTCGTGATTCCCGGCTGGGGCGGCAAGATCGCCAGCCTCTACGACCTCAGGCACGACCGCGAGTGGCTGCATCGCAATCCGCATCTCCCCTACCGGCTGCCGGCGTATGGTGACAACTACGTGCGCGACTTCGATGCCGGCGGCTTCGACGAGTGTTTTCCCAACATCAGCGCGGGTGATTACCCTGTGACGCCATGGCAGGACACGCCCCTGCCCGACCATGGCGAGGTGTGGTCGCTTCCCTGGCAAGTGAGCGAGGACGACGAGGAACTGCACCTGGCCGTCAGCGGCGTGCGGCTGCCCTACTGGCTGGAGAAGACGCTCACGCTGGAAGACGGCTGTCTGCGCTGTGACTACCGGCTGGCGAATCCGACCTCGTTCCCCATGGCTTTCGTGTGGAGCAGCCACCCCACCTTTGCGGTGCAGCCGGGCCTGCGCCTGCACCTGCCCGCCACGTCGGTGCAAGTGGAGGGCGCGCTCGGTCCGTTCCCCGCCCGCGCCGGCGAGACCGTAGCGTGGCCCGTCGTCGGCGGCGTCGATCGCAGCATCCTGCCGCCGCGCGATGCGGGAACCGCGACGAAGCTCTTCGCCATGAAGCTGGACGGCGGCCGCGTGGCGCTCGAGGATCCGGAGAGCGGCGCGAGCATTGCGCTCCATTTCGACCCGGAATTGATACCCAATGTCGGGCTGTGGATGAACTTTGGCGGCTGGGCGGGCATCCCCGACGTCCCGAATTATTACAACCTGGCCATCGAACCGTGTATCGGCGCGGCCGACAGCGTGACGGACGCCATGCGCAACGGCACCGCCGGCTGGCTACCCGCCCACGGCGAGCGCCGTTGGTGGCTGGAGTTCCGCGTTGCCTGATTGGAGACTCGAGACTGGAGAGTCGAGATTGGAGATGAGGTTGGTATGGCAGTAGGAATCGGTATCGTGGGGCTGCCCAACGTGGGCAAGAGCACCACCTTCAACGCGCTGACCAAGGCACAGAATGCGGACGCGGCGAACTATCCTTTCTGCACGATCGAGCCCAACAAGGCGGTCGTCCCCGTGCCCGACGTGCGCGTCGACCAGCTCGCCGAACTGCTCAAACCGGAGAAGGTCATCCACGCCACGGTCGAGTTCATCGATATTGCCGGGCTGGTCAAGGGCGCCAGCCGGGGAGAAGGGCTGGGCAACCAGTTTCTCGCCAACATCCGCGAGACCGCCGTCATCGTGCATGTTGTGCGCTGCTTCGACGACGAGAATGTCGTCCACGTGTCGGCAAAACCCGACCCGCGCAGCGACATTGAGGTCATCAACACCGAGTTGATGCTCGCCGACCTACAGCAGTTGGAGCGCAAGCTGGACAAGCTCTTGCACGAGGTCAAGGGCGACAAGCGCCTCGTCGCCGTGCAGGAGGTGGCGCTGGCGCTCCAGGAACAACTCGGGCGTGGCATCCCGGTCGCCGCCTACCCCGACCGTAGCAACGAGGCCTTCAAGGTGCTCAACAAGGAGATGCGCTTCCTCTCCGGCAAGAAGGTCATCTATGTCGCCAACGTCGACGAGGATCACCTGGCGGCGGACAACGACTATGTGCGGGAAGTGCAGCACATCGCCGGGGAACATGACGCCGAGTTCGTCAAGCTCTGCGCCAAGCTCGAGCAGGACATGGCCGGCCTCTCCGACGAGGAGCGCCTGGAGTTCCTCGAATCCATGGGCATCCACGAGACCGGCCTCGATCAGGTCATTCACACGGGGTATCACGCGCTCGGCCTGATCTCCTTTTTCACGCACAACGCCACGGAAGTGCGGGCGTGGACCGTACGTTCCGGCGCCAAGGCGCCCGAGGCCGCCGGCGTCATCCACACCGACTTCGAGCGCGGCTTCATCCGTGCCGAGGTCATCCCCTTCGACACCTACATGCGCCTGGGCGGCGAGGCGGCGGCCAGGTCCGCGGGCGAACTGCGCGTGGAGGGCCGCGACTATGTCGTGCATGACGGCGATGTCATCCACTTTCGTTTCAACGTGTGAGCATGGCATCTGATTCTCCCGGCCAGTTGCGCCGCGACGTCGGCCTGATCGGCGCGGTCATGCTGGGCCTTGGCTCGATCGTCGGCACGGGCGTCTTTGTCAGCATCGGCATCGGCGCCGGCGTAACCGGACCGGCTGTGGTGCTGGCCATCGCTGCGGCGGCGCTGGTCGCCACCGCCAACGGGCTTTCCAGCGCGCAGTTGGCCGCCAGCCACCCGGTGAGCGGCGGCGCCTATGAGTACGGCTATCGCTACCTCACGCCGTTGCTGGGCTTCACGGCCGGCTGGGTCTTCTTGCTGGCCAAGAGCGCCTCGGCGGCGACGGCGGCGCTCGGCTTCAGCGGCTACCTGCTCGACCTGGCCGGCATCCATAACGACGGCGCGCGCATCGCCACGGCCCTCGCCTCGATCGCCATCCTGACGGCCGTGATCCTGGGCGGGATTCGCCGCTCCAACCGCACGAACACTGTCATCGTGTCGATTACCTTGGGCGCGCTGGGTCTTTTCGTGCTCCTCGGTATCCCGTCGGCGCGCGCCGGCACGCCCGCCAACTTTATCCCCTTTCTGGTGCCCGCCGCCGGTGAAACGTCCCTTCACGCCTTCCTGCATGCCACCGCGCTCATGTTCGTCGCCTATACCGGCTACGGTCGCGTGGCAACGCTGGGCGAGGAAGTCCACGACCCGCAACGCACGATCCCGCGGGCCATCGTGGCGACGCTGGTGGTGACCATGCTCCTCTATATCACAGTGGGTTTTGTGGCGGTGGCGTCGGTCGGCAGCACGCACTTCGCCGAGCTGACGGTGACGACTGCCGCGCCGCTGGAAGCCATTGCCCAGACCTTTGGCGTGCCCGGACTCGGGCTGCTGCTGGCCGTGGGCGCCATCACCGCCATGCTGGGCGTGCTGCTGAACCTGATCCTCGGCCTCTCGCGCGTGCTGCTTGCCATGGGGCGGCGCGGGGATATGCCGCGCGCCGTCGCCCACATCGACCCGCGCAGCGCCACGCCGACGATCGCCGTCATCGTCATGGCCGTGGTCATCGGCATCCTGGCGCTGGCGGGCAACGTCAAGACGACGTGGTCATTTAGCGCATTCACCGTGCTGGTCTATTATGCGATCAACAATCTCGCCGCCCTGCGCCTGCCGCCCGATCAGCGGCGCTTTCCCCGCTGGATCGCGTGGGCCGGCCTGTTTGCCTGCGCCTTCCTGGCCTTCTGGGTGGAGCCGGCGATCTGGCTGGCGGGCCTGGCTGCGATTGGGGTTGGCTGGCTGCTGCGCGTTGCCATGCGCCGCTGGGTCGCCGGCCGTGCATGACGGACGAAGGTGTTGGGCGCAACGATGGGTGCTTCGCTGCTTGAGCAACTGAATACCTCAGCCGAGGCGGTCGGTGCGCTGCCGGTCGAGCTGACGCAACGCGTGGTCGACTTTCTCGTGCGCTGGGAGGCACATGCCGATGCCCTGGCCTGCCTGGACGCCGCAGCGCGTGCCGGACAGCCGCCCTTGCCGGCGCTGCATGCTGCCGCGCTCCACGGCCTGGGCCACGCGGCTGCCGCCATTGATCTCCTGGAGCGTAGCCTGGCCCAGGGCGCCGGTCTGCCCGTGCGGTTGACGCTGGTCGAATTGCTGCTCGCCGCCGAGGCGCCGGAGCGCGCGACTCACTATCTCGATGACTTGCTCAATCGGGCGGCCGGGCTGAGCCGGGCGTGGTATCTGGCCGTGCTGGTGCACCTGGCGCGCGGCGACTTCCCGGCCGCGCAGAGCGCGCTCGATCGCCTGGTGGCCCTGGCGCCGGAGAGCCGCTATGCCAGCCTGGGCGCGCTGGCTCTGCACCGCGCACAGGGCGATGTCGTGACCGCCGCGGCCTATGGCGCCCAGGCGTTGAACCGCAGTGCCCGCGACGAAGGGCTGTCGGTCGCCGAACTGGTGCAGTTGCGCGCTTTCTTCCAGGCGACGGACGATCCCATCCGCGTGCGTATCATCAATGAGCGGCTCATTGCCCGCTTCAACCGTGACCTGGCCGCCACCCGTGCCGCGCTTCATGGGGCCGAGGAGGCGCCTGCGCCCCAGGCTGCTGCGCCGGAGCCCGCGCCGCGCCGGGCCGCGCCGACGCCGGTCACAGCCACCGGCCCCGAGGTCATAGCCGCCGAACGCCGGGCAATGGAGGAGAGTGCGCGCCGCCTCTTTGGCTACCCTTCCTTGCTGCCGGGTCAGGCCGAGGTCGTGGCGGCTGCGCTGCGCGGCGAGCACGTGCTGGCCGTGCTGCCTACCGGCGCCGGCAAGTCGCTCTGCTACCAGTTGCCGGCCTTCAGCGGCGCGGGCGTGACGCTGGTCATCTCGCCGCTGATTGCGCTCATGAAAGACCAGGTCGACAACCTGCCCGACGCGCTGCGCCGCCAGGCCATCGCCATTTCGAGCATGATGGATGGCGCTGCGTTGCGTCGCGCCCTCGACCAGATCGCGGCGGGGCAGATTCGCCTGGTTTACGCTGCGCCGGAGCGCCTGCGCCAGATCGGCTTTCTGCGCGTCGTGGCGCAGGCAGGCCTTGCCCGGCTGGTCATCGACGAGGCGCACTGCGTCTCCGTGTGGGGGCACGATTTCCGCCCCGACTATCTGCACTTGCGCCAGGCGCACCGCGACCTGGGCGCGCCGCCCGTGCTGGCCATGACCGCCACCGCACCGCCGCGTGTGCGCCAGGACATCGAGCGCCAGTTGCTCGGCACGCAGGGCGCCATGCGCGTGCTGGTGGGCGATATCTTCCGCCCCAACCTGCAACTCGCCGCATTGCGCGTACGTGACGACGACGAGCGCATCCACCGCCTGGTGGAGCTGGCGGGCGCCCAGAAAGGGTGCGGCATTGTCTACGCCCGCTCGCGCCGGCGTTGCGAGGAAGTGGCCGAGGTGCTGCGCGGACGGGGCATCCGCGCCGCGCACTACCACGCCGGCATCGACAATCGCGACGAGGTGCAGGATCGCTTCATGCGCGGCGAGGTGAGCGTCATCGTGGCGACGGTGGCATTTGGTATGGGCATCGACAAGCGTGACATCCGCTTCATCCTGCACGACGGGCTGCCCAACTCGGTGGAGGGCTACTATCAGGAAGTGGGCCGCGCCGGGCGCGACGGGCAGCACTCGCTCTGCGTGCTGATTTACGGTGACTACGATGAGGGGAGCCTGCTGCGGCTGGCCGGCCGCGGGCAGATGAGCCTTGACACCCTGCGCAAGGTCTACGGCGCGATTCAGCAGGCCACCGGTCCGCGCGCCATGGGCTTCGTGCCGCTGGATGTCGTGACCGCCGCCGCCGGCGACTCGACGACCGGGCGCGTCGCCTTGAGCATGCTCGAGCAGGTGGGGCTGCTGCGCCGGCGCTACGATGCCCCGCGCACTGTGAGCCTGCAAGTGCCCCGCCGCAACCGTGGCGTCGATGACCCGGCATTTTTCGACTTCATGCAGCGCATGGGGCTCGACCGCCAGTCGGCCGTTGCCGGCGAGTTCGGCGACCTGCTGGCGCGCACTGCCATGCAGCCCGAGGAACTGGAGCAGTGGTTGCTGGCATGGCAGGCCGCGGGCTGGCTGCGCGTCGATCTGGCCGGCCGCGATGCCGTCATCGAGTTGCTCGATCCGCCGGCGCGCGCCGGCAGCGATCTCGAGCGTATGATCGCCGACCGCACGGCGCTCGATCAGCAGCGCGTGCGCGATATCGCCGACTTCGCTCGGACGCGCCACTGCCGGCACGGCTACCTGGCCGACTATCTTGGCGGTCATCGCCGGCGGCGCTGCGGCGTCTGCGACAATTGCGGCGCAACGCTGCCTGTCCCCGCCCGCCGCGGCGGCCCTGACTTCGACGCACAGGCCAGGGCCGCCCTGCTTGCGCTGGCCGAGCAGGCTTGGGGCCGGCGCAACCTTGTGCGGCTGCTGGCCGGCGACCCGGCAGCCAGTGAGCGCGCCCAACAGTCGTCGTACTATGGCGCACTGCGCGAGCGCACGCCAACGGCGATCGGCCAGTTGGTAGAGAGCCTGGAAGCTGACGGACTCATCAGCGCGCGCGAACTCGATCACGGCGGCGTGGTGCTGGAGTTGACCAGCCGCGGGCGAAACGAATCCGCGCGCGGGAAGGGGCGACGCTGATGCAACTAACGCTGCGCGGGCTGGCGCTCCTGCTGGTGACGGCGCCGCTGCTGCTGGCCGCGTTCTGGTGGCCGGGAGCGGTGTGGGCGGCGGCGCTCTGGCTGATCGCCTGCACTGCGGCATTCGTTGCCGACTGGCAGCTTGCGCCCAAGCCGGGCGACTGGTCGCTGGCGCGCCGTCACGACAACCGGCTCTCGCTGGCCGCGCAGAACCTCGTCGAAATCGACATCGACCTGCACGCCGGGTTGCGTGCAACACCGGTCTGGGTGCGCGACACGCCGCCGCCAACCTTTGGGCTTGACGTGGCGCAGCCGGTGCTGGAGGCGCAGGTCGCCCCGCAGCAACGAACCGCGGTGCGCTACCATCTCTGGCCGCCCCGGCGCGGCAACTTTGCTTTTGGCGACCTCTACCTGCGCTGGGAGTCGCCGGCCGGGCTGCTGCGACGCCAGGCGCGCTTCGCCGCCGCCGGGCCGGTCAAGGTCTATCCGAACCTGGTCGACGTGCGCAAGTACGACCTGCTGTTGCGCCGCAATCGCCTGTGGGAGCTGGGGTTGCGCGCCACGCGGCAGTTGGGCGCGGGCAACGAGTTCGAGCGACTGCGCGACTACACCCCCGACGACGAGTACCGGCGCATCAACTGGAAGGCGACAGCCCGGCGCGGCAAGCCGATCAGCGTGGAGTACGAGACCGAGCGCAGCCAGAATATCTATGCGTTGCTCGATGTGGGGCGCATGATGCGCAGTCCGGTGGGCGACGTGGCCAAGATGGATTACGCCATCAATGCCGTGCTCTTGTTGTCCTACGTGGCCGTGCAGAAGGGGGACCGCGTCGGGCTGTTGACCTTTGCCGACACGGTGCTGCATACCGTGGCACCGCGCAGCGGGAAGGCGCAGTTTCACCGGCTGCTGGAGCAGCTTTATGCGGTCGAGGGGCAGCGTGTGGAACCCCACTATGGCGTCGCGTTCGGCGAGTTCGCCGCCCGCCAGCACAAGCGGGGGCTCGTGCTCGTATTCACCGATCTGACCGGCAGCATCTCCACCGATGCGCTCGTGGCGCAGATGGTGCGCCTGCGCCGTCAGCACCTACCCCTGCTGGTCACCGTGGCGGACCCCGCTATCAACCGGCTGGCCAACCAGCCCATCGCCGACAGCACGTCACTCTACGAACGTACGGTGGCGGAGCGCGTCCTCGCCGAACGCCGCGCCACCCTCGATCGCCTGCGCCGTCAGGGCGTGCACACGCTCGACGCCCCGGCCGACGAACTCAGCGTAGCCGTCATCGACCGCTATCTGGCGATGAAGGAGAGGATGCTGATCTGAGGGGGTGATTGGGTGACAAGGTGACAAGGTGACAAGGTGACAAGGTGACAAGGTGACAAGGTGGCGTGCTTACCCCCTCATCCTGTCATCCCCTCATTTTGTCATTCCCTCATCCTGTCATCCCCTCACCGATCATCCCTTCAACTTATTGATCAAATCCACATACGCCTGCATGGCCTGATCGGTCGTCGTGCCTTTGAGTTTCTCCCACGCGTCCCACTTGGCGCGGCCGACGAAGTCGGTCATGCCCGGGCGCTTGGTGTTGACGTCGCCGACGCTTGCCTGCTTGTACAGCGCGTAGATCTGGAGCAGTGTGTTGTTGTCCGGTCGCGAAGGCAGTTCGGTCGACTCGCGAGCCGCCTGCTCGAACTGGGCTTTGAGGTCGCTCATGATTGCTCTCCTATATTGGTGAATGGGGTCCGATTTATTAGCCGGCGCGCGACCAGCGGATTTCCACGCCATCGGCACCGCCGACGGCCTTGCGTAACAGGGCTACCAACGCGGCGTCGGCGCCGTTGGCTTCGAGATAGTCGACAGTGTCGGCAGTGATGTAGTAGTCACGATCCTCGGCCGACTCTTCCTCCAGGAGCGACGTCAGCGACGCCATTTCGGTGTCGTTGATCGCTCCCAACAACTCGCCGCTCTCGTTGTTATAAATCTTGTACTCCACAGAACACATCCTTTGGTGCGGAGTCGAAGCGCGACCACGTGGGTATGGGGCGCTCCGGCCTGGGATGGACAGAAGATTGACTGCGTCTCCATGCTAGCATGGCGGGGGGTGGCGCGCAAACGACGTCAACGAGGGACAGTGCCGGGGTGGCTGCCGGGTTCACACGATATGGACGTCGATGCCTTGTGCCCGCAGCACGCCGACGAGATCGGCAGGTGCGTCGCTGTCGGTAATCAGGATGTCGACGTCGCCGAGCGGCACCACGCGCGAGAGCGAACGCACGCCGAACTTGCTGCTATCGAGCAGAAAGACGACGCGGTCGGCGCTGGCGGCCATCGCGCGTTTTACCTGGATCTCCAGCGGGCTGGGATCGGTGATGCCTTCCGTGGCGGTGATTCCCGTGGCGCTCAGGAAACAGGTTGTGGCATTGATGTTGCGGAAGTAGTCCTCCGCCTGCGGGCCGACAAAGGTTAGCGCCACGTCGCGCAACATGCCGCCGCAGCAGTAGACGCTGATGGCAGGAACCAGGCGCGCCAGTTCATTCATGGTGCCCAGCCCGTTGCCGATGACCGTGAGGTGCTGGTGGCCGGCAAGGTACTTGACCATGGCAGCGACCGTCGTGCCGGCTTCCATGAACAGAATCTCGCCGTCCGTCACGAAGGTCTCGGCGGCGTAGCGGGCGATGCGCTCCTTGGCCGTCGGGTTGAGCACGCGCTTGCTGTCAAAGAGCGGCTCGGCACTCTCATTGCGCTCGACGCGTGCCGCGCCGCCACGCACGCGACGCACGCGACCCTCTTCTTCCAGCGTCGTCAGGTCGCGCCACACCGTCATGAGCGAGACGCCAAAACGTTCGCCAAGTTCCTCGGTCGATGCGCTGCTTTGCTCCTGGACAAACACAGCGATCTGATCGCGGCGCAATTCGGCGGGTAGCTTGTGCATAGTTGGCTCCGTAATCGGTTGCTTACCGAATGGTTGTTAACAAGATATAACATTTCCGAGCGCAGATGTCAAGACACCAGGTTTCCCCGATTCTGCCCATTCTCCAGGCAAGCGTCCTGATATCTCCGCAGTCGACGGCGTCGAGTGTGTTGTACCATGCTTGCTACACTGGAGGAATGCACCGTTACGCCACGCAAGAGGCGTTCGTCTACCCATCGTTTTGCTGATATGTGATGATATGATGCCGTTGGATATACCGGTGTGCTTGACACGTATTGTTGTGTTTGATACGCTTATGGTTGCTTATTTCACAAAAAAACCATATGTTATCAAGTCTGGCGCGTAAGGGACACAATTCGCATGATAAGCGCAACCGAACTCGACCGCGCAGAGACGCTGCGTTTCGACCCGCTGACCGGCATCATTGCCGGGCGCGCGCCGACGAGCCGCTATCTGGTGGACGTCGGCGCCGTCTTTGCCGACCGGCAGGCGTACACGCAGTTGGTGGTGAAGAACCCACTCGTCTATGAGGTCACCCAGGTAGAAGAGCATAACGGCGACGGGCAGGTGCACTACGGGCTCGGCATTATCTATCCTGGCAAGGTGGGCAGCGAGTACTTCATGACCAAGGGGCATCTGCACGAATGGCGTCCGGCGGCCGAGGTTTACATTGGTCTGCGTGGGCGCGGCATGATGCTGCTCGAAGACGAGCGTACGGGCGAATGCCGGGCCGTGGCGCTGGCGGGAAACAGCACTGTCTACGTGCCGGGCTATACTGCCCATCGTACCGTGAATGTCGGCGATGAACCGCTGGTCTACTGGGGTATCCTCTCCAGCGCCGCGGGCCATGACTACGGAACCGTCGGCGAGCGCAATTTCCGCAAAGTCATCGTGGAGAAAGATGGCAGACCGGTTGTGATGGACCGGGACGAATTTCTGCGCGAACTGGAAGCCTGACTAATCATGACGGACTACGTGACGAAACCAATTCCCGCCGAGAAGCCGGCGGTCGACTTCATAGGCCGGCCCTGGGGCTCCTTCAAACAGTTCGCCTTCAATGAAGAGGTGACTGTCAGCCTCATGACCGTCAAGGGCGGCCAACGCCTCAGCCTGCAATCGCACACCGGCCGCGCCGAACTCTGGATTGCGCTCGACGACGGCTGCGAGATGCAGGTGGGCGAGGAGGTTTTGCGCCCCAAGGCCGGCGACGAGATCTGGATTCCGGCTAATACGAAACACCGGCTGGCCAGCCTCGGCCCCGATGTGCGCGTGCTCGAAGTGGCCTTCGGCAACTGGCAGCAGGCCGACATCACCCGTTACGAAGATGACTACCGGCGCCCGGACCAGGGAGAGTAACGTGAGTCTACCGCAGCCGTGGCGCAAGACCACGCAACATCTGATGCCGGCGCGTCGCCAGGAGACGGCGCCGGGCCAGTACAACATCTATCCGTCACTCAACCTCGGCCCTGGCCGGATCGAGGGCGGTTTTGCGGCGCTGGCGCGGCAGCTTGCCGGTGCCCGGCAGATCACCATCGACGGCTATCCAGGTGTGATCTGGGCTGACTTCCGCGAGCGGCTGCACACCGAACTCCACGCGCTGGGTGTACGCGTCCACTGGATCGATGCCGCGGCAGCCATGAAGACGCCGGCTGCGCTCGACGCGCTGCTTGCTCCCTACCTGGGCGGCGACGATCCGATCTTCGGCTTTCGCTTTCCGGGCGAACTGGCGGACTTCTTCGATCGCGCGGCACTCTCTGCGTTGCAACCCGACGGCACCGCGGACCTCAGTATCGTCTATGGCTGCGGCGCTGCGCTGGCCGGCTGGCAGGGTCATCTCGTCTATGTCGATGTCCCCAAGAACGAGATCCAGTTTCGCCAACGTGCCGGCAGCGTGACCTGCCTGGGCGCCGCCCAGCCGCTCGATCCCAAGCCTGCCTACAAGCGCAGCTACTTCATCGACTGGGTGGCCGCCAACCGTCACAAGCTTGCCCTGCACGAGCGCATCGACTGGATTGTGGATGGCCAGCGGCCCGAAGAGATTACCTTTGCGCGGGGCCAGACGATCCGCAGCGGCCTGGAAGCCATGGCACACAGCTTCTTCCGCGTCCGCCCGTGGTTCGAGCCGGGACCGTGGGGCGGCCAGTGGATTCGCCGGCGCATGCCGCAACTGGCGCAAGACGTGCCGAACTACGCCTGGTCCTTCGAGCTGATCGTGCCGGAGAACGGCCTGGTTTTCGAGAGCGACGATTGGCTGCTGGAAGTCTCCTTTGACTTCCTCATGCATCGCAATCCGCACGATATCACGGGTGACGGCGCGGCCGCCTTTGGCCACGAGTTCCCCATTCGCTTCGATTTTCTGGACACCTTCGACGGTGGCAACCTCTCCGTACAGTGCCATCCGCGGCCCGACTACATCCGCCGTCACTTTGGCGAGGTGGTCACGCAGGACGAGACCTACTACATCCTCGACTGCGCGCCTGATGCACACTGCTATCTGGGCTTTCAGGGCGATATCAACCCGGCCGAGTTCCGCGCCGCGCTCGATCACAGCTTCACCCATGCCGCCCCTGTCGAGATCGAGCGCTTTGTGCAGGCGCATCCTGTGCGCAAGCACGACCTGGTCTTGATTCCCAACGGTACAATCCACTGCTCGGGGATCAACAACCTTGTCCTGGAGATCAGCGCCACGCCCTACATCTTCACCTTCAAGATGTACGACTGGATGCGCCTCGATCTGGATGGCCGGCCGCGGCCGCTCAACATCGACCGCGCGTTCGAGAACCTTTACTTCGACCGCAAAGGCGACCGCGTGCCGGCCGAGTTCATCTCGCAGCCGCGCATCGTGAACAGTGGTCCGGGCTGGGAGTTGATTCACCAGCCGACGCACAAGAACCACTTCTATGACGTGCAGCGCTACAAGTTCAGCGACCGCGTCGACGTGCGCACGGACGGCTCATGCCAGGTCATGAGCCTTGTCGAAGGGCGCAGCGTGCTGCTGGAGACGGCCAATGGCCAGCGCCAGCGTTTCAGCTATGCCGAGACCTTTGTCGTGCCCGCGGCCGCCGGCGCCTACCGGCTCATCAGCGAGGATGGCGCCGAGATTCAGGTCGTGAAGAGCTTTGTCAAGCCGCGCTCGCAGTGGGTCGAGGGGATAGTGTCCGGCCTGAAATAGCATTGAGACGATCACACCCCAGTTGAGTAGCATGACGACAGCGCGCAGTCTGCGCGCTGTCGTCATACCTGCCAGTTCGTTCTGCTTTCCTTCATCGTCAGTTCCGCCGCTTGTGTAATTCAGCAGATATATGATATAACAGTGTTAGCTGACGAATACCTTACAGTTGATAGCGTGGCATTTTCGGAATCCCTCCCCAACCGGGTGTGGCAGGTCTGCGACCACCAAGAGGTATGAATGGAGAACGAAGCAGTTCAGAACGAGTTGTGGGATGCGGGCGGCTTCGGTGTCCTGCCAAGGCGTATTGTCGTCGTCGATGACGAGCCTGCCAGCCGAGAGGCGCTCTGCGCGCTGCTGACTGCCGAGGATCTCGACATTCTCGCTGTGAGCAGTGGACGTGAACTCTTGCGCCGCATGCCGGAACTGGCGCCCGATGTGATCCTGCTCGACGTCATGATGCCCGAACTGGACGGCTACCAGGTCTGCCGCGAACTCAAGCAGTCCGCCGCATTCCAGCATATCCCGGTCATCTTGATCACGGCGCTCGACAGCACGCAGGATCGCGTGCGCGGGTTGGAAGCCGGCGCCGACGAGTTCCTCTCCAAGCCGGTGACGCGCATGGAACTCCAGGCGCGCGTCCGCACCATGCTGCGCATCAAGACGCAATACGACCAACTCGAACGCATGCTGGAGATGCGCCAGGCGCTTTCCTACATGATCGTCCACGACCTGCGCAACCCGCTAGCGGCGGTCATGCTCTATTTGCAGTTGCTCAAACGCCGCGGCGGCGTGGCGCCGGAGCATCTGCGCTACCTGGACATGGCGACCAGCGAAGCGCAGAAGATGAGCAGTTTCCTCGACGATATGCTGATGCTGGCCAAAATGGAGCGCGGCAAACTCTCGATTTCGCGCAGCCCGCTCTATGTCGATCACCTGTTGGAGCAGGTGCGCCAGAAGGTGGCCCCCTATGCCGAGGCGCAGGGCGTCACGCTTGCACTGAAGACCGAGGGGCAATCCTATCCTGTCGTGGCCGACGTGGCCCTCTTCCAACGCGTGGCCGAAAATCTTGTCGCCAACGCGCTCAAGTTCTCGCCGGCGCAGTCGGTGGTCACCATTGTGGCCGAATACCCGCGCAAGGAACTGGCCGAAGAGGAGGCCGGCAATGCCCCCGCCGTCCGCCTCAGCGTGAGCGACCAGGGGCGCGGCATCCCGCCCGAGGACTTCGTGCGCATGTTCGACCAATATGAAGCCGTGCACATGAAGGAGCACGGCAAGGCCGAACTTGGCCTGGAGCTGGCCTTCTGTCGCATGGTAGCGGAAGCGCACGGCGGCCGCATCTATGCCGGCAACAACCCCGACAAGGGCGCCGTCATCACGGTCGAGATGTAGCGACTTCGCGATATTCCACGCACGCCTGCACGAAGCTCTCCCACAGCCGGCGGTGCGCGTCGCCCAGTTCGAAGATGCGTTCGGGATGCCACTGCACGCCCACGACCCACTCGTGCTGTGTGCTTTCGTATGCCTCTACCAGCCAGGAATCCGGATCGGCGATGGCTGCCGCGCGAAAGTGCGGGGCCAGCGAGTCGCGGTCCAGCCCCTGGTGGTGAAAGGTGTTCACGTCGAACTGCTCCGTTGCGACAATCGCAAAGAGTTTGCTATCCTGTTCGACGCGCACGGGGTGGAAGCGCGTGGCGCCGTCCGCCGGCGTGCGGTGGCCGTCGAAGTGCTGGATCATGGCGCCGCCGGCGGCAACGTTGAGAACCTGGCAGCCGCGACAGATGCCGAAGACGGGCAGGTTACGCGTCAGTGCGGCCTGTCCCAGGCCGATCTCCAATTCGTCGCGGCGCACGTCGATGGTCTCGTCCTCGGCGCCGTCCTGCTCCTGGCCGAAGTAGCGCGGATGAACGTCGCCGCCGCCCGACAGAATCAGGCCATCCAGGCGGTCGAGCACAGCGTCGGGCACGCGCCCCTCGGCATCGGGGGTGAAGTGCTCGCCGTCGGGCAGCACGACCGGCTGGTCAGGCGTGATCGCTACGGGCAGCGCCCGGTAGCTGGCGACCATCGCCAGGTAATTGCGCGCATTTTGTTGCAGCCACTCCGGCGATCCGTGGCGCGACGTGATGCCGATCCAGAGCGGACGTTGCGGGGTGGTGGATTCGAGACGTACTGACATAGAGAGCGACCTCACTCCATCGCTGCGGCCGAAGCCATAGGATTGAACACGACAGCCAATTATCATACATCGGCCGCCGCCAAACGCAGAGGCGGCGGCGCACGTGAAAGCATCTATGTCCTTTCCAACCTTCGTCATCATCGTTCTGATCATTCTTCTGGTGCTCGTGCTGGCCGGCGGCGCCCTGTTTCTCTATATCTATTGGTGGCGGATGCAGCGCCCGGCGCCCAAGCTCGACGGGAAGATGTCGATGCCGGGACTCGATCGCCCGGTCGAAGTGGTGCGCGACAAGCACGGCGTCCCGCACATCTTTGCCGAGACGGAGGCTGATCTCTATCGGGCGCTGGGCTTTGTACACGCCCAGGATCGCTTCTGGCAGATGGAGCAGGCGCGGCGCACCGCACAGGGGCGTCTGGCCGAGATCTTCGGTGCGGCTGCGCTCGACGCCGATCGCTTCTGCCGTATCGTGGGGCTGTGGCGCGCAGCAGAGGCCGATGACGGCGCGCTTGACGACGAGACGCGTGCCATGCTGGAGTGGTATACGGCGGGCGTCAATGCCTATATGGCCGCGCACCCCGGCCGCTTGAGCGCCGAGCACAACCTGCTGCGCGTGCCGGCCGAGCCCTGGCGCGTCATCGACACGCTGGGCGCGGCCAAGGTGCTGAGCTGGAGCCAGAGCGGCAACTGGCAGGCCGAACTTACGCGTCTGTTGCTCACGCAGCAGCTCGATGCCTACACCGCCGCCGACCTGGAGCCGGACTACCCCGCCGAGACCCCGATCATTCTTGAAGGTGTGGGCAGCGCCGAGCAGGTGCGCATGTTGAGCGCGGCCGGTCTCCTGCTCAACCAGTACGAGGACGTGCGCCGGTGGCTTGGCGGCGAGAGTACCGGCCAGGGCAGCAATAGCTGGGTGCTGTCGCCGAAGCACAGTCTCAACCGCCGCCCGCTGCTCTGCGCCGATCCGCACCTCACCGCGCAACTGCCTGCCGTCGTCTACGAAGTGCACTTGAGCGGCCCCGATACTGAGGTCAGTGGCATGACCTATCCCGGCATGCCCGGCGTCTTCATCGGCCACAACACGCAGGCGGCGTGGGGTCTCGCCAACGCGCTGGCCGACACGCAGGATCTCTTTGTCGAGCGAGCGCACCCCGAAGATCCCTTCACCTTTGCCTTTGGCGACGCCTGGGAGGCTGCCCAGGTGATCGAGGAGAAGATTGCAGTTCGCCGGGCCGAGCTGCACGTCGAGCGCATCGTCGTGACGCGCCACGGGCCGCTCATCAATAGCTTCGTGCGGCGGTCTGTCGGCGGCGCCAACCGTGCCCTGGAAAGTACGCCCATCTCCCTGCGCTGGGCTGGGCATACGGCCGGCACGGTGCTGGCGGCCGTGCTCAAGCTGAACCGTGCCGACGACTGGGAAGCCTTCACTGCAGCGCTGGCTGAATGGAGCTCGCCGCCGCAGAACGTGACCTATGCCGACGCCCGCGGCAACATCGGCTACATGCTGGCCGGACGCATCCCACGGCGCTCAACCAATCTCGGCCTTGTGCCTGCGCCCGGCTGGGATCCGACCTATGCGTGGGAGGGCTGGATTCCGGCAGCCGAACTTCCACGCGTCTATAATCCGCCTTCGGGCATCATCGTCGCCGCCAACAACAAGATGGCCGGCGACGATTACCCGCACTTTCTGGGGATGGAATTCGACCCCGGCTGGCGCGCCGCCCGCATCGAGCAAATGCTCGGCGAAAAGGAGCGTTTCACCGTACGCGACATGGAGGAAATGCAGCAGGACAACGGCAGCCTGCTGGCCAAGGCCTTCACGCCCTGGTTCACCCTCCTCTACAGCGAGGATCCGTGGGAGAAGGTCGCCATCCAGGCGCTCCGCAAGTGGAACTGGCGTATGGACAGCGACAGCGCAGCCGGCCTGATCTTCCACTACTTGATGGCCAATCTGCTCGAGTTGACTTTCGGCGACAAGCTGGGGCAGGCGCGCGACGGCTATTTTGCCCGGACGGGGACACCGCTTTTTGTCAACCATCCCTTCAAGCTGCGCGCCGAGACGCGGCTGTTGCAGATCATTGGCGAGCACGATAACTCTTACTGGTATGCCGACGCCGCTGCCGGCCGCCAGCGCGACCGCCACGAACTGCTGCAAGAGGCGCTCGCTCGCTCCATGAAGAGCATCCGCCGCGTCTATGGCGACAGCATGTTGCGCTGGGCATGGGGCAAGGCGCACCAGGTGCGCTTCACGCACCCGCTTGGCTCGGCCCGCCTCGTCGGTGGCTTTTTCAATCGCAGCCCGCTGCCCATTGGCGGCGACGCCACAACACCCAACCAGACCAGTGCCCCCTTTGGCCTGCCGCCGGCCCTGGTGCAGACAATCCCCGTCTACCGGCAGATCTTCGAGGTGGGCACCTGGGATCGCGCCCAGAGCGTCATCGCCGGCGGTCAGTCCGGCCACCCACTCAGCCGCTTGTACGACGACCAGATCATGATGTGGCGCGAAGGTGTCTACCACCCTATGCCGTGGAGCCGTGACGCTGTCATGAACGTTGCGGCTTACCGGCTCCTGCTCGAACCGGAAGGCTGACCATCGCGCAATTTCCGGCAATTGTCGCATTGATTCTCCGCTGCCTGCCTCTGGCGTTTCCGCAGGATTCGCCTATCCTGGAAGGTAGAAGCCGACATCACTTCCTGGAATCGTGAAGTTGATGTCGTCGTTGGCCAACTGCCCACCGACAAGGAGTTACCTTCCATGCGCATAGTTGCCGCCTTTCTACTGCTGACCGTCTTTGCCGGTCTCGCCATTTTCTTGACGTTCACCTCCTCCTGGGGAAGCCTGCTCATACCGCAGGCCGCAGCAAATGAAGCCGCGGTCGCTGTCGAGGAGCCGACTCCGATGCCGGACTGGGAGGGGAAGTTTGTGGTGGAGACCAACCAGCCTGTCGTGTTGCGTACCGATCCCTTTGTGGCCGCGCAGGCTGCCGGCCTTCTCCGCAAAGGTGAAAAGGTGGCGCTGAAGGGCTGTGACGTGTCCGGGCTCTGGTGCCAGACCGAAGCCGGCGAGTGGTTCGTCTCTTACATGGTCGGCACGCTGCCCGAGGGGTTACCTGTGCTCGAAGGGGTGAAGGTTCAGGCCGCACCCACCGTGGCGCCGCTCGTCCCGACGGCGGATCCCGCTGCGCTCATGCCGACGGCGACGCCTGCCGCAGCGTCGGTCTTGCTGATGCTTCCCACGCCGACGCCCGCTCCCACCGTGCTGCCGCAGGCCATCGTCGCCGACGCGGCCAACCTGCGCGCCGGTCCCGGCACATCCTACGCCATTGTCGGCAGCGCCAACTTTGGGGAATCGCTCTCGCTGGCCGGTCGAACCGACAATGGCGAGTGGTTCCAGACGGACGGAGGCGCCTGGATTGCCGGGTTCCTGCTGAGCGATCCGCCGGCAGGTCTGCCCGTTGTCGAACCCCCAGCCGAATAGGGTCAATTGGGGCCGAACGGTAGGCCCACCGATCTGCTCCAGAAAAGAGAAGGGGGAATGGCAAAACCTGCCATTCCCCCTTCTCTTTTCCCCAGCATCCACAGCCGGCTAGAATGGCCAGAAGAGCGGGATGAAGATCGTCGCCACCGTGATCATGATCAACTGCAGCGGGAAGCCGAGACGCAAATAGTCCACGAACTTGTAGCCGCCAGGGCCCATAACGATGGCGTTGGTCTGATAGCCAAAGGGTGTCATGAATGCCGCACTGGCGCCGAAGAGCACCGCCACCAGCAGCGGTAGCGGGCTCACATCCAGCGTCGTGGCCAGACTCAGGGCCACCGGCGTGAGCAGCACGGCGACCGCGTTGTTCGACAGGATCTCGGTGAGCGACGCGGTGATGATGTAGAACACCGCCAGGAAGAGCACCAGGTTCGACGTACCGATCAGCCCGATCAGCCCGTTGACAATGGTCATGACGAGCCCCGTGCTCTCCATGGCCAGCCCCACCGGAATGGTGCCGACGAGTAGTAACAAAGTCGATGACTCCAGGGCACTCATCGCTTCGTCGGTGCGCAGACACTTCGTCACGATCATCGCGGCCGCGCCCGCCAGCGCCAGCACCACGATCGGAATCTCCGTGACCGTGGCCAGCAGCACCACCAGGCCCATGATGACCAGCGCTGTGGTGTTCTTGGTCTTACGCACCAGCGAGCTTTCGACCCCTTCCACCAGCAGCAGCCGGCATGAATCGGCGGCCATGCGCAGGCCGGCCGTCTTGCCGCGCAGCAATAGCACATCGCCGACCTCCAGCCGCTGCGCGCGCAAACCCTGTATCTGCTGCTGTCCCTGGTGCTGCAAGCCCATGACCTTGACGTTGAAGCGGCGGTTGAGCATCACCTGGCTCACCGGCCGGCCGATGACCTCGGATTGCGGCATCACCACGGCTTCCATCACCTGCTCTTCCAGGTCGGCCGTTTCGGTGCGCTCCTGGTCTTCCAGCACCGTGGCAATCTGCACCTGGCTCGTCTGCTGGAAGAGATGCAGGTCCTTGGGCGTGCCCGAGAGGACCATCACATCGTCGGCTCGCAGGTGCAGACCGTGAAGCGCTTCGGCCTGATAGCTATGGCCGCCGCGGATGATCTCCAGCAACTTGATCGTGGAGGTAGGCGCCGGATCGTCGTTGGCAGGGCGCGTCGTGCGCAGGCGGCGGTGGCGCCGGATCGGCTGCGGCGGCTGTGGGCGGTCGTTCAGCGCAATCTGCTCGAAGACCTCGACGGCCGCCTTTCCTGCAATCTTGCTCTCGGCGCCGACCACCATCTCCGTCACATAGGTCGAATGTGACCGCACATCCAGCAGGCTGACCAGCGGCGAGTAGTTGGGTAGCAGCCGGTACCCGACCAATATTATGAAGGCCGTCCCGACGGTCGCATAGATCAGACCGAGAATGCTGAAGTCGAAGAGCCCGAAGCCCGGTCCACCAGCCTTGCGATAGAGGTCGGCGACAAGGATATTGGTGCTCGTACCCAGCAGCGTGACGGTGCCGCCCAGGATGGCAAAATAGGAGACCGGCAACAGAAACTTGGAAGGCCGCATATTGAACTGCTTGGAGAGGGAGACCACCACCGGGATCATCATGACCACGACCGGTGTGTTGTTCATGAACGCGCTGGTGGGCACTTCGACCAGCGCCAGCAATAGGAGCAAGCGCCGCACGCTCCCGTTGGCGAAGCGCCCCAGATAGATGGTGACCGTCTCCAGCGCGCCGGTGCGCATGAGGCCGGCACTCAGCACAAACATGGCCGCCACCGTAAGGGTCGCGGTGGATGAAAAGCCGCTCAGTGCTTCGGCCGGTGCCAGCAGCCCGGTCGCCGCCAGAAGGACGACGGTGCCAATCGCCGTCACTTCGGTGGGGAGCCAGTTGGTAATATAGAGTGTGGTCGAGAGCGCAATGATGCCCAACAGGAGCCACTGGTCAAAGGGTAGCATGATGGATGCCTTCTAGCAGATGCGCGGCAATTGTTCGCCGACCTGCATGTCGACGACGCGCGTCCCGCCGATGCCCGTGCGGGCGACGACGACGCCCGGGTGCTGGGCAGTGACATGCCCGATGATCGCCGCCTGGCCGCCCAGCGGGTGGGCGCGCATTGCGGTAAGAATCGCATCGGCTGCCTCTGCTGCCACGATGGCAACGAGCTTGCCTTCGTTGGCGACATAGACCGGGTCCATGCCCAGCATGTCGCAGGCTGCGGCCACAGCCGGCGGCACCGGCAGCTTACGCTCTTCGTACGCGATGCCGACCCGCGCCGCCTGGGCGATTTCGTTGAGCGTAGCGGCCAGTCCGCCGCGCGTCGGGTCGCGCAGCACGTGCACGCCAGGGTGCGCGGACAGCATCGCGTCGACCAGCCCGTTGAGCGCGGCGCAGTCGCTCGCCACCGGCGCGCCGAACTCCAGCCCCTCGCGCACGCTGAGGATGGCGATACCGTGCACGCCTAGCTCGCCGCTGACGATGACCGCGTCGCCCGGCCGCGCCTGACCAGGCCCGATCTGTACACCGGCCGGGATGATGCCGATGCCGCTGGTGTTGATGTAGATGCCGTCGCCGTGACCCTTGTCGACCACCTTGGTGTCGCCGGCCACGATCTGCACGCCGGCTGTGCGTGCCGCCGCCGCCATCTCTTCGACGATAACGCCAAGCTGGGCGAGCGGCAGACCCTCTTCCAGGATCATGCCGGCGGTGAGATAGAGCGGTCGCGCACCCATCATCGCCAGATCGTTGACGGTGCCGTTGACGGCCAGGCTGCCGATGTTGCCGCCCGGAAAAAAGAGCGGCCGCACCACGAACGAATCGGTGCTGTAGGCCAGCCGCCCGGCGGGCAGGTCGAGCACGGCCGCATCGCCCAGCGCGTCAAGCGCCGTGCTGCGAAAGGCCGGGGCAAAGAGATGCTCCACCAGCTCGGCGGAGAGCTTGCCGCCCCCGCCATGCCCCATGACGATGGTCGGGTAATTGCGCAGCGGAACAGGGCAGGCCCAACTGCTGAAGTCGATTCCGTTCTGCATTCAGTGCAAATCCTGTCAGTAGACTTCTTCGTGCGTGCCGATCGAGAGCAGCAAGACCACCTCCTGCTGTGCGACATCGTCAACTTCGATCGTAGAAATGATGCGGCAATCATAGCCGCAGGAACAAGCCAATAGTCCGAACAGATCCCCGCTAAGCTTGTGCGTTGCAAGCGATGGGGCAAAGGCGTCTTCACTCATCAGGTGCAACGTCTGCTCGATTCGGACGCGTAGAGCCGGATCGCGACGAACATGCTTGCGGAACATCCGGCGGAAGCGTGGGGTCTCGACCAACTGCCTCATTCGACATCAGGCTCGGAGAGTGCCCTGTCCAGGCTGGCAATGACATCGTCGGCGGAGGCAGCGCGCAGTTTCCCGGCGCGGAAGAGGGCCAATGCCGCGCGTGCATCTTCGGCAATCTCGCGCCGCTCATGTTCAATCATGCGCCTGTGTAGGATGTCAGCCAGTATCTCTTGCTGTTCATTCGACAGCCTGGCGATCTGGTCAAGGATTGTATCCAGGTCCGTTGCATACACGGTAGCCATCACCTGCTCCATCATTTGCCGAGAGGGCGCCGTCACACCGGTATCGTAACTCACTGCGGGATCGAAGTCGAACAGCCTCCGTTCGACTTCTCGGGCGCTGGCTCCAAGCTCAGTCGCCCACTGTCGCACCTTCGGCAGGTAATCCAGCCAACTCTCCAGCGTGAGGTTCTCGCCGGCGGGGTCATGATCGACCTCGCCGTATTCGTGAAGTAATCTCCACACGCGCCGGTCGATGATGCCGTATGCCTGCGGATCGATCACCGTCAGGATCGCTGAAGCAATCGCTATTCCAACACCTTGTAGCCGGTCCAGGACTGCGATCCGCTTGTACTCGTCCGTATGCGCCATCGCTTCTCGGGTGAGTTCCTGTACGAGATCAGTGTCATCTTTGGCGTTGCCGAGGATGTCGCGCAGGTGGCGACTCCTTCCGCCTTCTTTCCATGCGTAGATGGAGGCAAGCTCACTGGCAGATAGCCAGCGGCGCTGCCGGATCTCGGCAAGTTGAGCGGCGTCCAGCCCTGCGGTGGCACGATAGGCAGGAATTCCATGCAGCACTGGGTCGTCGCCGGCAGTGGGGCAATCTCGCAGCAATTCAACAATGGACGCATACCGCTTCATTGCACGCCAATCTCCTCGGCCTGGACAAATCGACCATACTGGTAATACGCCGCACACGCGCCTTCGCTCGACACCATGGTCGCACCGAGGGGCGTGCGTGGCGTGCACTGCTGGCCAAAGGCTGGGCACTGGTTGGGCTTGAGCAATCCTTGCAGCACTTCGCCGCTACGGCACAAGGGCGACTCCTGCGTGC
>JACKBA010000048.1 GCA_020634815.1 Caldilineaceae bacterium | reverse complement strand
GAATCGTCACGCTGGGGTAGCGCTGGCTCAGCTCCGCCAGGAACGGTTTGGCCGCCGCACAGTGCGGGCAGCCGTCGCCCCAGAAGAAGTAGATGGTGACCGGCTGGCTCGCCTGTTGCGCCGGCGGCGCGGCCTGAGCCTGTACCGCGAAGAACAGCCACGCACTCAGCACAAAAATGGTCGCCAGCAGCGCCGGCGCCAGAATCTTACGCATCGCGCCAACTCCTCATGTGCTCGTTTTGTGAAGTCGTGACCGGCACAAACCGGCCACTTTTTTGCCGATAGGGTCATTTTCGCGCCGCGTCGCGTCGCAGCCACGTGTCGTTTGTCCCGAAGATGTCCCCAAAATCCCCCATTTTGTTGCGTGGGCCTCAGCGGCAAACGCAAACGACACAATCTCTTCATCACTTCTTCACAATCTCCGCATACGCTCAGCCCATCTGTCTTTTTTCGTCGCAAACCCGTCCGCCAACGAACGGAACCAGCGCACCACCCAGAGGAGCATTGCATGTCGACTGCCACGCTTCGCCCGCGCCGTCACCGGCCACGCTCGCGCACACAGGTTGTGCGGCGGCTGGTGCAGACGGCCTTTCTCGGCTTCATCATTTTCGCCGCGCTGCGCCACAGCCTCTTCGAGGAGACGACGACGGCCGCGTCCATCGATGCGCTCTGCCCCTTTGGCGGCGTCGAGTCGCTGTGGCGCATGATCTCCACAGGTGAGTATGTGCCCAAGACGCACCCGTCCAACCTGGTGTTGATGACCGGCCTGCTCCTTGCCACCGTGGCGGCCGGCGCCGCGTTCTGCGGCTGGATCTGCCCCTTCGGCACGTTGCAGGATTTCCTGACCTGGCTGCGCGAGCGCGTGCGCCTGCCCGCCATCCACGTGCCGGACGGCATCGACCGCTGGCTGCGCTATGGCCGCTATGTCATGCTGGCGCTGGTGCTCTACATGACGGTGAGCACGGTCAAGCTCTGGTTCGCCGACTACGATCCCTACCGCACCATCTTCGGGCTGGGCTGGATCTTCGAGTTCAACGCCGCCGAGCACTGGCCGGCCTACACGGTGGCGCTCAGTATTCTCGGCGCGTCGTTCTTCATTCCCCGCTTCTGGTGCAAATATGCCTGCCCGCTCGGCGGCGCGCTCAGCCTCGTCAGCTACGTGAGCTTCCTGCGCATCCGCCGCACCGAGGCGACGTGCAAGAGCTGCGCGCTCTGCTCGCGGCCCTGTCCCATGGGCATCGCCGTGGAGAAGGCTGACCCGCTGGTGAGCACCAATTGCATCGGCTGCCTGGAGTGCGTCGATGTCTGCCCGCGTCACGGCGCGCTGGAAGTTGCGTTCATGCCGTCCATCTGGTGGAAGAATCTGCGCGGTGTCTTTGGTCACCCGGCGCCGGCGCCAGTCAGCCAGGGAGAATCCCAATGAGAGTCAACAAGTGGTTCGTGCCCGTGCTGGCCGTGGCGCTGTTGCTGGGCACGGTCGGCGTGGCGCAGGCGACGGGCTGGTGGATTGTCAGCGGCAAGTCCATGGTGGATGCACAGAACATGAAGAGCAGCGCCGACATCAAGGGCTGGATGAGCTTTCAGCAGGTCGCCGACGGCTTCGGCATGGAGACGGCAGCGCTCTACGCCGAGCTTGGCCTGCCGGCCGATCTGCCGCCTGAAACGGCGCTGAAGGAGATGGAGGCGATCATCCCCGGCTTCGAGGTCAGCACGGTGCGCGAGGCCATCGACGCCTTCCTGGGCAATGACGGCACGTCCACCGATGCGGCGCAGCGCCAGGTCTCCCAGCCCGATACTGCACCCGCCGCCGCGCCGGAGCCAACCGCCGCACCCACCGCCGAGCCGTCACCGACACCCGCGGCCGTCGAGCATGTGCCGGTGGGCGACGGCGACGGCAGCGGCAGCGGCGATGGCACCGGTAGCGGCCCGGCCGCCCCGACTACGGCCGTGGAGATCAAGGGACGCCACACGCTGCGCCAGATTGCCGAAACGACGGGGATCAATCTGGACGACCTGCTGGCCGCGCTCGACCTGCCGGCGGACACAGCGGTCGATACCGAGGTGCGGTCGTTGGTGGAGAGCGGCGTCATTGACGAAGTGGATACTATCCGCAGCGCGGTGGCGGAGCTGATGGAGAAGTAGCGCTACTCCTCGCAGGGGATGCGGCCGGCCGTTGCCACGTGGGGACGGCCGGCCTGCGCGTCAGGCTCTGCGCCGGATGGGGCGCGCAGGTAATACGCGCCGTGCGCGCAAGCCTGGCACAGCGTGCTCTCGCCCGCCAGCACCTCGCGCTCGTTGAGGATCTCCTCGCCGCAGCGGTCGCAGTTCACGCGGTGGCCCGGCTTGCTGAGGATCGCCTCCACCGGCGTCGTCAGCGTCACCCGTTCCCAGGTGAACAACTCGTCGAAGGGCATGCGCTGGTAGCCGAGCAGCATGGCTTCCCAGTTGTTACGCGCTTCAGGCGCGTAGCGAGCGGCCAGCGACCGTGCCTGCGGATGCGGCGCGACGCGGATGGCGGCGAGGCTGTGCGTGTCGACAAAGGTTGCCGCCACCTTGCCGTAATCCTCGACGCGCAGGGTGCGCCGCCCGACCCAACAATTGGTGGCCGCCGAAACGCCGTCGCAGAAACAGCCGTCGGTCTCCACGATCGTCAGCAGCCGTTTGTCGCTCTGCGGCAGTTCCAGGGCGAGCACCTCGGCGGCAAGGCGGCCCATCTGCACACCCAGCACCTGACGCGGGCAGAGGTGGTGATGCAGGGCGGCGGAGATGGCGAGCAGTTCGGCAATCGATTTCATGGATTTCATTGTACCGGCTGTCTATCGCAGCGCCGAAACGTGTTCGTCCCAGGCCAGGCGCTTGGGACATGGTCACAGTGGATGGGTGACATACGCCCCGCCAAAAAGGGGGCACGACTCCACTTGCCTGCAACAGATACTGCCCGTATGATTGGAACGGTGCTTACGCTGTCCAACGCGGCGGCAACCGCATCGAAACCGATAGACGAAATAATCATCGCGAAGTCCCGCAATTCCCCTTCGCCTTCATGCAGAAAGGGCTCCTATGTTAACGCTGATTGAAAAGATCCTCTTTGTTGCGGCAGTCGCTGCATCGCTTTACTTTGCCGGCGTCGGCTTTTACAAGGTCTACAAGGCGGTGATGCGCGGCACGGGCGAAAAGCCCACTTTCGGTTACATGCTCTCGCGGCTGTGGCACGCCGCCTACACGTGGATCACCACGCGCCCGATCTGGAAGACGCGCGGCCTGAGCAGCCTCTTCCACATCATGATCTCGCTGGGCTTTGTCTTCTACTTCCTTGTCAACTTCGGCGACGTGATCGAAGGCATGTTCCCGGTGACCTTCCTGGGCGAGAACATCGTGGGCGATTTCTACCGCCTGTTGGCCGACATCGCCACCATGAGCGTGCTGGTTGGCGTCATCTACTTCATCCTGCGCCGCTTTGTCTTCAACGACAAGGCGCTGACCTATCACGAGAACATCAAACTCGTCGACCGGGTCAAGCAGGGCGGCATCCGCCGCGATTCGTTCATCGTGGCCTTCTTCATCCTCTTCCACGTCGGCTTCCGCTGGATCGGCAACAGCTTCAAGGTTTCGCTGGAAGGCGGCGACCCGTGGCAGCCCTTCAGCACGGCGTTGGGACAATTGTGGATGGGCTGGCCCGAAGGCGCACGCACAGTGGGCGAGCACCTGGGCTGGTGGCTGGCCATCGGCCTCATCCTGGCCTTCCTGCCCTACTTCCCCTACACCAAGCACTTCCACCTGATCATGTCGGGCGTCAACTTCCTGACCAAGCCCAAGCGCACGTCGCTGGGCACGCTCGACCCCATCAACTTCGAGGACGAGTCGCAGGAACTCTTCGGCGTCAACTCCATCGAGCAACTGCCGTGGACGCACCTGGTCGATGCCTATTCGTGCATCATGTGCAACCGCTGCCAGGATGTGTGCCCCGCCTACACCACCGGCAAGGAACTCTCACCCTCGGCGCTGGAGGTGAACAAGCGCTACTATCTCAACGAGCATCTGGCCGACGTGGCGGGCGGCAAGGAGTCGGAGTTCTCGCTCATCGACTTCGCCATCTCCGAGTCGGCGGTGTGGGCGTGTACGGCGTGTGGCGCCTGTGTGGATATCTGTCCGGTTGGCAACGAGCCCATGTTCGACATCCTGTACATCCGGCGCTACCAGATGCTCATGGAGAACAGCTTCCCCGACGAGCTGAAGACGGCCTATCGCGGCATGGAGCGCAACGGCAACCCGTGGAACATCAGCGCGCGCGACCGCATGAAATGGGCCGACGGGCTGGAAGTGCCCACGATCGACGAGAATCCGGACTTCGAGATCCTGTGGTGGGTGGGTTGCGCGCCGTCGTACGACCCGCGGGCGCAGGACACGGCGCGCGCGTTGGCCAAGGTGCTCAATGCGGCCGGCGTCAACTTTGCCGTGCTGGGCGAGATGGAACGCTGCACGGGCGATTCGGCCCGCCGCTCCGGCAATGAAGCGCTCTTCTTCGAGCTGGCGCAGGGCAATATCGAGACGATTAACGAGGTCATGGGCGAGCAGAAGCGGCGCATCGTCACCACCTGCCCGCACTGCTTGCAAACGCTGGGCAAGGAATACAGCCAGTACGGCGGCGACTACGAGGTCATCCACCACACGCAGTTGCTCTCCGAGCTGACTGCGGCCAAGAAGATCAGCGTCGAGCGATCCAAGGAAGTCGACATGATTACCTTCCACGACCCCTGCTACCTGGGTCGCCAGAACGGCATTGTCGAGGAACCGCGCCAGCTTCTGCTGGACACCAACGCCTTCGTCATCGAGATGCCGCGCCACGGCAAGCAGTCCTTCTGCTGCGGCGCCGGCGGCGCGCAGATGTGGAAGGAAGAGGAGCATGGCACGGCACCCGTCAACGTGACGCGTTACAACGAGGCAGCCGCAACCGGTGCCAAGACCATCGCCGTGGGCTGCCCCTTCTGCCTGACCATGATGACGGATGCCACCAAGCAGGCCGACCAGGGCATCGTGGTCAAGGACATCGCCGAGATCATCGCCGAGCGACTGGAAGTTGGAGAGTAGAGATTGGAGAATGGAGATTGGCGCTCCCGCGCAAACGGACTGTTGTCACATTGACTCCACGTCCCTGATCTCACTACCTGCATTTCCCTTTTCGCCCCTGGCCGAATCCGGCCAGGGGCGTTGCATCAGATCCACCCGAACTGACGTAGTGTCTACGTGGAGGTAAATCCTATGAGTATTTTTCGCAAAGTGATAGTACCGATTCTTATCGTGGTCGCCATGCTGGTGACCGCCGCCTGCCAGCCTATTCGCCCGCCGACCGATATGGCGGCTCCACCGGCCCCATCCGCCGAGGAGCAAGCCGCGCCGGCGATGCTGGCGGAGCGCTACACCGGCACCCTGTCGGTAGCCGGTATGGAGTTGTCGATCATCGTGGCGCTGACGCTGGGCGATGGCGGCTATGCCGGGACCATCGACATTCCGGAGCAAGGCGCGGCCGGCATTCCGCTGCACGACATCCGTGTCGACCTGCCGGTCGTCCACTTCGAGATGCTCGAGGGACCATCGCTGGCCGTCTTCGACGGTGAGTTGGCCGCCACTGGGGAGATCAGCGGCGCCTTCTTGCAGTCGGGCATCGAAGGCACCTTCGTGCTGGCGCCGGAAGCCACCGCGGCAGACGGCGCCGCGCAGCCGGCCACGCCGGGGCTGGGCGAGACCTACACCGACCCCGCCGGCCGCTACTCCGTGCCCATCCCGACCAACTGGACGTTGCGCGAAGGCGATGGCTATGTACTGCTCACGGACCCCGAAGAGAGCATCAAGATGTACCTGGTCGTGCTGCCGGGCACGGATCTGGCGCAGGCCACGCTGGACGGCTGGACGCTGGTCGATCCTGCTTTTGACCTTCCCGTCGATGAGACGGTTGAGCCGCCGACAGGCGGCACGGTCGACGCGGTGCTCGTCACCACCTACGACACGGGCGACGACAATCGCGTCCTGCAGGCGGTGGCGCAGGGCAAGGACGGCGACGCCTACCTGATCCTGATCGACGGGCAACTTGCCGGCCTGCAGAAGCGCAATGCCCAGGTCTCCATCGTCGGCTCCGGCTTCAAAATCCTGGCCGTCGAAGAGACGGACCTGAGCGAGGCCGAGCCGCTGCCGGTCGACACCGAGATCATTGCGTCGCTGGAGGAGTTCATCACAACTTATCTGGAAGCGTTCGGCATTCCCGGCGCTGTCGTCGGCATCGTCGAGAATGGCGAGGTGGTCTACAGCAAGGGCTTTGGCGTCGCCGACCCCGTCACGGGCGCTCCCATGGCGCCAGACACAAACGTCATGATCGGCTCGACGGGCAAGAGCCTGACGACGATGATGATGGGGACGCTGGTCGACGACGGCATCATGAGTTGGGACACGCCGGCCATCGAACTCTATCCTGCCTTCAAGGTCAAAGATCCGGCGCTGACTGAGCAGATCACCATGCGCAACCTGGTCTGCGCCTGTACCGGCGTCCCGCGCCGCGACCTGGAATTGATCCTCAACGCGGCGGAACAGACGGCGGAAGACACGGTGGCTTCGCTGGCCGATTTCGAGTTCTTCACCGACTTTGGCGAAGCGTTCCAGTACAGTAACCAGATGGTTGCCACCGCCGGTTACATTGCCGCCGATGCGGCTGAGGGCGGCGCCGCCGACCTGGAGACAGAATACGAGCAGGCGCTTCAGGAACGCATCCTCGATCCCATCGGCATGGAAAACACCACCGTTTCGTTCGATGCTGTACGGGCGCGCGGCAACTATGCCACGCCGCACATGCTGACGTTGGAGAACACGTACGAGCCCATCTCCCTCGACGTCGAGGGCGTGCTGATCCCGGTCGCCCCGGCCGGTCTGCACTGGTCGACGCTGGAGGACATGACGAAGTACATGATCACTCAGTTGCAGGAGGGCGTTGCGCCCGACGGCACGCGCGTGGTCTCCGCCGAGAATCTCAAGGAAACCTGGAAACCGCAGATCGCGCTCTCGAACGAGGCCAGCTATGGGCTTGGCTGGATTGTCACGGAGTACAAGGGCGTACCCGTCCTGACGCACGGCGGCAATACCATCGGCTTCACCTCCGGCTTCACCTTCCTGCCGGGCACGGACCTGGGCGTCGTTGTGCTCACCAATGGCCGCGCCACCAATCTGTTCAACGATGGTGTGGCCGGCCGCCTGCTGGAACTGGTCTATGGCCAACCGGCCGAGGTCGCGCAGAATCTCGACTTCTATCTCGAACGCATGGACGAGCAGACCAGCGAGCTGACCGGCCAACTCATGGAGGAGATCGACGCGCAGGCGGTTGAGCCGTACCTGGGACGCTTCACCAATGAGGCGCTGGGCGCGATCGAGCTTTCGCTGGTCGACGGCACGCTCATGCTCGATGCCGGCGAGTTCGTGACGCAGCTCAAAGCCAAGATCGACGACGATGGCGAACTCGATGGCTACATGCAGATCGACCCGCCGCTGCAAGGCGCGCTCTACAGGTTTGGGCAGGCTGAGGACGGCGCCGCCATCATCGTGCTCGGCGAGGGTGCGGTCAAGTATACATTTGTTGTAGCGGAGTAGATCGAGTCTGGTACCGGAACGGAGACGCCGGGTGTGGTCGGGCAGCCTTGCCCGGCACATGCCCGGCGTCTCGTTTCTTTTACGTCCCTGTGGTGGCGCGATCTGGTCAGGCTATCACGGGGACCCAGGCGTCGCCGTGGTGCCCGGACGTGCGCTCACCTGGGCGGGCTGGACGGGCAGCCGGATCCATTGGTCGAAGAGCGTTGCCAGCGACGGGTCGGGCAAGTCGCGCAGATCTTGCAGCCACTGCGTCGAGTCGATGATTCCCCAGCGATACTTGCGCAGGTAGTTCTGCAGGAAGCGGTCGAAGCGGCGTTCGCCCAGCGCGTCGCGCACGCGGTCGTAGAAGAGCGCCCCCTTGCCGTAGACCACGGTCTCATATTGCGTGCCGTTGAGAAAGTCGGTCACGGGCTGGTTGACCGTGGTGTCCTGCTGTTTGGCCTTCAGGCCGTCCAGTGGCGTCTGCCAGCGCTGGACCAACAGGCGCTCGGCGTCGTCCGTGCCGCGCGTGGCCTCCATGTACAGGCGCATGGAAAACTCGGACAGCGCCTCGTCCAGCCATGGCTCCTTCACCGGGTCGTTGTGCACGATCTGATACCACCACTGGTGCGCCATCTCGTGCGCGGTCAGCAATTCCAACTTGTCGCGGAAGCGGGCGTAGGTCTCGATCCCTAACAGGATCGCCTGCGGGTACTCCATGCCGCGGAAGTTGATCGGCGCGGGCGCCACGCGCATATCGGTGAAGGGGTATTCGCCGAAGCGGTCGCTGTAGATGCGCAGCGCCTGCACAGCATATTTGAGCGCAGCCGTGCCCGCCGCTTCGCTGCCCGGTAGAAAGTAGCTGGTGACGCGCGTGCCATAGGCAGCGCCCGTGACGGACTGGAAGAGCGGGCTGGTGTGGATCAGGAATTCCCGCGACGGGCCGGTCACATAGGCATATTGTTGTTGCCCGTTACCGGCCGGCGCGGAAGAGACCTCGGTGCCGCTGGTCACGGCGACCCAGTCGGCGGGCAGAGTCAGCGTCACGGCAAAGAGCGAGGCCACGTTGAACGCCGCGTCGCCGCGTTCGGTACCCGTCTCCAGCCACCAGGAACCGGTGCCCAGCGTGCTGCCGGGCTGGTAGACGGCCAGCGAGGGGTAGAAGAGCGGCAGGCTGATCATCTGCTGGCTGCGCCCGAAGAGGGCATACATGGCCGGCTGGTCGGTCCACTTGGGGATCTCCAGCCGCCAGGTGAACTGCACCGTCACGTCGCGGCCGGGCAGCAGGGGACGATTCAGGTCGATACGAACCGCTGTGTTGTCGGCGGCATAGGTGAACGCCGTCGGGCTGCCGTCGACCAGCGCGCTCTGGATGACCATGGTTCCGCCGTAGAACTCCAGCATGGGGTAGAGGCGGAACATGAGATAGCTCCACGGGTCGCTGCTCGTGTTGGGCACGACCACCGACGCGCTGCCGGCCAGCTTGAGATCGTCGGGCGCGAGCGTGACGCTGATCGTGTAGCGCGGCACCGGCCCGAGATCGTCGAGATCCTTCTGGAATTCGGGCTTCAGCGCCGGGCGGTAGGCGGCGTAGGGGTCGGCACTGGCCGCGGCGTCGGCCCGCCCGCACGCGCCAAGCAGTACGAGCATGATGCCGAGCAGGCACAGGGCGGAGAGGAGCGAGAAGGCTCCAATGGGCAGGCGGGCGTGGTATGGGCGGCGTATGTTCATAGAGGAGAAGGTAAGGTTATCCACTTCGCGGAGCGAAGGGTCTATGCTATGCTGTCGAGAGTTTTGCCGCACCTGCCGTCTTTTTAGCACCTTTTGCGCCATGTTGCAAATAGGCTCGCAGCCGTCCCTGCTCGTAAGCGGTCTGTGACCGGTGTTGTGGTGCGGCGACCGGCAGCCGACAAAGAAGACGCATGCACTGAATCGAATGCATAATGGGTAACACGACCTTTGTTTTATTGATACGACACGGCGAGAATGAATTCGTTGCCACACACAAGCTGGCCGGCCGCACGCCGGGCGTCCGCCTCAACGACAAGGGGCGTGCCCAGGCGGAGGCGCTGGTCCAATATCTGGCCGGGCAGCCGATCCGGGCTGTCTACACAAGCCCGCTGGTGCGCTGCGTGGAGACGGCTACACCGCTGGCCGCCGCGCTCGAAGTGCCGGCTGTCGAGGACACGGCCTTTCTCGAGGTGGACTACGGCGAATGGCAGGGCGCCGATCTGCGCGAGCTGGCCAAGCTGCCGGCGTGGCAGCAGGTGCAGCACTTTCCAAGCACCTTCCGCTTTCCTGGCGGCGAGACGCTGCGCGAGGTGCAGGGCCGCGCCGTGGCCGGGCTGGAGGCGCTGCGCGACCGCCATCCCAACGAGGTCGTCGCCGTCTTTACGCACGGTGACGTGATCCGCACGACGTTGGCCCACTACATGGGCGTGCCGCTGGATCTCTTCCAGCGTATCGCAATCAGCACGGCGTCTACGAGCATCTTGGCATTTCACGACGAACGGCCTATGATCCTGGGCATGAACTATCTGGCAGAGTTGCCGAAGTTCGAGATCAAGCAGCCGGAAGCCGCACCCGCCGAGGCCGTCAATGGTGCAGGCCAACCATAGGAAGTATCTGACCTCCAATGTGGGCGGCCAACAGCCCGGAGTGAGTTCATGGCTATGACGAAGTTCAAGTTCGACCTCAATCCCGTCGATTCCATCGTCGCTGATGCCGTCGGCGAACCTGGCCACCGGACCTTTTTCTTGCAGGGGCGGCGCGGCCGCGAGATTGTCAGCCTGACGCTGGAGAAGCAGGAAGTCAGCAATCTGGCGATCAGCGTGTTGCAGTTGCTCGAAGAGCTGGAAGAGAAATATCCGGACCTGCCGCCGGCCGCGCACCAGGATCGCGCGCTGCGTTCCGAGACGCCGTTTGAGCCGAACTTTCGCGTGTCGCAACTTATCATCGGTTACGACGAAGAAGACGACATGATCTGGCTGATCGCCAAGGCCATGGTCGCTGACGAGAGTGGCGCCATCGTTGATCCCGAGGATGAACGTGTGCCGGCAGCTCGCTTCGTCGCCTCGCGGTCGCAGATGCGTGCGCTCAGCGAGTATGCCCTGGAGGTCGTCGCCCGCGGCCGCCCCAATTGCCCGCTCTGCGGCCGTCCTATTGACCGCGAGGGTCACTTCTGCCCGCGCACCGACGGCCATGCCGTACCGATTTCCGTCTAGCGGTAGCTTGGCTCCACTGGTCGATCTATGACAATTCGACTGACCGAAGAACAGGTGTTGGATGCCATTCGCCATGGCGACATGAGCGAGAAGGGGCTGTTACCCTACAGCTCGAACCACAGTTTTCTGGTCGTCGTCGAGCAGGGCGATCTGTCGCTCCCTGCCGTCTACAAGCCGCAGCGCGGCGAGACGCCGTTGTGGGATTTCGAGTGGGGCACGCTCTGCAAGCGCGAGACGGCCGCCTACGAGGTGAGCCGGGCGCTCGATTGGGGGCTCGTGCCGCCGACGGTGCTGCGTGACGGCACCCGCGGCATCGGCAGTGTGCAGTTCTTCGTGGATCACGACCAGGAAGCGCACTTCTTCACGGCCATCGAGGACGCCCGCTTCACTGACACATTTCGCCGCCTCGCGCTCTTCGACTTCGTCGTCAACAATGCTGACCGCAAGAGCGGGCACTGTCTAATCGGCAGCGACGGACGTGCCTGGGCCATCGACCACGGCATCTGTTTTCATACCGAGTACAAGCTGCGCACCGTCATCTGGGAGTTCAGTTGCGAGCCGGTTGGCGAAGCGTTGTTGACGGATCTGGCCCGGCTGAGCGATGATCTGCGCAACAGCAGCAGCGCCGCGTCGCGGCGGCTGGCCCCGCTCGTCACCGAGGCGGAACTGGCCTCGATGCGCCGGCGTATCGACCTGCTTCTTCGCACCGGCGCCTATCCGGCGCCACCCGCCCACCGGCGCAATTACCCCTGGCCGCCCATCTAGCACCGGCGTATCGATGAAGTAACTACCAGGCAGCCTGTTGACCAGCACACCCAGTCCCCATTTGGAGGTTTCGTGAAAGCAGTTGTCATGGCCGGCGGCGAAGGATCCCGATTACGTCCCTTGACAATCGGCCGTCCCAAGCCCATGGTGCCGGTCGTCAACAAGGCCGTCATCGGCCACATCTTCGACCTGCTGAAATCGCACGGAATCACCGAGGTCGTGGTCACCCTGCGCTACATGGCGTCGGCGATCCAGGATTTCTACGACGACGGCAGCAGCATTGGCATGAAGATTACCTACACAGTGGAAGAAGCGCCGCTGGGCACGGCCGGCAGCGTCAAGAACGCGGCGCAATATCTCGACGATACCTTCATCGTCATCAGCGGCGACGCGCTCACCGATTTCAACCTCGAGGAGATCATTCGCGTTCACAAAGAGCGCAAGGCCACCGCCAGCATCACGCTGACACGCGTGCCCGACCCGCTGGAGTTCGGCGTAATCATGACCGGCGAAGACGGCCGCGTCACCCAGTTCCTGGAAAAGCCCTCGTGGGGCGAGGTCATCTCCGACACGGTCAACACCGGCCTCTACGTGCTGGAGCCGGAGGTGCTGGACCTCATCCCGGACAACGTGCCGCACGATTTCGCCAGCGAACTCTTCCCGCGTATGCTCGCCGAGCATATGGATCTCTATGGCTATGTCGCCGACGGCTACTGGTGCGACGTGGGCAACATCGGCGAGTACATGCGCGCCAACTCCGACGTGCTCTACGGCCGGCTGCGGCTTGCCGAGCCCATCGGCACGCACCTGGGCGGCGGTATCTGGGTAGGCGAAAATGTGGAGATCTCGCCCAGCGCCCAACTCTTCGGCCCCATCTATCTTGGCAACGAAGTCAAGATCAAGGGCGACGTTCGCATCTACGGGCCGGCGGTCATCCGCGACTACACGGTGATCGACAACTACAACCGCATCGAGCGCAGCATTATCTGGCGCAACAATTACGTGGGCGAGTCGTGCGAGCTGCGCGGCGTCATCATCACGCGACAGTGCAGCGTCAAGGCGCAGGTCATCGCCTACGAGGGCGTCGTCATCGGCGACAATTGCGTCATCGGCGAAGGTGCAGTGCTGCATGCCAATGTCAAGCTCTGGCCGCACAAGGAGATCGAGGCCGGCGCCATGATCAAGGACAGCGTCATCTGGGGCAACCAGGGACGCCGCGCCCTCTTCAGCCGCTTTGGCGTCTCGGGCGTCGTCAACATCGACCTGACGCCGGAATTTGCCGCCAAGCTCAGCGCTGCGCTCGGCGCAACCCTGCCCAAGGGCAGCTTCGTCGCCATGAACCGCGACACGCACCGCAGCTCGCGCATGCTCAAGCGCGCGCTGGTCAGCGGGCTGCCCGGCACCGGCGTCAATGTCTGGGACCTGGGCAGCGTCGCCATCCCCGTGCTGCGCCACTTCGTGCGCCAGCGCAAGGACACCAGCTCCGGCATCCACGTGCGCCTGAGCCCCTTCGACCAGCGCGTCGTCGACATCCGCATCATCGACGGCCAGGGGCTGAACCAGAGCGGCTCGTCGGAGCGTGCCATCGAGCGCAACTTCTTCCGCGAGGACTTCCGCCGCGCCTTCCTCGACGAGATCGGCGTCATTGCCTACGCCCACGAGCCGATCACCGAGTACACCGACGACTTTATGCGCCACGTCGACGCGCAGCGCATCCGCGATTACGGCTTCAAGCTGGTCTGTGACTACTCGCACGGGCTGGCGGGCGACACGCTGGCCGATATCTTCAACGGGCTGGGTGTCGATGTCGTGCCGCTCAACGCGCGCATGGACGAAACCAAGCTGGCCATGCTCCAGGGCGAGTTCAAGGACAACCAGGCGAAGATGGGCAAGATCGTCCATGCCCTGGGCGCGCAGATGGGGGTACAGCTCGACGTCGGCGGCGAGAAGATCTTCCTGGTCGACGAGCAGGGGCAGGTGCTCGATGATGTCACGGCCGCGGCGCTGCTGCTGGAACTGGCGCTCTATGCCCACCCCGGCCGGCCGGTCGCCGTGCCCATCACCATGCCCAACGCGTTCGAGACGATCGCCGGCTGGCACGGTGCGCGCCTCTTCCGCATCCCGCAGAACCTGCACGGTCCCATGCACACCGCCAGCTATGTGGGCGTGCTGCTCATCGCCGACGGCGCCGGCAGCTTCATCTTCCCCGGCTTTCAGCCGGCGGTCGACGGCATGATGGCGACCGTGCGCCTGCTCGAATACCTGGCGATCCGCAAGATGCCCGTGAGCGAGATCGCCGCCTACCTGCCCAAATTCCGCATCGCCAAGGAGCCAGTCGACTGCCCCTGGGAAGCAAAGGGCATGGTGATGCGTGTGTTAATCGCCCGGCACCAGCAGCGCCAGGTCGACAAGATTGATGGCCTCAAGGTTCACCTCGACAACGGCGAATGGGTCCATCTGTCGCCGAACCCCGAAAAACCGCGCTTCGAGATCGTGGCCGAAGCCGGATCGGACGAGCGCGCCTGGGAGATCGTCGGCGAGTATCGCCGCATGATCGAGGAGATCGTCCACGAGTCCGGCATGGCCGGCAGTAGCAAGAAGGACGAATAGGCGGCGCCGTGCAGAGCCTGACGATTGAGACGCCCACGGCCGTGGATACCAGGCTGGCCGGCGAGGTGTTAGGGCGTAACGCACGCGGCGGCCAGGTGCTGGCGCTGCACGGCGATCTGGGTGCGGGCAAGACGACCTTCGTGCAAGGGCTGGCAGCCGGAATGGGTGTGCAGGCGCGTGTCACCAGCCCGACCTTTGTGCTGGTCAATGACTATGACGCCGGCCGCAACCTGCACCTGGTCCATGTGGACACCTATCGCCTCAGCGACAGCAGCGGCGACGCGCTCGACGATGCGGCGACCTTTGGCCTGGATGACTTCCTGGACGACCCGGATGCCGTCGTCGCCATCGAATGGGCCGAGCGGGTGGCGCCGCTGCTTCCGGCCGACCGTCTCGATGTGACGCTGTCGGGGGTGGAGGGCGCGCCGGATGGGCGTGTCATCCGCTTCCGCGCCGGCGGCCCGCAGAGCGAAGCCCTGCTTGCGGCGCTGGCCGAGTACGTCGCGGCAACAAAAAAGCCGGCGCCCACTCAATAGGCGCCGGCCTGCTCCTTCCCCTCAATCCAAATCCGGATTATCTGACAACCGCCGGCAGATAGAGCTTCTCCGGCAGGATCACGTCGATGTCTCCCACAGTCATGGTGACCTGCACCAGCACCGAGTCCACCGATGTATCGGACGGCAGCGAGACCAGCACCTCGCCCTGGTAGATGCCCGGCGCCAGCCCCGTCGGCACACCCGTGACCTGCAACGTGTCATTGGTGGACGAAAGTTGCAGCCACTGCTCGTCCGTCTCGGCCTGCCACGGGCCGTCGACGCAATTGACGCAGAGCACGTTGAGCACGGCCGGCGCCGGCGACTGGTTGCTGTCGGCCGCTTCCATCCACACCGAGGGCGGCGTCACATTCAGTTCGGTGCGCAATTGGCCGGCGGCCGGCTGGTAACTGAGCGCGCCGGTCTGCGTATGTAGATCCTGCGGTGTGCTAAAGGCGCCGCTATCGTCGACGAAGCGTGCCTGGATGCCGTGGTTGCGCAGATAGTCGTTGGGCGCCTGCCACTGCAACGGTGCGCTGGCCGGCACAGGGGGCGTGTACAAGCTCACCGCGTCGGCGTCGACTGCTACGGGGCCAATGCGCTCGAAGTAGAACATGATGCTGGTAGCCGTAGCGCTGGCGGGATCGTAGGGGACGGCGAACTCCTGGTACTCGCCCGGCGCCGTGAAATCGACGCCGCGCACGGTCTTTGATGCGACTTCGCGGCCGTCCACCACCACGCGCAGCCGCAGCACGTCCTTCGCCGACGAGTTGTCAGCTACTTTGACGCGGAAATATGCCACGCCCGGCGATGTGGCAAGGTGGCCGCTCGTCCAGACGGTTGCCATGGTGGTGCCGGAGCCGGGTTGCAGACGCGCGCACGTCCCACCTACGGCCGTCGGGTCATCCGTCGTCTGCGCCGATCCGGTGTAAACGGCGAAGGTCGGGTCGCTGTTGTCGCCCACCCAGCCCATGCTGAACTGCACCTTGGGCCAAGTGCCGGCGTCGATGCGGTTCAACCGGAAGCCGCTCTCGACCTGGCTGGCGCCGTCGAAGGAAAGCTGGCTGCTGGGCAGCGCGCTGCCCAGGTAGATCGTGTCAGAGGCAAGCGCCGTGCGACCGAGCGCATCGCGCGTCTTGACGTAGACGCTCTTCCAGCCGTCGCCCGAGGCGAGCGTCCAGTCGATTTCGGCCTGATAGACCTGCCACGCTGCGCCGTCAAAGCCGGGCTCGTTGGAGACCATCATCTCGACCGATGCGCCCAGGCCGGTAAAGCCGCTCCCCATTTCCTGGCTGTAGATGTAGAGCTTGACGTTGGCTGACGTCGTGGAAGGCGCTTCGTCGTTGATGATCACCGGCGCGAAGTCACGATCGAGTGCCATGTCCTGGACGATGTAGCCGCGGCCATTGCTGAGGTTGCGCGCGTACCCCACACCGATCTCCCGGAAGCGGGTGTCGAGCATGTTGGCCTTATGGCTGGGGCTGTTCATCCAGGCGCGCACTGCGGCCGCCGGCGTTGCATAGCCACACACAGAGTTCTCGCCCCACGCCGTAACATTGGTGTACCCGGCAACTCGCATGCGCTCACCGGGGCCGCGTCCCGTGCTGTCCGTGTGGCTGCAATAGCCGGCCGGCAGGTTGGTCACCACATCCAGGGCAAAGTCGCGCGCCGCCTCGCTCAACTCGCGATTCCAGCGCAGCGGGGGAAGCCCAGCCTCGCGCCGTTCGAGATTGGTGAGATAGACCGTCTGCACCTCGTCGAGGAACAGCTCGGGTGTCTGTGTGCTTTGGGCTCTGCTTTGAGCCGGGATGAAAATCAGGGGGAGAACAATGGCGTGAATAATCGTAAGGTAAATGAACGTTTTGACCTGCAACATTCCCAGTGCAACTCCGCTGAAATACTCTTGCCGGTATGCCATGACGATCTTTCGGCGCCGGCAAAGACTTTACGCATTATACAGGAGTGTGGGCGGAACTGCGGATTCCACACAAGATAGAATAGCTATAATTTCAGGTAAATCGTGCTGTATTTTGCCTACGCGTGATCGACAATCGCGCGGCGCTTTCCCTACGCTCTTCCGCTGCCTTCGGTGGGACTACAGGTCATCCGGCGTGTCGATGTCGCGCAGCCAGGCCGGATTGGCGGGGACGGCTACGCAGGTGTCGCGGTGTGCCGCCAGCACAGGGCGCCCTCCGACATCGCCGGTGACGGCCATCAACTCCGGCCAGAAGCGGCGGTCGAAGAGGGCCGGCGCGCCGCGCAGTGTGCCGTCGATGGCCGGGGTGGCGAGATCTGCACCGGCGCGCCAGGCTTGCACCAGCCGCCGCAGCAGCAACCCGTCGAGGTATGGTTGGTCGACCGGCATCAGGATGGCTGCTTCGACGGAGGCGGGGAGCGCCTGCAGCGCCGCCTGCATGCTCGTCGCCTGGCCGGATGCCCAGCGCGGGTTATGGATGACATCGACGGCCGGCATCCGTGCGCCCAGCAGCGCGGCCACGGCGTCGGCCTCGGCGCCGGTGACGACCATGACCGGGCCGGCATTGCTCGCCAGCGCCGTACGCGCCGCGCGTACGACCATTGCTTCGCCATCCACCACTTCGAGTTGCTTGGGACGTCCCATGCGCCGGCTGCCCCCCGCCGCCAGCACGATGACCGCCACCGGGCCCCAGCGTTCTGCCACGGGCACTGGATTGTCGGCGCCGACGCTGGTCAGTAGCGCCGGCTGCCCGGCCCGCGCCAGCAACGCCGCCGTCAGCCGGCCAAAGGCAAGATGCAGGGGTGAATCGGCCTTGTTGAGGAGGGGAAGCAGCCGCATGGCCGGCTGCAGACCCTTGGCGCCGCCGGCCGGGTCGCACAGCAGCCGCGCCAGCATGGCGGGCGTCAGGTTGGCCGGCGCGTCGCCGGCGAGGCCCAGCACGGCGCGAACCAGCTCCGGCCGGTGCACGGTGCGCGCGTCGATGGGCCGGCCGGCGGCGTCGAGCCCGACGACCGGCGCCAGCAGCGTCGTCGATGCGGGCAGCACCGGCTCGTGGGCTGCCGGCGCCTTGACCGGGCGCATCTTGCTGCCGTCGGCCTCGACGGTGATGGCTGCAATACCCAGTTCGGCCGCCCGCGCAGCCAGCTCGTCGATCTGCGCTGCCTCCAGCCCAAGGCGGCGGTCGCCGGCAACCGGGCCGCCCAGCAGGCAATAGCCGTGCGTTGCCAGCAGCCGCTCCAGTTCCTGCCAGGGCAACTCGGCGCCGTCGATCTCCAGGAACGCGGGCGCCCAGGCTGTCTGGAAGGCGGCGATGCGCGTGCTGGGCGCGACGACGGCGCGCCGGCCTGTGGCCGCGACCTCGGCGGCCAGGCGAAAGGCGGTCGTGCTCTTGCCGCCGCCGCCGACCGTGGCGACGACATCGGGGCGGGCCGGGTCAAGCGTGAGACGTAGGGCCTGGTGTAACAGCATGGCGTGACGACTTACTCGTTATGGGCGCTCTGTGCGATACTCAGAGGCTGGAAAATGGACCACATGCGGGCAGGAGAACATGACAGAACAACCCTCACAATCGACAACAGAAACCAGGGTCGTGCTCGCCGGCAAGGTGCTTGATGCCGACGAGGTCGATCTGCAGCGTGCGGTGCGCCGGGCGCGCACGCGCGGCGCCAAGGTGCTGCTGACCTTCCTGGTCGTCGGGCTGGTGGTCGTTTTTGCCACCAGCTTCTGGGTCAGTCGCAACGCGTCAGGTGACACGGGACTGGCTTTCTTTTTGCTGCTGGCGGCGCTGCTTTTCATCATGGTCTACTTTGGCAACAACTACTGGCAGTGGCGCGTGCTTCAGGCCTTTGCGATGCCCTGTCCTCACTGCGGCGAACCGTTGGCCGATGCCATCCACTGGACGAAACGACCGGGCTACGCTTGTCCCCATTGCGGCAAGGACGCGCTGTGCACGGCGCGGCAGTTGGGCGAGGGGTGATTGTCTGACAAGATGGCGTGGTGACAAGATGAGGGGATGACGGAGCGGTCACGTTGACCGCCGGTTGCTCCCTCACCTTGTCATCTTGTCACATACACCGCTAGCCGGCCAGGAAGGACTCGATGATCGCACGGTAGCCCTTGGCCGCGGCCAGCAGGTCGGCGATGCGCAGCCGCTCGTCGATGACGTGGGCGTCCGCTTCGGTGGCCGGGCCAAAGCCCACGGTCGGCACGCCGGCAATCCCCGCACTGTAGGCCGCGTTCGTGCAGAAGCGATAGGCGCTCGGTTCGGCTTCGATGCCGGCCGCGTGAAGCGCCCCCAGCGCCGCTGCGACAAAGGGTTCGTTCTCCTCGTACAGCCACGCCGGGAAGAACTTTTCGCAGCGCTGCACGGCACCCGTGAACGCTGCATACTCGCCGATTCCGATCTCCGCCTTCAACTGTATATCCGCAAGATCCGCCAGCCCGGTGATTGCGTCCAACACGGTGGCTGCGTCCTCGCCGGGCAATAGGCGGCGGTCGTAGGTCACTTTGCACACGCTGGGAATGACCGAGTGGCCGGGATAGGGGTCGGAGATGATGTCGGTCAGCGCCAGGATGGCCGGCCCCATGATCGCGTTGTCGGGCAACCGGATCTGCTCGACGGCGGCAACGACGCGCATCATGTCGAGCACGGCGTTGCGTCCCAGGTGCGGCGCCGAGGAGTGCGAGGGCCGGCCGACCGTAGTCAGGTGTACCTCGGCGCGGCCGCGGCCGCCGCGACTCAGGTTGAGGTCCGTCGCCTCGCCGATGATGACGAAATCGGGCATCGTCTCATCCATGACCGCGTGAAGAGCGACGCCCTCCAGCACTTCCTCCAAAGTGGACGCGCTGACCACCACGCGTCCGGCAAGCTCCTTGCGGTCGAGCGTGGCAGCAGCGTGGACCATGGCCGCCAGCGCGCCCTTCATATCGGCGGCGCCGCGACCGTAGATGGCGTCGTTCTCGATGGTCGCAGCAAAGGGATCGTGCACCCAGGGCACGCCGGGCGAAATGCCCACGGTATCCGTGTGCGCGTCGAGCAGGACGGTCTTGCCGGGCCAGGCGCCCTCGACAATGCCGACGACGCTGCCGTACTCGTCCATCCACACGCGGTCGAAGCCGAGCGCCTGCATCTCCTCCTGCACGCGCTCGGCGACGGCGCGCTCGCGACCGCTCGGGCTGGGCAGGCGCACGAGGTCCTGGGCAAAGGTGATGAGACGATGATCATCCATAGGGTCGCTCCTTGGCAGTAGGGAAAAGATAACCCGCACATTCTACCGCGGCGCGCACCCTGGCGCCGAACCGTGCGAGCGGCATGCGTCCGTGCAATGCCATGGCCTGCCCCGAATCTGGCCTGCGCGATCCCATTGCAGCGTAGGTCACCGACTGCGGCGGCCCGGACGGGTATAGTGAAAACCGATTTACAAACCCCGCTACATCGGGTACACTTCGCCCCCATTGCGTGCGACACGCAAATCGTTCAAAAGGGAGAGTTTTGTGAGCGACACCCAGGTTTTCAAATCCCCGGCTCAGGTCAAGGACGATCTCGGCGGGCAGCAGTATATTGCCAGCGACGAGATTGCGACGACCGTCTTTCTGACCAGCCAGTTGGGCAAGCCACTGCTTTGCGAAGGGCCGGCCGGCGTGGGCAAGACGGAGCTGGCCAAGAGCATCGCCGGCGCCACCGGCCGTGAGCTGATCCGCCTGCAATGTTATGAAGGGCTGGACGAGACCAAGGCGCTCTACGAATGGGAGTACGCCAAGCAACTGCTCTACACGCAGCTTCTGCGCGACAAGTTGCAGGACACCCTGGCCGGCGCCAATACGCTGGCCCAAGCTGCCGACCGCCTGGCGCAAGAAGAGGACGTCTTCTTCTCCATGCGCTTCCTGCTCCAGCGCCCGCTGCTCAAGGCGATTCTCAACGAAAAGCCGACGGTGCTGCTCATCGATGAGATCGACCGCGCCGACGCCGAATTCGAAGCCTTCCTGCTCGAGGTGTTGAGCGATTTCCAGGTGACGGTGCCGGAGCTGGGCACGCTGGCGGCAGTACATCGACCGCTGGTGCTGCTGACGAGCAACAATACGCGCGAGTTGAGCGAGGCGCTCAAGCGGCGCTGTCTCTACCTCTTCATCGGCTACCCGTCGGTCGAGCAAGAGATGGCCGTCGTGCGTCTCAAGGTGCCGGAGCTTGCGCCGAAGCTGGCGCAACAGGCGGTCGACCTGGTGCATCGTCTGCGCAACCTGGAGTTGCGCAAGTCGCCCAGTATTTCCGAGACGCTGGACTGGGCCAAGTCGCTGGTGGCGCTCAACGCCAGGCAGCTCGATCGCGAGACGCTGGAAAACACGCTCAGCGTCCTGCTCAAGCATGAGAGCGACCTGCAGAAGGTCAAGCGCCGCATCGAGGTGACGGACAAGGGCGCACGCGTCGACGACGACGACCGGGCGTCGCGGTGGAGGAACTGATCGGGAGAGTGGGAGCCAGGGAGAGGGGGATAGGGGATAGCGTGACCACGTCTCCCACTCTCCCCCTCTGTTCATATAGGAGCAAACACCCGTGGACGAACGAATGATCCGCTTCATTTCCGCCTTGCGCGCCGGCGGCGTGCGTATCAGCCTGGCGGAGAGTGCCGATGCGTTTCAGGCTGTCGACATGCTGGGCGTGGGTGAGCGGGATGCTTTCCGGCTGAGCCTGCGCGCCACGTTGGTCAAGGACGCAGCCAGCCTGCCCACCTTTGACGAACTCTTCCCGCTCTTCTTCGACAGCGCCGATGCCCAGCAGCCCATGTTCGACATGACCGAGGACATGTCGCCGGAAGAAGCGCAGATGCTGGCGCAGTTGTTGCGCCAGTTCGGCGAGCAGTTGCGCAAGCTCATGGAGAAGCTCCTGCGCGGCGAACAGCTTACCCAGCAGGAGCTGGATCAACTGGCGCAGATGACCGGGCTCAACCGCGCCCAGGATATGAAGTACCGTGACTGGTATGCCCAACGCATGATGCGCGCCATGCGCTTCAAGGACGTGCAGGAAGCCATGCGCGAGATCATGGAATTGATGGCGCAGATGGGCATGACCAAGCAGCGGCTGGAGCAGATGCAGGGGCTGATCGAGGCCAATCAGAAGGCGCTGGAGGATCAGATCAACCGCTTTGCCGGCCAGCGGATTGCCGAAAACATGAGCGAGTCGGAGCCGGACGAGGCCAACATCGACGATCTCATGGATCGGCCCTTCCGCGCCCTGTCCGACCGCGAGATGGACCTGCTGCGCAAGGAGGTCCGGCGCCTGGCCAACCGCCTGCGCAGCCGTATCGCCCTGCGCCAGAAGCGGGCCAAGACCGGCCAACTCGACGCCAAGGCGACGTTGCGCTCCAATCTCAAGCATGGCGGCGTGCCCATGGAGATCAAGCACCGCGACCACCGACTCAAGCCCAAGCTGGTCGTCATCTGCGACATCAGCACCTCCATGCGCTACTGCTCGGAGCTGATGCTCAGCCTGGTCTACGCCCTGCAGGACCTGGTGACGAAGACGCACTCCTTTGCCTTCATCGACCATCTGGAGTACATCTCGCCCGACTTTGCGGGCAGGGAGCCGAACGCTGCCATCGACGCCGTCCTGCAGCGCATGCCGCCCGGCTACTACAGCACCGATCTCGGCTTCGCCCTGGAACAGTTTGCCAAGCAGTATCTGGACACGGTCGACCAGCGCACCACCTTTATCATGGTGGGCGACGGGCGCAACAACTACAACGACCCGGCGCTGAACACCTTCCAGACGCTGGCCCGCCGCTCCCGGCGCATGATCTGGATCAACCCGGAGCCGCCCATGCTGTGGGGTAGCGGGGACAGTGACATGCTGCAATACGCGCCGCTGTGCAGCAATGTCGTCATGGCGGCGACGCTGGGCGAGCTGACCGAGGCGGTCGATCACCTGCTCTCGCAGCCCTGATAGTCCACGGTAACGATGCGCGCATCGATTCGGCGCTAGGACATGCGCCGAATCGTATGCCTCCACTGATTCCTCAACTTGCCGGCCGTGATTTTCGCGGCCGGCACGCGCGCCAACCGTTGGCCCCCTCTATATGCGGGAACATCCATCCATCAGCAGCGATGCGGCCATGACCATCGGAGCCGCTTCAAGGTAACGCCAGTATTTATCTGAATCGCTATCCCAGCGCGCCGATCAGGTGTCGCCATGCCTTGGCGATGCACGTCCGCTTCGTACCTTACCCGCCTCTTGGGGAAAAACGAACGCTCCCGGGTCTTCGACATGATCCCTTGTCGCCGCGTAACCGGTGCTGGGTGACACGGTCGGAGGCGCGCGGCACGAGGCACGAGCTGCAAAACCATCGCATCACAGAATGTCCAGCCTCCCGGGTCTCGAAGGTAGGAGACGGTATACGTCAATTGACGCGTTCCATAGTCAGTCTAACCAGAGTACAATCACAATTACTGGAAATGCATCGGCTTTTCCAATGCGGTGAGTAGATCGCGTTTTGTGGTGCACATGCCACCCTGCCACTTTCGATTCCTGGACATTTCTACCTGACAAGAGATTGCACGTTGCGTCGCGCTGCCTGCAACAGCTATCCCTCGTATGGGTCGCTTCGGGCAGCCGTGGGCGTTCCTGGCGTGCGCGGCATTACCCATACCGGCAATACGCCGGTATGGACCGCTTGGCCTTGATAGTTCCGGCGCAATGCCGGGCTGTTCGCTTATTGAGTGACCCAAAGGAGAAACTATGCGCAGGTTACTTCCCGTATTGATGCTCTTATCGCTTCTATTGAGTTTGATGTCCTTCCCGGCGCTTGCCCAAGATGACCCAGGCGCCGACGCACAACCGCCTCAATCGAATGCATTTCTGCCCCTCATTGCTGACGGCGCCGATTCCGCAGAGGCGCAAGACGTCGCGGCCAACCCGGAGCAGGAGCCGGCCTCTGCACCGGCGACCCCGGAAGACACACCGCCGCCGCCAACCGGTGACTGGGGCAACAACAAGCACGGCAGAGTCTCGCCGGCCGAGCGCCAGGCCGCTGCAGCACGGGCTGCGGCGCTTGGGTTGGAGCCGGCAACGGTCACGGGTGAGGTGCCGGTTGGCGCGATGGGCGGATCGCCGCACTATTACGGGCCCTATCCAAACTATGCAAATAGCCCGCTGCCCGAGGTCACCGGTGCGATCACAGGCGGGATTCGCAAGTTCATGAGTTCACTACCGGGCTTGGGACCAACGGGCGCCAACAATCTAGGCCAATATATCCCGGTCGCAGTTGCCGACACGACCAGCTACCCCGGCTCCGACTACTATGAGCTGGCTATCGTCCAGTACCGGGAGCAGATGCATCCTGATCTGCCGGCCACTCTGTTGCGCGGCTATGTGCAACTCGAAACAGCCGAGAATGCCGGTGTCAGCAAGCATGTCGCACTGGTCAATGAAAGCATGGAAGGCGCGCCCACGCCGATTCTCATCGACGGCAATCCCGTTTATGCCGTGGACACTCCCCATTACCTGGGCCCGGCAATCTCGGCCACGAAAGACAGACCGGTGCGAATCCTATTCCGTAACCTGCTGCCGACTGGCCAGGACGGCGATCTATTTGTCCCGGTCGACACCACGGTCATGGGGTCAGGCATGGGGCCAGAGATGGGCGATACGGCAGTCATGGACCCGCAGAACCCTGCGTGTGGCGAGTCGCCCAAGCCGCGTGGCTGTTACACGGAAAATCGTGCGGTGCTCCATCTGCATGGTGGCATCACGCCGTGGATCAGCGATGGCACGCCGCATCAGTGGATTACTCCGGCCGGCGAGGATACGCCGTATCCGCGTGGGGTCAGCGTGCAAAATGTGCCGGATATGCCCGATCCCGGACCCGGCGCTGTCACGCTGTTTTACACCAACCAGCAAAGCGCGCGGCTACTCTGGTACCACGACCATGCCTGGGGCATCACGCGCCTGAATGTCTATGTTGGCGGTGCAGGACCTTACCTGCTCACGGACAATGCGGAGCAGAAGCTGAAGCAGGACGGTGTCGTGCCGGCGGACGAGATTCCGCTGGTGCTTCAGGACAAGACGTTTGTTCCGGATCCTGCTCAGCTCGCTACGGAAGATCCGACCTGGGACACGGCGCGATGGGGCGGCAAGGGTAATCTGTGGCTGCCGCATGTCTATGTGCCGGCCCAGAATCCGGGCGATGCGTCCGGTGTCAATGCCTTTGGGCGCTGGGCATATGGTCCCTGGTTCTGGCCGCCGACCATCAACCTGCAATACGGCCCCATGCCCAACCCCTATTATGACGCCGGCTGCAACCCGGATACCACCTGGTGCGAACCGCCGCAGATTCCGGGCGTGCCAAATCTCTCCATGGGCATGGAAGCGTATCACGACACGCCAATGATCAATGGCGCCGCCTATCCGACCATGACGGTGGAGCCCAAGGCGTATCGGTTCCGCATTTTGAATGCCGCCAACGATCGCTTCTTCAATCTGTCGCTGTACAAGGCGGTCGACGCCAATGGCGCGCCGTGCGACCCAACCAACGTTGCGCCGGCGCCTGAGGCCAGCGGCGTTGCCTGCACCGAAGTCGCGCTGAATCCCGACGAGGTCAACGCGGCCCTGACCGATCCGGCTGGCTCCTTCCCCACGCCCAACACCACGCTCAGCACGCCCGGTCCCGACTGGATCCAGATCGGCACGGAGGGTGGTTTCTTGCCGGCACCGGCCGTGATTCCGCCGCAGCACATCACCTGGGTAACCGATCCGACCGTGTTCAATGCCGGCAATGTCGACCAGCATTCGTTGCTGCTCGGACCCGGTGAGCGCGCCGATGTCATCGTAGACTTCGCCAAGTTCGCCGGGCAGACGCTTATTCTTTACAACGATGCGCCGGCGGCGTTCCCCGCACGCGACCCACGCTACGATTACTACACCGGCAATGCCGATCTACGCACCAGTGGCGGCGCGCCATCCACGATTGCCGGCTACGGCCCAAACACGCGTACCATGATGCAGATCAAGGTGGCGGCTAGCGCGCCGGCCCCGGACTTCGATCTTGCCAAGCTCGAAGCGGCATTCGTCCATCATGCTGACGGCTCCGGCGTCTTTGAGTCGTCCCAGCACCCCATCATCGTCGGCCAGAGCCCTTATAACTCGGCCTATGGATCGTCGTTCCCATCGAACGGACCGCTGGCGGGCCTCGTGCAGATCTTCAACACGGCGTTGACCTTCAGCACGCTGTCGAATAATCAGTTGACCATGCCACTGGCGCCGAAGCAGATCCAGGATGAGATGGGCGAAGCCTTCGATCCCGAATACGGCCGCATGAGTGGCTTCCTGGGCGTCGAGGCGCCCAACGCCAACGCGCTGGCGCAGAACATGATCCTCTATCCCTATGTGAATCCGGCCAGCGAGATCGTCAACGCGCTCGATGTCCCGTTCGGCGTCGAAGCGCAACCGATCAGCACGACCGACGATGGCACGCAGATCTGGAAGATCACGCACAACGGAGTGGACACGCATCCGATCCACTTCCACCTGTTCGATGTCCAACTGATCAATCGCGTGGGGTGGGATGGAATCATCCGGCGGCCTGACGCGAACGAGTTGGGCTGGAAGGACACGGTGCGTGTCAGCCCGCTGGAAGATACAACGGTTGCCCTGCGCCCGATCATGCCCAAGGCGCCCTTCGGCCTTCCCGATAGCATCCGGCCGCTGAACCCGATGATGCCGCTGGGCGCAACGGGTGGGTTCAACAACGTGGATACCAACGGCAACCCCATCGTGCCGGGCATCGTGAACCAGATCGTGAACTTTGGCTGGGAGTACGTGTGGCACTGCCATATTCTCAGCCATGAAGAAATGGACATGATGCGGCCGATCATTCTGAACGCGCTGAAGAGCCTGCCGGCCAAGCCCAATCCGGTGACGGCCGATGCCTCGCTGCCGGCGCCCGGTCAATCGCAAGTCGCGCTCACATGGCAGGATCCAACGCCACCGATCCCTGCGAACTGGGGGAATCCCGCCAACGAGATCGGATTCAAGATCGAACGCTCGGCGAGCAGAGGTCCCTATACGCTGATCTATACGGCCGGCGCCAATCAGACCGCTTACGTGGATCGCACGGTCGGATCGGATACGACCTATCGCTACCGCGTCACGACCTTCAACGCGGCGGGCAGTGCGGTCTCCGATGCAGTGACCGTGCAGACGGGGGTGGATGTCAAGCCGCCGACGCCGAGCAACCTGGCGGCAACGGTGCAGAATGGCAATCAGCTACGCGTAACGTGGAATCGAACCTCCGGCGCGACCGCATACGTGCTCACCCGCACGGGCGGCAATACGGCCGTCCCGCCGGTGACCTTGAACGGCAACAACACCACCTCCTACACGGACAATCGCAGCATTGTGCTGGGCATGAGCTTCACGTACGAACTGGTGGCCGTGAACGGCAATGTCAATCCGCCGGTTCAATCCGATCCGGCCACGGTGACGATCGCGGTGCCCTTCCCTGTGCCGACCAATCTCCGGGTCACCAACCGCACCGTCAACAGCATTTCGCTCTCCTGGAATAACGTGCAGGCCGGTCAGCCCGTGCGCTACGAGATCTGGCGGAGTCTGAACGGCACAGATTGGGCGCCGGTAGCGCCGGCTGCATCGCTCTCGACCACCAACTTCACAGATACGGGGTTGACGACTGCCACCACCTATTGGTACCTGATCCGGGCATTCACGACCAGTTCGCCGCCCCTCGTCTCGGCATGGTCAAGCCCTGTGAATGCCAGAACGCGGTAAGCTTCGCGGGCACCAGGCGACACCTGCCGCCTGGTGCCCATAATGATCAAAGAGGAAGACGTCATATGCGCAAAGTTCGGTCTGCCTTACCGATTATTGCCCTTATCTTGGTTCTGATTCTGACGGCGGGGCCGCCCGTTTCCGCCGAGCCTTCTGTGCTGTCGCGGCCGATCGTGATCGGGCAAACCGGCGGGGTTACCAATGCCGTGGCGTATCACGACAGCTATCTCTTCTTCAACATCGGGCCACGGCTGGCTAGAGTCGAGGTGCCGGCTTCGGAACCGGAACATCCATTGATTCCACCGGTCTACAGCACCATCCTGCCTGGTATCCCGGAGGATATCAAGATCGCAAACGGCTACGTTTATCTTGCCCTTGGCACGGCCGGCATCGCCATCCTGGATTCCAGTACGATGCGGCTGGCCAGCTTTGAGGAGCTCCCTGACAACGCGTTCGGCATCAACTTTGCCTTCGATCTCGCCATCACCGATCTCGCCGTGGACTCGCGCTATCTCTATGCGGCTGTCGGCAAAGCGGGCATCCTGGTCTATGATCTTGGGGCCGGCCATGACGGACTCACCTTTGTCCAGGCCAAAACCTTTCTCAATCCGGTTCGCAACATTACGGATGTTGAGATCCAACTGCCGGTGGCCCAGAATGGCTTCCGAAAGATCCTCTATGCGGCCGCAAACAACTATGCTGTCGACCCGGCGCCGCGTGGTGGCGTCATGCGCTTTGATGTGACGGATTCGCCTGTGCTCGGTGTCCCGGATGCACTTGCCGGGCAGATCGAGGTCAATGCGCTCGAGATAGCTCTCCCCAATGTCTTTGCTGCTGGCCAGACCAATTTCTATGTGCTCGACCCAGCTACGCTCAACGTCCGCAACGGCGACTTCCCACTCGCCAACCCGTCCATCGAGTTGACGTTGGGGCCGCAGGCGCGCATTGCGTACGTCACGAATCCGGCCGGGATCGATGTGCTCGACCTGAGCACGCCGACGGCACCGGTTGCGTTGACGACGACACCCTTTGCCACACCAGGCGCGGCAATGAACGTGGCCGCAGCGTCATTTGCGGATGATGGCGATGTCTCTCTGTATGTGGCCGATTTCGATGCCGGGTTGAGTATTGTTCGCTCGCCGCATACGGCGCCCGGCGTGCTGGAGTTGATCGCGCCGAGCTATGTAGCGCCGTCGCTCTCGATCGTCAGGGCGGTGGCAGGAGACATGCTTCAGGCATTCGGCTTCGGCAACACAACCAAACTCTGGCGTGCCGACGGCAGCAGCCCGTCCAGCCTGCGCTTTGCCGGTTCCGGCGTTACGCCGCCGGTTGCAATCAACGCAATGGTCACCCACGACTCGTGGCTGTTGGCCGCCGCTGGAACAGCGGGCCTGCTGCGCTATGCGCTGCGTCCAAATGCCGACCCCGCTGACCAGGAGACCTTTACAACGGGCGGCACTGCCGTCGACCTGGCGATTGCGTGGCCAAATGCCGTGGTCGCTGACGGCGCGAATGGGCTCGTCGTGGTCAACATCGACGGCGATCTGCAACTGACAGGCGCTGCCGGTCCGCCGCAGTTCAACAGCAACTTTCAGAGTGTAGACGTTGCCGGGACCTACGCCTATGTGATCGACGCCAATGGCACGTTTCGCGTCTACGACCTGACCGATCCGAACGGCCCGATTGCGCTGGGCACGCTCGCACTCAAGGGGATGTTGGCAGTCGCCGTGCACGGGCACCACGCGTTCGTGGCTTGCGGTGAGGACGGTCTCCGCGTCATCGATGTGACCGACCCGAATGCGCCGGTATTTGTCGGCACTGAGTATTACGAGACCGCGGACCTTGCACAGAGTGTGGAAGTCTATGGCGACTTTCTCTATGTGGCCGTCAGCGGATCGGGTGTCCAGATGCTGGCAATCCAGCCCGACGGCCAACTATTCCCGGTGACCACGGTCGAAGTCCCCGGCAACACCCTGCGCGTTTCCATGGGTCGCGACGGCTACCTCTACACGGCATCGGAAAATGGCGGGTTGGCGATGATCCAGTTCGACGATTTCCGACTCTACTTCCCGATTGTCGGCCAGCACGCGCCAAGCAAACGCTATCTGCCGTTTATCGGACGCTAATTCGCTGGTGCCGGATACAGGGTCCGGGACTCGATCAATCAGCAGGAAAGCGGGGTCACAATGAGAGATTGCGACCCCGCTCCTTTTTGTCACGGCTTCTGCTACCGGCTGCGGATCGTATAGCCCAACCGGGCCTTGAGCAGCGACCGTGCCGGAATGTTCTGCCAAATCGCTAGCCCCGAGGCGATCACCGACTCCGCCCCTATCGTGACCCCGGGCTCGATGAAGATGCCCGTGCCAAAGCGCACGCGCTCGCCGATGTGCACGCGGCTGGATGTCACCACGCCCGGCCCGAAGCTGCAATGGCTGCCCAGCACGCAGTGGTGCTCGATGCTGCAATAGGCGCTGAGGAAGTTGTTGTCGCCCACCGTCGCACACGCGCCGAAGTGGCAGAAGGCCATCACCACGTTGCCCTCGCCCATGGCCACGTTCATGCCCACGACCGCGCTGGGATGGACGACGTTGGCGAAGGGGATGCCCGCCGCCTTCCACTCGGCAAAAATGCGCGCGCGGAAGGGGATGCTCGTGCTCACCGAGATCACGGCGGCGTGGATGTCGCCCGCCGCCAGCATGCCCGCCGCGCGCGCCCCATCGATCGCTCCGATCACCGGCACGCCGGCCACAGTCTTGTCGTGAAGCGCCGCGTTGTCGTCCATGATCGCCACGGCGGTCTGCTGCGGAATCCGGCTCAGCGCATCGATGATCTGCACCGCACCGTTGCCGCCGCCGATGATGAGCAGCCGCTGGATGCGGTTGACGGGGTAGCGGTCGTCGACAAGATCGCGGGGGTCTTGTGAGGTGGTGGGGTGCTGCGGTCTTGGGGGCTGTGCCGCCCCTCGCCCCTCGCCCCTCGCCCCTCCCGCCACAAACGCAAGGACGTCCGCCTCGGTGATGCGTTCGCCGCCGGCCGGGACTTGCGCCAGATCGATGCCGTGGCGCTGGGCGAGCAGTTCGGCCTTCTTGGTCGCCGCCTTTGCGCCGGCGGCCGAGTCGGGCTGTGCGTGCGTGGGCGCGGCCTGCTGCGCGGCCAGCCATGCCTGTGCCGCCTCGATGGACGCCGCGGCCGGGCTGAGCGCCGCGATCACGCCGCCGACCGCCACTTCCTCGCCCGCCGCGACCAACGGGTAGAGATGGCCGGCCTGCGGCGCCTCGATGTCGAAGACGCTCTTTGTCGTCTCCGCCGCCGCCACGGTCTCGCCGGCGTTGACGCGGTCGCCCGCCGCCTTTGCCCACTCGACGAGGATTGCCGTCACATCGTTCGGCCCCGACTGGGGAAGGTAAATGGGTGTGAACTCAGTCATAGAGAACTCTTGGTTAGCAACTCGAAAATCGCCGCTTCGATGGAAGCCGTCGACGGCAGCACCGCATCTTCCAGCGCCTTGGCCGCGGGAATCACCGTCGGCGCGGCGCCGAGACGCGCAACCGGCGCCAGCAGGCGATCGCCGGCCAGCGCGCTGATCTGGGCAGCGACCTCGGCGCCCCAGCCAAAGGCGACCGGGCTCTCCTCCACCACAAGCACGCGCCCGCTCTGCCGCGCCGCCGCGACGAGCGGGGCCGCGTCCAGCGGGCTGATGCATGCGGGCAGGCACGCCAGCAGCCGGATCTCCTCGTCCGCCAGGCGTTCCAGCAGCGGGACCAGCAGCCGGCTCATACCGCCGTAGGCGATCACCGTCACGTCAGGTGACTCGCCGGCGCCATAGTTACGCAGCGTCACGACCGGGTAGCCGTGGCTGTCGGGCGCCTCCTCCCGCGTGATCGTCGCATTGCCGCGCTCCAGCCGCAGCGGGTAGAGCAGCTTGTTCTCCACGAAGATGACCGGCTCCGGGTCGGCCACGGCCTGCTGCAAGAGCGCGCCGGCATCGTGGGCGTGCGACGCGGCCACCAGCTTGAGATGCGGGATGCCGAAAAAGAGCCGTTCGAGCGACTGGCTGTGCGTGGGGCCGTAGCCGCGTCCGCCACCCATGGGCGTGCGGATCACCAGCGGCATGCTCACCTGGCCGTTGTACATGGCCGGGTACTTGGCCGCGTGGTTGACGATTTGGTCGGCGGCCAGCGTCACGAAGTCGCCGAACATGATCTCGGCGATGGGATGCAGGCCGCGCAGGGCCATACCGACGCTCATGCCCACGATGGACGCCTCGCAGATCGGCGTGGTGAGGACGCGATCGGGGAAGCGCGTCGACAGACCCTGCATCACCTTGAACGCACCGCCGTAGGGATCGAGGATGTCCTCGCCGAGCACGACGGCCGCGGGATCGTGGTCGAGGATGGCGTGGAGCGTAGTGCGCAGGCTTTCGAGGTAGGAGATTGGAGATTGGAGATTGGAGACGGGAGATTGGAGATTGGAGAGTACGAGATTGGGCGATTGCGATTCTCCAATCTCCAATCTCCAATCTCCCAATCTCTTCATCCCTGCCGCCCGAAACTCGTCAACCGCCTGCGGTTCATCCGCCAGCGCCTTTTCGACGGCGGCCTGGATGCGCGTCTCGATGGCGGCGTTGATCTCGTCGCGCCGTTGTGCATCCAGCGTTGCCGCCAGCAGCGTCAGCGGGTCGCGCGCCCATTGGCGCTCCAACTCTTCGGGCGAACGCGTGTCGTCGCCCTTGCTGTGCGGGGCAAGGCGATAGGTGTGCAAGGTCAAGAAGTAGGGCCGGCTGTTGGCGCGTACGAAGTCGACGGCGCGACTGGCTGCTTCGTATACGGCGAACACGTCGTCGGCCTCCAGTTCCGCGCCCTCGATGCCGAACGCAGCGGCCCGGCCGGCCAGATTGCCGGCGTGTTCCTGCGAGCGGTGGGTGCTTTGCGCGTACTGGTTGTCCTCCAGCACGAAGAGCAGCGGCAGCGACCAGAGCGAGGCCAGGTTCATGCTCTCGTAGACGACGCCCTGCCCCATGGTGCCGTCGCCCAGGAAGACAACCACGATGGCGCCGCTCTGCTTGAGTTTCTCGGCCAGCGCCGCGCCGGCCGCGTTGGGGACGATGCCACCCTGCACGCCGTTGGTATACAGGTTTCGGATATGTAGATGCTGCGTACCGCCCACGCCACCGACGATGCCGCCGGCGCGCCCGAGCAACTCGGCCACCAGCCCATCGACCTCGTCGCTGTAGGCGAGAAAGTGGCCGTGTGCGCGATGGCTGGAGAAGATGACATCGCGCGCACGATCCAATGCGTTGACCACGCCGGCCGCACACGCCTCCTGCCCGATGGACGTGTGCACCGTGCCGGCCATGAGCCCGCGCTCGTAGAGGTCGAAGAAGGTCTGCTCCGTGCGCCGGATCAACCGCATCTGCGCGTAGAAGCGTTCGCGCTGCTCCATCTAGTCCTCGTACACGCGCCAGCCAAGCTCCACCGGATCCATGCCGGCGATGGAGTCGAGCTTCAGCCGCACGTATTTACCACGTGCGGTAACCGCCACGCTACCGTCGGGCAGGTAGAGTTCGCCGGTTCCCTCGAAGATGCGGTGGCTGTCGCGCGCGATGCGCCCGCGCGCCTCCAGTTCGACACCGAGCGGGACGGGCTTGTGAAAGCGCACGTTCAGCTCGGCCGTGACGCCCCACGTTTGCGGATCCTCGCCCTCGCCGATGTTGACGGCACGGCCAATGGTCTCGTCGAGGATGCCGGTGATCACGCCGCCGTGCATGCGGCCGGGGTAGCCCTGGTGCTGCTCCTGGCCGGTGAAGCGGGCGACGATCTCGTAGCCGTCGCCATCGGTCTGTGCTTCATAGAATCGGACATGCACGCCGGCGCCATTCTTGACGCCGCAGATAAAGCAGAAGTAGCTGTTCGGCTGTTTGTTCATCGCTCTTCGGACCGATCTGTCGCCGGCGGTGGCTCCACCGAGAGCGCTGAAATCTCCGCACGCCAGGCCGGCGTCATCTCGACATCGGCGGCGGCGAGCGACGCATCCAACTGCTCCAGGTTGCGCGCGCCGATGATGGGCGCGGTCACGGCCGGGTGGCTCATCACCCACGCCACGGCCAGCGTCGCCGGGTGGATGCCGCGTGCATTGGCGTAGTCGGTGAAGCGCTCGGCCACCGCGTAGTGAAGATCGGCGCCGTAGCGTTTCTGGTACATGGCGTTCTCCACCAGGCGCCCCGCGGCCGGGCGTTGGCTGGTGCCGTACTTGCCGGTCAGCAAGCCGCCGCCCAGCGGGCTGTATGGGATCACGCCGATCTGCTCCTCTTGCGCCAACGGTAGCAACTCCACTTCAGCCTGGCGCTTGGTGAGGTTGTACATCGGCTGCATGACGGCGAAGTGTGCCCAGCCGTTGAGCGTCGACAGCCCCAGCGACTTGGCAATCTGCCACGCCGCCCAGTTACTCACCGCCGGGTAGAGGATCTTGCCCTGTTGTACTAGCGTGTCGAGCGCAGCCAGCGTCTCCTCCATGGGCGTGCCGGCATCAAAGCGGTGGCAGAAGTAGACGTCGATGCGGTCGGTGCCCAGCCGGCGCAGGCTTTCCTCGACCTCGCGCAGGATGTGGCGGCGGTTCAACCCTTCGCCATTGAGGCCGTCACGCATGCGAAAGCCGACCTTGCTCGTGATGACCAGTTCGTCGCGGTGGCCGGCCATGAACTTGCCCAGCAACTCCTCGGCGCGCCCGCGTCCGTAGACATTGGCGCAGTCGAAGAAGTTGATGCCGGCGTCGCGGCAGCGGCTGTACATGGCTGCCGACGTCGTCTCGTCGGCGTCGCCGCCAAAGGACATGGTGCCGAAGCAGAGGCTGGAGACGGTGACGCCGGTGTGCCCGAGCAGGCGATAATTCATGGGATAAAGCTCCTTCGCTGGGGCGACAGGCAGTGTTGTCGCCGGGACGAAAACGATACTACATGCCGTCGGTCGATCTGTGCCGATCGGCTAGCCGTCCGCCAGCAGCAGCGCACCGATGGCTGTAGCGTAGCCGGGACGGTCGACGACTTTGAGTTCGGCCGCATAGTACTGGCCGACCAGCCCGACGACCTCCCGAAAGGTGGACATGTCCACCATGTGGCCGGTGAGCACGACCTGCTCGCAGCCCTGCGCTCGTGCCGCGTTGATGGTGATCAGTGCGATGGTCTGGGCGATTAGGTTGACGAGCGCAGCGGCCAGATCCTCGCGGCTGACCTCGCCGTGGAAGCTGCGCCGGCCCAGCCGCCCGAAGTTGACGGCGGTGGCGTCGGCCGGCAGCGAGCCGATGGGGCCGGTAATCACATCGGCCAGGCTCAGGTCGGCGCCGTTGCGGTCGCCCTGCGCCGCCAATGCTTCGATTTCGAGCGGGTCCATCGTGCCCAGGATCAACCGGGCCAGGCCGAGCATGGTGCCGCCGCCGACTGCGCTGCCCGACACGTGGGCATAGCTATCGCCCTGCGCCTTGATCAGCGCCGTGCCGGAGCCGCAACTCGCCACCATCAGCGACGTATCGCGTGCGGCGCCCTCCAGGCCAAGCAGTGCCTGCCCGCCGCGGCCGATTGCCTGCACCTCGTTGATCTTGACGACCTGCGTATCGCCGATGGCGTCCGGCAGCACGCGGTGGCGGCCGCCCGTGACTGCCAGCCGCGCCAGGTCGTCGAGATCGACAGCATGCGTCGCCAGCAGTTCACGTACGCTGGCCGGGTCGGGGTCGCGCGCGTAGGGCTGGCTCCACGTGATGAGGTCGCCCCCGCGCCGGACGACGACGTCGGTGTTGCTGATGCCGAAATCGATGGCGGCGGCAAGATCTGGCTGGTGGGTCATGGTAGCAGGCGTCCTGGTTTGATGTGCGGATGCGAGTTGCTTGGGCGAGACGCGCCGGCGGCGCGCTGCCACGAAATTTCCGGTGCCATCGTATCACAGGTGCGCCCGCCCACGGGAAGTGCAAGCCCTGTGATGCCGGGGACGCGCCCTGGCCTACCGGCAACGACTGAAGTCGTCACTACGGCTGGAATCGCGCTCGCCTGACTTTCGTGCCCGCACGAAAACCGCAAGACATTTGCAAGGTATCATCCGCCAGTGGGATCTCCACTTCTGGTATACTGCGAACGTAGCCAACGATGAAATCCGCACGCAACATTGGGGAGCCTGATACGGCACAGCACATGGCACGCCATGCCCGCGGCAGCCGCCCGACGATCGGCGTTCTGGCGGGCTGGCAATTCTACTGGACGGCAACGCCGCTCAGCTATCTCGACCCCCTCTACCGCGGCATTCGCCAGGCCGCAGCGCACCACGGCTGCAACTTGATGCTGGGCTGCGGCATGGGGACGTCGGCCGCGGCCAGCGATCCCATGCGGCCGGCTTGGCCCGCGCCGTCGCCAGAGGCCGACTTCGTGCCCATCGGCCCGTGGAACACCGACGGGCTGATCGTCGTCAATCCGCTCCATTCAGCCGAACGCTCGCGCTACATGGAGGAGGTGCGCGCCGCAGGCCATCCCGTGGTCTTTGTCGGCTCCGGCGAGAACGGCCCGGCCATCGTGGCCGACAATGCCGGCGGCATCCACGCCGCGGTGCGCCACCTGGTCGAGCACGGCCATCGTGCGATCGCCTTTGTGGCGGGCAGTCCGAATGACATGGCCGGCGACACCGGCGCGCGACTGGACGCCTTCACGGCCGCGTTACGCGCGTTCGACCTGCCGATAGAGAGGCGGCACATCGCCTATGGCCATCACACCTTTGCCGGCGGACAGGCAGCCATGCAGCAGATCATGGCCGCGCAGGCGCCCTTCACGGCTGTGATTGCCAGCAACGACGAGTCGGCCCTGGGCGCGATGCAGGCGTTGCGCGCGGCCGGTCGCGCCATTCCTGGCGATGTCGCGCTCATTGGCTTCGACGACCGGCCGGAGAGCGCGGTGCAATCGCCGCCGCTGAGCAGCGTGCATCTGCCGCTCTTCCAGATGGGCGCACAGGCGGTCGACTTCTTGTTGCGCCAGATCGACGGCGAGGCGGAGCTGCCGCAAGCGGTGAAGGTCGGCACGCGGCTCATTCCCCGCGCGTCGTGCGGCTGCGCCGGCGGGGGCCGATTGCTGCCGGCGAACGCTACACAGCCCGTTCATGCCGCACCGGGCGACCGCGAGACCGGCGCGGAATCTATTGCCCGGGCGATGAGCACGGCCGTTCTGACCGAGGCACATGCGCTCAACGCACAGGATGTGCTCGAATTCTGCCGGCTGCTACAGGCGGCTCTGGCATCAGCCCTGACGCATGACGACGAGACGCCCTGGGATGCGGCGCTCGACACGCTGCTGGAGCGGACGGAAGGAGCCGGCGACGACGCGCAGATCTGGCAGGCGGCGATTGCGACCCTGGCGGATGCGCCGGCGTCGTGGCTGCCGGACGCGCCGACGGCGACGCAGGAGCGGCGGGCGGCTGCGCTGCTCGATGGCGCCCGCGTGCGGATCGGCGAGGCCATGCGGCGCCAACACCGCCACTTCGTCGTCGGCGAGCGTTGGACCATGGATCGCATCGGCCTGCTGACGGCCAATCTCTTGACCGCACGCAATGAGGAGCAGGTTTTCCGGATGCTGGCCGAGCACCTGCCCGCCATGGCGATTCACGATGCGTGGATCGCCGAATTCGACCCGCCCGGCGACAGTGCGCTGCCCGTGCCCGCGCAGAGTACGCTGCGCTCGCTCACCGCACCCGCGTCGACGAGCCGGCGTTTTGCGACCAAGGACTTCCCGCCACCGGCCCTCTTCTCGCCCGACGAACCGTTCAGCCTGGCGCTGCTGCCGCTGGTCGGCCCGCGCGGCCAGCACGGCTACGTGGCCTTTGACAGCGCGCACTTGATGCTCTACGGCGCGATCGTGCAGCAGATGGCCGCGGCGCTCAACTCGGCGCAACTCTACCGCGAGGCGACCGAAGGGCGGCGTCTGGCCGAAGAGGCCAACCAGATGAAGAGCCGCTTTCTCTCTACGGTCAGCCATGAGCTGCGTACGCCGCTGAACCTGATCGTGGGGACGAGCGGGATCCTGCTCCAGGAGAGCGACGAGCGCGACACGCCCCTGCCCGACCAGATGCAGCGCGACATCGCGCGGATCTACGGCAGCGCACAGCACCTGACCGGGCTGATCGGCGACGTCCTCGACCTGGCGAGCAGCGATGCCGGCGAGTTGCGCCTCGTCGAGGAGACCGTGGATCTCAGCCAGGTGCTGCGTATGGTCGAGGAGACGGGGCGCCGGCTTGCCGCCGAAAAGGGGCTGGAGTGGCGGGCCGAATTTCCTGCGGCCGGCGCCTGGGTACGCGGCGACCGGACGCGGCTGCGCCAGATCGGGCTGAACCTGGTCAGCAACGCCGTGAAGTTCACGGCACGCGGTGCGGTGACCCTGCGCGTGGAAAGCTCAGCCGGCACGGTGACGGTCGCCGTGGAAGATACCGGCATCGGCATTCCGCCTGACGAGCAACGGGCGATCTTCGATGAGTTCCGCCGTACGGAGCGCAGCATCACCCGGGGATACGGCGGGCTCGGCCTGGGACTGGCGATTGTCCGCCGCCTGGTCGAGTTGCACGGCGGCACGATCGGGCTGTATTCAAGCGGCATCGAGGGCGAGGGCACGACGGTGCACTTCACGCTGCCCACCGTTGCGGCGCCGGTGAAGGCTGCCCCGCCGCCCGTGAATCCGCCTGCGCCCGAACGGGTGGTGTTGGTGTTGGGCGTCGAGCGCCGCGCGCCGGAACGGCTGGCCGCGCACCTGAACCGCCGCGGCTTTGAGGTGCAGGCCGCGCGTCCGGACGTGCCGGAAGATTGGCTGTCGCAACTGGCCGCCGGCCGCTTCAGCGCAGTCATCCTCAATATCGGTGATGCAGAGGATGCGGGCTGGCGCGCGCTGACGAAGATCAAAGAGAATCCGGCGACCCAGGATCTGCCGGTGCTCTTCTACACGGCGGCGCCCCAGGGCAGCGCCGTGCTGGAACTCGACTACCTGACCAAGCCGATCGAAGTCGCCGACCTGACGCGCGCGCTCGATCAGCGCTGGCTGGCCGCCGACAGCGAGAGGCCGGGCCGTGTCATCCTGGTCGTCGACGACGATGCGGAGACGTTGGAGATGCACGCCCGCATCGTCGAGGCGCATTCGCGGTCGAACCGCGTCATTCGGGCGCGCAACGGACGCGAAGCATTGGCGATCCTCCAGCGCGTGCCGGTGGACCTGGTGCTGCTCGATCTGATGATGCCGGAGATGGACGGCTTTGGCGTGCTTGCCGCGATGCACGGCGAACCGGCGACGCGCGACATTCCGGTGGTGGTGGTGACCGGCCGAACGCTGACGGCGGCGGAGATGGAGCGGCTCAACCGCGGGGTGGTGTCGGTGCTGGGCAAGGGGCTGTACAGCCTGGAGGAGACGCTGGCGCACCTGGACGCCGCCCTGGAGCGCCAGCGCAAGCTCAGCAGCGATGCGCAGCGCCTGGTGCGGCTGGCCATGGCGTACCTGCACGAGCATTACGCCGAGCCGTTGACGCGCGCCGACATCGCGCGGCACGTCGGGCTGGACGAGGACTATCTCACCTATTGCTTCCGCCAGGAGCTGGGCGTCACCCCGATTGCCTATCTCAACCGCTACCGGGTGAACCAGGCCAAGAGCCTGCTGACGCAAACCGACAAGAGCGTCACCTTCATCGCGCAGGAAGTGGGCTTCACCGACAGCCGCTACTTCAGCCGTATCTTTCGCCGCGAGGTGGGCGTTTCACCCGACGCCTTCCGGCGCGCCTAGCGCTTCATCGCAGCGTCGAGGCGTTCAGTCCGTCTCGAAGCCGATCTCGAACATGCTCTCCAGGTCGTGACGCGAGAAGACCTTGAACGCAATGAGTGTCTCGGAATCGACGATGCCGTCGACTTGCAGCATCTCGCTGGTCACCAGGTCGGCCAGCGTGTTGTTGTCGCGCACGCGCAGGATGGCGACGAGATCATATTGGCCGGCGACCGAGAAAACCTCGGAGATACCCTCGACACCGGCCAGGGTTTCGGCCACCGAGTTGATCGTGTTGCGCTTGCATTTGAGTAGAACTACTGCGGAAACCATGCTCTCCCTCCCAGGGACTGTGGGCGTGCCGCCGGTGATGAAACGCGGATGACGCGGATTGGGCGGATGCACGCGGATCGATTTGTGCAGACTGTGTGCGATGCAGATTATGCCGATTTCCGGCCACGCTACGTGACGACGGGACGGTGGCTCGAGTAGCGGGCGAAGATCCGGTCGTCGACAACACGGCGCAGGCGCTCGACGGCTTCGTGCAATTCCTCGAATGTCGTGTAGAGCGGCGCAATGCCAAGGCGAATGTTATCAGGCGCGCGAAAATCGGGCAATACGTTTAATTCGCGGATCAGCGCCTGATTGATGCGCCAGCCCTCGGCGTGGCCCAGCGACACGTGCGACCCGCGGCGCGTGGCGTCGAGCGGTGACTTGAGCGTGTAGCCGCGCGGCTGCAAGATCTCTTCCCACAGCGCGATCATGTACTCGGTCTGTTGGACCGACTTGGCGCGCAACGCATCCATGCCGGCCTCCAGCAGCAGGTCGACGCCCGGCTCGATGAGCGCCAGCGACAGCACGGGCGGCGTGCCGGTCAGGAAATGGCGGATACCCGGCTCAGGGGCGTACGCCAGCGCAAAGTCGAAGGGCGCGTGCTGACCCATCCAGCCGCTGAGCGGGTTGGCCAGCGCCTCCTGCAACGCACGGCGCACGAAGAGAAAGGCCGGCGCGCCCGGCCCGCCGTTGAGATACTTGTAGGTGCAGCCGATGGCCAGGTCCGCGCCGGCGCCATCCAGGTCTACGGGCACACTGCCGGCCGAGTGGCTCAGATCCCACAGCACCAGCGCGCCCACGGCGTGCGCCGCCGCGGTGACGGCTGCCATGTCGTAGACGTAGCCGCTCTTGAAGACCGTGTGCGACAACACCACCAGCGCCACGCGCTCGTCGAGGCGTGCCAGCAGCGCGTCGACCGGGCCGTGGATGCCGTCGGGCGACGGGACGATCTCGAGCACGTGGCCGCTGCCCAGCGTTGCGACCGCGCCCTGCAAAATGTAGACGTCCGACGGGAAGTTGAGGTCGTCGGTGAGGATGCGCGTACGGCCGGGCTGGTGGCGCAGGGCAGCCACGGCCAGCTTGAAGAGATTCACGGAAGTCGAATCGGCCACGATGACCTCACCGTCTTCCGCACCCAGGAGGTACGCCAGCTTGTCGCCGATGCGCGCGGGGAGGTCGAACCAGCCTTCGTTCCAACTGCGGATGAGCCGCCGTCCCCACTGGCCCGCTACGATCTCGCCGGCCAGCGCCTGGCTGGCCAGCGGCAGGCGCCCCAGCGAATTGCCGTCGAGATAGACGAGGTCGGGCTCGTCGAAGGCAAAGCGGCTGCGGAAATGGGCCAGCGCATCCTGGCTGTCGAGCGAACGGGCGTAGGCACTGCTGTACGGTGACATCATCGGTAACCCCTGCAAGGTGAATGGATTGTGCGGGCCGCCTCTCCGTGCCCGAACGGGCGGCTGTGCGATCCTCAATCGCATGTGTTCGGCGGCTGCCGGGCTGTGATAGACTGGAGGGCGCGCCGCCGATACGGTGCATTGTATTTTGCGCCGGCGGATGGCACAAAGACCGCACAGCCACGATGGGACGGCGGCGCGCAAGCGCAGCAAATCAACGGGAGTCAACCATGATCATCGAACTCAACGGGGTGCGCCCCACTATCGCCGAAGACGCGTACATCGCGCCGACGGCCGTCGTGATCGGCAACGTCACCGTCAAGGCCGGCGCCAACATCTGGTTTGGCGCGGTGCTGCGCGGGGACACGGGCGCCATCGTCATCGGCGAGCGCACGAGCGTGCAGGACAACGTCGTCATCCACGTCAACGAGCACGAGGATACCATCATCGGCGACGACGTGCTGCTCGGCCACGGCGCGGTGCTGGAGGGCTGCACCATCGGCGACGGCGCGCTCATCGGCATGGGCGCGGTCGTGCTGAGCGGGGCCAGCGTCGGCAAGCAGACGCTGGTGGCGGCGGGCACCGTTGTGCGCGAGAACAGCCGCCTGCCGGAAGCGGTGCTCGTCACCGGCGTGCCGGGTGCGGTGCGCGGATCGCTCAGCGCGGCGCAGACCGACCGCCTGGGCGAAGGGCCGGCGCACTACCAGCGCATGGCCGAACTCTACCGCACGCAGGCACGCGTCGTGAGTTGACCGATTTGTTATCCAGTTGTAACTCTGCCCGGTTACACTCGATGCAGTCCAAACGCACGGCGATTTAGTTACCAAAAGGATGGTGCTCCATGATGGACTGGACAAAGCAGATGGAAGAAATGACTCAGAATATGACAAAGGGCTGGACTGATGTCCAGAAGCAGATGGTCGATGCGCAGAAGCAGATGTGGTCGTCATTCAGCGGCGCTGCCGAGCAGATGACGGGTGGCCAGGTCGAGACCATGTGGCGCCAGACGCTCACCAACTGGCAGCAGATGGTCGACAAGTCGCTGGAGACGCAGGCCGACGTAATGGCCACGTGGATGGAGAACTTGCAGTCGGCCGGTATGCCGGAACCCATGGCCGCCTGGGCCGAGCAGATGGGTGCGATCACCAAGAACTGGACGACGGCCCAACAGCAGATGTGGGACAACTGGTTCCAGATGGTCGGCAAGATGGAGCCGACCATGGATACGGCGAGCATGAATGCCGCGGCCGAGACGATGATGAAGCAGTGGCAGGAAATGACGCAGAACATGCTCCAGACCCAGCAGGAATGGCTGAAGAACTGGGGCAAGATGTTCGGCCAGGCCAGATAATTCTCTCCCGCAGGGGCAGGTGGCGCGTGTGCCGTCTGCCTCTTCTTTTTCCCGTGTGGAGATTCTCATGAATGCAAACCACGCAAGCGGCGCGCCGGGTAATCCGTGGCTGGAAGCCCAGAACCTGTGGATCGACTCGTGGCGCCAGATGATGGACGCCGCCGCGTCTCCCGCCGCCG
>JACKBA010000047.1 GCA_020634815.1 Caldilineaceae bacterium | reverse complement strand
AGGCCGCCTGCAACAGCCCGGCGATGTGGTCCGTCTGCCAGCGCGCCAGCGCCGAACCGCGCGTGCCGAGGCGCACGGTGCGCAGCGGTTCTACCGCGTTGTCGGCGTGCTGCACGCTTGGATTGTCAATCATTGGGGATGGCTCCGTTCCGATGGTGTGCGCCGGCGCCGTTACCGTCGTTCAGGTCGAAGAGTTCCGCCAGCATCAGTGCGTAGGCCGCGCCGTTGCCGTTGACGGCCTGCGCCTTGAGGCGGACGGTCGGCTCGTGGAGCAGCTTGGCGACGATACGCTGTGCCATGACCGAGACCTCGCGCTCGAGGCGGCCGGCATCGACGGGCGTGGGGCTGCGCTCCAGGTTGGTGAGGCGGCGCAGCGTGCGTTCCAGTTCGAGGCTGGCGACGCTCTCCGCTTGGCGGCGCAGTTCGACGAGGGCAGGCAGCACCTCACGGCCGCGCAGCCATTCCAGCAGCGCGTTCGTTTCCTCGGCGACGATGGCCTCGACCTGCGGCACGGCCTCCTCGCGGCGCGCCCGGTTGGCGTCGATGGTGTCGCGCAGGTCGTCGATGTCGAAGAGGGTGGCGCCGGACAGATTCGCCACCGCCACGTCGATGTCGCGCGGCAGAGCGATGTCGAAGAGCAATTGCGCCTGCCCGCGGCGGCCGGCCAGCGCGCCGGCAATGTCGGTCGCGGTCAACACGATGTGCGGCGCGCTGGTGGCGCTGATGACGATGTCGGCGGCGGTGAGGGCTTCGGCCAGGCGCGTCCAGTCCAGCGCGCGGCCGCCCACGGTCATGGCCAGCCTTTCGGCGCGGGCCTGGGTGCGGTTGACGCAGAAAATGGTGCCGACCCCGTGCTGCTGCAAGGCGGTGGCCGCCAGTTCGGCCATCTCGCCGGCGCCGATGACCAGCGCCTTCCGCTCGCTTAGTTCGCCCAGATGGTGTTCGGCCAGACGCACCGCGGCGTGGCTGATGGACGTCGTGTAGCTGCCGATGAGTGTTTCGGTGCGCGCCCGCTTGCCGCAGTGCAGCGCCTGGTTGAAGAGGTGTGACAGGATCGGCCCGCTGCCGCCGTTGACCTGCGCCGACGCATGCGCGGCCGCCACCTGGCCCAGGATCTGCGGCTCGCCCAGGATGAGCGAGTCCAGCCCGGCAGCTACGCACATCAAGTGTCGGACCGCGTCCCGGTCGCGGCGCAAGTAGAGCAGGCGGTCGAGTTCGGCGGTGGTGAGATTGCCCTGTTGCGCCAGCAGCCGGCGAATCGCCGCCCAGCCGGCCTCGGGGTCGTCGCTCGTGGCGTAGACTTCGAGCCGGTTACACGTCGAGAGGATGACGACCTCCTGCAAGTCGCCGCTGCGGGCGCAGGCACGGTGCAGGTCGTCGACGACCATGGGCAAGCTACACGTGTCAAAGGAGAGCCGCTCGCGCACGTCGATCTGGGCGGTGCGATGGTTGAGTCCGGCAAGAATGATGGCAGGCATGATCTCAGGCCGTCGGCTCCGGTGTGGACTCCAGGGCGGATGCGGTCAGGTTGGCCAGGATGGTCACCATGGCCGCGCTGTCGTTGAGCATGGGCGGCCGCTCGACGCGCACGCCGTGTTCCGCCGCAATCTGCTGTACGCCGATGTCGATGTCGTAGAGCACCTCGACGTGGTCGGCGATAAAGCCGATCGGCGCCACGACGAGCTTCGTCTCACCGCGCTCGGCCAGGTCGACGAGCAGGTCTTCGATCTGCGGGCCGAGCCACGGCACCCCCGTCTTGGCCGCGCTCTGGTAGGAGAACATCCAGCGGCCCTCGGGCAGCGCCAGGCGGTCGGCCAGCAATTGCGCGGTCTCGCGCAACTGGCGGTCGTACGGCTCGCCGCGCTCGATGATGAATTCGGGCAGGCTGTGCGCTGTGAAGACGGTCAGCACCTCGGCGCGTTCGGCGGCGTCGTAGCGCTCCAGCGTGGCTTGGACGTTGGTGGCGACGGCCGCCAGGTAGTCGGGCTGCGTGTGCCAGCTCTCGACAAAGATCACCTCAAAGGGGCGGTCAACCTGGGCCAGCGCCTCGTCGAGCCGCTTGCGGTAGGCGCCGATGCTGAGGGTGCTGTAGTGCGGCGCCATGCAGATGACGACCGCGCGCTCGATGCCGTCGGCGGCCATTTGCGCCACGGTCTCCTTGATCCACGGCGCCCAGTGGCGCATCCCCACGTAGACGGGCAGACCGGTGCGTTCCGCAAGCTGCGCCGCCGCGCTGCGCGTGATGCGCAGCAGGGGCGAATAGCCGCCGATCTCGGCGTAGCGGTGCGAGATCTCGTCGATCAACTCCTGGGGCGTGGCGCGCCCGCCGCGAATGTCGAGCAGGTAGGCCGGGATGTCGTCCAGCGAGTCAGGCCCGCCATAGGCGAGCAGGAGGACGGCGGTCTTCATGCGGTAACTCCTTCGCTTTGCCAGATCGCCTTGCCGACAAAGAAGGGGCCGAGGCGTTCCAGATGCAGGGATGTCTGTTTGGTCTTGCGCATGCGCTGCACGATCGACGAGAGCGGGTAGAGTTCCGGCCCGAGCAGCCCGACCACGAAGTCGTTGTCGTTCTTGTCGAGGCCGTGACAGGCCAGGCGGATGTCGGTGCCGTAGCCGGCGCGGCCGTAGGCGTGGCCGATGCCGCCATGCTCCATGAGGATCGTGCGCTGCTCCTGCGCCGAGAGTTGCTCGAAGGTGCCGGCGCGGCGCAGCGGGTACCAGATGGACCACGGCATGGCTGGGTCGCACACCTTCTGGCGCGGCCGCGTGATGAGCGAGCGCTCCAGCTCCGCCTCGTTGCCCAGGGCGTAGGTGCGGCCCATCATCGTGTATTCGGGCTTGGGCTCAATGCCGGCAAAGGGCGGCAGGCGCAGATAGTCACGCAACTCGTTGACAAAGAAATTGGGGTCTTCGGTGAACGTCAGGAGGGCGATGCCGAGCGGGTCGTTGGCGTCGGCGTAGAGCACGCTGCCAAATGATCGCTCTGCCAGCGACTCGACGATGTCGTCGGTGCGATAACACTCGCCGAACGCGTAAAGCTGCATGAAGAGGCGGCGATCCAGGCGGACGACCTCGCCATCGGCGGTGCGCCCCTGCTCGCTGATGTCTAGTCCTTCGGTGGTGGCAAATGGGTGGCTCATGGTCAGTTTTTCGTGCGTTGTGTGGGTCAGTTGGTCGATTCGGACAGGTGCAAGTTGATGGGGGCATCGCCGGCGCGGCGCATGACCATGGGTTCGTAGGTGCAGAAAGGCTCCTCGCCCATGTACTCCATCGTCATGCCGTAAGCGCGCGCCCGGCAGCCGCCGCACACGTTCTTGAACTCGCACAGACCGCATTTGCCGCCCAGCAGGCTCGAGTCGCGCAGCTCGGTGAAGAGCGCCGAATCCTCCCAGATCTCGCGGAAGGGCTGGCGGCGGATGTTGCCGGCCTCGACGGGCAGGTAGCCGCACGGGAAGACCTCGCCGCGGTGGCTCACGAAACAGACGCCGGTGCCGGCCAGGCAGCCCTTGGTCATGGCGTTCATGGCCTGGCGCGCCTCTTCATTGCCGGGGTGTCCGCCAGGGCGTCCGTTGCCGGGATGGCCGCCTGGGTGCCCGCCGGGGTGGCCGTTGCCGCCGGCGTGCTGCTGGCGGTGATGGCTTGCCGGTCGTTCGCGGAAGATGCCCTGGCGCCGTTCCTCGGCCTGGCGCTGGCGGGCGATGCGGAAGTAGTGCGGCGCGCACGTCGCCTTCAGCTCGATGCCGCCTTCCATTTCGGCGTCGTACATCCAGTTGAGCACGCCTTCGTATTCGGTGGCCGAAATCTGCTGGTCGTCGGCAATCTCCACGCCACAGCCCACGGGCACGAGCAGGAAGAGATGCAGCGCCTGCGCCTCCAGATCCTTGGCCAGCGCTAGCGTCTGCTCCATCTGGTGCACGTTGTGGCGCGCCACGGTCGTGTTGATCTGGTAGGGCACGCCGATCTCGTGCAGGTAGTTCATGCCGGCGATGGACTTGTCGAAGGCCCCGCGGCCGCGGAAAATGTCGTGCGTTTCAGCGTCGGCGCCGTCAAAGCTGATGCTCACGCGCCGGACGCCGCTCTCCTTGATCTTGCGCGCCACCGTGGCATCGATGAGCGTGCCGTTGGTCGCCAGCGCGACGATCAGCCCGGCGTCGCTGGCATGGCGGGCGATGTCGAAGATGTCGGGCCGGAAGAGCGGTTCGCCGCCCGAGAGCACGAAAATGGGGCGGGCAAAGGCGGCTACCTGGTCGATGAGATCGAAGGCTTCGGCGGTGGTCAGGTCCTGGGGGAGAAGCTGGTCGGCGACGGTGATGCGCCGGCAGTGGATGCAGGCCAGATTGCAGCCGGCGGTCGTTTCCCAGAAAATCAAACGGGGAGGCGGGTAACCGGTGGGAGCGGTCATGGCGTTGAGTCCTTCTCTGCTTTCTGTCCGACTGGGAACTGGGCGGAGGGCCAGCAACCGTGTGCCGGTACTGGTGGTGCGAGACGCCGGGTGACCATCTCGCGGCTGAAATCTATGGGAAAAATCTATGAAAATCTATGCTAACCATACTGTTTGAATGGAATCTACAATACACCCATCGCGGTGAATGCGCAAATTAATATCGATTAAGAGTTGGATTAACGCTTGCCGGGATGCGTACCCTGTGGCATAACGGAATTCACGCAGAAAGGAGCCACCATTGGCTGCATCCACACCAACTTTACCCGCCGGCGCGCCGCCCGCGTTTCACCTGCTGGCCAAGCCGACCGGCGCCACGTGCAATCTCGACTGTGCTTACTGCTTCTTCCTCTCCAAGGAGATGCTCTATCCGGGCAGCCGCTTTCGCATGGCGGACGAACTGCTGGAGGAGTACATCCGCCAGTTGATCGAGGGGCACCGCGTGCCGGAGGTCGCCGTCGCCTGGCAGGGTGGCGAACCGACGCTCATGGGCATCGACTTCTTCGAGAGATCGATTGCTTACGTGGAGAAGTACCGCAAGCCCGGCATGCAGGTGATGTACTCGATCCAGACGAACGGCACGCTCATCGACGACGCCTGGGCAGCGTTTTTCAAGCGCCACGATTTTCTCGTCGGCATCAGCATCGACGGCCCGCAGGCCATGCACGACGCCTACCGCGTGGACAAGGGCGGCCAGCCCACCTTCGACAAGGTGATGCGCGGGCTGCGTGTCTTGCAGGCGCACGGCGTCGAATACAACACGCTGACCACGCTGCACCACGCCAACGCCGACCACCCGGTCGAGGTCTACCGCTTTCTGCGCGATGAGTGCGCTTCCAACTTCATCCAGTTCATCCCCATCATCGAGCGCGTGCCGGAGACGGCCATCGACCTGGTCGACACCCCCGTCGTCGCGGCCGAGCCGGGCCAGGTGAGTACCGCGCCGTGGTCCTCGTGGCGCGACCGGCCGCTCTACAAGCAGGAGGGCGCGCTGGTCACCGACCGCTCGCTGCGTCCCGAGCAATATGGCGATTTCCTCAACGGGGTCTTCGACGAGTGGGTGCGCCGCGACGTGGGCCGCGTCTACGTGCAGATGTTCGACGTGGCGCTGGCCAACTGGGCCGGCGAGCCGCCGGGGCTGTGCGTTCACTCCAAGACGTGCGGGCTGGCGCTGGCCATCGAGCATAACGGCGATCTCTACGCCTGCGACCACTTCGTGGAGCCGGACTACCGTCTGGGCAACATCCTGGAGTCGCCCATGATCGAGCTGGTGGCATCACCGCAGCAGGTGAAGTTTGGCCAGGACAAGTTCGACACGCTGCCGAACTTCTGCCGGGCGTGCGACGTGCGCTTCGCCTGTCATGGCGGCTGTCCCAAGGACCGCTTCCTCACCACGCCCGACGGCGAGCCGGGGCTCAACTACCTGTGCGCCGGCTTCAAACGCTTCTTCCACCACATTGACGAGCCCATGCGCATCATGGCCGGGCTGCTGCGCCAACAACGCGCGCCCGCCGAGATCATGCGTTGGGCGCACGAGCGGGATCGGCGCCAGGCCGCCGCCTTTGCCGCGGCCGGCCGCAACGATCCCTGCCCGTGTGGGAGTGGGAAGAAGTTCAAGCATTGTCATGGAAGGTAACACTGTTTCAAAATCCTGGATGCGTCGACCCGTTGACGTCAGTTGCCCCGACCAGAAGTATTATTTCTGAGCAGGGCAACCAAGGTCAACACTGTTTTCCAGCTACCGGGCGCCCATCTTCCCGCCCATCGTCCCACCATTCATCATCCCCGACGGCTCATTGCCCGCCGGCGTGGCCTTGCCCGCGCTGGGGTCGACGCCGCGCAGCATCATGCCCTGGCCGCGCGAGAGATGCGTCAGCACGCTGGGCGGGTCGAGCGGGTCGCGCATCTGCACCAGCAGCGTCGTGCGCGCCTCGTTGCTCACGTTGACCCCGGAGCCGTGGATGGTCAGGTAGGAGAAGAAGAGCACGTCGCCCGCCTCCGCCTCGCACGCCACCGACGATTCCAGCGGGTACTCGTCCAGCGACAGGTGCCAGCCGCCCTCCTGGATGTGCGGGATGGCGCCCAGCTTGTGCGAGCCCGGCACCATGCGCACGCAGCCCTTCGCCAGCGGTGCGTCGTCGAAGTGGATGATGGCCGCAATCATGGAGTCGTTGTCGTGCGGGAAGAAGGGCTGGTCCTGGTGCATGGGGAAGGGCGACCCCTTTTCCGGCGGCTTGATGAAGAGCTTATTGTGATGAAGCTGCACGTTGGGCGAGCCGATGACATCGGCCGCCACGCCGGTCAGCCGCTCGTCGACGAGCAGCCGCGTCAGCAGCGCCGACTGGAATTGCACGTCGTGGCAGTGCAGCAGCGAGGTCTTGGTCATCGTCACCTCCGCGGCGCTGCCCCACGTGGCCTCGACGTCCTTGGTCTTTTGCAGCCGGTCGATGAGGTCGTGCGCTTCCTGGCGGTAGGTGGCCGCTTCCTCCTTCGTGAACAACCCCTTCACATGCAGATAGCCATTCTCGCGATAAAACTCAAGCTGTTCCTGCGTAAGCACCTCGGTCTCCTCTTTGGTTGGTTGGTCATCGGTTTGGGGCTGCGAAGTCGCGCTTGGGGAGCTTGACACTGCATCGGATCGGCCCCGGACCCGGCAGCGAGGCACTATTTTACCGGAGGATGGCAAAGGGATCGAATCACATTTTCAGCCAGTTGTGGTCTTCAGGCAGCTTTGGCGAAGGCGGAGATGTGCGATATGACCGGAATGTCAAAAATCGGCAATTGTGCTGTTGTTGCGGGGCGTCCTTTGGGGAAAGTGTACAGCCAATAAAAAATGCCCGTTTGCTGTCCCCCGAAGGCCGGTTTTGGGGCCGGCCACAGCAAACGGGCAACTATGAGTATACAACACCGGCGCAGGAATGCAAATCGGCAAATGCGTGATCTGCAATGAGTCAATGCGCCGGGCGAATCTCTATCAGCCAGGGAAGGCCAGCACGCGATCGGGCCGGATCTTGAAGATGATACGATCCTCTTTTCCCTTCAATTCGATGGGCGACACGCCGCCATAATACTCGTCGACGCCGGCGTAGAGTTTGGCGTGGGCGTTGATATTGGCGTATTCCGGGTCGGGTACGATCTCGGCCACCTCGCCGCGCACGTCGATCCAGCGGAAGGGATCCTGCGGGTCGATGACGGTCAGCGCCACCTTGGGGTTGTTGCGCACATTGGCCGGCTTGCGCCGCCCGTCCGCCGTGTTGACCAGGACATGCTCGCCATCCCACGAACACCAGACCACCGTATTCTCCGGCTGGCCGCTGGGCGCCACCGTTGTCAGGACGGCGAAGTAGGGGCCGGTCAACAGGTCGACGTGGGATGCAGGCACTTTGCTGCTCATGATGTACTTTCTCCTTCATGCAATTGATTGAATATCGAATTATTCCCATGATCGCGCAGAGGCAGGCGCCCGGCAGTAATGCAGCTACCGGGTCAGCTTCTTGGCAGCGGCGTGCCATGGGCAACGCGGCCGGCTCAGCACGGTTCGGCGATCAGCGCGTCCCGTCGTCCAGGTTCACGTCGAGGTAGCGATCGATGAGGCGCCGTTTCCACACAAAGCGCAGCAGCACCATCCACGCCGCGGTGGCGCCGGCAATGACCAGGGCGTCGAGGGGGGCGCGCAAGGGGTCGAGGCCGAAGAAGTCGCGCAGTGCGGGAATATACGGGCTGGCCATGAGCAACACGAAGAGACCCATTGCCAGCAGCGTCGGCCGCCAGTCGCCGGCCAGGCGATCGCCGCCCGCCCAAAACTCCGTGGGCGGCTGCACGAAGATGACGAGGAAGAGCCCCATGGCGATGGAGGCGTAGGTCAGGGCAAGCTGCGTGTAGGGCCAATCCTGCGTCACGGCGATGAAGTAGAGATAGATGGCGATGGAGAAGATGCCGGTGACGACCGTGGCCGGCAGCACAAAGTTGAGGAGCTTGCGCACCAGGCTGCTGTGCGGCACTGCGCCCGGCGGCGCCCACAGCGCCAGGAAGAAAGCCGGCACCGTCAGGCTGAAGATGGAGATGACCGAATTTTGCGCAGGCGTGTAGGGAAAGCCGGCCTCCAGCATGGCGATGGTGGCGATGAGGATGGCCAGCGTGAAGATGCGCGTCAGGTAGAGGCGCAGCGTGTCCTCCATGCCGTGCATAATGCGTTGGCCTTCCAGGAGCGCTTCGGGCAGCGCGGCGAACGAGTCATGCATGAGCACGATGTCGGCCACGTTGCGCGTGGCCTGCGTGCCGCTCTGCATGGCGATGCCCAGGTTGGCCTGCTTGAGCGCCAGCACGTCGTTGACGCCATCGCCCGTCATACCGACGTAGCGCCCCTGCTCGCGCAGCGTGCGCACGATGTGCTGTTTCTGCTCCGGCGTGATGCGGCCGAAGATGTCGCTTTCGGCCACGGCCGCGCCAAAGGCAGTGTCGCCCAGATCCGCCAGTTCCGGCCCGGTGACGAGACGCAGCGGCGCGCCGGCTTCACCCAGCCCGGCCTGGAGCGCCAGCGCGGCCACCGTCTGCGGGTTGTCGCCCGAGATTATCTTGACGGCGACGCCGGCCTTGCGAAAGCCGTCGAGCGTGGCGCGTGCTTCGGGGCGCAGCTCGTCGGTGAAGCTCAGCATGGCGATGGGTTCGAGCGCGGCGGGCAGGACAGGCTCCTCGCCGTCGACGACGGTCAGCCCGCCGTCCGCCGTGCCGGCGAAGAGTAGGACGCGGTGGCCGCTGTCGGCCATGGTTTGCGCATCGGTCTCCCACGCCGCATCGCCGGTCAGCGCCGCCCGGATCATCTCCGGCGCGCCCAGGACGTAGGTGCCGATGGCCGGCGCAGTGTCGAATTGCAGCGCGCTCCATTTGCGCGCCGAGGAGAAGGGGACGCCGGCACACGGGCGCAGGCCGTCACCCCCGCACGCTGCGGCGATGGCCTCGCTGGTGGCGTTGCCGGCGCCGACGCTGCGCGCGTAGATGCCCAGCAGCCGGCGCACTTCGCCCTCCGCGTGCGCGCCGAGGGGCGTCACCTGCTCCAGCCGGATCTTGTTGGCGGTGAGCGTGCCGGTCTTGTCCAGGCAGAGCACGTCGACGTGGCAGAGCGACTCCACGGCGTTGGCCTGCTGCACCAGCGCGCCCTTGTCGGCGATGCGCACCGCACCCATGGCATAGGCGACGACGATCATGAGGAAGAGGCTCGACGGCGCTAGCCCGAAGACGACGGAGGCGGCCTGGACGCTTTCGAGCAGCGTCGAATCGCTGGTGAAGAAGTAGTTGAGCGCGATGAGCGCGCCAAAGTAGAAGACGAGCAGCAGCAGAATGCGCACGAAGAGGTTTACCTCGCGCTGGAGCGGCGTTACCTCGCGCGTGAACTGGCGCGCGCCGGCCGCCAGCTTGTTGGCGACGCTCTCAACTCCCACCTTCTGCGCCGTATAGCGCAGCCGCCCGGCAATGACAAAGCTGCCCGAATAGACCGGATCGCCGGCGCGCTTGGGCACGGCGTCGGCCTCGCCGGTGAGCAGCGACTCGTCCACGTCGGCCGTCTCGTCGCCGACCACTGCGCCGTCGGCGATGACCTGGTCACCCGGCCCCACGACGATGATGTCGCCGATGACCACCGCGGCGGGGTCGATCGTCTGCGCCGCACCGTCGCGCACCACGGTCGCCGTGGGCCGCGTCAGCAGGGCGATGGCGTCGAGCTTGCGCTTGGCGCGCACCTCCTGGATCGTGGCGATGACGGCGTTGAGCAGGGCAATGGCGCCGGTGAAGAAGGCGTCGCGCGGGCTGCCCAGCACGAGCAGCACCGCGGCCAGCCCAAAGAGCACGACGTTGAAGAAGGTAAAGAGATTGTCGCGCACGATCTGGCCGTAGGTGCGGCCGGTCTTGACCTGCGCGTCGTTGCCAAAGCCCTGGGCGCGCCGGCGCGCGGCCTCTTCCTCACCTAGCCCGCGCGCGGGATCGGTGGGTGGAAAGTTCGACGACAAGGCCGGCGCCGGCAACGGATCGATCATCGCTCCCTACTTCTCCTGGTGAACCTCGTAGCTGTTGGTAATGGTGGCGACGCCCTTGATCGTGGCGGCAACCGAGCAGTACTTGTCCTCGGAGAGGTGGATCGCCCGCTCCACTTTGGCCGGGTCGAGATCGCGGCCGGTTGCGATGTAGTGAAGGTGGATCTCGGTGAACTGGTAGGGCGGTTCGGGGGCCTGCTGCGCGTCGGCGACGATGCGCAGGTCGGTCAGCTCCTGGCGCTGGCGGCGCAGGATCATCACCACGTCGTAGGCCGAGCAGGAGCAGAGCGCCATGACCAGCAGGTCGGAGGGCTTGACGCCCTTCCACTCGACCCAGTCGGTCTCGCCATCCTTGGGCCACGAACCGGCCACGACCATATGGCCGAAGCTGTCGCGCGTGATGAACATCTGGCTGTCATGCCCGGCCCAGTGCAATGCAATTTGTCCCATACTGAATACATTCCTTTTGTGAAATGGAAAAGCTAATCTTGTGTGCAATCGTAGCACGCGCGGAATGGAGCACCAATCCTGGCTGAAGGGTGTAGGAGTCTTGTGGGGGACGGTGCAAAGCTATCGGGGCGCGCTGCCCGGTCAATCACTGGCGCAGTGGCACGCCGTGCTCATCGAGCCAGCGATCAAAGCGGTCGGGGTCGAGTTGGCCGATAACACTGTGGGCAATGGTGCCGTCGGGGGCAATCACAAAGGTGCGCGGCAGCCCGCGCACGCCGTAGACCAGGAGGGTGATGTCGTCGGGGTCGAGGAGAATGGGGAAGTCGATTGCATGGTCGGCGACGAATTTCCGGACCGTTGCGGCGTCCTCGTTGAAGTTGACGCCAACGACGTGGACGTCGCGCGTTTCCGCCACCGTGCTCAAATAGGGCATCTCCTTGACACAAGGCGCGCACCACGTCGCCCAGAAGTTGAGTACGACCCACTCGCCGCGCAGATCGCTCAGGCTGAGCGTGCCGCCATTCAGGGTGGGCAGAGTAAAGTCGCGGCTTATTTCGGGCGTCGCAGGTGATGTGGATATCGCGGCCGCATCATTGGTGGCGGGAGCCGCTACGTTTCCGCACCCGGTCATGAGCAGGGCGGCGCACAGCAGAACCAGCCACAGTTGGGCGCCGGCAGCTCGAATCGGCCGAATGTGCTGCATAGGATGCCGCGCTACTGCCGGGCTGCGACGACCGGGTCGGCGTCGGCGACCGGTGCGGTGTCACGCCGCCGGGCCGCGGCCTTGCGCGTGCGGCTCTGCGCGCTGAAGACACTCTGCAAGCCGATAAAGACAAGGGTGAGCAGGCCGATGACGATCTTGGTCCACCACGAGTTGAGGGTGCCTTGGAACATGATGATGGTCTGGATCAGCCCCTGGATCAGCACGCCGAAGACGGTGCCGATCACATAGCCGACGCCGCCCGTGAGCATAGTGCCGCCGATGACGACCGAGGCGATGGCGTCCAATTCCAGCCCGTTGGTGTACAGCCCATAACCGGACAACATGTAGATGCTGAAGACGACGCCCGCCAGCGCCGAGCAGAAGCCATTGAGCGTGTAGACAAGAATCTTGGTGCGTGCCACGGGGAGCCCCATCAGCAGCGCCGACTGCTCGTTGCCGCCGATGGCGTAGACCGTGCGCCCGAAGCGGGTGAGGTGCGCCAGGTAGAGGGCTGCCAGCAGCACTACCAGCACGATGACGACGTTGATGGAGATGAATGACTTGCCGAACAACGGAATGCGGAATAGTGCAACGGCCCGATAGAAGGGGTTGGAGATGGTGATGGCATCGGTGCTGATGACAAAACACATGCCGCGCGCAAAGAACATGCCCGCCAGCGTCACGATGAAGGGTTGCACCTTGAAGAAGTGGATGATAGCGCCCATCACGGCGCCCAGCGCGACGCCGCAGAGCAGGACGGTCGGGATCACAATGGCTGGGCTGAGCCCCAACTCTTCCAGCATGTAGGCGGAGAAGACGGTTGTGAACGCGATCACGGCGCCGACGGAGAGATCGATGCCGCCCGACAGGATGACAAAGGTCATGCCGATGGAGGTGATCAGCAGGAAGGCGTTGTCGATCAGCAGATTGAAGAAAACCTGCGGCGACCCGAAGCCGCGATATTGCACGATGCCAAAGGCATAGAGGCCGATAAACAGGGAGATCGTGACGAGCAACGGCAGGTACTTGCGATCGATCTGAAGGTTACGCATTACGCCTGCACCCCTTTCCGCCGCGCCAGCTTGTCAAGCGCCACTTTCATCGGCTCGGAATAGAGGAGAACGACGAAGAGCACGACCAGCGATTTGACTACCAGGACGACTTCGGGCGGCACCCCGAACGCATAGATGGTCGTCGTGACGCTCTGAATCAGCAGGGCGCCGAGCACGCTGCCGGCGAGCGAAAAACGCCCGCCGGACATCAATGTCCCGCCAATGACGACGGCAAGGATGGCGTCCAGTTCCATGAACAGGCCGACATTGTTGGCGTCGGCGCTCTTGACATTGGAACTGATGATGATGCCGGCGATGCCGGCGCAGAAAGAGCAGAAAACGTACGCCACCAATTTGATGTTCTTTTCGTTGACGCCGCTATAGTAGCTCGAACTGGCGTTGGTGCCCACCGACTCCACAAAGAGACCGATGGCCGTGCGCCGCGTGATCAACCACGCAAACAAGAAGACGGCGGCCACAATGAACAGCGTGAAGGGCAGCCCCAGCAGGTAACCGGCGCCAAAATAGAAGAAGGGCGGGTAGTAGACGGTGATGATCTGCCCGTCCGTGATGAGCTGGGCGATGCCGCGGCCGGCGACCATCAGCACGAGCGTGGCGACCATCGGCTGGATGTTGGCGCGCGAGACCAGCAAGCCGTTCCACAGCCCGCACAGGATGGCAACACCCAAGGTAACCAGAATCACCAACGGCAGCGGCGTCGCCGTGACATCGGTGACATTGCCGACCAGCCGCGTGGCGACCGCCGCACAGATGGCTGCCACCGCGCCGACCGAGAGATCGACGCCTGCCGTGGCAATCACGGCGGTCAGGCCGATCGCCATCAACATGAGCGGCGCGCCGCGGTTGAGCACATCGACCAGGCTGCCGAAGAGATGGCCGTCCTTGATCTCCAGCCGGAAGAAATTGGGCGTGAACAGCAGGTTGAACCCCATCACAAGCGCCAGCGCAACCAATGGCCAGAAGAGGCTGTTGTTGCGCAATCGCTCCCACCAGCTTGCCTGGCTTGTCATTCTGTCCCCCCGGCGATGATATGCATGATCGTATGTTCGTTCATTTCATCCGGCGCCAACTCGGCGACGATGGCGTTGTCACGCAGGACAAGCACGCGATGGCTGGTGCGGAGCACTTCATCCAGTTCCGAGGAAATGAAGATGCAGGTCTTGCCTTCGCCGGCCAGCGTCAAAACGAGCTTCTGAATTTCCGCCTTGGCGCCGATATCGATGCCGCGCGTCGGCTCGTCCAGGATCAGGATGTTCGGCTCGGTTGCCAGCCAGCGCGCCAGAATCACCTTCTGTTGGTTGCCGCCACTCAGGTTCTTGACCAATTGATCGGCCGTCGGTGTGCTGATGCTCAACAGCTTGATATACTTGTCGGCTATTTCGCGCTGGCGCGCCGGCGCAAGATAGTTGAACCAGCCGCGGTTGGCCTGCAGGGCGAGCACGATGTTCTCGCGCACGGTCAGGTCGCCCACGATCCCATCAGCCTTGCGGTCTTCGGGGCAGTAGGCCATCCCTGCTTGGATCGACCGCAGCGGCGAATGGTGGGTCATCGGCGCGCCGGCGACCGACAATGTGCCCGAGTCGGGCTTGTCGACGCCAAAGAGCAGGTTGGCTGTCTCGGTTCGCCCGGAGCCAAGCAGGCCGGCCAGTCCGACGACCTCGCCTTCGTGCAGGTCGAGGTCGAACGGTCCGATGGAGCCGACGCGCCCAAGCGCCCTGGCCTGCACGACGGCCTGCTTCTGCGCGGAGCTTGCGGCATCCTTCTTGTACCGGCTCATCTCCTGCAACTCGTCGAGGTTGCGGCCGATCATGTGGGCGACGAGTTCGACACGCGGCAATGTGGCCGTGTCGTAGACGCCAACCAGCTTTCCGTTGCGCAGCACCGTAATGCGATCCGAGACTTCGTACACTTGATCCAAAAAGTGGGTGATGAAGATGACGCCAAGTCCTTCACCCTTCAGCTTGCGCATGACCGCGAAGAGTTTCTCGGTTTCGTGGGCGGCCAGACTCGATGTCGGCTCGTCGAGGATCAGCACCCGGGCGGAGATTTCCAGCGCACGGGAGATTGCCACCATCTGCTGGATGGCGACCGAGTACATGCCCACGCTCTGGCGCACATCGATGTCGACCTCCAACCATTCGAGGATTTGCGCCGCCCTGGCGTTGAGGCGTCGCCAGTCGATGCTGCCGGCCCAACGCGGCTCGCGCCCGAGCAAGATATTCTCCGCCACGGACAGGTTCGGGCAGAGATTGATCTCTTGATAGACGGTGCTGATGCCGAGCATCTGGGCGTGATGGGGTGATTTCGCCAGAATTTCACGGCCATCCAATTCGATGACCCCGCGATCGGGGCGCTCGACACCGGTGAGCACCTTGATCAGCGTGGACTTGCCCGCACCATTCTCGCCAAGCAGGGCGTGAATTTCACCGCTGTGCAATGAAAAGTCCACGTCATCCAGCGCCTGTACGCCGGGAAACGCTTTGCTGATGCCACGCATCGTCAGAATGTTGGGTGCGTCCGCCATGATCGCCTCACCTCTGCCGCACGGAAAAGAAAGGGAGCGACTGTCCGGCCAATGTGAGCCGGACAGTCGCTGTGAACCAAGCAACCAGGATTAGTACTGGCGGGTCGGCAGCAGTTCGGCCGCCTGTTCCGGGAAGTAGACGCCCTCTTCCGATGGTACCCACTTGGCAACTTCTTCGCCGTTGACAACCTTGAGGGCAAGATCGAAGAACTGCGGGCCAAGTAGCGGGTTGCACTCGACCGTGCAGTTCAGCTTGCCTTCAATCATCGCCTCAAAGGCACCGCGCACGGCGTCGACCGACACGATCTTGATGTCTTCGCCCGGCTTCAGGCCGTACTCTTCGATGGCCTGGATGGCGCCGATCGCCATGTCGTCGTTGTGGGCATAGAGCGCGTCGATCTCATCGCCGTAGCTCTTGAGGAAGGCTTCCATGACTTCCTTGCCCTTGGCGCGGGTGAAGTCGCCGGACTGCGAAGCGATGATTTCCATGCCCGGATATTCGGTGATGGCCTCGCGGAAGCCGGAGTAGCGGTCATTCGCCGGGGCCGAGCCGACGGTGCCGACCAACTCCACGATCTTGCCTTCGCCGCCCAGAATGTCGGCCATGGCCTGGCCGGCCCGGCGCCCTTCCTCGACAAAGTCGGAGCCGAGATAGGTGACGTAGAGTTCTTCCGGCACGGCCGCGCGGCGGTCGACCAGAATCAACGGGATGCCGGCATCCTTGGCTTCCTGGAATACCGTCTCCCAACCCGTTTCGACGACCGGCGAGACGCCGATCACGTCGACCTGCTGGGCGATAAAGGAGCGGATGGCCTTGATCTGGTTTTCCTGCTTCTGCTGCGCATCGGAGAACTTGAGTTCGACGCCCAGGCGCTCGGCCTCAGCCTTAATCGACTGCGTGTTGGCCGTACGCCATTCACTTTCTGCGCCGATCTGCGCATAGCCGACAACCAGATCTTCAAATGTCTTGCCGGCCATTTCGGCGGCGGGCGCGGCGGCCTGGTCGCCGGCGGGGGCCTCGGCGGCGGGCGCGGCCGGCGCAACCGTCGTACAGCCGACCAGCGACAGCATCAAGGCGCCGATCAGGATCGCGTAGAGCACACTGCGCACATTCATGTGAGACTCTCCTCTTGGTAATGAAAATGTGAGATGGGAACTGCTCAAGATGGGAACGGTGCAGGCCGATATCGACCCGGTCCCTTCACATCCATCGTAGCAGCGCCGTGCGCGGCGGACAATGCAATTCCCTACGCGCCGGGTCACGGTTCGTGGCGAATCTGAGACGGGAATGGTCGCGGCGTCAGGGAGCGGTGCTCGATCCTACGAATGGAGTCAGCTTTCTTCCGAAACGGGTTTCGGCCGGCTACGCAGAGGAATCGTCAGCGACACTGTCGTCCCGGCGCCATATACGCTGCTGAGCTGCAAGCCATAGCGCTGGCCGTAGTAGAGGCGAATGCGCTGGTTGACGTTGAGCAGGCCGTAGCCGCTGTCGCTGCTCCCGGTCTCATCGCTCAGCAGCGTCGCGCGCACCTGCGCCAGCCGTTCGGGCGTCATGCCAATACCGTTGTCTTCGACTTCAAGGTGAACGGAGGTGCCGGCTGCGCGGCCGCGCACGCGGATCACGCCGCCGCTGCGCTTGTTCTTGATGCCGTGATAGAGCGCGTTCTCCACCAGCGGTTGCAGGGTCAGCTTGAGAATCGTCGCGGAGAGGATGGTCTCATCGACGTCGATCTGATAGTCCAGAATGTCGCGATAGCGGATCTTCTGAATGGCGAGGTAGCTGGAGACATGCTCGAATTCCTCGCCGATGGTGATCCAGTCTTCGCCCTTGCTTAGCGAGATGCGAAAGAAGCGCGAGAGCGCGCGCACCAGGTCGACCACCTGCGCCGTGCGTTTGGACTCCACCATCCAGATGATCGTGTCGAGCGTGTTGTAGAGGAAGTGCGGGTTGATCTGTGCCTGGAGGACGCGCAATTCGGCCTTCTTGAGATTCTCCTGCTCCTGCATCTTGGCGGCCAGGAGTTCGCGCACCTTGCCGACCATGATGTTGAAGCTCATGCCCAGCTCGGTGATCTCGTCCACATTGTCCGAGGTCACCAGCGGTTCCAGATCCTCGCGGGCGATGGTGGTCGTCACGTCGTGGAGCTTTTTGATCGGCAGATAGATGCTGCGCGAGATGCGCAAGGCCGCAGCGATGGAGAAGGCGACGGCGACCAGCATCCCGATGACGCTGACATAGATCCACTGCTGCAACCCTGCCTCGAGCGCGCGGTACTGCTGCTCGGTGCGGTTCACTTCGAAGAGCATGTAATCCTGGACGCCTTCCTCTACCAGCTCCGACACCCAGCGAATGCGCTCCAACAGTACCATGTTTTCGTCGAAGGTCGCGCCGGCGGAGATTTGCGCTCCGACCCGCTCCACGTCCCTGCGCAATGTGTTCATCGTGTTCTGAATCACGCGCAGCTTGAGTTTGCCGCGTTGCGAGGTGCTCGTCTCGCGCATGATCGCCAGCTTGGCATCGACATCGTCGAGAATCGCGTACTGGTCGGCCGTATAGAAATCCTCCTTACCGGCGATGATGTCCCACATCTCGGCGTCGATGGCGAATTTGATGTAGCCGTTGATGCTGTTCGCCGCCGTGATGTTGTCGATGATGCGATTGTACTGACCTTGATATTGCAGGATAGGGATGGCCAGGAAAATGTAGGGAATGCCCAGGATGAGGATGAGAACCGAGAAGGCCAACAACATTTTTGATCGCAGCGAGAGGTTGAGGTGCGGCAGCAAGCGCGCCGATGGTTCGACCGGCGCCATCATTGGCGCGGAGCTGAGCGCGCCGGTCGACTCAGTCGTTGCACGGAAAAGGCTTCGCTTCTGCACCATTTCCCCCATTCATTCAGACGTCACGTCACCGCACGATGCGCGAGCCAATCTACGCTCCGCTCGCCCCGTTCTGGCGATATTCCCCTGGCGATTGGCCGGTTGCTTTCTTGAACACGGTAAAGAAATAGCGCGGGTTGTGATAGCCCACGCACTGCGCAATTTCATTGGTCGAAAGGGCCGTCGTACGCAGCAAGGTCATCGCCCGCTCGATACGTTCGCCCGTCACATACTCGACAAAGGTCATTCCCGTCTCACGGCTGAAGACCGCACTCAAGTGATTCGGGCTCCAGCCCACTGCGGCGGCGGCGGCATGCAGCGTCAACTCCTCGCTAGCCAGGTGCGTCGCCACGAAGCGCTTGGCGTGCTCGACGATCGCCAGGGTGCGGCTGGTATGCCGGTCGCGTTCGAGCAGCGCCTGGGTCAGCAACTCCTGCATAAAGTGCTGCAAGGTCGTCACGCTGTCGATCCCCGCCAGGATTGGCTCCAGCGCCGCCCGCGCCGGGATCACCGCGTCGACTGAGCCGCCCAGCTCTTGCACGAAGTTGGCGATTGCCACCAGCATGTCGGTCACCAGGAAGTCGATGACGGCGCGTAGATCAGGACCACCGGCGTCGACGACGGCCAGATGCCTGGCCAGAAAGGCATCGAGCCCCTGCAACTCGCCCCGGCGCAGGAAGGTGAGTACCGCCGTGGGATCGAGCGCCAGCAATTGGTGGGGTGGGAAGGGGATGCCGCCACGGCTGGGCGCCAGCTTGCGGATCTGCGTGCGGGCTGCGTCGCAGGCGTCGAGAAAGGATTGGGGAATGGCGCCGACACGTTCCACCGGGCGCCCGACGCCGATTGCCAGCGCCAGCGATGACTCGGGCTGTAGCAGGGCGGTCACGCTGCTGCTCAGATGCTGCGCCGTTCGCTGGATCTCTGCCGTGTCCTCGCCGGTCAGGAGCAGGCCGGTCTCCTCGATATCCTTGGCAAAGAGCAGCACGTCGCCTCGTTCGGCAAGCAGGTCCGCCACGCACTGGCGCACGCGATGATAGGTTTCAAGCCGGGCAAGGTAGGGCGCCTCGCCAACGACGTCGCAACGCACGCTGACGGCCAGATACCAGCGCGCCACCAGATCGATCTGCAACGCCGCTGCGCCGGCGATGGCATCCGTCGCCGAGTAGTGCCCGGTCACCAGGTCGAGCAGAAACTGCTGGCGCAGTACGCCGGCATTCTCCTTGACCTGTTGCTGCAAGGTCTGCAAACGCTCCTGCTGACGGCGTTCGTCGTCGATCTGGCTGCGGATGCGCGTCAGGACGTCGAGGAGTTCCTGCGCGCCAACGGGCTTGAGCAGGTAATCGGTAACGCCAAGCTGGATGGCCTGCTGCGCATAGCGAAACTCATCATGCCCGCTGAGGATGACGATGCGCGTCTGCGGCAGCCGCGCGCGCACGATGCGGCTCAATTCAAGGCCGTCCATGAAGGGCATCTTGATGTCGGTGATCAGGATGTCGGGGATCTCTGCCTCGACCATGGACAGAGCCAACTCTCCATCCGGCGCCTCGCCGCACAAGCGCAGACCGGCGCCCTCCCAGTCGATGCTGTCGCGGATGCCCTCGCGCGTGACGATTTCGTCTTCAACCAGAAAGACCTTGCAGAGCATCGCTACGCTCCTTTGGTTTACCAGCGAAGTGCGGTTCAAAGTCCCTTGATCGTCATCCCGCCGTCGACGACCAGATTGGCGCCGGTGATGTACGACGCCTTGTCCATGGCCAGGAAGGCGATGGCGGCGGCCACTTCGTCGGCCGTGGCGATGCGCGCCAACGGCGTGCGCTGCACGATGCGGTCGAGGCGCACCGGATCCTGCAAGACGGGTGCGGCCAGCGGCGTCTCCGTGTACCAGGGCGAGACGGCATTGACGCGGATGGCGTCGCGCGCCCACTCGCCGGCCAGGTTGCGCGTCAACTGGATCATGGCGGCCTTGCTCGCCGCATAGGGCGTGCCGCTGCCCACGTCGAGCATGCCGGCGACCGAGGCGACGTTGATGACGGTTGGGCCGGCGCCGCGGCAGAGTAGCGGGTGGAGCAGCCGCGACAGCTCGAACGCGCTCAGGAAGTTGGTGTCGAGAATCTGCCGCGCCTGCTCGGTGCTATATTCCACCGTGGGGCGGCGGATGTTCGTGCCCGCGTTGTTGACCAGCACGTCGAGCGCGTCCCAGCGATAGCGCACCGCATCGACGATGGTCTGAAGCCCGTTCGCCGTGCCGACATCGGCCGCCACGCCGTCGATGGGCAGGCCGGCGCCCGCACGCTCGCCGACGACGCGCGCCAGTTCCGCCTCGCCGCGCGCGACGATGAGCACCTGCGCGCCCAGCGCCAGGAATTCATCCGCCGCGGCCAGGCCGATGCCCTTGCTGCCGCCCGTGATCAGCGCGCGCTTGCCCGCCAGTGTCCATGCTTTCATTGGGCCAACAACCCTTCGTGTTCGATGAGCCACTCCACGGCCTCGCGCACGGCCTGGAAGGAGGTGTAGCGTGGCTGGAAGTCGATATGCCGGCGCGCCTTGTCGATGCTGCAATTGGGGCTGTGGGCAATGTGGTCCCACGTGGCGCGCGCCTCATCCTCGCTCACGGTGGCGTGCCACTCCTCCCACGGGAGGTAGCGCAGCCGCGCCTCCTGGCCAAACCAGCCCGCCACCGTCTCGGCATAGCCGCGCAGCGTCACCGCGCCAGGCGAGACGACGTGGAAGCTCTCGCCCACAGCCGTGCTCCAGTGCGTCATCGCCTGGGTGAAGGATTGCGCCACGTCGTCGGCGTGCACGTGATGGACGGTCTCCAGGCCGAAGTTGGGCAGCGCCAGCTCTTCGCCGCGCGCGAGTTGTGCAAAGACGCCGGTGTTGAAGTGGCCGGCGGGGTTGAGCGGCGCCCAGCCCGGCCCGACGATGTGGCCGGGGTGCAGGATGGTGGCGGGCAGGTTGCCGCGCTGCGCCTCGCCCAGCAGGTACGCCTCGATGGCCGCCTTCTGGATGCCGTAGTCGCCAAAGGGGCGGCGCGGCTGCGTCTCGGTCGTGGGTACGACGGCGCTCGGCCCGTGCACCCAGATGGTGCCGCAATGCAGGAAGTGGCGCACCTTGCCGCGCAGCGCCTCGGCGAGATGGCGGGCGCTGTCGAGGGTGAAGCAGATCATGTCGATGACGGTATCGGGCTCGAGCGCGGCGATCTGCGCGCCAAAGGTCCCCTCCGCCTCGGCCGCGCCGCGATCGAGGACGACCTGCTGCACCCGCGTCCACGCGCCGTGCGGCTGGTAGGGCTCGCGCTGCTGCCGGCTGACGTTGACCACCTCGTGTCCCATCGCCACCAGCCGCGGCACGAGGTACGTCCCCACGTGCCCGCTGCCGCCAAGTATCACCACTCGCATAGAAAGCCTCCTAAAAATGCTGGATAGAACGCGGATGACGCTGATTGGGCGGATAAACGCGGATCAGAAAGAAGCTGAGAAATATCCGTGAAAATCCGCCGAATCCGCGCAATCCGCGTTCTATTCTTCAATTCGCCTCAACGGCCGCGGATGGAACGCGGATGACGCGGATATGGCGGATAAACGCGGATCAGAAAGAAGCTGAGAAATATCTGTGAAAATCCGCCGAATCCGCACAATCCGCGTTCTATTCTTCGATCCCTCGATACACGACTCTGAATCGCTCGCAGACGAGCGGCATGTCCGTGGCGAACTGCTTGCCGATGGCGGGTAGCGTGCGCGTGAAGAAGCGCCGGTGCGCCTCGCGCCAGTAGGCCAGCGAGCGGTCGCCTTCCCCCTCGGCCGCGGCAAAGGCGGCGTCCACCTCGTCGTAGCGGCGGCGGGTCACCTCCACCGTCTCGACGATGCAGCGCGGTTCGCCGCGGCCGTCGAGCACGACCCAGAGCAAGCCAGGCTCCGGCAGCGGATTGCCTTCCGCCTCCCAATCCCACAGCGCCGAACAGGTCGCGGTCTTGGTGCCGGCCAGCACAAGCTCGACCAGTTCGGCGGCCAGCGCCGGGTTGTCGCCGAAGGGTTCCACCATGTAGGTGGCATGGCGCGCCGGCGCGTCGGCCGGCAGCGTGGCAAGCCAGGCCTGCCAGAATTGTTCGGCGATCGTCATGGTCCGGCCGCCCGATCGCGCTGCGCGTCCAGGGCCGCGGCCAACTCCGGGTGCGTCTGCCACTGGCCGTCGATGAGCACCTCCTTGTCCCACGGGAAGATGACCAGCGCATCGGTCGTCAGGGCGACGTAGCCGGGCCGGGGTTCCGCCCACGAATGCGCGACCAGGCTGGCGGTGACGACGCGTGCCGCGCCCAGCTCGCGCACGCGGGCGGCGACCAGGGCCAGCGTCTCGCCGCTGTCGGCCATCTCGTCGACGACCGCCACGACCTTGCCGGCGACCTCGGGTGAGACGTCTACCTTCCACGCCGGCGACTCGCGCACGACGACGTCGTTGTCGCGACGCGTGACGCGCACCGGCGTGAGATCGCAGCGCAGCGCGCAGGCGACGGTGGCGGCCGGCACCAGCCCGGCGCGCGCAATGCCGACGATCATCTCGACGTTTTCCCCGGCCAACGCCTGCGCCAGCTTACGCGCCAGGCCGGCGAACCATTGCCAGTCGATCTCCTCGACGCCCTCGCGATGGGCGTAGTCATACGGTTTCATACTGTCACCTCCACAGTCATCGCACTGGAAATGCGAAACCACAAAGACACGAAGGGCACGAAGGGTAACTATGGCAACGGCGGCACGGTGAGCGGCAACTCCAGCAGGTTCTCGAAGCCGCCATCCGTCGCCCGGTACACTATCAGCATAACACCATCGGCGCTCTCCGGCATAGGGATGCGATAGGTGTCCGCCAGCGGCGATGCGCTATCCGGCGCGACGAGCGCCTGCACCGGCGCGGCCGCGTCGCGCTGGATCACGCCACCGGTCGTCGCGTCGGGGATCATGGCGCCGCCGGCGATGGGGCGCAGGCTGATGCCGTAGCCGGCGGGCCACGCGCCGCCGATCTGCCAGAAGAGTGTCACGTCCAGGGCCGGCGCGGCGTGCGTCACCGGTGAGCCGGTGGGGGCGGGCTGCACGCTGTACGCAGAGAGGGTGACGCCGTCGCCCAGCGCAGCATCGATTGCGACGGATGGCGCGGCGGGCGGCGCCAGCGGCTGTGCGGCGAGCGCCAGCCAGTCGGCGCCGAAGGGCGAGCGGATGGGCGGGCTGTCGGTCACCAGTTCTTCCAGGAGAATGGGCGCGGCGTCCAGCGTCGCCAGCACCGTGCCGCCGGCATCGAGGAGCGGGCCGGCCGTGCTGCTGCTGACCACGTGCAGGTCGGGCCGGATGCCCCAGATGTTCACCAGGTAGTCGAGCGCCAGCGCATCGGCCACGGGCGCAAAGAGACCGGCGCCCTGCGGCAGCGGCTGGTCGAGGAGGATGGCGGCGCGATCGAGTCCTGTGTCTTCGGGCCGGTTGTGGCTGTTGGCGCGCGGCCAGGAGGCGTCGAAGCGCCAGACGATGGCGACGACGAGCAGGGCCAGCGGCGCATAGGCCAGCCAGCGGCGCGGCAGGAAGCGCGCTTCCCACCAGTCGGCGGCCGCGGCCACACCCAGGAGGATCAGCGGGTAGGCGGGCAGGATGACCTGGTACCAGTTGCCGCAGCGGTACATCCAGTCGAAGACAAGGTAGATGAGCAGCGTGGCGTAGAGGACGAAGGCCGGCTTGCGCCCCAGCCGGGCGATGCCGAGCAACCCGACAACCAGGAAGGGGAGGCTCAGTTCGCCCCAGATCAGATCCGGGAAGCCGCCGTCGAAAAAGGCGCAGGTGGCCTGGAAGCCGCGTGCCAGCTCGTCGCGGCCCTGCGCCGTACTGACAAAGGCCCAGAACCACTCGCCGGCGCTGCTCCACTCGCCCGCGCCCCACCACTCGGGATGGACGGCGCCGCGCGCATAGACGTAGGCATAGCTCAGCAGCGGCAGCAGCGCGGCGACGATCACCGCCAGCAGCAGCCGTCCATTGCGCAACACGCGCGGCTCCTCCCACACGATGGCGATCACCAGCGGCGGCACGATGAAGGCGACGGTGAGCATGTGGGCGAGGGAGAGGCCGCAGAGGAAGGCGAGGAGGATGAGGAGGGTGGGGGCAGATAAAAGATAATTGTTAATGGTCAATTGCTGATTGCTAATTGTTAATGATTGGGACGCCCGCGCGGCGCTGGTCGGGTCATTAGCAAGTGACCGTTGACCGTCATCAATTGCTGATTGCTGATTGCTGATTGCTGATGGATCAGGCTCGCCCCTCGCCTCATTGACAATTGACCGTTGACCGTTGGCCATTGACAATTCAGTATTGCTGTCTTGCCCCTCGCCCCTCGCCTCATTGACTATTGACCGTTGACCGTCATCAATTGCTGATTGTTGATTGCTGATTGCTGATGGATCAGGCTCGCCCCTCGCCCCTCGCCCCTCGCCCCTCGCCTCATTGGCAATTGACCGTTGACCGTTATCAATTGCTGATTGCTGATTGCTGATCGCTGATGGATCAGGCTCGCCCCTCGCCCCTCGCCCCTCGCCCCTCGCCTCATTAGCAATTGACCGTTGACAATTGACCGTTGACAATTCGGTACTTCTGTGTCGCCCCTCGCCCCTCGCCCCTCGCACCTGGTCGCGCCACAAGAAATACACATAAACGATAGCCAACGTCTGCGCAATCGCACTGGTGTATTGCTCCGTCGTGGTGGCGTAGTACCAGAAGAAGTAGGTGACGGCATAGAAGGCGCTCAGCACGAAGGCGAGCGGCCAGTTGCCGGCGGGGTGGCGCGGCGAGCGGGTGATGTGGTTGAGGATGGCGTAGAGCAGGCCCAGCGCGAGCAGCGCCCACAGCGTGCTGTAGCTCGACAGGATCGGGAGGGGATTGGGCGGGGCGGTCGTGGTCAGGCCGACGAGCGGGCGCAGGGCGTGAAACCAGAGCCAGCCGCCCATTGTGTAGAGCGGGTAGCCGGGCGCGTTGCTGGGCCGCGCCTGCACCTGTGCGTACTGGTGCGTGATGAGATCGCCGCCGACAAGTTCTTCGGGCTGGAGGCCGTTGTCCAGCGTGAGGGCGTAGAGCAGCAGCGTCAGCACGAGGAGCAGAACGCCGGCCCACAGACTCCGGCGCGCGGCGCGGCGGTATCCGGTGCCGGCAATCGGCGGGCTGGCAGGTGGATCGATGGTCATCTCGGTCATGGCGGCGGTCCGGTCTCTGTCGCTCTATGGTAACGCAGAGGCGCCGTGCGTGACCAATGGCGCTGCCGGTCTGCCGCATGTACACCTTGTTTGAGATCTCACACGGAATGTCAGTAATTCACGATTTTGCCGCACACCAAGGCACAAAGTCACGAAGTTGAAGATGTCGCTCTTTGTGTTCTTGGCGGCTTGGTGTGAGTCTCGTGAACTACGGAATGTGATTTCTGTGACGCAGAGGCGCCGGGGCGCAGAGACTACGCAGAGCAGAACACGCCGGAGCCTTCTCTTCCTCCGCGGAGGTCGGCGGCGGTGCGTCTCTGCGTAAAATTGGGGGTGCCGCAGCTTGCAGTGCTTCCGTTCGCTCCATATAATGGCGCCACGCCTGCTTGTGGGCGTCATGTTAGAAAGGCCGGCAACCGCGCACTATGAACCGTGACCTGCGTAATCAACCTCATCTGGAAGTGATCGACGGCGTGCCGATGACGCACCGCCCCCTCATCGGCGTGACGATGGGTCGCGAGAAGTCGCAACGCTTCTTCGGGCTCAACCTCTTCATCATGAACCAGACCTATGTGCGTACGCTGGAGCAACTGGGCGCGCTGCCGGTGATGATTCCGCTGCACATGACCGAGGCGACGTTGCGCGGCACCTTCGAGCGGCTGGACGGCCTCTTCCTGCCCGGCGGCGAGGACATCGACCCGGCCAACTACGGCGCCGGGCGGCACGACCTGCTGGGCGCCACGGACAAGGAGCGCGACCGCACCGAGTTGCTGCTGACGCGCTGGGCCGTGGAGCGCGGCATGCCGGTGCTGGGCGTCTGTCGCGGCGTACAGATGATCAACGTGGCCTGCGGCGGCACGTTGACGCAGGACCTGCACAGCGAGCGGCCGGAACTGGTCAAGCACGACTATTTCCCGCCCAGCTTCGAGCGCTTCCGCATCAGCCACCCTATCGACATCGAGGCGGACAGCCGGCTGGCGCACGCCATGGGCCAGGTGCACGAGGTCAACTCCATGCACCACCAGGGCATCGACCGCGTGGGCTACGGGCTGCGCGTGGTGGCGCGTGCCGACGACGGCCTGCCCGAAGCGCTGGAGGCGCCGGCGCTGCCCTACGTCGTGGGCGTGCAGTGGCACCCCGAAGAGCTGGCCCGCACGGACCAGACGAGCGCCAACCTCTTCTACGACTTCATCAAGGCGGCGGCGGGGCCGTGGCGCAGCCAGGCGCCCGAGGGCTGGACGAACCAGTTCCGCGCCGGGTGCGCGGCGCTGGCGAACAGCGCCGCGCACCCGGCGACCAACGGCGACGGCAGCAACGGCGTCGCGGCCGTCGTCTTGCAAGCCACCGGGGACTGAGCCGCTCTCGTTCCGAATTTCACATAATTGACATTGCGATCGAATGATCGTATTGTCGTTCCATCGACTTGCCCGCCTGCAGCGCCTGACAAGCAACAATACGAACATACCCTGATTCGGCATACCCTGGTCGTATGGCCGCGCCGTTCGCTGAGGCGTGCGTCCTCTCTTGCGCGTCGCGTTCGCGCACAACACGCACGGCGGCCACACCGCGAGCAGATTCCCCAGTTCCAGTCGTTCACGACTTGTAGTGAGGCAACGACTGAAGTCGTCACTACGGAGAGCGTTGTGTAGTGATGGCTTCAGCCATTTCGGGGAGAGGCAACGACTGAAGTCGTCACTACCGAGAGCGTTGTGTAGTGATGGCTTTAGCCATTTCGGGGAGAGGCAACGACTGAAGTCACTACGGAGAGCGTTGTGTAGTGATGGCTTCAGCCATTTTGAGGGGAGAGCCAACGACTGAAGTCGTCACTACGGTGAGCGTTGTGTTCGCCTTTCCACAGCGAGGAGGAGAGAGATGCTGCAGAGAGTCCATCAATTCGCCCGGCAATTGGCGCCCGTGCGTTGGTATGCCGCACATCGTTCCGGGCGCGGCCTGGGTTTCATGCTGCTGGCAGTTGCGGTATTGGTGCTCGGCGCCTGCTCGACGCCGCTGCCCGCGCCGGGCGGCTTTGCCATGCCGGAGGTGATCGTCGCCGACGACGGGACGCTGGCCACCGACCTCTTCGTCCAGTATGCAAAGGCGAGGGTGGGCGGCGCCACTGACGATCAGGGCAACCCCATCGCCGAGATCTGGACGCGCGCCTATAGCACGGAGCCTGCCGACCCGGAGGATCCGCTTGACGAACTGCCCGGCCCGACGCTGGTCTTCCATCCCGGCGACTGGTTGCAGATCACGCTGCACAACCAGTTGAACGAGGCGGCCAATCCGTGGCTCAAGGAGGCGCAGGACAACATCCCGACCGACAGCCAGGACGACATCAAGAACCACATCGCCCACGAACTGAACATTCCCCACAACCTCAACAACACAAACCTGCACGTGCACGGCCTGCACGTCGACCCCAAGGACGACGACGCCACGCTCCTGATCCTGCCCGAAGATGACGACCCCAGTGATTACCCGCCCGAACTCCAGCGGCTGATCCCGGACATCGACCGCTGGTGGGAGTGGGAGTACGGCTACCGGCTGCCGGCTGACCACCTGCCCGGCACGCACTGGTATCACGCTCACCAGCACGGCGCCACCGCCGCCCACGTGGAGAACGGCATGGCCGGCACGCTGGTGATTCGCCCGAACGCGGAGGCGGACGATATCGTGCCGGGCTTGTGGGATGCGGACCCGGCGCTGACCCACGACCGCGTGCTCATGTTCCAGGAGATCGCCAACTACGGCATCCAGCAGGGCGCGGGCGCCGGGCCGGTGGAGGCGCGCCAGGCCAGCGCGTCGGACAACTACACCACGCAATGGCCGGACATCGCGGTCAACGGCGAACACCAGCCCACGCTGGAGCTGGCGCCCGGCCAGACCGAGCGCTGGCGCTTCATCGATGCCGGCGCCAATCACCGCACGGCCAGCTATCTGTGGGTGGGCAGCCTGACGCCGCCGGCGGCCATGCCGGCCAGCATCCGCGCCCAGCTCGAACAAATCAGCGACTTCCAGAGCGCGGCGCCGTACATCACGATCGGCAATAGCTGTCCCTTTACCGAGACCTTCGACGTGCAGATTGACCGCTTCCCCGGCAGCGCGCTGCTGGTGGCGGTGGATGGCATCACGCTGAGCAAGGGCGTCGCCATCGCGCCGGACAAGCCCGTGCTGATGGCGCCGGGCAATCGCGCCGACCTCTACGTGCAGGCCGACGCCGCCGCGCAGGGGAATTACTACGTGGGCAAGAACTACAACGTGGCGCCGCCGCAGGCGATCCTGGCCGAGCAGGCGGAGTACGGCGACCTCTTTGCGGGCGATGCCGGCTTCTGGCGCTATCAGGCGCTGACGACCTGTGGCGGCGGCTCCAACGTCGTCAACGTGCCCGGCCCGGGGCTGGGCGGCGGCGTCGAGCTGTCGCCGACCTTCCCCAATCTCTCGGATGATCCCTACATGCTCGCAAGCGATTTCAAGAGCTTTACCCAGCAGTGGCCGAAGCGCGTCAACCCGGACGGCTCGATCGTGCGCGGCAATGGCACGGGCGGTGGCGGTGGTGGCGGTGGGGGAGGCGGCGGGCCGGCGCAAGCGGTGCCGCTGGCGCCGCTGCTCACCGGCAGCCCCAACGGTACGGGGGTGGATGTCACGCCCATCAGCGGCGCGGAGTTCACCTTTCCCGGCATCGGCTGGGCGCCGGCCGGCGGCGGCCCGCCCAGCGTGGTGGATGGCCAGGTGCTCATGACCGTGCAGATCGCCGGCCCGGCCGCAACGGACAGCCCGGCCATGCCGGCCGACGACCGCCTGGCGCGCCTCAGCCCCACCGGCGACCCGGCGCAGACGTTGCTCAAGCACGTCGACCCGCAGAGCGGCGCGCTGGTGCAGGGCATCCCGGCTTACGTGCGGCCGATCCCGGACAGCATGATTGCCGGCACGCAGGTCATCGTCTACGACCGCTCCGGGATCAACTTCAACTACCAGACCACGCTGACGCAGACGACCGGCATCCAGCAGTTCACCATCAACGGCCGCCAGTTCGACCTGGACGACTTCGTGGGCAACCCGCACGCCGAGGCGCTGATCCAGAGCGCGGTGCCCATCACCGTGGCCGACGACTTCGACGTGGCGCGCGTCGTGGGCACCTACAGCTACAACGGCGGCGGCAACTTCTCCAACCAGGTGCTGATCGGCGACACGCCGCAGGCCTTCTTGACCAACCCCGGCTACTACGTGCCGGTTGTCGAGCAGGACGGCTACTTCACCTACGACTACGCCAACCCGAACAACCGGCCGCCGACCTTCCAGCAGGTCACCGGCCTGGCCGCGCCGCACCAGCCCGAGGCGACCACGGCGGAGGAGTGGCTGCTTGTCAACAACTCGCGCATCTTCCACCCCTTCCACATTCACATCAACCCCTTCTTTGTGACCGAGGTGGGGCAGGTGAGCTACGACGGCACGCAGTGGTCCATGAAGCGCCTGGCGCCCGACGACCCGCTGGGCTATGTGCTCGACAACTGGTGGGACACGGTGATCATCCCGCCACAGGGCTACGTCAAGATTCGCTTCTGGTTCAACATTCCGGACCAGAAACCGGCCACGCCCGGCGACTCCGACAGCCCGTTCGTGATCCGTGACAATGCCAACATCTTTGCGGCGTGGGTGCAGCACTGCCACATCCTGCGCCACGAGGATCGCGGCATGATGATGGTCGTCAACGTGAAGCCCAAAGCCGAGGATCATTCGCACTGAGAAGGAGGAGACTCATGCCCGCGTTGTATCGTGTTCTGTCGTTCCTGACCGTTATTGCGCTCGTCCTGGGCGCGGCCACGGCTGCGCAGGCGCAAGATCCCGCCGGCGAGCCGCCCGCGCCCAACGCCATCGACCGCGTGCTCTACTTCAACAGCGCGGTGCAGGACCATGACGCCTGTGACCTGCGCCTGGACGAGGACGGGGCCTTCGACTTTGGTGACAGCGTCACCAACCCGGCCATGACCTGCCCCGACGCCTTTGCGTGGCGCCTCTTCCTGGAGGCCATCGAGCAGGAGTTCTGGCTGTACTGGGCGGCCGACCAGTTGACGTGGCCGGCGCAGCCGCTGCCCCTCTGCACGGATGACACGGCGGCCGGCACGGCCTGCTGCACGCCGGGCAGCCTGGAGAATCCCGGCTACGACAATGCCGACGACCCCGCCGTCAACTGCCCGTACTATCCCGGCGATCACCTGGACGCGGGGGGCGATGCCATCCTGCACACGGCGCAGCCGCTCTCCAAGAGCCACGTCAACGCCTTCTCGGCGCCGGCGGGCGAGGACCCGGGGCGCGTCATCCGCCAGGAGATGGCGGAGCTGGTCTTCCGCAACAAGCCCATGTTCGACTACGTCTTTGCGAACAACATCTACAACACCGACGGGCTGGGTGAACTCTTTGCCCGCAACAGCCAGGCGATGACCTCCTCCGCGCCCTATCGCGCACGCAGCGAGCCGGGCGCGCTGGTCACGGTGGATTTCCCGGTCGATGCCGTGATGGTCAAGAGCAACTGGCTCAGTGCGGAGCGCGCCGAGGAGTTGGGGCTGGACGACGATCCAGACAACCCGTACATCACCATGGAGATCGACGCCAAGATATTGGACAACAATGCGCCCGATGACCAGTTCGAACCGGGGCTCTACTACCTGGTCGCCATGCACATCTCGTCCAAGGACATCCCGAACTGGGTGTGGGCGACCTTCGAGCACGTCAACAACCCGGGGCGCTGTGACTACACGGGCTGCAACGACTCGTTCGGCTACACGTCGCCCGACGCCGCGCCCGACGGCTTCTACGCCAACTTCACCGCGCCGCACGTCACCGACGACGGGCTGATCATCGCGTCGCCCATCTTTGCGCGTGGCGAGAGCTACCCAGGCGGGGAAATGAGCGACGCCTTGCAGGATCTCTACGCCGAGATGGGCATCGGCAGTGAGCCGCAGGCGGACCCGGCCATGCCCGACCTGGAGAGCAGCGCCTGGCGCAGCTACCGGCTCAAGGGGTCGCAGGTCGATTTCACCGACGCCATGGGCCGGCCCACCATGCTGGGCAACTCCGTGACGGAGGGCGGCTTCGTGCTGAGTTCGTCGTGCATGGCCTGCCACGCGCGGGCGAGCGTCAACGGTGAGGGTGAGCCGCCGCTGGGCGTCTTCATCGCCCAACTGAGCGAGGTCGGCTATCCGCAGAGTTCCCACCAAGTCCCCGACCCGGATTGGTATTACTCCAGCTCCGACGAGCCGGCTTTGCAGGCCGTGCAGACCGACTTCGTGTGGGGCTTCCTCTTCGCCAACCCGATCACGACCACAGTGAGTACGGGAGAGTAGGCGCCGGCTGATCCGGACGATACAACCAGATATGGAACAAGAAACCGAGGTTCTCCGAGAACCTCGGTAGTTCACGATTTGTAGTGACGGCTTCAGCCGTTCCAGAGGGAAGTCAACGACTGAAGTCGTCACTACGGTGGGATTCGTGAACTACTGAACCTCGGTTTCTTTGTCTTGTCCGGTTGCTGCTACCGGCGCATGAAGGGCAGGTGCAGCGCGGCGACGACGCCGGCCGCGGGGGCGCTGTTCTCGCCCTTGGCGACGGTCAGGGTGGTCGCGGCGGTGGTCGTGAGGCGGTAGCCGGCGCGCAACACCAGGGTGATGTTGTAGCTGCCGGCGGGCAGGTTGCTCGCCACGTAGGCGCCGGTGGCGTCGGTGGTGAGCTGGCGGGTGAGCGCGCCGCTTGCCTGGCGCACGACGACGGCCTGGCCGGCGATGCCCGGCTCGCCCGCGTCGCGCACGCCGTTGCGGTTGAGGTCGGCAAAGACCACGCCGCGCAGCGTGCCGGCGTCGGTCTGGCCCAGGTCGACGCTGTTCTGGCCGGCGCTGAAGTCCTGCTTGCTCGTGGCGACGAGGGCATAGGGCTGCGTGCCGAAGGTGGGGTTGACGCGGGCGGCGACCACCGAGATGACATAGGTGCCGGGCGCCGGCGTCTCCAGGCGCACCACCTCGACGTTGTTGCGCGTGTCGGCCGCACTGCCGCCGTTGGCGAAGACACGCCCGCCCGGCCCATCGACAAAGAGATCCAGATTGTTGATGAGCGTCTGCCCGGCCGCAGCCTGGGCGGGCGGGTCGGTCCAGGTGAGGGTGACGTAGAGCCCCTGCCCGCTGAGCGGCGCGCCGCCGCCGGCCGTGACCTCGTACTTGGCGCCGGCGCTGCGCGCCCCTGGGTGACGGCGAGCGTGTATTGCGCCGGGGCGGTCTGGCTGGTCGTTTCCAGCGTGAGGGTGACGCTGCCGGCGGCATCGATGTTGACCTGGCCCAACGCCTGGCCGTCGAGCGAGACGGTGGCGGGCTGGCCGGCGGTGAAGTTGCGCCCGACAAAGGTGAAGGTGGTGCCGGGCGGGCCGGACGCCGGTGCGACGGTGAGCGTCGGGTCGCCGGCGGCGACGGCGGTAACGGTGAAGAGGACGTCGTCGGTGCGGCCGGCGCGGTCGGTGGCGCGCACGGTGTAGGCGCCGGGCGCGGTGTTGGCGGCCGTCGACAAGGTGAAGGCGATGGCGCCGGCGGCGTTGCTGCCCACGCTGCCCGCAGACTCGCCGTTGACGGTCACCACGATGGCCTGGTCGCCGGGCAGGAAATCGCTGCCGCTGAAGCTGAAGGTCGTGCCGGCCGGGCCGCTGGCGGGCGTCACGCTGAGCGTTGGCGACCCCGCGGCGGAGATGGTGATGCTCGTCTCGGCGGTGCGATCGGCGGCGTTGTAGGTCTGGATGGGATAGACGCCGGGGGCGATGCCCGTCGAGCTGTACAGATAGGCGGCGATGTCGCCGGCGGCGTCGGCGTAGACGGTGGTGATGTAGCTGTCAAAGGTGCACGGGCTTTCGCAGATGTCGACCCAGCTATAGGGCACGTTGTATTTGCCCGTGAGCAGGAAGGTGGTGCCGGGCGGGCCGGCCGCAGGAACGACCGACGCCGTGGGCGACGGGAAGTCGACGATGAGCACGATGTCGTCGACGTAGGCAGACATGTGCGGCGCCACGCCATCGCCCCAGGTGAAGACGACCAGGTAGGCGCTTTGCCCGGCGAGCGCGGCGCGGTCGGCCGCATCAAAGGTCAGTTGATAGCTCCAACTCCCGTTGACCCCGATGCACTCGGGGTTGTCGGGCGCATAGGGGCCGAGGAAGTCGCCGGAGGCATCGATGAGCGCGACGCAGAACTCGTCGAAGCCGGGGTCCTGGTTGGCGATGCCCACATTGAAGGCGATGCGCGAGGGAGCGCGCTGTCGATGGTGTCCGGGAATTGGACCGGGTAGAAGAGCGCGTCGTCGATGGGGGTGCCGCCCAGCCACATGGAGTAGTTGCCGGTGACGACCTTGGCGGGGTCGCTCGTGCGTACGGGGATGCCGCTGCCCAGCCATACCTCGCTCCAGATGTCGGTCCAGTCGGGATCCTCGAAGTCGCCGCCGCCGACCATGTCCTGCTCATAGTTGAGCGTGGAGGGGCCGGTTGTGCCGGGCTGGAAGCTGCTGCTCGTTGCGGGCGCGGCCGGCGCCTGGCTGCCGCCGATGTGCGGCGCGGCGTTGGGTAAGGGGGCCAGCCCGTCCTTGCCGGCGCCGGCATCGGGGATGGGCGTCAGCGGGCGGGCCTGGGCAAAGCCGGGCAGCGCCTCGCCGCGCAACTGGCCGGGCGTAGTGATGGCGGCGGAGGCAGCCACGACAGGCGACGATGCCGTCATCTGGAGCGCGCCGGCGGCCTGTGCTGCCGGGGCCGCGCTACCGTCGACGTGGAGCAGCGTCCCCTGCGCGCCCGATGCCACGACCTGAAAGGTGTAGCTGATGACGACGCCGGTTTGCAGGCCCTGGACGCGGTCATCCATGATGACGTAGTTGGCGTTGAGCGTGTTCTTGAGATCGACGCGGCCGAAGCCGCTGTTGTTGCTGGCGATGCCCGCGCCCGGCAATTGCGTGGCGCCGTTGACAAGGATGGCCTTGAGCAGCGCGGCTGATGGTGCGGCGATGCCGCGCGCCTTGTTGACCCACTCGCGCACGATGGCGGCGCCGCCGGCGGCGAGGGGCGTGGCCATGGAGGTGCCGCCCATGTACGCGTAGTCGGCGTTGAAGGAGCCCCAGAAGCTGCTGTCCGGCGCCTGCGCCGCACGCACGGAGAGGATCCACGTGCCGGGCGCCACGACATCGGGCTTGGTGCGACCGTCGGCGGTGGGGCCGCGGCTGGAGAAGCCGGCCATGCTGTTGGGGTCGTCGCTCATGTCGTCGATGGTGGGGCGGTTGTTCTCGCTGGCGCCGACGGTCAGTACGTTCTTGGCGGTGCCGGGTGCACCGACGGTCTGCGCGCCGGGGCCGGAGTTGCCCGCCGCATAGAGCACCAGGTAATCCTTGTTGCGCCAGATGTAGTCGTCGACCAGGCTGGAGAGCATGCTGTAGCCGCCGTTCGTGCTGGCGCCCCAACTGTTGGTGGAGATGCGCGCCCCTTCCTGGTAGCCCTTGGCCAGGAAATCGCCGTTGACGTCGATGCACTGGATGCCGCCGCTGCCGTCGGTGTTGAGCGCCATGAAGACGAGGCGTGCTTCGGGCGCGGTGCCGGCGTTGGAGCCGGTGTAGCTGTGGGTGGCGGCGTTGCTGCCCGAGCGTGCGCCGCTGCCGAGGACGGAGCCGGCGACATGGGTGCCGTGGCCGTTGAGGTCGGTGTAGGTCGTCTTGGCCTTGCACTGCGCGCTGGAGAGATTCATCTCGCTGGGGGCAAAGGCGCGGATGAGACGGCCGGCGAAGTCGGCGCTGAGCGCACCCTGCACGCTGAGGCCGGAGTCGGAGATGGCGACGATCTGGCCGGCGCCGTAGTAGCCGAAGGATTGCCAGACCGCCTCGGCGCCCATGACCTTGCGCCCTTCGGCGTTGGTCGTGGAGGGCTGGATGTAGGGTTCGACCCAACTGACGGCCGGCTGCTGCGCCAGCGCGGGCAGCACGGCCAACGGCGCCTGCGCCCGCACGATGGGGCCGATGGGCGAGTCGCCCATTTCGACGACGGTGGCGCCCTGTGCGGCGAGAAAGGCGGTCAGCGTCTGGACCGATTCGCCGGGGAAGGCCAGCACGCTCAGGTCGACCGGCGCGGCGGCGGAGGCAGTGACGGCGGTGGCGGCTTCGACCAGGGCCGGGGCCACCTTGTAGGCGGGGCGGAAGGGGCCGACCCAGCGCACGCCCGGCAAGCTCTGCACGGCAGCCACCGTCCCCGGCGCCATACGCACGATGTGGGTGTCGTTGGGCACGTAGCCGACGACCTCGCCGCCGAGCGCGGTCACCTGTTCGAGCCAGAGGGGTTGGACGGGGCCGGTGAATTGGACCAGGTAATAGGGGGACGCGTGCGCGCCGGCGTCCGCTGCGGCGGTAACCGCACCGGCGGCCAGCGGGTCGAAGGCGCCAGTCTGGAGGTAGATGGTGCCGTCCGACGGCGGCGTTTCCTGGGCGAAGGCAGGCGCGGGCAGCCAGCACAGTACGCACAGCAGCACGAGGCCGGCGAGATGCTTGCGCATGAGAGTTCTCCTCTTGTGTGGGAATTGGGGCCACCTGCGCGGCCCGGACGGACGCGCATGGGCAAGGGTGAAGTATGCAGGGAAATGGGGAATGGGGCAAGGAGGGGTGAGGGAATACCAATGGTCAATGGGCAACGGTTAATGGTCAATGAGGCGAGGGGCGAGGAGCGAGGGGCGAGGGGCGAGCCTGATCCATCAGCAATCAGCAATCAGCAATCAGCAATTGATGACGGTCAACGGTCAATTGTCAATGAGGCGAGGGGTGAGGGGTGAGGGGCGAGGGGGGTGAAGCGTTGTTTGTGCGGGGGCGGGGTTGAAGCAATTGGGCAGGTCGTGGATAATGGCGCTATGGAAGAGAGCACATCAAAGAATCGCTGGGCGGGCGTGAACCGCTATTTGACGGCATTGTATGGGCGCCCGATGGAGAGCACGGATCTGCTGCGCGGGCTGGGCTTCGGCGAGGCGTCGATTGCGATGCTGCGCATGGAGCACCAGGAGGAGTTCGCCGAGCGGGTCGTGGTGGGTCTCCACGCGCAGTTTCTCGATTCGCACAACGGCGATCGGCTGTTCTATGTCATCACCCACTTCTACGGGCTGGATGGCGAGGCGCCCTGGCTGGCCGAGGAGATCGCCGCGGCGTTGAAGATTACGCCGACGCGCGTGCGCCAGATTCGCACGCGGGCCATGCGGCGGCACAAGAGCGTGCAGGAGGTCGGCCGCCTGGAGGAGATCCTGCGCGACGCGGCGGACGGCTGCCTGGACGCACCCTAGCGTACGGTTTTGGTGGACCAGGCGGTCCGGAAATGGTTCACCGGTGAGGCGTCCCCGCGCTCGGCGGGAAAAAACAACATGCGGAGCGGTCGATCGGGCCGAGATTGCTCCGGCAGGTGGGGAGTAGGGCGCCATGGCGCAGTTCAAAGTTGAGACCCGGGCGGCGGGCGTGGATGCGTATCTCAGCGAACTGTACGATGGTCCCGTGCGTCTGCGTGACATGCTGGCGCGGCTGGGCTATGACGCGGACGCGATCGAGACGCTGCATACCCAACACCTGGCCGCGCTGGTGGAGCGGGTGGTGGCGGGGATCGGCGTGCAGTATCTGGAGGAACCGGACGGCGAACGCATGCTCTATCTGATGACGCGGCGTTATGGGCTGGACGGCGCTCCGCCGTGGTCGTGGCTGCAGTTCAGCAATGCGCTCGAGATCAGCCGCAATCGGACGCGGCAACTGACCACCACGGCGACGCGGCGCCGCAAACGTCCCCAGGATCTCGCCCGTCTGGAGTCCGACGTGCGCATGGCCGCCGACCGTTGTCTGGGTCTTGTGGAAGCGAACGAACCTGCCGGCGAGGATGACGAGGAGAGGTGGGGGAGTAATGCGTGAGGCGACACGAGTCAAACGTCATGCGTGATTTGTAACGAGTAATGCGTGAGGCGACGCGAGTCAAGCGTCAAACGTCATGTTTCGTCATGCGTGATTCGTAATGAGTAATGCGTGAGGCGTTGGGCTGGGCGGGTGGTTCGCTTGTTGTCTGATATGACAGAGTGAGGGGCGGGGCCCGTGTTCTCGATTTTGCGGTTGTGACGGTTTGCGATGTTTGCTCTCCTGGAAGGGGCTGAGGTCGTGACGACTGCTCCTGAACGAATGTGATTGTTTCCGGCGTCGAGGCGCCGGTTTTTTGTTTCGGCCCACGGGCGCTGAATGGCGGTGTCCTGTTTCGGGTTGTGACTTCTTTTCATCCGGCGCGTGTGAGCCATCCTTCATCGCTCGTGGACGATCCTTCAGCACTCGTGAACCATCCTTCAGCCGGTGTGAACCATCCTTCAGCCGGTGTGAACCATCCTTCAGCGCTCGTGAGCCATCCTTCAGTGCGCGTGAGCCATCCTTCAGTGCGCGTGAACCATCCGTGAGTGCGCGTGAACCATCCGTGAGTGCGCGTGAGCCATCCGTGAGTGCGCGTGAGCCATCCGTGAGTGCGCGTGAACCATCCGTGAGTGCGCGTGAACCATCCTTCAGTGCGTGTGGGCCATCCTTCAGCCGGTGTGGACGATTCTTCAGTGCGTTTGGACGATCCTTCAGTGCGTGTGGGAGTGACAAGATGAGGGCGTGAGAGTGGTGTGTCAGATGGCGTGCGTCCATGGAAGCGGGGGTGGTGGAATGAGGATCAAGGATGTGGTGCGTCCGCTACGCGATGAGCCGTCACTCCTGAACCGGCACCGCTCACCCGCTCATTTCCTCATCGTGTCATCCACCGGCGGTGCGCGGCCGAGCTGGGGCGCGGCGATCCGGCAGGGGCTTACAATCTCCTTGCAATGCGCGGCGAAGGGTTGCCGGAGCGTGCGATTTCCTTTACAATGACCCCTGTCACAGCGTGGGGCCGCAAACCCGTCTATACCCTTCGGCCAGTCTGAATGGCTGCCGGCCGCCCTGTCGACTCCGTGACGTTTCTCAGGTCAACCAAAGTGGGTCGCATCACGACGCAGCGTTCCATGTCAGGCAGCCCAGCGGTCTGCATTGACCCACCAAATTTTGTGAGTACATGACAACTGATTCCGTTCTTGCTCGCTTTGGCTTTGTCGATGATTCCGGTAGCGCACACATGGCGCGTTCGTCGATGTACGAAGAGTTGGTTCAGCTTCTGGACTATATCGAAGATGTGGCGGCGCCCGCCGAGCGCTACCGCCACGCCATCCTGGAAGATAACTGTCTGGCCAAGCGATCCGGTCGCAGCCGTTCGCTGACGCTTCGCCACCTCTCCGACCTCTACACGCTCGATCCCTCCGTGCCAATCTTCCGCACGTTGCGCTACTTCTGGCAGCGCGACGCCGCCGGCCGCCCGCTGTTGGCGCTTCTGTGCGCCTATGCCCGCGATGCGTTGTTGCGGACGAGTTGGCAGTTCGTGTCTGGTATCCCGTATGGAAGCGCGATCACGCGCGAGACGACCGAGGGATTCCTGCGCCACGTCGAGACGGACCGCTTTAGCGCGGCAACGTTACGCTCGACCGCGCAGAATCTGAATACGTCGTGGACGCGGTCGGGACATCTGACGGGAAGAATAGAGAAGGTGCGCACACAGGCACATGCAACAACCGGCGCGGCAGCGTACGCCTACTATCTGGCCCATGTGAGCGGCGCGCGCGGGCTTGGCACCTTTGAGACGGGGTATGCCCGTTTGCTCGATTGTCCGCAGGACAAGGCGATCGACCTCGCCCACGACGCGTCGGCGCGCGGCTGGTTGCGCTTCCGGCGCATTGGCGACGTGGCCGAGATCGCATTTCCCGAACTGCTCACCACAGCGGAACAGGAGTGGCTGCGTGAGTAAAATCAAGCAACTTATCGACTCGTACCAGCGCTACATGATGATACGCTGGCAGCGCGATGCGGCGCCGTCTCAGCGCGTGATCTTTTGCGTCTATCCAGAGACGGCCGAACTGGCCCTGCGTGCGCGGATCGGCGAGTTTGAGTTGGCGTCGGCAATCGGGGGACACCGATGGGCATGTTTTGATTTGACGGACCTGTTTGCGCGATGGATGGCCGGGCACAAGTATGCCAAGAGTTACTTCGCTGCCCCAGATCGACTGGCGACGGTTTTACATACCTTTCTGCCTTACCTGACTGAGGAGTTTGAAACGTTCCTGCACGATTGTAAGGCCGATGAGGAGACCGTCGTGGCGCTGATGGGCGTCGGCGCGCTCTTTGGCTTCGTCAAGGTCAAAGCGGTGGTCGATGCGTTTGCCCCGCTGGTGACAGGGCGACTTGTGGTCTTGTTTCCGGGCAGCTACGAGAACAACAATTACCGGCTGCTCGACGGCTATGATGGATGGGATTACCGGGCGGTGCCGATCACACCGGGCAAAGAGTTCTGACAGGTACTGGAGAAGGGTGATTCGATGCTGAATCGTGATATCTACCAAACCGATCCTTCGGTGCGCAAGCTGGCAAATGAAGGGGTGGCGAATGTCAACGACGACCGCACCAGCGAGGCGATGGCCGTTCTGCGCTATGAGCTGGAGACCTTTGTGTGCGACGGCCAGTATGAGAAGGGTCTGGCGCACATCCTCGACACTTTCTTGCGTAACATCGATCAATCCGAGCAGGCCGGCGTTTGGATCAGCGGATTCTTTGGGTCGGGCAAGTCGCACCTGGCCAAGATGCTGCGGGCGCTGTGGGTCGACACGACCTTTGCGGATGGCGCCACGGCGCGCGGCCTGGCAAGCCTGCCCGAGTCGGTCACTGTCCCACTGGTAGAGTTGAGCAATGCGGGACGGCGCCATGGCGGGCTGCATGCGGCGTCCGGCACGTTGGGCGCAAGCGCCAGCGGCAGCGTGCGCCTGGCCTTGCTCAACGTGATCTTCAAGTCGGCCGACCTGCCCACGCAATACTCGCTCGCCCGCTTTGTGCTATGGCTGCGGCAGGAAGGGATCTATGACGCCGTGCGCGAGCGGGTGGAGAGCGGCGGCGCTGCGTGGCAGGAAGAACTGGACAATCTGTATGTCGCCGAGGATCTGCACCGGGCGCTGATGGCGGTCAAGCCGGGCCTCTTTTCGTCGCCGGCGGCGTGCGTGGATACGATCAATAATCTCTTTCCGTTCGTGCAGGATGTCAGCAATGACGACATGGTGAAGAGCATTCGCCAGGTGCTGACAAAGGAAGGTAAGTTCCCGCTCACGCTGGTGGTGCTGGACGAGGTTCAGCAGTTCATCGGCGAGGAGGTGCAGCGCGCCCACGACGTGCAGGAAGTCGTCGAGACCTGCTCCAAGAGCTTCGCCGGCAAGCTGCTCTTTGTCGGGACCGGACAGACGGCGATCACCGGCACGCCGAGTCTCAGGCGCCTGGCGGGGCGCTTCACCGTGGGCGTGGAACTCTCCGATGCCGATGTCGACAGCGTGATCCGCAAGGTGATTCTGGCCAAGAAGCCCGGCGCGCGGCCGAGCATCGAGCAGACAATGACGGCCAATCTGGGCGAGGTGTCGCGGCATCTGGCCGGCACTACCCTGGCCCACCGCCAGGATGATGTGGCCGACTTTGCCGCTGGCTATCCCATCCTGCCCGTGCGCCGCCGCTTCTGGGAGAGCACGCTGCGCGTGCTGGACGAGAGCGGCACCGAGGCCATGTTGCGCAATCAGTTGAGCATGGTGCATCGCGCGGTGCAGACCAATCTGGAGCGCGGGCTGGGCAACGTACTGCCGGCTGACTATCTCTATTTCGATTCGGCCGACCGCATGTTGCGCACGCGCGTGCTGCCGCGCACGGTGCACGAGAAGACGATGAGCTGGCTGGACGGTTCCGCCGACGAACAACTGCAAGCGCGTGCGTGCGGGCTGGTCTTCTTGATCAACAAATTGTCCGGACGCAACAAGGAAATCGGCATCCGGGCCACGGCCGACACGCTCGCCGACCTGTTGGTGACCGACTTGCCGGCAGGCAGCGCCAGTCTGCGCAGTACGCTGCCCAAATTGCTCGACAGTTGCGAATTGCTGATCAAGGTCGGCGATGAATATCGCATCCAGACGGAAGAGAGCGCGGCGTGGCAGGATGAGTTCTCGAGCCAGCGCACGCTGTTGGCCGGCGAAGCGCACCGCATCGATGCCGAACGCAACGACCGCGTGCGCCGGCGCGTGGCGAGCCGGCTCAAGATGCGCACGCTGCTGCAAGGCGATGCCAAGGTCAGCCGTGAGATCGCCATCACCTTCGACGCCCAGTTACCCAAGGATGCCGACCAGCGCATCTATGTGTGGGTGCGCGATGGCTGGGCCAACGACGAAGGCGTGGTGCTGGCCGATGCGCGGCAGGCGGGCACCAAGTCGCCGGCGATCTTTGTCTTTGTCCCCAAACGTTCGCCCGACGACCTGCGCCGCAACCTGATCGACCTCAAGGCGGCGACGACGACACTGGAAAAACGCGGCGTGCCGACCTCGCCCGAGGGCGCCGAGGCGCGCGCTGCCATGGAGACGACACGCGCCGCGGCCGAGGCGCGCGCCACCGAGCTGCTCGACGATGCGCTCTCCGGGGCCAGAGTCTTTCAGGCCGGCGGTGAGGAGATTGTGGGCAGCGACCTGCAGGAGATGATTCTGGAGGCGGCAAACAAAGCCCTGACGCGCCTCTATCCCAACTTCCGCACGGCCGACCACGTCGGCTGGGCAACGGTCTACGCAAAGGCGCAGAAGGGTGCATCGGATGCGCTCAAGGCGGTGGGCGACGACGGCAACGCCGAGGCCAATCCGGTATGCAAGGCGATCCTGGCAAGCATCGGCCCGGGCAAGAGCGGCGCCGAGCTGCGCGATCGCTTCGAAGGCGCGCCCTATGGCTGGTCGCGCGATGCGGTGGATGGCGGCCTCCAGGTATTGTTGGTGGCGGGCGGGGTGCGCGCACAGGATGACTTTGGCCGGCCGATCAAGGCCCAGGAGCTGGAGCGCAAGGCGATCGGCAAGGCCTTCTTCAAGGTAGAGTCGGTCATCATTACGGCGGCGCAGCGCATCCAGATCAGGAAGCTCTTCCAGAAAGCCGGCGTTCAGGCCGCGCCAAACGAAGAGGCGCAGGCCGTGGCGCTCGTCTTGCAGAAATTGAGCGATTTGGCCGACAGCGCCGGCGGAGACGCACCCAAACCCGCCGGCCCGGACAAGGCGATTCTGGACGAGATTCGCCTGACGGCCGGCAACGAGCAGCTACGGATCCTCTACGACCGCCGCGAAGAACTGGAGGCCTTGATCGACGAGTGGACGGCGCAGGCGAAACGCATCGCCGCACGCTGGCCGGCCTGGCAGAGCTTCGCCAGGTTGCTGGCGCACATCGACGGGCTGGAAAACGCCGACGTGATCAAGGCGCAGGCGCAATCGATGGTGGAGCAGCGGCTGCTCCTGGCGGAGCCCGATCCGTGTGCGCCGCTGACCGCGACGCTGGCGCAGGGGCTGCGCGAGGCGCTGAACGGCCTGGCCGCGGCCTATGACAAGGCGTACGCCGACGGTCTGACGCGGCTGGAGGCTGACGCCAACTGGGGCAAGCTCGAGACAGAACAACGCGACATGGTGCTGGCCAAGCACCGCCTGACCGCTGCCGACCGTCCCGTGGTGCGGACCGGCATCACCGAGTACATCCTGGAGACGCTGGATGCCCTGACGCTGGAGGGCTTTGCCGACCGCGTGGCCGCGCTGAAGGGGCGCTTCGACGCAGCATTGCTCGATGCGGCCAGGCTGATCATGCCCAAGGTGCGGCCGATGAAGGTGCCACCGGCGACGCTGACGAGCGCGGCCGAGGTGGATGGGTGGGTCGAGAGCGTCCGGGCGACGCTCCGGGCGGCCGTGGCCGACGGACCCGTGGCGATACAGTAGCCGCGCGGCCGCCGCTGCCGGGCGTAGCAACAGAGTAGAATTCAGCCTGCTTCCAATCGACCACGGATTAGACGGATTCGGCAGATTCTCACGGATTTCATCCAAAGGTGCTCCGGATTTGTCCGTCTACTCCGTCCGATCCGTGGTCGATTCTTGCACCGGCCCGAATCAGGCACCAAAGCCAGAAGGAACAAGACACGATGCAACCACTCGACCGCGACCTGCGCCGCAAACTGGAGTCCACGATCAAGTCGGCGCGCGATGTCGCCGAAGCTGCGGCGCGGGCCGCGCTGGACCAACTGGGCGTGA
>JACKBA010000046.1 GCA_020634815.1 Caldilineaceae bacterium | reverse complement strand
CGGCGCCTCTGTGAGACTTTGAACCTGCCCGCCGACAAGATCACTGTGACGCACCTGGCACCGCGCACCGAAATGCATGTGGCGCCTGCAGCGAATTGGGAGGAGGTGCGCTCACAATACAACATCCGTGAACCCTATATCGTGGCGTTTGGGGGTGGTGCGGTGCACAAGAATATTCCGACCCTGCTTCAGGCGGTTGCCACGCTGGACAAGAGCCTTCCCCACCAACTGGTGATAATTGGCCATATTCCGCCGAACGTTGACAAGGCGGCGATCGCTGCGCCGCACGGCGAGGGGAATCGGATCGTTGCAACCGGATATGTGCCAGGAGAGCACATCCCTGCGTTGCTGGGCCATGCCGATCTGTTCGTGCTGCCTTCCCTATATGAAGGCTTCGGCTTGCCTGTACTGGAGGCCCAACAGGCCGGCGTTGCGGTTGCCTGTTCGACGGCGGGTTCGCTGCCGGAGATTGCCGGCGAAGGCGCGCTTCTGTTCGATCCTTATTCAGTAGACGACATTGCCAGCAAGATTGCCGCATGTCTGTCGGACGTTGAGTTGCGTAGCCGCCTGTGCCGGCTTGGGCAGGCCAACCTTGGCCGCTTCTCCTGGGAAAAAACGGCGACCGAAACCCTCCGTGTCTATGAGAAAGCCCTGGCCCTATCTGGTCACAAAGCCGGCGCAACCATCGTATCGTGAGCCCACCGCCATGAAAGTATTGATTGTCAGCGCGATCTACCCGCCAGAGCCAGTCGTCTCCGCCCAAACCAGCGCACAGATTGCCGGCGCGTTGCGCGCAAAGGGGCATGCCGTCCGCGTGGTGACCAACTTTCCCAATCGACCGGCCGGCAAGCTGTACCCAGGGTTCAGCCGCAGATTTGCTCAGCGCGAGGTCACGGCCGAAGGGATCGAGATCGTGCGCTGTTTCACCACCCTGTCGCCCGAATCGACCATGCGCAGCCGCATGTTGGAGAATCTCACCTTTGGTCTCACCAGCGGGTGGCAGGTGTTGACCGGCGTAAAGCCTGATGTCATCTATGCTAATAGCTGGCCGATTGTCGCCACCGGAATCCTTTGCCTGATCGCCTGGCTGCGGCGTATTCCGGTCGTCATGTCCGTACAAGACGTCTATCCCGAAGTGCTGATCGTTCAGCAACGCACGGCTGAGAATAGCCGCCTTGCCCGGTTGCTGCGCTGGATCGATGGCGTAATCGCCCGGTACTGTGCCCATGTGATCGTCATTTCCGAACGCTTTGCCGAGATTTACCGAACGCAGCGCCATGTGCCGCCCGAACGTGTCAGCCTGGTGCCAAACTGGATCGATGCCGGCCAGATCGATATCGCGGTCACTGGCAGGGCCTACCGTAAGTCAATCGGGATTGGCGATGAAGAGTTCCTCCTTGTCTATGGCGGCAACGTGGGCGTCGCCGCCGGCGTAGAGGTCGTGATCGAAGCACTGCGTCTGCTTGCGGGCCGGCCGGCATTGCGCATGGTAGTGGCCGGCTCGGGGAGCCAGTTGGCAGCGTGCAGGCAACTCGCTGCGTCGCTGCCGGACAACACCGTGCACTTCCACTCGCCCTGGGCATCAACGGAGACCACAGCGGTGCTCCGTGCCGCCGATCTGTTGGTACTGCCGACGAGACGTGAGCAATCGTTGGCCTCGGTGCCATCAAAACTGCTTGCCTACATGCTGGCTGGGCGTCCCGTACTTGCCTCGGCGATGGCAGGTTCGGATCTGGCAACGCTCATCAACTCAGCCCAGTGTGGCTGGGTAGTAGAGCCGGATCGACCGGATTTACTGGCTGTCCGCATCGACACTATCAGCAAACTTCCGCCAGCAGAGTTGATGCGTCGCGGTGCAAACGGGCGTGACTATGTGCTGCACCACCTGACAAAGGAGGTCTGTCTACAAGAAGTTGTGGATATCCTGGAAGGAGTACAAGGGTGACTGCCACTACTGGACCCTCTGGCATGTCAGTTCCAACACCCGATGGGATCAGGCCTATGATTACAGCCGATGTGCCGGCAGTCGTCGCGGTGCATTTGAAGAGCTTCCCAGGGTTCTTTCTGACCTTTCTAGGGTCATCTTTTCTGCACGAGCTCTACTCAGCCATCCTGGTCGATCGCGATGGCATTGCACTCGTCGCTGGCGACAAGTCTGGCATCATCGGTTTTGTCGCCGGCACTACACAGCCAAAAGGTTTCTACCGGCGTCTCTTGCAGCAACGATGGTGGCGGTTTGCACTCGCTTCCACCGTGCCGGCCCTCAAACGCCCTGCGATCATCCCACGCCTTCTAAGAGCTTTTGCAATGCCCGAGCAGGTGACACGCCAGGACAAACGCGGTACACTGATGTCCATTGCCGTGCTGCCTTCTTACCAGGGGAGGCACATTGGTCACGCCTTGGTGAACGCGTTCCTCGAGGAAGCCCTGCGGCGTGGGCTCCACCAGGTCGACTTGACAACGGATCGGGACGATAACACGGCGGCGAACCGTTTCTATCAGAAGATGGGATTTGTCTGCGAACGTTCCTATGAAACCCCAGAGGGTCGGGCAATGAACGAATACGTCATTGAACTTCTCGCTGGAGCGACATCTCCGGACGATAGTATCTCTAGTCACTAGCAGAGGATTGTCGAGACTTGCGCGACGCATTTCTACCATTTGCCCTACCTGATATCGATGAAAGCGAACTTGCACAGATTGGCGAGGCGCTTGCCTCCGGCTGGATCACAACCGGGCCCAAGACACGCCAGTTCGAGGCGGAGTTTGCCGCGATTGTCGGCGCCCGGCACGCCATTGCCGTCAATTCCTGCACGGCAGCCATGCACCTTGCCCTGGAGGCCGTCGGTTTGCAGCGCGGGGACGAGGTCATCACCACGCCCTACACCTTTGCTGCCAGCGCCGAAGTGGTCCGCTATTTCGACGCCAGACCGGTCCTCGTGGATGTGAATGCCGGCTCGTTCAACATTGACGTCGACCAAATCGAAGCAGCGATCACGTCGCGCACGAAGGCGATCATCCCTGTTCACATTGCCGGCCAGGCTGCCGATCTGGATGCGATCTATGCAATCGCACAGCGGCACAAGCTCGCCGTCATCGAAGATGCCGCCCATGCGTTTCCAACGACCTACCGCGGGCGCATGATCGGCGCGCCGCCGCCGCTGCAACTGAAGCATGCCGCCTGTTTTTCGTTCTATGCAACCAAGACCATCGCCACCGGCGAAGGCGGCATGATCTGTACGGATGACGATGAGATCGCCGACCGTTGCCGCATCATGGCATTGCACGGCATCAGCAAGGATGCCTGGAAACGGTACACGGCCGAAGGCTCCTGGTATTACGAGATCATTGCACCCGGCTACAAATACAATCTCACCGATGTTGCCTCGGCCATGGGGCTGGCGCAATTGGCCAAGGCCGAGCGCATGTGGCGGCGTCGTACCGAGATCGCCCATCGCTACACCCAGGCCTTTGCCGGCTTGGTCCACTTCCAGACGCCTTGTGCTCAGGACCAGGACCAGCATGCGTGGCACCTATACATGTTGCGTCTCAATCTGGCCACCCTCCGTATCGACCGGGCTCGCTTCATCGAAGAGTTGAAGCAGCGCCAAATCGGGGTGAGCGTTCACTTCATTCCGCTGCATATCCATCCCTATTACCGCGATACGTACGGCTATCAGGCGCTCGACTTTCCGGTCGCCTACGGCGAATTTCAGCGCGAAATCTCGCTGCCAATCTATAGCAAAATGAGCGATCAGGATGTCCAGGATGTAATCGATGCCGTCGTCACCATTGCCGAAACCTATCGCTGCTGACACGATCCGCCGTCTCTTTGACGTCGCTGCATCGGCGCTGGGTCTGCTTCTGCTCAGCCCACTGCTTTTGTTGCTGGCCATCTGGGTCAGGCTGGATTCGCCCGGCCCCATCTTCTACCGGGCAAGGCGTGTCGGGCGGGGGGGCGACCTCTTTGCACTGTATAAGTTCCGCAGCATGGTTGTCGACGCCGATCGCCAGGGACCCGGAATCACCGTTTCGGCTGATCGACGGGTAACCCGTGCCGGGCGCTTTCTGCGTCGCACAAAGCTGGACGAGCTGCCGCAACTGCTCAACGTGCTCAAGGGCGAGATGAGCCTGGTTGGCCCGCGCCCGGAAGATCCACGGTATGTGGCACTTTATACCCCCGAACAGCGCGGCGTCCTTGCGGTGCGCCCCGGCATCACCAGCGCGGCCTCGCTTGCCTTTCGCCATGAAGAACAGTTGCTCGGGGGAGCCAATTGGGAGACTATCTACCGCGAGCAGGTGATGCCCGCAAAGCTCGCCATTGACCTGGCGTACCTCGAGCAGCGCACGTTGCTGAGCGATCTGCGCCTCATCTTGCGTACCGTAGCCGCGATGGTCGATTGACGGCGGAAACGGCGTTCTGACAAGGATCCCCAGCCATAGCAGGTCCAGCGTGGATCGGAACCTTCAACAGCACCGACGCACATGAGCGGAACCAACCCGAACCATGTCACCACCGGTCTCTGGCCGGGAATCCTGCTGCCCGAACGTGCGGCAGAGTATGCACCGCAACTCGCCGCGTTGCCGGCGGATGATTGGGACTGGTTGGTGGCAGAGTCGCAACGGCACAGTCTGGCGCCATTGCTCTACACCAACATCCAGCATGCCGCCGGTCACTTACCTGCGGCCGGCCATGCGATTCTACAATTACGTGCAATCTACCGGCACGCCACGCTCGTTGCGATGCAGCGCGAGGCGGAGCTTCGCCGCGTGCTCGACGCGATGGCTTCAAACGGGATTCGCCCCACACTCTTCAAAGGGGCGGCGCTCGCCTATTCAGTCTATCCGACCCCGGCCTGCCGCTCCATGGGCGATGTCGATCTATGGGTGACGCACACGGAAATGTCTGCTGCAGTGGCAGCTCTTGAACAACTCGAATACCGGGTGCGTGAGAATCCACAGCGTCCACACGCATTGACGCAATATACGGATGGCGAAATCCAGATGATGCCGACCCGGAGCGGACAGGGTCTGGTCGAGTTGCACTGGGGTGTGTTTCCCGGGGAATGGCTTGCACGGTCGGCCACGATCGATCGCGCTGCCGTCCGTCAGCGTCTGCGCACGGCTGTTGTTGCCGCACACGAGGTGAGCGTCATGGCCCCCGAGGACGCATTGATCCAGGTCGCCGTCCACGTGGCAATTGGCCATCAGATGTCGCAATCTGCATTGCGTAGCCTGGTCGATATTGCGTTATTGGCCGAGGACGGGCTTGATTGGGATGTGGTGGCAAATCGCTGCCAGGAATGGCGGGTAGCCGCCGTAGTCGGAATGGTCTTGTCCATTGCTTACGAGTTGCTCGGCTCCACCGCCCTCGAGGCTCCCGCGGCGCGATTAGGCCCGTCAGGACTCAGGCAGCGGGTGCTGCGCCACTATGTGACGCCTGAGGCTGTGCTGGCGCAACTACAGTTATCTTCGACGACAAGCCGATTTGCCTACCTGCTCTGCCTTACGGACCGGCCGTCAGATAGTCTGAAACTTTTTGCTCGGTCGGTCTGGCCCGAATCCGAGTGGCTGCACGCTCGCTACGGCAGCGCTCGACTCTCGGACCGTATGGGGCATGCCGTCAACGCGCTTCTCGGCAGAATCTAACATTCGCCCCGCGTGCTCGTTCGCCATTCCTTCTTCGCTGTTGCCTCGATCTATAATGGATGTACGATGAGTACAGCCGATCGACAGCGCAGACTTCGCAATACTCAAACGAGAAAGTGTGTTGCGACAAGCAGCGAGGGTGGTATATGGCGAATGTGACCTCACAGTCAACCGGGTCTCCCCTAACCGGCCTGCGCATGCGCTATCTCATGCTGCTCGATTTGGCCTGCATGTGGCTCGCCATCGTGCTGGCCTTCCTGGTGCGCTATGAGGCGCTGGTCAGCGTCTGGCCCTACCTCGAACAGAACTGGACCTTCTTCCTCGTCGTTCCGCTGGTGCGCCTGCCCGTCTACTACGCCTTCCGCCTCTACTACCGCCTGTGGCGCTATGCCAGCGTCAAGGAGATGACCAACATCCTGCTGGCCGGCGTCACCGCCTCCGTCCTCATCTTCGCCGTCAATTTCTGGCTGCTGCCCGTGCTCGACCTGCGCTATATGCCCTCGCGCTCCATCTGGCTGCTGGAAGGGCTCTTCAGCGTGGGTTTCCTGGCCGGCACGCGCTTTGTGCTGCGCCTCTTGCAGGAGCGCTACCGCCCGCATGAACTGGCTCGCCTGCGCGCCTTTGTGCAGAACCCGCACAAGCTGCTCATCATCGGTGCGGGCGACGCCGGCGCCATGATGGCGCGCGAGGTGCAGAGCAATCCCGGCCTCGGCTTTCACGTGGTCGGCTTTGTCGACGATGACCCCAGCAAGCACCGCCTCACCATCTACGGTGCGCCCGTGCTGGGCGGCCGCGACACCATTCCGGCGCTGGTCGAACGCTACGGCGTGGACAACATCATCATCGCCATGCCCACCGCGCCCGGCGTCGAGATTCGCGAGATCGTGCGCATCTGCGAGAAGACGGGCGTCCAGCCGCGCACCATCCCCGGTCTCTACGAGCTGCTCGACGGCACCGTCGGCCTCAAACAGGTGCGCGACATCAGCCTGGAGGACCTCCTGCGCCGCGACCCCATCCGCACGGAGACGAGGGCGGTGGGCGAGTTGCTGGCCGGCAAGCGCGTGCTCGTCACCGGCGGCGGCGGCTCCATCGGCAGCGAGCTCTGCCGCCAGATCCTGCGCGCCCGGCCGGCCGAGCTGATCCTGCTCGGTCATGGCGAGAACTCCATCTTCGAGATTCACAACGAGCTGGAGATCGAGAACCGCCAGCAGCACGGCGGCGCGGTCAAGATCAAGCCGGTCATCGCCGACATCCGCTTTGGCGACCGCATCGTGACCCTCTTCTTCGAGCACAAGCCGCAGATCGTCTTCCACGCCGCCGCCCACAAGCACGTGCCGCTCATGGAGTTCAACCCCGCCGAGGCCATCACCAACAACGTGCTGGGCACGCGCAACGTGGTCGATGCCGCGCGCGCCGTGGGTGTCGAGCGCTTTGTCATGATCTCGACCGACAAGGCCGTGAACCCCACCAGCGTCATGGGCGCCACCAAGCGCGCCGCCGAACTCATCGTGCACGAGGCGGCCCTCTCCAGCGGCAAGCCCTACATGGCCGTGCGCTTTGGCAACGTGCTGGGCAGCCGCGGCAGCGTCGTGCTCACCTTCCGCCAGCAGATCGCCGCCGGCGGCCCCGTCACCGTTACCGACCCGGAGATGAAGCGCTTCTTCATGACCATCCCCGAGGCGGTGCAGTTGGTCCTGCAGGCCGCGGTCCTGGGCAGCGGCGGCGAGGTCTTCTTGCTCGATATGGGCGAACCGGTCAAGATTGTCGACCTGGCCAGAGATCTCATCGAACTCTCCGGGCTCGAAGTGGGCCGCGACATCGAGATCGCCTACACCGGCTTGCGGCCGGGCGAGAAGCTCTTCGAGGAACTCTTCATCGACGGCGAGGAATATACCCGCACGCGCCATGCCAAGATCTTCATCGCCGCCAACGCCAGCAGCTTCGTGCCCAAGCGCCTGGACGACACGGTGCTGGCCCTGGATCAATCGGCGCGTCTCAACGACCGCGACGGCATCATCCGCAGCCTGCAGAACCTCATCCCGGAGTACCAGCCGCCCCTTGCCGAGCGCCCGGCCAACGGCGCCCGGCCCGGCGGCGCGTCCGTCTCGCCCGTCGCAACAGCCCCATCGAGCACCACCACGCCGTGAACCGATCCATCTCTGGGGAAAAAGCAAAGCCAGGGCTCACACTAAGCCACAAAGGCACGAAGGGGAACAGACTTCTCTTTGTGCCTTTGCGCCATTGTGTGAGCCTCTTATTAAGTGTCTCCCCCATCCATGCGAATAGAATCGAGGTCACGCAACGGCGCAAAGCCGCGAACGGGAATAGATTTCTCTTTGTGCCTTTGTGTCTTGGTGTGAGCTTCTTATTAAGTGTCTCCTCCACCCGTCCGAGAAGAATCGGGGTCACGCAACGGCGCAAAGCCGCACATGGGAATAGACTTCTCTTTGTGCCTTTGTGTCTTGGTGTGAGCCACTTTTCCTGCTGGTGCAGTGCGTGATGATGGCGCGCCGCCTGCTCTGGTGGGAGCCCTTCTGGGTGCTGGCGCTGGCCCCGCTGATCCTGCTGCCCGGGCGCGTCCTGCCGCCGGCGTGGCAGCCGCTGGCTGTGCTCCTGCTCTTTCTCTTCTGGCCCATCCGCTGGCTGGCGGAGCGGCGCCTGCTCCCGCCCGCGCCGCTGAACCTCGCCCTCTCCCTGCTCCTGCTCTGGCTGCCCGTCAACATCTGGGCCTCGCCTACCGCCGAAGTGGCATGGCAGGCCGCCGGCTACCTGTTGCTCGGCGTGGCCTTCTATGCCGCAACCGCGGGCTGGCCGCCCTTTATCGCCCGGCCGCCGCGGCTGGCCTGGCTGCTCGTGGCGCTGGGCGCCGCGCTGGCCCTGCTCGGCCCGCTCGTGGCGATCCGCGACCAGCCCTGGCAACTCATCGATCCGCTCCAACAGGCCGCCGCCCCCCTCGTCGACCGCCTGGGCGAGACCATCAACCCCAACATCCTGGCCGGTGCACTGGTCGTCCTGCTGCCGCTGACCGTGGCGCTGGCCCTGCCGCTGCCCAAACCGTCCGGCGCACCGGGCGGCATGCCGGGGCGGCGTTGGCCCGCGCAAATCGCGCTGCTGGCCCTGGCCGCGCTCATGCTCGGCGTGATCCTGCTGGCGGACAGCCGCGGCGCCGTGCTGGCAGCGGGCGCGGCGCTGCTGCTCGTGCTCTGCCTGCGCTGGCCGCGCCTGCTCTGGGGCGTCCTGCTGGCGGGGGGGCTCGCTGCGTTCTGGCTCTGGTGGCGTGGCGACATGGGGCTGCTAGAACGGCTGGGCAGCGGCGGCGCCATCGGCGGGTTGGACGAGCGCCTGGAGATCTGGTCGCGCGCGCGCTACGCCATCCAGGATTTCAGCTTCACCGGCGTGGGCCTCGGCGCCTACAACCAGGTCATCCCGCTCCTCTACCCCTACTTTCTCATTGCACCGTCGGTGGACATCCCGCACGCCCACAACCTGGTGCTACAGGTCGCCATCGACCTGGGCATCCCGGGCTTGATCGCGTGGCTGGCCATCCTCATGGCCGTGGTGATCCAGGCAATCGCCCTCTTGCGGCGCGGGCCTTCTCCCCTGTGGGCGCTGGGCGCCGGCGTGCTGGGCGGGCTGGCCGCCATGCTCGTGCACGGCATGCTCGACGCCACGCTGTGGGGCACCAAACTGGCCTTTCTGCCCTGGCTCCTCTACGCACTGCCCATGCTGGCAGAAGCGCACCAAAGGTCCCGCCCGCCTTTCGGTTCCCCTCCACCCCCCGCGTGAGGCCGGCAGTGCCGTCGAGCTGGTCCAAATTTCGCCGGAGTTCGACGCCCCCCTGCCGGACGAGATCCGGAAACCGTTCGAAGGTTGATCCTGTCGTGTTGTTGAGAGACGCTGTTCATCCTCGCCAGTCATCCGCACATTGCCCGGTTCACCATTCGTGACAATTGACATATAGTCTGCCCCCAAGGCTCATACACAAGAATCTCCACACATCCCCATCGCTGTAGTGTTGTCGACGATCCGTTCGTCACCGCCGACGAACGAATTGACAGCGCCGACGAAGCGATCGTCACTGCCGACGAACGAATTGACAGCGCCGACGAAGCGATCGTCACCGCCGACGAACGAATTGACAGCGCCGACGAAGCGATCGTCACCGCCGACGAACGAATTGACAGCGCCGACGAAGCGATCGTCACCGCCGACGAACGAATTGACAGCGCCGACGAACCGATCGTCACCGCCGACGAACGAATTGACAGCGCCGACGAACCGATCGTCACTGCCGACGAACGAATTGACAGCGCCGACGAAGCGATCGTCACCGCCGACGAACGAATTGACAGCGCCGACGAAGCGATCGTCACCGCCGACGAACGAATTGACAGCGCCGACGAACCTTTCGTCACCGCCGACGAACGAATTGACAGCGCCGACGAACCGATCGTCAGCGCCGACGAACCGATCGTCACCGCCGACGAACCGATCGTCACCGCCGACGAACCGATCGTCACCGCCGACGAACCGATCGTCACCGCCGACGAACGAATTGACAGCACCGACGAACCGATCGTCACCGCCGACGAACCGATCGTCACCGCCGACGAACCGATCGTCACCGCCGACGAACGAATTGACAGCGCCGACGAACCGATCGTCACCGCCGACGAACCTATCGTCACCGCCGACGAACCTATCGTCACCGCCGACGAACCTATCGTCACCGCCGATGAACCTATCGTCACCGCCGACGAACCTATCGTCACCGCCGACGAACCTATCGTCACCGCCGATGAACCTATCGTCACCGCCGACGAACCTATCGTCACCGCCGACGAACCGATCGTCACCGCCGACGAACCTATCGTCACCGCCGACGAACCGATCGTCACCGCCGACGAACGAATTGACAGCGCCGACGAACCGATCGTCACTGCCGACGAACCGATCGTCACTGCCGACGAACCGATCGTCACCGCCGACGAGCCGATCGTCACCGCCGACGAACCTATCGTCACTGCCGACGAACGAATTGACAGCGCCGACGAACCTATCGTCACCGCCGACGAACCAATAGAACGCGGACAACGGCGGATCGAGCGGATCACCACGGCTCCCGCTTCGATCCGCACCCATCCGCCCATTCCGCAAATCCGTGTTCTATCGGGGCTATCATCACCGCCGACCAACCTGTTGTTCTTCTTCGTGCCCCGTCGCGTCCTTCGTGCCTTCGTGGCTAGTATTTCTCCCCCTTCTTCTTCGTGCCCCTTCGTGCCCTTCGCGCCTTCGTGGCTGGCCTTTCTCCCCCCACTTCTTCGTGCCCCTTCGCGCCTTCGCGTCTTCGTGGCTACTCTTTCCCCTCTTCCAACCGCGCACACCCCCGGCACGCGGCGTACGCCTCCGCCGCCGATGAAGATGCGTTGCGCTGTTACGGGCGCTCCCCGAAAATCGGCCGCAGCTTCTCCACCGCCGCCTGCAACCGCGCCGCTGCGGGGTGATCCACCGCTGCGTCACCGGCCAGCTCGGCCTCGGCGGCCAGCCATAGCTCGTTCAGCGCATCGCCGGCGTTGAAGAGCAGCATGCCCAGGTCGGCACGCGCCATGTTGTGGCGCGTCACGCGCGGGTCGGCTTTCACCTTGGCGGCAAGTTCGGCGTAGAGACTGGTCATCGGAATCCTCGATTCACTTCATGGCAAGCCCGCCGCCGCATCTCAATGGCGAGCACTGGCTCTGTCCTACGCCGCCGCAGCCGCCGCAATGTAGGCGGCGTTCTCGGCGTGCCACACATGCGGCGCGCGCCAGGCCGGGTCAGGGTCCGGCCCCACATAGGCAATCCTGTAGTAACGACTTCAGTCGTTGGGCAGACTGAACGACTAAAGTCGTCACTACGAATCTTGTCTTCTCACCAACTCTTCGTGCCCCTTTGTGTTCTTCGCGGCTTCGTGGCAGCGTTTCTTGATTACCTTCTTACCGGAAGAGCCACGGCATGGCCAGCACCACGAAGAGCGCCCACGCCACATAAAGCGGCATGCCCACGCCATAGGCCGCCTGCATGGATGTGGCCCACGTACGGCCGTCCGCCTTCACCTGGCGCGCCAGCAGCCCCACGAGGATGCCGATGTTGATCACGTTCCAGCCGATGATCGCCAGCCGGTTGAGCGTGATGCCGCCCTCCCACGTGCGATAGCCGATGGCGGCCAGCGCGTACACGCTCACCACCGTCGCCAGCAGGGCCACGGCGATGAGGCCGCGGCGCAGCCACACGCGCAGCGCCGGCGCCAGCGTCTCCGGCCGGATGGGCGTCGCGCCGACGAGCAGAGCGATAACGGCGAAGAGCATGGCGTTGTAGATGATGAGCACGTCGCGGTTCTGGAAGGGCTCCCAGAAGCGGAAGGGGATAAAGCCCAGGTAGACGACGAGCACGATCAACGTCAGCGGCAACAACACGCGCATGAGCGTGGCAATGACCTTGCTCAGCCCCTCGTCGAAGGACTGCTCCGCCGGCGCCGCGCCCGGATCGTAGATGACGGCCACGGCCAACACCGGGATCAGCCCCACGCCGCCAAACACGATCAGCCGCAGGACGAGGTCGGGCAGGGTGACCGCGAGCGCCTCGAAGAGCCCGGCCGTGATGGCGGTGAAGATGCCGCCGGCGATGGCAAAGAGGCCGGCCATGATGAAGATTTCCAGCGACTTGATCAGAAAGGCGAAGCGGTTCGGCGTGTCGGCGCGGCCGCGCAGGAGAAAGATGCCCACCGTCGACCACGCCAGCAGCGCCAGATGCGGGATCATCTGGTCGAGATAGTGGCGCTGGAGCGTCGTGTCGCCGATGAGCGTGCGCGCCCACAGCGGGTAGGCGCCCAGCGCGACGACGATCGCGCCCAGCAGCAGGGCCAGCTTTGGCCGGTGCAGCCCGCCCGCCACCAGCAACGCCATGACAAAGACCGCGCCGATGGGCGCCCACACAATGAGGAGCGCGGGCACGTGACCGCCGCCGTCCACTCTGATCATGTACTGCTCGGCCGAGAGCCACCAGAAGATCAACCCGTTGGCCGCGGCCAGCACGATGGCGGCGAGCCACGGGATGGCGCGGCGCGCCGGCTGTGCCAGCTCATAGGCCAGGCGATAATGCCACGCGCCGAGCAGCACGTTGTCGGGCGTTTCGGCGTAGGCACTCTCGACGGCGCCGGTGAAGGCCGCGTCCTCGCCGCTCTTGACGGCGCTGCGGTAGGCCTGTTCCAATGCCTCGGGGTCGGCGGAGGTGCGGATGCGATCCAGGTACGTCATTGCGTCTCCCTCCTTTGGTGTACGCAGGTGCGTTCCTACGATCCAACGCCGGGGAGATGGGCAGCCGTTCCGATCAGGGCGGCGGCGCTGAATGGGCGGATCGGTTGGCTCGGAAGCGGCCGGGCGGCGCCGCTCCAGAGCCACACTTGTAAGTTCAGCAGTTCATGATCTGTAGTGACGGCTTCAGCCGTTCCAGAGAAAGCCAACGACTAAAGTCGTCACTACGGCGCGAAACGTGAATTACTTACGTTGAGCAACTGCAATCAGTTGACGGGCGTGAGCCAGTCGTAGGTGTCGGGCAGCTCGCCCTCGACGATGCCGAAGAAGCGCGCCTGAATCTGCTCCGTAATCGGGCCGCGCTTGCCCTCGCCCACGGGCATGCGGTCGACGGAACGCACGGGCGTGATCTCGGCGGCGGTGCCGGTGAAGAAAATTTCGTCGGCCATGTAGAGCATCTCGCGCGGGATGACCGCCTCGGTCACGGTGTAGCCCAGCTCCTGCGCGATCTTGGTGGCGCAGTCGCGCGTGATGCCGCCCAGGATGCTGTTGGCCAGCGGCGGCGTGAAAATCTTGCCCTTGAGGATGAGGAAGATATTCTCGCCGCTGCCCTCGGAGACATAGCCGTTGATGTCGAGCGCAATGCCCTCGGCGAAGCCGTTGTCGCGCGCTTCCATAACGATGTTCTGGCTGTTGACGTACTGCCCGCCGATCTTGGCCAGCGCGTTGAGCGTGTCGGGCGCCATGCGCCGCCACGTGCTCACCTGCACGTCGACGCCATTCTCCAGCCCTTCCTTGCCCAGATACGCGCCCCACGGCACCGAGGCGACGATCACCTCGACCGGGCAGTTGCGGCCGTCGACGCCCAGCGTGTTATAGCCGCGGAAGATGAGCGGGCGCACATAGGCGCTGCTCTGGTTATTGGCGCGCACGACGTCGATGGTCGCCTGCAGGTACTCGTCGACGCCGTAGGGCGACGGGATGCGCGCAACCTTGGCACTGTAGAGCAGGCGCTCGTAGTGCTCGCGACCACGGAAGATGGCCGGGCCGTTGGCGGTTTCGTAGACGCGGATCCCCTCGAAGGCGCTGCTGCCGTAATGCAGCGCGTGGGTAAAGACGTGAACCTGGGCTTCGTCCCACGGGATAAGCTTGCCGTTCATCCAGATATAGTCAGCGCGCATGGCCATAAGAACGCTCCTCGGTATTCAGGCTGGCTGGATCTTGCGATCGTGAATGCAATAGGTGGACAGGGAATGAGCGCATTATAGCCGCTGTCGGGCAATCCTGTCATGTTCGACGCGCAGGCTTATCCGATAAACGCCTGCTTCAAGAGCCCACCACGAAGACGCGGAGCACACGAAGTGGCACAAAGACATCACGCAGCTACTCACCTCGTTTCTCTTTGCACCCCTTTGTGCACCTTTGTGCCCTTAGTGTCTTTGTGGCAGGCGTTTCAAACGCGAACGCGGGAGCGGGGGTTGCGTTGACACATGCACGAGGCACGTGCGAGAATGAGCGCAGGCCGTTGCGACCGCACGACTCCAGACCATTCAATTACGCACCTCAGGTGGACCCAATCATGCGCATTGAACGAATCGAATTACGCAAAATCCTGCTCCCCTACGTGACCATGTTCGAGACGAGCGGCTGGCGCGAGACCGGCAGCCACGCCATCATTGTCCGTATGGAGGCGGATGGCATCGTCGCCTGGGGCGAATCGCCCACAGGGGAAAGCCCCTTCTACAACGAAGAAAACCAGAAGACGGGCTGGGTGATTTTGCAGGATTATCTGGTCCCCATGCTCTTACAGACCGACCTGTCCAGCGCGTGGGATGTGACGCCGGCCCTCGCCCGCGTGCGCGGCAACCGCATGGCTAAGGCCGGGCTGGAATTCACGGTGTGGGATCTCTTTGCGCGGCGCGAGAAGCGCAGCCTGGCCAGCCTGCTGGGCGGCACGCGCGAGCGCGTCGAGGTCGGCGTGAGCGTGGGCATCCAGAAGGACATCCCGACGCTGCTCGAGGTGGTCGGCGGCTATCTCGACGAGGGCTACACGCGCATCAAGCTCAAAATCAAGCCGGGTTGGGACATCGAGCCGACGCGCGCCGTGCGCGAGGCGTGGCCCGATCTGCGCCTGCAAGTCGACGCCAACAGCATCTACCACCTGTCGGACGCCGAGCACCTGGCCGAACTCGACCCCTTCAACCTGCTGCTGGTGGAGCAGCCGCTGGCGCACGACGACATCTTCGACCACGCTAAGCTCAAGCCCATGCTGCGCTCGCCGCTCTGCCTGGACGAGAGCATCGTCTCGCCGGAGCACGCACGCTGGGCCATCGAGATGAACGCCTGCGACATCATCAACATCAAGCCGAGCCGCATCGGCGGGCTGGGCGACGCCATCAAGATTCACGACATGGCGCAGGCCGCAGGCATGCCGGTCTGGCACGGCGGCATGCTGGAGACGGGCATCGGTCGCGCCGTCAACGTGGCGCTGGCCAGCCTGCCCAACTTCACGCTGCCCGGCGACATCAGCGCCAACGACCGCTACTTCAAGCGCGACATTGTCAAGAACCCCTTCGCGATCAACGCCGACAGCACGCTGACCGTACCCACCGGCATCGGCCACGGCGCCATCGTCGACGAGGATTACCTGGACGACGTGACGCTGGAGCGGTGGGAGATTGGTGCGTAGTGGGCGGCCGTTCAGCGAGGTAGCTGGAGCGACAGGAGCCAATAGTCATGCCGGACGAGACTGACGAGAGTCGTCGCACTGCAAGCCCGTACGCCACGGGCGGAGGCGGCACGCGCCTTGAACACCGGCTCGGGACGGTGCTGCTGGTTCGTTTACTCACCGCTGAACCTGTGCTCGAGTTGGGTGAGCGTGCGCCGGAGAGAGTTGCGTTCCAACAGGCCCCGACGACGAGTGTGGATGACCTCGTCGCAACAGCATCCGCCACAGCCGGGACTTCCTTTCGCCTTGAGATTGCCGTTCGCCGCTCACCGAAGTTCATCAGGAGCCATGAGGAAACCAAGGCACTCGTTGTGGCGCTGGTTCGAGCGGATCTCGACGCAGAGCGAGATTCCGAGCCACTCGTAGAGCGCCGGCTTGCGGTCGCCGTCTCAGGCCAGCAAACGCACGCACAGGAAATCGCTGAGCTCGCCGTTGTCGCTCGAGGTCAGTCGACGGCCGAAAAGTTTATCGATCTCATTCGCACCCCCGGAAAGTTCGCGACCCACAGTCGGCTCGATCACCTCATTGACATGGTTGCCGCGGCCCTAGTTGAGATCTCCGATGAGGATGCGGGGAGTCCTGAGCATCGGTGCTGGAGCCTGCTCCGCCGATTGTGGATCATGCAGGTGGACCTGGAGACCGGTCACGAGGACGACTGGACTCGCCTGGTAGGCGACTTGAAGCAGGTGGCGATCGAGTCATCGGATGATGCAGCAGCCGCTCTGCGCGATCGGCTTGAGCAGCTCTCAGCCGAACTTGCGCGAAACGCTGGCGTGGTCGATGCTCCATTGCTGCGGCGACGACTCCACGGCCACATTCGTCCCGACGCTCACGTACCGCCGGCTGGCTGGACGCGCCTGCTCGCACTCGACGAGCAAGCGCGCGTGGCAGTTGCGCGTTCCCTCACTTGGGCGGGATCGACGTCGTTGACGTTGCCTCGTCGCGCAATTCGCGGGGAACTCATAGCTGCGATGACGGCCGACGGCGACCTCATCGTTACGGGTGACTCTGGCGTTGGCAAGAGCGCCTTGGTGATGGATGCCATCGAACCGGGCGAACTGGGCGTAAACCGTCAAGCGATTGCTCTCAACTTACGGCATCTACCAACCAGCCAACTCGAGCTACTCGGACTGCTCTCCACCCCATTCGAGGAACTCTTCTCGGAGCTGACTGCTCCCGACCGCCTCCTCGTGATCGACTCGGCAGAGGCGGCCGGCGAAGACCACAGGGAGGTCTTCTCCTATCTGCTTCGCAGCGCACGGGGCGTGTCCCTAAAGGTGATCGCTATCGCCGCGACCGAGGGAGCCGGCACAGTCACTCAGTTGATGGCATCCAGGCCACGCGAGTTCGCGGTTCCGGGGCTGGATGACGACGAGATCGCGACCGCGGCTTCGCACATGTCCGTCCTTCAGCGACTCGTCGACAACCCGCGTGCTCGCGAGCTACTGCGCCGGCCAATCGTCATCGAACTGTTTGCGCAAGCCAACGACCCTGGCTTGCCTCTCAGCGAGGCGCAGGCGCTCGACCACATTTGGCATCACCTTGTGCGGAATGACGAACGGCGCAACATGGGAGCACCCGATGCCCGCGAGCAAGTCATGCTGCAATTGGCAGCTCACGCGGTGCGAAGATGTGATGTCGATGAACTATTGGCACGGCTCGATCACGCCGCCGTCGACGGACTCCGACGGGGCGGGCTACTCCTCCCCGCTAGCCGCCTGCCGTGGGAACGGGTACCTACCTTCAAGCATGATCTCCTGCGAGCATACTCAGTTGCACGTTGGCTCCTCGCAGAGCGCGATCCCGCAGCCGCGCTGACGACGATCGGCGCACCGCGGTGGACTTTGCCGTCGGCGCGGCTCGCTTGCGAGATCGTCTTGTCTGCGCCGGACGAGCCGACGCACCCACGAGCCGGCAGGTATGCCCGGCTCCAAACAGGGTTCGATGCAATCGCCGATGCTGGCGGGGGCGAACGATGGTCCGACGTCCCGGCTGAAGCGCTACTGGAGGTACCGGACGGTGCCGAGCTACTCAAGGACGCGTGGCCAACACTCCTTGACAATGGGGACCACGGACTCGCGCGCTTGATTCGTGTCCTGCACAGCCGGCACCAGCGCACAGGGATACTCGATCCCATCATCGCCGAACCCGTGGTCTCCCAACTTCTCAACGTCGGAACGCCAGGGATGCTGGCCAAGGAAGCAAATGAGCTGATCCGCGACTGGCTGCGAGCGCACGTATTTCAAGGTACCCCAGCTGGGCAACCGACACGCGTCGCGTTACGCGACGCCATTCTCGACCAGTGCGCTGAGAATGAGCGTGTACTCGATGAACAAGAAGCTGACCGACAAGCCCAACTAGCTGCACGAACGCTTGAGGAGGTCGCTGCTGACGAAGAGCAAGAGAGGAAGTTTGCGTCCATTACAGTACCAATGACGCAACGCCGCCATCGACGACCCGAACCCACGCGACACCGCCCATACCAGTGGATCCGCGACGCCCAAGTCGAGCATCTCGCTCTGCTAGGGCCGGACCTCGGCTCGAAAGGCGAGTCGATCCTGCGTCGTATCGCCGAAGATGAGCCACACTCACTCGATCACGCGGTCGAGCCGATCTTCGCTGGATTCGGTCTCTCTGCCTACGATCCGAAGCTCCTTATCGATCTAGCGGCTGCGTACTACATCGAGGATGAGGACGACGATGATGGCTTCGGATGGTCTGGTGAGATCCTCAACGACGGCATTCGCCATCACCGATTCGGGGGACTCGGGACACCACTGGCGTCCTTAACGAACGGGCCCTTCCTCGCGTTGTTCCGGGCTGACTACCGTGGTGGTGTCGCACTCCTGAACCGGATGCTCGACCATGCGGCCCACCACCGCGTCCGCATCCTCTCGAACCACCGCTACGGCTACCCCATTGAGGAAGATCATCCCGGCATGAAGCACATCCTCTCTATCACCGGCGAACCGCGCGAGTACGTCGGTGACAGCCACGTCTGGCTTTGGTACCGCGGGACAGGTGTTGGGCCATATCCCTGCATGAGCGCGTTGCAGGCGCTCGAGTTCGTGACCGAGGAGTACATTCGTGCCGGTGTTCCACCCCACGTCTTGACAATGAACATGATCAAGGGGGCGTACAGCCTGGCGATGCCGGCGTTGGCCCTCGGCGTGTTGGTCCGGCACCTGGAGGTCGCTGGCGCGGCAATTGACCCGTACCTCGTGGAACCGACGGTCTGGCAACTGGAGTTCTTGCGTGTGATCGACGACCAGGTAGGCGGCCTTGCGGCACGGATTCCCGGGATCCCTAATCCCGATCGTCGAGGATGGAGCCTCCGCGAAGTGAGTATGATGCTGACGTTCCGAGCGGAAGGCGACCGCATCGCTCATCTAAAAGTACTCGGCGAGCAACTGCTAGCCAACGCCGTCGCCGAGGTCGGTGATGACTCGTCAGCCGGTGCCCGCAAGCATCTCGCTGCTGTTCAAAATTGGGCGTCGTCGCTCGACCGCGCCGCGTACGAAATGAAGCAAGAGGACGACCACATTCTGATCCAGCAGGCGATCGATCCTGAAGTTGAGCAAGTGCTGGAAGACACGAACGCCGATCTGCGCCGAACGAACGACGCCATGGGACTGACAGTTCGGCACGCGCATGTTCGCAACAATGGCGGACGCGCCCCTGACATCCATGCCAAAGCGCTCGCTGCGGATGTTGCCCTTGCGAGACAACTGCTGGACGATCCTCCTCAGTCCATGAGCTTCTCGGTGGACGGTCCAGTCGCAGCCGCAGCTTCAGCAGTTGAACTGCACCTCAGTGGCCGGGTCGCCGTCGCTGACGACAACTTGGCCTGGAGCGCGACGGCTCTCCTGCAAGTCGCAGCGGGCATTGCTGAGACTTCGGTCGATCGCTTCGATGACTCCTTCTTCAGCCAGGGAGCTGATCGGTCTGCTGCGCGAGCACTTCCGTTTCTCTTACTGCCTGCGGCACGTGACCTGCGGGCGGCGCTTGGCGTCCAGGGAGCCGATGACGTGAACGAACTCATCGAGCTCAACCGTGCAGTTTCGGTGAGGGGAGTGAGCGAGGTGCGGCTTGCCTACGCTCGTACGCTCGACGCCGTATGGAGCGCGCCTTGCGACACGACACACCTACACGGTCGGTGCCACCACAGCATCGCCTTTGACCTCGTCACGGAGTCCTTCGTAGACTCCAAGATAGGTCCGTGGAACCCCGAGGCACAACGACGGTCGGTCGTCAGGTTGGATCCACCCGAGGCGAGCACGCTCGACACCTTAAACGGAGACAACATCTATGCTCGGAGGCTCACGCCCGCGTTACGAGCGATGGGAGCTGCGGCCATCAGCTCTGCGTGCTGCCGGGAGAACGCACAAGCGGCACTGCGATCCCTCCTTTCAGCACATCAGCGGGCGATGCTGACATACGAACACGGGTATCAACATAGTCAAAGCGACGCGCTCGTGGCTGCACGGGCAGCACTGTGGCAAGCGATAGACGGACGCGATGACGTGGTGCTCGAGTACGTTCGGAATAACGTTACGAACGCTCGCTTACTGGCCGAAGCACTACGGGCCCTGGCGGCCGCAGCGGAGGAGCGAGCGGAAGCCGGCCAGCACGCCCGCCGGCTCTGGCCGAACGTCATGGACCTCGTACTAGACGCGGCGGAGACGAACGCGAAGCTCTTCAAAGAGCGTTCCTGGGGGGACTACGCCGAGGCAGCTCTTATCCCGAATCCGGCTGCCGAGTGGGGTTACCTCACGATCGAACTGGCGGGACAGCCGTACCGCTGGCGAGACCCTCTCACCTGGAGGACTCAAGTGGACCGGTGGCTAGGAGCGATCACCCGCTCTCGTATGAGCATCGATAATCTCGTGATCGCGGTACGGGATCTCGATGTTGCGGATCAGATCAAACAAGGGCTCCGGTGGATCGAGCGAATCGTCACCGATAGCGGCGCCAACTGCGTCTCGACGTACACACTGCCCGAGTGGCTCCACGAACGCCGAGCGGATCTTATCACCGACGACCAGATTGCTCGCTGGCAGCGAGTCGTCGACCTGCTCGTCGTCGCCGGTGACAGCCGAGTCGCTGATCTAGCCGATTAACAGGTCGTCGATAATGTCCGAGAATACGCGGCAGCCTGGCCCTCCTGTGGTCTCGCTTATTGACGGCTACAGAAAGGCCGAGAAGTGCCGATAACTTGGGCTTCGATATGTAGCCCTTTCTCAGAAGAAGGTAGCGCTGGATGGAAGAAGAGATCAGGTTGTTACAATCCCACACAGGCAGCTAGGTATTCTAACCGCGACGCCTGTAACTCCAAGTGACCGTCGGAGCCGTCAATCTGAGGTAGCACTTGTGCGTTCAAAGTGCTTTACTTGGGCCACCTTGTGCCCCGTCAGACTGGCGGCGTGCCCAACAAGGTGATGCGCCCGACGCGCCGTTGCGTCGCAGGTGATCACCGGGTAGTTGGGCGACGCCAATCCCGAGTGAAATGCAAAGAGGGCGTCGCTTCGATCGACGCCCTCTTTGCTGAAGGGAAGGAGTGAGTTCTCGTCCGGCGGCCAGGTACGAACCGCCCGCGAAGGGAATTACGTGCCAGTCGTGGCAGGCATCATCCGCAGCCGCCACCCGAAGCACCGCGCTTGATCTGCAGCTTGATCTTGGGCGTGTACTCGATCTCGTAGTGGTGCGGGTCGGGGTCGGCTGCGGCATAGCGGTCGCCCAGCGCCGAAGCGAAGACGTAGTGCAGTTCGTCGTCAACGGGCGGGGTCGGCGTGGGCTGGACGGTGGGATCGTCGTGGCCAAAGGTGACCAGCCACTCGTTGATGCCACCTTCGAGGATATAGACGTTGGGCACGCTCTCGGCGGCCATGCGCTTCCACGCCTCCGTGGCGGCGCTCTCGTCGTTGCTCATGAGCACGTAGACGGTGTTGACTGTGGAATTGAGCCGCAGGTCGGGGATCGCGGCATCGACTTCGTCGAGCGGCAGGTGTTCGGCGCGGCGCAGGTGGAATAGATTGTAGTCGGCCTCGTCGCGCACGTCGAGCATGACCACCTGCAACTGGTCGTCGGCCAGGCTGGCCAGCAACTCGCCGGGGTGAATCTGCACGGCGCGCGCCTCCAGCAGCGCCTCCTTCTCGGGTGCCAGGCGCGCCCACTTGGCCTCGGTCGTGGGCTGCCCCAGGAGCACCACCAGCAAGGCGCCGGCCACCAACGCGCCGATACCGGCATAGCGGCCCCACGTGCGGCGCGGCTTTTCGATGCCGCCAAAGTGCTGCTCCAGCTTCTCGCCGGCCCAGAACATCGCCAGTGCCATGAGCACGACGCCAAGCACGACGACGCCTGTGGGCAGGTTCAGCCAATCCATGAGCGTCAGACGCCCATAGTAGCTGCTGTTCCAGAACTCTTCGATCAGGTGGACTGTCTCACCGAAGATGAAGATGCCGAAGAGCGTGCCCAGGGCGAAGAACATGCCGTCGATCTTCAGCGTGGCGACGGATACGAGCGACGTGCCCGGACAGAAGCCGCCCACGATAAAGCCGACGCCCATGATCAGCCCGCCGACGATACCCGGCCAGAGATAGGTCGTGTTGACCCAGACCAGGTTGAAGTCGAGCAGGCCAATTGCCGTGGAGAAAAAGATCAGGACCATGGCGACGATGATCGCCGTGAACATGACCTTGAGCACAGTCATATCTTTGAGATAGAACTGTGCCGCCAGGCGGGTGGAAATGGCGAAGCCGGAGATTTCGAGCACGTAGCCAAAGGCAAAGCCAATCGCAAGATAGACTGCGTAGGCGCCATAATGGCCGATCATCGCGTCAAGTGGCAGTGGAAACGGTGGCATCGTAGCTTCTCCTCAATTCCAAAGTCGGCGAACGAAGTAGGCTACGGCATAGCCGCCGCCAAAGACGGCAAACATGAAGGCCCAACTTCCAGCGGAGAGGACGGCGCCGCCGGAGAGCGCCTGCCCCGACGTGCAGCCGCGGGCAAAACGCGCGCCATAGCCCATGATGGTGCCACCCACAAAGGCGGCCAGCCACCGCGTACGCACGGAGATGTTGGGGCCTTTGTTCGTCTCCACCTTGAGCCGGCCGTGCATCCAGCCGGAGACAAAGCCGCCGATCAGCGTGCCGAAGGTCAGAAAGACGATCCAGTCATCGAGCGGATTCTTCTCGCCGCCCGCCATCTTGAGTAGATAGGAAAGGCGATCGATGTGCTCAGGCGCCACCAGGTCCTCCAAATAGACGACATAGCGGTTCAGGCCGCCCGATGCGCCCAGGCCGTTGCCCGTCAGGAAGAAAGCCAGGAAGAGCACGACGCCAAGCAGGGCGCCGCCCACATACGGGTTCACGTACGGTTGCTCTGGCCGCCCAAACAGCAATTCCCGCCAGCCACGTTTCTTCGGTTCATTGACAGTAGTTGTAGTCATGCTTCTCATCCTAAATGACCGCTTGTGTGCGGCGATACGCTATTTGGCCGCACACAAGCAGATTGGCAATCGATCGTTAGGCCTGCTCCGTCTGTGCGCCGGGGTAGGCATGAACTTCCACATCTTCCCAGCCGGTGACCATGGCCTTGATGTCGGTCAGCACGGTCGGGCCGGTCGTGGTCAGATAGACGTGGGCGACGATGAACGAGGCGAAGAGCCAGGCCACGAGCGTGTGCAGCGGCGCCAGCACGGGCAGCCCGCCCGCCATGGCTGCGACCTGCGGCCACTGCTGCACGCCCCACATCAGCGCGCCGGTGACAATCTGCAACGGTAGCAGCACGTTGAGCAGCCCGAAGTAGGTCACCTGTTGCAGCGGGTTGAGTTTCTGGCTGCGCGTCTTTTCCATGGGGTGCGGCTCGCCCTTGAAGATGCTGTACAGATAGAACTTTGTCTGTAGGATCGCCCGGTCAAAGAAACCATAGGGCCGCGGGATGAACTGCTGGATGGCGCCGCTGGTCAGGTGATAGAAGAGCGCCAACGCGGCGTTGAGCAGCAGAATCAGCGCCAGCATGTTGTGCACCCAGACGATGTTCCGGAAGTTGAACATGCCCAGCATGTCGGGCCGGTGAATCACCAGACCGGTGAAGAGCAGCAGGATGATGGCGATCGTCTGCAACCAGTGCCAGAAGCGTTCATACGCGTCGTACATATAGACGCGCTGTGTCTCCGGCTCGTGACGCGGCCGCCGCCACGCCACGTAGAGGCGCAGGCCCGCATGCACCGTTACCAGGGCCAGCACGCCGAGGAATGTCGCCAATCCCAGCCAGTCGACCCAGGAGACACGGTCGCGGCCAAAGATGTAGACGCCGGCCTGCTCCGGTTCCGGCTGGAAGAAGAGCGTGCCATCGGCTCCCGGCTGAATCGTGCCGCTGGCTGCGATGTTGGCGCCGCCCACCATGGCCGGCACGACGCCGCCTGGCATGTAGCCTGCCAGTTGGAGGGGCGTGGCCGCCTCATCGTGGTGGCAGCTCTGGCAATCGCGCGTCGCCCACTCCCCGCGCGCGACGTTGTGATTGACGCTGTAGGACTGCACCTCAGCCTCGATGCGCGGGTTGGCCAGGCCGAGCCCTGCCAGGCGTTCGGCGACGGCGGCAGTCTTGGCATCGCTGTCGAGACGCAACTCCGTCGCGCTCAGCTCGCCATCGTCATCGGCGTCGAACAGTGCCAGCAACTCCGGCGCGTAGCTCTCGCCGTCGAACCACGCCGCCTCCAGATCGACCTGACGCACCGGACGCGCATTGCCGTCAGCGTCATCGTAGACCCAGTACCAGGAACTGATCAGGTTGTAGGGCGCCAGTCGCTGCTCGCCGTCGATGTTCTCGCGCATGAGCAGCACAGGCGTGTACCCTTCGATCAGCGCATCGACGCCGCTCTGCGGGTCATCCACGCCGCGGCAGGTAACGACGCCGCTGCCGTCAGGCTCCAGCACAGTCCAGTCGACCTGCTCGACGGCCGGCGCATAGAGGCGCGGTATGTGGCAGCTCTCGCAGGAGAGCACCGACATGTGGCGGTCGACGTAGGGCAGCCAGTCAGCATGGCTCTCGGTCGAATGGCAGGACTCGCAGCGCCGCATGGTGTCTTTCAACTCGGGCGCCACGGTGTATTGCGCGCTCTGGCCGCGGGCGAAGTTGTGATCGGGCCGCTCGAGATACTCGGCGATGTCCAGCCGGCGCGGGTCGTAGAGCAGGTGGCTCGGCCGCGTGTCGTCCGCTTCCTGGGCGTGCGCCGGATTGTTGACCGCGTAGTGACAGTCGGTGCAGGCCAGTTGGCGTTCGGCGTGGACGTCCCACGCGCGCGCCAGGTCACTCTTGCCGGCAATGTTGGCGCCGGACTCCGAAATCTTCTGCGGCGAGATTACCTGGCCGGTGGTCGCCGTTTGCGGGTTGTCCAGGTCGCAGCCGGCAAAGGTGAGCGGCGTGTCAGTCTCCGTGTGCACGATGCCGTGACACTGGGCGCAATTGGCATTGGTCGGGTCCTGCACGCGCACGTTCTGGGGCAGCAGTTCGCCGCCGGCGTCGAAGGCCGCTGCGTTCCACTGCCAGCCGTCGGCCGTCTTCGTCACGATGCCGGTGGCTGCCAGCGTCGCCGTGCTCGCCCAGCCGAAGTCGCCGGCGGCCAGCGCAGCCGTGCGCGCGGCATGGTCAGGCTGGTCCAGGTGGCAGAGGAAGCAATCCATTTCGGCCACACCGGATTCGTTCCAGTCCCACGCCGTGACGGCGCCGTCGGCGTGGAGCAGGCTCGTCTCCGGATTGGCGGCATCGGGCGCCAGGGCGGTTAGTGGTTCGCCCGCGCGTGCCGTGGTGGCCGGGCCGCCGCCCGCCACGCGCGGGCCAAGCAGCATCAGCCACTCGGCCGTGCTCAGGTCGAGGCGCTCGTCCCCGTCCGGCGTCAGGTAGCGGTAGGTGAGCGGGTCCCATTTGCCGAAGAGGCCGTTGCTGGTGTCCCACGCCCGGCCGCTGCTCGTCGTGCCCGGCGCCGTGAAGTCGGCGAGCCCCAGGTCGGCATGAAAGCTGTGGCCGGCGATGAACTCCGTATCATGACAGGCGCCGCACGTCTGCATGGTGGATACGGGCTGGCCGCTCTCCAGCACGTTGGCGCCCGTTGCGTCGCGCAGGGCGAAGACGGGGTGCAGGCTGGTTAGCGGCGCTGCCGGTTCCTCGCCGGACTGGGCAGCGGCGTTGGCGCCACCCAGCGTCATGGCGACAACCGCCAGCAGCAGCACAAGCGCAATGGAGAATAGTCGAAAACTGAAATGGCGTTGCATGGCTCGCATCTTTCTGGCCTGGTTACTGCTGTACATTGCGCCCGCCCCATTCAATCGGATCACCCGGATAACCAAGTGCTTCCCAGTCCATCAGGCCGTTGTCGGCGTGGCAATCTTCACACTGGAGCGCATTTTCCTTGGGCTGCACCATGTGTGTCGTGGGCCAGTACATCCAGGTCTCGGCAAAGCCGTACTCGCCGCTGAACTCCAGTCCGTTGGCCTCTGCGCCCAGTTCAAGCGCCGAAGGCCAGTCAAAGGTCGTCCAGAAGCCCCCCTCGCCCGATGTCGTCGGCGGCAGCAGATAGTTGTTCACGACGTCGTAGGGCTGCTCCGCACGATGAACTTTGAAGGGGAAGATGCGCGCGCCGGCCTCGTCGATCGAACCGCTGGGCGGGTTGAGCAGCGTCGGGCCGTCAGCCGCCAACTGGTCACCGGTAAGGTAGCGATAGGAAACGCCGCCGTCATACCAGAGATATTCGGGCTGGTAATCCTTCTCGTAGAGAAAGTCGCCCTTGATCTTGAGGAAGGTGTAGTGGTCTTCCGGCTTGTCCTGCCCGGCCGTCGACCAGTCCCAGGTGACCTTGGTGGGATTCTTCAGAGCGATCGACGGGATGTGGCAGGTCTGACAGGCAACGGTGGCCGTGTGGGCGTTGATGCGCTCGTCATCGTGTAGATCGGCTTCATGGCAGTCGGTGCAGGCAACCTGGTTCTCGTCATCCACGCTGACCGAGAGCATGCGGCCCGAAATATTGTGATCCTCGGTCTGGTGACAGTCGGTGCACAGGAAATCATAGCGCCCCATGTGGACGTCGAGATTCTCAGAGGGGAAGAGCAGGCTCTCGTCCAGGTCGCCATGCTTGACATTGTTGCCGCCGCCGCCGTCGAAGTGACACTTGCCGCAGTTGTCGCGCCCGGGGTTGCGCACGCTCTGCGCCGCGGCGAGCAGATCGACGCCCTCGGCCGGATTGCCATACTCGCCCTTGGCGTAGAGCGCAGTGTCGGCGTGGCAGGCGAGGCAATCGACATTGTCGGTTTTCTCGAAGTCGTAGGGCTTCTCTTCCCACCCGTAGCCGGTATGGCAGGTCATGCACGTGCGCTCGTTGCTCGGCGTGGCAATACAGAAGTTGTTGATCAGATTGATCTTGCCGATGCCCTCCACCACATTGTCGTGGCCGGGGATCTCGACGGGGTCGCTCTGCCAGGTCCAGTGGACCGTGTGCGTGACCTCATCCGCCGCATCTTCGTGGCACTCCAGGCAGGCCTGGGTCACTTCTTGCCCGGTAGCAAAAGGCCCCTCGACAATGTTGGCATGGCTCGTATGTTCCACATGCGCCGGCAAGCCGTCCCACGGGTCAGTCGCCGTGCTGGCACTGCGCGGCCAGAAGATAACGGCAGGAATCGCGATCACCAGTACGACACCCAGCAACCCAAAAACCCACAAATATCGTTTCATCATTTCAGACATCTTTTCTGACTATTCCAGGCATTCATTGGGACGAACCTGACGAATCGGGCGGCGCAAAATGGCGGTAGGTGGGTTGGTCGCGCAGGTCGGTGGGGACCAGCACCAGGATCATGCGGGAAGGCTGGTCCTGCTCATTCTGCCAGCAGTGGGGAAGGTGTGTTTCGAACAGCAGACTGTCACCCGGGTGCAGGCGGTAGATCTGGCCGTCCAGCCGATAGGTGATGCAGCCCTCCAGACAATAGACGAACTCATAGCCCGTATGCACGATCGGCTCGGCGCCGCTGCCACAATGCGGCTCCAAGGTGACAAGACTCGGATGGAGGCCGCGCCCGGCAAAGCCGGCCGCCATGTCCTCGAGCGTCCCGTGGTCGAATGGGGTGCTGGCACGCTCCGCATGCGGAAGGAAGACGATCTGCTGTAATGGCGCCGATCTCTCGAAGAAGTCCGTGATGACGACACCCAGCGCCGTCGCAGCGCGGTGCAATGTGCTGACGCTCGGCGAGATCTTGCCGTTCTCGATCAAGCTCAGCGTATTGACCGCCAGACCGCTCGCCTCCGCCAGCGCCCGAATCGAGAGGCCGCGCGCAGAGCGCAGCTCGCGCATGCGTTGGCCGACAAGGCTTTCTTGGGCAAAGCCGCCCTCATCGGCTATACTATTTTGCATAAGTGCTGTTCGGTTCTGGATCACTCGAATTCTCCCGCTAGCGCAACAAGCAACCATTATTATAGTTGGATATCGCCAATAACAACCAATAAATTGTCACAAATTTACCGTGACAGTTGTCCCTTCTTTGATCCAGCGCAAATTGGACGCCGCGCCGGTGTCATAGTGTCTGCCCCTCGCACCGCTGCCCTACCTCATGTAATATTACTGGCCATGGCAGGTGCGCGCCTCCTTGACAGGGGTAGGTCATGGCCTTATGATTGTGTTGGCAGCACAACCTGGGCGCCGCTACGTTTGTTCCCTGTACTCCAATGGACGTCACAGCCGAAATTCAGTGCCTCTGAATGTAGCGCCTCGCTGCACGAGAGAAGGTGCCATGACCAACGACAATCCGAGGTATCGGTTTGAGCCAGACGCTCGAACGCATCGGGCACGGTGGCTGGTTACTCTACTGACACTCGCCGTTCTGGCCGTTCTGGCTCAGCCTTTGCGCGCGCAAACCGACAATGTTGTGCGTGTCGGCGTCTACAATTTTGAGCCGCTCGTGTTCGTGGACAAGGAGGGCGCGCCCAAAGGACTCTATCTCGACGCGTTGGAGTACGTAGCCGCGCGCGAGGGTTGGCAAATCGAGTACGTGCCCGGTACGTGGGCCGAAAATCTCAGCCGGCTCGAAGCGAGCGAAATCGATCTCTTACCCAGCATTGGGTACACGGAAGCGCGCGCTGAGAAGCTCGATTTTACGCGCGAGCATCTCTTTCTCGATTGGGCAATCGTATACCGCGGCAAAGGTCAGCCCATCGAAACAGTTCTTGACCTCGAGGGCAAAACGATCGCGGCGCTGAAGGGCAGTATCTATACAGAAGGCCTGACCAGGCTCTTGAATCAATTTGACCTGCATAGCCCGATTGTGGAAATGAATCAATACACGGAGGTGCTTGCCGCCGTTGATCGCGGCGAAGTCGATGCCGGCATCATCACCAAGGTCTATGGGTTGGTTTTGGAAGGACGTTATTCTCAGATCGAAGCGACCGACATTTTCTTTTCCCCAGTCAAAATCCTCTTCGCCGTCCCCAAAGGCCAGCATCCGCAAATTCTGGATGCGCTCGATCGGAATTTTGCTGCGCTCAAGGCAGATGAAAATTCGCCATACCATACGTGGCTCGACAAGTGGATTGGGATCTATCAGGCCAAACCTGTCCTGCCCGTCACCTTCCTGTGGGGCTTCGCCGGCGCACTGGTACTGCTGGGCTTCCTGCTCGGCTTCGCCATCCTCCTGCGACGCCAGGTGGCACAACGCACGCGCGAACTGGAGGCTGACATCACGGCGCGCACGCGTACCGAGGAATTGTTGCGCGAGAGCGAGCGAAAATTCCGAGACGTATTCGAATCGGCCAACGTTGGCAAATCCATCACGCTTCCAACCGGACAGGTGTCGGTCAATCGAGCATTTGCCGATTGGCTGGGCTATAGCCAAGAGGAATTGACCGACAAGACCTGGCAGGAACTGACGCCCCCCGAGGATATCACCGCGATTGAAGCGATCATCGCACCGATCTTGAAAGGTGACAGGGAGTCAGCGCGCTTCGTCAAGCGCTATGTTCACAGGGACGGCTCGTTCCTGTGGGCCGATGTCAGCACCACGCTTCGCCGCGACGAAGCAGGCCGGCCCCTTCATTTCATTACAACCGCCGTTGACATCACCGAGCGCATACAGGCAGAAGAAGAACGTAGTCAAGCGCAGAAACTCTTTCAGATGATATTCAACCTGAGCCCGGTAGCGACAACCTTATCCAGCATTTCAGACAGGGTAATCGCAGACGCCAACAATGCTACTATCGCATGGCTCGGCTATACAAGGGATGAACTTGTCGGGATACCGAGCAGCAATGTCGACTATTGGGTGAATGCAGAGGAACGCCAAAAAGCCTTCAGCATTCTGACCGAACAAGGCCGGATCGCAGACTTTGAATTTGTGTACAGGACAAAAACCGGGAGAACTGGGCATGCCGTCTCCTATGCCGAAATCGTAGAATTAGGCGGAAACCGCTATGTTCTCTCCAGTATGATTGACATCACCGAGCGCAAACGCGCTGAAGATGAACTACGCGCGTCGGAAGAACGTTTCGCCAGCGCCTTTCGCGCCAGTCCTGCGGGGATGACGATCACCCGCATCGCCGACGGGAAATTCATTGACGCCAACGATGCGTTTTGCCAGATGTTCGAATTCAGCCGCGAGGAGGTGATTGGACATACTTCGACTGAACTGAACATGTGGTCTCCCGAGGAACGCAAGAAATTGATCGAGGAACAGATCAGAACGGGGGGATTGCAGAATGTCGAACTGAGCGCGCGGGCAAAATCCGGCAGGTTGGTGGACATATTGTTTTCCTCTCGGCCCATCGAACTGGCGGGGGAAATGCACCACGTCACAACCATGATAGATATCAGCGAGCGCAAGCAGGCCCAAGAGCAGTTGGCCGAGCGCCACGCCACATTGACCGCCATGTTGGAAAGCGCTGCCACGCCCGTCTTCTCGCTCGACAGCCAATACCGATATACCAGTTTCAACAGCGTCCATGCCGCTGTCATGAAAGCGCTTTATGGAGCCGAGATCGAAATCGGCGAGAGCATGTTGGAATACCAGACAGTTCTGGAAGACCGTCAGATCGCACAGGAAAATCTCGATCGTGCACTGGGCGGCGAACAATTCATCGAATCGGGCTATTCCGGCGAAGCAGGCCGAGCGCGCCGCTATTTTGAAATCGCTCACAACCCGATCCGCGATCCTGACGGCAACGTCATCGGGGTATCGGTCTTTGCCAGCGACATCACCGAGCGCGAGCGCGCCGAAGAAGCGCTGCGTGAGAGCGAGGCCTTCACCAAAGCGGTCATGGACAATCTGCCGGTCGGCGTCGCGGTAAATTCCATCGATCCGTCTGTCATCTTTGACTACATGAACGACAATTTCCCGGCGTTCTATCGGACCACAAGGGAAGCGCTGGAGATACCAGACAACTTCTGGGATGCTGTATACGAAGACCCCGCCTTCCGTGAAGAGATGAAGACGCGAATTCTGGCGGATGTGGCCAGCGAAGAGCCGGGGCGAATGTACTGGGAAGACATTCCCATCACCCGCAAAGGGGAGCAAACGACCTTTGTCAGTGCCCGCAATGTCAAGGTGCCGGGCAAGCCACTGATGATTTCGACGGTATGGGATATTACCGAGCGCATCCACGCCGAGCACGAACGACAGAAATTCTTCCTGCTGGCCGAGAGCAGCAGCGAGTTCATCGGCATGTGCGACCTGGAGATGCAGCCCATCTACGTCAACCCGGCGGGCGTGCGCATGGTCGGCCTGCCCGATATGGCCGCCGCCTGCCGCATCAAGGTGCAAGACTACTTCTTCCCGGAAGATCAGGCATTTATCGAGAACGAGTTTTTCCCGCGCGTGCTGCGGGAGGGGCACGGCGATGTTGAAATTCGCCTGCGCCATTTCGAGAGCGGCGAGCCGCTTTGGTTCTACTATTTCCTGTTCAGCGTCCACGATGCAGCAGGCGAGGTGATCGGATGGGCCACCGTCAGCCACGACATCACCGAGCGCAAGCGCGCACAGGAAGAGCAGGAGAGACTCCAGGCCCAGCTTACTCAGGCCCAGAAGATGGAGTCGGTGGGCCGGCTGGCCGGTGGCGTGGCCCACGACTTCAACAACATGCTGACCATCATCCTGGGCCGCACCGAACTCATGCTGATGCGGGCCGCGCCGGACGATTCTCAGCGTGCCAGCCTGGAGGAAATCCAAAAGGCCGCACAGCGCTCGGCCGATCTGACCCGGCAGTTGCTGGCCTTTTCGCGCAAGCAGACCATCGCCCCCAAAGTGCTTGCGCTCAATGTCACCATTGAGGGCATGCTCAAACTGTTGCAGCGGCTTATCGGCGAAAATATTGACCTTGCCTGGATGCCCGTCAGCAATCTCTGGCCGGTCAAAGTGGATCCCGCCCAGATCGACCAGATTCTGGCCAACCTGTGTGTCAACGCCCGGGACGCCATCGCCGGCGTCGGCAAGATCACGATTGAGACCGGCAACGTCGTTTTTGACGAGGCGTATTGCGCCCGGCACGTGGGCTATGTTCCTGGCGACTTCGTGCTGTTGGCCGTGAGCGACAACGGCTGCGGCATGGATGCCGAAACGCTCTCTCATCTCTTCGAACCCTTCTTCACGACCAAGGCAATGGGCAAGGGCACCGGCCTGGGTCTGGCCATCGTGTACGGCATCGTCAAGCAGAACAACGGCTTCGTCAACGTGTATAGCGAGCCCGGCCATGGGACGAGTTTTAAGATCTATCTGCCGCGCCACAGGGAAGGGGCACACTCAGAGACCGAAAAGCCTGAGCCATCTGCGGAAGCGAGCGGTAATGAGACCATTCTGTTGGTGGAAGATGAACCGGCGATCCTGGAAATGACCACGGCGATGCTGGAGGAATTGGGATACTCTGTGCTGGCGGCCCGCACTCCGGGCGAAGCCGTCCGCCTGGCCGGCGTGCGCAACGGGCGTATCGACCTGCTCATGACCGACGTCGTCATGCCGGAAATGAATGGGCGCGACCTGGCTGGGAAACTCCAGTCCCTCTATCCGGACATCCGGCTGCTGTTCATGTCGGGCTACACGGCCGACGTAATCGCCCACCAGGGCGTGCTCGATCCTGGCGTACACTTCATCCAGAAACCGTTCGCAATGAATGTCATGGCGGCAAAGATCAGGGCAGCGCTGGAGAACGGGTAATTGCATGATCCCCCCAGCCAGAACGCCGGACGGGCTTGAGGCAAAGGAGACACTGAATGCGTGGCGACGCCGTGGCTTTTTCCCAGGAGCGAACCCTATGAATGCGACGGAACAAGCAACCCGCGCGCCCGGCCGCCATCTGGTCGTGCCGCGCGTGCTGACCTTTCTAACCCGGACAAACGGCGCCGGCATGCAGGAGGTTCTGCTGCTCAAAGGCGCGCCCAGCAAGCGACTCTGGGCCAACAAGTACAACGGCCTGGGCGGCCATGTCGAGGCAACGGAAGACGTCTACACCGCCGCGCGGCGCGAGGTGAAGGAGGAAGCGGGCCTAGACGTCGCCGCTCTGATGTTGCGCGGCGTCGTGACCATCGACACCGGCTTCGACGAGCACGGCCGGCGCCCGGGCGTGCTCATGTTCGTCTTTACCGGCGAGGCGCCTGCGCAGCCGGCCCTGCCAGCGCGCGAAGGCACGCCCGAGTGGGTGCCGGTTGCCGCGCTGGCGGAGTACCCGCTGGTAGACGATCTCTACGCGTTGCTGCCGCGCACCCTCAACGGCGCCTTCTTCTACGGCCACTACAGCCCCCAGGCCGACGGCACGCTGCACTATTCATTCACCCCTGCCGGCTGAGACGCTTCGTTCCCTGCACCCTGACCGCCAATGTGCAAAGACCGGCGCCCATAACGGGACACCGGCCTTTGCAACGGTATAGAGGAGGGAGGCGTAATGCGAGTTAAGTGTTCATCCGGAAATTGGTTGCGATGTCCCGTGACACAGCTTCGGCGGAAGATCGCCCGCAGAAATTTCCGGATAGAGATTAAATGAACAGAAGCTGGGCGCCCTCGGCGCGTTCCAGGAATTCCATGGCGCCGATGATGTCATCGACCTCGTCGACGAGATTCTCGCGCTCGAGGTGCATCATGTCGGCGGCCATGCGGCAGGCGTAGATACCACAGCCGGCGTCGTGAATCATTTCCAGGAATTCATGCACGGGCGGCATATCCAGCTTCTCGATTTCCTTCTTCATCATGGTCGTGGCCATGTCGGTCATGCCGGGCAGGCCGCCGACGAACTGCGGCATGTGCATGGCCGGGTTGCCGACCGGGACGACCTTCAGGTGGTCGACCTTATCCTTGGTGATGATGTCCATCCCCCAGAAGGTGAAGAAAAGGTCGGCCTCAATGCCCATCATGCGGGCGGCGTTGGCGAGTACAAGACCAGGATAAGCCATATCCAGGCTACCCTTCGAGCAGATAATCGCAAGCTTGCGTTCCTCAGACATGTTCGCTCTCCTGTTGAGACTATAGAGACTATTGGGTCAAACCGCTATTTTGTCGTTCGTTTCACAATTTCGGATTCAGCGACAGGTGGCGGGGTGTGAATTCACCGCCACCCGCCCATCCCGCTCTAGATGCAGCCCTTGGGCTTCTGATAGCCGGCGCAGCGGGCGATTTTCTTGGCCGGGCCCTTGGGGAAGAGCTCGTAGATCTCCTTGGTGTCCACGCCCGAGCGCTTGCTGATGGAGCGCAGCGAGGGGAACTCGCCGGTGCTGGCCGCTTCCTGGCGCACCCAATTGATGACCTGCCACTGCTTCTCGTTCAACGGGGCGATGCCCTCTTCTGCGGCCATGGCCTCGGCGATTTCGGGCGTCCACTGGCTCGGGTCGGTCATGAAGCCTTCGGCATCCACTGCGACATTCAATTCTTTCGTAGTCATGTTCGTACAGTCCTTTCTTACCGTTATTCAAAAATTGGCGTAGTTGTCCTACTTGTTTCCGTTGCTCGATCGCGGCGCCTGGGCCGAAACCCGGCGCAAAGTCTCCAGCGTGATGGCCAGGCCGCGGCGCACTTCGGGGTCGCGCATCTGCTTCATCAGGCCAAACATGCCGATGTCCAACTGCCCGCTCTGCGCTTCGCTTTCCGCCTCGTGGAAGCCCTGCGTCAGGTTGTTGAGCATGGTCATCATCTCGGGCTGGGTCAGCGCCTTCACCGTGTTGAGGATCAGCACGACGTTGTCGCCCAGTTGCTTCACATCGTCCTCGCCGAAGGAGGTGACGATCTGGTCCATCACATACATCCCCTGGCGGACGAAGCCGAAGTAGCCCTTGCGTTCCAATTCGGTCAGTTGCGTCGTCGCCTCGGTCATCATGTCCTTGGTCAGCGGCGCCGCGTCGCGGATGAAATCCTGCGCGCTCTCCAACGTGTCCAGCATGTCGTTGAGGTTGCGTGTGTTGCGTGCCAGCCGCTTGGCCAATTCCATCACGTCATCGAGGGTGACGAACTGCTGCATCTCCTCGAATTGCGTCTCCGCAATGTGATACATATCGTTGGCCACCGGCGTGAGATCCTCGAAGAGGTCATCCCACGTCTGCTGCCGGCGGCGGTCCGCTTCGGCGCGTTCCATCAGGTAATTCACCTGGGCGCCCAGCACGCCGATGCTCTGCGCCATGAGGTCGAGCTTCTGGCTGATCTCGGCCAGTTGGTCGGTGCGGCTGACGGGTTTGTCGGTGTCCATTACAACAGTGCTCATGCTTGCCTCCTTGTGGTAGCGTTCGCTCGTTCCAACGCCTGGCTTAACGCTGCCACTTGCCGGCCATGCTCATTTGGGCCGGGATCGGCATTTCCTTGCCCTTGAGCAGAACGTTCCAGTAGGTCCAGCGGAACATCATCTTGCCCCAGTGGTTGACGCGCGACTCCTTGAGCAGGCTGAAGGGTCCGACGCCGGGCATGGGAAACATCCCGGGCAGCGGCTCCACATCGTAGTTGAAGTCGATGAGGAAGCCCTTGCCATGGCCCGACTCGATGAAGCAGTTGGCATGGCCGTCAAAGGTCGGGAGCAGTTCCAGCCCGTCCAGGTAGCGCATGAAGTTCTCGATGAAGACGTCGACCTGGAAGTGCGCCACGGAGCCGGCCTTGGAGCTGGGCAGGTTGGTGGCGTCGCCTAGGACGAAGACGTTGTCGTAATCGCGCGCCTTGAGCGTGTGCTTCTCGGTCGGCACGAAGTTCAGGTCGTCGCCCATGTCCGAACGCTCGATGACCTCGGAGCCCATGTTGGTCGGGATCGAGACCAGCAGGTCGAACTCGACCGACTGCTCGTCGTAGGAGGTAATGACCTTCTTGTCGTTGTCCACGCTGCCGATGTTGAAATCGGTCACCAGCTTGATGTTCTTGGCATCGAGCAGATTGCCAAGCTGCTGGCTGGCGATGGGCTTGGTGAAGGCCCCCGGCAGCGGCGTGGCATAGATCAGCTCGACGCGGTCGCGCATGTCGCGCTCCTGGAAGTACGCGTCGGCCAGGAAGAGGAACTCTAGCGGCGCTACTGGGCACTTGATGGGCATCTCGGCCACGTTGAGCACCAGCCGGCCGCCCTGCCACGTGCGCAGGAAATGATGGAGTGCCACCGCGCCATCGGGCGTGTAGAAGTCGAAGATCGACTTGCGCCACTCGTCTTCCATAAGCCCGGGCGTCTCTTCCGGCACGATGTGCGAGCCGGTGGTGACGATCAGATAATCATAGCTCAGCGTCCGGTTTTCCTTGACCAGTTGCACCTGGTTCTTGTCCGGCTCGATGACGCGGATCTCCGAGATGATGACCTCGACCTCGCGCGGCAGATAGTCGCGCTTGGGGCGCATCACGTCAGCCTTGCCATAGGTGCCGAACGGAATGAAGAGGAACCCCGGCTGGTAGTAGTGGGTCTCATCCTGGTCGACGACGGTAATCTGCCACTCAGCCATATCCAACTCATGGACCAGCCGATTGGCGACCATCGTGCCGGCGGTGCCACCGCCAAGAATCAACAAACGCTTCATAAAAATAGCTCCTTCTCAGAATTGCCAGGTCAAATCCTGGTCAGTTCGGCAATATTGCGTAGCTTTGTAAACAGCACGCTGCGTTCGTTCATGATGTGCGCTACGATATCGGCAATGCGCTGCACGTAACCCAGAACCTGCTGCTTTTGATCGTTGGTCAGGACAAACACCCCGTTGAGCGCCTTGGTCAGGTCCGCTTCCGGCACATCGAGATACTCGGCCATGCGCGCGACTTCGGTCGACGCCGGCGGCCAGACAGCCGGGGCGATCCCGCCGACGACCAGCATGGCCTTCAGCTCGCTGCCGACACGGATCAGCCCGCGCGTGTGGAGCAGGCCCAGATGGCTGCGGCCAAAGGTGGGCTGCAGGCTGGGCTGGTTGGCCAGCGCCGCCCATTCCTGGCGGCATTGATGCTGCGCCGCCGGCGAGCGTTCCGCCATGGCAAAGAGGCTGCACGGATGGCTCGGCTCGGTGACCGGCTGGCCGTGCAAGTCCGTCACCACCAACATGACGCCCAGCATGTCGGCAAAGGTATCTTGAATGCGCTGCACACATTCGATGGGCAGCAGCTTGCTCAACTCGGAGCCGTTCTGCGCCGGCATATCTTGCACGGTGGCGCCCACCGGGCTCTGCGTCTTGAGCCAGCCCTCGATCGACCGCCGCGGGAAACGCCACTGGCTGCCCACCTTCACCGCCGGGATCCGGCCGTCATCGGCCATCCGGTAGATGGTGGTGCGATCCACGTGGAGGATTTCCTGGAGCTGACGGGTGGTCAAGAATTCAGACATTGGTTGCGTTTCCGGCTCTTCCCTGTGCAGCCACTGCATCTGCTGCATCGAGTCACATTCAGTGCATCAAGTTACATCCAAAGCATAGCGTGCAACCAGTCGCAGCAAATGTGACAGTTGTCCCGAAAAACACAGGACACCTGTCATGTCATGTGAAATATGGCACAATCATGGCGGCAGCCACCAATGAGGAGCGCCCGGCTGTCGATTGACAACCGGGCGCCGGTGAGGATGGTAGGTGGTGATAGAAGCGGGATTAACTGAGACTGTGCTGCGCCTTGTGCAAGGCGCCGGTCTGGCTGCGGTTCAGCCTCAGGTTGCTCAAGAGCGACCAACTGAATCGCGCCTTGCGCATCGGCTTGCCGAGCCGGTGAGTGTGCTGGAACTTCTCAAGCCGCTCTTTGTGGTCGAGCCTGGCCAGTTCCATGAGCTGTACAGGATTCATTTTCGATCTCCTCGACGCTTGCGCCATCGGTGTCTGTTCGATTTCGTTGGCGCCGGCCATCTGGTCGGTCGCCTACGCAGCAGGCTCGACCATCCGGCCGTCCTGCTGCACCTGTGCGCCAGTGCGCACCTCCCGTCGCCGCAACTTCGCCACCGCAGAGATCAAGCGCTGCATGGGGCCGGCGGAGCGGGCGTTGCCTTGCATGGCGTTGGCCTGCGCATCGCGCGCCGCCTCACGCCGCATGTCCTCATACCGTTGCTGGGCAACCATCTGGTCATTGTAGTTCAACATGATTCTCCTCCTTGCCGAGCCCCTTGCCATTCACCACACACTTAGTGTATATTGTGTGCATCACTGTGGTTCACATCCAACACAAGAGTAACACACAAAATACACATTGTCAATAGTCAGCCTGTGTGTTTTTGGAAATTCGCTGTATTATCCGCACACAATACACGAATGAAGTGAATGATGGAGTGATGCCGTAGAGAACGGTGTGTTTTCGAAGGGTATATGTCCACAATCGTTACACAAGCCCAGACGCTGCTCGGTGACAGCGAAGCCCGCATCACCGGAGAAGCGATGGCCGCACAGCTTGCGGCGTGGGGCGCCGGCGAGGAACTACGTGCGGCAGCCCTGCTGCTGCCTGCTCTGCTCGCCGGTGACCTGTCAGTACAGGCGGTGCGGGATGAGTGCGGCGAGCGGGTAGCGGCGCTGTGTGCGGCCTATGCACAGATCACCGGCGCCGCAAAAGATCCACAATGGGCCGGACAGCCCGAAGCCCTGCGCCGCACACAGTGCTATGTCGCCGCCTACCGCGAGCCCGACCTGGCCTTTCTCGCCGTCGCGCATCTGTGGCGGCAGGTCATCGACGGGCTGCAGGGCGGGAGCCGCCAGCAACGCCAGGCACGGGAGCTAGCGCGCGGCGCGCTCGGTCCCTTCCTCGATATGCTGGGCATGCGCGTGCCGCGTATCGAACTGGAACACCTTCTCTCCCCCGACAAGGACGATGAGACCCAGGAGGACTGGCGCCAGAGCGCCGGCGAGATCATCGCTGCCCTCGCGCCCCATCTGCCCGGCGCCGAACTCGTTCCCGTCGACTACACATTGATGCTGGTTCCCACTAAATTTACACAAATACACAATCTGCCCGCGCAAGGTGGACGCGCCACACAACGTTCGACGCACACACTCAACATTCATGTCATTGTGGGTGACGTCGATGGCTGTTACCAGGCGTTGCGCTGGGTGCAGAATCTGTGGGTTCCGGTCGAGGGCGGGCTTATCGACACGCTCAACACACCGCGGCTGAGCGGCTACCGTGCCCTGCACGCCGCAGTCGTTGCCCAGCTTCCCGGCGGCAAGACGCGCATCAACTTCGTCATCACCCCGCGCGCGCAGTACGAGATCAACATGTGGGGCTTTGCTGCGGTCCACCTGCGCGGCAGCGCACCGCCATCAACGCCGGGGGCATGGTGGGTGAATGCCGAAGCCGGCAACGCCCAGATTGCCGCCGCGCCCATCGGCGCGTTGCCCGAGCGCCTCTACGTCTTCAGCCCGCAGGGGCAGTTGCTGCCCTTCGACCGCGGCAGCACGGTCGTCGACTTTGCCTACCACGTGCACTCTGACCTGGCCGAGCAGTGCCGGCGCTTCACCGTCAACGGGCGCCAGGTCGAGCCGTCGGCGGTCCTGCACCATCTCGACATTGTGGAACTGGAGCACGACGTCAAGGCGCCGGGGCCGAACCGGCTGTGGCTGCTGGCCGCACACACGTCGCGCGCACGCAGTGCCATCGAGCGCTACCTGAAGCGCCAGGGCGCCGGCGCGCACCACGGGCAGAAGATCATCGACGATCGCCTCAAGACGCTGGAGCAACATTACGGCTTCAACCTGCCGCCCGAAAAAGTGGAACTCGCCCTGCAAAACACGGTGCGCCGCGAGACCTTTGCTAGCAAGGAAGATCTGCTCGCTGCCATCGCCGCCGGCCAGTATCCCGTCGACCGCATCTTTCACCGCCTCTTCGAGAAGGAACTCCTGCGCCTGGTCGATATCCCGCGCGCGCTGCGCCTGCGCCCGCACCAGTTGCACCTGGCCCAGTGCTGCCGCCCCACGCCGGGCACCGAGGTCGTCGGCCGCGTCTACCGCCGCCACGGCCAGGCGGTCAACCTCACCGTGCACCGCCAGGAGTGCCCGCGCATCGCCGGGCACCAGGATATCGTGCCGCTCAAATGGCGCCTGCGCCCGCAGATGGCGACCGTCGCGCGCGTCGACGTGCGCGCGCTCGACGATGACGGCCTGCTGGGCGCGATCATGGCGGAGGTCTACGCGCGCCAGCCGCGCGTCACGCTGCACCAACTGCGCGCCATGGCGCGTCACGGCTCGGCGCGCATCCAGTTCGATCTGCATGCCGACCAGGAGGCGACCGTGGCCGAGGTCGTCGAAGCCGTGCGCGGTCTCCCCGACTTCACCATCACCGACGTGCAATCGCTCCAGTTGCCCCCCTCCGAGCAGGCCGAGTGGCAGGAACTGACCGCCGGATCCATCTTCAACCCTTACTCGCGCCTGCCGGTCAACGAGGATGCCATGTTCTTTGGTCGCGCCCAGGAACGCGAGCGCATCGTCGAGTGCCTGCGCACGCGCCAGCCCGGCGTCTGGCTCATTGGCCAGAAGCGCGTCGGCAAGACATCGCTGCTGCTCCACCTCAAGGAGCACTATCTGCCGGAGCGCAACTTCACGCCCGTCTTCGTCGACTTCCAGTTGCTGGGCCACCCGGCGCAGACCAACGTCTTCTACCAGGTGGCGAGCAATGTCTACTCCTCGTTGAGCAGCGAAGGACGGCTCGACGACGTGGGTGCGCCGCTCAAGAGTCTTTTCGACGACGACCCGGCGCGCCGGCTCATCGACTACCTCCTGCACGTGCAGGAGGCGTTGGGCGGGCGTAGGCTGGTGCTGCTCATGGACGAGTTCAGCCGCACCACCGACGCCTATCTCCAGGACGAGTTGGAGGGCAGCTTCTTCGACCGCTGGCGCGGCATGATGCACAGCACGCAGCGCGCCGGCATCGGCTTCGTCACGGTGATGCAGCAGCAGACGTGCGACAGCCTGGTGCAGCACCTGCAGCAGAACCCCAACGACCCGTCCTGGCGGCTCATGGATGTGGGTCACCGCATCCACCTGCGCCCGCTGGAGGGCGAGGATGTGCGCCGCCTCATCGAGTGGCCCATGCGCACCCATCTCGACTACGCCGTCGAGATTGTCGACGGCGTGGCCCAGTTGACGGGCGGCAGCCCCTTCCTGATCCAGGCGTTCTGCCACAACCTGGTCATGCACGTGGCGCGCCAGCAGCGCCAGCAGGTGTCGCTCGACGACGTGGCGTCGGTGCGCAGCGAGTTCATGCAGCCGCAGGATCACACCTTCGCCCACATGACCGAGATGCTCAAGGGTATCTCCAATCACGTCGCGGCGACGCTCGCCCGCCTGGCTGACGACAACGCCGACCGCCAGGTGAGCTGGGCGCGGCTGCGCGCCGCGCTGCCCGGCATTGCGCCCGACAGCCTGCGCATGAGCCTGCGCACCATGACCGAACAGGACATTCTGTTGCAGCCGGCGCCCGATCGCTGGCAATTTGCCAGCCTGCTCTTCCAGCAGTGGCTGGCCGTCAACGGCGGGTGAGCCATCGGGAAGCGGTGCTAAACTAGACGCTTTCTTTGAAGACAAGGAGGAGCGGTATGGATGCTAGACGGAAGATTTTCTACGGCCGCGACCGCGTGCTCTTTGAGATGACGCAGGGCCTGCTCGCGCCGCAGCCACAGAGCTTCTCGCTTGTCGGCCCCAAGCTCATTGGCAAGAGCCAGCTTCTCCATTTCCTCGCCGCCGAGGACGGCCCGCTCCTGGGCGACGACTTTGCCGGTCGCCGGCCACTCGCCTTCGAGGACGGCACGCGCGTCATCGTGGTCTGGGTCGACTGCGACTGGCAGGACGCGCAGCAGGATCTCATCGGCTGGATCTACCGGCAGGTGCAGCGCCACGTGCGCGAGGCGGGCATCGGGCTGGAGTGGGCGGCCATCGAAGCCGAGGCCACCACCAGCCGGCGCATCTGGCGCATTGCCCGCGCCCTGCGCGAGCAGGAATTGCGCCTGGTGCTGCTGATGGACAACTTTGACCGCGTCTTCGAGGAGCAGTGGATGCGCCGCGAGACCGTCGACGAGCTGCGCCCCCTGACGCTGGAAATGGCCCTCGTTGTGGCGACCGAGCAGCCGCTGCACGACCTCGACCGCGAGTTGGCCGCCTCGCCGCTCTTCAATGTCATGACCCAGCTCTTCCTGGGGCTGCTCGACCAGACGGCTGCGCGCGCGTGGGTGCTCTCGTATGCCGACGAATTCAACGGCGTGGCGGACCTGGCTGACGCGCTGGTCGACCTGACGGGCATGCACCCCTTCCTGTTGCGGCGCCTGGGCGACATCCTGCTCGAAGTGCGCGAGATGGGCGTCGGCGGTGGGCCGCTGGGTCCGGAACACCTGCCCTTGCTGCGCCTGCGCCTGGCCGAGCACGGCCGCCTCGTCTTCGAGACCTCCTACCGTCGACTGCAACGCCTGCCCCCACGCATCCGCCCGGAGAGCGTCGCCAAGCTGGTGGCCACCATGCTCGCCGGCGCCGTGCCGTTGGCCGGCATCCAGCCGGAGGACAGCGCCGCGCTGAACTGGATGATCAACCAGGCCATGGTCATCTGCTGCGTGCGCGGGCGCGACAGCGGCTACCAGTTTTTCACGCCCCTCTTCACCGAATACCTGGCGCGACGCATGGGATCGGAGCCGGCGCCCAAACCGGAACCGGCGCCCGCCGCCGTCACCCTGCCCGAAGCCGCGCTTGACCAACTCACCAAAACCGAGGCGGCGCTGCTGCGCTATTTCAAGGCACACGAGAACCAGGTCGTCTCCACCGAGCAGCTTCTGGCGGACATCTGGAAGCGACCGGACGCGTCCAATCGCCGCGTGCAGGAGGCCATCCGCCGCCTGCGCCTGCAACTGGAGGAACTGGACAACCCCATCGGCACCATCGAGAACGACCGCGGCCGCGGCTACCGCTTCGTGCCGGCAAACAGTCCCGCCTAGTGTACAATCTTCTGCATGTCTGCTGATTTCCCGCTCGTTTTGATCCGTGGCGCCGGCGACCTGGCAAGCGGCATCGCCTTGCGCCTGCATCGCTGCGGCTTCCCCGTCGTCATGACCGAGATCGCCCAGCCGCTGGCCGTGCGCCGCACGGTCGCCTTCGCCCAGGCTATCTTCGACGGCGCGTGCACGGTGGAGGAGGTGACGGGCCGCCGCTGCACCATCGACGAAGCCCCGGCGGTCGTGGCTGCGGGTGAGGTGGCCGTCATCGTCGATCCTGCGGGCAACGCCATCGCCGCGCTGAAACCGCCCGTCGTGGTGGATGCCATTATGGCCAAGCGCAATACCGGCACGCGCATCACGGACGCGCCGCTGGTCGTGGCGCTCGGCCCCGGCTTCACGGCCGGCGTCGACTGCCATGCCGTCGTCGAGACCAACCGCGGCCACGATCTCGGCCGTGTGATCTGGCAGGGCAGCGCCGAGGCGGACACCGGCACGCCCGGCGAGGTAACCGGCATTGGCCGTCGCGCTTCGCGCGTGCTGCGGGCGCCGGCTGCCGGTCATGTCATCGGTCGCGTGGCCATCGGCGACCGTGTGGCCGAGGGTGAGACGATTGCCGCCATCCGCGCCGGCGGAGTGGACGTTGCCGAGATACTGGCGCCCTTTGCCGGCGCGGTGCGCGGGTTGATCCACCCCGACGTGACCGTGAGCAGCGGCATGAAAATCGGCGATCTCGACCCGCGCGCCGACGCCGCCTACTGTTTCACCACCTCGGACAAGTCGCTGGCCATTGGCGGCGGCGTGCTCGAAGCAATCCTGGCGTGGCGGCGCCGCGCCTAGCGAGCGATGACCATCCGTTCAAACCACCTCGGGCCAGTGTCACGCGCCGCCCGCAACCACGAAATTGAGGCTCCATGAATGCCATGCAGTTGTTTGCCGTGCCGGATCTGCCGGCCGTGCAGCCCGGTGACGACATCGCCGCGCTGATTGTCGACAAGCTCGCCGCGGCCGGCGCCGCCCTGCAAGCGGGCGACATCCTGGTGATCGCCCAGAAAATCGTCAGCAAGGCCGAGGGGCGCCTGGTGCGCCTGGCCGACGTGCAGCCGGGCGAACAGGCGCGCAGCCTGGCGGACGTGGTCGGCAAGGAGCCGGCCGTGATCCAGGTCGTGCTCGACGACAGCAACGAAATCCTGCGCGTGCGCCGCGGGTTGCTGGTGGTGGAACAGCGCAGCGGTTGGGTCTGCGCCAATGCGGGCGTCGACCGCAGCAATGTGCAGGCGGACGGTGAAAGCGAGTACCTGGCATTGCTGCCCGCAGATGCGGATGCCAGCGCTGCGGCGCTGCGTGCGCGATTGGCGGAACTAACGGGCGTGGCGCCGGCCGTGATCATCAACGACAGCCACGGCCGCGCCTGGCGCATCGGCACGGTGGGCGTTGCCATCGGTTGCGCGGGCCTGCCGCCGATCTGGAACCAGCGCGGCCTACACGATCTCTTCGGCTACGAGTTGGTTTCCAGCGAAGAGTGCATCGCCGACGAACTGGCTGCCGCCGCCAGCCTGATCATGGGGCAGAGCAACGAAGGGCGGCCGGTCATCGTCATTCGCGGCTACGCACCGCCCGACCTGCCGCCGGCGCCCGCGCGCACCATTCAGCGCCCCGCGGCGATGGATACATTCCGCTAGGTGCCCGACGCGCGCTGCACACGGGCATAGCAGATCTCAAGCGTCCGCGACCTGTCAGGCAAATGGCGATCTTCCACCCTTGAGAGTTGCCCGCGGATGTGCTAGACTTTTGCACAGGATTTGTGATTGATTGTGTGCGAGAAAATTACCTATCAGGAGGTATCTCTGGAAAGCTTAAACCTTGCTCACCAACTCGTGGACATTGTCGAGCAGAAACAGGCCACCGACATTGTGCTGCTCGATGTACACGAACAGACGTCCCTCTGCAATTACTTCGTTATTGCCACTGTTGACAATGATCGCCAGGCCAAAGCCATCGAGGATGACTTGCTGGAAAAGCTCAAGCTCCAGCAGAATCTGCGCCCCTTGAGCGTCGACGGGCTCGACGGGCAGGGCGGTGGCTGGTCGGTGCTCGACTACGGCGACGTGATCGTTCACCTCTTTACCGACGAGATGCGCGACTATTACCGGCTCGAGGAGCTGTGGAACAAGGCGCACGTCGTGGTAAAGATGCTTTGAGCCGCTAGCCCGGCGACAGGCGAGGCGACTGAGAGATTGTGGGTTTGTGTAGCGCCACAATGCTCTCAATCACCCGACTCCGCACGAATCGAAAATTTCAGTCGACCATCTCGACTGCCACCACGGTCCCGCCGCCGACGCCGTGGCAGAGCGAGGCGAGACCGCGCGCCTTGCCTTCCTGGCGCAGCGCGTGGAGCAGCGTCACGATGATGCGCGCCCCCGAGGCACCGATGGGGTGACCCATGGCGATTGCGCCGCCGTGGATGTTGACCTTGTCGTAGGGAATCTCCAGCATCTTGCGCAGCAGCACGTTATTGAGCGAGAAGGCCTCGTTGTTTTCCACGAGATCGAAGCTGTCGACGTTCGTGTCCAGCTTCTTCATGAGCTTGCGGATGGCCGGCACGGGGCCTTCCACAAAACGCCACGACTCGACGCCCGCCCACGCGCCGCCGAGAATCTTCGCAATCGGCTTCAGCCCGTATTCCTTGACGGCCTTCTCGCTGGCCAGCACCATGGCCGCCGCACCGTCGGAGAGCTGGCTCGAGTTGCCGGCCGTCAGCACGCCTTCCTTGCTGAAGGCCGGACGCAACGCCGCCAGCGTATCCATGGTCGTGTCGGCGCGCACGCCCTCGTCCGTAGCAAAGACGACGGTCTTCCTGCGCTCCGTGATCTCGATGGGCGCAATCTCGGCGGCCAGCTTGCCCGCCGCGGTGGCGGCAGCGGCGCGCGAGTTGCTCAAGTAGGCGACCTCGTCCAGTTCGGCGCGGGTGACGCCGTGGGCGGCACAGAGGCGCTCGGTCTCCTCGCCCATCAGTTCGCCGGTCACGGGGTCGGTCAGACCGTCCACGAGCATGGCGTCCTGCAACTGCTCGGTGTTGCCGCCGATGAGCAGCTTGTAGCCCCAGCGCGCCCGCGCGCTCAGCACAAAGCCCGCCTGCGACATGGACTCGATGCCGCCGACAAGCACGAGGTCGGCATCGCCGGCGCGGATGGCCGTGTCGCCGTTCATGGTGCTCATCATGCCCGACGAGCAGAGCATGTCGATCGCGTAGCCGTCGACATCGGCCGGGATGCCGGCGCGCAGCGCGGCGTGGCGCGGCAATAGCTGGCCGTGGCCGTGCTTGAGGATGTTGCCAAAGACGTACTGGTCCAGGTTCCCTGCCTCGATGCCGGCGCGCGCGATAGCTGCCTTCATCACATGCGCGCCCAGGTCGATGGGAGAGACATCCTTCAGCGAACCGCCAAACTTGCCGATAGCGGTGCGCGCAGCCGAGACGATATAGGTTTCACTCATTGGTTTCCTCCTTCGATGAGAAGATAAATAACCACTGCCACGAAGGCACGAAGGCTCAAAGGTTCACAAAGAAATACGATTTGGGAGTTCTTCGTGCACCTTCGCGCCTTTGTGTCTTCGTGGCTCTCTTTCTCTTGCGGTTTTCTTCCTTACTGCGCCGGGTCGTAGAGGAAGAACCACTTCGTGTTCAGATAGTCGTCAAACCCGTCTTCCTGCATGGAGGCGATGGCGGCGTTGAAGGGTTCGACAAGGTCGGATCCCTGCGGGAAGATGAAGCCGAAGTCCTCCGACTTGATGGCGTCGCCTGCGATCTTCAGCTTGTCCGGGTTGGCGCCGATGTAGCCGCGACCGCTCGCCGCATCCACCAGCACCATGTCCACGTCGCCGGTGATCAGCGCCTGCACCGACGCACCGAAGTTGTCGAAGAGCTTGATGCGCGGGTTCGCCTCGTCGCCGTCGAGGATGTCATAGACAGCGGTGTAGAAGCCCGTCGTCCCCGGCTGCGCACCCACCAGCAACTCCGCATCCGCCGCAAAGTCGGCCGGCGTGGCGAAGCGGTCGTCGTCCGCCCGCACCAGCATGAACTGCTGCGACGTCATGTACGGCGCGCTGAAGTCCACCTGCTGCGCCCGCTCCTCCGTGATCGTGATCCCGTCCATGCCGATATCAAACTGCCCGGCGTTGATGGCCGGAATCATGGCGTCCCACGAGGTGTTGGTCCACTCCACCGTGCAGTTCAGCCGCCGGCAGATCTCCGCCACCGCGTCGTACTCCCAGCCCACCGCCTCGCCCGTCCCTGGGTCGATGAACTGCAGCGGCGTGTAGTCGTTCGCCATCGCCGCACTCACCGCACGACCGCCAAGATCGGGCAGGTCGTAGACGACGTTCGGGCGGGCAGCCTCAGCGGGGGACGCGCTGGCTTCCGGTGCGGTTGCTTCGGTGGCAGCCGCTTCGTCGGCGGGTGCGGCGGCAGGCGCCGCAGCCGTGCATGCGCTCAACAGCAGGGCGAACAACAAAACGGTGGACAGCCAGAATGCCGGTTTTTTCCATTGCTTCATGTGAAATCTCCTTGACGTGTATGTAGAGAATCCGGGTAACAACTGAGTTACGTCGCACGGTTTGCAGGCGACGCCCCCATTATAGTCGCAAGCAGGTGAGAAACAAGACGCCGCCGAACAAAATGCTCGGCGGCGTCAATACCATGCTTGTCAGCAGGCAGTTGTGACGTACGGTCTACTGGGCAGCGACATAGATGGCGACAGGCTGGCCGTTGCCGGCTGCCAGCGTCAACTGCCCGTTCTCCACGGTGTAGGTCGCGGCCGTAGGCAGCAGCGCCAGGTAGAGCGCCTCCTGATCCATGATGCCGGCCGGCTCCGCACAGAACTTGCGCGTGGCCGCCCCGGTCGCGATCGAGATCGTGCCGGCCACCGTGTTGGCGCTGCCGGTGTAGTCGTTGCAACCGGCGGAGCCGGCCAGCGCGCCGTCGTCGCTGAAGTTGGCCGTGATCTGCGTGCCGGCAATCGGCGACACCATGGCGCCCGCCCCATCGAAGAGCGAGATCAACGTCCATGTACTGCCGGTGAGCGCCGGGTCGACACCGGCGCCGCCCACCGGCGGCTCGATGGGCTGGACCGGAGCGATGACGGTCACCGTTGCGCTGGACGACGCGCTCTGACCGGTCGAGCTGAAGGCATCGAGGCGATACTCGAAGTCGCCGGCCTCGGTGAGACAGTTCTGGCCCGAGCCGGTGGGCGGCGCGCCGTCGAGCAGAATGTCATTATTGCGCAGGATGCGGAGCGACTGCACGTCGCCGCCTACGTTCCATGCCACCACGACGCAGCCGTTGACCGGGACGCTCTCCGGTGTCACGGAGAAGGTGTCGATGATCGGGCCTTCGACGGGCGGCGGCGTGGGCGCAGTGGCAACCACCGTCACGGTCTCCTGCTGCGTATCCGTGCCCGCACCGTTGGTCGCCGTGATCTTGTAGACGTACGTGCCCTCGTTTTGCAGGCAATCCTGCAGGTTGGCTTGCAGCGGCGCATCTTCCCACAGCGCCGTCGCGTCGCGCGCCAGCGAAATCGCAGGGCCGTCGCCGCTCACGCGCCAGGAGATGTCCACGCAGGTCCCCGGCGGGACGCGATCATTGGGCACGACGGCGAAGAAGTCGATGCTCGGGCCGCTGCCTTGCTGCACCGATACCGTGATCGAGCGCACCTCGACAGAGCCGTCGCGCTGGACGACACGCAGGTTGTAGGTCGTGGTGCGATCCGGATACTCGGTTTGCTGCCCTGTCCCGGCCACGCCATTGTCACGCCAGTCGTCGCCGTCGGCGTAGAAGTAGACTTCGCGCACGTTGTCCACCTGCCAGAAGAAGGTGACCGGCTCGCCGCTGACGATGTTGGTGCGATCGGCGTAGAAGACGATGCCCGGCACCGGCGTCTGCGTCGGCATGGGCGTCGGCGTCGGCGCGCCGGCGACATTGACGCCAACCCACAACGTCTGACCAAAGGCACGGCCGGCGCCGGTGTGCATCTCCCAGAAGCCCTGGTAGACGCCCGGAAGCAGCGGGGCCACCAGGTTGACCGACATATCGTAGGTTGCGCCGGGTGCAACGGAGCCGCGGATGTTGGTCGGCGTGCCGCCCATGCGTGCACCCGGTGCATTGCCGCGGGCAAAATCAAGGTAATAGGTGCTATCCCACGTGCAGGTCCCGGTGTTGCGGATGCGCCAGCTCTTGGTAAAGGGCTGGCCGGGGAACATGACCGGCGGCGCCGTCATATTCTGGTCATCGTAGGAGAGATCGGCCACCCACCCCATGCTGTTGGCACAGTTCTCCAACTCCGGTGGGTTGCCCGGCGCCGGCGGTACGGGATCGGGCGGGATCGGCTCCAGGTCTTCCGGGGCGATGCCGAGATATTGCTCGGCCAGGCGCGCCACGACACCGCGCCCCTGCAACGTCGTCAGCGCACTGTTGAGGTTGTCGAGCAGGACGCTGCTCCCCTTCGGCACGGCGATGCCATAGCGCTGCTTGTTGATGCCCTCGCCGGCAATGCGCGCCTCGCCCGCTTCGGCAAAGCGTTTGGCTGCAGGAAGATCCAGCACGATAACGTCGACGCGGCCGCGATCGAGATCGCGCACGGCGCCGCTCAGATCGTCATAGAGAATGACATTGCGGGCCGGGATGAATTCGGTGTCGACCAGGTTCTTTTCCACCTGGTCCTCGAAAATGGAGCCGCGCTGCACGCCCACGCGCAATCCCTTGAGATCGTCGAGCGTTTTCACTTCGAGCGTCGATCCCTTAGCGCTGGCCAGATAGCCGTCG
>JACKBA010000045.1 GCA_020634815.1 Caldilineaceae bacterium | reverse complement strand
CGTTGCCCACTTCCTGGAAGGTGCCGGGCACGACACTGATGGCGTCGCCCTCGGCATCGAAGGTGAAGTCGTCCTCCAGCAGGCCGCGCACCGGGCTGCTGCCGTCGCTGACGCTCCAGCGGGCGAGGAAGGCGATGGGGCTGGTGGGGTCGCCGACCAGGGCGAACTTGACCTGGCGCGGCTCCAGGATGTTGATGGTGGGCGTCACACAGCGGAAGTTCACCGTATAGTTGTAGTTGGTGGTGAAGCTGTTGACCGCCGTCACCAGGCGATTGTGCACGCCGTTGGCGGCAAAGGTGCGCACGAAGTCCTCGCCGATCTTGGCCGAGCGCAGCACCTTGCTAGGCGCCGAGGTCTTGGCCGCCATGAAGTTGATGCCGAGCTGCGCGCCGGACGCGCCGTCGACTTCCATCTGCAGGTAGGGGCAGCCGGCCTGCGGCGTCACCTGGTAGTAGCGGGCGGCCCAGTCGTCGGGCGTGCTGTCGGGGAAGCTCTGCGTGCCGCCGCCCATGTTGATATTCTGCGAGAGTGTGGCCAGGTTGCCATAGGCATTGCCGTCGTCGTCGGTGTAGACGAGTTCGGGCTGCGTCACGGGGTCGGCCCAGTCCTTGGCCCAGTTGGCGGCGAAGAAATTCAGGAAGAAGGCGCGCTCGCTCCACTTGCCGCCGCTCAGCGACGGGATCAACGTGTTGAGCACATAGAGATCGTCCTGGTTGTCGCACTCGTTGTAGTGCGCGTAGAGCGCGTCCATGCGATGCCACGGATCGGCCGGCGTACCGATGGTGCCAAGTTGTTCGATGAAGTACTTGTTGAAGATGTTGCCGTAGCTCTTCTCGTACATGGAGGTGGACGGATCGTAGGTGATACCGCCGTAGCCCATGGCATCGAGCGCGACGTCGACACTGTCGGCGCCCAGGTCGGCATAGCCTTCGACAAACTCGGCGTCGTCCGGGTAGTTCGGCTTGAGATAGCCGTAGCAGCCGTTGTCGAAGGAGTATTGCAGGTAATGCTGCGCCTCGTGGTAGACGGTCCACTGACCGCCGCCGCCGCGCACCATAGGCGAATCGATGCCGATCCGGCAGTTGCCGGAGCTGCCCCAGTAGGCGATGCCCGACCAGCCGATGCCGTCCTCCATCTGAACGTTGATCGTGTTGCCACAGCCATTGTCATAGAGATGGTGGCCGGAGTCGGCAAAGTAGCGCTGCCACGCATCCTCGAACCAGGCGGCGACCTGCTGGGCCTGGGCGTCGCTGGAGATCCAGTGCTCCAGGGTGTAGTCGACGCCATCCTCGGTGCGGTTGGCGGTGACGGCGTTCTTGGTGTACCACACGCGTACGGTCTTGTTGACGCCGCCGACGAGGAACGAGCGCGTGATGCACTCGTCGAGCGTGATGCCGTCGATGACCGGGCCGCCGGCACACGCCGCATGGATACCCGCACCGTTCACTTGGACGGCGGGCAACGGTTCGGGGTGTGGATGCGGATCGTCGCCATGCGCGGCGGCGACGCCATAGATGCCCAGGCACGCCGTAGCGACCAGGACAATGAGCAACAATCGTTGGATAGACATGGTTCTCTCCCTTTCCAGATCAGACTTGGCCAGATGTACAAACCGACACGTGGTGAAGCGGCGATGGTTGAGTAATAGCGCACCTCCTTTCAGCGAATAAAGGCCCGGGGGCCGATTCACTTGCCACCGGCCGTGGTGGCAGAGGTCGGATCACCGCACTGTGATCGCTTTCGGAGTGGCTCCAGCGTACAGCATTTGCTACGCTCGCTCAGTGCATGAGAACGCGCCCTCGCTGTGACGCGGATCACAGGCCGCCGTCAAACGGGGCGCCGCGTTGCCGCGATTGGCAATCAAAGCACCGACATACAGACGATGTAGCCATTGCCGGAAAGTGCTATTGTGGACAGGAGAGCCGCGCAACACGGCGGCAGAATCGGCAGACCCAGGTCAGAAAAGGGGAGAAGTCATGGGTGCAGAAGAGAATCGCATTGCCGGGCATGGCATCGTACACGCGATGGGGATCTGGCTGGCAACGGTGGATTACGCACTGAAACGGACGCCGTCGGGCACCATCGCGGGGACGGTGCGAGTCACCAATGGCGAGCGCGACCTGACGCCGGGATCGCTCTTTGCCGAGGATCTGGTGCTTGAGTTGGAAGATGGGACCTGGTCGGCCATGGTGCCGAGTTCCGGGAACTCGCATCGAGGCTTCTATCACGTGAAGCTGGATTCCGTCCCACAGCCGCCCCCCGTGCCGCGCACCCTGCCCGTGGAGGACACACTGTAGTTACCCCCGGCGCAGTACGTAACAGAATATCACCGGACTCAGCGAGCGGCATCCCGAATCATCGGGGCGCCGTTCTTTTTTGGCATGTTGGGATCGTGCGTGTACTTCTGGCCCTGCTCTGGCGCGTGGCGCGGCGGTCACTCACTCGCGGCGAAAGGGATCGCGCACGAGGCTGTAGATCGAGACGACGGCAATGACGGCCACGGCGGCGGCCACGCTGACCGCAGCCGCGGCCGTGGCGCGTCCGGCGCGGCGCACGCGGCCGGGCCGTGCTTCTGCCGGGGGCGCCGCCTCTGCCTCCCGCTCCTCAGCGGCTCCCCCGGCATCGGCGTCGAGAGAGGCCTGCGGCACGATGATGCCTTCTTCGGTCTCGACGGTGACCGGCGCGCGCGTCATCTCCGGCTCGGCCAGCAGCGCGCTCTCGGCCACGCGCGATCCACGCAGCCGGCCGTAGACCTGGGTGAACTCGGCGCCGAGAAAGAAGGTCAGCGCCGAATAGTAGACCCAGATCAACAGCAGAATGACCGAGCCGGCGGCGCCGAAGATTGACGCCATGTTGCTCTGGCTCAAGTAGAGGCTGATCGCCCAGCGCCCCAGCGAGAAGAGCAACCCCGTGGCGGCCGCCCCAATCCACACGTCGCTCCATGCCAGGTCTACATCGGGCACGAACTTGTAGATCAGAGCAAAGACGAGCATGGTGAGGACAAAGAGCAGCACAAAGGTCAGCAGTTGGCTGGGCAGCGCCATGCCGGGCCACACGACATCGACGAAGCGACCGGCCAGGGCTAGCAGCGTGCTGGCGACCAGGGAGAGCAGTAGCAAAACCCCAGCGACAATGACCATCGCCAGGGCGACGGCGCGGCCGATCACAAAGCCGCGCACGCCGCCGTTCTGCTGCGCCGGCACGTCCCAGATGAGGTTGAGCGCGTTGCGCAGCTCGTTGAAAGCCCCTGTTGCGCCATAGAAGAGCAGGGCAAGGCTGAGCAGCGTTGCGAACAGGTTCGGTCCCTGCACGCTGGTATTCTCCAGCACGGTCTGCACGAGTTCGGCGGCGCGCGGGCTGCTCGTATAGATGCGCACCTGCTCGACCAGGCTGGCCTGCGCGACCTCCTGGCCAAGCACCAGCCCGGCAATACCGACGACGATGACGAGCAGCGGCGCCAGCGAGAAGATCGTGTAGTATGCCAGGGCCGCGGCCAGCCGCGAGGCGTTGTCAGCGCGCCACTCCACAAAAGTCATGGAGAGCAGCGACCAGAACTCGGCATACCACGGCGCCCGTGTGGGCTGCCCTGGTTGCTCTTCGGCTGTCTTGTCCCGCATCTGGTTCTTCATGATACCGTCGCCGGCATGGGGGGAATGGCCCGCATGCGCGGGATCATTGTCACATAGATCGAATCCGTATGCCACCGCCTATGCAACGGGAGTCTATTTCACGTTCGGGTCGAACACTACAGCGGATTCGTGGAAACAGCAGATTGCACCCCTGCGCTGCACGGGATTGACCTGCGCTGCGGCGGATCCCATCCGTTTCTTCCACGAATCCGCTGTAGTTCGGCCGTGCCCCCAACATGAAATACACCCATGCAACGACGGGCGCGGCACAGGGAACTGGCGAAGTCAGCACCGGCGTGCGACGAAAAAAGGAGAGCCGGCGCTTTGCCGGCTCTCCTCGTCCAATCGACTATGGTTGGGCTATCTGGCTCAGCCCATGTTGGCGGCCACGAGGTCGGCGATCTCGTCGGGGTGACGGGCGACCTTGGCGCCGGCACGCGTCAGCGCGGCGATCTTCTCTTCGGCAGTGCCTTCGCCGCCGGAGATGATGGCGCCGGCATGGCCCATACGCCGGCCGGGCGGCGCCGTCTGCCCGGCGATGAAGCTGGTCACCGGCTTGCTCATCTTGCTGCCGATGTACTCGGCTGCCTTCTGCTCGTCCGTGCCGCCGATCTCGCCGATCAGGATCACCTGCTCCGTGTTCGGGTCCTCCTCGAACATCTGCAAGACGTCGAGGAAGGAGGTGCCGTTGATCGGGTCGCCGCCGATGCCCACGGCGGTCGTCTGGCCGATGCCGCGCGCGGTGAGCGCATAGACGACCTCGTAGGTCAGCGTGCCGGAGCGGCTGACGAGGCCGACGTTGCCCTTGGTCATGATGTGGCCGGGGATGATGCCGACCTTGGCCTCGCCGGGCGTGATCAGGCCGGGGCAGTTGGGGCCGATGAGGCGCGTGTGCGTGCCGTCGAGATAGGCGCGCACCTGGACCATGTCGAGCACCGGGATGCCCTCGGTGATGCAGACCACCAGGTCGACGCCGGCGTCGGCGGCTTCGATGATGGCGTCGGCGGCAAAGCGCGCCGGCACGAAGATGATGCTGGTGTTGGCGCCCGTGGCACTCACGGACTCGCGCACGGTGTCGAAGACCGGCACGTTGCCGAAGGCCCACTCGCCGCCCTTGCCGGGCGTCACGCCGGCCACGACGGGCGTGCCGTAGTCGATCATCTGCTTGGTATGAAATGCGCCCTCGCGCCCGGTGATGCCTTGCACGACCAGGCGGGTTTCCTTGCCGACCAGAATGCTCATTTCAACTCTCCTTTGGCGGCGGCCACGGCCTTCTCGGCCGCATCGGCCAGGCTGGTGGCGGTGATCAGGTTGGCTTCGGCCAGGATGCGCCGGCCCTCTTCTTCGTTGGTGCCGACGAGGCGCACGACAAAGGGCACCTGCACGTCAAGGGTGCTGATCGCCTCCAGCACGCCGCGGGCCACTTCGTCGCAGCGGGTGATGCCGCCGAAAATGTTGATCAGCACGGCCTTGACGCGCCTGTCGCTGAGGATGATGCGCAGCGCAGCCGCAACCTTGTCCGCCTGCGCGCCGCCGCCGATGTCGAGGAAGTTGGCCGGTTCGCCGCCGTAGAGCTTGACGATGTCCATGGTGGCCATGGCCAGGCCGGCGCCGTTGACCATGCAGCCGATCTCACCGTCCAGGTGGATGTAGCTCAGCCCGTGGCGATGGGCCTCGCGCTCGCTGGCATCCTCCTCGTCCGGGTCGCGCAATTCGACCAGTTCGGGGTGGCGATAGAGCGCGTTGTCGTCAACGGCGATCTTGCCGTCCAGCGCCATGAGCTTGCCGTCGCCGGTGATGACCAGCGGGTTGATCTCGGCCAGGCTGGCGTCGGTGTCGAGGAAGGTCTGGTAGAGCCCCTGGGCGATCTTGATGAAGGCGGCGGTGTGCTCCTTGGGCAGGCCGATACCGTCGGCCAGGGTGCGCGCCAGGTGCGGCTTGAGCCCCAGGAATGGGTGCGCCGCGACCTTGACGATCTTGTCGGGCATGGTGGCGGCGACTTCCTCGATGTCCACGCCGCCCTCGCTGCTCGCCATGAGCACGACACGCCGGCTGGCCCGGTCGAGCACCGCACCCAGATAGATCTCCTTGCGGATGTCGGCCGCCGGGTCGACCAGCACGCGCTTCACCGTCAGCCCCTTGATCGTCATGCCGAGGATCTCGTCGGCGCGCTGCTCGGCCTCGCTAGGCGTCTTGGCGAGCTTGATGCCGCCCGCCTTGCCGCGCCCGCCCACGAGGACCTGCGACTTGACCACGACCGGGCCGCCAAGCCTTACGGCAATATCGCGCACCTCGGTGGGCGTGTCCGCGACTTCGCCGCTCGGCACGGGGATCCCGTGCTGGGCAAAAATCCGCTTGGATTGATATTCGTGTAGATTCAAGCTGGAACCTCCTGACGACTGGCTCAGCGTGTGAGCATGGTTCGGTTGGTTGACATGGTGACGCGCCGGCTTGCACCGGGCGAAGAACGATTCGTATCGGAAAGCGTGCGATTCCAGAAGGCGGTGATGTGACCTGCGTCGCGTTCGTCACTCACCGCTGGCATTATAGTCTTCGACTTGTAGAGATGACAAAAACTCGACCGAAAGTAGGCGCGGAACGGGCGACACATCGCTGCATCGCCCGTCCGTCAACCGTCAATCCACTGTTCCCACAGTTCCAAGGAGAATCCCATTGACATTGTAGCGCGAGGAGTTTCAGCCGAGTTACAACGGCGCGGTTGCGTTGCGCGCAGTACGTCCCCGGCACTGTGCAGAAACATTTCGGTCACCCCATCCGCTGCTGCACAGTGCCGGGGACGTGGTTTGGCTCCAACGTGATGCAGCCCAGGCGCCCCACATGCTTTGGCCAGCGTGCGCTTGCGCCGTATAATGTCAGATTGTGCCACGGCACGTGAGTGAGTATGAGCCAACAACACTACCACTTTTGCCCCCTGTGCGGGCATACGCTGGAAGATCGCCCCTTCGAGGGAAAATTGCGCCGCACCTGCCCGGCGTGCAGCTTCGTCTATTTCCCGGACCCCAAGGTTGCCGTCGTCGCCCTGGTCGAGGAGCGCGGGCGTGTCCTGCTGATTCGCCGTGCCGTCGAACCGGCACGCGGCCTGTGGGCGTTGCCCGGCGGCTACATGGATGCCGGCGAGATGCCGGTTGCCGCGCTGCGCCGCGAGGTGCGCGAGGAGACGGGGTTGGATGTGACCGTCGGCAACTTGCTGGAGATCTTCCCCATGGTCAACCGCGGCGGGGCCAGCCTGGGCATCGTGCTCGCCTTTGACGCCCAGGCGCAGGGCGACCTGTCGGTGCTCACCGGCGCCGACGACGTGGACGAGGCCGCCTGGTTCGCCCCCCACGACCTGCCGGCGGAGTTGGCCTTTGATTCGACAAAAGAACTGCTCGCCAAATGGCAGGCACGCATGAACCATCATTCGAGGAGTTGAAACGTTATGACCATTGATTCACCGATCGAGACGGCCGTAGAGGCTGCGAGCGCCGATACGCCCGCCGTGGCGACCAAGACCTTCATGATCACCGGCGGCGCCGGCTTTCTGGGCATCAACCTGGTGCGCCACCTGCTGGCACGCGGCCACAAGGTCGTCACGCTCGACATCGCCGACTTCACCTACCCCGAGCGCAGCCAGATCACCGAGATCAAGGGTGACATCCGCGACAAGGGCGCCGTCGATCGCGCTATGGCAGGCGTCGACATCGTCATCCACACCGCGGCCGCGCTGCCCCTCTATGCCGCCGAGGATATCTACACGACCGACATCGACGGCAGCCGCAACGTGCTCCAGTCGGCCTTCGAGCACAAGGTGGCGCGCTGCATCCATGTCTCGTCGACCGCCGTCTATGGCATCCCGGATCATCACCCGCTCTTCGAGACGGACAAGTTGGAGGGCGTCGGCCCCTATGGCGAGGCCAAGGTGCTCGTCGAGCAGATCTGCCAGGAATACCGCGCCAAGGGCATGTGCATCCCCATCATCCGGCCCAAGTCCTTCGTCGGCCCGGAGCGGCTGGGCGTCTTTGCCCTCTTCTACGACTGGGCCAAGGACGGCAAGAACTTCCCGGTGCTCGGCTCGGGCAACAACCGCTACCAGTTGCTCGACGTGGAAGATCTCTGCGACGCCATCTACCTGACGGCCACGCTCCCCGCCGACCGCGTCAACGACGTCTTCAACATCGGCGCCAAGGAGTTCACGACCATCAAGGAAGATTACCAGGCCGTGCTCGACTATGCGGGCTTTGGCAAGAAGATCGTGCCCATCCCGGCCGCGCCGGCCATCCTGACGCTGCGTGCGCTGGAGAAGGTCAACATGTCGCCGCTCTACCGCTGGGTCTACGAGACGGTGACGGAGGACTCCTTCGTCTCCATCGAGAAGGCCGAGACGGTGCTGGGCTATAAGCCCAAGTACTCTAACAAGCAGGCGCTCGTGCGCAACTACCAGTGGTACATCGACCACCTGAGCGAGTTCGAGGGCCAGTCCGGCGTCTCGCACCGCGTGCCGTGGAAGCAGGGCGCGCTGTCGGTGGCGAAGCTGTTTTTCTAATGTCAGGCGTTCACGATTTTGCCTCACGCTAAGGCACAGAGCCACAAAGATGAAGATGGTAAGCTTTGTGTTCTTGGTGGCTTCGTGTGAGTGTCGTAAAGTGTGGGAAGCATGATGGTCGACCAACAGGCGATTGAGGAAATGGAGGTGTAGAGTGACGACTTTTCGACGCACGGTTTATGACAACGCGCCTGATGTGATCGAAGTTCCACCCGAACTCCGACAGCATCGTGTAGAAGTGATCATCATTGCACTTGAGGAAGAACCGGTCCTCCCGATCGACGCGCCTGAAACGGCAGAAAGCGTTTCGCGTCCTTTCGACGATCGAGGCTGGCCGGTCGGATTCTTTGAGGCAACCAGTGGGCAGTGGCAGGGAACTCCACTGGTGCGCGACCAGCCGACCTCCTATGAACTGCGCGAGGATCTCGACTGATGTGGCTCCTCGATACCAATGCCTGTATCCGCTATCTGAATCAGCGCCCCTCACCGGTACGCGAACGTCTGGCAGCACATCAAGCTGGCGAGGTTGTGCTCTGTGATATCGTGAAGTCCGAACTCTACTTTGGCGCCTATCACAGCCAGCGCCCGTCGCAAAACTTGCAGCTACTGGAACAATTCTTCGCTCAATTTGCTTCACTATCTTTCGATGGCAGGGCTGCTAACATCTGCGGCAAAGTGCGTGCCGACCTGGCACGTATGGGCAATCCGATCGGCCCATATGATGTTCAGATTGCAGCCACAGCGCTTGCCTACGAGGTCACCCTGGTTACACACAATATACGAGAGTTTGGTCGCATACCTGGACTGAAACTTGACGACTGGGAATCGATATGACGGTATTGGCTGTCCATACTGAAGACAACGTCCTTTCCTCAGCAGTCGAACGCCTGCGCACCCTGCTGGCGCAGGTGCAGGACGGCGCCTTTGCCGGCGCGGCCGTCGAGCCATCGCTGACGGCGCAGGGGGCAGTACTGGTACGCTTCCAGCCGATCTTTGCACGCGATGCGCTGCCAGCCCTCCAGGAAGGCGACGTGCGCGACTTCCTGATCTTCGACAACAACAAGCACTGGAGCGGCTTGCAGCGTCTCGGCCCGCGGCTCTGTGCCGATATGCCGGCGCTGCGCAGCGGGCTGGCCATGCTGCTCGACGAGAGCCGGCCCCTTGCCGACCGCTACGACTTCGCCATCGGTCACATCAACGGCATGGGCCGCGCCGTGGCGACCGCCATCCTGCTTGTTGCGCACCCTGACAAATACGGCGTGTGGAACACGACCTCGGAAGCCGGGCTGAAGCGGCTGGAGCTGTGGCCACGCTTTGCGCGCGGCGAGCGGGAGGGCAGCCGCTATGCCACGATCAATGCGCTCTTGCTGGAGTTGTGCGCGGCTCTCCAGATCGACCTGTGGACGCTGGACGCGCTGTGGTATTATCTGCTGCTCGATGAGCCTATCATCCAACCGCCCCCGCCCGTCCCCGTGGATGGAGGAACCAACAACGGCGGCGACAATATAGGCGCACAGGCGTTCGGGCTGGAGCGCCACCTGCACGAGTTTCTGCGCGACAATTGGGCGCGTACCGAACTGGGCAAGACGTGGCAGCTTTACAGCGAGCCGGGCAATGAGAACGCCGGCTACGAATATCCGTGCAACGTAGGGCGCATCGATCTGCTGGCACGCCACCGCAGCGAGCCGAAGTGGCTGGTGGTGGAGTTGAAGCGCGGCCAGACCAGCGACCAGACCGCCGGCCAGGTGCTGCGCTACATCGGCTGGGTGCGCCATCACCTGGCCGAGCCACACGAGGAGGTGCACGGGCTGATCGTGGCACACAGCGTCGACCCGTCGCTCACCTATGCCGTCAGCGCCATCCCCAACGTGGAACTGATGCTCTATCAGGTGCACTTCAGCCTGCAAGGCGCGCCCAAGCCGGAGCGGACGCGATGAGCAGCGGCGCAGGGTAAGGTTAGATCAGCACCGTCGTGACCGTGCCGTGCTCGGCCGTGGCGCAGCTGCGTGCGGATCAAGTGCCGGCGGTGCGTAGGGTAGCTGCGGCGGCCTGATCCCGGCGCCAGCGAATCGACACCGTTGTAGTCGAGGGCGACCACGCTATATGCCCGACGGGGTTGTCGTTGGCGCCCATGTCGACTACAATGCCTGCCCAGAGGTCGGTGTGTTGCGATTGCATATCCAGGAGCCTTTGCCATGTTGCCCAACGTGCGTGATTTTGTCGATGCTCATCTCTACAGCAGCGAAGAAGCGGTCGTGCAAGACGCGCTGCGCCACCTCTTGCGCGCGCGTGGCGATCTGCGAGTTCAGTTGGCAGTGCATCGTTACCAGCGCGAAGAACTCTCGCTAGCAAAGGCGGCCAGCCTGGCTGGCGTAAGCTGGGCACAGATGCGTGACATCCTGCTCGAACAAGGCATCCAGCCGCGATTAGGACCAGAATCCGTCGAAGATGCGATCGACGAAGTCCAGGCATTGCGTGATCATTTTGCGGAGCAGGCGTGAGCACGATTGCGAACACCACTACAACCGCATCGGTGGAGACGATCGCACCAGAGATAAGGCGACGGCAGGAAGCTTTGCTAGCCCAGGCGCGCAGGCTGCGCGCCCGCTTTGGCCCGCCGGAGAGGCGGCTGGCCGCACTGCATGCTGACCTGCCGCCAGTCGACGATTCCTTTTGGATCGAAGTGCTCGAAGCAACCTGATGCCGCTCTACCGGCCAGAAACCGAGTTTCTCGGAGAAACTCGGTTTCTCTCAGTAAAAGGTCGCCCCTTACAATGAAAACACTTGGTCGAAGCTAGTTTTGGAGAACGAGTCATGTTGCATCGTCACCTCACCCACAACGAACTGACCCTTGCTGCCATTGACGACATCATCGGGCGGGGCAAACGCGCCGACTGGGCGGCTCTGCGCACGGCATTGCTGGCTGACCCCAAGATAAGCGAGAAGGTGCTGCGCGTCTGTGCGGCGCATGTTGATGATCCCTACGCTCAGCGCTATCACTTCTGGAAGCACTATGCCGAACGACACGCTGCCTGACTGGGAACGCGTGCTGGCCGCGGCTGCTCACCTCCAACGCATTCTGCTCGACGCAGTGCTGGTTGGGGGAACGGCTACAGCAGTCTATGCCCGGCATCGCCTGTCCACGGACGCCGATCACGTCGTCGCCGATCTGCGCACGCGCTTTGATGAGGTGCTCGCCAGGCTGGAATCCGTAGCCGGCTGGCAGACCGCGCGCGTCAGCAGGTCGGTGCAGATTCTCGGCAGCCTGGACGGCATCGAGACTGGCGTGCGCCAGTTAATCCGCGAAACGCCGCTTGAGACAACCCAAATAGAGCTGGGGGGCGAGCATATCACCGTCCCGACTGCTGCCGAGATGCTGCGCATTAAGGCCGTGCTGATCCTACGGCGCAATGCAACGCGCGATTACCTCGATTTCATCGCTCTGGCCGATCATCTTGGGGGTGACGACGTCGCAGATGCATTACGCGGCTTTGACCGGCTTTATCCGCAGCCAAGTGGCGAGTCGGCGCTGCAACAACTTCAGATTCAACTGGCGCAGCCGCTTCCCTACGATCTGGATGGCGTCAATCTTGCCGAGTACAAAAATCTGGAACCCCGCTGGCACGACTGGGGATCTGTGCGCTCTGCGTGTATACGATGTGCCGAACTGATCTTTGACCGCATCACAGGTCTCGAGCTTTGATGCCAGACCACCGGCGAGATGTCGAATAGAGACAAGCGGAGGGGTCCGCACAGCGTCTCAGCGCTGTGCGGCCCCCCTCCGTTTGTTACGACGGCTGTTCCTTCCACCCTGCCGGCGCCGCGCCGGCCTGGGCATAGCGCTGCAAGGCCACGCCCCACGCCTGCAAACGCACGCCGAGCCAGCGGCAGCAGCGGCGCGCCGGGCCGCTGCGCGTCATGGCCAGCAGGCGATGGCGGCGCTGCGCCTCCACATGTTCTTCCACGGCACGGCGGCGTTCCGCCAACAACAGGTCAAATCGCATCGGGTCCAACATGGCCGTTTCCTCCTCCTCCAAAACCGACAGCTTTCCACCGGCAACGTCATCGCAAAGCAACCAAGGCCACGTACGAATCGGGGGTGGTGCGGGGTTATTGAGGAAGCCCAAGTATAGCACATTTGTTCTAAAACAGCAAACGTCGCAATGGCACAATCGATCTCGATCATCTATGGTGTAGACAACGTCCCCGGCACTGGGCACAACCATTATTGTCATACCGTCGTCCGCTGCCCAGTGCCGGGGACGTACTGCGCGTAAGGGGCAAATGTGGGCATCAGGTCACGGGTAAAGTTCAGCCGGATCGGCGCCGTCACCGGCAAAGGTAAATGGGAGGCATCTTCAGTTGGCCATGATTTTGCCTCACACAGAGACACAAAGTCACCAAGTTGAAGAGGGCGTTCTTTGTGCTCTTGGCGGCTTTGTGTGAGTCTCGTGAAAACCTGAAATCGGGTCCTTTGGCGGCCTTGCAGAAAACAGCCAGCCGTTTGATCCAAATCCTTACTGGATCGCGACCCAATCCGCACGCGGTTTGATCAAAATCCTTACTGGATTTGTACGCGATCCTTGCTGGATCGCGCGCAAATCCAGTAAGGATTTTTGCGAAGTGGCTGAAGAACAATTTTGAAGGGAATTACGAAGTGCTTCTGCTCGCCCCAAAATGAGCCCAATCACCGGTACGAGTGCCGGCCAATCAGGCACATGATGACAACCAGAAGTGGTTGTTGGTCACTGCAACGTACAGCCGCTGATCTGTATTGCGGGACAGCGCTTGGTCAATTCATTGGCAATGTGTTTGTCTTCAAACTTGTACACTTGGTTGACGGGTTTGCCCGCAGCATCCAGGGCATGTACGGTCGTCACACCTGACGCAAGGTCATGGTGCCAAAGCTCTTTCTTGACGAGTTCAGGGGCTTGGTCAATGGCTTGGACGATAGTTAGGGCCTTGTCGATCCAGCCAGCAAGACTTACGGTCTCGGTCCTGTCCGAAGATTGTAGGAAAGTTCCATCAATGCGTGTCGAATGACATGAACATTGTCATGGGCCACAGATACCGGAAAGATCACGCTGTTTCGCAGACGAGTGTGAAGTGGACCTTCATCATCTCCTGGTTTGCCGATGAATTCACGCTTGGTTCCATTGCCCATACTCATGAGGCTGTCCCGGAATATTTCGATGGAAGCTAACGCGTGGACATCAACCGTCGTCCACCCCTTGGTGGTCAAATTGGGGATGTCATCTCGGAATAACTCAGAGCTAACTGAGCGGCGCTTCATAATTGGCAAACACAATACGCCATTGTCTTCAAATCCTACCCACCCCGTGTCAAGACGACAGACAAGTCGCTTGTCTTCTTGTACCCAGCGCACACCATCTATATCGATTGTTGCATCAGCAATCCGGTCAATCATTTCTGAAACTAGATCGATACTCACGAGCGGCTCCTGACTTGGTTGCGAATAGAGATTCATTGTCCCGCTATGATAGCTGGGACACACCAAATACACAATAGGGCGATTTCGGACATCTCGCGCTCATGCTTTCAGAAATGCGGGATTTCACCGTTGGAGAACGATTACCCATAGGAGCGCCGGGTGCGATCTGCCGGTCTTCGGCATGGGTGCGCACCATATGCTACAATGCAACGGTTGTCCAGGCAGATGCGTCTCCGCTACGCCGCTGCCCACTCTTCCGAGAACCTGTCACCCGTCAAGAATTGAGACCCACCATGACCGCCGAAACCAGCACGGACTTTCTTCCCAATACCAACGACATGCGGCTCAGCGAACACGAAATCGGCCAGCTTGAGAATGCCGACGAAGTCGTTCGCTTCTTCGCCGCGCTTCGCTACAACGTCGACGACGCGACGCCCATCGATCATAGTACGTTGGGGCTGGATAGCAGCGATATCAAGCTGGAGATCAATGAAATCCGGCTCATCGCAAAGGATCCGGACGACGGTGCAATCGTCGTCTACTTGCTGGAAGTAAAATCGGTCACGCAGGCGCTGCTCCAGAAAATTGCCCGGCGCTTTCGCACCCTGCCTGACCTGGCCCTGCTAGTCTTTACGTCTGACTACGAGACGATTGACTTTGTGCTGCTTGACCGCTCCCAGGAGAAATCGCAGCGGATCGGGCAGGCCATGCGGCAAGTGATCCGCCCGCGGCAGGTGACGGTGGCCCGGCGCCGGCCCACCCCAGTCGCCCAGCGCGTCTTGAGCCGATTCACCTTCACCGAGGGCGACAGCCTGTTGCAGTGGGAAAAACTGCGCTCGGCCTTTACGCTGGCCGAATGGACGGAGGAACACTTCAACAACCGTGCGCTCTTCTCCGATTACTATCTCAAAAGCCGCATCGTGGACATGCCGCTATGGAAGCTGGACGTGAAGCCCATCGGCCGCGAATTGCACAAGTTGATGGTCGGTGCGCGCAAGGAGTTCTCCGGCGTAGTCGACAAGACTATCCGCACGGCCTTCTATGAGCCCATCTTCAAACTGCTGGACTTCGAGTTCGTGGTGAACAAGGAGGGCAGTTCGGACGGCACGGAACCGGACTACTATCTCTATGCACCCGGCGACCAGGACAAGCCGCTGGCCGCGGTGCTGAGCTATGTGTGGAATCGCAACCTGGACGACATCGATCCGGCGCGCGACCATGAGACGGGCAACGAGATTCCCGGTGCGCTCGTCGTCTCCACATTGGAAAGCGGTCGTGTGCCGTGGGTGATTGCGACCAACGGCAAGCTGTGGCGGCTCTATGCCGCGGCGGCCGACAATCGCGCCACCAACTATTATGAAGTCGATCTGGAAGAGGCGTTTGCGGCGGCCGACCAGGTGACCGCGCTCAAGTACTGGTGGCTCTTCTTCCGTCAGGCGGCGTTTTCCGGCTTTCTCGACGACGTGCGCAGCGGCTCGCAGGCGTACGCCACAGAACTAGGCAAGCGCTTGAAGAACCGCGTCTTCGAAGAGATCTTCCCGCACTTTGCCGAGGGGTTGATTGTACAGATGCGGGCGGAACAGGGGCGATCAGAGATTGGAGATTTGGAGATTGGGCGGGTTGGTTGGCGGGATGGCGAGATCGATTTGGAACAGGTCTTTCAGGCGACGCTGACCTTCCTGTACCGGCTGATGTTTGTGGCCTATGCCGAGAGCCTGGAGCTGCTGCCGTTGAACGAGGCGCACGGCTACGGCGCCGTGAGCCTGAGCCGGCTGAAGGCCGCCATCGCCGAGAAGGGCGGCGAGATCGAGGAGACGGCGCCCAAGAAGCTGGAGAAGGCCTATTCACCCAGCAGCACGGATTTCTATGTTCAGTTGCAAGATCTCTTTGGCGCCATCGACGCCGGCAACCCGGCGCTGAACCTGCCGGCCTACAACGGCGGCCTCTTCTCGGCGGAAACGCCTGCCGGGCAGTTGCTTGCCCGCTATGCGATTCCCGACCGCTACCTGGCCTTGGGCCTGGACCGGCTCTGCCGCGATGTGGACGACAAGACACATGCGCTGGTCTTTGTGGACTTCAAGTCGCTGGGCGTGCGCCAACTGGGCAATGTCTACGAAGGACTGCTGGAGTTCAAGCTGCACATTGCCAGGGAGAAGCTGGCCGTTGTCAAGGAGGGCGGCAAGGAAGTCTACATCCCCTTCGCCAATGCCAAGAGCAAGCGCGTGCAGGCGACGCTGAGCAAGGGCGATGTCTACCTGGAGAACGACAAGCGCGAGCGCAAGGCCTCGGGCAGCTACTACACACCCGACTACATTGTGAAATACATCGTCGCGCATACGGTGGGGCCGGTGCTGGAGCGCAAGTTCGAGACGCTGGCACCGCAACTGCGCGACGCAGAGCAGCGCTATGTCAAGGCCAAAGCAGTGGCAGAAGCCAAGAAAGAAGACCCTGAGAAGTTCTGGAACAACGCTGACATGCAGCAGCTTGCCGATGCCTGTCTCGACGTCAAGGTGCTCGACCCGGCCATGGGCAGCGGCCATTTTCTGGTCGAGGCGGTGGACTACATCTCTGACCGGTTGATCAACTGGTTGAACGGCTGGACACAGAACCCTGTGTGGGCCGTGCTGGAACGCATTCGCCGCGACATCTTGGAGGACATGGAACGCCAGCAGGTGACGATTCCCGAAGAACGGCTTGGGCGCGTGCCGCTGCTCAAGCGGGCGGTGCTCAAGCGCTGCATCTACGGCGTGGACCTCAACGCCATGGCCGTGGAGTTGGCCAAGGTGAGTCTGTGGCTCGACGCCTTTACGCTGGGCGCGCCGCTCAGCTTTCTCGACCACCACCTCAAACAGGGCAACAGCCTGATCGGCAGCCGCATCGCCGACGTGCAGACAGCGCTTGCGGAGAAGAAGCAGAGCACCCTCTTTGCCTCCAACAAGTTTGCCGGCGTCATGCTCGCCACGGAGTTGATGCGCCAGGTGAGCTATTTGAGCGACAACACGGTGGAGCAGGTCGCCTCCAGCCGCACGGCCTATCGCAGCGCGGCGGATTACCTGGCGCCTTTCAAGCGCGTGCTTGATGTGTACACCTCGCGCTGGTTTGGCAACGCGCCGAGTAGGAGCGGCTTTGACCCTGTACTGGAGTTTCTGCAACGTGACGACGTGCAGGGCTGGCTGGAGAAGCCGGCGACGCCGTTGCCCGCCAATGACTACATGGACGTGCAGAAGGTCGCAGCAACCGCACTGCGGTCAGCAATGGAGAAGCGTTTCTTTCACTGGGAACTGGAGTTCCCCGAAGTCTTCTTTGCACCGAGCACGCCAGGCGGGCAGGATGTGCAGTTGCGCGAAGATGGCGGGTTTGATGCGGTGGTGGGAAATCCGCCATATGATGAAGTTTCGGCGTTTTATTCAGGAAACAGCGATGCGGTACCACCACAGTTAAGCGTGGAAGAGGCATAGTCGACAAAGATAATGTGGGTTCGTGGTGATGTATACTCCTGGTTACCAAGCCAAAGGAGGCATCACCATGAACCCACAAAGTGTATTCTGTCCCAATTTGGCCTGTGCGGCAAGGGGAAAGCAAGGCCAAGATAATATCAGCGTGCATAGCCGTAAGGAAAAGCGTTATCGGTGCGCAGTCTGCCAGCAGACGTTCAGCGCCACGAAGGACACGTTGTTCTATCGGCTGCGGACAGACAGCGTGCAGGTGATGCTGGTCATCCGCTGCTGGCCTATGGGTGTCCGCCGCAAGCGATCGTGCAGGCGTTTGGCTATGATGAGCGGACGGTGAAGGAGTGGTGGCGACGGTCGGGTGAGCACTGTGGCGGGTGCATGAACACATGGTGAGACGCAGCAGTTGGACTTGCAGCAGGTGCAAGCCGATGAAATCAAGGCCAAGGTGCAAGGTGGGAGTGCCTGATGGCCATGGCACTGATGGTGCCCACACGGCTGTGGCTGGCGGTGTCATCAGCCCGCGGCGTGACCTGGATCTGATTGCCAGTTGGCCGCTAAGGTGCGTGGCATGGCACTGTGCCGCCCACTCCTGCTGGCGGTTGATGGCTTGGTGAGCTATGTCAGCGCCTTCGGGCTGCCTTCGTCTGCCATTGCCGCGGCATGGGCAGCCGGGTCGCCTCCAGTTGGTGGCATGGTCGGACATCGCCATCGTGCAGGTGGTCAAACACTGCACGGCGGCGGGACTGGACATCGTGCGGCGCATTGTGCAAGGTAGTGCACCGGCGGTGACGCAGTTGCTCACCTGTTCGCAGGGCGGTGGCGTCATCAACACCGCTTACATCGAGCGGCTCAATGCCACCTTCCGCCAGCGGCTGGCCTGTCTGGCACGACGCACGCGTTCTCTGGCCCAGCAGCAGGCGACCTTGACTGCAGGCATGTATGTGGTGGGTTGTTTCTACAACTTCTGTGATGAACATGAAAGCCTGCGTCTGCGCCTCTGGATTACGGAACGACGCTATCGCTGGGTGCAACGGACCCCAGCGATGGCGGCCAAGCTAACTGACCATTGTTGGACACCGGCCGAACTGCTCACGTTCAAGGTGCCGCCACCACCCTGGACGCCACCGCCACGCCGAGGTCCACAGTCAAAACAGACAAAAGCGCTCGTCGCCAGGTGGTGCTCATGACGTCACGATTAAGTGCGGTGGTACCAGCGATGCAGAGGTACAGTTTTTCAGCGACTATGACATTTATTCAGGAACAAAGTCTGGGCGCATTAACCTATATCGATTATTCCTGCTTAGTTCAATCGTGTTGCTACGCACGACAGGACGGTCTGGATTCATCATCCCACTCACGATCTTGAGCGATAGTTTTTCATATGGTTGCAGAAAACGAATATTTGAGACAGTACATCTTGAACGTGTGGAAGCCTTTCCGCAAAAAGATGATCCGAGCAATCGAGTGTTCGTTGAAGCTAAACAGTCAACTTGTATCGTCCTATTGCACAAAGTCCATAGTAAGCTTCTCAAGACGTTCGTCAGGACGCATCCCGGCCGAGATATCGAGGCAAATTCACCATTCTATATCGCAGAACAAGATGTACTGTTTTCGTTCACGCCAAATCAGCACGCAGTCCCTCTAGTTGGAGATGCCGAGTGGCATCTACTCGAATCCAAAATGCATCCTCGTCTAGGTTCTTGTGTTGCAGAGCACTGTAAGATATACGCAGGCGAAATGTGTGACAATCGGGCTAATGCCCGAAACATTTCAGATGATCCTGAAGACGGACCAATGATCTTGCGGGGTGGCAACATCCAGCGATACGAACTCTTGGACGAGCCAAAACAGGGAATAGCGCGTTACCTGAAGAAGGGGCGATGGCTGACAGAACGAGGCGTGAGCGATCGTGGGCAACATCACATTCAACCTAGGATTGCATTCCAGAAAGGTGCTGCAATAGACAATTGGCGGCGACTCATAATGACCGTTGTGCCGCCTGATGAATTCCTTTTTGACACTATTGGTTACATCTCTAGTTTCCGGTAATTGGGGGTGGAGTAGACGGTTTGAGACGGCGATGAGCGTCGATCCCCTTGGGTAAGTGTGCCGTGGGGGAGTTCTTTTTGCGAAGTTGCGGGTCGGTGACAGGCAAAGTTGAAAAATCGGCACGTGCAAGTAGGCGACGCAATCGCCCAGGCGTCGCTGCAGGCGTACGGTCCCAGAAGCCGGAAGGGAGTTAGGATGGCGGCACGAGACTGTAGCTCATCGGATGGCGAGTTGGTGGACCCATTTGTCAAGACACAAAATGGGTCAAAAATAAAGTCCAATCCTCCCTTCCTGGGTGAGATGACAATCGATACGAGACGGTGTAGTTGAGCCCGTTATGAAGCCCGGAAACTGACGCGAATACGATGAATCTGATAGACTGACCGCCGTCTGTGCGGAGGATAGGGCAACGCTGGAGAGCGACCCGAGCGCCGCACGGATGGCGAAGTGGTTGGGGAGAGGTGATGCGTCTCGACGCCAACCTGGGGTCGCTCCTCACCTTTGCCGGCGATAACCAATTTCCACCAAACGACCTGTTGAGAACGTACGCAGGGCTGCGCTGGTCATTACCGGTCAAGACCCATAGCCGGCGTGCAAGCAGGCCTGATGCGGTTCGATGTTGAAGTCAAGTAGCGGCGAGGCCGGGGCATCTTTAGGTGTAACGTAGTCATGCAAGTAGACTTCCTCATATTTGAGCGTCCGCCAGAGACGCTCGGTAAAGATGTTGTCCAACGCCCGCCCCTTGCCATCCATGCTGATGCGCACCTCGGCGGCCAGTAGCCGTTCGATGTACTGCGGGCTGGTGAAATGGCTGCCTTGGTCGCTGTTCCAGATCGTTGGCCTGGCTTGCGCCAATGCTGCATCGACGGCCACCAACACGAAATCCCAACTGGTCCGCGCCAACTGATCATAGCGCTAATCAGGACGGGTAGCCACGTTTCTGTGGCGGGTATCGATCCCAGACCTGATTGGGGCGCTGGTGACGCCCCGCAGGTACGGATAAACATGCCCTTGCGCCGCCCAGTTGCCAGGCATGCGATCCCCATCTCCTGCATGTGGCGCTGGACAGTTTTCCGGCTGATGGTCAGACCATCGTACTGCCAGGTGTTCTCGAACCGCGCGAACGTAGAGGATAGTCCGTATCCTCAATGATGGTGCCACTCAGGCGGTCGGTAATAAGCTGGCGCACAGCTCACAGCGCAGCCTGACACGCAGGTTCGGCGCCGCGCCCATTCCACCAGCGCCGACGCTCAACTGACTCAGGCTGAGGATTTTTTCAGCGTTCACCTGGGTCGTCAGGTTCCGGTCAGTCATGGTTCGGATTGCGAGATCCACCATCGCCTGTCATCGGCTGAACAATCAGGCAGTCTCGTAAACGATACTGGCGTGAGCGACAGCGCCCCAGCATGACGGAGGTCGACATCATGGGACTTATTCAGCCGCTGCACGATCATCTGCTTGGCGGCCAGCGGGGCTGTTCCACCGGCCAGCGGTCACGGTAGATATGGTAGACGGTTCCGCCTTGATCTTCGCCAGATCGGTGCCCAAGACCAACGGCTGCTTGTAAAGCGGATCTGAAAGACGTAGATGTCAAAGGTCGGCGCATCTGGGCCGACTTGAGAGGTCGGGAGTACCAGATCATGCCAGGACTGCACGTCGATTCGACGACCTTCATGGACAAAGTGACCTCTTGATGGGGGATCGAGGCGGCGATGGTCTTGTCTTTGTGTTTGCGGTGGCAGTGGGCGCACAAGTTCGCCGTATTTGGGATGACAGCCCTGCCTTTGTAGCGTGGCAACTGATTGCGCTGTGCCGTGCAGTTGGTGGCAAGTCGACAACATAGCGGTCTATCGCAGCACGTTGTAAGTCAGCCACCCGAATTCGGCATCGTAGACTGTGACTTGATTGGGTAGCGTAGCTTTTTCGTTTCTGCAGCAACTGCATTCGAAAGCTCGCTTTGTCAACTTTCCGGCTTGCAACGCACGATGCGTTGCAACAACGGCGTCCGTTTGTCCCTCACCTGCCCTGAAAGCACCACGACGCCAAACACGACTGCTGGCAGGGAGCGTTGCGCCAGGCTGTGATAGTGCTTTCCCAGCCAACCTTGAGACGAGGGCGCCAGAATCCTGTCATATCCACACTGACCGCCCGTATCCTTCGTGGCGACGTACACGCCATTGTTCTCGCTCGCCACGAAGACGTGCCAATTCTCAAGCAGTTCGTTGCACTCCCAGGATCCATTGCGCAGCGCTGCCCAACTGCGGCGAACTTCCGCCGGCGCAAACATGGTGGCAAGGGCCGTGAAGAAGGCACCGCGACTCTGCAAGAACGCACCACTCATCATGATCCACAGAATCCGCACCAGGGCAACGTTGGTTCCTACTGGCACCGTTTGGACGACGGCGCTGATTGCATGTACAGTGTGTTCTACGGCGGTTAGCATCTTCCACTCCTTGGCTTCAACCTTATTGTGGAATGTTAATCGCCGTTTGTCATTTTGTCCCGTACGTCGCTCAACTTTTACCGGAAACTAGAGTTACATTCCATTTGGAGAAACGGACAACCCCCTTTCGCTACTGGCTTTGCTGAATTCGACATTGTTTGAGTTCAGGTTTTCTGCCGCGAGCACAACGAATCATATCAATGCCTATGAACTCGATATCATTTACCTTCCATGGCCCAAGGCAGACATCGAACATGACCGTAGACGACTCCTGGAACTTGAAGCCCACAAACTCTACCAGCGTTGCCTCAGCGAAGGCCACACCTGCGTTATCGAATTCAGCCGACATCACCTCTCCCTGGGCGAAAGCGACGTTGTGCACGACCTGCTCGCCTTCCTGGCCGAACAGATGATCGACCTCAACAAGCGCAAGCAGGCGGAGGTCCAGCGCTTCCTCGGCTGGCTGGAAGGCCGGCTTGCCATCATCCCCAAGAACGGCGCCACCGGCATCGACAGCCTCACGGGCAAGACCATCCTGCAAAGCTACCTGGGCGACTATCAGAAGGGGGAGCCGGCGCGCCCGTGGGCCGACTTCTACTACCGGCTGCACCAGAATCGCCGGCGATTCCATGCTTCTCTCGAAGAGGTCAAGGGCGAAATCGAGCGTGAATACGAGGCGTCGTTGGCCGTGCTCTTGCCCATCAAGCTACAGCTTGCCAGCACCGACACGCTCATCGACAAGATCGTCTACCAGCTTTACGGGCTGACCGATGCGGAGATCGAGATCATCGAGTGCCCGCAATACGAGCAGGCGCTGGCCGATGCCAAGCAGCAGGTGCTGGGCGACAAGGAACTGACCGACGACGACGCCCGTGCCGACGCGCTGGCGGAAAAGACGCTGGTCGCCCGCCAACGCTTGCAGGAACGGGTCAACCTGGCGGTGGATGAGGCGGCCCTGGCCGAGGCACTCTCCGGCGTGGAATGGTTGACCGACGAAGCCCGGACCTTTCTCGTTGGCGCCGAATACGACCTGCGCACGCGTCCTGCCCAGCTCGATTTCTCGGCCACGGTGGTCGCCTACGCCAAAGCGGTGGAGCAGATGCTGGGCAAGCGCCTGTTCGAGCGCTTCCGCACGGAGAGCGGGGCGACGGCGGGCGATTGCAAGAACAAGTTTCTCCAAGAGTTCATGGACGACAAACGCCACCTGACCTTGGGTAGCATGAGCATCATCGTCCAGAGCAGCAAAGAGACAGCTCTGCGCGCTTATGCAGATCGGGTTTATGTGCAGGCGGACGCCACGATCTTCGGTGATGAAGGTGTAGCCGGGCTACTTGCCGACAAGGCGAACATCGAACTACGCAATCGTGCCGCCCACGACACCGTGCTGACGCGTGACGATGCGTTGCAGGCGCGGGCATGGGCGCTGGCGATCCTGGAGCGGTTGTGATGGGGTGTCGGCGACCTGATATAATCCCATATACTGCACCGACCCTGGAGAATTGAACGAATGACGGATAATGCCGGCGGGATTCTCGATCGCATCCCCTACGTCATCGACAATATAGAAACGAATCTGGCCGACGTGCTCAACGAGCTGTTGACCGGTCAGCACCACCCGCAGGTAGATATCGCCACTGCCTATTTCAGCGTGCGCGGCTTCGAGATGGTCCAAGAGACGCTGCCGGGTGTGCGCCACTTTCGCCTGCTGCTCGGCGACAATCCGCAAGATGCCTCTGCGGTGGGGCTACAGCCCGACTCACGCGCCTATTTGCGCAGCGAACTCAATGCAGAACCACTGACCGAGAAGACCCAGCGGCTTGTGGAAGATTTGATCCGCTTTCTCCGGCGCGAGGATGTCGAGGTCCGCCTGTATCTTGGTCACGCGCCAGGCGAAAACGGCCGCCGCACCTTTCTCCATGCCAAGTGCTATCTCATCTATGGAGGCCGGGGCGCGCAGCAAACCCTGATCGACTATCTGAATCCATTGGTAGGCATTGTGGGGAGCAGCAACTTTACCGGGCCAGGTCTCAGACACAACAACGAACTGAATCTTGTCCACAAGACCCTGCTCGAACAGGATGAGGTCGATGACCAGGTTGCGCGCAGCGAGGTGGCACACCACAAACAGCGTCAGTTGAACGCTCGAATATCGCTGGAGAATCAACTCCTACTCAAGAGCGAAGTCGGCGCCCGTGCGATTCTCGACCTGGCCAGGTGGTTCGATGCTCGATGGCGAGAGGCAGGCGAATTCAAAGAAGAGTTGATCGAGTTGCTTGAGGACTCAAAGTTCGGCGGACGCGAGTATACGCCCTACGAGATCTATATGAAGGCGTTGTACGAATATTTCCGTGACGATCTCGATGGTGATGTAGGCCAGACGGTGACGCGTTCGGCGGTCGAATTGAGCGAATTCCAGGAGGATGCCGTCAAGAAAGCGCGGCGCATCCTGGCGCGCTACGATGGCGTCATCGTTGCCGATTCGGTAGGGCTCGGCAAAACCTGGATCGGCAAGAAACTGCTGGAAGATTACGCCTATCACATGCGCCAAAAGGCATTGGTAATCTGCCCGGCGTCGTTACGCACCATGTGGCAACGCGAACTGGCCTCGGCCACTATTGCGGCCACTGTGATCTCGCAGGAAAGCCTCGGCCAGGACAATTTTGACCTTCGTGCGTTTGCCGATGTGGATGTCATCCTTGTCGACGAGGCACACAACTTTCGCAATCGCCATGTCAAGCGCTATCAGACGCTGGAAACGTTGCTGGCGGCAAATGGCCGGCGCGGTCGCGATGGCGGGCGCAAGAAGCTGATACTGTTGACCGCCACGCCGATCAATAACAACATTTTTGACCTGTACAATCAGATCAACCTTTTCGCGGGAAATGACCGGACCTACTTTGCAGCCGCCGGCATCGGGGATCTATACAAGTATTTCCTTGCGGCGCGACGCGACTCGATCGACCAAGGCAGCATTCGCATCTACAACCTGCTCGAAGAAGTTGTGATCCGGCGCACACGGCAATTCATCCGGCGGGCCTATCCCGATGCCACGATCAACGGCAAACGGATTAGCTGGCCTGCACGGCAGTTGCGGACAATCGAGTATGACCTGCAGGCAACCTATGAAGGCTTCTACACCGATATCGTGCGCCGCATCGATCAACTCAATCTGGCTCACTACAATCTCGAATCCTATAAAGCATCCAATGTCGTGCGCGATGACTTTGAAGTCGGCCGGCAACAAGCCTTGGTTGGCATCTTCAAAAGCCGCTTTCTCAAGCGCCTTGAGTCGAGCATTGACGCATTCCGAATATCGATCCGTCGTGCGTTGGAGTTTATCAAGACCTTCGACGAATACATTCAGGATGACATCGTGTTGGATGCGGCGTCGTTCGCGATTGCCATGCGCTTGCTTGACCAGGAGACCGCGGACGATGACAACGGTACACCAACTTCCCGCGCCGGAGAGATAGATGCAAGCGAGGCAGCGCGCGAGATTATCGCAAGCCTGCCCCGTCTAAAGTCGAGCGAATACAATCGGCGGGCAATCCATCATGATCTAGTGCGTGATATCGATAATCTGACGGCGATTTGGTACTCCATCGACAAACTGGGATTGAAAGAAGACGATAAGCTACAGGCCTTGAAGGACCTGCTAGCGGGTGACCTGAGCGGTCATAAAGTGATCGTTTTTAGCTACTACAAGGATACTGGACGCTATCTCTATCGTGCCCTCACCGGTCCGGAAAACGAAGGGTGGCGCGCAGCCATGGGCAACCCAACGATTCGGCGTATCGACAGCGATGTCGCACCCGCTGATCGCGTTCGTCTTGTCGAACGGTTTGCGCCAGTTGCCAGCGGACGCCCTGAGATCGCAGGCACCGAAGACGAGATCGACATCTTGATTGCCACCGATGTCATGTCTGAAGGGCAGAACCTGCAAGATTGTGGGTATTTGATCAACTACGATCTGCACTGGAATCCAACGCGGATGGTACAGCGCGCCGGTCGCATCGACCGGCTGGGGTCATCCTACGACGTTCTGACAATCTTCAACATGTTTCCTGAAAAGGAGCTGGAGCAATTACTCGGGCTCGTCGAGAGCCTTACCAAGAAGATTGACGTTATCAACCAGACCGGCTTCCTCGATGCCAGTGTTCTCGGTGAAGTGGTTACTCCTCGCGACTTCAACACCTTGCGCCGAATCGCCGACGAGGACAATTCCGTTGTCGAAGAACAAGAGAGTTTCCTGGAACTGGCAAGCAGTGAGGCATTGCTCGCCGAGTTGCAGCGCGTGCTGGCATCAGAAGCGCAACAATGGTTGACTACTCTCAATGATGGCATCCATTCAGGATTGCGGCGCCAACAAGCAAGTGGCATCTTCTTCTACTACACTGCGCCGCATCCGGATAGCGGGCGTCTGCATTTCTGGCGTTACTACGACGCGTTTCGGCGGGAGATTGTCGACAATCGCTACCAGATCATGCAGTTGATTGCTTGTGGGCCGGAGACGCCACGCTATCCACCGCCTTACGAAGACCTGGATGTATTTGACCTACAAGAAAAGGTCATTGACGGAATTCTGAAAGACTTCACCCATCAGCAGGCAGCAACCATCGTCAACAAACCGGTTGCCGAAGAACAGAATATTGCGTCTGGCATTCTGTTGGAACAGTCACACAATCCAGTAACGGATCGCAATGAAATCAAGGAACTGCGCAGGTTTCTCAAACAGCCCATGGTGGGCGCCTCGATACAGAAACTGCGAACTGGGCTGAAAGAGTACAGTGCCCGAAGTGATATCGCAGCTCTGCTCGATACGATACGCGCCTTGCATGCTGATCAGGAATTTGTAGCCGAGTCTCCCGAAAGGCCGCAACGGATAATCATCACCCGCCCTGACCTGCACCTTGTGTGTTACGAGTATATCTCAGCCTGATCGCCGAATTTCCTAGCCGATGTAGCGCGGCATGGCGCAACACATGGTCCGCACGGGGAAGCTGAATCTAAGAGTGAGAGGTGAGCAAATGTCTGGTCCATTCGAAGTCGGCAAGCAGTATCGCAACCACAAGGGCGCCTACACCGTGCTGCAACTCAACGGCGACAACATGCTCCTGCGCTATGCCGACGGCAGCACGGCGAAGGAAAGCGTTACGTTTCAGGCGCGGATCTGAGAGAACCTCCAGGAAGAGAAAGCGTACGGTGAGGAACTAGACGCGGCGGGCGGCTCGGAAAGCGAATCGCAAAAGACGGCCGAAATCCGTGACCTTGTCATGCGCGTGCTGCATACGATTCCGCAGCCGTGGTCGGCCGATGTGACGGACCAGGTATTCCTTGCCATCGAAGGACGGCCGGCATGGCTGGCTGAGTATCGGGCGCTTGAGAGAGAATTCGACCGGACTACACTGAATAGCTTCGTCGGTTTCCACGTCAAAGATGTTACCGGCATGGAGAACAGCGGAAGAGAGGCGGTTGCCAAGAGTACACTAATCAAGAACTACAGTATCCTGGTAGCCAGCGCCGGCTGAGTCCAGCACGTTCACTGCCATGACTTCGTCCATTCACACCTTGCACTTTGGCGACACCGCCATCGAATACACGCTGATCTACGCCGCGCGCAAGACGCTGGCCATCCACGTGCACCCCGACCGCTCGGTCACGGTCAAGGCGCCGGCCGGCAGCGACTTCGCCGCCCTGCCGCCCAGGCAGCCGCCGCGGCGCTATGTGAGCGGCGAGAGCTTCTGGTACCTGGGCCGCCACTATCGTCTGAAAGTGAGCGAGGGCGAGCGCGAGTGGGTGAAGCTGACACGCGGCTATCTCGAAGTGACCACGCCCAACAAGGCCAACACCGCCTACGTGCAGGCGCAGGTCGAGGCATGGCTGCGTCGGCAGGCGCAACGTCACTTCCACGAACGAGTCGCGGCCTTGCTGCCGCGCTTCAAGCCGCTGGCCCTGCCCGAGCCGGAGCTAGCCGTCCGCGCCATGAAGAGCCGCTGGGGAAGCTGCACCGGCAAGGGCAAGATTACGCTCAACCTGCACCTCATGCGGGCGCCCAAGCCGTGCGTCGACTACGTGGTCGTGCACGAACTCTGCCACCTGGTCGAGCTCAACCACGGCAAGGGCTTCTATGCGCTGATGGACCGCGTCATGCCCGATTGGCGGAAACGGCGCGAAGAATTGAAGCAGGTGGAGATCACCTAAACCACAAAATACGTCATTGTCAACCGCCAGAAGATCGGCAAGACGATGGACGAACTCACCACGTTGTGGAATGAGAACCACCCGCTCGATCCCATCTCGTGAGCCAACCGCGGATCTGTAGTCGCTCGATAGGCCGCCGCGCGCGGCATGCCTATCCCGCCTTCTCTCAGCATACGAAGTGAAACCCCGAGACCCCAGCCTGACCGGCTGGGGTCTTTGTTCGCTGTCGCACAGGCCGGCCGAGGGATGGCCCAACCGGCAGACTTTCTCCATGCTCAATGGTGGGATCGCAGGCCTGACTGCACAACCGGCGCGCCAGCATCGCAATAAAAACAGGCGGGCAGGATGGAGGAAAAGCCTCTATCCTGCCCGCCTGACTCTTCCTGCCCAGCCCGGCTATGCCTTGTCGATGGGAATATCCTTCGGGTCGTCGGCCGGCGCGTCATCCTTTGGCGCCGCATCGGGCGCAGGATGTGCAGCACTCTTGGCCTCCATGTCCTTGGCGACCTTGTCCAACTGCTCGCCCAGCGAGGCCAGGCCCGACTTCAGCGCGGTGGCCAGGTCGGCGACGAACTTGCTGCTCGTCACCTTCTCGCCCACCTCGCCGGCCTTGGTCTGGATCTCCTTGGCCTCTTGCGACGAGGCGACCTGCTGGAAACTGCTCTCCAACGAGGTGCCCAGCGTCTCGATACCCGAGCGCAGATCGGTCTCGATGCGCTTGCGTTCGTCACTGTTCCACCAGGACTTGCCCAACGTGGTCAGGCGATTGGCGAGATCGGCCAGTTCGTCCATCAACTCCTGCGTTGCCTGGCGATTGGTCGCATCGGTGCTGCTTTCGCTCTGTCCCGTCGTTGCTTCCGGATTCGGCTTGCTCTGTTCGCTGTTTTCCATGATTTCAATCTCCCGTTTGAATTCATAGTTCTCCCGATGAGTAACGACGCAGCGTGCACAGCGCGCTCACCGCTACCCGTAAATCATCATACAATACGGCGCAGGTAGCGTAAAGGTTGCTGCTTTCGGCGGGTCTTCTTCACATTTGGGGCAAACAACGTCCCCGGCACTGTGCAGCAGCCGAGGCTTCGACCAAATAGTTGTGCATAGTGCCGGGGACGTAATTCGTACCACCAGGTTGCATTGCACCCGCCTTCGGCTACGGGGTGCTCGCCAGGCGCACGCTGTCCCCGGCCGGCTGGCCGTCGACGGTAACGGGCAGGCGCACGGTGGTGGCCGGCTCGTAGATGCCGACGTTGACAACCGTGTCCGGCGGCACGCGCAGCCGGTGCTCGGTGATGAGGAACTCGCCCGGCTGCCAGCTCCCACTCGGGGCAGGGCCGGTCACAGTGACGGGCGGCCCGTCCTGCTGGGCGAGCGTCGCGCCGCCGGCGTCGTCGGCGTGCACAAAGATGTGATGCGGCGGCAGCAGCGGCTGCATGATCTCCCAGTAGAGCCGAATGAGCGTGTCGCCGGCCTCAGTCTCGTCCCGGTCGTAGCCGTAGAGGAGCGCATGAGTCCCGAATTGCGCCGGTGTGGGCAGCAACTGGGCCGGCGTACGCCGGTCGAACGCGGCGCGGCGCTGCTCGATACGCACCTCGCCCAGCGTCACGGGCGGGCGCTTTGCGCCGGTCGCTGCGTCGACAAAGCCTGCTGCCAGCCGATAGTCGCCGCTGCCGATGACGCCGGGCACAAAGAAGCGCACCGGCAGCCGCAGCAACTCATCGCGGCTCAGCAGATCGGCCGCATAGTCAGGCAGCGGCCAGCCTTCATAGCCCGCAACGCCGTTGCCGCTGCCGTCGAGCAGGCTGACGTAGAGCGAGCGCGGCGACGGTGCGTCCTCCTGCGCCTGCAAGAAGAGCGTCAGGCCAAGCTCGGTTCCCGCCAGTAGCGGGCGCTCGGCGTCCGGACCGGTGAAGCCCAGAAAGGCGATGCCCTCCTGCACCACCGCCGGCGACAAGGGCGTGCGGATCGGCAGGCGTGCGGCAGGCTGCGGCTCGGTCGGCGCCGTCACCGTTGTCTGGCCGATGAGGGCGTCCACGCGATCGCTGCCGGCCAGCGTGAGCGCTTCGGCGCTGCCCCCGTCCGCCTGCTGCCGTGCCACGCTGACGCCGACCTGGTACGCGCCCGGCGGCAGGCCCACCGGCACGACCAGCCCGACCTGCTCCGTCACCTCAGCGCCCGGCGCCACACCCGACCACGCCGCTGCGTACTCGCGGCTGCTCCACACATCGCCCTGATCATCCAGCAGGCGCAGACTCACGTTCAAGTCCGCCGGCTCGGCCACGCGCCACGTCAGCAGGACGGACACCGGCTCGTTGGCCGCAGCGACGGTATCCGGGGTCGTTGCCGCGACGACCAATTGCACGGCGCCGAAGTCATGGGTCGTCGCAACAGGCGCTGGCGCCGGCAGGTCGGCCCAAGCCGTGAGCCGCGTGGCATCGTACCAGCGATTCTCCAGGTTGGCGCTGCGTCCGGCCAGGTACTCCTCGATCTCACCGGGCAGCGAACTGCCAAAGCTGAGCGGCTCAGGGAACCAGATGGCGCCGCGTTGTAGGGCTTCGTCGAGCGCGGCCTGGACAGCGGGCGACCACGCCACCGCGTCGTTGGCCGCGGTCAGCAGCAGCGGCGCCGGCCCGGAAAGCGCCGCATCGTCTTGCGGTGTATAGGCGCGCCAGTAGCCGACCTGCCAGGGAAAGATGGCCAGCAGCGTGTCTTCGTTGCGCCCCTGCTGCACGATCTGGCGCAAGATGGGCCGGTAGTCGTGGGCCGAGTAGCGCGGCGTCGTGTAGTAGACGTAGATACCGGCCGCGCCGGCCACAAGCAGTAGCACCAACGCCGCTGCACCGGTGAAATAGACGCGCCACGTGCGGTCGATCGCCACCGCCAGCAAGAGCAGTGCATAGGGCAGGGCAAAGAGGAGCAGGCGCTCGCCGCCTTCGGGGAAGAAGGGATAGCGCAGGCTCACCAGCCAGCCGCCGGCAAAGGCCACGCCAAGCAGCGTGACCAGCAGGGCCGTGGCCGCGCGATCGCCATCCCCCGGCGAAGCTGGACGGCGCCTGGCCAGTGCCAGCCCCGCGGCCACCAGGAGCACCGCGGCCAGCCCAAAGAACAGCGGCCACGGCGTCGCCCCGTCAAGCCAGGGCAGATGCCCGCCGGTATAGGCGCCCAGGTGGCGGGCCAGATAACTCACCGGGTCGAGTGCCGCGTCCTGGTCGGACTGGACCTTGGCGCCGACATACGTCACCAGCCGCGGCACGGCATAGACGATCCACGGCAGGTAGAGGAGCGCCACCATCGCCTGGGCAGCGACGACCGCCCCAAAGCGTCGCAGCGTGCGCCGGTAGTGGATCAGCGCCCACAGCAGATGGCCGGCAGGGACAAAGGCGAAATAGTAGAGGGTGTAGAGACCCGCTGTCGTGAACACGACGTAGCCCAGCGCAGGCAGCAACCACCTTGCCGCCGAGTCGCCACGATCCAGCCGGCGCAGCCAGCGCCAGAAACAGGCCGTGCTCGCCGTGCTGAGCGTCAGGCCTAGCCCGTACATGCGCACTTCCTGGCTGTAGAAGAGATGCATGGGGCTGAGCGCCAGCAGCAGGACGGCCACCACCAGGATGCGCCGGCGTCCGGGGTAGAGCGTCCACGCCAGCCACGCCTGCAAGGGCAGCGCGGCCACGCCCAGCAGCACGGAGAGCATGCGGTCGACGACGGGTTGCGCGCTGCCCCAGAGCTGAATCCACAGATGGAGCAGGGCATAGTAGAGCGGCGGGTGGATGTCCTGCGCCGTCAGCGCCACCATGCGCGCCAGCGGCTCGGTGGCGAAGTAGACGCTGTAGCCCTCATCCCACCAGAGCGGCTGCCAGGCAAGGCGCAGCGCCCGCAGCAGCACGCCGGCGGCGAACAACAGCACCAGGACCCACCCAATGCGGGCAGGCCGGATCGCAGTGCTCATGAGCAGTTACGGCTTTTCGTAGCGAACGTAGAGTTCCCGGTCGGTGTCGGTTGCGGCAAGCGTGAAGGTAGCGACCGGGCCGGCGGGCGCCTTGCCGCCGTCGAGCAACTGGATTTCCCAAGTTCCCGCAGAACTGACACCGGGGAACTCGACCTTCATGTTCTGAAAGCGCTGGCGCGGGCTGGCCGTGGGCCAGGTCATGCCGGCCTGGTCCGCCGAGGTTGCCGTCACCGGCATCTCCACACCGTCGTGGACGACACGCAGGCTGTAGCCCGGCACCGCCTTGTCGCCCTGGCTCACGTAGAGGAAGACACGCACCAGGTCATTGCTCTCGGGGAAGCGTTCCTGGGTCGCCAGGTTGAACTCGAAGGCAGGAGCGGGCGGCTCGGCCGGGGCTTCCTCTGTAGCCGGCGCCTCGGTCACAGCCTCGGGTGCGGCTTCGACCGGAGGCGCCGCTTCGACGACCGGTGCAGCGGTGGCGGCCTGTTCCGGTGTGGGCGGCGCCACGACGAGTGCCTGCACCTCGGCGTCGGGATCGGCCACGGCGATGCCGTCGACCGGACCGTCGGCGTCCACATATTGCTGCGTGATCCAGCCGGGGAGTTCCTCGATGCAGCAGATCTGCCACCACTCGTCGTCGGCGCTGCGGCCAATGAGCGTGTACTGGTCGCCGCGCATGCCCAGCTTGAGCACGGGATATTGCAAACCGGGGCCGCGGCGGATATTGATAAGATCTTCGTTGATGACGGCGATGGCGGTCTGCGGCGCTGCGGCAGCCTCTTCGGCAGGCTGGGCAGCCGCCTGCTCCGCCGGGGCAGGCTGTTCGGGCACAGGTTGCGCCTCCACCACCGGCGCGGCGTTCTCCACAGCCGGCTGGCTCGCCGCGGGTGCTTCCGGCGTCGCCGGCTGCGGCGGCGTCGGTGTAAAGGTCGGGCGCGGCGTGCGGATGGGGACGGCCTCCTGGGCCTCGCTACGTCCGAAACAGCCGCTCGTGATCACGCTCAGCGCCAGTAGCGCCACGCCGAGCATCGGTCGAATCTTCATGCCAAGCTTCTTTCTATGGCCATGGCTCCACGGTGATGTCACTCACCGCACCCGGACAAAGCCAAGGTATACCTCGCGGTTCGGGTTGTTGCAGTCCGTCGTAAATTGTACAACGTCGGAAAGCTGGTTTCCGGCTCCATCGCGGACCCAAGCCGTCCATGTTCCCTGCCCGAGCAGGTCGCACGGGCGCGGTGTGGCAAGTTCGCCGGGCGCGGGCGTCGGCTCGGTGGGCGGGCGGAACTCATACTTGTAGTTGTACTTGACGCGGTTGCCGGCGCCTAGCGGCGCACTGAACTCGATGGTATTGGTACTGGGGCGTTCGGTATTGGTATTCGGCCGGTCGAAGCCGTTGAACTTGACTTCCAGGAAGTAGCCCTCGGCCGGTTCCTCGGGCTTCGTGGCATTGTTGAGTTCGCCCACAAAGAAATAGGACCAGATCGTCAGAAACTGGTTCTCGGTGGGGAAGAATTGCGGCCCGATGGCGCGTTCGAAGGGATAGGGCGTGGCCGTCGGCGTGGCCGTCACCGTCGGCGTCTCGGTCGGCGTAAAGGTGGGGGTGAAGGTGGGCGGCGGTTGGGCGACTACCAGCGCGACCGCTTCGGTCTCGTTGACGACGCGCACATGGGTCGACGCCACCCACACCGAGAACCCGTTGACGCAGCAGACTTCGTACCAATCCCCCTGCGTGTTGCGGCCGATGATGGCAATGGGAATCCCCGGACCCAACTGCGCCACGAGCGGGTATTGCACGCCCGGCCCGGTGCGCAGCGCCGCATAGCCGCTCTCGACGATGACAAACGGGGTGGCGGTAGGGCCGGGCGTCGGCGTTTCGGTCGGGATCGGTGTCGGCGTCGGTGTCGGGAAGCCGGGCGTCACGCCCACCGGCGCGGCGGCCGTCAGTTGAGCCGAGAGCGCGGCAGCCGTGGCCGTCTGTTCGAGCGGCGGCAGCGTGGCGGTCGGCAGCGGCGTCTCCGTCGGCGTGGGCTGCGGCGTGTCGGTGGGCGGGATGGCGATGACGACCCGATCGGCGTCGATGGTCGGCTGGATGACGATGACACCCGGTGTGCCGTCACGCGGCGGGGTCACGACGACCAGCGGTAGCAGCGCCTCCGGCGTGGGTGTGAAGGTGGGCGCAAGCTGGCGGGTGGGGACGGGCGTGGGCGTCGGCGGCACCAGCAGTTCGGAAAAGGCGCAGCCCACGGTGGTGGCCAGCAGAAAGAGCGCCGCGGCAAAGCCGGCAAGGCGCGTTCTCCAGCGTGGGTTTTGTCGATTGCGGGCAGGCAGCGTGCGCACGATGTCGCCTGCTGCCTCATCCGGTGGGGTGCCTGTTTCAGATGAATGCGATACCACGAATGCCTCGTCTACCGTGCTGAATGGCGGCCCGGCGCGTTGTGCGCCGATTGCCATCGTGTCGCTGGCAGTATAGCACGCATCGCGCGGCAAGCTGAAGCGCCGCGCACATTGCAACCATTTCGAGCCAAATCGAACGCGCAGGTGCACCCTGTGTGGCCCGCTGCCGGCGTCAGAGAATGGTACCCGCCGGCAGCCCTTTGATTTGGCCGCGGCGCACTTCTTCGCTATGATTAGGGTCTGTCCGCCGACGATTGGCGACGGCAGAAAGTGTTTTGGCAGCCGGTGGCTGCGAACCACGTATCAACATGATGCGCTTGCAAAAAGGAGATTGAACATGGCGCGTGTCAAAGTATTGCTGACCAAGGACGTTCCCGAACTGGGCCACGCCGGCGATGTGTATGCCGTGGCCGGCGGGTACGCCCGCAACTACCTCATGCCGCGTGGGCTGGCGGTTCTGGCCACCCGCGGTGCGATGAAGCAGGCCGACGAGATCAAGGCGACGGCGACGCGCCGCCGTGCGCGTGAGCGTGCCAACGCCGAGGCGCAGGCGCAGGTCATCTCCGGCGCGAAGCTTCTCTTCAAGGCCAACGCCGGCGACAATGATCGTCTCTACGGCTCGGTCACGACCGCCGACATTGCCGAGAAGTTGAGCGAGGCCGTCGGCTTCGAGGTGGATCGCCGCCGCATCGACATCGAGCACGGCATCCGCGATCTGGGCATTCACGAACTTTCCATCCGCCTCATGCCCGAAGTGGCCGCGACCTTCAAGGTTGCCGTCGTGCGCGAGGGCGAGGATTGGAATGCCGCCGAGGCGCGTGCAGCGGCCAAGGCCGCGAAGGCAGCAGCCCAGGCCCAGGCTGAAGCTGCGGCAGCCGCAGAGTAGGCAGCATGTGCCGCCCGTCGTGGCGGCTGACAGAAAGAAACAGGGTCGGGACACGCTCGTGTCCCGACCCTGTTTGCATCCAGAGACAGATCGCATACTATTGACCGAGCAGGCGCATGCGCACCACCATGACCGGCGGGATCTCGCTATAGGCGCTGCTCCAGTTCAGCGGACGATTTTGCGCCGGGTCGTCGCTGGGCGCGAAGGCGCGCTCCTCCAGCGCATCGACGACAAAGCCGGTGCGGAATCCGGCGCCCAACAGCGCTTCCAGCGGACGATGGAAGTAGAGGTGCGCCTGCGGCTGGCCGCTCATGGCGGTGCCGTGGGCTGACGCGTTGGTCATGTAGCAATAGACCTTGACGCCGTAGGTCGTCACGTTACCGTCCTTGCCGTTGCCCGTCTCGGCGACGTGGGTCGTGAACGGGTTGTTGAAGCACGGGTGCATGAGGGAGAAGATAAAGACGCCGCCCGGCCGCAAGAGGCGTGCCAGGCTACGAAAGAGCGGGTCGATTTCGGCCATGTCGAAGAGGGCCATGTTACTCAAGGCGGCGTCGAAACACCGCTCGCCCAGAGCCAGCAACGCATGCTCGTCGGTGGCGTCGATCACCTGGTAAGCGATGCGCCCGCCATACGCGGCAGAACGGCGGCGCGCAATCGCGATCATTTCGCTTGAGAAGTCGATGCCGGTGACAGAGGCGCCCTGCTCGGCAAGGCGGCGCGAGGTCAGCCCGTTGCCACAGGCCACATCCAGCACCTGCATACCGGGCGTCACGGGCAACATGCGTTCCACCGCCGGCCAGATCAGCATGTTGACGAAGTCATTACCTTCGCCCATACGCTCATCCCAGAAAGATGCGTTCGAGTTCCACGCCGCTTGCGTCTCGGCGTTTTCAGCATTCACTGCGCCCAAGAGATGGCCTCCTGCCTGTAGTCAATTGCGAGCGATGACACCTTCTGTCTCGGCCGTAGCGTAGGCGTCACGCGCATCTTCGCCGCGACTGATCTGGGCAACGAGATACCCCACGATCGCCCCCAGAATAATCAGGGGCATGTACTCCGGTCCGGCCAGGATTCCCACCAGGATGATCGTGGCAATCGGCATGCGCATGACCGCCCCGCCGATCCCCGACATGGCGCCGACGACCGCAACACTGAGCGGGACGGCCGGCAGCAATGCGTGAGCGGCCACCCCAAACGAGCCGGCTGCGAAGAGTAGCGGGAAGATGAAGCCGCCGGGAAAGCCGGTGCTCATGCAGATGCTCAGCGTGACGAGTTTGGCCGCGCCAAGCAGCAGCAAATAGAGGGCGCTGTACTCGCCCGGATGCTCGATGAGGTGCGCCAGCTCATGCTCGCCGGAGTACAGCGTCAGCGGCATCGCCGCACCGATCAGCCCGAAGAGCAGGCCACCAGCCGCCGGTCGCAGCACCGGATATGCCTGCAACGGACGAGTCAAACGTTGCACCGTGCGAAAGATCAGCTTGAAGAGAATACCGACACCCACGCCCATCAGGCTCAATACGAACACGTACAGAAAGTCGGTCACCTTCAGCGTAGTGATTTCGTCGAATTGGTAGAGGCCGACGAGGCTGGCACCGGTGATGGCGAAATAGACCAGATAGCCGGCCAGCGAGGCGACGATGGCCGGAATCAGATAGATGTAGAAAGGGAAGGTCACGAGTTTGGTGAACTCGAAGGCGAGAAATGCACCGCCCAGCGGCTGTGTGAGAAAGCCGCCAAAGACGGCGGCAATGCCCGACAGCGAGAGCACGCGCGAGCGATCGCGGTCAAAGCGACGGCGTTCGGCCAGCCACGTGCCCAGCCCGCCGCCCAGGTGCGCCAGCGGCCCCTCCGGCCCGAGGCTTGCGCCGGACGACAGGCCGACCAACGCGGCGAGGATCATGCCGGGCAGGTTCCGGTAGGCCACTTTGCCTTCCTCAACCAGTTCGTCGCTCAACGCCCGGCTGTCGCTCCCGCCCAGATAGCGCAAGATCAGCCCGACGAGCAGGCCGGCTGCCGTTGCCACGCCGATAGTGAGCAGCCGCGGGTCCACGCCCGGCAGCCATTGCGACGGCAAGACGGTTCGCACGAAGTCAGAGCCTACCCGCAGGCCGGCCAGGTAGAGAACGGTCAGTAATGCCAGGGGTATGGCAAGCAGCGTGATCCAACCAAGAAAGGCGAAATAGGCGCGATTGGCGCGGATGTGTTCCACTCGGGACCTTTCCTACGCGTTCAATATGGCAGGTTTGGAAATTGGGTCGGTCAGCAAACGTGGTAAGCGAAGATCAGCCGGCGTCCTCGACCCGCACGATGCCATCGGCCACGCTGACGCGGAACGTCTTGAGCGGTTCGGTGGCTGGCTCCTGGAGCACGGCGCCGGTCTTGACGTTGAAGCAGGCGCCGTGATACGGACAGGTGATCGTATCGCCTTCGAGAAAGCCGTCGGAGAGTTCACCCATCTCGTGCGTGCACGCGTCCTGTGTCGCGTAGAAGGTACCGTCCACGTTGTAAACGGCCACATCGGTGCCATCGACTTCGACAAGCCGAATGTCACCCGGCGCAAGCTCACTGGCAGGAAACTCGTTGCTGCTCATCGCGATGTTCTCCTTGTGGTAGTGGGATCCGCTCTCTCGTCGATGCCGCCCAACCATGCCATTCCGACAAAGCCAGGCCGGCCGCGCATGGGGAGCACCTCAGGTCGAGGCGACAATCATACTGTGCAACTGGCGATGTTGTCCAGCAGGCACAAAATGCCGCGTGCGTCCCGGAGTGTTGGCGGCGGACGGCGCCAATTTCCTGGTACGCACCAAAAAAAGCCGGCCTGCTTGCGCCTGGTTCACGAAGGCCGGGCATCTGCGCCGGACGCTGCGTCGATGAGGGATCGGCCCGGCGCAAGATGGCGCGCCACCACGTCGACGACGGTATCTGCGCTGATGGGCTTGGCGAGGTAGTCGTCCGCGCCTGCATCGAGGCAAAGCGCGCGGTCGTTCGGAACAACCACGCTGGACATGGCGACGATCGGCGTGGCAGCGCAGGCGGGAAGCTGGCGCAGGCGCCGAATCGCCGTGGCTCCATCACAGCGCGGCATCTGCATATCCATCAGGATGAGGTCGGGCGGGCGCAGGCGGGCGGTGGCTACGGCTTCAATGCCGTCAAGCGCCGCCAGCACTTCGTAGCCCGCGGCACGCAGCGCATCACCCATCACGCGTTGGGCGGAGGGATTGTCGTCGGCGATCAGAACGACGTGCGGCCCATGGACGGCGCCGGCGGCGAGTATTGCGCCATGCGGGCTGCCGACGGGCGGCGCCTGCCAGGGAAGTTGCACGGTGAAGCGGCTGCCGCTGCCCGGCATGCCGGCGCTTTCGGCCGTAATCGTTCCGCCGTGCAACTCGACAAGGTGGCGCACCAGCGTCAGACCGATCCCCGATCCCCCGAACTGCCGCGACAGGGCTGAATCAGCCTGTGTGAATGGCTGGAAGATTCGCTCGATGGCATCGTGCGCGATCCCGATCCCATTATCCTCGATCCGCACGGAGAGCACGCGGCGGTCGAGATCCGGCTGCACGAACAGGGAGATTTGCCCGCCGTCGGGCGTGAACTTCATGGCGTTCTCCAGCAGGTGCCGGACAATCTGGCCGAAGCGACGGCCATCCGCCCAGAGATAGAGTGGTTCGGACGGGCACACATAGTCAATCGACTGGGAGCGTGTTGCCGCCTCGGCGCGCAGTCTGTCAATCAGGGGCGCACAGAGAGCATCCACCTCGTGCAGCGCACGGTCCAGGACGACAGTGCCGGCCTGCACTGAGGTGATATCGAGGATGTCGTTGATCATGGCGAGCAGATGTTGGCCACTCTCGGTGATCGTCTGCATGGCGCGCAACTGGCGCTCGTTGAGGGAGCCTCGCACCCCTTCCAGCATCACCTGGGACATGATCAGAATTGCATTGAGCGGGGTGCGCAATTCGTGGCTCATGACGGACAGGAACTCGTCCTTGACCTGCATGGCGGCCGCCAACTCTGCATTGACCCGCGTCAGGTCGCGGGTACGCTCTTCGACGCGCTGCTCGAGGGTGTCGCGCGCCTGGCGTAGTGCGACCTCAGCCTGGCGTCGCTCCGTGATATCACGGGTCACACCGCGCAATTCGAGACGCTGATTGTCCGGATTGATGTAGTAGTTGCTGACTACCTCAGTCCAGACAACGGAGCCGTCTTTGCACGGCTGCGGAAACTGGTCGACATAGAAGTGATCGGCGGCCAGGCTTCCGCTTTCGAATTCGGCAACGCGGTCCAGGGTGAGGGCTTTCAGCGCGGCGCGATCCTCCGGCGTCATGGCATGATCGACCGGCAAGGCCACGACTTCCTCAGACGTGTAGCCGCGCAGCGCATAGACCGACGGGCTCACATAGCGGAACTTGCTCGATTCGATGTCGAGCACCCATACCACATCCTTCATCGTCTCCGTCAGGACGCGGTACTGTTCCTCGCGCCGCGCCAGCTCGCGCTCGGCGATCTTCCGTTCGGTGATATCACGGGCCACGCCCAGCACGCTGACGACGCGGCCCGTCGGCGAATACTCAGGCGCAAAGCGCATGTCGAGCGTCTGGGTACGTCCGGCAATTTCCATGTCGAATTCAAACGACGCCGGAAACCCCTGGGCGACGACATATTGCAGGCTGGCATCCCAGGTGTGCCGGAATGCAGGGCAGAAGCCCAATTCCTCGGGCGTCTTGCCGATGGGCGCAGCCTCGGCCCCGCCCAGTAATTTGATTGCCGCCTCATTGCCGAACAGAAATTCCCCATTGACATCGCAGCGAACAATGGAATCGGTGGAATTTTCCACCACGGCCCGGTAGATCTCACGGCTCTGCCACAAAGCATCCTCGACGCGCTTTACCTGGATGCTATCCCACACGGAATCAGCATAACGGGCAAAGACCTCCAATTCTTCGGCTTCGTAGTCAAACGCCTTATTGCCGACGCCGACGATGGCCACAATCTCGTCATTGCGCATGATCGGCACCGTCATCATGCGCTTGACGTCCGCATGTCCCTCGGGCAGCCCTCGTCGATTCGGTAGTGACGCGAAGTCGTTGTAGAGGAGTGGCTTGCGCTGACGAACACATTCGACCCAGACGCCGGCCGCGTCGAGCGGATAGTGCCGGCGCTCTCCAACAGCCGTGCACATATTGCGCAGCGTGTTGGTGGACCATGTTTGCAGCCTGAGCGAGTTCTGGTCATTGTCCAGAAAGTGGAAGAAGCTGATCGTGCTCTCGGTCAGGAGTTCGGCCTGATCCAGCATCTCCTGCAGCAACTCATCCAGCGTGTGTGTCGTCGCAAATCTGCTCACATGCAGCCGCGTGTTGAGCAGTTGCTGTGACCGGTGCTCATCCGTCACATCGTAGTGAACGCCGATCGCCCGAATGAGGGCGCCTTGCTCATCGACCTCAAAACGAGCGGTGGAGCGCAGCCAGACGGTTCGGCCATCGGGGCGCACCAGGCGGAACTCCATCGCATGGGCGCGACGCTCGGCAATCATCTGTTCGATCTGACGCAACACGTCGGCCCGGTCGGCCGGGTGAATATGTGTCGCAATCACCTCGCTTAGTTTGCCTTCAAAGGTTTCGGGGTCGATGCCGGCCAACTCATACATCGACCGCGACCATTGCAGCGTGTCGTCGCGCAGATCCCACACGTAGGAGCCGATCCGGCCAATGGACTGGGCCTGGTTGAGCAACGCTTCGCTACGGTGCATTTCCTCTTCCGCCTGCTGGCGCTCGCTGATATCACGGCTGTGTACCGAAGCGCCGATGATCTCACCGGCGTCATCCACCAGAGGAAAGAAGCGATACTCACGCACAGGACTAGATGCAACGCAACTGATCGGCTGCTCTATGAAGAATGTCTCACCCGCCAAGGCGCGCATGTAGAAAGTGCGCCATTCCTGACAGCGCGCAGCGGAGAAAGCCGGGTCAAGGAGAGAGTCGCCCGGCATCAAGGGGCGCCCGAGAACGCGTTTCATGGCGGCCGAGAAAGCCAGGTTGCCATAGACCAGGCGGCAATCTGTATCAAGTGACCAGATAAAGTCAGTGGTATTGTCCAAAAGCGCAGCGAGATCGGCGATAGTGGCACCGCCGGCGCACGACCGATGCACTGATTCGCTCATTGTCGCCCCCGGCGTTTGAGTTGGCTGGTCAGATTCATTCATCAGGTTACACCGATTGCCAGTGTGGTCAACTCCATGCCAACACACCTGTGCATCGCATTTCCGGCTATGTAGCGGGCACGACTCGGAGGAATTTTGCCAGCAGCAGCGAGGGGCGTCAGTGTGTATAGCTGGCGACTCTTGTAGCGACGAGGCCATTCCTACTGCAATGACCCGCAAGCCTCTAGTTTGATTATAGCTTTCCTTTGCCCGTCTGTACATGGCAGGCCAACATACGCACAATTTGTCCCGTCAGCACTACACCAAACCGCCGCTTGCCGTGGCCATACGGTTGGTCGTCTGCCATCCAGACAGGCGACCACCCAACCTTGATAGTGCCGCGCTGAGCATCACCGTGTTTCAACAAAGCGAGACCGAATTTCGTGACGAAACTCGGTCTCTGGCTGACTGCCTATCTCTACTGGCACACAGTTCGGTTAGCCAGCGGCATCAGGCGCCACATCTGGGCTGGCCTGGTTGCCCTCCTCGACCTGATCCTGGTCGGACTCGGCGTTTTCTGCGCTGTCCTGGCCGCTTTCCACCGTCACGACGACGCCGGTCATGGCGTCGACCTTGACATCGACACCGCCGATTTCCACGCTGTAGACCAACTGGCCGTTCTCGTCGTCCAACTCGACCTTGCTGGCCGCGCCGGCGTTGAGTTGCGCCTCGGCGGTCGCCCTGGCCTGGTCAGCCGTGATCGCCGGAGTGGCGCTCGGCGCCGCGTCGTTCTGGTCGGACTCGGCAGCTTCGCTCTCCGTGTCCGCCTCAGCGGCATCCGGCGCGTTCTGGTCGCCACACTGGAGATCCTCGGTGTCGGTGTCCGCCGCGGCGCTGTCAGCTTCGGTGGCGTCGTCGAGCTGACTGGCGCAATTGGTCGAGGGCTGGGCCGGCGCCTGCTGGCTGATCGCCGGCAGAGACGCCGCGGCTGGCGTCCGTGCTGCCTGGCGGATCATCTGCCCACCGGCAGGACCGAAGAGCAGAATGGCCGCAGCGGCCGTGGCAAGAATTGTGTTGATTGGCATCATACTTCTCCTTTTTGCTGTTCAGGCGACCCGCTGCCGCCTGTCTATCCTCAGGATAGCGGCGTGAGATGAAGTCGCCGTGAAGCCAACCGGCGGATTGTTTCATGTTGGAGGCGGCGAGCGTGGGAACTAACGCGGCAGCGTAACGGTGAAGATAGTGCCCTGGCCGGGCTGCGAAGCAACGGCGATGTCGCCGCCGTGGGCACGGGCGATGTCATGGGCGATGGCGAGCCCGAGGCCGGAACCCTGGCTCGTGCGCGCGGCGTCGACGCGATAGAAGCGGTCGAAAATATGCGGCAGATGCTCGGCAGCGATACCGGTGCCGGTGTCGCTGATCGCCACCCGCACCCAGGCGGCCTCCGCCGTGGTGCTGACCGCCACCGACCCATGTTCCGTGTACTTGATGGCGTTGTCGATCAGGTTGACGAAGAGGCGGACCAGGCTATCGCCGTCGCCGCGCACGGGCAGCTTTGCCGGCGTCGTCAGCGACAGCGCCACGCCCTTCTGCTCGGCCAGCGGTTCAAGCGAGTCGACAATGTCTGCCAGCAGGAAATTCAGTTCCACAGGCTGGCTCATATCGCTGCGCTGGGCATCGTTGCGCGCAAGATAGAGCAGCCGGTCGACCAGCGTACGCAGCCGGTCCGCCTCTTCGGCCAGGTCGTCGATGGCGGTCTCGTACTCGGCGGGCGTGCGCGGCTGCGCCCGCACCACTTCGAGGATGGCCTGCATGGCGGTCAGCGGCGTGCGCAGTTCGTGCGAGGCGTTGGCAGTGAATTGGCGCTCGCGCTGGAAGGAATCATCGAGCCGGCTCAACATCTCGTCGAAGGTTGCGGCCAGGCGCCCCACTTCGTCGTCGGTGGCGGGCAGGTCGAGGCGCGCCGACAGGTCCTCGGCCGAGATGCGCCGCGCCGTGCGCGTCATCTGGTCGATAGGCCGCAGCGCCCGCGCGGCCAGCGCGTAGCCGCCCAGCGCGGCGACGACCGTCAGCAAGGCGCCGCCCAGCAGCAGCGTGACGAGCAGCCGCTGCAAGGTCGCCTCGACGCCGGCCAGGCTGGCCGCGATCTGCACGGCGCCGACAGCTTTGCCGTCCTCCAGCACCGGCGCCAACAGGATGCGCAGCGGCCCGGCATCGGCGGCGACGCTCTCCACAGTCATATTTGTCCCGCTCACCTGCGCCGGATCGGGCAGCGGCAGCGTGCGCGCCGGGCCGAAGGACTGCACCGTCTGCCCGGCGGCATCGAGCACGCGCACGGTCAGCCCGCGTTCGATGATCTCGGCGCTCTGGTTGTCCATTTCAGGGAAACCGTCGGCCAGGGTGATGACGCCGTTTTCGACGTTGAGCGCCGCCAGGGTCTGCGTCGCGCTGAGGTTCAGCGCCTCATCCACCGCAGCGGTCAGTCCCTGGGCGACGCTGTAGTAGACGATGGCGCCGAAGGCAACCAGCAGCACCAGGATCAGCCCCGCCGTCCACAGGGCAAATCGTACGCGGATGCGCCTAAGTGCTTGTCTGAACAGCAAACCACCAAGACGCAAAGCACACCAAGCAGCACAAAGCATCATCTGAAGGCGTTCTGCCACAGGTGCCTTTGTGCCCCTTTGCGCCCTTTGTGACTTCGTGGTGGAGGTGTTCAAGCAGTTTCTAAGCCGTTGCAGCATCGTCCACCGTCACGCGGTAACCGACGCCGCGCACCGTTTCGATCAGCTTGCGCTCGCTGTCGTCGTCGATCTTGCGACGCAGGTTGCGGATATAGACGTCGATCACGTTGGACTGGTTGTAGGCGTCGTAGCTCCAGACATGGTCGGCGATCACCGTGCGGGAGAGCACGCGGCCTGGGTCGCGCATCATGCACTCCAGCACGGCGAACTCCTTGGCCGTCAGTTCGATGGTGCGCTCGCCGCGCTGCACGCGCTGCGTGCGGGTGTCGAGCGTGAGGTCACCGGCCTGGAGCACGGTGCGCTTGGGCGCATCGGCCGCCCGGCGCAGCAGCGCACGCAGCCGTGCCAGCAGTTCGCGAAAGGCAAACGGCTTCACCAGGTAGTCGTCGGCGCCGGCATCCAGCCCGTCTACACGGTCATCGACGGCGTCGCGGGCGGTCAGCATCAGCACCGGCGCATGGATGCCCTGGCGGCGCAGCTCGCGGCAGAGGCTGAACCCGTCCAGCCCCGGCAGCATCACGTCGAGGATGAACAGGTCATAGGGCGCCGCGAGCGCCCAGTCGAGCCCGTCGCGGCCGTCATAGGCTGCATCGACGGCGTAGCCTTCCTCTTCAAGACCCCGTTTCACGTACCCGGCGATCTTGTGATCGTCTTCCACTAACAGTAAACGCACTGGTTGTGAACCCTCTTGTTTCCTGCTCATGCACCTCTCAGAGTCCGATTGGAAATTCGCATTCTTGACGCAGAGACGCTGAGGCGCAGAGAAAAACGCAGAGAAACGCCCTGCGTCGTTGTCGTGTTACCTCTGCGAGCCTCTGCATCTCTGGGCCTCTGCGTCGTATCCGGTAATTTCCAAATCGCCTCTGAGGCGCAGAGAAAAGCCCTGCTTCGTTGTCGTGTTGCCTCTGCGAATCTCTGCATCTCTGGGCCTCTGCGTCGAATCCGGTAATTTCCAAATCGCCTCTCTGGAGCAGTCTCGGGCGTAACGCCGCTATTTCAAGGCGCCATCCAGCGCAACGACGACGATCTCGTTCGCTACGCCGCCCGGCTGGTTGTTGCCTGCGCTGTCAAAGCCGCCCAGGTCAAAGTCATTGTCATTGGCGAAGGCCAACGTATTGGCATCGACGACGGCGATACCTTCGATCTTGGCGGGCATGGCCGGCAAGCCGCCCAGGTCCAGCACAAGCGACTTGGGCAGCGCTGTCACGCCCGCCGCCGCCAGGTCGGGCGCGGCTTCCAGGCTTGGCACAGTCGCCGGATCATCCCAGCGCGTGCCCAGCAGGTTGGTCGCCGCATGCAGGTCGACGGCATAGACTCTTGCGACCGCGTCCGTCCGTTCCAGCACCAGCAACCGGTCGGCCGTCAGCGCGACGATCCCGGAGATCTTCATGTCGGTCTGGTCGACAGCGCCCGGGTCGAAGGCGCCAAACGGCTCCATGACGTAGGCATACTCGCCGGTCAGCGCGCCGCTGGCCCGATCAAGCGCCAGGATGCGCGTCACGCGCGCCGTCGCACGGACATCCTTGTCGGGGTTATCCAGCGGGCTTTGTAGAACGGCGTACACGGTCTGCTCGTCCGGGCTGAGGGCGATGCCTTCGAAGCCGCGGTTGCTGTTGCGCCGGGCATAGACCGCCGGCAGCGCGGCCGCAACCGGGTAATCCGCAGCGGAATAGTCCAGCCCCTGCGGCACGATTCGTTCGAGCACGCGGCCGTCGCCGGCAATGTGGAGCAGCGACGGCGCATATTCTTCGACGGCCCAGAAATCGCCCTGCGAAGTGCGCACCAATCCTTCGGTGTCAAGCCCGCTGGGATCGTACGGCAACGTGCTGCCGCCGTCGAAGGTGTAGCCCTCGTCGTCGTGGTTGGCGAGATTGGGCAGGCCGCTCACCGGCGCACCGTCACTCGCGGCCAGTGGAATCACTTGCAGCAGCTTGATGGCGCCGTCGCCGGTCTCGACATGCAGAATTGCCGGGGCGAACTCAGGCACGGGGAAGGTGCGGCGATTCTTGCCCTTCACTTTGACCTGGCCATTTGGCCCGCGATCCGTGATCATCCAGAACTGGTTGGGTGCGTCGCCGGGGCCATGCCAGAGATCGCTGCCGATGCCGCCCAGGGTGATCCCGCGATCGCCGGCAATTGCAGGTTCAATGCTCTGAAGCTGAATTGCCGGCAATACATAGCGAACCACCGCTGTTGGCGCCAGAGGGAGCGCGGCCTGCGTAGCGGGAGCGGTTTCCGGCGGGGCAGTCGGTGTCGGCGCCACCTCCACGGCTTCCGCCGTGGAGGTGGGAGTGCTGGCGGGCTGCGGCTGGCAGCCTGCCAACAGCATTGTGCCGCCGACAAGAACAGTGACGATGAGCAACGGATAGATGGTACGCACTACGTTCCTCCCGACTTCCCGCATCTTGGAACCTGGCCAATCGCCTTACAGCTCGCGCAGCGCTTCGACAACCTTCAGTCGTGCAAGCCGCCGGGCGCTAACCAGGGCGCTCACGGTCATGCCGGCAATCACAAGGACGGCCAGGATGACCAACTCAACCACTGGCCACGATAACTGCTGCGCCGGAATTGTGAAAATCACACCCAGCAGCATCACCAGCATATAGGCCAGCCCCACGCCGACGGCAAAGCCGATGACCAGACTCAACCCGCCGATGGTCGCCGCCTCGGTGAAGAGGAAGCGGCGCAGGTGACCCAGGTTGGCGCCCAGCGCACGCATCGCGCCGAACTCACGCTGGCGTTCGTTGATCATCGCCAGCAGGAAGATGGCCAGACCGACCGACGTGACGAGCAGCGTGTACAGCCGTTCCATCGCACCCAGCCCGCCCAGGTTGAGCGACGTCAGCGAACTGGACTCGGTCTTGACGACCGTGTCGATGGTCTCGATGCGCAGCGGCATGACGTTCTTGTACTGGCCGGCCAGCGTCGCCGCGACACTGGCATTGGTAGCCGGCGTGCCATCTGTCTTGAACAGGAAGTAACTCATGGACGGGTTGCCCGAACTCTGCGTCATGAAGTCCCGGTTCAGGATAAAATCAGAATCCTGCGCCGAGGTCGGGAAGTAGACGAAGAGTCCCACCGCCTTGACCTGGACGTCGGTGTACTGGTTGGTCGCCCGGTTGTAGAGGCGCAGCAGCACCGGGTCGCCGACGAGGATGTTGTATTTCTCCGCCTGCTCCACTGAGATGATGACGCCGTTGGGCGTGGCGGCCAGCGCATCCAGCACCTGCTGCGCCGAGCCCGGCGCGTAGTTCGTCGTGCGGTTGGTCATGGCGTCGATGGTCTGTTGCGCGGCGCCGTCGACAAAGAAGCTGTCGGGCAGATAGGCGACATGGCGGAACGAAGGCACGTCGATGCCGTAGACGGTGTTCTTCTCCGAACCGACGAGCGCCTGCGTGTCGCGCACGACCCCGGTCACACCGACGACGCCGGGAACCTGGATCTGCGTGGCAAAGCCGGCGTTCTGCGGCGTGTTCAAGGCCGGCGTCAGACGGATATCGGCGCCGACGATGTACTGCGCATCGAGCTGCTTCTCGTTGCGGTAGGTCTGCTGGAAGAGCGTCAGGCTCGTGCCAAAGGAGAGCGTCAGGGCGATGACCGTGACGGCGGCGCTGACCCGCGCCGCGCGCCGCGCCACCGACTTGCCGGCCACCTCGCCGATCTCGCCAAAGAGCCGTTTGAAGCCGGCGGCAAGCTGGGCGCCGCCCGCGCTCAGCACGCGTTCGACGAGCCGCAGGATGAGCAGCACCAACCCGACCCAGGCAAAGAACGGCGCCAGGAAGATATAGAAGGAAAGCTGCACCGAGGCGGCTTCGTTAGCCGACGGCTTGAACCCGCCGTTGACCTGCACGGCTACGAGCACGGCAGCCGCCGTCACCAGCAGGATCACGTCGAGGTAGATGCGCTTCCACAGCGGCGGCGCATTGACGCGGCGTGTGCTGCGCCGCTCCTGGGTGATTTCACGGCGCAGTGCGCCAAAGCCCGGCACGAACGCGGCCAGGAAGGTCAGCGCCAACCCGGCCAGGAAGGCAATGCCCACGGTGTTGGCGAACATGGCCCAATCGAAGCCCGGCGCCAGGGGATTGAGTGCACTGGCAGCCTGCGCCCCGGCGCTGACGACCAGTGTGACCAGACCGAACAGGATGCCCAGCAGCGAGCCGCCGATGGCCAGCAGCACCGACGCCACGGCGATGATCAGGCCGATCTGCCACGGTGTGGCGCCGCGCGTGCGCAGCAGGCTCAGCTCGCGGCGCTGCGCTTCGGCAAAGAGTTCGGCGGCGAACTTGGCCAGGTAGGCGGCCAGCGCTACGCCCGGCAGGCCCAGGAAGATGAAGAGAATCTTGGCCGACAGGACATCCTTCTTGGCGGCGTTGAAGGCACTCGAGAGATTGTCCAGCGCCTTGAGCTGGCCGGGAAACTGCGCCTCGACCGAGCGGCGCAGCGATGCAGCCTGTTGCGCGGCCAGCGTCGGGTCGGCTGGCAGCAGGCTGCGGTCGATCTTGACGTGCACCTGCGGGTCCAGCACGACCGCACCGGGCGGGGGCGTGGCCTGCAAGTTGGCCGCCTGCACTGCCAGCGGCGCCTGCAAGGTCTGCTGGAACCATGCGTAGTCGACAAAGACGACGTCGGCGACCAGCGCGTTCTCGGACTCGGCCGCGATCGTGAAGAGCGCGTCGGCGTTGTCCAAGTTGACGATTCCGGTGACCGGCAGCGTGACCGGCTGGTCCACGCCGGCGAAGGTAAGTTGCAGCGAATCACCCACCTTGATGCCCTGCGCGATCGCCATCGCCTCGCTGACCATCACGCCGTGCGGGTCGAACTTGCCGTCGCTGACCTGCAACAGGTCGAAGCTCTGGAAGTAAGAGGGCTGCACGGCAAAGAGGCGCCCGGTCGGCGACGGATGATTGCCGCCGACCTTCACGGCCGAGTTGAAGTCGGCGGCGGTGACCGGCTCGGCTCCGGCGATCCCGCGCTGTTGCGCGATCACCGGAGCGGCGGCGCCGACGTCGACGGTCGGTTCCGTGGCGTGGGCGATGATGTCCAGCTTGATCGGCGCAATCGCCGTGGCGGTCATCTCACGCGCGGTGGCATCCACAAAGAAGAGAATGCCCGAGAAAAGCCCGACGGCAAGCGCCAGGCCAAAGAGATAAGTGGCGGTGCGCCGCGGGTTGCGCGTCACCAGCCGCCACGCATAATGAATCATCATGAGTCCCTTCCCTTGCCATCCACAAGATGGCCATCTTTTAATCGCACCACGCGGTCGGCGCGAGCGGCGCTTTCGGCGTCGTGCGTCACCATGACCAGCGTGAGCCCGCGTTGGTGCGCCAGTTCGGTCAGGACGGCGAGGATCTCGTCGGCGGTGGCGCTATCGAGATTGCCGGTCGGCTCGTCCGCCAGCAGAATCTCCGGTGCGTTGGCCAGCGCCCGCGCAATGCCGACGCGCTGCTGCTGGCCGCCGGAGAGTTCTTCGGGCAGGAAGTCGGCCTTGTCCGCCAGCCCGACCGTCTGCAAGAGGCTCTCGGCGCGCGCCCGCCGCTCTTGCGGCGCAGTGTCGCCCAGCAGCAGCGGGAACTCCACGTTCTCGCGCACGGTCAGCACAGGAAAGAGGTCATGGCGCTGGAAGACAAAGCCCATCTTGCTGCGGCGCAGCGCGGCCAGTTGTTCCTCGCCGTAGTCGGCCAAGTTGTGCCCGTCGAGCATAACCTGGCCGGCCGTGGGTTGATCCAGCCCGCCCATCAGGTTGAGCAAGGTCGATTTCCCGCAGCCGCTCGGCCCCATGATGGCGACGAATTCGCCGCGCTGCAATGTCAAGTCGACGCCGTCGAGCGCCGTCACGTTGTCGCGGCCTACGCGGTAGCGCCGGGTGAGACCGACGGTTTGAAGAATCGGTTCAGGCATGGCTGCCCTCCATTTCGATAAGCTGGCCGTCGGCAATCAATACCTGGCGCCGCGCGCGTGCCGCCACCTGGCGGTTGTGCGTCACGACCAGCAAGGTCAATTGGCGTTCGGCGTTGAGAGCCGCCAGCAGGTCCATCACCTTGTCGGCGGTGGCCGAGTCGAGTTCGCCGGTCAGCTCGTCGGCGAGCAGCAGCGCCGGCTCGTTGGCCAGGGCCACGGCGATCGCCACGCGCTGCCGTTCGCCGCCGGAAAGCATGGCCGGCCTGTGCTGCATGCGCTGCCCAAGCCCGACCTCGTTGAGCAGGGCGCGCGCCCGCTTGCCGGCATCTTTGCGCCGCGCCAGTTGCATGGGCAGCATCGCATTTTCCAGCGCGCTGAGAAAGGGGATCAGGTTGTCGGCCTGATAGACGATGCCGAGCTTGCGGCGCCGGAACGCGGCGCGCTCGCTCTCGCTCAGCCGCGCCAGGTCGACGCCCTCGATCACGATGCGACCGGCGCT
>JACKBA010000044.1 GCA_020634815.1 Caldilineaceae bacterium | reverse complement strand
TCGAGTTCGGCGACGACGCGCCATGGTTCGGTGTCACGCCGAGCGGCCAATTGACGCTCTATCCGGCGATTTTCGGCGGTTCGCTGCCGAAGGGGCAGTGGGCGCACGCTGCCTACGTGTGGAACGGGACGCAGAGCAAGCTCTTCGTCAACGGGCAGGCAGTCGCCGTGAATGCTGTGGCGCCTCCGGGCGGCGGGCAGGGCCTGGCACTGGCCGTCGAGACCGGCGGGCCCAATCCCTGGCTGGGGTTGCTCGACGACGTGCGCGTCTACAATCGCGCGTTGAGCGATGCGGAAATCGGCCAGTTGGCTGCGCCTGAGACCGGCCCGGTTGTCGCACCGCCGGCGCCGCCGCCGCCGGCCCCCGGTGTGCCGCCGTCGCGTCTCTTCGATCTCACCGTCTCGATCTACAAGCCGATTACGACGCCGGCCGAACGCCAGCCTTATGAGGAACTTTTCCGGCTCTTTGCCGACGGTATCTACGAGGTGACCAATGGCGCCCACAAGATCCGCACGGTGACCTTCTACGACAATGGTCGGTTTGCCGACCGCGCCGACATCCAGTGGATCCAGTTCGAGCAACAGCCGCGCGCTTCGACCAATGCCTACGGCCGCGGGCGGGGCACGGTTCACATGGGCGACGCCATCTTCTCGCAGAACACGCAGATCACCGATCCCAACGATGTGGGCACATTCCTCAACACGCTGACACACGAATGGTCGCACTATACGTACGGCATCCTCGATGAATACGCGAGCGACAAAACAAGCACGGACCCCGGCTCACCGCAGAGTGGCGACACACCGCCCCAGCCCTGCTCGGTCATGTGTGCCGCACCGCCCAGCATCGACTTCGCCCGGCTGAACTTCTCCACGCCCAAGTCGACGGCGGGAGTCGGCCGAACAAACACTGCCCACTATCGCACCTTTGGTGCCAGCGCATGGGAGACGGTCGCCCGCCCACCGGCCAATGATCCCCCCGCAACGCGCGGCACCCGTCTCTACTGGGATGACCTGGCGCCCAAGGGGCCGGCCGCTGGCCAGGATCCGTCGGTGGAATTGCCGGCGGCGCGCACCACGGCACGCGATGCCCTCAACTTCGTCTGGGTAGATGCCAATGCGCCGACCGCCAAGCACCGCGTCTTCCTGATCGACGTTTCGGCCGACATGGGGCAGGACAACAAGTTGGAAAGCGCCAAGCTCGCCATCAAGAATTACGTGGATCGCACGAATGTCGGCGACCTGGTCGGTATCATCACCTTTGCCAACACGCACACCGTCGTGCAGCCGCTGACGCGGATCGACGACGATGCTACGCGCACGGCGATCAAGGCGCAGATCGACGCGATCCAGGCCGAGGCCGGCGTCACCAATCGCAACGGCGCCGGCGCCGACGCGGCCGCGATTACCGCATTGCAACAGGCGAGCACCAACGCCTTCATCATCGACCGCAGCGTCTACACCATCATCGACGGCGCCTTCACCGACAACACGGAGCCTTTCATCTTCCAGAAGCTCTATAATGACCACAACGCTGTCGGCATCTCCTTCTCGGTCTTCAATTATGCCGCCACGCCCAAGCCGAATGACCTGTTCAGCAACTCGCTGGAACTGTTGCGCTTCCCCACGACCGCTGCCAACCCGCCGGGAACCTATCAGTTCGTCGGCAATGGCGGCTTTGCTATTCCGGGCGTGGCCGCTGCGGCTGCCTCGCCTGTCTCCGCCGGCGCGCTGAGCAGCGCACTGGGCGCGGCCGACCAGCAGTCTTCGCCGCTCGTCGACGTCAATCTCGGCACGGCCCGCAGCCAGACGGTGAACCCCGGCACGCCGCTGACCGCCAACTTCTACGTCGACGCCACGCTGGATGAGGTGGAGGTTGCGGTGCTGTTTGACGGCAGCGAAAGCGCGGCCGATCTCACCCTGGTTGACCCGGACAGCCTCTCGGCGAGTGAACTGCCGGTCTGTGAGAGCGATGGCTACGACACGCTGTGCACCATCTTGCTCAGCCAGCCGGCCGTGGGCACCTGGCAGCTTGATGTGGCGGCTACCGGCAGTCCGCTAACCGTCGACTATGCCGTGACCGGCCACACGCTCAACGGCGACACCTACCACGCGGCGGTCATCTCGCAGGCGGGTGCGTTTGTCACCTATCCCGAGGAGATCGTCCTGGTGGCGGAGCTGAGCCGCGGAGCGCGTATCGCTGGCGCCGGTGTCACGGCCTGGGCCGAAGGGCCCGACGGCGCCTACGTCGATCTGACCTTGCTTGATGACGGGGTTGCGCCAGACGTGCTGGCGGATGACGGCCAGTACACGGGCTTCCTGCCCTACGACCAGCCGGGCGACTATGACGTGACCGTGATCTTCGACAATATCGCCGGCGCCGCGTTCTACACACAGGCCGGCATGGCCGATGCGCTCGACCCGTCTACCAGCCCGGTCGGCGACGACTTCGATCGGTTCGCCGAGATCGCCATTCTGGTCGACGACTATGCCGGTGACGACCACGGCGCCTCGGACAGTGACGCAAGCGACCTGCTGGGTGACAACAGCGATCTCCCCGGTCGCATCGACACTGCCGGCGACGTCGACCGCTTCCGCATCGCTTCGCCGGAGGCGCTGCCCGACTTGCCCAGGGACGCTGTGTTTGCGGCGGCGGCCAATGCCGCGACCGAGCGCTATATTCTGCGCCTGACACACTTCGCGTTTGGCATGGATGCCATCGTGCGGGTGACGACCAGCAGCGGCACCAAGGAATATGCCACTGGCCAGCTCGCCTACGACGCCTACTGGACGCTGCCCCTCGACCTGGCGCCGGGCGAAGTGGTGACTGTCGACGTGCTGCACAAAAACGGGCAGAGCGCCGCCGGTCAATATGACATCAGCTTCGGCAAGCCCCTGCTGGGTGAGTCTGCCGGCGCCACACTCTACCTGCCGCACGTGCAGCGGTAGCAAGCAGCCGGAACGCGCAGTGCCGGCAGAGGCAAGCCCCCGCCTCTGCCGGCACACTTTGATCAAGCTCCGCTCGCATCTACTCCTTTGACCGCAGCGCCACCGCGTGCAGCAGCACGAACGCGCTTCCGCCACACAACGCAATTACGCCGGTCATGGGCAGCGCCGTGCCGTTGGCGAGCAGGCCGACCAACGCGCCCGCCACCGCGCCAGCCATGAACTGCGTGGCGCCCAGCAGCGCCGCGGCACTGCCGGCCTTGCGGCCATAGGGCGCCATCGCCAGCGCGGTGGCGTTTGGGCCGACCATGCCCGTACTGGCGATGGTGACAAAGAGCAGCACCAGCATCAACGGGAAGCCGCCAATCCCGGCCAGCGTTGTGGCGAAAAGGGAGATGGCCGCCAATGCGGTGACGCTCAATGCTGCGGTGAGCAACTGCGTGCTCGTGTAGCGTTCGAGCAGGTGGCGGTTCAACTGTGATGCGGCGATCAGGCCAAAGGCGTTGGCGCCGAAGAAGAGGCCAAAGCGATCCGGCGGCACGCCGTTCAGCTCGATAAAGACGAAGGCCGAGCCGGAGATGTAGGCGAACATGGCCGCCGATGCCAGCCCGCCGGCCAGGGCAAAGCCGATGTAGCGGCCGTCGCCGAAGAGCGCCAGATAGCCGCGCATCGTCGCGCCCAGCCCGCTGGCCGTGCGTCGCTCTAGCGGCAGCGATTCATCCAGCCAGAACCACACCATGACGAAGCAGAAGAGACCAAACGCGGCAAGGGCGAAGAAGATGGCGCGCCAGCCGAACATGACCAGCAACTGGCCGCCGATGAGTGGCGCCGTGATGGGCGCGATGCCCATGACCAGCACCAGGAACGAGTACATGCGCGCCGACTCACGCTCGTCGAAAAGGTCGCGCACGACCGAGCGGCCAATGACCACGCCGGCCGAACTGCCCAACGCCTGCAGGAAACGCAGCCCCATAAGCCCGATCGTTGACCCGGCGAACGCGCAGCCGATGCTCACAACCGTGTACATCGCACAGCCGAAGAGCAACGGCGCGCGCCGCCCCATGCGGTCGGAGACGGGTCCATAGAAGAGCTGGCCCAGCGCCAGACCGACGAAGAAAGCCGACAATGTCTGCTGCACGGCGGCGGTCGTGGTGGCGAAATCTGTGGCGATGGTGGGCAGCGCCGGCAGATAGGTGTCGATCGACAGCGGGCCAAATGCGGCCAGTGCGCCGAGGATCAGGGCAAGCCGGGGGTAGGAAGGTTGCGATTTTGCGATGGCAGTCATGGCAGACCTGTGGAGAAAGGAAGTGTTGATTCAAGAAAAGAATGCCGCCGCTCCGCTCAACGCACTGCGACCCCTTCATCCTATCACTCTTCCCTCCGATCGGCCGGATTCCACCCGGTGCGACAGAACCGCTCTGGTTGCAGCCGGCTCAGGCGCCGGGCCCCTTGCCGGGCACCGTCCTTTGCGCGTAGCCGTTTAGTTGCGCCAGTTCCTCGTGATAGACCCGGCGCAAGAACGGCGGCGTCGACACTTTCTCGAACCATCCTGCCAGACCGCTCGCCGGTGTCCACTGGGTCGCGATGGTCACCGTGCATCGCTTCGGATCGACGGGTGTCACGGTGAAGGTCGTCACCAGGTCAGAGGCCAGGTCGCTCTCGGCCAGGACGCGGCCGGGCTCCGGCTCGCTGACGCGCATGCGAAAGTGCTGGCTGCGGCCAAATGCACTCAACTCCGCTGTAAAGACAGTGCCCGCGCCGGTGCCACCTTCCTCCACCACCAGGCTCTTGAATGTCCCAGTCGGGAGGATGTGGGGATGATGGGTGCGGTAATCCGCCAGGATCGCGTACACCTCCTGGGCGGGCGCGCCGATTTCATGCGTGACGCTGACGGAGAGTTGCTTCGCCATGATGGTCTCCTCGCATTCCAGATTATGCGCGATGCGCCCCGGCAGGGCGGTCGCTCCACTCGCGCTGCAAGATCGCATAGTGATATTCGCTGGTCCAGCGGCCTTTGGCCCAGTAGCTCTCGACAAAGTGCGCCTCGCGCCGCATGCCGACACGCTCCAGCAGGTGCGCCGAGCGCGCGTTCTCGGCGTCGCAATTTGCTGCCACGCGGTGATAATCCAACGCCTCGAAGAGATAGGCCAACACCCCCAGCACTGCCTCGGTGGCGTAGCCGTGCCCCTGCGCATCGCGCGCCAGCGTAAAGCCGATCTCGGCCTGGCGCGGCTGGTCATCGCGGAAGTGGATGGCGCAGTCACCAAGCAGAAGGCCATCCGCCCTGCGTTCCATGGCAAGCTGGTACCAAGTGCCGGGCACGGCGGGCGGCTGGCGCATCATCTCGTCGATGAACTGCCGCGCGACGTCCACGGGAAAGGGCGCCTCCCATCCCTGGTAGCGGGCGATGTCGGGATCCGAGCGATAGGCGACAAAGCGTTCCAGGTCCGCTACCTGGAAGCTTCGAAGAAGGAGGCGGTTGGTCTCAATCAGCATGTCGGACTCGTTCTGGTGTGACAACTATACGCAATCGGCGGCACACGCCGGTTGGCCATGCACCGCGCGTTCGCAAGCGTGCATGGTATCCGGGCAACCTGTTTCGCGCAACCGGACCGCCGCCGGCCATCAAATACCAGCGTGCGCCAGAGTGACAGGCGGGTACAGGGCACTGTGCGCGTGTCGCAAAAGCTACCATCTATGCGAAATCGTCACGCGCCTGATTTTTTCTGGCACAAGCAGGCCAAAATGCCGTACACTATGCTTATTGGGGGTGAAGGCCCGTGTCAGCACGGGCCGGCAGAGACTGCCGCCAATCGACTCTGGACAGCGACCAAACGAGCGTCATCATGCGCGCAAGCATCGACCTGGGAGGCAAACATCGACCGCGAGGTCCGCACGCAGAAAGATCCGCTTTGTCGAAATGTGCCGGCCACGGCAGCCGCGCCGGGCAGCAAGGCCGGATCTGTCGGGGCGGGGAAGTTCGCCGTGCAAGGATGGTAGAGCGATGATCGCAAAAGAAGCGCAGCGGCTGCGCGTCGGCGTGCTGGGCGCAGGGCCGATCTCGCAATTCGCGCACCTGGAGGCGACGCGCAAGGCGCGCAACGCCGAGCTCGTCGCCATCTGCGATGTAGCCGAGGATTTGCTGGCGCGCATGGCAGCCATCCACATGCCGGTGCGCACCTACACGCGCTACGACGCCATGCTGGCGGATCCCGAGATCGACGCCGTCATCATCGGCGTGGCCGACCAATATCACGCTGCCCTGGCGCAACAGGCAATCGACGCCGGCAAACACGTGCTGGTGGAAAAGCCGCTCGGCGTGAGCATCGAGGAATGCGAGACGCTGCGCGCGGACGTGCAAGCATCCGGGCTGGTTTTCCAGGTTGGCAACAACCGGCGCTTCGATCCCGGCGTTGCCTTTGCGCGCACCTTCATCCGCGAGCAGATGGGGCAGGTGATGGCACTCAAGGCGTGGTATTACGACTCCTTCTATCGCTACACCATGACGGATAACCTCCAGCCCATCCCGCTCGCCAGTGCGGCCGCGCAGCGACCGGCGGGCAACCCCAAGGCCGACAAGCAGCGCTATTTCATGCTCACGCACGGCAGCCATCTGGTCGACACGGCGCGTTTCCTGGGCGGCGAGATCGTGCAAGTGGAGGCGCGCTTTACCAACCGCTTTGGCGCCTACGGCTGGTTTGTCGCGGTCGATTTCGCCGACGGCACGCTGGGGCACCTCGACCTGATCGTCCCGGTGCAGGGCGACTTCGAGGAAGGCTTTCAGGTTTTTGGCGAGCAGGGCAGCGTGGTGGCACGCGGCTATCTGCCGTGGTATCACAAGGCCAGTCACGTCGAGTGTTTCTCTGCCGCGGATCGCCAGTATCACCGCATGCTGGGCGCGGACGCGTACACGTACAAATTGCAGATCGAGGGGTTCGCCGACACCATCCTGCATGGCAAGGAGCAGCAGGGTGCCGGCATCGACGACGGCGTTGCCGCCATGCGGGCGATGGTGGCCATCGCGCAATCGGTGCGCAGCGGGCAGTGGGTCCGGCTGGCGGATGTCAGCGGCGGCGTATAGACAACAACCAACGCGGAACACAACAAGGAGCCGCAGCGTGGAAATCGGGATTTTTGCCAAGACGTTCGTGCGCCCGACCGTGGGCGAAACGCTGGATGCCGTGGCGGAGCACGGGGTGCGTACCGTGCAGTTCAACCTTTCCTGCGTGGGGCTGCCCACGCTGCCCGATGCCGTCGATCCGGTGGTAGTCAAGAGTATCCGCAGAGCGTTTGACGAGCGCGGCATGACGATGGCTGCCATCTCCGGCACCTTCAACATGATCAATCCGGACCGGCGCGCCCGCGCCGACGGGCTGCGCCGGCTGGGCGTGCTGGCTTCGATCTGCCACGATTTGGGCACCAATGTCATCACGCTCTGCACGGGCACGCGCGACCCCGACGACATGTGGCGGGCCCACCCCGACAACCAGGCGCCCACAGCGCGCGGTGATTTGGCCGCCACCCTGGATCGCGCCCTGCTCTACGCCGAGCAGTACGACGTCACGCTGGCAATCGAACCCGAGGTGAACAATGTCGTCAGTACGGCCGACGAAGCGCGGCGCCTGCTGGAAACCTTCAATACGTCTCGGCTGCGTTTGGTGCTCGATGCGGCCAACCTGATTCGCCCCATCAAGCTGCCGTACATGAGTGCCATCCTCAACGATGCCTTCAGCCTGCTTGGCAGCTACATCGTCCTTGCCCACGCCAAAGATGTCAGCCGCGATGGCGCACCGGGCAAGACGGCGCCGGGGCAGGGCGATCTCGATTTTGACAGCTACCTGAGCAAGCTCGCGGCGTCCGGCTACAAGGGTCCGCTGATCATTCACGGCCTGGACGAGAGCCAGGTGCCGGCCAGCATCGCTTTTCTCCGCGAAAAACTGGCAGCCGTCGGCGCGCAGGCTGGCTGATGCCCTTTTTCGAACGCGATGGGGTTCGCTTCCACTTTCAGGACCGCGGGGCGGGCGCGCCGTTCGTCTTTCAGCACGGGCTTGGCGGCGACACGCGCCAGATTCTTGACCTCTACACGCCGCCACCGGGCGTCCGGCTGATTACGCTGGACAGCCGTGCCCATGGCGCCACCGCGCCGCTGGGCGATACCACGAAGCTGAATTTCAACGCCATGGCCGACGACCTCGTCGCGCTCCTCGACCACCTGGACATTGCCAGCGCAGTGATCGGCGGCATCTCTATGGGCGCCGGTGTGGCACTCAACGTTGCCCTGCGCCATCCGCAGCGACTGCGAAGACTGGTCCTTTCGCGGCCGGCGTGGCTTGATCGGCCGCTGCCGCCCAACCTGCTCGTCTACCCGGCCATCGCCTGGCTGCTCCGCACCTATGGCGCCGGGGAAGGCCGGCGGCGTTTCGCCGCCAGCGGCGCGTATGCCCAGGTGCTGGCCGCGGGGCCGGATGCGGCTGCCTCGTTGCTTGGTCAATTCGAGCAGGCACGGGCCCGTGCCCGCGTCGCCCGGCTGGAGCGCATCCCGCTCGACTCTCCCTGCCCAAGCCTGGCCGCCTGCTCAGCGATCGCCGCGCCGGCGCTGATCCTGGCCACGCGCCGGGATCCGATCCATCCGGTTGAAATTGCCGAGGAGTTGGCCGGCGCAATTCCGGCTGCACGTCTGGTCGAGGTGACATCGAAATCGGCCGACCGGGAGCGCCATCGCCGCGAGGTTCAGGCGGCGATCGATGCGTTTCTGGCGGGCGTACCTGCTACGCAGCCGTCCGGTCGCCCCGCAGCGCGGAGAGCATGATCAGCCCCACGCCGGCCATGATCGCCATGTCGGCCACGTTGAAGACACCGGTGCGCAGGCTGCCGATACCCACGTTCATGAAGTCGATGACGCGCCCCTCGTTGACCAGGCGGTCGATGAGGTTGCCGATGCCGCCGCCCAGGAGCAGCGCGATGGCGATGAGCGTAACGACCGGAATGCGGTGCGTCTCGCGCACCAGGTAGATGGTAGCCCCGATGAGAATTGCCCCGACCAGAATGGTGAAGATCCAGAACTGCGCCATCGGCGGCAGCGCTGCGCCCAGGCTCAGGAACGCGCCGGGGTTTTCCATGAGTTGCAGGCGCACCATGCCATTCAGCAGGATGATGGGTTCCGTCGTGCTGAGGTGATTCTGCGCAATGGACTTGGTGCCCTGGTCGCAGGCAACCAGCGCAAAAAGGACAAACAACAGGACAAGTACACGGCCGACTCTGCTCACACGCTCCCACCTTTGCTGCGTTCACGGCACGTACGGCCGTGACATGCTGGATTGCTGGCAGTATAGCAGATGTCAGCCCCGGCGCGCCGATTCGCGCTGCGCTGCGGCGTAGGTCGTGGCGCCGGCACGCGGCCGCAGTGAGATCACGGTGCTGGCCAGGAAGAGCAGGATCACCGCGGCGTTGAGCAGCCCACCCCAGAGCCGCGCCTGCGGCCAGCCGGCCAGGTCGCCGCCCACACGCAGCAGCAACGAGGCGTGCAGCAGGACGAGCGGCGCGTAGAAGCGGGTGCTGTAGACCATCGCCACGCCGAGCACGGCGGGGAAGACGATGGGGGCGTGGGCGAAGATCATGGCAAAGACGAAGCCGAGAAAGATGCTGTGCAGGATGGCGTCGTAGTAGGGGCCGGCGCTGACACCGGCATATGCAACAGCCAGCACGCCGCCCACGGCCAGCCAGCCATAGCCCGACAGCAGCGCAATCGCCGTGAAGCGTGCCTGGCCGCCCGCCTTGACGCGGCGTCGCGCGATGTCGTAGCGCAGGAGCCAGAGCGACAGGCCGGCCAGCGCGATACCAACCAGGGCCATGCCCGCGGAGTACGCCGCCACCGACACGATCATGCCCACCACCAGCAGCGCCGCCGCGCCGACGAAGAGCCATTGCGCGGGCCGCGACAGGCGCAGCATGCGGCTGAGTTCCAGCCGTTCGCCCGCAATCGTCAGCACGAGAAAGCCCGTCCACCAGAGCGCGGCCACCGAGAGCGGGAAGCGCGCCATCCACAGCAGGTTGCCGCCCACCCACGCGGCGCCGCCCACCGCCATCGTCGCCGTGAAGAGCGCGGGCTGGATGCGCACGAGCCCGACGAGCACAGCGGTCACAATCAGGCTGCCCAGCGTGGTCAACAGCGGGCCGGGCCAGCCAGGCACGCCGGCCAGGGCGACGAGCGTGCCGGTCGCCACCAGCGCCGGTCCGGCATAGGCCCAGCGCCAGCCCGTGCCCACCGCCCGCTCCAGCCCGATGAGCACGCCGAGAAAACCGCACGCCATGAGCGGGCCGTGCAGCACCGGCAGCACCGGTCGCAGCACCGGCCAGGGCCAGCCGAGCCGGATCAGCCCGGCCCACATGCCCAGCAACAGACCACCTACGGCGGCGGCCAGCAGCAGCAGGCGCAGCCAGCGCGGGGCGGTTGCGTGTGTCGCAAGATTCATCCTATTTCCCGAAGAGATAGAGCAGCATACGCAGCTCGGTCGTGGCGACGATGCTGTGCGACAGTCCCGCCGCCATGTGAACGAGGAGGCCCGGCGCCGCATCGAAATGCTCGTCGCCCAGCCCGATGCGGCCACTGCCCGTCAGGATGTGGATCAGGGCCGGCCGTGACGCCGTGTGCTCGGACAGTTCCTGCCCCGGCGCAAAGGCGAAGAGGATCACGCGCACGTCGTCGCCGGTGTAGAGGGTGCGGCTGACAATGCTGTCGGCGGCCACTGCTACCGGCTCTTGCAGCGCGGTCATTGCGATAAACGGTTCTGCCATCTGGCTGTCGTCCTCCTGTTAGCGCCCTGGGGGGAAGATGTGAATTTCGTCGCCCGCCGTCAAGCTGATGGCCGGGCCGCCGATGTAGCTCAGATCCTTGCCGTTGAGCAGGACGCGCCACATGGGCTTGACTGCATACTCGCGCTCTACGGTGAACCAGGGCGTGCCGTGCGCGTCGGTGCGTTCGCCGCCCGACCATGCCGGGTCGAAGACCTCGCCGCGCGCCTGCGGGAAGTAGTTGAAGAACTTGCGCAGCGCGCTGCGGACCGTGGCGCCGTCAGCCACGCTCACGGGCAATTGATGCGCGCCGGTGGCGGTGCGCATGCGCCCGAACATGACGAACGACACGGCGAAGTCGCCCTGGTCGATGTTCTGCGCGGCCTGGTAGCCCATCTGCATGAGATGGAGGTGCAGGGTCAGCACCTTGTTCCAGCCGGCCAGGGCAAGCGGCGCCTGGGCATGGCCGGGCATCTCCTCCATGATGAAGCGGGCGAAGGTGGCGTTGACCAGGCTGACGGAGCCGGTCACGTACACGGGCGGCACGTGCGTGTGGCGCGGGCCGTGCGCGGCATGGAACTTGCCGGCGCGGAAGAGATAGTGTGCCAGGTCGGCGCTGAAATCCATGCCCAGCAGCCGTGCCAGCCACACGGTGAAGAAGCGGCGCCGCTCGGCCAGATGGGCGGGGTCGGCGCCTTCCTCCCAGCCGAGGATGGCGGCGGTCTCCTCGTTGCGCTGGAGATAGTCGTAGGTGCCGACGACGAGTTCGTGGCCGCGCTTGAAGAGCGCCTCCACCGTCGTCAGCATGGCGCGCACTTCGGCGTCGCTCAGCGCCAGGAAGCCGCGCATGCGCTGCCACTCTTCCTCCGGCAGCGGGTCCAGCCCGCCGATCGTCCACGGTTCGCCCTGGCCGTAGCCATTGATGCCCGCAAATATATCCATCGTCTCTCTTACCTTCCTCGTTTCTGCCGCGCCCCTGGCTTGCACCTGCGGCTAGCCAAAGATGCGCGCCAGCCGCTTGCGTAGCGCGCGGTCGACTAACTTGCCGATGTGACGCGGGTAGACGCGATCCTGGCAGGTAATGCGCAATGTCCACGGCGCGCTCGACGTGTTGCGCAGACTGTGCGCAGTCCCCGCCGGCACAAAGATGCAGCGCCCCGGCGTGCCGTCGATACGGCGTCCGTCGACCTCCAACGCGCCCTCGCCCTCCAGCACGTCGAAGATCTCGTGCTTGTTCTCGTGGGCGTGACGGCTGATTTCGGCGCCGGGCGGCACGACGAGCAGGTAGGCGTGCAACTCCTCGCCCTCGAAGAGGCGCACCAGTTGGACGTCGCGCGTGTGCGTATTGCGAAAACTGTAGATGTTGAGTTGTCCCGATTGTAACATGACGTCCTACTGCTGATGAATGGATCGCACGTAGGCGACAATGTCGGCGATTTCCTGCTCACTCATCGCTGGATTTCCACCCTTGGGCGGCATGGCGACGCCGGTCGTGTTGAGTGGATCGGTCACGTCGCGCCCCTTCTTGATGAACTCGACAAGTTGCGTATCGCTCTGTTCGCCGACCCACGTGCTGGTCGTCAGGTCTTTGCCCAGGCCGGTTACGCCCTTGGCATCGGGGCCGTGGCAGGCCACACACGCCGTCGAATAGATCTTGCCGCCGTTGGCTGCATCGCCGGCGGGCGCGGCGGCTGCTTCCGCCGGTGCGGCCGCGGCTGCTGCCGGCTGTGCCGCTGCTTCCTCTTTCTTGTCGTCACCGCCACACGCCGTCAGTACCATCATCGCCAATACGGCGATCAGAATCCAGGTGATTTGCTTGCGCATTGTCGCTACTCCATTACTCCATCTGGTTGAAAATTAATGCCTAACACCGCGCCCCGGTTTCCGGCGCCCATCCTCAATCAACAATCAGCAATTACTCATCAACAATTGCATTTCCTCTTCCTCTAATGCTGGTGCCCCGCCATGGCATGTTCGACGCGCAGATGGCCCCAGTCCCACACCACGCCATCCACCTCCCCCGCAAAGGCATTGGCGGCTTCTTCGCTGGCAAAGGCAGCGATGCCGTGCCCCATGGGCGACCGGATCGCGCTACTCTCGACAAAGAAGGCGGTATTGGCGTCGATCCATTCCTCGCTCTCGTAGTCGTGCACCCAGGTGCCGGCCGGGATCAGCTCCACGTGCTTCTGCAAATAGCCGATCATGTCGCCGATATCGTCGAAGGCCAGGCTCTTGAAGCGGCCCTCGCTCTCTTCATAGGCCAGCGAGGCGGCAAACTTCGGCTCGCTGATGATCATCCCGCATTCGGTGCACATGGTCTCGCCGAAGCGGATCTTGGCCGGTTGCGGCGTGGCCGGTTGTCCGCAGGCCGCCACAAACAGCAGGGCCAGCGCCAGTACGAACCAACGGGCGGTACTCATAGAACATTCCCTCACTTTGCGGTCTACAGGTCGCCGCGCAGGTGAAAGCGCACGTAAGCGGCAAGCGCCGGTAGCGCAATCCAGGCCAGCGTCAGCCCAAGAAAGACGGGGCGGAGACGGTCGCCATATTCCTGCATGGCATAGATGCCCGCCGGTCCCAGCAGGTCGAGCGTGGCGTTGATGTCGAGAATCGATGCCATCTTGAAGACCTGGAGCGGGTTGAGCAGCGACAGCCACAGCAGTTGATCCACGGGCAGGCGCATGGTGATCGCCGTGCCCATGAGCCCCAGATCGCCCAGGAAGACAAAGGCCAGCCACAGAAAGAGACCGATGCCGACGGCCACGCCGGCCCGCTTTGTCAGCGCCGAAATCAGGAAGCCGACGCTCAACATGGTGAGACTGAGCAGGAAGGTCTGCACCATGAGGCTGGCGTAGGCGCCCGGCGACCCGCTGCCGTTTGACAGTGCCAGCACCACACCGGCCACGCCGAAGCCCAGCCCCAGCGATGCCAGCAGGCTCAGCGCCAGGCCGAGATATTTGCCGAGGAAGACCTCGGGCCGCGTCACCGGCTGGGCCAGCAGATAGGCCAGCGTGCCCTGCTCCTGCTCGTGCGCCAGACTCTGCGCGCCCACGGTCAGCGCCATGAGCGGGATGATGAGCAGCACCAGGTTGATGAGGCTGGCGGCAGTGCGCCCAAAGCCGGCAAAGCCTGCGATCCCCGCGCCGGCCAGCGACATGTACGACAGCGCCAGCGCCAGGCCGGCAAAGGCAATGGTATAGAGCAGGAACCAGCGGTTGCGCAGCGCGTCGCCCAGTTCCTTTTGGGCCAGCGTCCAGATGATTGCAACGTTCATCTTCGTCCTCGTTCCTCGCTTACTCCAGCTCGAAGTCGGTGACTTCGATGTTGGCGCGGCCCAGCGTGTGGATCGGCCGCGCCTTCTCGCCGTGCGCGACGTCGACGATGACGCCCACGCCGTTGCGCCGCGCCTGCAAGCCCGCGCCCTGCAAGATGGCCAGCGCCTGGTCGAGCTGGCTGCCCGGCACCAGGAACTTGACCTGCGTGCGCAGGCCGACGCGCCGCGCCAGTTCGCCGGCCGTGCAGGTAAATTGCAGCCGTCCGTGTTCCATGACGGCGACGCGATCGGCCAGCGTCTCCACCTCCTCGATGCGGTGCGAGGAGAAGATGATCGTCTTGCCGCCGCGCTTCACTTCCAGCAGCAGGTGCAGGAGCTGGCTGCGCGCCGCCGTATCGAGGTTTGAGGTCGGCTCGTCCATGACCAGCACGGGCGGGTCGCCGAGCAGGGCCAGGGCCAGCGCCAGGCGCTGCTTCATGCCGCCGGAGAGCGCGCCCACGCGCTTGCCGCCCTGTTCGCCCAGCCCGACCTGCGCCAGCACCGGGGCGATGCGCGCGGCCGGCGCACCCTTGAGCCGCGCATAGAATTGGGCCATGTCGACCGTCGTCATTTCCTTGTAGAAGGCCAGTTCCTGCGGCACGTAGCCGATCAACTGGCGGGCGGCGCGTCCCTGGCGGCGCACATCGCAGCCGCCAACCGTGATCTGCCCGTCAAAGCGCAGCAGGCCCAGCAGGCACTTGATGGCGGTGGTCTTGCCCGCGCCGTTGACGCCCCACAGTGCCACCGCCTCTTGCGGCTTGACGGAGAGGGTCAGGTTGTCAACGGCGGCGAATTTGCCGTAGCGTTTGGTGAGGTTGGCGAATTCAATCATGGCTCGTTCCGAATTCGTTAGAATGGCCTGCCGCCCAGCGGTGCAAATGCGGGCCGATGCCCAGCGCCAATATGATGAGCGCCACGCCGATCATGGCCATGGCAACGGCCAGGTTGGCTGTGCGAGGCGGCGCGCTCATGCCGGGCGCCGGCGGCAGACCAGGCGCCTGCGTCAGCGGCGCCGGGTCGGTCATGCGCGGCTGCGGCGCAAAGAGCGGGAAGGCCTTGGCGGCCAGGTCGAGCGCATCGCCGGCCGGGCCAAGCTGGAAGAGACGCAGGTCGGGATGGGCGCCGGTGAGCGTATCGAAGAGGCTCTTCGCCGTGTAGGGCAGGTCGCCGATCGCGTCGCCGTCGGCATCGAAGCCGGCGTAGTCGCTCCAGTAGTTGCCGCGCCCGTCGACCGCCCACTCGTTGCGCATGAGGTCGCCGCCGCCCGCCACGTTGATCTGTTGGCCGTTGTCGAGCAGGATGTTGTCGTGGAAGCGGTTGGCCTGCGTATTGGGCAGCATCTCCAGCCCAATCTCGTTGAAGGCAAGCAGATTGTTGGCGTAGGTCACGTTGGTTTCCGGCCGCAGCGGCGACGCATCCGAATAGACGCCGACGCGGTTGTTGACGATGCGGTTGCCTTCCAGCAGCACGTCGCTGGCTTCCTTGAGACCGATGCCATAGCCGCTGGGGCCGCGGTTGTCGGCGATCAGGTTGCGGCGCATGGTAAAACCCGTGCCGTACATGACATAGATCCCGACCGAGTTGCCACGGAAGACGTTGTCTTCGATGGTATGCTGGTCCGACTGCATCATGTGCAGCCCGTAGCGGCCGTCGGCGAAGTCGTTACGGCGCACGACGCTTTCAGGCGAGTACCAGAGAATGGCGTCGCGCGTGTCGCGCATGACATTCGCTTCGACGAGCGTGCGCGGGCTGTACCAGATCTTGAGACCGTCGCCGCGGCGCGAGATGGGGAGGGCCATGCCGTGAATGGTGTTGCCACGGATGACGCCCTCGGCAGCCTGTTCCAGGTAGATGCCAAAGAGCGCATCCTCCACCTGGTTGCCCTCGATGACAGCGCGCGGTGCGGCGACCTTGATGCCGGTGTCTTCGCGGTCGAGCGAGTCTCCGCTGCCGCGTATGACAAAGCCGCGCAGCGTCACATCCGGCGCGGTAATCAGCACCACGTCGCCGCTGCCGTCGCCCTGGATGACGGGCATCCCGTCGCCGACGAGCGTGAGCGGCTTGTCGATGGTGAGCGGGGCAGCGTAGGTTCCGGCCGCCACGGTGAGCGTCGCGCCCGGCGCCGCGGCATCGATGAGCGCCTGCAAGTTCTGTGGCGCGGTTTGGGCATGGAGCGCAGCACCTCCCGCCACCAACAGGCAGAGTACGAGCACGGCGCTGCCGCTCAGCGTCGCCAGCCTGCTCCGATGCAGATGTGTTCGTGCTCCCATGCGTGCTGTGCTCACAATGACCCCGTGTCCACTCACCGACCATCAACAATCAACAACCAGCAATCAACAGTCAACAATTGCCTTTACCGTGCATTTGAGCTTCGTCAACCGCCCTTGTTCTCGGCCCTTGCCTGCTTTTGCGCGTCGGCCAGCGGCTTGTACGCTCGCCGGTGAAAATAAAGCCCGATGAGAATCAGCACTGACGCTCCGATTGCCAGCCACAGGCCGATTTCTGGCTGAGCATCGGTCGAGAACTGGGCGATCTTGCCCATGCCCAGCGCCGGCGGCACGAAGGGCTTGACGCTGCTCGACAGCGGCGCCGTCGGGTCGAGATTCTGCCCGAAGTTGGCAAGCCAGAATTGCAGGTCCAGGATGAAAAAGACGGGCAATCCCAGCGCCGGCAGCACGAGCAGCGCCGCCCACCAGTTGTGAACGAAGACGGCAGCGAGCATGAGCAGGGCAACGCCGATGATGCCATAGAGCGAGACCTGCTTCTCGAACTGCGCGGCCTCGTCGAGCTTGCGCATGCCGATGTAGTGGTTCAGCCCGTCGATCTCGCCGACGTCGCCCTCAAGGTGATTGACGTAGGCCGTCACCGTCAACCCTTGCGGGTACTGCGGCGCGTGCAGCGTCAGGCTCCAGTAGGGCAGAAACATGGAGATAACGAGCAGGATGGCCGCGACTGCGAAGATCAAGGTCGGCGTCAGGTAGCGTGCCCGGTGTTCCTTGAGTTCATCGGCCGGCACGCGCGGGCCGAGAATTTTGTCCATGTCGGTTGACATCTTCAGTACTCCCTGAATAGGGGCGAGTTGCGAGGGGCGAGGGGCGACACGGGAAACCCGCCATCGCGCAACCTCCTCCATTGGCAATTGACCATTGACCGATGACCATTGACAATTGGACTTGCTCGCCCCTCGCAACTCGCCCCTCCTGTTACGGCTCGACCAGCATGTAGCCCATCATTTCGAGATGGAGCGCCGAGCAGAATTCCGTGCAGTAGTAGGCATAGGTGCCGTCGTTGACGGCGTCGAACTCGAAGGTGGTCGTCTCACCCGGCTCGATGCTCAGGCTGATGTTATAGCCGCCGAGTTGGAAGCCGTGTGTGGCGTCCTTGGCCGTCTCGATGTTGGTGATGTGCCAGGTGACGTGGTCGCCCTTCTTGATCTGAACGTGCTCGGGCGTCAGGTGCGAGCGCACGGCGGTCATCCAGACTTCGACCTCGTTGCCATCCCGCACAACCTTTTCCTCGCCGGCCGCGGTGGCAAACTCAGATGGCGCCTGCGCCACCGGATCCCAGCCCACCTGCGGGTACACATCCCACGGATGGAGCTTGTCCATCTTGATCATCTGCGCATAGTGCGGCTCGCCGACGCCCATGGGCATGTCATAGATCACCTGCATGGGGTTGCCGCTGATGTCCAGCAACTGCTCGTTCTGTGGCAGCAGCGGGCCGACGGACGGGAAGCGATCGACCGCCCACTTGTTGAGCGCGACCAGGTACTTGCCGTCCGGGCTGACCGTGTCGCCTTCCGCCGCCGAGATGTGGCCGATGTTGTATTGCACCGACAGTTTGTCAAGAAGCTGATAGGCGGCCGGGTCGTCGCCGCCCAGCTTCCAGCGTGCCACGGCACTATCAAGGAAGAGACTGGTATAGGCGTTGCCCTTGTCGTCGAATTGCGTGTGCAGCGGGCCGAGGCCAAGCTCCACCTGCGCCATCATGACGTCGTCGAAGTTGAGCACCGGGATGCCGAAGTCGTCTGTCGTCCACTTCCCGGCATCGATGGCTTTCTGGATCTTGTCCATGGCGTAGATGGTGACGTGCGGGTCCAGCTTGCCGGCCACAACCATGTACTTGCCGTCGGGCGTCACGTCGACGCCGTGGGGGCTCTTGGGTTCGGGCGCCAGGAAGAGCACGCCTTCTTCCACCGCGGTCGGGATGCGAATGACCTGCATGCCGTTGATTGTCTCGGCCTTGCCGGCGGCGACGACTTCGGCTGCCTTCTTCCAGTTGAAGATGTGCAGGTAGTCGGTGTCGCGCTGGCTCACGCCGGCCTCGAAAGGCGGGTTGCCTTCCTCGACGCCACCCGTGGCCAGTTCGGAGTTGAAGGAGTTGCAGAAGCCCCAGCCGTCTGATGCCAACTTGCCCGCATCGCACAGGTCTTGCCAGTAGGGCGGCACTTCGATGGCGAAGGATTCCTCGGGGATGATGCGACCCTTTTCGCGGTCAAACTTCCACATGGTAATCGTGCCGCGGTATTTCTCCTTGTACTCGGAGATCGGCGCGTAGTCCCAGCCCAGGGGCGTGCCATACTGGCTGGCCTGAATCACGTAGTCGGTGTTGGGCGTGACGAAGGTCGAACCATGCTGGCTGATGAGCAGCGGGTCCTTGACGATCTGCTTGGTCTCGAAGTCACGCAGGTCGATGACGGCGACGCGCGCGCTCGACTTGTCGTTGATGAAGAGGTACTGACCGTCGTAGTCGCCGCCGGTCTCGCTCAGCGCCGGGTGGTGCGTGTCGCCCATGCGAATCTTGACGCCATTCACATTGCCGGCATCGAGAATTTCCTCGGACTCTTTGGAGCCATAGCCGTAGCCCTGCCATGACTCGGGTGTGAAGACCGCAATGTTCTTCATGATGCGCATTGAGGGCACGCCCACGGCAATGACATTGCCCGAATGGCCGCCAGAGAGGAAGAGCATGTACTCGTCCATCTTGCCGCTCGGCACGAATGTCTTGAGCGCCGCATTGATGTCATCCGGCGTCAACCCGCGCGCCGACGCAATTTCCATCGCCGACGCCGGTAGCCCACCTTCCACATTGACGGCCTCGGGGGTGGGCGTCTCCTTGTCGCCTCCGCCACAGGCCGCAGCGATGGACGCCACCATCACTACGACCAGCAGCACTACAAATATCCGCCTCATTGTCGCTCTCCTTTGGTTGATTGCACGTTACGTGCATTCGCTATGGACTGAGCAAGGCCAGGTGGCCTTCGCTTACTGGGGCCGGTGCCCGGCGAAGACGATCAGGAAGGGCAGCGCGATCGCCTGAGTCGGGCAGATATCTTCGCAGAGCGTGCAGTACGTGCAGCGTTCCGGGTAGATGAGCATCGCCTTCCCATCTGACTGGACCAACGCCTGCTGCGGGCAGATGTCCACGCAACGCTCGCAGCCGGTGCAGCGCTCAGTCGATATTTGTGGTAGGGGCAGGGTGCTCATGCTGGATGCTCCTGTCTGAACTGAGGGGACTTGCGTGAATCCAGCATAGGTCGGGCCGGACGGGCGTGCTGCGACAAAAGTCACGCGGGTACCAGAGCGAAGGCCTGGTTTGCTGTGCCGGGCATAGAAGGCCGCCAGGCGGAGAGGCTGTTGAAGAACGGAAGAGAACGCGGCGAATGCAATTTTGGCACCGGCAAATTTGACATACAAACCAAGCCGGTATATTCTACTATTCGCAAAATATTGTAAGTCCTTTAGCGAGTAAACTATGGCCGCTCAGACCTACAAGGTTGAGCGGCTTATTGTTTTGCCGTTGGGAACAACCACATTTTGTACCGCAGTTTGTAACCGTTTTCAGTTAGGAAAGGAAGTTTCCAACATGGCTACTCGAGAAAAAGGCACCGTCAAGTGGTTCAACGATCAGAAGGGCTACGGCTTCATCACGCCTGAGTCCGGCAAGAAGGATGTCTTCGTCCACCAGTCGGCGATCATGAGCGCGGGTTTCCGCACGCTGGCCGAGGGTGACAAGGTTGAATTCTCGGTCGAGCAGGGTCCCAAGGGCCCGTCGGCTGCCAACGTCCAGAAGATCTAGGGGTTGCTGCCCGCTTGCGGGCTTGCGCCGGCGTCAGACCCAGCGCACAAGTATACGATTTCCCGAAACTTGACGGCGAGTAGTAACGTCGTTATGCTAGGGACTGCAAAATTGTGTACGTCCTTCATGCGAGTAAATACTGGCTGTCCGACGACATGTTGGCAGCCAGTATTTTTTGTCAGCGGGAACGACCAGAGTTTTGTATTGTTGTACGTTTTAGTTGTTAGTACCAGGAAAGGGAGTTTCCAACATGGCTAATCGAGAAATTGGCACCGTCAAGTGGTTCAATGACCAGAAGGGCTTCGGCTTCATCACGCCCGAGTCTGGCAAGAAGGACGTCTTCGTCCACCACACTGCGATCATGACCGCGGGTTTCCGCTCGCTTGCCGAGGGCGACAAGGTCGAATTCTCGGTCGAGCAGGGTCCCAAGGGCCCCTCTGCCGCCAACGTCCAGAAGGTCTAAGACCGTAGTTGCTTGACCAGGCTCAGACCAGTGTGTACGCACTGATTCCATCTGTGTGAACCGCTACTGGCCAAGCTTGAGCACATCGTGTCAATTCAAAGGACCCGGCAATCTGCCGGGTCCTTTTTTGTTGCCATCTTTGGGAGAAGTTGGCCCCGTGTGTCGTATCGGACACTGGCCTGTGCACGGCAGCGCAACCCGCCAGTACGACGCGCTTGCTGCCGCCTCACGGAGCGACTAAAATGGCGCCATGCTTCGATTCATCCCGATCCTGCTTTTGCTGTCGCTGCTTGCCGGTTGTACACCCGTGCAGCCGGTGCTGGACGCCACGCAGCCGGTCGACATGATCGCGTTTGGCTCGTGCGCCAATCAGAACCGTCCGCAGCCAATCTGGGAGGCCGTGCTGGCCAACGACCCCGACCTGTTCGTCTTTCTGGGCGACAACGTCTATGCCGACACGGATGACATGGACGTGCTGCGCGCTGCCTATGCCAGGCTGGCCGCACAGCCGGGCTTTCACCAACTGCGCAGCCGGGTGCCGGTCGTCGCGACGTGGGACGACCACGACTACGGCTTCAACGACATCGGCGCCGAACACGTGGCCAAGCAGGGATCGAAAGAAGTCTTCCTCGACTTTTTTGGCGAGCCCGTGGCCAGCGAACGGCGCACGCGCGCAGGAGGAATCTACACATCCTACGTGCTGGGGCCGCCCGGCCGGCGCGTGCAGGTCATTCTGCTCGACACGCGCTGGGATCGGTCGCCACTCACCCGCGTGAGCGATGCCGAGTATGACGCCCGGCGCCGGGAAAATGTGGGGCCCTACACGTCGACCAGCGATCCGGATGCCCGGCTCTTGGGCGAAGACCAGTGGCAGTGGCTGGCCGTCCAACTCCAGCAGCCGGCCGAAGTGCGCATCATCGCCACGAGCATCCCCTTTGCCCAGGAGGGCACGGGCTGGGAGATCTGGGCCAACTTCCCGGCCGAACGCCGGCGCCTGCTCGATCTCATCGCGGCCGGCGAAACTGCTGGCGTGCTATTCATCACGGGCGACACGCATCGCGCCCAGTTTTCGCGGCTTGCGACCGATGCGCCGTACCCGCTGTGGGAAGTCAACAGCAGCGGGCTGACCGAAAACGTCGATCCGGAACGGGTTGCTCCCGACGCCAATCGCGTGGGCGACTACTTCGTGGGCGACAACTTCGGCCTCATTCGCATCGACTGGTCGCTCCCGGATCCGGTGATCAGCCTGGAGATTCGCGGCGACGACGACTCGCTCAAGCTCCGCCACGAGCTTCGCCTCAGCGATCTTCGCGCGCCGGCGTGACGGCGCCCGCTGCCACAGTATCTCCTTCGTTGTTCTCCGAAACGCCAGGCGTATCCAACGGGGAGACTTCATACCAGGAAAGATCGGCTATAATGACACTCAAGGAAAAGCATGCGTTTGCTTTGCGCATCTTGCGAGCCAGCCCTTTGAGGAACAGCGGTGCCGATTGATGAGCGTATCACCTGACTCCCTCGTCACAGAAGTGGAATTGTTGCGCAACCGCGTCGTCGAACTGGAGGCGCAACTCCTCGCTCGCGCCGACGCGTCCGGCGTCATCGCCCGCCTGCGCGAGCGCGTCAAGGAACTCTCCACCCTCTATCGCGAATCCTACCTGGCCGACCAGACCCGGAGCACGCCCGAAGACTACTTTTACGAGATCGTTGCCCTGCTCCCGCCCGGCTGGCAGTACCCCGAGGATTGCTGTGCGCGGCTGTTGGTCAACGGCCAGACGTACGCCACGCCCAACTTCGTCGAGTCCGCCTGGCAGCAGAGTTGCACCGTCGTCGTGCAGGGGCGCGAGATTGGCATGGTCACGGTTGCGTATCTCAGCGCGCACCCGCCGGCCGATGAAGGGCCGTTTCTCGCCGAGGAGCGCAGCCTGATCAACGAGATCGCCAAGCGCATCGGTCAGTTCATCGAGCGGCGCCAGACCGAAACAGCCCGCCGTCACCTCGCCGCCATCGTGGAGTCGACCGAGGACGCCATTCTCAGCGAGTCGCTCGATGGCATCGTGCAGACGTGGAACGCGGCCGCCGAACGAATCTACGGCTACACCGCCCGTGAGATCGTCGGCAAGCCGGTCATACTGCTGGAGCCACCGTCCAGGAGCGACGAGCTGGATCGGCTCTTGCAGCGGATTCGCGACGGCTACACCATCGAGCAACTCGAGACGCGGCGCCGGCGCAAGGATGGCCGCGAGATCGACATCATGCTTAATATGTACCCGATTCGCAACGATCAGGGGCGCATCGTCGGTGCATCGACCATTGCCCGCGATATCAGCGAGCGCCGCGCGGTCGAGGCATCGCTGCGCGAGAGCGATGAGCGGGTGCGCTATACCTTTGAACAGGCAGCGGTCGGTATTGCCCAGGTCGGGCTGGATGGGCGCTTTCTGCGCGTCAACCAAAAGCTCTGCGCGATCGTCGGCTACGGCCAGGATGAGCTGCTCGCCCATTCGGTCCAGGATCTCATTCATCCCATTGACCGGGCCAACGAGCGCGCACTGATCGAGGAAATGCTGGCCGGCGCACGCGCCACCTATAGCCAGGAAGTTCGCTATTTCCATCGTGACGGACATCTCGTTTGGGTGAATCTCACGGTGTCGCTGGCGCGCGACTATACCGGCCAGGCGCGCAGCTTCATCGTCGTCACCGAGGACATTTCGCGCCGCAAGAAAGCCGAGCAGGCGCTGGCCGACAGCGAAGCGCGCTTCCGCGGTCTCTTTGAGAACTCGCCCATTTCGCTGTGGGAACAGGATTTCTCGGCAGTCAAGGCTGCCATCGACCGGCTGCGCGCAGAGGGTGTCACCGACTTCCGCAGCTACTTCGAGCAGCACGATGAAGTGGTCGCTGCCTGCATTGCCCAGGTCAAGCTTATCGACTTCAACAAGGCCAGCCTGGCGCTTTATGGGGCAGAGAGCCGCGATGAACTCGTTGCCGGCCTCGACCGCCTGGTACCCGCCGAGGGCTATCCCTTGTTTACGGAAGAACTGGTCTGGATTGCGGAAGGACGCACGTCATTCGTGTGGGAAGGTGTCAACCGCAAGTTGTCCGGCGAACGCATCCACATTCGCCTGCACTGGTCGGCGGCGCCGGGACACGAGACTTCCCTTGCCAGCGTGCTGGTGGCCATTGAGGACATCACGGCCGGGCGCGCAGCGGAAGACGCGCTGCATGAATCCGAACTGCGCTACCGCATGATTTCGGAACTCACTTCCGATTTTGCCTTTGCCTTGCGCGTCCTGCCCGATGGCACCCTCCAGCGTGAGTGGGTGACGGAGGCGTTTGCCCGCATCTTCGGCACGCCAACCACCGAGGACGAGGCCTCGATCGACTGGCTGGAGATGGTGCACCCTGACGACAAGCAGAACGCATATGCCGCCGCTGCCGAAATCATTGCCGGCGCGACGAGCACCGTCGATCTGCGCGTGCGGACGTTCAGCGGCGCGACGCGCTGGGTGCGCTTCACTGCCCGCCCGGAATACGATGCAACGGGCAAACGGGTCGTCCGTATCCATGGGGCGGGTAAGGACATCTCCGACGTCAAGGCGCTGGAGGCGATTGCCCTGCGCAACGAGGGGAGCCAGTCACCTACTGGTGAAAGTGGCCGCGGTGCGTGATCGCCGCCAGGCGATGCCCGGGAGCCGCTACCAGCACATGATAGAGCAGCGTCGAGGTGCGCGTCGCATTGCCTTCTTTGACCTGCATCAGCGCCAGGAAGACTACGCTCAGCATCAGCCACTGAAAGCCGAAGAAGAGGGCATACCCGTTCAGCGTGAGGCGGCCCACGCTGATCGAAGTTGCGTGGATGGTGTCGAGCAGCCAGCCCCACACAATGGGCGAGAGACCGGCAAGCAGGCTGACGATGACCGACTGTAGCGCAAAGTACTGCGTCATGGCCGGTCGATCGCCGGCGGTGTTCATCAGCAGGCGCGTCAGTGACAGTTCGTAAATCGAGCCGAAGAAGCCGGCCGCAATGAGCAGCAGCGGCGCGAGCATCATGCGACCGCCGGTCAGATTCGCCGCCAGCGTGAACCATGCCAGGTAGTACCCCGCCCACCACAAGAAGACCAGCCCCAGGAAAGGCCGGCTACCGAGCCGATCGATGCGGCTGCGCATGAGACGCAGCGCGCCGATGCCGGCCAGTGCGGCGATGGCCGTGATCCATAGGATCGTCCCATCGTTGATCCCGACTTCCTCGCGCACGAAGACCGTCACAAAGGCTGCCGTGGAGAGCACGAAGAGCTGGACCGTGGCGCTGAAGATGAGCAGGCGCACAAACGCGCCATCGCGCAGAAGGTCGCGCCAGCGGGTGCGCGCGGTTAGGCCATCCGGCAGCGCGCGCTGCACAGGCTCGGGGATGCGCTTCAGGAAGTACAGGCTCAGTGCGCCGCCCGCAAAGCTCAGCGCAAAGACGACGGCAAAGGCGTTCAGTCCGCGGTGGTTGAAGAGCATGACCCCCGAGGTCGCCAGGGCCGCCACGCTGGCAATCCCGATGTAGGTGCGGTCGCGGCTGAGGTAGGAGCCGCGCACGGCGCGCGGCACGATGGAGGCAACCCACGGCAGCCACGCACAGGTAGCGATGCCGCGCATGGTCGTGAAGGCGAGCATGATCGCAATCAGTACGCCGATGGTCGCAGGCGCCGGCATGTACACGGCCGCCAACGGCAGCAGCGCCAGGAAGATCAGCATGACGACACGCGCCGACCAGCCGCTGAGCATCAGCCGTCGATAGCCGATGCGCTCGGCGTGCGGGGCCACAAGCAGTTGCAGGCTGGAGGTGAGCGGCGCAAGGCCGGCGAGTAAACCCAACACCACGGCAGGCGCGCCCAGTTCGCGGGCAAAGAGGATCAGCGGGCTGCCCAGGCAAATCTGCCACGAAACGGCATTGAAAGCCTGGAATAGAAAGGCGTTATGAATTCGCGGCGGCAAGGTTTCAGAATCCATTCAAACGATCATACCGCCGCTTTGTCGCGCGTCAAAACTCGTTGCAGGGATTTCGACAAGAGAATGGGGCGGGGAGGAGGGATGATGCCGGCGGCCTACTCTTCGAAGTGCGGGAGCGTGTTGCGTTCGCCAACAGGCTCGGCCGGCGGCGCAGACAGGTTCAGCGCCAGTGCCAGCGCAAGCAACAGCAAGATGATGACAGGAAGAGATCCCATGAAGCACTCCGCAAGGTGTAAACTGGGTGTGTTGGCCGGCATGTGGCAACTTCGCCGCGATCAGTATGAGGCAATTTTGCACGCGGCGCTGTGCGCTACGACACAGCGCCGCAAATTGGGGGCGTACAAACACCGAAAGGGACGGTCCGCATGAACACGCGCGCACGGGTCGAGGGCTGGCTGCGTCAGGCCTTCAAATGGCTCAACAGGTACATGATCCTGCACTGGCGACTGGGGCTGGGGCCGCTGGGCAACCGGGCCGAACTGACCGGCTGTATCATGGTGCTCACGCATCGCGGGCGCAAGAGCGGGCGGCTCCGGCGCACGCCGGTCAACTACGCGATCGTGGACGGCGCCGTCTACTGCGTGGCCGGCTTTGGCCATATCGCCGACTGGTATCGCAACCTGATGGCCGATCCGGCCGTGGAGGTGTGGCTGCCCAATGGCTGGTATGCCGGCACCGCGCGCGATGTCACCGACCTGCCCGCCGCCGCAAAGGCGCCCATCGTGCGCCAGGTGCTGATCAACAGCGGCTTTGCCGGGCACCTGGCTGGTATCAATGCAGCAACGATGAGCGACCAGGCGCTGCTCGACAGCACGGCCACCTACCGGCTCGTGCGTATCGACTGCGCCGAAGCGCGCACCGGTCCTGGTGGCCCTGGCGACCTGGCATGGGTCTGGCCGCTGAGCACCTTGGTGCTGGCGGTATGGCTCGTGCTGCGCCCCAAGCGCCCGGCGTGACAGTCGATTCAGCTTAGCGAGGTCGGCGTTCTCGTTTCTAGAGCACCCACCGCATCCCCGTTGCGCCGACGCTGAAGCCGGCATCTTCCACCGAGCGGCGTTCGGCACTCGCAGGGTCCAGCAGCGGGTTCGAGTGGTTCATGTGCACGAAGACGACGCGCGCTGCTTGCCCGGCAAGCAGCGCGCAACTCTCCGTCACCAGCGGGTGAGGGATCTCGGCCAGGTTGCGTCCGGGGAGTTCGGCCGCGCTGTAGAATGTGCCGTCGAGCAGCGCCACATCCACCGACGCGACCACGGTGGCAATGTCTTCATCCCACTGCGCCCAGCCGTCGATGTCCGGACAGTAGAAGAACGCACGCGCGGGGCCTTCGACGACATAGGCGGCGGTGTCGCTGAACTCGGCCCGGTGCGGCACCATGATCGGCGTTACGTGCAGCGCCGGCGTCAAGTCGACCGGCGTGCCTGGCTTGACCGCATGGAGCGCGATATTGCCGAACGCAACAAGTTGTGACCACGGAGCATTCGCGGTGAGAAAGCCGCAGGTGCGTTCTGTGGCGTAGACGGGCAGTCTGTCGCTGTTCATCACCTCGCGCCCGAGATGAATGAGGCCGGTGTAATGGCCGATATGCGCATGGGTGAGGAAGATGCCACGCAGCGGTGCGTCAGGCGCCGCTCTCTTCAGGTAATTCAACTGGGTAGGGAATGCCGGCGTGGCATCGATCAGCCAGCTAGCGCCAGCTTCGTGATCGATGAGCGCCAGGGCGGTTGGCGCTTCCGCCGCGAGAGTTCCCGCCCACGCCGCCCGGCACGCCGCGCACGCGCAGCCGGCCTGCGGGAAACCACCGTCCTGCGCGCTGCCCAGCAGCACCGCCTCGACCGTCATCGTCAACGCTCCGTAGGATGGGCTTCTATGCCGCCGGCTGCGGTGGCGGCTGTTTCGTATAGAGCCAGCGCACCAACACACCCGCCAGCACCAGCAGCGCCACCACCATCACCCAGTAGAGCATCTGGTAGGTCGACGATCCGGACGTGCCGATAGGGTCGAAGGGGTGGCGGATGATCGATGCGCCGCGGATGAGCGTCCAGGCAACCACTGTGACGAGCAGGTTGGCGAACGCGGCGAAGGTATGGTTGCCCATCCACAGCACGAGCAGCAGGCAGGCGACGCTGAACCACAGCACGTGGAAGCTGGCGCGCACGCGTGGCTCCTCCCACGCGATCCACTCGCCCCAACTCAGCCGCGTCGAAATCATGCTCGTCAGCGCATAGACGATCCAGAGGATGACCGCACTCTCCTGTGCCGCCATCGCCCACGCGTAGAGCGACGGTCTGCGCATGAAGAGATAGGCCAGGCTCAGAATGCCGGCGACGCCAAAGGTCAACAGTCCCACGCGCACCAGGGCGCCGTGGAGGAAGATCACCTTGATCACATTGCCCAGCGTCTGCTCGGGTGGGATGAGCCAGAGCGCTACGGCCAGGCCGATCAACGCCGCGCCGGCGAGAAGCGGCAGCAGCCAGTTCGTCTGTTTCTGCGGAGTGGATTGCGCGGCGGCGCCCATGCGGTCAGTTCCTTTCGATGGCGGATGGCGGCAGGGAGGTCTGCCTGTCATTCGCCAGTATAGCGCACTGGCCGCGATTCTCAATCTCAAAAGCTCACGGAGTGTAGTGATGGCTTTAGCCATTCAGGAGCGATGCAGCGACTGAAGTCGCCACTACGGTCAAAGTGTCCTGATGAATCTCGGAGATCAGAACGCGCAATCCGGCCGGGGCAGATCATCGGTTGCGTCTGCGTCAAAGCCGGGCGGCGGCACAACCTCGACAAAGGCGCCGGCTACAGTGCCGCGCAGCGCGCGCCCGCCAAAGCCGGTGGGATGCAGATGGGCGCGCACCCAGAGCTCCGCGTCGGGCGCGACGGTCACGGGACCGCCACTGCGGATGAACGGCTGCTCGTCGACGTGGCTGTGCGTGAGGATGCGCCGGTAGAGTAGATTGCCGTCGCTGTCCAGTACCTCCCACCAATCGGCGTACTGGTTGCATCCGGTATCGGGGCTGGCGATCTCGACGGAAAATTGATAGGCGCCGTCATCGCCGCGCACGGTGACGCCGAACACATCGGCGACGGGTGCGGATGACTCGGCCGGCGCTTCGGAGACGGGCGCAGGTGTGGCGGCAAGCGGGGCACACGCTGCGGTCCCGGCAACGATGGCCAGTCCCGCAGCGAGTGTAGTCAGCCAATGCACGTCGTTAGCGACGCGCCCTGCGTTCCCCGTCGCGCACGCGGACAGGTACGGGCGCCGGTGCAGCATTGCCCTTGCGCTGCAACAGCGCAAAGAGTGCAATCGTTGCGGAAATGACCGTGAGCGAGGCAATCAGAAGCATGAAGTTTTCCCTTGTCGGAACCATGGCCGGACAGGATATCCGGCCGCTTGCGCAACAGTCTCGCACAAAACGAGCGGGCAAACCGTAGGGAGCGATACAGGCTGCCGCCGTGTGCGATTATGCCGCTCGACATGGCGCCACGCTGGATCGCTTTCGTACGCATTCCACGCGTTCTTGCGACGAATTCCGGCACTCAGGTGGGCGCCACCCTCAGCCGGCGCCCACGTCGGCCAGCGCCGAATCGCACAGCACTTCACCAAGCGCCCAGAGCAGGTGGTCGGCATCGCCCCGGCCGAAGATGATAGGCGGCTTGATCTTCAGGACGTTGTGGAAGGGCCCGTCCGTGCTGATCAAGATGCCATAGTCGCGCATGCGGTTGGCCACATAGGACGCGTGGTCGCCGGCCGGCTCCATGGTCTGCCGGTCCAGCACCAGTTCGGCGCCGATGTAGAGCCCTAACCCGCGCACGTCGCCGATCAGCGCGTGCCGCTCCTGCAAGGCGCGCAGCCCCGCCATCAGGTAGTCGCCAGTGACACGCGCATTCTCCTGCAAGCCTTCCTGTTCGATGACGTCGAGCACGGCCAGGCCGATGGCGCAGGAAACCGGATTCCCGCCAAAGGTGTTGAAGTATTCCATGCCGTTGGCAAATCGATCTGCGATCTCGGGCGTGGTGGCGACGACCGCCAGCGGATGGCCGTTGCCTGCCGGCTTGCCCATGGTCACGATGTCGGGCACGACGCCCTGCGTTTGGAAGCCCCAGAAGTGCGTGCCGACGCGGCCAAAGCCGGTCTGCACTTCGTCGGCGATGCAGATGCCGCCGGCCGCGCGCACGTGGCGGAAGGCCTCGGCCATGTACGCGTCGGGAAAGACGATCTGCCCGCCGCAGCCCATGAGCGATTCACAGATGAAGGCGGCGACCCCGCGCCCGTCGGCTTCGACCTGCTGTACGGCCTTCGCCACGTGGCCGGCGAATGCGCTTCCGCTGGCGGCGCTGTAGCCAAGATAAGGGCCGCGGTAGGGGTCGGGCATGATCACTTTCTGTACGAAGGGCGGGCGACCCTTGCCGCCGGGGCCGTCGTGCTTGTACGGGCTCACTTCGATGAGCGCCTGCGTATGGCCGTGATAGGCCACGTCCAGCGTGATGACATCCTGGCGCCCGGTGGCGGTGCGTGCCAGGCGCAGGGCCAGGTCATTGGCCTCGCTACCGGAGTTGACGAAGTAGAAGACGCTCAGCTCCGGCGGCAGGGTGGCGGAGAGACGGCGAGCGTACTCCAGAATCGCGTCGTGCAGGTAGCGCGTGTTGGTGTTGAGCACCTCCATCTGGCGCTGGCCGGCGCGGATCACGTGCGGGTGGCTGTGGCCCACATGCGCAACGTTGTTGACTCCATCGAGGTAGGCACGGCCGGTGTCGTCATAGAGATATTGCGCCAGGCCGCGCACCACCTTGATCGGCTTGCGATAGGAGATGCTCAGGTTGCGGCCCAGGCGCGCCTTGCGTTCCGCCAGCGTTGCCTCCGGGGCAGGCGGCTGCTCCGGGAAACGTTCGGCGGGAATCCCAAGCAGCACGTTGGGGTCGGGTGACAGGCTCGTCCACACGGCGCGCCGGCTGGGTGCAGCCACGCCGGGGAAGTCGGCCTCCAGTTCGAGCAGGTCGGTGATGATCTGGAGATGGAGGTGGGGCGGCCAGTCGCCGTTGCCGGGCGCCGCGCCGATGGTGGCGAAGCGTTCGCCCGCCAGCACTGTCTGCCCCGGTGCCAGCGTCAGGCAGTCGTTGCCCAGGTGGCCGTAGAGCGTGTAGAAGGGCAGACCGTCGCCGGTCGCGTGGCGCAGGATCACGACCGGGCCGTAGTCGTGCCGCGCAGCGTTGTCGGCCACGGCGTGCACGACGCCGGCGATAGGTGCGGCGACGGGCGTCCCGGCCGGCGCAAAGAGATCGATGCCCAGGTGAATCGTGCGGCGCTCGTCGGTGGGGCTGGCGCTGAGCGAGAAGGCCGGCCCCGTGTAGAAGGGGCGCGCCTCGTCGTAGCGGCCGATGCCGACGGACGCGCCGGCTTCCGCCATCTCGCCGAAGATGGTGGCGCTGAGCGTGTCGGTGCGATCGGAGCGGAGCTGTGCGGCCGTCAAGAGCGGGCTGGCGATGGAGAGGTCGAGCACGTGTACGGCGCCGGTGCGCAGGTCGGCCGGGATGACGGGCGCGGCCGGTGTCTGCGCCAGCCACGCCGTGATCGCGGCACCAGCGGGGTCTGCCGGCAGGTTGCAGGCGGCGCGCAACGTGTAGTGCGCCAGGCGCGGGTGAACGCGCGCCAGCCGCTCGAGCGCGTCCCACGCCGGCCGCTCGCTGATCGACAGATACTCGTTCTCCGGCTTGAGGCGCCGCTGATGTGCCGCATGGCAGACGCTCATGCATAGGCGCATGCACGTCAGATCCCACAGCGCGGCGATTTCGGCTGCGGTGAGCGGGTTCGCTGCATGATAGCCGGCCGTGACCTGCGCCACCGTCGCCAGCGGATCGTCCTTGTCCAACAGCGCATAGGCCGCGGCGATGGCCAGATCGGCGACGCGCAGGCTGTGGACCATGTCCCCGTAGTCGAGGATGCCCGAAACCTGGCGATAGCGCGTGAAGAGGTCGCCGCCGTCGGTGACGAGCACGTTGTAGTCGTTGGCGTCGCCGTGAATGGCCTGGTGGGGCAGCGCGGCCAGAAGTGGCGCCGTCTCGGCCTCAAAGCGGGCCAGAAAGCGCGCCACGAGGGCGCGCCGCGCCGGATCCGCAATCTCGCCCATGTGCTCGGCGACTTCGGACCCGGCGTGTGCCAGATCCCAGTGAAAGGTGCGCTGCAAGGCCGGGTGCCGGAACGTTGCCAGCGCTGCATCCAGTTCGCCGAGGAAGCGGCCCAGGTCGGCCATCAACTCGGGCGCGTGGGGGCGGACGAGTGCCAGGGGCGTGCCCGGCACGTAGCTCAGCAGGCGCACCAGGTGGGCCACGCCGTCGCCGTTCACCGTTCGGGCGATGGTCTCGCCGGCAACGGTGCGCAGCACGGTTGCGCCGAGCGCGGCGCTGCCGGCCTGCGCGATATGTTGCAGGACGTGATTCTGCGCATCGAGCAGGTCCGGCGCCTCGCGTTCGTTGGCGATCTTCAGCACGTAGCGCTCGCCGCCGCCGGTGTCGATCTGGAAGTTCTGGTCACGCTCGCTGGGCAGCGGGCGGGCGTGACCCTTGATGCCGTAGAGGCGGTAGACGATGGCCGCAGCCTCTTCGGCGCCGTAGAGCGGAGCGTGTTCGACGAGCGACATGCGTTCTCCTGCCGGCTAGCGGCGTGCGCCCGCGGCGCGCGTGATGAAGTCGTAGGGGTAGGGCAGGTCCGGCTCGCTGACGGTGGTGAGTCGCGCCATCTGCTCCGCCGTGAGTTCCCAGCCTGCCGCGCCGAGGTTGCTCTCCAGGTGGGCGAGCGTGCGCGCGCCGATGATCGGGGCGGTGACGCCGGGGCGCTGAAGGAGCCAGCGGAGAGCAACCTGCACCGGCTCCTTGCCCGCTTCCTCGGCCACGGCGAAGAGCGCGTCGAGCACGTTCCAGGTACGCTCGGTGTTGTAGGCGCTCCATGACTCGCTCCAGCCTTCCTGCTCGGCCTTCTCGATGCGCGTGCCGGCAACGGGCGCCTCCATGCCGCGACGGTACTTGCCGCTCAGCCAGCCGCCGCGCAGCGGGCTCCACGGGATGATGCCGAGCCCCTCGATCTGGCAGACCTGCACCAGTTCCCACTCCAGGCTGCGGTCGAGGAGGTTGTAGAGCGGCTGCAGGCAGGAGAATGGCTCCCAGCCCTGGTGGCGGCTCGTGTCGACGGCCTTCTGCAACTGCCAGCCGCTGTAGTTGCTGGCGCCGATATAGCGCACTTTGCCGCTGCGCACGAGCGTGTCGAGTGTGGTGAGCGTCTCATCGAGCGGCGTGCCGGGATCCCAGCAGTGCACCTGGTAGAGATCGATGTAGTCGGTCTGCAAGCGGCGCAGGCTATCCTCGACCGCGCTGAGCAGGTGCTTGCGCGACAGACCCAGGTCGTTGGGACCGTCGCCCATGGGGAAGCGCGCCTTGGTGGCGATGACGAGATCGTCGCGCTTGCGATTGCGCAGCCAGCGCCCGACAATCTCCTCGGAGACGCCGCGCGTGTAGACGTTGGCCGTGTCGATGAAGTTGCCGCCGGCCGCCACGAAGCGGTTCATCATCTGGATGCTGTCCGCTTCGGTGCTCTCGCGGCCAAAGGTCATGGCGCCCAGACAGAGTTCGCTGACCTTCATGCCGGTACGCCCAAGATAGCGATATTGCATGATCGTTGCTCCTTGCAAGGTTGTGGGTGATTTTGTTGGCCTTCTATTGTAACAGATCGGGAGCGCAGTCTATGAGCTGTTGCAGGATTTGTTTCAGGCGCGGGCGCCGGCGTTCACGTCGAAGCTACCCGGCTCTGCCCGGCGGGGCGAAGCAGGTTCCGGCGCAGCGCGGTGCCCTGTGACTGGACATTCTGCTCCTGTCTTCAGCACCTGTAAGAACGCTGACCGCGCCACGCACCGCCTTCGATCTATGATGGTGCCGTCCTGTTTGGGTGGCTCGCTGCCGGTTCGCAACATGCACCCCACCGGTCAGGGTGTGCGCCGTGCAGGACAGGGCACGCGTCGCACAGATCCGGCCAATGCCAGCCGCGTTGCGATCGATACCTGTTCAGTCAGAATCTGTTTGACATTTCGTACCTTTTGACCGACACTAGAAAGGGAAATACCTTCACAGAATCGAAAAATGGCCTTGCCCTCCAGGGGCGTAGGGCGGCCCGTGAACACTTTGTCTGCTCCGGGCGCAGGGATAAGCAGCAGTTGGTTGTCGCCACGGCAGAATCTTCTTGCCTGGCGTGTACCTTAATTAACAACAGCAAAATCGCCGAACATCTCGAACAGTTGCCTTCGGGCACCGAAAAACACTCAATCGTCTTTCACACTCTTTCGGAGGAAAACTCATGGATTGGATGAACATGCAGTGGATCACAACGTACTGGATGCCGTTGGTGATCGCTCTCGTCATTGGCTTCATCCTGGGCTGGCTGTTGACCGGGCTCTCTCCGCGCCGCAAGAATGCCGAACTCGAGGCGCAGATTGCCGACATGCAGACCAAGTCCCGCCGCACGGAGCGCGACCTTGCCGATGCTCGCAAGCAGGTGGATAGCCTGAAGAGCGACGTCGCCAACGGCCAGTCCGCCGCTGATGATCTGCGCAAGCAGTTGGCCGCCGCACAGGATCAGGCCAACGTGCTGAGCGAGCAGAAGGAAGGCATCGATGCCGACCTGCAAAGTCGCAACATCGAATTGGCTGACGCCAAGATGCAACTCGCCATGCTGCAAGACCAGGTCGATCGGGCACAGAGCAGCGCCAGCAACGAGATCGAAGATCTGCGTGCTCGCTACGAAGCCGCCGTTGCCGAGAATACTGGCATGCGCAACGCGCTGGATGCCGCACAGGGGCAGTTGTCCAAGGTCGAGGCGGACGCCAGCAACACCGCCGAAACCGCCGCCGCCCGCGAGATTGCACTCAACGAGGCCTATCAGCGTGCCGTCAACCTCCAGCGCGTGATCGAGGATCGCGAACGCACCCTCGTCGAGACGCAGGCCGAGCTGGACAAGACCAAGGCCAATGCGTCCGCACTGGCGGCGTCCAAGACCGAACTCGAGGACAAGTTGCAGCGTGCACGCGGCGACGTAGCCAGCGAGATGGCCGCCCTCACCTCCACCATGATCAAGATGAAGGATGATGCGCTGAGCAGCGCCAATGTGCGCATCGCCGAACTTACCAAGCAACTGAACGAGCTTCAGTCGAAGCAGGCCGCCGGCTGACGCCGGTCGTTGGACCGTCCGTACCCTGCATGGCAGGTCTCCCTCGCCGTCCATAGGCGGGCGCTACGGAACGAGCCAACGACCCAGTCGCCTTGACAGGAGAATGCAATGGATACAACACAAATCCTGTATCTGGTCGGCGCTTTTGTGCTTGGCTTTGTCATCGCCTGGTTTGCCGGGCGCGGCGGACCCAAACGCGCCGCAGAGGAGGCTGCCGCCGAAACACAATCGGTACGCAGCAAACTACGTACGGTGGAGAGCGACCTGCAAAAGACGCAGGGGCAGCACAAGGAGAACCTGGCCTCACTCGACCAACTCTCCGCAGAGAAAAGCAATCTCGTCGCCATGCTCAAGACCAGCGAAGCCAGCCTGACCGATGCCGGCGCCGAGATTCAGCGGCTGACCACAGCGCTGGGTGATGCGCACTCCGACGGCCTGCTGTTGCAGACCGAACTCAGCCAGGCGCGCAGCGCGCTGGGTGAGGCGCGCACGCAGGTGATGGCGCTGACGGCAGCTCTCGATGCCGCCGCGGAAGTGGCCGAAGAGGTCGAGGAGACCGCCATCGTCGAGCACGCAGTCAACGACGAACTCGCGGCGCGTATGACCGAGCTCGAGAGCGAGCTGGCCCTGGCGCGTGCGACGGCCGACCGCCTGGCCGAGAAGCAGGTACTCGTTTCCGCCGAACTCTATCTGAAGCGGCGCGAATACAGCGACATCATCGGCGCCGGTGATGACGCCATCGTGTCGGCGCTGGCCACACGTGACCAGGCGCTCTTCGAGGCCCAAACCGAGATGGACTACATGCGCCGCGACCTGAGCATGCTCACGGCAGCCGGCGCACAACTGGCCGACGCGTTGCAGAAGCGCAGCGAAGATTACGAAGGGCTCATGCACCGCCTCGTGACGAGCGAGACGGCCGTGCGCGCTCTGCCCGAAGTGTCGCTGGCAACCGCTACGGCAGCCGTGCTTGTCGAGAAAGCTGTCTCTGCCGGCGAGGACGTGGCAGCCGAGGAAACCGCTGCGCCGGAAGCTGAAGCCTCTGCCGACGAAGCACCTGCACAAGAAGCGCCCGCGGAAGCGGTTGTGGAAGATGCCGGTCCCGACCTGGCAGCCGAACTCGAAGCGCGCGCCGCAGAACTCGACGAACTCAAGAGCGAGCACGAAAACCTCAAGGCTGCACTGGATGCCGCCATCGCCGAGCGCGACGACCTGAAGAGCCAGCTCGATGCGCGGGCAACCGACATCGACGACCTCACGGGCAAGCTGTCTGCAGCCAACGAGCAGGTAGCCACGCTCTCTTCTGCGAATGATACGTTCGTGGCGCAACTGAAGGAACGCTCGACCGTCATCGACGGCTTGCTGGCCAAGATCGGCGATTTCGACGGTATGCTGCGCAGCCTGCTGCCGGCTATCGCGGCCGCGGCGGCCGGAAACGGCGTTGACGCTGAATCATCAACCGAAGCATCTACCGGCGAAGAGGCTGTGCCGGCTTTCGCCAGCGAGGAAGAAGAGGGGGAGACAGATGTCAACTGAAGACGCAGTGACCACTGCCCAACCCGCCGAAGTGACAGCGCCTGACGCGGGCGCGACCATCGACGACCTGTCTGCCATCAACAGCCGCGTCGACGAGCTGGCCGGCACCATCAGTGCAATCCAGACTGCTTTCCAGCAGAAGAGCGATGAACTCGCCAATGCGCAGAGCCTTTCCGACGAGCTTCAAACGCAGCTTGGCGCGCTGACCGCGGCCAACGATGATTTGCAGAGTTCGCTCGAGGAGAAGGCCAAGGCGCTCGCCGACAACGAAGCCGAGCTTGTCGCGCTGCGCGAGGCGTTCGGCACGCGCAACCAGGAGTTCGACGCCCTCAGCGCACAACTGACGACGGTCGAGGGCAAGGCCGAAGATGCCGCCGCCGCCAAAGCTGCGCTCGATGCGCGCGTCCAGGCGCTCAACGCCGATGTCGACGTGCTCCTGGCACAGTATGCTGAAGCAGAGCCGGCGGATGCGACCGACGACGTTGCGACGCCAGAGGCTGCCGACGCCGCCGTTACAGAAGGCGAGTCGCCTGCCGAGACGGCGGAATCCGCACCGGCTGAGCCGGCGCCCGCCGACGCTCCGGCAGCAGAAGCGGCACCGGCCGATCCCATGGACACGCTAGCCGGCAAGGTCGCGGCCCTCGCCGCGCTACTGAGTGGCAAGGCGAATGCCGCCGCCGCTGCCACCACCGATGTTGACGCCGTCAAGGCGCAACTGGCCGCCATCGAGTCCGACAAGGTTGGCCTGGAAAATAACCTGACCGATGCCCAGAACCGGGCAGGCGGCTTGAACGTCGAGCTGACCAACCGCAATGCCGAAATCGACGCGCTCAACGGCAGGATCACCGACCTGGAGGCGCAACTCGCCGCCGCCCAGGCCGAACGCGATCTCCTCTCGGGTGGCCTGGCCGATATCGACAGCCAACTGGCCGGCTACATCGCCGAGTACGGCGACGGCCGGGCTGCCGCCGTGGCGCCGGCCGCTCCTGCAGCCGCTGCCGAAGAAGGTGTTGCGCCGGACGAAGCTGCCGCACCGGTCGACCCGATGGCCGGCGCTACGGGCAGCGTTGCCGCCGTGGCTGCACTCCTCCAGGGCAAGCGCCAGGAGATCGACGACGCGCAGAACCAGATCGCCTCGCTCGAGGAGCAACTGGGCGCCGTCACGACCGAGAAGACGAATCTGGAGATCACGCTCAACGAAAAGGAACAGGCGATCAGCGACCTGGATGCCCAGATAGCTTCGTTGCAGGGTGAACTCGAGGCCAAGAACGCCGAACTCGAACAACTCACTCAGCAGGCGGCGGATGTGCAAGCCCAGCTCGATGCAGCGCAGGAAGCGAACAGCGCGCTGGAGAGCCAGATCGCCACGCTCAACGCCGAGATCGAGGCCAACAGCGAGCGGCTGAGCGAACTTGACGGCGGAATGAACGAACTGGCGTCGGCGCTCGAAGCGGCCGACGATGGCGCCGAAGACGAGGCGGATCTGCGGCTGGCCAAGGTCGGCGTTGCGGCAGGCGGCACGGCTGCGCTGGCGGCAGCGGCACGCAAGCAGAAGCAAGCCCTGCGCGACGCCCAGACCGAGGCTGATGACCTGCGCCAGCAGTTGGCCGATGTCACGGCGGCCAAGGAAGCACTCGAAGCTACGACAAGCGATAGTGCTGCCAGCGCCGACGAGTTGAACGCCCAGATCGAGGCGCTTACCGCTGACAAGACCGCGCTCGAAGCGCAACTGGCCGACAGCCAGGCGCAACTGGAGCAGGCACGCGGCGAGTACGCGGAATCAACCGCCTGGCAGCAACGGGCGCCGGCCATCGTCGACCTCGGCCAGAGCCTGTCGCTCATGTCGGACACCAAGCTGGCTGCGGCCAATTCTTCGGCAGCGGCCGGTTCCATGCCGCACCTGGTTTCGGCGCCACAGGACCTGGCCGACGTCAAGGGCATCGGCAGAACCTACGAGCAGCGGCTCTACAACGCCGGAATCGGCAGCTTCTGGGAACTGGCCGTGTGCAGCGACGACGACCTGAAGAATATCCTCGAGATCAACGAACTGCAGATGCTGAGTATCGACCTGGACGCAATTCGCGCCGACGCGCGCAGGCTGGCCGAGGAGACTGGCACGGTCGGTATGTTGTGGGATGGCGAGGCGCCGGACGACTTCGAGCCCATCAACGGGATCGGCAAGACCTTCGAGCAGCGCCTCTATGACGGCGGCATCCGCACGTATAAGGCGCTGGCCGCGGCGACGCCCGAGCAGTTGGCGGGTATCGTCAAGGCGAAGAAGCCATCGCAGCCGGACTACCAGAGCTGGATCGACCAGGCCCGAGCGCTGGTGCAGCCGGCCGGTGGCGAGTAGCGGTTCCGTCGCAACGACGCAGCGCCGTGTGAAATGATGAATGCCCTGAGAAACCGGGATCCCAAGCTGGGGCCCCGGTTTTCCAGTGGCGAAGCGGCACGCCCAGCGAACCAAAGCACCCCGTTTCCAAAGGAGCCCGAACATGAGAAAAGCAGTTGGACTTCTGTTCTTTGGGATGGTCTCAAGCCTTGCCGCGACCCTGGCGGTGCTCTACAAACAAAAGAGCGGCGCGCTCGACGCGGCGCAAATGCGTATTACTTCCATGGAACGGCGCATGAGCACGCTGGCCGCCACGCCTGCACCCGCCGGCGAACGGACCGGCGAAGTCGACGCGCTGCGCGCTACCGTCGCTGCACAGGTGGCCGAACTGGAGGAACTCAAGCGCCAGTTGGCCGAGGCGACTGCCAGCGCCGCCGGCTTTGCGCAGCGCAGCGCATCAACGCTAGAGGACGCCGTGGCGGACGACCTGGCCGCCGGCCACGCTGCGCTGCAAGAGCGCCTCTCGGCAAGCAGCGCCGAACTGGATGATCTGCGCCGCCGCTTTCATGCCGAGACGGCCTGGCAGGCCAAAGCCCCGGCGCTCGCAACTGCCGCGCGCGGCCTGGAAAAACTGCCCGCCGCCAAAATCGATTTCGCCAACCGCGCCGCGACGGCGCGCGTCGTGCCGGCCATGCTCGATGAGCCGCAGGATCTGGCGGAGATCCCCGGCATCGGCACCGTCTTCGAGCAGCGGCTCTACAACGCCGGCATCGGCACCTTCTGGGAGGTGGCCGGGCTGGACGACGAGCAACTGCGCACGATCCTGAAATTCGAGAAGATGCAGGATATGACGGTCGATCTGGCCGGTATTCGCAAGGCTGCTGCGCAGCTTGCCGCCGAGAGCGGCACCGATGGCTACCTGTGGACCGGTTCCGGCGTCGACGATTTCGAACCGATCAAGGGGATCGGGAAGGTGTACGAGCAGCGCCTGTACGATGCCGGCATCCGCACCTACGCCGCCCTGGCCGCGGCAACGCCCGAGCAACTGGCCGAAATGTGCCAGGCGCGCTCCGCTGTCCAGCCGAACTACGAGAGTTGGATCGCCCAGGCGCGAAAGCTGGCCGGACTCGAGTCCTGATATCCAATCGTTGAACCCTATCGAACGACCCCCGGGCAACTGCCTGGGGGTCTTTTCTTTGTAGCAAAATTCAGCAGGATGCTGCGGTGAAGCCGCGACGAATGTCCGAGGTGTAGCACTATTTTCTGGACTAAGATGGTGGGAGGATCGATTATCTCCATGAAAGGATAGTGTCATGTCACCGAGGTACTGGCTTTACCACCGAAAGACGCGTGCTTTGCTCCTGGCGCTCATTGTGCTGGCGCTTGCGTTCTACTTGCCGTCACCGGTCGCCGCGCAGGAGGGTTCGGCCGCCGTGCCGGACGCCGCGCCGGAGCCGCCCACACTCGCATCGCCAACCGACGGCGCGGATGTGACTGCCACCAACTATCCGCCCCTGGGCATGCCCACTCTGCGCTGGCTGCCGGCCGCCGGCGCCACGATCTACCACATCCAAATCAGCGACTCGCCCGGTTTTGCCACCGTCATCAAGGAAACCGACACCTACGGCATGGACTATACGCCCACCGACGTCTACCAGGACGGCTCCTACTACTGGCGTGTGAAGGCTGGCGCCAAGAATAAGACTACCGAGTGGAGCGCCTATTCGGAAGCCTTTTCCTTCAACAAGAACTGGAGCAACGACGAGGATAATCGCCCGACGCCGATTTCGCCCGTCGGCGGTGTGACGCGTTCCGCCTTCCCTGCCGAGGATTTCTCGTGGACGCCTTCGACGGGAGCGGCCGGCTACAAGCTGGAGATCGCCACCGACCAGCAGTTTGGCAACGTCGTCTACAGCGCGGAGACGGTCAAGCCGCACCACACGCCGTCGGAACGCTTTGCGGCCAATACCTACTACTGGCGGGTGACGCCCTTTGCCTACTTCACCAACTCGGCCAATCGCGTCAACGGGACAGCCGGTGAGATTGCCACCTTCCAGTTCGCCTGGAACGCGCCGCCGCAGTTGATCGAGCCGCCGGCGCTGGTTGGTGGTTTGACGCCAGAATTGCGCTTCGTGCCGCGTTTTTCTTGGACAGCCGTGGAGGGCGCCAAGGACTATCAGATCGACATCAGCACCGATCTGAGCTTTGGCACTTCGGTGACATCCTACGTAACACGCAATACGGATTTTACCCCGATCAATGCGCTCAGCAACGACAACGAGTACTTCTGGCGCGTCAAGGCGCGCAACACCGATGACTTCAGTACGTCCTACAGCGAAGTGCGACGCTTCCGCGCAAAGTGGAATATTGCTCCCAAGCTGCAGACTCCTGCAAACAATCGTATCAACGTTTCTTATCCATTCTTCTCCTGGGAGCCGGTGCCCGGTGCAGAGCGCTATCAGGTTCAGATTACGGACGGCGACAAGAAGATTGCGGAGGAGATGCTCTACAATGCCAATACATACACCTACCCTGGGCCCTGGGTGAACATCATCTATGGCCGAGACTACTTTTGGCAGGTGCGAGCGGTCGATGCGCGTGGCAATTACACGCCATGGAGTGAGAAGTGGTCGTTCCGTTTTTCGATGGAAACATCGCCCGAGCCCATTTATCCGCTTTTCTATCACACTCCCGACTCGTCAAACATGCCGGTGCACGAGGATAACACAATCGCGCACCCTCTCTTTATCTGGGATACGGCACATCTGCTCGAGGGAACGGCCGCGATGTTGGTTGAAGCGGAGCGCTATGTGCTGACCGTGGATGATGATCCGAACTTTGCGTCGCCGAACTTCTCGATGCAGACGACAGGTCTGGCAGCCGCCCCGACCCTGGAGCAACCCATGACGGGTCTTACTGACGGCATGCTGCTCTACTGGCGCATTCAGGCATACCGTGGGATTGTTCAATTGGGCGTGGACGTGATCTGGCGCATGCGGTACGATGGTTCACTCGAGCAGTTTCCGGCCACAGCGACTGTAACGCCCATGTTTCCGCGCGATGGCATGGAGAGTGTCATCGCCCCGCCGGTCTTGGGTTGGCAGCCGGTCAGCGGCGCGGATCACTACCGTGTGCAGGTCAGCCGTACACCCGACTTCTCGCAGATAGTCGACGAGAAGCGCCCGCAGTTTGTGTTCTATGTGCCGTGGCAAGGCCAGTCGACGAAGATGGCGTCCGGCACCTATTGGTGGCGCGCCCGTGCCGAAAGTGCAGCAAATGCTCCGATCGGTGACTGGTCATCTGCTCGCCGGTTCAATCTCTCCACGAATATCGTGTGGAGCAATCCCTACGAATTCGTCCCGCCAACCAATATCCTTTCGACTACAGCATCTTACTTGCCGGACGTGACGCTGGTTGGCGAAAGCGCCAGTGCAACGGGCGATGACTATGATTTGGACGAATTACACGTCATGGTGCACCAGACGGCGGTGGACTTTGGCTGGCTGATCGCCGTGTCCGTTCCTGGCGGAATCTCCGGCTCGCTGCAATATGGCATCTATGTCGATGCCGACCACGCCTATAACTCGGGTGCTGCCACTGATCCAGGTGGCAGGCCCATCACAACCGATCCGTATCATCGTCCAGAGTATGCCATCTTTGTTTCGCGCACCGGCGATTCGGTCTCGAGCGGTACGACGAGCTATCACCGCTGGAATGGCAGCGGCTGGCAGCCGGCGCAGACGCTGGCCAGTATCGGCGGCCAGGTCTGGTATGACTCGGATCCATCTGCCGTGCATGCGCTCATCCCGTACAGCGCCTTGGATGCAGCCAGCGACAACTCTGTCGGCAGCTTTGCCATCACCGTGTTCAGCACTGATGGTACGACCGGCGACGGCGCTCACGACACCATTCCGCCACAAGGACAGTATTACGGTGTACCTGCCCTCTTCGACAATCCAGTCTTTGTCTCAAACATGGTGACACCGCAATACCCATTCGATACGCCGCTCGACAATCCCATCACACTCCATCAGATGCCGCCGTTGCGCTGGCGGATGCCCTACTACGACACCGTCGACGGCTACCAGGTGCAGATCGCGCGCGACCCGCAATTCTCAGATGTCGTTGAGACGTGGGATACCTATGAATCACTCATAGCGCCGGTGTTTGGCTTGCTCTCGGCAACGGCACAGTCCGAATCCGCTTGGGAAAACAACGAATCCTATTACTGGCGTGTGAGGATACGGCACGAAAAGATCGACACCCAGGGCGCCTATACATACGGCCCCTGGTCCCCCGCCATGCGCTTCAAGCTCAGCAGCCGCCTGCCGGGCAACCCGCAACTCTCCACCGGCGCCGAGGTCTTCATGACGCCCACTTTTCTGTGGGATCGCGTCGAAGGCGCCTCGGGCTACACGCTGCAGATCGACAATGATGCCAACTTCAGCTCGCCGATCGTCAACCAGGCGCTCGACGGCACCAGCTATACGCCGCAGGAATTGTCGACCAGCCTTGCGCTCCTGCCCGGCACGCAGTACTACTGGCGGCTCGCCATGCGCCGATCGGCTTCGGTCTACGGCCAGTGGACGCCGACCATGTCCTTCCAGAAGGCGTCGGTCAGCCCTTCGCCCATCAACCCCAGCCAGGGCATGACCGTCACCGGCCAGCCGACCTTCCAGTGGAGCGTCGTCCTCACACCGACGACCACGCCACGCCTGGCCACGCCGCGCTACCACCTGCAGGTCGACGACGACCCGACCTTCGGGAGCCCGTTCATCGACATCAAGACGCCGGCCAATACCTACACGCCGGTCAAGGGCAAGAGCCTCTCCGACGGTATCTGGTACTGGCGCGTCGCACTCTACGATGCCAACAGCACCGACGGTCCCTACAGCCCGACACAGTGGTTCGCCAAGCAGTATCTCGCGCCGAATCTCGTTTTTCCCAGCCAGGGCGGCACGGCGGGCACCGTGCCCACCTTCATGTGGGATCCACTGCCGGGCGCGGCCTACTACAGCGTGAGCTACGCCGACAACCCGGCCTTTACCAGCGCAACGACCGTGTCGACGATGAGCACCAGTTACACCACGGTCAAGAACATGACCACGGGCCGCTACTACTGGTACGTGCAGATGTTCGACCAGGACAAGAAGGGCGGCCCCATCATCCCGCGCTACTACGACTTCGGCTACTCGCTCTTCCTGCCGTCCGCCATGAAGTAACGTCCTCTTCACACCAATTGATCGGGCGGAAGCGACTCGCTTCCGCCCGATGTTTTCTGAACCCTGAATCGATGGCTCAGAAGTTGTTGACGCCAACCTGCCAACGCTCCAGTTCTCTTCGTGCCCCTTTGTGCCCTTCGAGCCATTGTGGTAGAGACTCCTCAATAGCCCTGCTCAAAATCCACGACGTGGCGCAGCGTCTCGCCCGCAACGAAGCGGCGGTAGTTGTCAGCAAAGATCGGGGCGATGTCCTCGGGATAGCTGAGTGCCGAGGTGTGGCTGGTGACAAGCACGTTGGGCAGCGACCACAGCGGACTCTCCTGTGGCAGCGGCTCGGTGGCGAAGACGTCGAGCACGGCCCCAGCCAGCCGGCCGCCTTGCAGCGCGGCGACCAGCGCCCCCTCGTCCACCGTGCTGCCGCGGCCGACGTTGACCAGCACGGCGTGCGGCGGCAGCGCGGCCAGCACCGCCGCGTCGACCAGACCGCGGCTGGCGTCGGTGTTGGGCAGGCTGCACACCAGGTAGTCGCACTGCGTCGCCATGGCCGCCAGGTCGCCGCCGTGAAAGTACCCGTCGATGGCCGCGCATCCTTCGCTGGCGCGCGTGTAGCCCAGCGTGCGCAGACCGAAGCACTTTGCCGCCCGCGCAATCTCGGCGCCGATGGAGCCGACGCCCACCAGACCCATGGTCTTGCCGCGCACGCGACCCGGCCACGTTGCGTCCCAGCGACCTTCGCGCTGCGCCAGGAAGCGCTGCCATCCCAGCCGCTCGTGCATGATCAGGTAGCCCATGACATACTCGGCCATGAGGTCGCCAAACGCGCCGCGCGCGTTGGTCAGCAGGTAGTCGCGGCGTAACCCCGGCCCGGTGAGCGTTTCCACACCGGCGTAGGTCGCCTGCAACCAGCGCAGCGCCGTCAACTCCGGCAGCAGCGGGCGGATCAACGGCGGGTCGGCCAGCACGATGGGACAGCGCGCCGGCCACTCCCCAGCGTCACCTGCGTTGGTGGCGGCGTGCAGAACGCACTCCGGCAATTCGCTTTCAGCGAGCAGGCGTGCATAGTCGGCGGCGCGAGCGGAGAGGATGAGGACGTGGTTGGTCATGGCGCGGGCTGCTCCTCGCTGGCGCTGCGTACGGCGTCGATGGCGGCCGGCGTCACCAGCCCCAACTCGGCAGCGCTTGCGGCCATGACGGCGGAATCCGCGGCGCGGATCATGGGCACGCCCAGCACCGCCGCTTCGTCGGCCAGCGCATCGACGGTCGCGTCGCGTTTGTCGCCGCTCACGTCGCGGATGTAAATTGCCTTGATGCGATCCGGGTACGCCTGGAGCAACTGGCTGTACAACTCCGGGTCGCGCTGGCCGCTGTCGCCCATGAGCACAAACGACAGATCCGGGTAGGTATCCAGCACCCAGCGCATGGGCTCGAGCTTGACCTGGTGGCTCAACGCGCTGGTGATCGTGCTCAGCCCGTAGTCGCGCAGAAAGATCGGCCCGGCCGGGATGCCGTTGATCTCCATGAACTCCACGAGGAAATCGTACAAATTCCACGGGCTGCTCGACACGTAGAAGATGGGATTGCGGCCATTGCCGTTGGCGCCGGCCTGCAACGCCTGATAGAGCGCGGCGACGCCGGGGAAGGGCGTGCGCGTGGCGGCGTTCTCCAGCAACGTGACCAGCGCCGAACGCAGCAGGCTGGTGGCGTGCGTCTCCAGGATCGTGTCGTCGATGTCGCTGATGACGCCGTAGCGGGCCGTGGGCGGCGGCACGAGCACCTGCGCCTCGGCAAAAGGCTGCGGCTGGCCCAGCGCCGGCTCCAGCAGGTGCAGGTGCACGGCATGCCAGGCATCGGTCTTTGCCACCGGTGCGGCAAGCGGCAGTTCGTGGGTGAAGTACCCTTCGCTGTCGGCCACGGTCTCCCACTCCTGGTCGTCGAAGTGGATGCCGACGCGCGCGCCGGGCACCTCATCCGAGTCAATGCGGCGCAATGCATCGCGCAGATTGCTCCACGCCGAGCGCTCGGCCTCGGCCGTGGCGACGGGCTTGTCGTGCAGCACGCGGCCCTTGACAAAGAGCGTGTCGGGCGTGCCAAAGCTGCGATAGGGAACGATGACGATCGGTGCGTCACTCATGGCGAGGTCGTCTCCTCCAGGTCAAAGAGTTTGCCGGGGTTGAGTATGTTGTGCGGGTCGAGCGTGCGCTTGAGCAGCCGCATGGTGGCGATCTCCTCCGGCGTGCGGCTCAGCGCCAGATAGGCCTTCTTGTCGAGGCCAATGCCGTGCTCGGCGGAAATGCTGCCGCGCGCCAGGCGCAGCGGGCCGTAGACGATGGCGGCCACGCGGCCGGCGTCCCCCGGCTCTAGCTGCGGCGCCCACACGTTGATGTGCAGGTTGCCGTCGCCCAGGTGGCCGTACACCCAGCAGCGCGCGTCCGCGCCGAAGTGCAACCCGATGCCGGACAGGACATCGGCTACGTACTCCTCCATCTCACCGATTGGCAGGCTCACATCATAGCCAAAGGCCAGGTGATGCTGGTGTTCGATCTGCTCGGAGTCCTCGCGCACCCGCCAGAGTTCGGCGCGCTGGCGCTCGCTGCCGGCGACCACGGCGTCGTCGAAGAGACCGTTGTGCGCGGCGTGATCCAGCGCGCGCTCGAAGTGGCGCCGGTCGTTCTGCTCGTCGCCGCCGAGGGTCTCCACCAGCACGTAGTAGGCGTACTCCTGGCTCAGCGGCGGGCGCGCCGGCGCGGGCGGCGTCGTGGTCAGCCGGTAGTAATCGTTCCACATCACCTCGAAAGTGGCCAGCGCGCCGCCCAGGTCGCGTTGCAACAGGTGCAGCAACTCCACAACCTGTGCAAACTCGTCCATGCCGAGCAGTGCCGTTGACGTCGTGCGCGGGGCCGGAAAGAGGCGTAGCACCGCCTGCGTAACGACGCCCAGCGTGCCTTCGCTGCCGATGAAGAGCTGTTTGAGATCATAGCCGGCGTTGTTCTTGAGCATGTGGTTGAGGCCGGCCAGGACGGTGCCCTCGGCGCGCACCGCTTCCAGCCCCAGCACCAGCTCGCGCATGACGCCGTAGCGCAGCACGCGCACGCCGCCCGCGTTCATGGCGATGCAACCGCCGATGGTAGCCGAGCCGCGCGCCGCAAGGTCCAGCGGGAAGAAGAGATCGGCGGCGGCCGCAGCCTCCTGCACGCGCTGCAAGGGTGCGCCGGCCTGCACGGTCATGGTGCGGTTCGCCGCGTCAATGTCGATAATCCCGGCCATGCGTTCCAGCGAGAGCAGGATGTCGCCCGGCGTGCTCTCCGTGGCGCGCACCAGGTTCGTGCCGCCGCCATAGACAATGACCGGCTGGTGTGCGGCGTGGCAGATCGCCAGCGCGGCGGCGACCTCGGCGGTCGTGCGCGGGCGCAGCAGGGTCAGTGCCTGCAACGGCGCCGGGTCGATCCAACTGCTCTGGCGCTGGGCGACTTCGCTGGCGGGTAGAACGCCGTCGCTGCCTAGCGTGCTGATCAGTGCGTCCAGCGTCGCTTGTTGCGTAGCGGTGACCGAGGTACTCATGGGTAGACGGACTCGATGAGCGCGCGCAGGCGGCGCGCGCCTTCGGCGAGGTCGGCGTCCTCGTAGTAGGCAAAGCTCAGCCGGATGTAGTTGCGCAATCCCTGCTGCCCGGAAAAACGCTGCCCAGGCCGGAAGCCGACTTTGAATGTCGGCGCGCGTGCGGCCAGCGTCTCGCCATCCATGTGCTCGGGCAGGCGCAGCCAGAAGAAATAGCCGCCGTCGGGCACGGCATAGTGCGCCAGCCCACCCAGGTGCTCCTCCAGCGCGGCGTGCAGCGCGGTGATGCGCCGGCGGTAGGTTGCGTGCAGCATGTCCAGGTAGCTGTCCTGCCAGCCCTCGCCTACCACCACGCGCACCAGCGCCGAGGTGAAGGGGTTGAGCCCGCCACCGCTATCGAGCAGGCCGGCGGTGTAAAGACGCTCCATGTGCTGCGGCGCGGCCTGCACCCAGCCCAGCCGCAGCCCCGGCGCCAGGACCTTGGAGAATGATCCCAGGCCGAGCACCGTGCCGCGCTCCGCAAAGGCCGCTAGCGGTGCGGGCGGCGCCTCGCCGTAGGAGAGCAGGTGATAGACTTCGTCGGCGATGATCAGGAATCCGTGTTGCATGCTCAGGTCTACCAGGCGCTGCCGGCGTTCCAGCGGCAGGGTGAAGCCGGCCGGATTCTGGTGCGTGGGGATGGTGTAGAGCAGGGCCGGCCGTTCTTCTGCCAGCGCCGTCTCCAGCGCGTCGATGCCCAGCCCGCTGCCATCGGTGGCGATGGGCCGCACGCGCAGACGGTGGTCGGCAAAGATGCGCAGCGCCAGGAAGTAGGTCGGCTCCTCCACGAAGACGACATCGCCCGGCTGCGTGTAGAGCGTGCAGATCAGGTCCAGCGCCTGCGACGCGCCGGAGGTGACAAACAGCCCATCCATGCTGACCGGAACGGCATAGCGGCGGCTGAGAAAGCCGGCCAGCACATGCCGGAAGTAGCCGTCGCCCTGTTCCAGCCCGTACTGGAGCAGCGACGCATCGTCCTCGCCCAGGCGCTGCGCCGCCGCGGCCTGCATGAGCGTGCGCGGCAGCAGCGCGGCGCCCGGATGGCCGGCGCCAAAGTCGATGACATCGGCCGGTGCGAACGATTGGGTGCTCTGGAATTGGGTGCTCATGGCTAGATTGTGCCGCAGCTTGGCCGGTTGCGCCAGATTGCACGAAACGCGCGGAACGTTTTTGCGTATCAGGCAACTTTGCCCGGTGTGCGGTATACTGTCTCGCAGAATCAAGCGCACCTCACTCAACCGCGGAGATGGTTCATGGGCAACGCAATCGACCTCCTGGCGCCGGTCTGGACACACATGACGCAGGTACAGCCGGCGCGCGCCGAGGGCATCTATCTCTATGACGCCGCCGGCGCCCGCTACACCGACTTCACGTCGGGCATTGGCGTCACCAACACCGGCCATTGCCACCCGCGCATCGTCAAGGCAATCCAGGATCAGGCGGCGAACCTGATCTTCGGCCAGATGAACATCGTCATCCCGCCCACCGCGCTGGCGCTGGCCGAACGGCTGAACGAAGTCACGCCCGCAGCCATCGACCAGTTCTTCTTTTCCAACAGCGGCGCCGAGGCGGTCGAGGCGTCGGTCAAGCTGGCGCGCATGGCGACGCAACGCAAGAACGTCATCGTCATGCAGGGCAGCTTTCACGGCCGCACGCACCAGGCCATGGCGATGACCACGTCGAAGTACATCTATCGCTACAACTACCAGCCGCTGCCGGGCGCGATTTTTGTGGCGCCCTTCCCCTACAGCTACTACTACGGCTGGAACGACGAGGAGACGACCGCCTTTTGCCTGCGCCAGCTCGACCAGTTGCTGCACAGCCAGAGCGCGCCCGACGAGACCGCCGCCATCATCATCGAGCCGGTACTGGGCGAGGGCGGTTACGTGCCGGCGCCGGCGGGCTACTTGCAGGCGCTGCGTGCGTTGTGCGACGAGCACGGCATTCTGCTCATCGCCGACGAAGTGCAGACCGGCTTTGGCCGCACGGGCAAGTTCTTCGCCATGGACCATGCCGGCGTCGTGCCCGATATCCTGGTCATGGCCAAGGGGCTGGGCAGCGGCATGCCCATCTCCGCGATTGGCGCTCGGGCTGAATTGATGGCGCACTGGAAGGCCGGCACGCACGGCGGCACCTACGGCGGCGGCAATGCCGTGGCTGCGGCGGCCGCCTGCGCGACGATCGACACGATCCGCGACGAGAAGCTGGTGGAGAATGCCGCGATGCAGGGCGAACGGCTCATGGCCGGGCTGCGCGAGATCCAGGCCGAGCACCCCGTCATCGGCGATGTGCGCGGGCTGGGGCTCATGGTCGGCGTGGAGTTCACCGGGCCGGACGGCGCTCCCGATGCTGCTAGCGCCAGCCGCGTGCAGAAGGCGTGCTTGCAGCGCAACCTGCTGCTGCTTACCTGCGGCACCTATGGCAACGTCATCCGCTGGATCCCGCCGCTGGTGGTGAGCGCGGAGCAGATCGACGCCGCGCTTGAGATTTTCAACGAGGCCGTGGCCGCGGGCTGAAAGAAGATAACGGTCAACGGTCAATGGTCAACGGAAATCCATCAGCAATCTGCAATCTGCAATTCCACCCATTAGCAATTCGTATGTGATTCTCCGGTCAACATTCAATGGGAGACGAGCAAAGGCGAATTATTGATGGATGAATTGCAGATTGTCAATTGCTGATGACCGGCGCACCTAGACGCCGAGCGGTGAACATTGACAATTAGCCATTGACTGTTGACCATTGGCCATTCTCTTCAGTCAGTTGCCGCGTTTCATCAACCATCAGCAACCAGCAATC
>JACKBA010000043.1 GCA_020634815.1 Caldilineaceae bacterium | reverse complement strand
ATCTTGCCCAGCCGGCACGCGTCGACCGTGGCATCGCTGCGCACGTTGGTCGTTTGCAGCGTGACGCCATAGGCCGAGGCGCCGCCATCCAGGCACGCCTGTAGCCCTGGCAGGTCGCTGATCAACTGGATGTTGCGATTGGGCAGGCCGCGCAGATTGGGGTCGAGAATGGGCGGGTTGGGCCCGCCGTCGAGAACGGGGTAGGCAATGAAATCCGGCACGGCGGGACGGGCACAGCCGGCGATCAACACCAGCGCAACGACGACCAGACCAAAAACACGCAATCGAGTAACCATGAGCACCAATTCCCTAAAATCCTTCGACGTGCGTCTGCTTGCACGGCGGCCGCCGGAATGGCGGGCCGTCCGCTGCGGCCGTTATTCCTCGGCCGGCAGGTCGCCGCTGGAACGAGTCAGCGGCGAGGCAAGCAGGATGCGCGCCTGAGCAATGTCGGCATGAATCTGGTCAACCAGTTCGCCGACGTTGGCAAAGCGTTTTTCGCCGCGCAGCCGGAACAGAAAATCCACGGCAATCGTGCGGCCATAGAGATTGTCCACCTGACCCGGTGGCGGGAAATCCAGAATGTGCGTCTCGACGCGCCGGTGCACGCCGTCGACCGTTGGCCGCACGCCCACGTTGGTGGCGCTGTTGAAGCGGTAGACGCGGTCGAAGGTCGTGATGATTGTGCGCGTGGCGTAGACGCCGTCCGCCGGCAGCAGCTTGTTGGCCGGCACGTGCACGTTGGCCGTGGGGATGCCCACCTGGCGCCCGCGCTGGTCGCCCAGCACGACCGGCCCCGCCACGCGGTAGGCGCGCCCCAACACGGTGGCCGCATCGTCGACGCTGCCAGTGCGCAGGAGTTCGCGCACGCGGCTGCTGCGCACGGGGTGCTGCCCCGTTTCGACCGGCTCGATCACCTCGACGCTGAAGCCCATCTCGGCGCCAAGCTCGCGCAGCGCGGCGATGTCGCCGGAGCGGTTGCGTCCCAGGGCGAAGTCCGGCCCGACGACGAGCACGGCCAGCCCCAGGTGGCGCACCATCAGCTCCATGAAGGCGCGCGGCGAGAGTTGCGCCGTCTCGAGGTTGAAGGGCTGGACGATGCCCAGGTCGATGCCGCACGCCGCGGCAAGCTCCAGCCGTTCGGCCGGCGTCGTCAGCAGGAAGTGCGGCTGGTCGGGACGCAGCACGCTCAGCGGGTGCGGGTCGAAGGTGAGCATCGCCGTCTGCGCCGTGGCGTCGCCGGCTTGCGAGAGCGCCTGCGCCAGGCTGACCATGCGCCGCAACAGCGCCTGGTGGCCGCGATGGATGCCGTCGAAGTTGCCGATGGTAAGAACGGTTGGGCCGGCGGCGTGCAGCTTGCGCACGTCGTCGATGGTGTGCATGCCGCGCACCCTTGGCTCTCGGGATGAAGTTATCGCAGCCATTTCTCGGCTTTCCATGCCCACGATTCACCGTCCTGGGCCGCGTCGAGCCGGCGGATGATGCCGGCGAATTGTCCTTGTTCGTCGTAGGCCGCAGCGAGCATGGACTCGCCGCCGCACCCGTCGCCGGCCAGCAGCACGATCTGCCCGAAGCCCATGCGCCGCAGTTCGTCCTGGTTCAACGTGTGCGCGGGCAGCGGCAGTCCCGCGCCGGGCGGCAGCAGCCAATCGGCCAAATCGCCCGTCGCACACTGCGCCTCGATGGCTTCCAGCGTGTGCGCCTGTTCCAGGGTGAAGCTGCCGATGGCCTCGCGGCGCAACATGCCCAGGTGGGCAACGGTGCCCAGCGCCAGACCGAGATCGCGCGCCAGGCTGCGGATGTAGGCGCCGGCCGTGCACGCCACGCGCACGGTCAGCCGGTCGGGCGCGTCGAAGGCGACCAGGTCGATGGCGTAGAAGGCCACCGTGCGCATTGGCGCCTCGACCGCCTCGCCGCGGCGCGCCCGCGCGTAGAGCGTCTCGCCGCCCTGCTTGATGGCCGAATAGGCCGGCGCGCGCTGCTGGACGGTGCCGCGCAACGTGTCCAACGCCGCGTCGATGGTCGCGCCGTCGAGCGCGGGCACGGGCAGGCGTTCCACGACGGTGCCGGCTGCGTCGTCGGTGTCGGTGGCCGCGCCCAGGACGATCTCGGCCAGGTAGCCCTTGCGCTGGTGCTGGTAGTATTCGACCAGGCGCGTGGCGCTGCCCAGGCAGAGCAACAGCAGGCCGCTGGCCATGGGGTCGAGCGTGCCCGTGTGGCCGATGCGGCGCTGCCCGCTCCAGCGGCGCACACGTGCCACCACGTCGTGGCTGGAGAGCAGGTAGGGGCGAGAGGAAGTGGGTGCGTCAACCGGTAGGGAGGTCAGGTCGACGGCGCTCTCGCGTTCGATCGGTTCCAGGCCGCTGTGGCCGGGCTTATCGACGACCAGCAGGCCGTCAAGCTGTACTTCACGAGCAGGCACGCGCGTGTTGCTCCGTTTCGGATCGCAGGATCGGTAGTTCAGATTCTCGCCGTAGTGACGACTTCAGTCGTTGGCTTCCTCCAGAACGGCTGAAGCCGTCACTACAAATCGTGATCTGCCGTAGTAACGACTTCAGTCGTTGGCTTCCTCGGAACGGCTGAAGCCGTCACTACAAATCGTGAGTCTACCGTAGTAACGACTTCAGTCGTTGGCTTCCTCCGGAACGGCTGAAGCCGTCACTACAAATCGTGATCTGCCGTAGTAACGACTTCAGTCGTTGGCTTCCTCCGGAACGGCTGAAGCCGTCACTACAAATCGTGATTGCCGTAGTAACGACTTCAGTCGTTGGCTTCCTCCGGAACGGCTGAAGCCGTCACTACAAGTCGTGATCTGCCGTAGTAACGACTTCAGTCGTTGGCTTCCTCCGGAACGGCGGAGCCGTCACTACAAATCGTGATTGCCATTGTAACGACTTCAGTCGTTGGCTTCCTCCGGAACGGCTGAAGCCGTCACTACAAGTCGTGATCTGCCGTAGTAACGACTTCAGTCGTTGGCTTCCTCCGGAACGGCTGAAGCCGTCATTACAAATCGTGAACTACTGAAGATCAGTGCTGCGGCGTGGCGCCGGTGTGTGCCAGTTGGCGCCGGCGTTCGGCGACCAGCATGGGCACGACACTCCCCACCACGTCGTCCAGCGTGCCGGCGATCGTGCAGCCGCTGGCCGGTGCATGGCCGCCGCCGCCAAGCTGGAAGGCCAGCTCGCCGACGTTGAAGCCGGGCTTGGCCCTGAAGCTACATTCTACCGCCGGGCTGCCGTTTGCCCCTAGTTTCTCGGTGAAGATGGCACTCATGTCGGCCTCGTTGATCGACGAGAGTATGCTGTTCAGCCGGGAATCGTCGCCTTCGTGGCCGGCCTGGCGCAGTTGCGCCTGGCTCACCGTCACCCACGTGACGCCCTGGTCGAGGTGCGCGTCGGCCAGCACACGTGACCACAGGTGCAGGGTGCTGAAGGGCATGCGGTTCAGCGTCTGGCGCACGATGTCGGAGAGGTCGGCGCCGGCGCGCTGCATGCACATGGCCGCCTCGAGCACCTCCGGCGTGGTGTTGCTGGTGCGGAAGCAAAGGGTGTCGGTGACGATGCCGGTCAGCAGGCATTGCGCCAGCCGCGTATCGACCTCGATCCCCAGCGGGCCGCTGAGCACGACGAGCATCTGTGCCGTGGCCGCACAGCGCGGCTCCACCCAGTTGGCCACGCCGAAATTGGTGTTGGTGATGTGGTGATCGATGACCACGAGCGGGATGGCGCCGAAGCGCGGTTCATCGTAGACCGCGCCCATGCGGTCGGCGCTCGACATGTCCAGACAGATGATCAGGTCGTAGTCGTCGGCCGTGTCGTCGGGACCGACGATCTCGCCGGCGCCGGGCAAAAAGCCGAAGTCGGGCAGTACCGGGTCGGGCATGGCCGCGGTGGCGCGCTTGCCCAGGCTGCGCAGCATCCACACCATGCCGAGCACGCTGCCGTAGGCGTCGCCATCGGCGTTGACATGGCTGATGCAGAGGATATTCTGCGCCGCCTTGATGCGGGTCAAAAGGTCGGTGGGTACGGTAAAGGTGCCTGTTTTCATGCGGCCTCGTGGTGGTCGGGCAGGGCAAGGGTCAGCGCCGAGACTTGGGTTGCCCCTGCTTCATGGAGTGCCTGGGCGCACGCACGCAACGTGGCGCCCGTCGTGTAGACGTCGTCGATCAGCAGGACGTGGCGGCCGGCCGCGGCGGGTCGCGCCGCAAATGCGCCGGCCACGTTGGCCTGCCGTTCCAGCGCGCCAAGACCGACCTGGGCGCGCGTCTCCTTCTGCCGTTCGAGCAGGTCGGGCGCCAGCGCCAGACCAGAGCGGCGGCACAATGCGGCGGCCAGCAGTTCGGACTGGTTGTAGCCGCGCTCGCGGCGGCGCTGGGCGTGCAGCGGTACCGGCACGACCGCGTCAATGCTCTGGCGCACGCCGTCCCAGTCGGGCAGGGCGAGCGCGGCAGCCAGATAGCGCGCCAGGTCGGGCGCCAGATCCGGGCGATCTTCGTACTTGAGCAGGTGAATCCACTCGCGCAGGGGCGTCGTGTGGAGGGCGGCGGCGCGCACGCGGTGCAGCGGCGACGGCCCGGCCGCCTGGCACTGCGGGCAGGTGGCCCGCCGCGTCGCCTGGACGCGGCCGCACTGCATGCAGATGGTATCGGGTACGGGCGTCACCAACTGGGCGCACGACGGGCAGATTCGGTTGCCGCCTTTGCCGCAGGTGGCGCACGCCGGCGGGAAGAGCAGGTCGACGCCGGCCGCGAGCATGGTCCGCACGCGGCTGCGCAGCGACGTCGCACCGGCGGGAGGCGAGGCAACGCGCATGGCCTGCGTGCTCATCCCAGCCACGTCAGGTGAATCGGCAGCAGGATTCCTTCGCCGCCAAAGAGCGACCAGCGAATGCCGATGTCGTTGAAGAACTCACGCACGCTGTCGCCGACGATCAGCAGGATGGCCAGCATGACGATGGCGAGCAGGATGATCATGAGCGCAAACTCCATGAAACTCTCACTGCCGCGGTTGGATGGGTATTTTGACATAAATGAATGACCGGTTGTCGTTAATGCGTAATTCGTAATGCGTGATTGGTAATGCGTAATTCGTGATGCGTGAGTCGTCGCGAGTCAAACGTCAAACGTAACGAGTCAAACGTCATGCGTCACGCAGTACGCATCAATCATCACGCATTACGTATCACGCATTACGCATCATGCTTCACCTCGGAGAGGTTCAGTTCCCCTCCGTTCATAACGAGTGAGTATACACTGCCGGCCGCGCTCGAACCAATTTGGGCGGATCGCTGGGGATGGGATGTGTGTGCTCCGGTGCGTCCCCGAGTGTTGGCGACGCAGGCCGGGGCTGACCGCGCCGCTTCGGGGCACATTCGTGCGATCCGCCGCTCTTTTCGCCTGGTTGCGCCGGTGATATAATCCAATCCGTGGCGCTCTCCTGCCGCGCACTTCCAATCCAATCTCCCGGCTGTCTGCCTCGGGTGACTCGCAACCCGACGGCGCGCAGCCCCGGTCACGAAAGGCCGCTGCCGTGGATATCGCCAAGCTCTACGAACTCCAGAAACTCGACACCAACATGCTCAAGGTGCGGCGCCGCGTGGCGCAGATTCGCCAGCAGCAGGGGGAGTCGGACGAACTCAAAGCGGCGCGGGCAGCGGCCGCGGCCACGCAGGCCGAACAGGAGCACCTGCGCGCCGCCGAGCTCGATGCCGAACTGCTCAGCGAACAACTGGTCGAGCGCATCCACGATGCGGAGCAGCGGCTCATGAGCGGCACGGTGCGCAACCCCAAGGAATTGGAATCGCTGCAAGCGTCCATCGAGGCGCTCAAGCGGCAGCGCGCCGGCGCCGAGGAGGCGGCGATGACGGCCTTTCAGCGCGGCGAGGAGGTCACCGCCCGCCTGGCACGCGAGCAGGCCGCCCTGGCCGAGGTGGAGCGCACCTGGCAGGCGGGACAGGAAGAACTCACCCAGGAAGAGAACAAGCTCAAGCGTATCTACGCCCAGCTCAAGCAGCAGCGCCAGCCGGTTGTCGATCGGCTGGGCGCGCCGGCCGTGGAACTCTACGAGCAGCTTGGCACGCGCAAAGCCGGCGTAGCCGTCGCCTCCGTGAAAAATGGCACGTGCGGCGCCTGCAACGTCTCGCTGCCCACCGGCGTCGTCAGCTCGGCGCGCATCGAAGAGGGCGACCCCGTCTACTGCCCAAGCTGCGGGCGCATCCTCTACGACGCCTGAGGAAGAAACGCTGCCACGAAGTCACGAAGAACACAAAGGGGCACCAAGAAGAGCCTGGTAGCATCTTGCTACAATTCCCTTCGTGCCCCTTTGTGCTCTTTGCGTCTTTGTAGCGGGCTTTGCATCCAGCCTCTTCGACACGTAGCGGCACCAAGAAGTCCCAGACCCATCCCTTCTTTGATTTCTTCGTGCCCCTTCGTGCACTTTGCGTCTTTGCGGCGGGGTTTCAAACGCTCACCCCCGGCTCAACGGACGAGCTGCGGCAGGTACAGCGTCGCGGGCCAGCGATAGTCGAGTGCCACCACGTCGACCTGCGCCTCGGGCGCGTTGTGATGGTGCAGGATGAGCACCCCGCCCGGCCGCGCCGTCCCATACCCCAGCAAATCGAGTTCTGCCGAGAAGGTGCGCCCCGGTTGATCCGCGACCGTCGGCGCACCGGCCTTGCCGTCGAGCAGATCCAGCGCCGGGTGTGCCAGGTCTAGGTGTCGCGTGCCGAGTTCATCGATGATCTGCGCCGGCTGGTCGCCCAGGTAGAGATGATAACTCTCGATGCGATAGGCGATCGTCGTCTGCATGGGGGGAAGTTGCAGCGCCTCCACGCGCACGGGCAGCACGAGGACGCGGCTCAGGTAGGGGCGGCTGTCGCCTTCGGCAACGGGCAGCGCATTGATCGGTTCCAGCGCCAGCACCATGCCCGTGCGCAGATTCTTCAGCGCCGCTACAAAGCTGTCGCTGCCGAGGAACTCATTGAGATAGCCGTCGCGGTTGCTGTTGAAGAGGCGATAGTCGTCGATGCCGTCGCCGTTCACATCGAGGTAGATGTCGAAGCGCACCGTGTTGGGCGACGACCACGGCGCGTGTGTGGCGATGGCGAAATAAAGCATGGCCGACGCAAATGACTCGGAAGGAAGGTCTGTCGCGATCCCGACATGGCTGATGTCGGCGCTGTCAAAGGTATCGGGCACCTTTTCCGGCAGGCCCGGCGGCCGCGTGTTGGCGCTCTGCCACTCCAGTTGGAAGAGACTCGCCAGCGCCACGGTCGGTGTGGGCGCCGTGCCGGGCGCCAGCGGCTGGCCGGTCAACGCAAAGGTGGGCGTCGTCGCGGCATCGCTGCCGAAGTCGATGCGCTGCCGGTCGGCATGCATGGCGGAGACGGCCCGCGGCGCGGCGTGCAGCGGCAAGTGCAGCACGGGCGTCTGCACGTCAAGCTGGCCGCGCACTTCGCCCGCCGGCCAGGCTGCCGTGGCCACGTTGACGGCAAGCCCGCCGGCCGCCAGCAGCAACTCGTGCGCCGGGTCGAATGTCACCGTCCCGCTAATCGTCGCCGGCAGGGGACCGTCCGCCGCGCTGTAGAGCGTGTAGAGCGGGGCGAGTTCGTCGCCGGGCCGGCCCGCACCGAGGGTGATGGTCAGCACGCCTGCCGGCGCAATGTCGGTGATCGTCACCGTATAGGCAAGCTGGGCAGCGGCCGGGGAGTAGCCGAAGGCCGCACTGCCGCTTGCGCCCGATGTTGCTGCCGGGACTGCGCTGTCCCCGGTGAGCGTCGCCTGCCAGTTTGTCCCCTGCGGCCACAGCAGCACGTGGCCGCTCTCCTCGTCAAGCCAGTGGCGCCCGTAAACGGGATAGACACCCAGCGCCGGGTCGGGCTGGCGTCGCAATTCGCCGGCGTTCACCGCCAGCAGCACCGGGATATCGCTCTGTGTGGCCGCGGGCAGCACGATCGGCGCGGCCGGCACCGTCACCGTCACGCCGGCCAGGTCGGTCACGGCATAGTAGCTTGCCTCGAAGGTGCGCGTCATGGTGCCCTTGTTGGCGATGCGCACATTCTGCGCCGCCGTGAAGGAATCGAGGACATCCAGCGCGCCAAAGGGCAATGAAACGCGGCCGGGTACCTGTGCGTTGTAGGCGACGCTATCGCTCTTCACCGCCATCAGCGGGTCGATGCGGCCCGCGCCGACCCGCCCCGGCGCGTAGAGCGTCGAGGTCAGCTCCTGACCGGCGCGCACCAGCGGGTAGGCCGTGTTCATGGCCAGCGCCTTCAATTCCTCGACCGTCCAATCCGGGTGGAGCTCGCGCAGTAGCGCCATGACGCCGGCGACGTGCGGTGCGGCCATGGAGGTGCCGGAAAGCGTGCGTGCGCCGCTGCCGGAGAGGCTGGACGCCGAGACGATGCCCACGCCCGGCGCGGCCAGGTCCGGCTTGAGCCCGGTATCGCCGGCACGCGGGCCGCGCGAGGAGAAGCCGGCGGCATACTCCACGCGCTGCATTTCGCCGTCGGCCAGCGTCACCTGTCCGTGCTGGATGGCCGCAACGCTGATGGCGCGATCGGCGTTGGACGGGCTGCCCACGACGAAGAAGTCGTCGCCCGAGTTGCCGGCCGATGCCACGACGATGACGCCAAGTTGCGCCGCATTGTCGGCCGCAATCGTGGTCGGGTCGTAGAGTTCGCCGTAGGGTGACCCCAGCGACAGGTTGATGACGTCGACGCGGTCGGCGAAGTCGCCGTCGCCGTCGGGGTCTACGGCCCACTCCATGGCCAGCGGCACCAGGTCCGAGCTGCCCGCGCAGCCGAAGATCTTGAGCGCGTAGAGTTCGGCCAGCGGGGCGACGCCGGGGCCAATGCGCAGCGCACCCAGGTTGGCCGACGCGCTGTAGGGGCCGTTGTACGCTGCCGAATCGCCCGTCACGCCGAAGCCGGCGGCCGTCCCCGCCACATGCGTGCCGTGGCCGTAGCAATCCATGGGGTCCGGGTCGGGCTGCGGAATGGGGTTGTAGGCGCGCGCGTCGGGGTCGGCGTTGTAGCGGTCGCCGGCGAAGTCGTAGCCACCCGCAATCTTGATGCCGGGAAAGCCGGGCACGTCGCCGATGATGGTGGGGTCGTTGGCGGCATAGGCCGCGCCGGTGGCCGGTCCGCCAAAGTCGGCATGCAGATAGTCGATGCCCGTATCGATGACGGCGATGCGCATGCCTTCGCCGCGCGCGGGCGTCGCACCGTCCAGCCCTTCCCACAGCAGTGGCGCGTCGAGATAGGGCACACTCGTTGCGTTGTCGGGCTGCGCCGGGATGATGCGGCGGATGGCCGCAACGCCGGGCAGGGCAGCCAGTTCGGCGATCTGTTCGGGCCGCGCACGCACGGCGATGCCGTTGTAGACGCGCTGCGTGCGGTAGAGCACCGGCACGCCGTGCTGGGCCAGGAGCGCCGTCGTGGCCTGCTGTGCCGCGTCGATGGCGGCGAGATGGCGCTGCGTCGCGGCCGTGGCGGCCGCTGCGTTCACCTGGTCGCCGCTCGTCAGCCCGGCATAGACGGCGGCCGCCGGTGGCGCCGCCAGTTCCAGCATGTAGCTCGCCGGCGCTCCCGCCGCATCCTCCTGGGCCCGTGCGGCCGGCGGATTCAGCAGGCTCGTGGCAAGCAGCAGGAGCACTGCGGCAATGCTTCCCAGGCGAAAGTTCGTGACTCGACTCATCTGTTCCCTCAACTACGCATTTTGATCATCCCTGTCGGGATCATATCACAGACGCTACTGTGAAAACGTGTGCCGGCGTCCCGCGGGTCCGGTGGCGCGGCCGTGCCGGTGGGGCGCCGTGGATGATGGCAAACGTGATGCGTAATGCGTGATGCGTGATGAGTGATGCGTGATGAGTCAAGCGTCAAACGTCAAACGTGATGCGTAATGCGTGATGCGTGATGTGTGGTGCGTGATGAGTCTAGCGTCAAGCGCCAAGCGTGATGCGTAATGCGTGATGCGTGATGTGTGGTGCGTGATGAGTCTAGCGTCAAGCGCCAAGCGTCAAACGTGCTGAGTGGTGCTTCCTCGCCGCTCCTCCATTGACAATTGACCGTTGACCATTACCCATTGACAATTCTTCCTCACCCCTCACCCCTCACCCCTCACCCCTCACCCCTCACCCCTCACCCCTCGCAAATTCTCCTGCTCGCGCAGAGGTGGTTTGTCTTGCATGGCAGCGCACAGTAGAATGACGGAACACGCAGACAATCCCGAAACAGGCGGAACAGTGTGACGAGTCAATCCCATGTGCGAGTGCTGCTGGCGGTCATGCTGCCGGCGTTTCTCCTGGCCATGCTGCCGCGCGGCGCAACCGGCCAATCCGTCGACCCGATCCCGATTTACGTGCTGCAAGGCGACGGCGCGTCCAGCCCGTTGCGCGGCCGCTATGTCGACGCAGTCGGCCTGGTGACGGGTGTCGGACCGCAGGGCTTCCACTTGCAAGACCCCAGTGGCGACGGGAACAGCGAGACCAGCGACGGCATCTACGTCTATACGCGCCAGCGGCCCGCGGTGACGCCGGGCACGTGCGTCCTGGTGCGCGGCGCGCTGATCGACGAGTTCTACGACAAGACCGAACTCTCCCGCGCACGCGAAATCGAGCCGTCGAGCGCGTGCGGAGGGGCGAGCGTGCCGGCCGTCACGCTGCCGCTGCCGCGCTTCGGCCAGGATCCGGCGGAACTCTACGAGCCCTACGAGGGGATGCTGGTGACGCTGCCGGCGTTCGATGCCGTGGTGCACGGCCCGACGAAGCGCTTTGACAGCGGCGATGTCGAGATTGCCGTCGTGCCGCGCCGCTTCCAGCCCTACGTGAGTGACGGTCGCGTCTTCTTCGACGAGCCGGCCGAGATCGACCACCTGCTCTATCTGAGCGGGGCGCTGGGCGCGGAGCTGCCTGATGTTCGCCGCGGCGATGTCGTGAGCGTCGCCGGCGGTGCGCCCGCCGTGCTCGACTACAACTTCGGCAAGTACCAGTTCATCCCGCTGCCGGGCTCGGCCGCGGTAACGCCTGGCGATGGCGCCGCCGACGTGGGGTTGGCGCAGGCGGCACCGGCGGGCGAAGGCGACTTCACCCTCTGCACCTTCAATCTCAAGGGGCTGGGGCAGGGCAGCGACCAGATTGCGGACGACGCGCGCTATGCCGCCGAAGTGCGCCGCCGCGCCCGGACCATCGCCGAGCAACTTGGCGGCTGCACGGTCATCGGCCTGCAGGAGACGGGCCGCCCCGCCGATGCCGAAGCGCTGGCGGCAGCCCTGCGCGCCGACTTCGGCCTTGCCTACACGGCCACGGCGCTGCCCGGCCCGCAGAGCGGCGATCCCGCCTTCCCGCTGACCAATGCCGTGCTCACGCGCAGCGACCGCGTGCAGGTGCGCGACGCCGCGCTGCGCCAGGGCTGCTCGCCGCGCACCTACGACGTGCCCGATACAGGCGCGTGCCCTGTGGGCCAGTATCCGCTCTTCAACCGGCCGCCGCTCGTCGTGGACCTGGCGGTAACGGGCGCGTGGGGCGACCCCTACCTGCTCACGATCATCGACAACCACTGGAAGAGCAAGTCGGGCGACGAGAGCGTCAACGCGCCGCGGCGGCTGGCGCAGGCCGAGCATGTCGCGCGCATCGTGCAGGAGCGCCTCGATGCCGACCCGAACGCGGCGGTGGTGGTGTTGGGCGATCTCAACGACTACCTCGGCAGCGCGCCGCTGGCCGCGCTGGCCACGCAGCCCGCACCCGACCTGGTGCATCTCTACGATCGGCTGCGCCCGCTCGATCGCTACACCTACATCTTCAACGGCGCCAGCCAGGTGCTCGACCACATGCTGGCGACGCCGGCGCTGGCTGCGAGCGTCGCCGAAGTGATGCCGGTGCGCGTCAACGCCGAGTTGCCTGCGCTGGCGGCGCCGGCGGTCGATGACGTGCGTCACGCCAGCGACCACGACCCGGTGCTCGTGCGCGTCATGCCCGGCGGCGCGGGCTGGATTGCCGGCAACGTCGGCTACGGAGCCCTCACCGTCGAGTTGATCGACACCGCCGACAACGTCATCGACATTGCCTCCTCCGACATGCGCGGCGACGTCCGTCTGTGGAATGTGGCGCCGGGCGACTATCGCATCCGCGTGAGCGCGCCGCCGTATGTCTTCCTGCCGGTCGCCGAGGTTGCCATTCCGGTCGTTTCGGGGGAAAATCGCTTCGTAACGACAGCGCTGCACGAAGCCAGCCGATTTGGGTTGGCCGCCGTGCAATGGACGGCAGCACCCGATATGCCATGATTCTGGCGGTGCGGCGCAGACCGCAGCGCCGGCCGAGCACAGACGGACAGGCGTTTGGGCCAGAGCGGCCACAATGCCCATGACCCGGAGTCATTGACCTATGAAACATGTCTACCTTTCCTGGACTGAGCTGGAAGAACTGGTCAGCCAGTTGATCTTCAAGCTCAACACGCCCTATGACGCCATCCTCTCCATCACGCGCGGCGGCATCATCCCCGGCGGCATGATCGCCGAGGCGCTGAAGATGAAGGAAGTGCTGACCGCGGCCGTGCTCTTCCCGGAGAACCCGAGCCAGCGCACGACGTTGAGTTGGCCGCGCTTCGTCCAGTTCCCGGCCGACGACCGCCTGCGCGACCGCAAGATCCTCGTCGTCGACAACTTGTGGCACCAGGGACGGACGATCATGGCCGTCAAGGGGCGCATCGAGATTGCCGGCGGTTATCCCGAACTGGCCGTGTTGCACTGGAAACAGGCCAGCAGCTTCTTCCCCGAGGACACGCCGGACTACTACGTGCAGATCACCGAGGATTTCATCCATTACCCGTGGCAGCGCATCGACGACTCCGACTATCGCGTGCGCGCCCAGCCCATTTTCTCGTGACGAGTTTGCCATGACCACAGAACTGACTGCCGGCGCGCCGGCCGCCGACCGCATCGGCGAGATCGTGCGCCTGCTCCATGCCGAACATCCCGACGCCACCTGCGCGCTCGACCATCGCAACGCGCTGGAATTGCTCGTCGCCACCATTCTTTCGGCGCAGTGCACCGACGAGCGGGTCAACAAGGTCACGCCGGTGCTCTTTGAACGCTATCCCGACGCACAGGCGCTGGCCGGCGCCGATCGCGCAGAACTCGAAGAGATCGTGCGCTCGACCGGCTTCTATCGCAACAAGGCCAAGAACGTGCAGGAGGCGAGCCGCCGCATCGTCGCCGAGTACGACGGGCAGGTGCCCGACAATATGGCCGATCTGCTGACGCTGCCCGGCGTGGCGCGCAAGACGGCCAACGTCGTGCTGGGCACTGCCTATCACATTGCCGACGGCGTCGTCGTCGACACGCACGTCAAGCGGCTGTCGCAGCGGCTGGCACTGACCACGCACGACGATCCGGAAAAGATCGAACGCGATCTCATGGCAATCACGCCGCAGGATGAATGGATTGATCTGTCGCACTTGTTAATCTTTCACGGCCGCCGTGTCTGTGATGCACGCAAGCCGAATTGCGCCGGCTGTGTCATCCGCCACTTGTGTCCGTCGACGCGCGTGTAGGCGGGGCCATCAGAAAGCGGAGTTGACCATGCGTAGCTGGGCTTTGGGGATCGTTGCTGTCATCGTGCTGCTCTTGCTGGGCGCCGGCATCTATCTCTTCGTCGGCAGCGGGCCTGCAACGCCGCCTACACCGACGACCATACCCACACCCGCTGTCGCTCCGACGCCGGAAGCACCGGGCGGCACGGCCAGCGCCGCGCTGGTGGAGATGACATTCCCTGCGGGCTGGCAGTACGTCGTCGACGAGTGGCCGTCGGATGCGGGCATGCAATCCCCGCACGTCACGCCGCAGGTGATGGCCTGGCGCGATGGCGCGACCTTTGTGACGTCGCCGGTCCGGCTGTCGATCATGAGCTTCCCATGGAATCAACTGCCGCTCGAGCAATATGTGGCCGACCTGGAGAAGCAATTGAACGAGTCGCCCGGCGTAGGGGACATTGTCACGGAGGTATCGACCGAACTGCGCCAGGATGGTCTCCCTGCCGGCAAGGTCACCTATACCATCGAGACCGATGCCGGCGCCTTCAACGGCGTGCAAGTCGTCATGATCGACCCGCCGGCGCAGAACTTCGTGATTTCTTCGCTTGTGTCGCCGGTCGAGGCCGGCAGCCTGGACGGGTTGCTCCAGGAATTGATGCAAACGGTTCGTCTGAAAGAGTAGAAGGAAGAGACTGTGCCAGCCCAAGTACCACCGGGATTCACCCGCGGCCCCATCATCTTCATGGGCCCCTTGATCGACGCACGCGCCGCCGAGCGCATGCTGCAAAGTTTCTGGGACGAGGCCGGGAGCTATGGCGCGCGCGTCCTCATCGTGGCGGCGGCTTCGGCCGACGGCGCTCAGGCCGAGCACATGCGCACGTGGTTCGCCGAGAACGAGGTCGATTCGGTGGAGATTCTCCCCGTCACCAGCCGCCAGTCCGCGCACGATCCGGCGCTGGTCGCCATGGTAGACGCCGCCACCGGCATCCTGATCACCGACGGCAGCCCGCTGCGTTTTGCCGCCACGTTGGGCGGCACGCCCGTTGCCCAGGCGATCCGGCGCGCCAATGCGCGCGGGCGCGTGGTGGCGGGCGTGGGGCAGGGCGGCGCCGTGCTCTGCCAACACATCATCGTGCACGACACGGCCGTCGAAGCCGGCCCCCTGCTGCACCGGGCGCTGGTGCGCTTTGCTCCGGGGCTCGGGCTGGTCAATCGCATCACGCTCGACTGTGATGAGGAGGCCGGTTCGCACTTTCGCACACATCTGCCGCGCCTGCTGACCGCCGTCGCCTACAATCCGTTCCTCATCGGCGTGGCGCTCGACCCGAACACCGGCATCGTTCTCTACGCCAACAGCACGCTGGAGGTCTTCGGGCCGGGCAACGCGCTTGTCGTCGACGGCTGGCGCATCGAGTACAGCAGCATCGCCGAGGGCGACAACAACGCCGCGCTCAGCGTGACCGGCGCGCAGATCCACAACCTGGGGCAGGGCTTCACCTTCAACCTGGACACGCACCTGGCCGAACAGCCGCCGGAGAGCGAGATTCCCCAGGCCGGCTACGAGGCCTACACTTCATTCTAGGCGCTCATCAGCTACGTACCGCACAAAAAAGACACCGAGTTTCTCCAAGAAACTCGGTGTCTGGTTAGATGGGACCGGACTACCACTCGGTAATCCACTCCTCCTGCTCGCCGACCACCTTGAAGGCGCGGCCGCCGTCGATCGTGCGTTGGCCGGGGCCGGGCAGTGCCGGCGGCGCGCCATAGCCGTTTGGCTGGCCGCCATAGACATAGTTGCCGGGCTGGCCCTGGGGCGGCGCGGCAGGCGGCGCAAAGACGATGACAGGCGCCTGGGGCGGGAATGCCCCATAGGGATGCGCGCCGCGCCGGCCATAGCGGCCCGCGTAGCCGTCGTCCATTTCTTCCTCTTCTTCCTCGGCGCGGCGGCGACGCCCCGAAGCAAGCACCAGCAGGGCGGTGGGAATGCCGGCCAGCACGCCGAAGAGGACGCCGATCGCCATGCCGACGGCGTCGGCGCTGAGCCGTGACCCGACGACAAAGGCGAAAACGCCCGCCATCACCAGCAAAATGATTCCCCAGAAGCGCATGGATTCTCCTTTTCAGTACGCATAGTCATTGTGGTCGGTGGGGGAAGTGGCCGGCTGGGCAGAGCCCGTTGCCGTCAACGGTTGTGTACGAGCCGGCGGCCGAGTGATTGCAGCCATCCGCCGGCGGCCGGTCGCTCGTCGACCTGTACCGGAAGTTGAGGTGGTGCGACATTCGCAGGCTGCGGCGGGTTGCCGGACCAACACCGCGGCCCACGAATGCCATCCCGTAGCACCAGGCACACTCGATCGAAATCTTCGGGGCCAAGCCACGCCGCCTGAAAGCGCACCGTGGCGCCCTTGGCGACGAGCAGGAAATCCCCCTTGCCTTCCAGTTTCTCGGCGCCGCTGTCGGCGATGCCTGTGGCGTAGCGCGCTTCATCGCGGCTGGCCACCGAGCCGACTAGGCGCACCGGGAAGTTGGCCTTCATCGCACCGCCGATCACGTCGGCGGTCGGCTTCTGCGTGCAGGCGACCAGGTGAATGCCCGCCTCGCGCCCGCGCTGGCTCAGCCGCGTCAGCATGGCCTCGACCGGCGCGCCGCCGGTCATCAGCAAATCCGCGAGTTCATCAATCCCGACCACGAGCGCCGGCCGGCTGATGCCCTCGCGATCGCGGCGTTCCATCTCGCCGATGAGCCAGCGCAGCCGTTCCATGGCCTGCTCCGGCGTGGAGGCGACGCTGCCCAGCGTGTGGGGCATCCTGGCAATTGGCCCGAAGCCGCGCCCCTTGGGGTCGATGAGCACGAGTTGCACCTGGCTCTGCCGGTTGTGCATGGCCAGTGACACTAGCAGCGAGCGTGCCAGCGCCGTCTTCCCTGAGCCGGTCGTGCCCACCACGAGCACATGGGTCACGTCGGGCGCGGGCAGGCGTAAGAGCAGCGGCGTCCCGTCCTGTTCCAGGCCGAGCACAGCCGTCACGGGCGGAATGAGGCTGAGCCGGTCGCAAAGCGGGAGCATTCGCACCGGCTCGGGCGTGCCGCGCGGCACTTCGATCTGGATGGCGGCGCCGTCGCGGTAGACGCGTGCCTCGCGCTTGTCCAGTTCCATGGCGATCTCGTCGGCGAGGCCGGTGATCTTGTTCACGCGCGTCGTCCCATCCGATACCAGCCGGAAGCGCACGAAGCGCGGCGTGACCAGCCCGCCGTCGACATGGGCCTGCACGCGGTGGCGCTGCAAGACGGCCTCAATTCTATCTGCCTGCATCTCTAGCGTACGCCTTCGATAGCCCATTGCCCGGCACGCAATCCTCATTTCAAGACAAAGTCGAATTTGTGTTCTAATGGTACAGAACATTTGTTCTAATGTCAATAGGGAATTTTGGGTTATCGCACGCGCCGCACTGGCAGAATGGCCAATGTGACGGACGCGGCCGAGCAACATAGGAGGGGAGAGACTCAGAATAGCGCGAGGTGGGAGGCGGAGCAGACGCGCAGCGGCCGGCACACGTCACGTGCCGGCCGCTGCGGACTTCGTCAGGTCAAGTATGGTTCAGGCCGCGCCAACCATCAGCGAGACAAGCTCGTCGCCGTCAGTATCCTTGGCCAGCAGGTCGCCTACCTTTTTGCCGCGGCGCATGCGATGATGCGATCAGAGGTGGCGAAGACATCCTGTAAGTTGTGGCTGATGATGGTGACGATCCGACATCTACCGGATCGGGTGACGCAAATTGGGAATCCTGATGTCCAGGCGATCATCCACCTTTTTGGACCCCGACAACATGGGGCCGCGGTCAATCTGTTTGAAGAAGTGCAGCAGCCGCCGTGTCGGTTCGTGGCCGAGGAAGATGTTGACAGGTGCATCTTGGCACAGTCGGCAAGAAAGCCTAGACGGCTTGCTGCATTGCCACGATGTGCCTGCGCCAAAATAGGGTATGATTAGATCGTAATACCTGGCTGGAACCTTTGTCAAGCGAGCGAAAAGTATTCACAAAAGCATCCGCCAGGATCGAAACAGAACCGATGGCCGGCTGCATGGCCGGCTTGCTTGCTGCGGCTCTGCGAAAGGGTGATGCGAGGGACTTCCATGTGCCCACAGGTGTATGGCTATCCCCAGGAGAGCCGCTGATGGACTTGGCATTCACGACCGTATCGTTTGTCTATCTGGATACTGCACTGCTGGCCGCCGTGGTCGCTATCTTTGCCATGCGCAGGCGTGCGCCGGGCGCCTTGCCGCTGGCGGGCCTGCTCTTTGCCGCCGCGTTGTGGAGCGCGGCCGAAACCGCCGAGAGCATGGCACCCGACCTGGCAACCAAGATCCTCTTCTCCAAGATCAGCCATCTGGGCATCCAGGCACTGCCCGTCTTCTTCCTGATCTTCAGCATGTTGTACACACAGCGAACATCGGCGCTGCCGGTCCGGCGATGGCTGTGGCTTTGGCTGATCCCTGCCCTGGCCGTGATCGCTGCCGCCACGAACGACGCACATCGCCTTTTCTGGCGCGAGGTACGGCTCATCGAGTCGCCATTCGGCCCGGAGTCGGTCTACGTGCACGGGCCGCTCTTCTGGATCTTTACCGCCTATCTCTATCTCATGATCGTCGCCGCCACGGTAATCCTGGTGCGGGCTGCCGTCAAGAACCGGGACCTCTACCGTCGCCAGGTTGTGATTGTCCTCGTCGCCGCGGCGATCCCCTGGCTGGCCAATGTCCTCTACCTCTCCGGCGCCAATCCCCTTCCAGGCTTTGACTGGACGCCCCTTGCGTTTACGGTGACCGGCACGCTGCTGGCATGGGCCATGTACCGCTTCTACCTGCTGGACCTGGCGCCCGTTGCGCGCACGGCCCTCTTCGAGCATATTACCGATGCCCTGCTCGTCACCGATGCGCAGGGCCGCGTGGTCGACGCCAACCCCGCCGCTTACACCTTCTTTACCGCTGACGGTTCGCTGATTGGCCGCAGTATCGAGAACCTGCTGCCCCCCGCCGTTACGGAGACCTTCAGCGCCGGCGCGCAAGACACCCTAGTGATCGCCTGGCCCGGCGTCCCGCGCCAGGTCGACGTGCAAAGGACGCCCCTGAGCAACGGCAAGACAGGCTCATCCGGCCAACTCATTTCGCTGCGCGACTCGACCGAGCGCATGCGGATGGAAGAGTCGGTTCGTCAAAGCGAACAACGCTATCGCACGTTGGTTGACAATGCACCCTTCCCAAGCATCGTCGCCAGCGCTGCCGACGGCGCGTTGCTGTATGCGAACCGCCGGGCGCTGGACCTCTTCGCCATCGACGCGGACGCCATCGGCCGCAAGACGCTGGCCGAACTCTTTGTCGATGCCGGCGACTGCGAGCGCGTCGTCGCACAGGTGCTGGAGGAAGGGGCTCTTTCCGACCGCGAGGTGCAGTTGCTTGCCGCCGATAGCGTCTTCTGGGCGCTCCTCTCGGCCGTGCCCGTCTCGCTGGCCGATGACCAGGCCGTCTTCGTCTCGGTCAACGACATCACGGCGCGGCGCGAGGCGGAGCAGGCACTGGTGCAGGCCAAGGACGTGGCCGAATCCGCCGCACGTGCCAAGGACGAGTTCCTTGCCGTCATGAGCCACGAACTGCGTACGCCGCTGAACAGCATCATGGGCCTGAGCGAGGCGCTGCTCGAAGAAGTCTATGGCCCGCTCACCGAGCGCCAGCAACGCTCGCTCCGCATGATTGCGGCTGGCGGCGGGCGCCTCTCCGAGATCGTCAGCGACGTGCTGGACCTGTCGCGGCTGGAGGCCGGCGCCATCGAACTCGCCATAGCCGAAATCGGCGCGGACGATGTCTGCCGCAGCGCGCTGCGCATCGTCGGCGCGATGATGCCCCCCGATGCCCCGCGCCCGCGCTACACCATTGATCCGCCGGACCTGGCTGTGCGCGTCGATGCTTATCGGCTGCGCCAGATCCTCTTCAACCTGCTCAACAACGCCATCAAGTTTACGCCCGGCGGCGGTCCCACTGGTCTGGATGTCACCGTCGACCGCACCGCCGAGCTTGTCTGCTTCACAGTCTGGGACGAGGGCATCGGCATCGACGAGGCGCGCCGGCGCATGCTCTTTCAGCCATTCACGCAAGTGGACACGGGCACCACCCGCCAGTATGAAGGCATGGGGATCGGTCTGGCCATCGTGCGTCATCTCGTCGACTTGCACGGCGGGAGCGTCGCGGTCGAAAGCGCGCCCGGCCAGGGCAGCCGCTTCACCGTGAGCCTGCCGTGGCACCCGTTGCCGCCTTCCGCTCCTGAAGCATAGCGCAATCGGCCAAAGGCCGGTCGTGGCAGCTACAGCCGCTCTTGCCTTCCGGCAGTACTGCACTGCGGCGTGCGGCCACACGCGGAAGTATTGAGATCTGCGACGCTCGCGGCTCGCCATGCGCTGGCGCGTCCGCCGAATCTGCGGCATACTCCTTGGATAGCCGCCGGCCTCGAGCCATGCCCGATACTGCAACTATGTCTGCATCAATCACCGTTCGCCTGTTTGGTTCGCCCGCGGTGCTGGTCAATGGCCAGCCCGTCACCCAGTTTCATTCGAGCCGTGCCGCTGCGCTCGTCTATTACCTTGCTGCCACGAACCGGTCGCACGCGCGCGAGGCGCTGGCCACGCTATTCTGGAGCGAGTGGAGCGACGCGCAGGCCAAGACCAACCTGCGCAGCACCCTCTACTATCTGCCTGATGTGCTGAAACCCTTCATGGATGTTTCGCGCACCGCGGTGACCCTGCACCCGCACGCCGTGCAGGAGGTTGACGTGCTGGCCTTTGCCGCGTATCTGCGCACCGCGCAACAGCCGGCGCTCGACCCGACCGAGCGGGCGCGTGCGCTGGCCGCTGCGGTCGATCTCTATGGCGGCGAATTCCTGCAGGGCTTTCATCTCAACGATGCTGATGCCTTCGACGAGTGGGCGCGCGGCGAGCGGGAACACTATCACCTGCTCGCCATCGGCGCCCACGCCGAACTCATCGCCCACCATGCCGACCGCCACGAGTACCTGCCCGCCATCGATTACGCCACCCGGCTGCTACAACTGGAGCCGCTACACGAGGAGACCTACCGCCGGCTCATGTGGATGCTCGCAACCAGCGGGCAGCAGAGTGCGGCGCTCGATCTCTTCCAGAGCTGCCGCCGTCTGCTGACCGAGGACGCCGGCGCCGAACCCGAAGACGAAACGGTCGAACTCTACGAGCGCATCCTCGCGGGCGACTTTGCCCCTTCGCCGCGACCGGCCGCGCAACAGGCGCCCGCGCTGCGCCATAACCTGCCCGCCGACCTGACGCCCTTTCTCGGTCGCGAGGCGGAGGTCGACGAAGTGCGCCGCCTGCTGCTGGCCCCGCACGCGCGCCTGGTCACCATTGCCGGGCTGGGTGGCGCCGGCAAGACGCGGCTGGCGACTGAAGTGGCACGCACCTTTGTCGCCGGGTGGCCGCAACAGGACGCTTTTGCGGATGGCGTCTTTTTCGTCAACCTTGCGCCGGTGGAGCCGGTGGAGTCCGTGGGCGAGCAGCTTGCCGAACAGATTGCGCTGGCCCTCGACCTGGCGTTGGCCGCCAACGCGCCGCCCATCGCGCAGGTCTCCGCCATGCTCGCCGGCAAGTCCACGCTGCTCATGTTCGACAACTTCGAGCATCTGACCGCGGCCACCCCTGCGCTGCTCCACTTGCTGCACACGGTGCCTTCACTCAAGGCACTCGTCACCTCGCGCGTGCGGCTCAATGTCGCGGGCGAGCGGGTTGTGCCCATCGAGGGGCTGGCCGTGCCCGCAGAAGATGCGGCGCTGTCGGCGCGATCGACTACGGAGCCATTGGCGCTCTTTGCCGCGACGCACCTCTTCGTGGAGGCTGCTGAAGCTGCGTCGCCGGACTTTCGCGTTGATGACGCTGCGCGCGTCGCGATCGTCCATATCTGCCGCCTGCTCGACGGCATGCCGCTGGCCATCGAACTGGCCGCGGGCTGGGTGCGCCTCCTGTCGTGCACCGAGATTGCCGCGGAGATCCGCCAGGATCTCGATCTGCTCGAAGACAGCCGCGTGGAGGCGTCCGGACGCCGGCGCAGTCTGCGCGCCGTCTTCGACGCCTCGTGGCGGCAGTTAACGCCCGGCCAGCAGCGCGTTCTGCGCCGGCTCGCCATCTTCCGCGACGGCTGCACGCGCAATGCTGCGGCGGATGTGGCCGGCGCCACCCTGTCCGATCTTGCCCTGCTGGTCGATCACTCGCTGCTGCGCCGGATCGACGCGGCCGGCGGCGCGCCGGGCGTCACGCGCTATGCGCTGCAAGAAGTACTGCGCCAGTTTGCCGCCGAGCAACTGGATGGCGACGAGGAACTGCTGATCGCCGGCCGTCACCTGGAATGGTTTCTGGCATGGCTGGGCCGTCACCGCCCGGCGTTGCGCGGGGGCGACCAGGCGGCTGCCGTGAGCGCCATCGCCGCCGATATCGAGAACGTGCGCGCAGCGGTGCGGCGAACCTTTCAGCAGACGGACGCACCGGCGGAACACGGCGTCGCCACACTCTGGCCGGCGCTGGCCGCGCTCTTTCACTTCTATGATATGCGCAGTTGGTTTCTGGAAGGTGAGACGACCTTTCGCCATGCCGCCGAGATGGCCAGGACATGGGCTGCCGCCGCGCCAGCGGGCAGTCGCCACGACCTCGTCGTGCTGACGGCGCAACTGGATGCGCGTCGCGGCTGGTTTCTCTTCCACCTGGGCGACTACGCGCTGAGCGAGATGCTGTTGCAAGGCAGCCTCACCACGTTCGTGTTCGCCGGCGAAGAGATGCCGGCCATCTTCAACTATAACTACCTGGGCGCGCTCTTTCGCCACCTCGGGCGCGTCGACGAAGCGCATGCCATGCTCACCGAAGCCCGGCGCCTGGCCACCATCCATCGCGACGATTACGCGCTCAGCACCGCGCTCAACATCGAGGGACAGGTGGCGCTGCTCGCCGACGACCTGCCCACTGCGCGCCAGGCGTGCCGCCGTGCGCTCGACATCAAGCGGCGCATCGGCGACCAGTGGGGCATGACCTACTCGCTCTCCTACCTGGGCCGGCTGGCGCAGATCGAACGAAACGACGCCGAGGCGCACGCCCTCTACAGCGAGAGCATGGACATCTACCGCGCCATCGGCGACCGCCGCGGCATCGCCTTCGCCTCGCGCAATCTGGGCGACATCGCCTACCGTCGCGGCGAATACGCCGAGGCCGAGCGGCTCTACCAGGCCAGCCTGGCCCTTTACCGCGAGATCGGCGCGCGCATGGAGGCCAGCCAGTCGCTCAGCCGGCTGGGCGAGGCGGCGCTGGCGCGGCAGGAGGACGATGCTGCCGAGTTCCTGTTCTTTGACGCCCTTCGCCTGGCGCGCGGCGTGCGTTCGACGCCGGCCATGATCGCCGCGCTGCTGGGGCTGGCCGCGCTGGCCGTGCAGCAGCGCACCCACGCCCGCGCCGCTGCGCTCCTTCATGCCGTGCAGATGCATCGCGACGCCAGCCAGGAACAGCGCGGGCGCGCCGCTCAGCTTGCTGCGCTGCTTGCCGTAGCCGATCTGTCCGTACCAGCAGACCACGTCGAACCCCTGGAGCATCTGGTGGACGATCTCCTCATCAATCACGCTCCGCTCTCATCCGCCGTCGCCTGATTGGCGACCTTTCTACCCCAACATCTGGGCGCATTGCCCCGGCGAGACGAAAAATAGGTACGTGTACCGATGTGCTGGTCGCATCTTCGGTGTAGAGTGCCTGGCAGGCGTAGTGGCTCAGGAAACAGGAGAGATCGGCCTCCATCTTCGAGCACATTTTCGCCCCCTGAATCGTCCGCTCCAATAGAGCTGGTGAGTCAAGCCGGAGGAGGACAACCATGAGCCTGATGCCATGGCCGACCATTCGCATCGCCGTGCTTCGCGTTCGCCCCACCAGCGCCCGCGTGCTGCCGGCCATTGCCATTGTCTCATTGCTTCTGCTGGCAAATGATGTCGCGGCGCGCGCCGAGGAGCCGATCACTGATCCCGACGCGCCCATTGTGACCTGCGCCGCGCTGATCTGCACCCATCCGTTTGGTCTCTATGACTACTATTACTTCCTGCCTGTGATAGAGTCCGCGGCCACACCGTAAGCCCGCTCCCCATCCGGACTGCGCGCCGGATCGCCGAGCCCCAACTCGGCACGCGTCCGCTGCGTTCCGCCAGCGGCCTCAAGACCCGTAGTGGCGGCTTCAGCCGCTCCCCGCCTGCGCAGAACGACTGAAGTCGTTACTACGCGTCGCCGCTCCTCTCCTGCACTGCGCGCCGGATCGCCGAGCCATATCTCGGTACGCGCCCGCACTCGATGGCGCGACGTACCGCCCAACCGCGCCGCGACGTTCCCGCGACGCGGCGCCGCTACACTGGCGGCACGAACGAGTCTTCTTGCAGAGTGAACCGGAGAGGAGAACAACAATGAGTGTCGCAACAATTCGCACAATGGTGACGGGGTGGTGGCTGCCGGGCTCGGCGCGCACGCAGAGCGACCACACTCACCGCGCCACCGATGAGGCCAGCGCGGCCCGCTACGCACAGGCGCTGCACGGCGCGTGGCAGCGCTTCACCCGCACCTACCCCGCCTGGAAGAGCCGCGGCGTCGACGAGCGCTTTGTGCATGGCGCGGCGGCCCCTCTGCTGCGCAAACACTTCGCTATGCGTCAGGATGACCGCCGCGCGCCATCCGGCATGGATGTTGCCGCCGTGTGGGCGCGCCAATTTGGACTGCTCTATTCCTCCGCCGAACGTGTCCAGCTCACGGCGGAACTGGCAGCGGCGGCAGGCGACCTGCTACGCTGGCTGGACGAAGGCAGGTAGCCGTCAAAGACAGGCGCGCACGGCGATACTAGCTGGACAGTGCCACCAGCGAGCGGTCTTCTCCAATTTCGGTCTCTATGAGCGCCGTCAGCTTGGCGTTCATCGCGGCGAGCAACGCCTCGTCATAGGCGGGGTTGCTGGGGTCAGCCAGATTGTTCATCTCTTCAGGATCAAGGTGCGTGTCGTAGAGGGCCACATCGTTGTTGGCCAGGAGTTCTGTCACCGTCTGTGGCAAGTTGTAGTGGCTCAACCCAAAGTAACGAACCAACTTGTAGCGCCCGTCGAAAAGACCGCGGAATAGCTCCCGCTTTTCCGGGTCAGGCGTGCCGATCTCCTGGACGATGGCCAGAAACTCCTCCGTGCCACGGCGGAACTCGAGATTGGCCGCCTCGGCCGCGGCGTCCATGATCATGGGGGCATTGCGCACCAGCCACTCTCCATCAATCGTGGCGATCATGTCATAGGTGTACAGGGCGCCGCGGCCGGGCGCGGTTGCGCTCCCGCGCGGCCCGTCGGACGCCGGCTGCGCGACGACACCGGACAGGTCGTGTCCTTTGAGGAAGGGATAGCGTTGCTTCCGTTCTTGCTCAGACATGCCGGCAAAAGCCAGCGTCGTCGGGACCAGGTCGAGATGCGACCCCACCGCGTCAGTCCTGACGCCGCCCGAGTGGTGGGGGGCCACAATCGTGAGCGGTACATTCAGCGTTTCCTTGAAGGCAACGCTGCCCTTCTGGCGTAGATGATGGGCGCCGGCCATCTCACCATGATCCGAGGTGAAAATGATGATGGTATTGGCGGCCTGTCCGCTCGCTTCCAGCGCATCCAGCACCGTGCCAATGTGGCGGTCTACGTCGATCATGCAGTTGATGTAGTAGTTGACATGATTGTGCCACATATCCCGGCGCTCCAACGGGATTTCACCGTAGCCTTTGTCGCACGAGAGTTTGTAGTTGCGAACCGCGGGCGGCTGGCCGGACAGATCGTCGAAGAATGAGGCAGGGAGCGTCGTGGGCCAGCGCTGCTGGTAGAGCGGCGTATCGGGCGCGTCAAAAATGGGGAACATCCCACGCACCTGGACCATTTCCTCGGCATCGGTGTCGAAATACATGATGTCATGGGGGTTGATGAAATTCACGGCCAGGTACCAGGGCTGTGACTGTGCAATCTCGGGCGCGCGGTTGGCCAACCAGCCGGCCGCGTCGGCAGCAGTCTGCGGATCCTTCGTGAACCCGTCGAGCGGCGCGCCATAGGCATCCCCCCATTCCTGGAAGTCGGCAAAGCCAAAGGGTTCCATGGCGTCCTTTGTGTTGCCCTCGGCAAACTCGGATTCGTGCCATTTGCCCTTATAGGCGGTGTAGTATCCCAGTTCGCGCAACATATGGCCGATCGTGGGTAGCGTGGCCGCATCGGCCCGCATATCTTCGATCCAGGCAAAGTTCGTGTTATCGAACATCCGGGTGAAAGGAGTGTGCTGGCCGGTCCACATGACCGAGCGCGACGGTGTACATACCGTTGTTGTCGCCTGATGATGATTGAAGGTAACCCCTCTGGATCGGATGCGATCCCGGTTGCGTAGCGCTACCCCCGCCGGCAATGCCTGGTGGGCATATTCCTGATCCGTCACAATCACCAAGATATTTGGCCTGCTGTCCATAGGTTGATCCTCAACACTTCAAAGATGGTCGTTGGCGTCCGGCCCTGACGTTTCAACCGGCTAACCGACGGCGCGATCGGCCTGGGTACGGTTGCCTGGCATGCCGGGGAAATGAGTCGATGCAGAACGTAGCATCTACCTTACTGGGGAAACCAAACGAAGTCAAGATTGTGAAGATTATCACGTCGTTGCGCCGGTGCAGCGTGGGCGATTCGTAGGCGTCTACAGCGTGATGATGCGCCGCTCGAGCGCGACGGTGACGGCGGCGGTACGGTCGTCGACACCCAGCTTGGCGTAGATGTGGATCAGGTGGGTCTTGACGGTGGCCGTGCTGATGTGCAGCGTCTTGCCGATCTCTTTGTTGCTGCTGCCTTTCGCCACCAATTGCAGGACTTCGATCTCGCGGCCGCTCAGCGCTTCCTCGGCCGGGCCACGCATGCGCTTCATCAGGCGCGAGGCCACGGCAGGCGCCAGCACCGATTCGCCGGCCGCCGCGCCGCGGATGGCGCGGAAGAGTTCCTCGCGCGGGCTGTCCTTGAGCAGATAGCCCGTCGCGCCGGCCTCGATGGCGCGCAGGATGTCGGCGTCGGCATCGTAGGTGGTGAGCACCAGGATGTGCGCGCCGGGCGACGTGGCCCGGATCGCCGCGATGGCGCCGGCGCCATCCAGCCCCGGCATCTGCAAGTCCATCAGCGTGACGTCGGGCGCCAACTCGCCGTGCAGCCGCACGGCCTCCTCGCCATCCGTCGCCACACCGACGACCGCAAAGTCAGCCTGGCCCGCCAACATCGCGGCCAGCCCCTCACGCACCACCGGGTGATCATCTGCAATCAAGATGCGAATCGTTGTCATGAGTAGCTTCTGTCCAATCGGAACTCACGCGGCCGGCGGCGCGTGCGCCGGTGGCTCATCTGCTGCGTTTAGCGGGATGGCGATGACCACCGTCATCCCGTCGCCCGGCTCGCTTTCGAGCGTCAGCGTGCCGCTGCACGCCGCGACGCGTTCGCGCATGGCGTGCAGCCCAAAGCCGCCCGACAGGGGCGCCGGCTGCGCGCCCTCCAGCCCCACGCCATCGTCCTGGATGTCGAGCATGACCAGGTCCGCCATGTAAGAGAGCGTGACCTGCACGGTGCTGGCCCGCGCGTGCCTGGCGATGTTGGCGAGCGCTTCCTGGGTCGCGCGCAGCAAAGTCACCTCGATCTCCGGCGCCAGGACGATGGGCGTGCCGGTCGTCGTCGCCGTGATGTAGATTTGGTTATCTTCCTGCCAGCGGGCAGCGGTGCGATCCAGCGCCTCGGGCAGCGACTGCCGCTCCAGCAATTCGGGCCGCAGGTCGTGGATGACGCGGCGGGCCTGTGCCAGGCTGGCGCGTGCCGTCGACCGTGCCCGGTCCAGGTGGCGATGCAGCGCGGCGGGGTCGCTGCCCAGCGCCTGTTCGGCGGCTTCCAGGTGCATGACGATGCTCGTGAAGCCCTGGGCCAGCGTGTCGTGGATCTCGCGTGCCAGCCGCTGCCGCTCCTCCAGGATGCCCTCGTGGCGCCGCGCCTCCGCCAGCTCCGCCTGCGTTGCTTGCAGTTGCTCGAGCAGGGCGCGGCGCTGGGCGCTCTGCGCGATGATGGCCGAGATCCAGAAGCCGAGCACGATGCTCACCATCACCATGAGCAGGAAGAGCCAGATCACCGGGTCGGTCAGCGCAAGGGGCGCGCCGGCCAGTTGCTCGACGACGGTTGCCGCGACGAGCAGCCCGCAGGCGATCAGCGCATAGCGCATGGGCAGGTGGCGGAAGGCCATAAGGAAGAGGCCAAAGAGCGCGATGTAGTAGGCGGGCGACAGCGTCACCAGCAGAAACCAGAGGGCGACATCGCCAACCATGACCGCCAGCCGCGCGCCCGGCCGTTCCTCCCACGTGGTCAGCCCGCGATGGGCCAGGCGCATTCCCACGGCATGCCACAGCAGCAACGCGGCGGTGAGCAACCCCATGCGCCAGCGCGCGCCCGGCGGGTCATCGCCCAGCCACGCCACGATAAAGGAGGCGAGCACCGACGCGTAGAAGATGGCATTCCACAGCCATTGCCACTGTTCCCACGCATCTGTCTGCCGTTCGTCTTTCAGCGTCATGTGTTGCACCTCGTGCACCATCATACCACCCCCGCACAAGTCGCCAACCGGGCCGAAAGGAGAAATCTGCCACGAAGCCGCCAAGGGCACAAAGGGGCACAAAGAAACATCGCGTAGCCAGCTATGAATTGCTCCCTGACTCTGCGTAACTCTGGGGCAAAGCGACACCACGCGGCACGTATATACATTTCGTAGCAAGTCATGAATCCCTTCGTGCCTCTTTGTGCTCTTTGAGGCTTTGTGGTGGGCTTTTTCAATCGACCCCTTTCTGCCAATGCGCCGGCATGCGGCGCATGCTCCGACCCAGCGTGCGCGCCAGCAGGACCATGCCGACACCGATCACCAGCGCGCTGGTGAGGCCGACCGCCGCGCCAAAGCTCGCCTCCAGGCCGGGGATGCGCGTGACGATCTCCGAGGCCGCCGCCGCCACCAGGCCGATGTAGGAGATGGCAAGGAAGATGGCGTGGCGTTCGAGCCAGCGCCCCCTGGGACGGCGGGTGAAGACCGGGACCATGCCGGCGAGCAGGGTCAGCAGGCTGCTGGCTGCCAGCCAGTGAAAGGGGCCGAAGTGGCCGAAGAGGTTGTAGATACAGAGCGCCGTGCCATTCAGCCCAAGCATCGATGTCAAGTAGAGATAGCCCAGGGTACGGTGACCGCGTGTGCCCTTGCGTGTCGCCAGGACAGCGCTTCCGGCCAGCAGCGCCACCAGGCCAAAAATCGTGTGAATCCATCCAAGCGTGCTCATCTTTGTGCTCCTTCTCAGCATGTTCCGGAGACACCGAGTTTCTCCAAGAAACTCGGTGTCTTATGGCAGCGTGGCTCACCTGCAAACTCAAAGCCATTCACCGGGCTGCCGGCATCAACTCTTTGTGTGCATCCGAAGCGCGGCTGTTTAACAGGACTCCAAATGCGACGCCGGCCAGCACGCCGAGCACGGTCCAGAGCAGCAGCGCACCGGCGGCGAAGCCCACGCCAAAGCCGATGCCGACGCCGGCGGCGGCCATGCCTGCCACCGTTTCCACCTGCCGGTGCCAGCGTAGGGCGGCGGGGCTTTCCGCTTCGGCGGGGTGCCGGCGGGCCAGCCACGCCAGCGCAATCAGGAGCACGGGGTCGAGCAGGTTGCCCAGGTTCTGCACCGTGTTGCCGGGCGCCAAGTTGCCGGTGGCGGCAATGTCCATCAGGTGCACCGTGGTGGCGCCTACGCCCACGACGGTGACTGCCACAATCGTGGCCGTGCGGAAGCCGTCGCGCCGGCTGATGGCCATGATGCCCAGGATGCCAAGCGCCAGATTGGCAAAGCCCATCTCGAGCTGGAAGGGGCTGTCAACCGGCCAACCGACGCCCTCCGCGATCACGTCTGCCAGGAAGAGGTGGCCGAAGGCGCCGCCCAGCCCGCTGGCGCCGACGCTGATCGCCAGCAGGTAGACGGTGAAGAGTTCGATGCGCCGCGCCGGTGTGCGTGCATGGCGATCAAGCAGCAGGTGGGCGCTTGCCAGCAGCAGCGGGATGATCGAGTAAGCAAACAGGCGGACAAAGAATAACTCGTGCATTGGTAGAATCTCCCTAACCCTCTTCTTCTCCGTTCAAAACCAGGCGGACGAAGAGCGGCACAAAGATGGCATAAGCGACGACGTGCATCAGGCACAGGGCGATGGCGGTGGCAAGGCTTGCAGGCGACGTGCCGGGCGGGCCGTAGCCAAATGCAACCGAAATCGGCAGCGCCAGCGAGAGCAGCAGGCCAATGCTCGCCACGATCACGAAGGGGCGGGCCGGGCGCGATGCCAGCCGGCCAATCACCGCGCAGACGAGCGTGCCGACAAGCAGGTAGACGACGGTCGCGCCAACCACCTGCGTAGGTCCGCTGCCCGGCCAGGCCGTGACTTCCGGCGCTATGCGTCCGGCGACAAAGTAGAGCGCCAGGTTGGCGGCTGCGGCGGCCAGCATGGCCAGCGGGCTGACCCAGAGCAGGCGGCTGAGTTTGACCCCTGTGGCGTGTGTGCCGGTCGGTTCGATGGTGGTAGTCACTTCGTTTCTCCTTTCAAGAACAATCGACTGCCTCAAGGATAGCGGCGCGGCGAAAGAAAGTAACCAACTTGCCGGTCGATTCCGCAATCAACCGATCGGTGGATGCGCGATCGCAGGGTTCGTCTCAAATCCAAAGAGAATTCGGGCCGAATAGGGGTTGACTGATTAGTCATTCTAGGGTAGACTCCCATCTATGAGTGACAAGAAACAGCAACTGCTGGAAGCCTCTATCGACCTGTTTGCCAGGGAAGGGTTCTGGAACACCTCCACGGCAAGCATTGCCAAACACGCCGGCGTTGCTACTGGGACGCTCTTCAACTACTTCCCGTCCAAGGACGCGCTGATCGACGCTGTCTACATGCACCTGAAACATGAATGGCTCCAACATATTCAGCGCGACTATCCGGTGCGTGCGGACATCAAGAGCCGACTGGAGCACATCTGGTATCGCAACATCGACTGGGGTGTGCGCTTTCCGGAGCGCTACAACCTCAAACAGCAGTTGAGCCTGTCTGGCGTACTGGGTGCTGAGGCAGTTGACTACGAGGCCGAGGAATTGGCATTCCTGCACGAGCTGATCCAGGAAGGTTTCAACCAGGGGATCTTCAAGGAGATGTCCGTGGACTATTTCAACAGCATGGTGATGGCTGAGATGGATGCTACCGTGCGCTATGCAACCGCACAGGGGCTCAAAGACATGGCACTGGCCAGGTTGATCGCCCTGAGTTCAGATGTGTTGTGGAGCGGGGTGGCGAGATAGACCGCTTTTTTTATGCCGAAATATGACTGACTGCTCAATCAAATAAGGAGAAGAATTCAATGAGCAACAAATGGACAAAGCAGGACATTCCCGACATGACCGGCAAGATTGTGATCATTACCGGGGCCAACAGCGGCCTGGGCCTGGAATCGACCAAGGCCCTGGCGGCGAAGGGCGCAACAGTGGTGATGGCCTGCCGCAACTTGAGCAAGGCGGAAGAGGCCAGGGCCGAAGTGCTGGCAGTCAATCCCGCCGCCCGGCTGGATGTGATGGCGCTGGACAACGCCAGTCTGGCCTCGGTGCGGGCCTTTGCCGACGCCTTCAAGGCCAGGTACGACCGGCTCGACATCCTGCTCAACAACGCCGGGGTGATGGCCATTCCCCGCGCGCTGACCGAGGACGGCTTCGAGATGCAACTTGGCGTCAATCACCTGGCCCACTTTGCGTTGACCGGCCTGCTGCTGGATGTGATCACGGCGACACCCAAGGCGCGCGTCCACAGCACCTCCAGTAGCGCCGCGTTCATGGGCGCCATCAATCTCGACGATCTGATGGGCGAGAAGAGCTACGGGCGCTGGACCGCCTACGGCCAAAGCAAACTCGCCAACGCCGCCTTTGCCACGGAGCTCAACCGGCGGCTGCAGGCGGCCGGCCACAGCACCATCGCTAACTCGTCCCATCCCGGCTTTGTGATGACCAATCTACAGACCACCAGCATGGTGGAGTCAGGCACGCCTCTTAGCGAACGAATCTTCTACGGGTTGCTTGCACCGGTCATGGCCCAGGATGTCAACATGGGCGTGTTGCCCCAACTCTACGGTTCCACTGCGCCGGATGCCAAGGGCGGCGTCTTCTACGGGCCAAAGACTCTGCGCATGCGCGGCTATCCCGCCGAACAGAAGTGCAACGACGCCCTGCAGGATGCCGATCTGCTCAATCGCTTCTGGGAAGCCTCTGAGGAACTGACCGGCGTTCGCTATCTGGACTGAAGCGAAGAAGCTGGTTGATCATCCAACCGTCTTGATTGATAATCAGCAGGCGGTTCGGTACGCTGGCGCCGCTCATGACCAACAGCGCGTGAGTGGCAAAACTTCACCCGACATCGGAACGAGGAGGAACTTGTGGGTCAGATAAGGTTTCGTGCCTTCAAGGGATCGGACGATTTGCCGGCGATGGTGGTCCTGGCCCGGCAGGAGTCGGACGAGACCCTGCACGTCGTCGATCTACCCTACCGTTTCAGTTCCTGGGCAATGGACAATCCGGATGGCATCGGCCTGTGGGTTGACGAGCGCGATCGTCTTGTTGGCTGGGCAGCCATGCAGACCCCGTTCTGGTCCATCGACTATGTCTTCGACCGCAATGCCGGCGCCGCGCTGCACACGCAGATCATTCAGTGGGCAGATGACAGAGCCATCCGGCTGCTCGAGACCGACTATGGCCGGCCGATCTGGTTCATCAACGCGTTTGCGGAGCAAACGCAGCGCATCGACGAGCTGGAGTCGTTGGGCTTTGCCTCGCAGGCCGATGTCGGCGAGAACTCCTGGACGAAGGTGTCGATGCGACTAGACGCGGACGCCACTGCACCCGAGCGTAGCGTGCCGGGCGGCTTTCGCATCCGCCCACTGGCCGGCGCGGTGGAGGTGGATGCCTACGTCGCGCTGCACCGGGCCGTCTTCAACAGCACCAGCATGACCGCGCAGTGGCGGGCGCGCACGTTGAGCCAGCCGGGTTACGTTGCGGAACTGGACCTGGTCGCCGTTGCGCCCGACGGCCGGCTGGCCGGCTTCTGCATCTGCTGGCTGGCTCGGCTCCCGAATGGGGAGACGGTGGGGCAGGTCGAGCCACTCGGGGTTCATGAGGACTTTCGGGCATTGGGGCTCGGCCGCGCCCTCCTGTTGGAGGGGCTGCGACGCCTCGTACAGCACGGGGCGACGTCCGTCCTGGTCGAAACGGACAACTACCGCGACGAGGCCTTCAAGCTCTATGAATCTGCCGGCTTCCGTGTGCAGAAGGACGTTCTCGTCTTCCGCAAGGATTTTGCGCCACTTGAGTAATCTGCCAGGCGCCTGCCGCGTAGTTCGCTCGTGTCGCTGACGCAGGGCCGATCCATTCTAAGAAACCGTTTGAAAAGGGTGGAAATCTGGCGCAGAGACGCGGCGACGCAGAGGTTCGCAGAGGAATTGCATTGCCGGTACCTGCTGCGCGTTCTCGTGATTGTCTCTGCGTTTCTCTGCATCTCTGCGCCTCTGCGTCAAACTGGGTGACTTTTCAAACGGTTTCTCAGTAACTGACCTTGAGCAGGCGCGTCTGCGTGAGCATGCCCGCCTTTTCAAGGGTCTTCTTGGAGAGGTGGTTGTAGTACCAGCAGCCGGCAATCGCCATGATCTGCCGCCGCGCGCACGCGTCGAGCAGCGCGGCGATGATGGCCGTGCCGACGCCCTGGTTGCGCTGCGCCGCCACGGTGATCATGCCGATACTGGCCGCGGCCGGGTAGAGCGTGCTCGGCTCCATGATGCCAAAGCCGGCGAAGGCGCCGTCGCGCTCCATGGCGAAGATCTGGCCCGTCTCAATGCGCCACGGGAGGCGATCGAAGAAGTCGCCGATGAGTTCCCGCATGGCCGGCAGATCGCTTGCCTGGGCCGGGCGCAGCGTGAGTCCCGGCGGCGGCGCGGGTCGTTGGGCCTGCGGCCGCGCCTGGAAAAAGTAGGCCTGCTTCTCCAGCAGCCGGTAGTCGTCCAGCGCGTGGGCCAGGAAGAACTCGTCGCAGGTGGGAACGTAGGCCTCACGTACCTGCTCCAGCTTGCGCACCTGGGCAAAGATGCGCTGACCCCAATGACGGTACGGAGCGTCCAGACCAAACTGCGTGATGAGCGATTCGTTGTGGATGGCTGTCCAGCCGGCGACCTGCCCGTCGACGACGATACGGTAGTGGTTCGACTGGAGGATGTGGTCCTCCAGAAACGAATCGATGGGCGACGAGAGGGTCAGGACGTGCGCCTGGAGCACGGGCTTGATGGCATCGACGGCGACGGGCGCAAAGTGGATGTTCATGGCGCGCCTACGCGTTGCTCGCTTTCATGTGCGCGACCGATTCGACCACCAACTCCGTCAGCACGGGCATGTCGACGTCGGCCAGGCGCTTGACGTAGAGGCAGGACTTGCCCGTCGAGTGCTTGCCGAGCTTGCTCAGTAGCGCCTCGTAATTGTCGAAGCCGGCCATGATGTAGAGCGTCAGGTTCTGCTTGCGCGGCGCAAAGCCGGTCAGGAACCAGTCGCCCTCGCGGCCGCTGGCATACTTGTAGTGATAGTGGCCAAAGCCGACGATGCTCTCGCCCCACATGCGCGGCGCGGCACCCGTCGCCTCCTGCATGATGGCGATGAGCGTGCGGCAGTCCTGCTGCTTCTGCGCGTCCTCGATGCTGCTCAGAAACGTCTCGACGCTCTGGTCATTTTCCTTGGTCTTGAGTTCGGCCATAAAGATCCTCCTGCCTGCTCAGCGCGCACCGGTATTGGCCGGCGCCTCCTCCAGAAAGCCACCCGCTTCCGCTTCCTCCAGCACGGCGAGAATCGTCGAGACGAGGGAGCGAGCCGCGGCGGGCGTCAGCTCGACGGCGACACGCGCGCCCGGCCCTTGCGCCTCGTCGACAAAATCAATGTTGAGCGCGTGCTCCAGCGGCGCGTGAAAGGGATGGTCGTAGGAGACATTCGCCTGGCGTACGGCAAACCAACCGCCGGCCCCCTTGCCGCTCCCCTCCACCGCCGCCTGCTGAACAATCATCGTGCACATATCGTTTCCCCTATCGGTTTATAGAAACACAGCCACAAAGACACCAAGAACACAAAGGGGCACTAAGAATGACAAGATGACAAGGTGACAAGATGTTTTTTCCTGTCTTCCCTTTGTGCCCCTTTGCCCCTTTGCGTCCCTGCGTCTTTGCGGCTCCTCTTCTTCCATTGTCTTTCCTTTGTGACCCCTTTGCGTCTTTGTGTCTTTGTGGCTCCTCTTCTCTTCTACTTCAGGTGCTTCCCAAAGAACGCGAAGACCTTCTGCCAGCCGTCGACGGCCTGCGCCTGCCGGTAGGCCGGGCGGTCATAATAGAAGAAGCCGTGGCCGGCGTCGGGATACATGGTGAACTCGTACTGCTTTCCATGCTGCTTGAGCACCTGCTCGTGCTGCGCCACCTGCTCCGGCGTCGGGCTGCGGTCTTCGGCGCCGAAAAGGCCCAGCAGCGGGCAGGCGAGATCGGCCGTGTAGTCGATGGGCGCCACGGGCCGGTTGGGCGTCAGGTCCGCCGGGGCCATCACCACGCCGCCGCCCCACAGGTCGGCCACAGCATCGAAGCCCGGCACGCGGCAGGCGGCGAGATAGGCATGGCGCCCGCCCGAACAGGTGCCGAAGACGCCCACCCTGCCATTGACGTAGGCCAGCGCGCGCAGGTAGTGCATGGCCGCGGCTACGTCGCCCACGGCCTGCTCGTCCGGCACCCCTCCGGCCGCGCGCACGCGGGCAGCGACGTCGTCGGGCATGCCGTGGCCGGCGCGGGCGTAGAGATTGGGCGCGAGCGCGGCGTAGCCATGCGCGGCAAACTTGCGCGTCGCCTCGAAGTACCACTCATCCCAGCCCGGCATGTGGTGGATCAGCACGACGCCGGGAAAGGGACCGGCGCCCAGCGGCCGCGCAAAATAGGCGTTGATGGCGTCGCCATTGGCGCCCGTCAGCGGGATCGTCTCGGCCAGCATGCCCTGGTAGACATCAGTCGCTTGCATTGGTTCGTTTTTCCTCTCGTTGATATAGCGGCGGTCTGGCCGCGCAGTTTCAAACGCCCTACCACGAAGCCACAAAGGGCGCAAAGGGGCACAAAGCACTCTTGGTGGTCGGCAGGCAGATTGGCACGGCACACCTGAAGTTGCGCACTGAGCAAGGCGTCCTTCGCCCCTCTTCCATTGACCGTTGACAATTGACAATTAACCGTTAACGATTTCTCCTCGCCCCTCGCAACTCGCCCCTCGCAACTCGCCCCTCGCCCCTCGCCCCTCGCCCCTCCTTTACTCCAACAGATACACTGTGAAATCCAGTTCGCCCGGCGAATGGCCGAGCCCGGTGAGCAGCGCGGCCGTTTCGCCGCGGTGATAGGTGCCGTGGTTGACGACATGCAACAGGCAGTGCCAGCGCACACGCTCGCGCATCCGGCCGCCCTCGACCGCATAGCGCACGATGCCGGTCATGTCGGCGTCGGTCAGCGTCTCCAGGTAGGCGCGCATGGCCGCGGCTTCGTCGCGCCAGCGTACAGCCAGATCCTCCAGTGTGGCGAAGTCATCCGGCTTCAGCTCTGCGGCCCATTCCCCGTGTTGGAGCAGAGAGCGCCAGGCATACTCGGCGTCGAGAATGTGGACGAGCGAGCCGAGCAGCGTGCCATAGCCGGGATCGGGCACGGCCGGCGCGCGCAATTCCGCCATGCTTAGTCCGCCCGCCGCGGCCAGGATGCAGGTGTTGGCCCACTCGTTGTAGGCGTAGAGCAGGCGCAGGTCGTCGACGTTCATGGCTCGCCGCCGATCACCACCGTCCACGGGCGCACTTCCCAGCGCGTGACGATGCCGTTGCGCACGTAGGGATCGTTGCGCGCAAAGGTCTCGGCCACGTGCGGTCCATCGCCCTTGAAGACCAGCACGCCGCGATCGGGCGGGTCGGCCAGTGCGCCAGCAATGACCAGTTCGCCCCGTTCGTGCGCGGCATTGGCCAGCGTAAAGTGGTCGGGGCGATAGGCGCCGCGGCGTTCCATGTAATCGTCGACGTATTCGTAAAACAGAATGAAGTACATGACTCAAAGCTCTCCAATCGCAATAGGTTTATGGATACAGTTTTTCGCGCCGGGCAAGCATCTTCACGAATTGCTCGATGCGCCTTGCGCGCGTCTCGCTCTTCTTGGCGCTCTCTGTCCGGAAGAGAATCGCATACCGGTTGCGACTGTCGAGCGTGGCAAAGAACGCGGCGGCGTTCGGGTTGGCATCCAGCGCGGCCTGCAAGTCCGCCGGCACCGTGCTAACAGCCTGCGAATCATACGCCCTCGCCCAGCGCCCGTCATCCTGCGCAGCTTCGACGGCGCGCAGACCGGCCGGCCGCATCGCCCCGGCCTCGATCAACTCCTCGGCCTTCCGCCGATTGATCTTGGACCAGATACTCCTGGGAGCGCGCGGCGTGAACTTTTGCAGCCACCACCCATCGTCCAGCGCTTTCTTCTGCCCGTCGATCCAGCCGTAGCAAAGGGCGATCTCAAGCGCCTCGGCATAAGTCACAGACGGCACGCCCGCCGCCTTCTTGGCCAGTTTGAGCCACAGACCGCGACTCGACGCATGGTTGGCCTCGAGCCATGCAGCCCACTCCTGCTGGCTGGCAAAGCTGTGAGTCGCGAGTAAGTCCTGTTCGCCGGCCATGCGCCCTATCCGGAAAACGGCGTGCCGAACCGCTCGCCGCTGGCGACTTCACCCAGTGCCTTGCGCTTCTTCTTGCCCTTGCCCACCGGCTGTGCCGGATAGCCGAAGGGGATGATGGCAAAGACGTCGAAAGAGTCGGGAATGCCGAGCAGCGGCTTCACCGCATCCAGCCCGTGAAACCCGACCCAGTTGGAGCCGACGCCCTCTGCCCACGCTGCCAGCATCATCGACTGGATGGCGCGGCTGGCATCGGAGACGCCAAAGCGCGATTCTTTATCGATGGCAACGACGATCGCCAGCGCGGCGTCTGCCGTATACGGGCCGCTGCGCGCCAGTGCGCCCAGCTTGCGCAATGTCTCCCGCTCCTGCACGACGACGAAGTGCCACGGCTGCAAGTTCATGCTACTGCCCGTGAGCCAGCCCGCTTCAACGATTCGCTGCACCGTGTCCGGCGGAATCGGGCGATCGGCGTAGGCGCGCACCGCCAGCATGGTCTGGATCGCATCGAATACTTCCACAGCGTTCACTCCTTTCGCGAAATCAGGAACGCCGAGCCCCAGCTCGGCTGCCTTGCCGAGCTGGGGCTCGGCGTTCCCGGTGTGCCTACTCCCCCGAACGCAGGTCGCCCAGCAGGTGCGGGGCGTACTGGATCGATGAAAAGGTCACCGTGCAGCCGTCGCCGGTGGGCGATTGCACCGAGAAGCCGGCGCGCAGCCCCGCGCTGTGCTGCAAGGCGAAGTAGCGCACGAAGTGCCACGTCGCGCCGTCGAGCGAGTAGTGCAGGGCAAAGGCGGTGCCCAGCCCAGCCACGCGCAGATAGGCCGCGGCGGCGTCAAGCACCACCGAGTTGCAGTCATCCGAGACGCCGTTGGTAACCACCGAGACGATCATGGGCTGGCCTTGCGGCGACAACTCCAGGCAGAGCTTGGCCCAGTGGCGGTCATCGACGTAGAGCATGAGCACGGCCGCGTCATAGGTGGCGACGAGGTCGCCGCGCGCGTGGGCGCTGAGCGTGAAGTGTTCGTCCGGCTGGAAGAGCAACCGCGTCGAGTTGGTCATGTCGACCATGCCGCGCGGGTCGACAAAGAGATCGGTGCGCGGCGGCGCCGTCATTTGCAGCGAGCCGTCGGCGTGCAGCATGTGGCCGGCCGCCGGCACGTCCCAGTGCAGCGCGGCGGGGATGGAATCGAGCTGGAGTCCTGCGTTCATCGGTTTGCTCAACTTTCACCTGGTTGCCCGGCGCCGGGCACGCGTTTGGCCATGAGAATGTCGGGCTTGCCCGGCCCGTTGGCGTCGGGCACCACGCCGGTGATGACAAAGCCGCATTTCTGGTAGAAGGTGTACGGATGGCCGCGCCGGTTGCGGATCGTGGCAATATGCTCCCACACGTTGGGATAGAGGTCAACCCCGCTCAGCGAGGTCATCTCCGCCTCGTCGTCGGTGCCGAGCACGATGGTGAGGCCGCCGCGCGCCGCCACCTGCTGCTCGAAATCGGCCACGAGCGCCCTGCCGATGCCGCGCCCCTGTACATCGGGCCGCACGGCCAGCGGGTGCAGTTCCCACACATTGCCGCCATACTGCGCGCTCCCACCGATCCAGCCCAGCACGGCGCCCGCATCGTCAAACGCAGCGCGGCAGATGCGATCCGGCGCCAGGGCTTCATTCACCTCGTCGAGCGCTTCCTCCGGCGTCGCCCATGCGTGCGGCCAGTTGGCAGCAAAGGCGGCGGTCAGGATCTCAGCAGCCTCGTGAACGGACTGCTCGTTATTGGGGGACAAGGAAGAAATCGAGAATGACTGGAGCATACACCGTGGTACAATACGGTCAGGATTGGCGATTGTCAAGCACTTGGCGCGATCGTCATTTGTTCAGGAGACGGTGGTATGGCGGCAATAGATCCAAGCTATGAAGGAATCATCGATATTGTGGCTACCTGGCCTGCACATCGACGCTTTAGCCTGGTCCAGGCAGTACTAAAGACGTTGGAGACCGAGATTCCACAAGAGAAGAGTCGCTCAGATACCCTCAGTAAGGCGCGCGGTCTGTTGGCGGTCGACCAATCAGCGCCCACCGATCGCGAGGTGGATGAGTGGCTCCAAGAGCATCGTATCGAGAAGTACGGATGATGCGAATTCTGATCGATACCAATGTCCTGCTCGACGTGCTTTTGAGCCGAGACCCCTGGGTCACCGATGCCGCCAGGCTCTGGGCAATAATTGAAACGGGAAAAGTCGCCGGCTATGTCTGTGCGTCGACCTTTACTGACATCTTCTACGTCGCCCGCCGATTGACTGACCTGAATCGAGCACGTATGGCGGTACGACTTTGCCTCGACACGTTTGAAGTCTGCGCAATCGACAAGGCTTCACTTGAGCTTGCTGAGCAGCTACCAGGACGTGATTTCGAAGACAATCTTCAACTTGCCAGCGCAACCCAGTATTCGCTAGATGCCATCGTAACCAGAGACGCCGACGCCTTCAAGGGTACATTGATCCCAGTAGTCTCACCGGTCGACTTTCTTGCGAGTATCGCAGAGTAGAAGACTGCTCCGCAGTTGTTCGCGTTAACACCCGATCTCACCAATGGCGCCAGCTCAGGCGTCACCGATAAGACTCGCTACCGCTATTACTGCCCGTCTGCGTTGCCAGATGCGCGCGTGTCCGCCGTTGCCAATTGAGCGCCGGCACGGAATAGCGCGCCTGCTCGCCCGCCGCCTTCATCGCCAGATCGGCCAGCGTGTGGTCGCCAAAGAAGTGCGCGCGGTAGATCCCGTCGCCCAGAAAGCCATCGGTCTGGTTGAGCAGATTGACGCGCAGCTTGTTGTTGGGCAGGTGATTCTTGCCCGCCAGCAGATCGCGGAAGGCCGACGAGAGCCACGGAAAGGATGCAAAGAGCAGCCTGATCTGCGCCACCGTGCTGTCGACGTCCGCTTCATTCTCCGGGTCGACCTGCTCGATGAGCGTGTCGATATGTTCTTGCAGCGCAAAGAAGGGTTCGAAGCCGCCGCCCGCCAGCCGATTGTTCGCCAGCCGCGCCAGGTAGTCGGCCCGGTCGGTGGCGGTCAGCCGCGTCACGGTGAGCTTGACGTACTCCAGGTACGCACCCAGCAGCCAGAGCACGGCATAGACCGACCACAGCTTGTAGTTGCCCCACGCCTTGTACGAGTTGGCCACGAGCCGGTCGTGCATGTCGATGTAGCCCAGCGTCATCTCCTCCAGCGGAGCAAAGGCTACCGCCGAGTAGTCGCCCGTCTGCCGTGCGCCCAGGATCAGATCGGCCACCTTCATGATCGTCATGTGCGTGACGTAGAGACCCTTGGAATAGAGCGGGTCGATAAAGCCGGCGGCATGGGCCAGCAGCGCAAAGCGATCGCCCACGACGTGCTGCGTCGAGTATTGCAGCCGCCCCGTGCGCATCCACGCGCGGACGGGACGCGCTCCGCGCAACTGGGCGCGGATGTCCGGGAACTGGTCGACGAAGGCGTAGAACTCTTCCTCCGGGCTGAGATCTTCGCGCAGCGGGTAGAGCCGCGGGTCGAGCTGGAGCCCCACGCTGCACAGCGGGTTCGTCGCCCGCGGGTGGTTGTTGAAGGGAATCACCCACAGCCAGCCGCCCTTGAAGACGTGGTGCAGCGTCCCCTCCGAGACGCGAAAGGGAAAGCCGTACGCATCCTGCGGCGCGCCGGTCGCGTGATAGCACGGCACATCGACCATGTGCGTGTAGATCGTACGCGTGTGGGCGCGCAGGTCGTGGTGGCGCCAGCCATATTTTTGCGCCAGGATCGACCGCATGCCGCCGGCATCCACGATATAGTCGGCGCGGAAGTCGCCCTTGTCCGTGCGCACATCGACGCCGCTGCCATCCACGGTGATGTCGTTGACGCGCGTCCCTTGCAGCACCTGTGCGCCATAGGCGATGGCGATGTTCGTCAGCAGATAGTCGGAATCCTGGCGGTGGATGTGAATCTCATGGCCGTAGGGCAGCCTGGGAATCACGGCCTGGAGACTGCGCCGTGTGTCCTGCGGCTGATGGGGCGCGTGGTAGAGAAAGCTGAAATGGCGCTTGACGCCGTGCGAGGTGCCGATGAAGTTGTAGTAATTCTCGGAGCTGAACCACGCCAGCTCGGGCACGTCGTAAAATTCGGCCAGCGCACGCATGACCTCGGAGGTCTCCAGGATCATCGACTCGCCGATGGTGAAGCGCGGATGGACGCCGCCCTCGAAGACGACAACGCGCAACCCCTGCCGCGCGAGAATCGCCGCCAGCGTCGAGCCGCCGATGCCGGTGCCGATGATGGCTACGTCGTACTGCTGTGTCATCAAGTTTTCTCCCAAGCTCCAGCGATCGGTTTGCCACAGAGAAACCGAGTTTCTTGGAGAAACTCGGTTTCTGAACGTTTCTGATCGCCAGTTCACCTACACCACGCTCAACTACCGCCCCGGCGGCCAGGCCGGCGCCGGCGGGATGATCATTTCGTCGCCCGCAATCAGGACCTGCCACCAGCGGCGCAACGCCGGGTTGACCGCCCACAGCAACGTGGGGCTGACCTGTAGATCGGCGCCGATGCTGTTCCACGAGTCGCCAGGCTGCACAGTGTACAAGACAACCGCCGCGCGCGGCCAGCCGGGTTGAGGCAGCACGGGAATCTCGAGCACTTCGTTGGTCAGCAGCCATTGCGACGGGCGGATGGCCTGCGGGTTGGCCGCCTGCAACGCGTCGATGGGGACGCCGGTGCGGCCGGAGACAATCGTCCAGCTCTCATCCGGCAACACCGTGTATGGATAGAAGCCGGCCGCCAGGATCGCGTACCCCCCGCCGGCCGCGCTTTCCGCAGTGGGGCGTGCCGTAACGGCTGCGAGGGGCGTCCTGGCCGCGGCGGTCGCCGGTGTGCCCGGTGCGGAGGGCGTCACCTCGGCCACCGTCACAGGCGCCGGAGTTGCGGTCGGCGTTGCGGTTTCGCTGACTGCCACCGCCGGCGTGCCGGTTGTCGGCGTCGATGCGCCCGCCGGCGTCGCCGTTGTGGTCATCGCAGCCGTAGCCACAGATGCCGCGGTTGCGGTCGTCGCACCGGTAGCTTCCGCCGTCGGCGTGCCTGTCGCCGCAGCGGGTGTTGCAGTCGTGGTCATCGCGCCCGTCGCTGCTGCGCCTGGGGTGCTCGTCGCCGCAACTGACTCCGTCGGGGCAATCGTCGCCGCAGCAACTGCCGCGGTTGCGGTCGTCGTACCGGTAGCGTCCGCCATCGGCGTGCCTGTCGCCGCAGCCGGTGTTGTGGTCGCTGACAGCGTGCCCGTCTCGGCTGCGCCTGGCGTACCCGTCGCCGCGACCGACTCCGTTGGGGCAGTCGTCGCAGCAGCAACTGCCGCGGTTGCGGTCGGCGTGCCTGTCGCAGCAGCCGATGTTGTGGTCGCGGTCTTTGTGCCTGTCGCAGTTGCAGTCTGCGTGCCGGTAGCTTCCGCCGTCGGCGTGCCTGTCGCAGCAGCCGATGTTGCGGTCGCGGTCATTGTGCCTGTCGCAGCTACGCCTGGCGTACCCGTCGCCGTGATCGCCTCCGTCGGAGCAATTGTCGCAGCAGCAACTATCGCCGTTGCGGTTAGCGTGCCGGTAGCTTCTGCCGTCGGCGTGCCTGTCCCAGCGGCTGGTGTTGCGGCCGCGATCATCGTACCTGTCGCGGCTGCGCCTGGCGTACCCGTCGCCGCGACCGACTCCGTCGGGGCAGTCGTCGCCACAGCGACCGTCGCCGTTGCGGTCTGCGTGCCTGTCGCAGCAGCCGGTGTTGCAGTCGTAGTCATCGCGCCCGTCGCGGCCGTGACAGGCGTGCTCGTCACTGTGATCGACTCCGTCGGGACAATCGTCGCATCAGCAACTGCCGCGGTTGCGTTCAGCGTGCCGGTAGCTTCCGCCGTCGGCGTGCCTGTCGCAGTCGATGGCGTTGTGGTCGCCGTCATCGCGCCCGTTGGGGTCGTGGTCATCGTACCGGTGGCATCCGCCGTCGGCGTGCCTGTCACAGCGGCTGGTGTTGTGGTCGCCGTCATCGTGCCTGTCGCGGCTGCGCCTGGCGCACCCGTCGCCGTGATCGCCTCCGTCGGAGCAACTGTCGCAACCGCGACCGTCGCCGTTCCGGTCAGCGTGCCGGTAGCTTCCGCCGTCGGCGTGCCGGTCACCGCAGGCAACGCCGTCGCGGTCGTCGTGGTCATCGTACCGGTGGCATCTGCCGTCGGTGTATCAGTTGCCGCGGCCGGCACCAAAGTCACAGTCAGCGTGGCAGTCACCGCAGGCAGCGCTGTCGCAGCGGGGGTGGCCAACGCCGTCGTCGTGGTCATCGTGGCGGTAACTTCCACGGCCGGTGTATCAGTTGCCGCGGCCGGCACCACAGTCGCAGTCAGCGTGCGCCTGGCTGCGCCGGGCGGCAGTCGCAGGCAGCGCTGTCGCAGCGGGAGTGGCCGCCGCGGCGGTCGTGGTCATCGTGGTGACTTCCGCCGCCGGTGTATCAGTTGCCGCGACCGGCACCACAGTCGCAGTCAGCGTGGCAGTCACCGCAGGCAGCGCTGTCGCAGCGGGGTGGCCAACGCCGTCGTCGTGGTCATCGTGGCGGTAACTTCCACCGCCGGTGTATCGGTTGCCGCGGCCGGCACCACAGTCGCAGTCAGCGTGCCAGCCTCGGCTGTGCCTGGCGCGCTCGTCACCGCAGGCAGCGCCGTCGCAGCGGGAGTGGCCGCCGCGGTCGTCGTGATCATCGTACCGGTGGCATCTGCCGTCGGAGTATCAGTTGCAGCGACCGGCACCACTGTCGCAGTCAGCGTGGCAGTCTCGACGGCACCGGGCGTGACCGTCGCACCAGGCAGCGCCGTCGCAGCGGGAGTGGCCGGCGCTGCCGTCGTGGCCGTCGTCGCAGTCGCTTCCAGTGTCGGCAGCGCGGTCGCCGTGATCGGTTCTGTAGCGCTGACGGCAGCCGTCGGCGCCGGCGCGGTCGGAGTTGCACCCGCGGCAGTCGCCGTGGCCGCGCTCGCGACGACGGTCGTGCGCGCCGCGGCGGTCAGCGCAGGCTCGGGCGTTGGCGTGGCTGCGCTGACCGCCGTTGCAGGCGTTGATGCGACAACGGCGGGTTCCGCCGTGACCGCCGCCGTTGCGGAAGGTGCCGGCGTCCCTTCACCCGCCGCCGTGGCAGTGACTGGCGCCGTTACGTCTGCGGTCGCCGCGGTCGTCACCGGTGTGGCGCTTGGCGGCGTCGCTTCTACGGTTCCCGTGGCGGGCGCTGTCGCCGGCTCCGCGCTCGCTGCCGGTGCGGGCGTGTCTGCGCTCCTGGGCGTGACAGCGAGCGACGCCGTTGCCGTGACGATCTCTGTCGCCGTGAGCGGTGTGGCCGCCTCCGACGTCGTTTCCGCCGTGCCCCTAGCGGGCGGCGTGCCGGCGGTCGCTTGTGCCGTCGCCGCGCCCTCGACCGTGGGAGTGATCGGCGCGGTCGCCTCCGCGCTCACCGTCGCGGTGAGCGGTGCGGCAGCCTCCGGCGTCGCGGCAGCGGTGGGTGTGACGGGCGCCGTGGTTGCATCCGGCACGACGGCTTCGACGGTCGCCGTCGGGGTGGGCGCCGGCAACGGGGTCGTGCCCCAACCCTGCGTGGCGGCGTAGATGGCCAGTGCCAGCAAGGCCAGGCCCAGCAGCGCGCCAAGCGCCGAGCGCGGGCTCGCGCCAAAAGATTCCTGCGGGCTCTGCGGATCGCCGGAGGGCATGGTGGCCACGGTGTGCTCCCTGCGTGGTTGGTTGCTGGATTTGTGCGTCCTTGATAGTGTAATGTGCGTTTGCCAATCGGCAAAGTGCCCGGCAGAGCGCATGGCCGGCGCAGAGTTTGGAGTCACACATGACCAAGACATTCGACGACGACGCCCAGGCATTGCCCCAGTTGCTGGCCGCGGTGCAGGCGGCCGCGCTGGACTATCTCGCCACCATCGATTCGCGGCCGGCGGCGACCGACTTTGCGGCGCCGGGACTGCTGGCGCTGCCGGACGACAGCGCCGGCGCACAAGCGGCCTTGACGCTGTTTCTGCAACGCTTTGGCGCCGCGATGCCGGCCGCCAACGGCCCGCGCTTCTGGGGCTTTGTCACCGGCGGCACCACGCCGGCCGCGCTCATGGGCGACTGGCTGGCGAGCACCTACGATCTCAACCTGAGCAGCGCGGCCAATTCCAACGCGCCCGCGATCGAGTTTGAGGCCATCCACCTGTTGCGCCAGCTTTTCGGGCTGCCGGAGAGTTTTGGCGGCACCTTTGTCACCGGCGCGACGATGGCCAACTTTGCCGGGCTGGCCATGGGGCGCGAGTGGGTGGGCCGGCAGCACGGCCTCAGCGTGGCGGAGCGCGGGCTGACGGCACTGCCACCCATCGCGGTGCTCGGCGGCGAGGCGCACAGCAGCATCTTCAAGGCGCTGGCCATGCTCGGGCTGGGCCGCGCCGCCTACCACCGTGCGGCGTCGCTCCCCGGCGACCGCGAGGCGGTGGATGTGGCCGGCCTTTCCCGCCTGCTCGCCGCGCAGGAGGGGCGGCCCTGCATCGTGGTGGCCAACGCCGGCACGGTCAACACCGTCGATTTCGACGACCTACGTGCCATTGCCGCGCTCAAGCGGGACTTTCCCTTCTGGCTGCACATCGACGCCGCCTTTGGCGGCTTTGCCGCGTGCGCGCCGGCTTTCCGCCATCTCGTGGCCGGCATGGAGCTGGCCGACAGCCTGACCATCGACGCGCACAAGTGGCTCAACGTCCCCTACGACGCGGCCATGATCTTTACGCGTCACCGCGACCTCCAGCGCGCCGTCTTCCAGAACAGCGCGGCCTATCTCGGGGAGATCCGCGAGCCGGTCGACTTCGTGCACCTGGCGCCGGAGAACTCACGCCGCCTGCGCGCGCTGCCGGCGTGGTTCACGCTCATGGCCTACGGGCGCAGCGGCTACCAGGCCATCGTCGAGCGCAACTGCGCGCAGGCGCAGTGCTTTGGCGCGATGATTGAATCAGCGGCGGAATTTGCGCTGCTGGCGCCGGTGCGGCTGAATGTCGTCTGTTTCACGCTGGCGGGCGCAGCGGATGCAGCGACGGTGGCCGCGTTCCTGGCCCGCCTGCGCGACGACGGCCGCGTCTTTCTGACGCCGACGGTGCTGCACGGCACGCCCGCCATGCGCGCCGCCTTCAGCAACTGGCGCACGACCGACGCCGACCTGGAGATCGCCTTCGGTGCGTTGCTGGCGTGTCGCTGAGGGGAAAAAGCTTTGACGCTGAGGGGATGTGGGGATGAAAAGATAAGGGGATGTGGGAATGAGAGGGTGAGGGGATGAAAGATGAGGGGGTGAACCACGTCATCTTGTCATCTTGTCACCCCCTCATCTCGTCACCTCCTCATCTTGTCATCTTGTCACCCCCTCATCTCGTCATCCCCTCATCTCGTCATCCCCCCATCCCCACACACAAAGGAGAAACACATGGACATCCAAACCCGAATCGACGAGTTGGTGACGGCGCTGGCCGCGGTGCGCGGGGTCAATGCCGTCGTGCTGGGGGGATCGCGGGCGCGCGGCTCGCACACGCCCACGTCCGACTATGACCTCTGTCTGTACTATGACCCGGCCGAGCCGCTCGACCTGGACGCGCTGGGCGCGATCGCTGCGACGGTGGACGACACGCACCGCGCCGATCTGCTCACGCCCCTCGGCGGCTGGGGGCCGTGGATCAACGGCGGCGGCTGGCTGACAATCGACGGCGCGGCGGTCGACCTGCTCTACCGCGACCTGGCCAAAGTCGACGCCATCGTCGCCGCCTGCCGCCGCGGCGAGGTGGAGATCGCCTATCAACCCGGCCACCCCTTCGGTTTCGTCTCGTCGATCTACATGGCCGAGGTCGCGCTCTGCCGCATCTTGTGGACGGACAACGGCCGCGTGGCGGCGCTCAAGGCGATGACCCATCCCTACCCGCCCGCGCTCAAGCAGGCGTTGATCGACAAGTTCGGCTGGGAGGTCGGCTTCTCGCTCCAGATCGCGCGCAAGAGCGCGGGCCGCGGCGACGTGACCTATGCGGCCGGCGCGGCCTTCCGCGGGGTGGCGTGTCTGTTGCAGGTGCTCTTTGCCCGCAACGAGCAGTACTGGATGAACGAAAAGGGCGCCGTCGACCTGGCGCAGCACTTCCCCTGCACGCCGGCCAACCTCAAGACGCGCATCGAGGATGCCTTCGGCATGCTCTCGGCCGATGCGGTCAACATCAACATGGCGGTGGATATCCTCGAAGACCTGGCCGCCGACGTGGCGGCACTCATCGGGTGAAGGGGGCACCCCGTAGTAACGACTTTAGTCGTTCTGTACGGGCCAAGAAGCGAAAAAAACTTGACGCAGAGGCGCAGGGGCGCAGAGGTTCGCAGAGAAGAGTGGAGAGACAGCTTGGTTTGACGCAGAGGCGCAGAGAAAACCATGAGGGTAGCCCGCAACGGAGCAATCGCTCCTCTTCTGCCTTTCTCTGCGCTTTCTCTGCCTCTCCGCGCCTCTGCGTCAAACAAGGCCCGGCTGTGCGCTAAGACCGGGGCGGGGCAGGCGGGGGCTTGGCCGGCGCCACGAGCAGCGGGATCCCGGTGGAGATCTCGTCGTCGATGTTAGGTTGGGGATTCGTTTTCACCAAAGATAGGGAAGGCAAGCTGCGACAGTGACAGCGGCCCATCACGCCGGAGGCGTTGGCCTACGATACAAACCCCTGCCCCAACCGTAAGGTAGACCCAGGCCCGCGTTTGCCGGTTGACAAGCGGCAGCGAAGCCCATAAACTGTCCCCCTGCTTCTTTACATCCTCCCAACTCTACCCTCGTGAGGCGCCAGTATGCCGTTGCCACCCGATGGCGAGGCGTCACGGTCGATGGTGTCGGTGACCAAACCGCAAGTGGCGGGCTGAGCCGCGACACACACGGCGATCAGTCCCACGTTCGATTGAACAACTGAGGAGGAGCTATGCCTGACACGTACGCGCCCGCAAGGCGCACGGCGCCCCGGCGATCCCATCGACGGTGGCTGTACTTTGCGTTGCCCGCCGCCCTGTTCATTTGTACGCTCTTGAGCCTGGCATCGCCCGCCCAGGCGCTGCCCAAGGATGATGGCGGCGGCGGATCATCCAGTTGCGAGCCGTCGCTTGGCGTCACCGGCCGGCTCTCCATCGAGGGCGTGCATCTCGACCAGAAGGTCGTGCGCGCGCGCACCGTGCGGATTGCCGCAACGATCTTCAAGCTGATCGAAGTGCGCTCCAATTGCAGCGCAGCCTATTACCCGCTGCCGGCGGGCGCCTTTGCCTGGCAACTAGTCAGCCAGCCGGCGGACAGCGGCACGCAACTGGGCGACACGAACACCATGAGCGCCGCCTTCACGCCGGATCGCGCCGGCAACTACACCATCCGCTTCAGCGCCTGCCCCAACGGCTGCACGGTCGGCGCCAAAGAGGTTGGCACGACCGCGTTCGACCTGACCGTGGAGGCCGTCGACGCGCTCGCCCTGCCCCCTGCCACCCAACCCGTGCTCCCGTCACAGACCGCGACCAAGCCCAGCAAGATCCCCGACGCCAACGAGAAATGCCTGGGCGGCGGCGGCGTGGTCGACCCACAGTGGGTCACTGTCAACCAGTGGACGGGCGCCGAGAGCTACGAACTGCTCGAGGGCAGCGTGGAGAAGAGCCACATCAGCCGCAAGGACAACCCGCTCAACCACGACAGCCAGGATCACAACGTCCACGTGCGACCCGACCCGCCCTTCCAGCATCTGCTGCGCGGGTCGCAGACGCTCATGGAGGTCGAGTGGGAGCGCAACCACTTCCCTGAAGTCTTCCGCCCCACGCCCGGCGACCGCGCCTCCGTCTTCGGCTTCTGGATCCTCGACTGTGGCCACGACGGCCCCACGGAGATCCACCCACCCGTGGCGATAGCCGTGCACCGGCCGCGAGCCATCCCCATCGATGCCTCCGCCACGGTGAGCTATGCGTCGGGCGACGACGTCATCCCCTTCTTTTCCAGCCCCGTGGGCACGAATGTCTTTGTGCCGGGCATCGTCACCGATATCTACATCAACCAGCAGGCAGGCGAGGTGACCAACAATTGCAGCGACACCGGACTGCACCAGCCCGGCCACTACATCGTCACGCCGCAAGGCGTGCTGGCCGTGACCGGCGCGTGCATCCGCTCACCTCACCCGCTCAACCGCGTCTTTACCTTCAACATCTTTCTGCCGCCTCGCCCGCAGTTGACGACCAAGGGTGCGGTGCCGCTCTACACGCGCATCGAACCCCATCCCTTCGGCTTCAGCACCGGGCCGGAGCCGCAACTGACCGTCCTGGGCACCGCGCCCAACCTCTACATCCAGGTCAGCATCGATCTGACCAACTTCACGGGACGCACCTACACGCGACGCATCCTGTCAGGCTGGGCGCTGGCCTCGCCCGACAACTGGGGGCTGCGGCGCTGGAAGGTGCGCCTCAACAACCTCGACGTACACGACGACGGCGACAGCTTCGTGCGCGGCGACGGCGACTGGCGCTTCTGGTTCAACACCAACAACGGCTTCAGCGAGTGGACCAAGCTCTTCGACTGCGACGGCTGCGTGCACGGCGTGGAGAGCTTCGGCGGCCGCCCCTGGCAGACGGGCGACAGCAGCGAAGTCGCCAACGACCGCAGCCTAGGTCCCGACCTGCTGCGCTTTCCGCAGCAGACGCTGTGGGTGCACACCTCGGGCTTTGAAGCCGACGGTCTGATCGACGACGACACGGGTAGCGTCAACGACCTGCCGGCGCAGGCAGCGGCGACGCGCGCCACGCGTTCCTACTGCGATGACCAGACCATCTCCGGCTGCGCATCGTACACGCTCAACTACCAGATTCTGCCAGGCAAGCCCGTGGGCAATGCCACGCTCTCGCCCGCCGCCCAGAATGTGCTCGATGCCTACGTAGTAGGCCCGAGCAACAATCCGCCCTGTCTCATCTGCGGCGAGACTATTGCGTGGCACCCGCAGGAAGCCGTCCTGGCGCCGGAAGACCCACCCATCGAGTTGAGCAACGCCGTCATCTTCCGCGTCCAGCCCAGCCTGGAGATCTCGGCTATGACCGACATCCCGCTCACGGCCTTCACACGCGTCATCACCGAGACGCAGGCCGCGCGGCCGGAGAAGGTCGACACGCTCATGCGCACCATGCGCGCCCACGCCGACGCCATCTTCGCCACGCCGCTGCGCGATGAAGCCATGCTGGACTGGCGAATTATCAAGGAGGGGATCCCGCCGGAGTTGTGGGAAGAGTACTTCGCCGATCTGCCACTCTACCAACTCAACCTGCCGGCTGTCAGCAATGCACCGTAAGTAAGCAGAGTTTGACGCAGAGGCGCAAAGGCGCAGAGGTTCGCAGAGAAAACCGGAACCTTGCGACGCACCGGGCGGAGGCGCGCAGTACGTCCCCGGCACGGGCGAAAGGAGAATTGGTCAACCAATCCCCTTGCCGCCCGTGCCGGGGACGTTGACGGCCAGCCCATTGCGGTTCTCTGCGCCTTTGCGCTGAGATTCTTTCCGCGCGCTATGCTGCCGGCTGCTGACCCGGCGGGGGTTTGGCCTGCGCCACGAGCAGCGGGATCTCGGCCGCCACTTCGTCGTCGAGGTAGATGCGGAACTCGTAGTCGCCAAAGGCGGGGAAGGCAAGCTGCGACAGGTCAACGATCTGGTTCAGCAGCGCCGGGTGGCCGTCGTGCGTCGCCTGGATCGTCACCGTGCCGCCGATGCCGAAGAGTTCGTGGCCGTCGTCGTCGACCAGCGTCACGCGCATAGGGCGCTGCCCGGCCTCGCTGGCGTCGAACTCAAACTGCGTCACCAGCTTCATCTGCGGATGGACGACCGGCACCTGCGGCGCGTTGATCGTCGTGAAGATGCCCATGATGTTGAGCTTGTGGTCGATGGAGAGGCTGGCATAGTCGGCCAGCACGGCAATGCGCGTTTTCATGATCGCTATTGTAAAGGATGGTGGCAGCCGGACAAAGCGGGCGGCGGGAACGCAATGCATCCCTGGGCGTTGGCGAGGTCTGCGCCGGCGGCGTCGCACTGGTCAGCGTCTGCTTCCATACGAAGGGTCGTTTGACCAGTGCGATGCAGGCCGCCACCGGTGACACGTCCCTCGGGCGCGAGAGGCCCGGATTCGTCCTGAATCCGGGCCTCTCGTCCTGCGCTCGCTTGCGCCCGTTCGGCTAGAAACCGACCGGCCGCTCCACTTCGGGATGGCGGTGCAGCACGCTGTTCACCTGCACGCGCAACTGCTGCATGAGCCGGCGCAGTTCGCTGAAGGCCTCGTCACGCACGCGCGTCGCGATGACGGCCGCATTGTGCGCGGCCTGGCGGGCGGCGATGGCCTGCTCGGCCACATCCACCTCCACGGCGATCTCGGCGATGCGCTCGGCGCTGAACGCAGCACCGGCCAGGATCGTGGCATAGGGATCGCGCTCCGCCGCAGCCACGATGAAGCGCGCCCGGTCGACAAACGCGCCATCCGTTCCAGGCAACTCCTCGTTGAGACCGAGCGCGATGAGCACCCCGTCGTCGCGGAAGAGCGTGCGCTCAACCCCGCGCAACGTCACAAGACTGGACTGCAACACGGCCAGCGCGCGATCTTGCGCGTCCACCGCCATACGTTCGGCGGCGGCCGCCTGCTGGCGCGCCTCCATCAGGGCCAGGACGACCTCGCGCTGCGAGGAACAGAGGTTCGTGCACGTAGGCACGATTCCCACCCCCGTCAGCAGTTGGCGGGTTAGCTCGCTGGCGCCCGCCAGCCCGGTCAGGGCCTGGCCGCTCTCGGCTACATAATTCGTCATGGACACGGGATGGAAGTGGCGGGTTTTGGCGGCTGCGGTCTCCTTGCCCGTTTCGCCGCCGCCGGTCTCCCCACTTTCTCCACTCTCCCCAGTCTGACTCGGTTCCCCGAGATTCCCGCTCTCGACGGTTGACATGGCTCCCTCAGCCGCCAGCTTCACCTCGGTTTGTGGCGGTGAATCCGGCAGCGGTG
>JACKBA010000042.1 GCA_020634815.1 Caldilineaceae bacterium | reverse complement strand
CAGTGAACGGAAGTTGCAAGTACATGTTCCGTCCATCCCTCAGGTTGCCACCCCAAAGAGGACCAGTAACCTGCTCTAGGCGTATAGCAAAGTCCAAAGCGTCGAGTGGCGTCGTAAAAAAGACCTGAACTTTGCAGACTCCAAAAACTGGCACGATGTTGATGTCGCTTGGTGCTTTGTCTGTCAAATGGTGCTCTGGGGTGTAGCCTAGTTGAGCCGCCAGCGTATATGCCTCATTCCAGGCGCTTGTGAGGCGAACCATATCGATGCTGTAGCTGATGGCAAAGAGCACCAGCAGAATGCCAAAGACCCAACCCATCCAGCCTAGACAGGAACGGGGGCGGTGCGGTTTGATTTTCATCCGGAATTGTCCTTTCTATGAATCAACGGACTGGGAAGGGACTCTTGTAGCATGAGCGGGCCGTGCCACGCCACAGGCTGGAACATGTTCTGCGTCGCGCTGGCTATCACTCTGGACTGTGCGTTGGATATCAGGCCGTTTGCGGCGGGGGGGGGGGGCAAAATCAGCGCAGCCGCCGGCATCGGGGCAGGGCGGAGAGAGAGGTGGCGACAGAGGGCTTGCCATTCAGATCACCTTTCAGAGCAGAGGTGCATCTCGGCAAGCGAGGTGCGCCGTCAACTGTGAGACGCAGACGACTTGTGAGAAACAGAGCAATGATTGCCTGACGAAACAGTAGCATACATTACTGTAGGTTTCACGTGCGGGATTTCGCCGGCTGTACATCTCCCCCGGTTAAAATTCTACCCAGACGAGCAAAGAGAACATATGGGATGAGCGCCCTATCCATCGATTGGGTGCAGGTCAGCCGGTAAGGTGCGCCGCCAACAGGAAGAAACCGACGACTTGTGAAGGATGGAGCAACTATTTTTCAGGGCAGTCGTTCGATACTCGCACCGAGCGCCCGCAGCTTCACGTCGATATCCTGGTAGCCGCGGTCGATCTGCTGCACGTTGCCGATGGTCGTGACGCCGTCGGCGGCCAGCGCGGCAAGCAGCAACGCCATGCCGGCGCGGATATCGGGGCTGGTCACCTGCTGGCCGGTCAGCCGCCTGGGGCCGACGACGACCGCGCGGTGCGGGTCACAGAGGATGATCTGCGCGCCCATGGCAATCAGCTTGTCGACAAAGAAGAGCCGGCTCTCGTACATCTTCTCGTGGATGATGACTGTGCCCTGCGCCTGGGTGGCGGTCACCACGGCGATGCTCATGAGGTCGGGCGGGAAGGCCGGCCACGGCGCATCGTCGATCTTGGGCACGGCGCCGCCAAAATCCGGCTGTACGCGCAGATCCTGCGTCTCGTCGATGACGAGGGTGAACTGCTCGCCGCGCGGCGCGTCGGGCGTCTCTTCCAGGTGCATGCGCACGCCCAGCCGGTCGACAAAGACCATCTGCATCATGCGCAGGTGCTCGGGCACGACGCCGGCAATGCGCAGCTCGCCCGGCGTGATCGCGCCCAGCCCGATGTAGCTGCCCACTTCGATGAAGTCGGGGCTGATGTACATCTCGGCGCCGTGCAGGTGGTCGCTGCCGTGGACGGTGAGCACGTTGCTGCCGATGCCTTCGATACGGCAGCCCATTTTCACCAGCAGGTGGCAGAGATCCTGGACGTGCGGCTCGCTGGCGGCGTTGCGCAGCACGGTCGTGCCCTGGGCCAGCGCCGCGGCCATGATGCCATTCTCCGTGGCGGTGACCGAGGCTTCGTCGAGCAGGATGTCCGTACCGCACAGCCGCCCAGCGGCGCGCAGCTCGAACTTGCCGTTGTGCAGCAGGGTGCCGCCTAGCGCGGTCAGCACCTGCAAGTGGGTATCGATGCGCCGCCGGCCGATGTCGTCGCCGCCGGCCGAGGTCTTGACCTGAAAGTGGCCGTGGCGCGCCAGCAGCGGGCCCATGAGCGTCAGCGAGCCGCGGATCTGGCTGAAGAGATCGGGGTCGGGCGCGGCGGTGCGCAATCCGCGCGCGCAAAGCGTCACGCTGCCGCCGCTCTCCGTAATGTCGATGCCCATGCCGTCGAGGATACGCAGGAGCGTGTGCACGTCGCCGATGCGCGGCAGGTTGTGGAGCGTGACCGGTTCATCGGTCAGCAGGCAGGCCGCCAGCATGGGCAGCGCCGCGTTCTTGTTGCCGATGGGGCGAATGGTGCCGCGCAGCGACCGGCCGCCCTCGATGACAAATGAAGCCATGGTGTGAGTTCCTGGTTGGTAAGCGATTGAGCGTTGTTCCCTCTATTGCAGAACGCACGGTTGCCGGTGGCTGTTCCGTCGCATCCAACGCCATTGTAACGAATGTGCGCGCAGGAAGCGAAGCGGCGCATGGCCGGGTGCCGCTGAGGGCGCACCATGGCGCGCTTCGGCCGCTGGCGGCTGTGTAAATTTCTCCGAACACACGTTCGATCTGGCGCCCAGGGAATTCGTTCAAATACCCCTGCTATGGTATACTTTCTCCGTTACGGGACTGGTGTGTGACGGTTCGCAAAACTCGAGTGACGATGCACGTAAACGTTTCTCGGCACCTGGAAAGCGGGCATAGGTTGGGCGTGATTGACTGCCTGTCGGCAGGGTTTCGGTACTTGGGGTGGCGGCTCGAATTGATTGTGATTCCGGTCGCGCTGGATCTGCTGCTGTGGCTGGCGCCGCAGTTCACCATTGTCCCCATGACATCGGAAGTGGCCGGCTGGTACCGCACGCTTGGCGCGGCGGACGGTCTTCCTGTAGACGCTGTGACGATGACCCAACAGGTGGCCGACAGTATCGAGATGCTTGGTGAGAGCTTCAACCTGCTCTCGGCCATGGTGAGCACGACGCTGCTGCATGTGCCAAGTCTGCTGGCCGGCGGGGCGCTGTCCTCGCCGCTGGCGCCGATTCCGGTGAGCACGCCGGGCGAGGCGATTGTCTTCTGGCTTGTGTTCAGCCTGCTCGGCCTGTTGATCGGCGTGATCTACCTGGGGATGCTGGCCCGCCGGTTGCCCATCGGTGGTATGTCGGGCATGCCGATGCGGACATTTGCCGGCGCGGTCATCCGCCAGTGGCTGCAGGTGATTGCCTTCGTGCTGATCGTCTTTCTGGCGCTTGTGGCGATCTACATTCCGTTGAGTATCGGCATTGCGCTGTTCTCGGTTCTCAGTCCGGCTCTGGCGTCATTCCTGGCTGTGGCCTCGGGCGCCGTCACGCTGGTCATCTTTTTCTACTTGTATTTTGCGACCGCCGGGATTGTCATGGACAATCTCTCGGCGCCGGCGACAATCAGCCGCAGCGTGAACCTGGTCCGCATGAACTTCCTGCCGACGCTTGGGTTCTTCGCCGTGAGCACGCTCATCGGCCTGGGCATGACCGTACTTTTGCTGCAATTGTCCAATCTGGCGCTGTGGGTCGTGACGCCGGCCATCGTCATCAGCGCCTACATCGGCACCGGTCTGGCCATGGCCTTGCTCGTCTTCTATCGGACGCGCTACCTGGGCACTGAGTCGACCCTGGTTGCGTAATCTCGGGCAGTGCGCTTCGATTTCTGTTTTGGAGGATGTTGTGTCGGAGAATAACAAGAAACCGCAGTTTGTCTACAATGCCGATCAGATCCAGGTGCTGGAAGGGCTGGAAGCCGTCCGCCGGCGTCCTGGCATGTACATCGGCGGCACCGATCAAAAGGCGCTGCACCACATGGTCTACGAGGTCGTGGACAACTCCATCGACGAGGCCATGCAGGGGCGTTGCAGCAGCATTCGCATCACGATTCACAAGGACGAAAGCGTCTCCGTCGAAGACAACGGCGCCGGCATCCCGGTCGATATCCAGAAGCAGACGGGGCTGCCCGCGGTTACGGTCGTCATGACCAAGCTGCACGCCGGCGGCAAGTTCGGCGGCGGCGGCTACAAGGTCTCCGGCGGTCTGCACGGCGTCGGCGTGAGCGCAGTCAACGCCCTGAGCACGTGGATGGAGACCAAGGTCAAGCGCGACGGCAAGATCTACCGCCAGCGTTTCGAGCGCGGCGTGCCCGTCACCGACGTCGAGGTGATCGGCAAGTGCGACCCCGACGATACCGGCACGATCCAGACCTTCATGCGTGACGACACCATCTTCCAGGTGCTGGAGTACAACTATCATACCCTGGCGACCCGTTTCCGCGAGATGGCGTTCCTGACGCGCGGCGTTGACATCACCTTCATCGACGAGCGGCCGGAACTGCCCCACGAGATGAACTTCTACTTCGAGGGTGGCGTCAAGTCCTTCGTGCGCTATCTCAACCGCAATCGCCAGGTCGTCAACGACCCGGTGCACATCGACATGGAAGTCGAGACGACCCAGATTGAGGCGGCGATCCAGTACACGGACAGCTTCTCGGAGTCGGTCTTTGCCTTCGCCAACACCATCAACACGCCGGACGGCGGCACGCACCTGACGGGCCTGCGCACGGCCGTGACGCGCATGATCAACGACTATGCGCGCAAGCAGGGGTTGATCAAGGAGAAGGAAGAGAACTTCACCGGCGACGACACGCGCCAGGGCATGACCGCCATCGTCAGCGTCAAGGTGATGGAGCCGCAGTTCGAAGGGCAGAACAAGCTCAAGCTGCTCAACAACGAGGTGCGCTATCACGTCGAGACGGCGGTGGCCGAGGCCATGGGGCGCTGGATGGAAGAGAACCCGCGCGATGCCAAGGCGATCATCGAGAAGTGCCGCACCGCCTACCGCGCGCGCGAGGCCGCCAAGAAGGCGCGCGACCTGGTCATCCGCAAGAGCGCGCTGGAGAGCCTGACGCTGCCGGGCAAGCTGGCCGACTGCTCCAGCCGTAACCCCGAGGAGTGCGAACTCTACATCGTCGAGGGTGACAGCGCCGGTGGCACGGCCAAGCAGGGCCGCGACCGTCGCTTCCAGGCCATCCTGCCCCTGCGCGGCAAGATTCTCAACATCGAGAAGACGAGTCTGGACAAGGCGCTGGCCAACAAGGAGATCCAGGCGCTCATCACGGCGCTCGGCACCAACATCGGCGAGAATTTCGATCTCACCGGGCTGCGCTACCATCGCATCATCCTCATGACCGACGCCGACGTCGACGGCGCGCACATTCGCACGCTGTTGCTCACCTTCTTCTACCGCTACATGGAAGACCTGGTCGCCTCGGGCCATCTCTACATCGCCCAGCCGCCGCTCTACCGCGTCACGGTCAATCGCAGCGAGAACGGCAGGAGCAAGCGCGTCAGCGAGTACGTCTATGATGACAAGGCGCTGGAGAGCATGCGCAAGGATCTGGGCGATGCCAACGTCAAGGTCGACCAGCGGTACAAAGGTCTTGGTGAGATGAACGACGAGCAACTCTGGGTCACGACCATGAACCCGGCCAATCGCACCGTGCTGCGTGTCAGTGTGGAGGACGCCGCCGAGGCTGATCGCACCTTCGACATGCTCATGGGCTCCAGCGTGCCGCCGCGCCGCCGCTTCATCCAGACCCACGCCAACCAGGCGCGCCTGGACGTATAGGCCAGCTACTTCACAACCAAGTAATCCGAAAGAAGGGCGACGGTGGCTTCTTGCCAAAGTCGCCCTTTTGTTTCATGCTTACTACTGCACTTCAAAGTCCGGTTTGGCCGATTCAATCACACAGATGAGAAAGGAAGAAAACCATGCGTAGAAACGCCCCGTGGTATCTACTGGCAGTGCTGCTGGTCGCGCTTGTTGCGGCCGGATGTGCTACCGCTCCAGCGCCTGCTGCGCCTGGCGACGCCGGTGCGGCTGCTCCGGCGCCTGCCGGTGACGTCGTCACGATGCGCCTGGCTACCGTATCCGAGCCCTCGACGCTCGATCCGAACCTGGCGGAGGATTACTTCTCCATTACGCCGATCGAGCAGATGTTCCTGGGTCTGACCAACATCAACAACGAAACGTCCGAGATCGAGCCTGAACTGGCCGAAAGTTGGACGATTTCCGAGGACGGTACGGTCTGGACCTTCAACCTACGCCAAGACGTCACGTGGAGCGACGGCAACCCGGTGACCGCCAAGGACATCGAGTACAGCGCCAAGCGCGCGGTTATGCCCGAAACGGCATCTCCATACGCGTACGTGCTCTATAGCATCAAGAATGCCGCCGCGATCAATCAGACCAATATCCCGACCGATACCTATGACATCGATTCGCTCGGTGTCAAGGCAATCGACGACTACACGGTGGAATTCACGCTGGAGGCGCCGGCGGCCTACTTCGAGTCGATTTCGAGCATGTGGACGCTGCGCCCGGTGCCGAGCTGGGCCATTGAGCAGTTCGGCGATGCATGGACTGAACCGGAAAACATCGTCGTCAACGGCCCGTACAAGCTGGTCGAATGGCGCCCGGGCGAAAAGCTGATCTACGAAAAGAACCCCGGCTACATCAAGGCGGATGAGGTTCAAATCGACCGTGTCGAAGTCAGTCTGATCACGGATCAGTTCACCGAAGTGGCGCTCTATGAGTCGGGCGATCTGGATGTTGCCGGCGAAGGTGCGGCGTCGCTGCCGGCTGAAGAGGTGGCACGCATTCTCGCCGACCCGACCTTGAGTGCTGAACTCCACCAGGGACCGCGCGCCTCGACCACCTACGTGGGCTTCACCATGACCAAGGCGCCGTTCGACGACGTCCTGGTGCGTAAGGCCTTCTCGGCGGCCATTGATCGCGAGACGATGGTGCGCGACGTGGTCGGCTCCGGCGTGCCGGCGACGCAGTTCGCACCTCCCGGCATCTTCGGCGCCCCGGATCCTGAGGTCGGCATCGGCTATGACCCGGAGCAGGCCAAGGCGTGGCTGGCAGAGGCCGGCTATCCCGACGGCGCGGGCTTCCCCGTGGTGACCTACCGCTACTTCGCCAACTCGCTCGAAGAGGCGCTGGCCCAGGCGCTGCAGGCGATGTGGAAAGAGACCCTGAACGTCGACGTGCAGATCGAGGCGCAGGAATTCCCGGTCTTCCTGGCGGGTACCAACCCTGATGTCCCGGTGGAAGAAATGCCGGAGATGTGGCGACTCGGCTGGGGCGCCGACTATCCGGACGAGAACAACTGGGTCTACGAAGTCTTCCACTGCACGGACAGTCAGAATCGGCCGCGTGCCGCCTGCACGGAAGCAGACGAGAAGGCCAAGCAGGCATCCATCGAAACGGATCCCGAAGTGCGCAAGCAACTCTACCGGGATGTGGAACAACTCATGTTTGGCGAAGAAGTGCGCGTGGCCCCGTATTACCATCGCGGCTATACGATTCTCGCCAAGCCCTATGTGCAGCGCGCCTATCCTACCTTTGCTCCCGTGAACTGGGATACCTGGCGGATTGAGCAGTAACATGTGAATAACTGACACGATGAGGGGATGACAAGATGATTCCATTGTCTTTCATCCCCTCATCGTGTCATCCAGTCAGCTAACCATCCTGCCATCGTCAACCTTCGAATATCATGATTCGAGTCATCATTCGCCGCCTGCTCTGGTTCATTCCGGTCTTCTTTGTGGTGACCGGGCTGACCTTTGCCACCATGCATGCGTTGCCCGGCGGCCCCTTTGATTCAGACAAGACGCCGCCTGCCCTGATTCAGCAGATGGAGGAGGTTTTTGGCCTCAACCGTCCGGTACAGGAGCAGTATTTCATCTGGCTGTCGAGCGTCGCCCAACTCAAATTCGGGCCATCGCTGGCGGCGCGCGGCAAGCCGGTGGAAAGTTTCCTGTTGCCGGGGCTGGCCGTATCCGTGCAGTTAGGGCTCTTTGCCATGCTCTTTGCCCTGAGCGTGGGGATGCCGGCTGGGATCGTGGCCGCCATGCACCGCGGCTCGTGGCGCGATCGCAGTGCGACGCTGATCGCCATTATCGGGGTGTCTGTTCCCGCGATTGTGCTGGGGCCTGTCTTGCAGTGGTTGTTTGCGCTGAGACTGGGCTGGTTTCCCGTGGCGCAATGGGCCAGCCTCAGCGACGGGCTGATTCCATACCTGAGCCACATCGTGCTGCCGGCGATCACGCTGGGCGCCGGGCTGTCAGCCATCATTGCGCGGCTGACGCGGGCAAGCATGTTACAGGTGCTCGGCGAAGACTACATCCGCACGGCTCAAGCCAAGGGTCTTTCGCAGCGCGTCGTCACCGTTCGACACGCCCTGCGCAACGCGCTGATCCCTGTCGTCACCTATCTCGGCCCTCTGGCCGCGGCTGTGCTGACCGGCTCGCTGGTCGTCGAGCAGATATTCGCCATCCCCGGCATGGGCCGTTATTTCGTGACGAGCATCAGCAGCCGCGACTATCCCATGGTCATGGCCGTCGTCGTGATCTACGCGTTGATCATCGTAGGGGTCAATCTCCTGGTTGACATCCTGTACACCGTCATTGATCCGAGGATCGGCCATGGCAACTAGCACGGCTCCGGCCCCTGTACTTGCGTCGCCCGCTCGTCGCTCGCGGACATTGCTCTTTGATGTCGTCATGCGGCTGGTGAAAGATCCGTTCGTTGTGATCTGTGTGCTCTATCTGGCCGCGCTGATCGTCGTGGCCATCTTCCCCTCGACGTTCGCCCCGTTGAGCTACGAGGAGACCAACTTTCCCGATAAGCTGGCCCCGCCCATGTCCTACGCGACTACCCCCAAGCTCGAAGGCTTCCGTTATATCATGGGCGCCGACCGATTGGGGCGCGACATCTTCAGCCGCTTGATTTACGGCACACGTGTCTCTATTGCCGTCGCGTTCCTGGGCGCCGGCATCAGTTTTGCCATTGGGCTGACATACGGTCTCGTAGCAGGTTACAGCCCCGCCAAGGTCGACAACATGATGATGCGCATCGTCGACATCATCTATGCCTACCCGACGTTGATCCTGATCATCCTGTTGCAGGTATTTCTTACGTCGCTGGCCCAACAGCCGGCAGAGAGTTTGGGCGCGTTGCAGACCTTATTGGTAACGCTCGACACGCGTTCGGGCGGGCTGTTCTTTGTCTTCGTCGCGATTGGTGCGGTGAGTTGGCTCAACATGGCGCGCCTGACTCGCGGGCAGACGCTCCACTACCGCGAGCAGGAGTTTGTGCAGGCAGCCGAACTCGTCGGTGCAAACAATCGTCGCATCATGTGGCGCCACCTGCTGCCGAATATCATCGGGACGTGCATCGTCGCCGAAACGCTGGCGATTCCAGCCTATATTTACACCGAGGCGTTTCTCAGCTTTATCGGTCTTGGCGTGCAGCCGCCCATGCCAAGCTGGGGGAGCATGATTGCCGACGGTTATGGCGCGCTGCGATCGGCGCCGCACATCATTTTCTTTCCGGCGCTGGCTTTGTCGCTGACAATGTTGGCGTTCAATTTCCTCGGCGACGCCATCCGCGATGCAATGGATCCAAAGCTCCGCGATCGTTAGCTCAAGACGAGGGCATGGCGGGTCCCCGGCCTTGTCGCTACCGCATATCAGTTGTAGATTTCCAGCGTCTGTGGCCCATGCACGGCGACGCGCAGTTCCTTGTCCAGCACGGTGCACAGAAAGCCGAATGGTTCATCCTCGCCGGCAACAAATTGGTGAACGTCATCCGCCTCCACGAAGATCGTATCGCCGAACTGGACCGCGTGTACTTCATCCGCAATGCGTACGAAGCCGCTGCCGCGCAGGATCAACACCGCGTGCTCGTAGTTGTGTTTCTCATAGTTGCTGCACGCGCCCGGCTGCAGCTCGAAGTAGCGCAACTCCAGGTTGTTCGACCCATCCTGCCGGCTGATGAAGCGGCGCACACTCACGCCGGGCCGTGCGGCGCCATAGTCGTGAAGCGGCACGCCCTCCCACTCCCAGGCCCCGTCTTCTCCGATGAATCGATGGATGATGCTCATTGTATCCTCCAAGCCCGGCGCCTATTCGGCCGGCACGAATATCGTCTTGATCCCGCTCTTCTCCTCAAAGGTGGCAAAGCCTTGCTCCCACGCCGTCACCGGGAACTCATGGGTGATGAGCAGGTCGGTGCGCACCTTGCCGCTGCCCGTGAGTTCGAGCGCGCGCAGCCAGGAGGCCGGCGTACTGGCGTTGGTGCCGGTTGCCGTCAGTTCCTTGTAGACAAGCTGATCCAGATCCCACGCCACCGGCCGGCCAAAGAGGCCGACCTGCACGTACCGGCCATGGCGCCGCACCAGCGTGAGCAGTTGCTGTGCGGCGGGCCCGGCGCCCGAGCATTCGTAGACCACATCCGCGCCCAGCCCCTCGATGGTTCCATCGCGCACGATTGCGGCCGCGTCGCCGCGCTGCACGTTGACCACTGCGTCGGCGCCCAACTGCGTCGCCAGCGCCAGCCGGTGCTCGTCGGCGTCGGTGCCCAGCATGATGGCCCTGGCGCCCGCCGCTTTGACGACCTGCAATGTCAGCAGCCCGATCGCGCCCGGCCCGGCGATGACCGCCACGTCGCCCGGCGCCACCGTCGGTGTGGTGAGCGTGGCGTGCACGACGCAGGCCAGCGGCTCGGTCAGCGCGCCGGCGCGGTAGTCGACCGACGCGGGCAGTTCGTGGATGTTGCGCGCCGGCACCACCAGGTAGTTGGTGAAACCGCCATTCACGGCCGAGCCGATGGAGCGCCGTTCCAGACAGAGGTTGGTATGCCCCGCCCGGCACGAGCGGCACTGGCCGCAGTAGGAGAAGTACGTTTCCGAGGTCACGCGCATGCCCGGCGCCAAGCCCTGCACGCCCTCGCCCAGCTCGACGATCTCGCCGGCCACCTCGTGACCCAGCACGACGGGTGGCCACGAGCGAAACTCGTCCTTGTAAATATGCAGGTCGGTGCCGCACAGCCCCGCCGCGCCGATGCGGATCTTGACCTGGCCCGGCCCTGGCTGCGGCTCGGAAATCTCACGCACCTCGACGTTGCCGACGCCGGGCGCCACTTTCATGATTGCTTTCATCGCGTGCTCCTCATTTCGTAACGCCGCGGGCAAGCATGCCGGGCGACAGCATGAACTTCACGACGGTCCGGCCTATGCCGAGCAGTCGAGCACCACCTGGATCGTCCGCTCCGGTTCTTCGTCGCATAGGCGAAACGCTTCGGCGGCTTCGGCAAAGGGCAGCACCTGCGTGATGAGCGGGCGCAGAGTCAGCGCACCCTCTACCTGCAACTGCATGGCCGTCTGGATCAGCCGCTCGCGGTTCCAGCGATAGGTCAGCTCCGGGCTCACGCCGGAGATCTGCGAGCAGACCACGTTGACGCGGTTGTGGTGGAACTCTTCGCCCAGGAAAAGCCCCTGCCCCGGCCCCTGGAAGAACCCCAGCGTCACCACCTTGGCCGAATAGGCCGCCGACCGGATCGCCTCGTGCAGCGCGGGGTAGGCGCCGGTTGCCTCGATGCACACGTCGGCGCCGCGACCGTCCGTCAGCGCCCGGATCTGTTCGGCCACGCTGCCTTCCGTGGGCGAGATGGCTTCGTCGACCGCACCGAGATCGCTAGCGACGCGGCGCCGTAGTTCGATCGGTTCGACAGCGACCACCCGCGCACCCGATCGTTTGGCAAGCTGTGCGATGATCTGCCCCGGCGCGCCCAACCCGAAGACCGCCACCGTCTCGCCGATGCGGATCGCTGCGTCGAGGATGCCGTTGAGCGCAATCGCACCCATCTGCGAGAAGATGCCCAGGATGGGGTGGAGCGTGGGTGGCAGGATGCGCCGGGCCGCCAGTTCCTCGGCGAGGATGTGGTGCGTGCGGTGGCCCCACGTGCCGTAGATGCGGTCGCCTACCTGCACACGCGCCACCGCCGGTCCGACTTCGACGACTTCGCCGCACTCTTCGTAGCCAAAGCCAACCACGGGAAAGCGCAGGCTCGTCTCGCTGTCCGGGACAAAGAGGCGGCGCTCGTCATCCCAGCGTTTGTGTAGATAGGGATTGCTGCCACGGTAGGCAGTCAGTTCGGTGCCGGCGCTGATGCCGGAGTACAGGGTGCGCAGGCGGACTTCGTCGGCGGCGAGGGGGCGCTCGTCGGCTTCCTCGATTACGAGGCGGCGTGGTTCTGCAAAGACGATAACCTGTCCCATCAGTGCCCTCCCTCTCTGTACGTGACGCGCTAGGCGACCTGAATTCCGCTACCGCTCACCACTTCGCCGATGCGCCAGGCCCGTTGCTCGTTCTCGGTGCAGGCACGTTCAAAGCGTTCGACAGTAGCGGCCGGCACCGCCAGCAACAGCCCGCCGCTCGTCTCTGCCTCCCAGAGCAGCGTGCGCCGCATTGGGTCGACGCTCTCGGCAACGCGCACGTGACGGCCAAAATGCTGGGGATTGCGCGTGGCGCCGCGCGTCAGATAGCCGGCTTCGATGTAGGAGGCCGCGCCCGCCAACACCGGCACTGCCGCCGCCTCGATGACAAAGCCCGCGCCCGCCTCGCGCTCGCAGGCGATCGCCATCTCCGCGCCGTGGCCGAGCAGCCCGAAGCCGGTGATGTCGGTGGCGGCGACCACCTCGGCTGCACGCGCAGCGCGTGCCGCCGCGCGATTCAGCCGCAGCATGGAAACCACAGCGTCGTCCAGGTGGCGCACGTCCAGGTCGGGCTTGCCCTGCGCCTTACGCGCCAGGCGGTGCACGCTGCTCTCGCCCGGCCCGGTCAGCTTGGCCGCCGTCGTGATGATGCCGGTGCCCAGCGGCTTGGTCAGGTAGAGCTGGTCGCCCGGCCGCGCGCCGCCCTTGCGCATGACCTGCTGCGGGTGGATAAGGCCGGTCACAGCCAGGCCAAAGAAGGGTTCCGGGTTGGTCACGGTATGGCCGCCGGTCACCGCGGCCCCGGCCTCGCGCACCTTGGCCGCGCCCCCGGTGAAAATCTGTGCGATGGTCGTCGGGTCCATGCCTTCCGGGAAGCCGGCAATGTTGAGCACGAAGAGCACCTCGCCGCCCATGGCATAGACGTCGCTCATGGCGTTGGCCGCAGCGATGGCGCCGTAGGTCCACGGGTCGTCGACGACGGGCGTGAAGAAATCCGTGGTCGTGATCAGGGCGCGTTCGTCGTCCAGCCGTACCACGGCCGCGTCGTCCGGCTCGCCCAGCCCGACCAGGACGTCGGGATATTCAGTTGCCGGGAAGAACCCGGCCAGTTGGCGCACGACCTGCGCAAGCGACTCCGGCGGGAGCTTGGACGCTCAACCCGCGCAGGCGACGAGCGCTGTCAACGGTCTATCGGACACGTCTACCTCGAGAATATGAAATGTGCTCAACCAAGATAGTTGAGCACAAGAATGGTGAGCAACAGAATGACGGCGCCAAAGAGGACCATCTCAAGAACCGCCCGCATGGCCGTGCTGCGCGCCTTGCGTTTGTCCTCTCGCGCTTTTTTCCCCTTCTCCGCCACTTCCTTCATCGTCTTCTCGTGCGACTGGCGCAGACTCTTGCTCGCAGTCCAGCGGCGGTTGATGGCAAACCAGAACCAGGTCATCAGCCATCCGAGCAGAATGCCAACGAGCAGAACGATGAAGTAATCCATAGAACGATACCGGCTCCCTGCGCTATCGCACCGGGCAGGGGGGAAGCAAATCTACCGGCTGCGGCGGCGCTACTCTACGTGGTGCGACCAGCGTTGCTCGGCACGCTGCGGGCGCGGGTTGAAGGCCATCTCAATGGCGAAGTCGGCCATGGCCTTGACCGCCCACTCGAAGTAGTGCGGCGTGACGCTGTTGATGTCCATGTCAGGCGCCGGGTTCATGAAGTCGATGGCATAGGGCACGCCGTCGCGCACGGCGAACTCGATGCTGTTCATGTCGTAGCCCATGACCTCGTTGATCTGCCGCGCATAGCTCACGATCTGGTCGCCAAGTTCCGGGCTCAAATGCTCGTGCTCGACGATGTACCGGCGATTCTTGGGGTCATACTTGATGGGCATGATGTTTGTCTGCCCGACACAGATGCAGCGCACGAACTGGTCGAACTCGATGAACTCCTGAAGGATCATACAGAGCGTGCCGGTCTCGTCGTAGGCGCGGATCAACTCGTCGATGGTGTTGACCTTGTAGACATTTTTCCAGCCGCCGCCCCAGGCATCCTTGAGGATGGCCGGCAGGCCGGTATAGGCGACGATGGCGTCCCAGTCTAGCGGGTAGTTGAGGTTGCGCAGGCTCTCGCTGACCACGCCTTCCGGGTACGCCTTCATGGGCAGGACGATGGTCTTGGGCGACGGGATCCCCATGCGCGTGATGAGGCTTGCCCCGAAGAACTTGTCGTCGGCGCTCCACCAGAAGGGGTTGTTGATGCAATAGGCGCCCTGCAACATGGCGTTCTTCAAATAGGCGCGGTAGTAGGGAATCTCGTGGCTGATGCGGTCGATCAGCACGGAATACTCGCACGGTTCGTCCATGCGCGTCCCGCCCATTTTGACATATTCGGCGATGACGCCGGCGTTGCGGCCGTTCACTTCCTCGATGAAGGCCGGTGGAAAGCTCCATTCGCGGCCGACGATCAACCCGATTTTCTTGACGCTCATGAATCCTCCGGAGTATGGCTTGTGGTACGGCGGATAAAAGGAATCTTCGTGCAGAGTTTAGTCGTGCCCGCCGATGTATTGGCGGACCATCTTCATCCAGTAGGGCCAGTCATGACTCCAGCCGTCCCATTCACGGAACGCGTGCGGCACGCCCTTGTCCCACAGCGCGCGGCTCAACGCCCGGTTGTTCTCGATGTTCGGGTCATCGCGGCCGGCGACAAGGATGATGTCCATACGCCGCAGGGCTTCGAGCTGGTTGTGGTCGTTCATACCGGGCACGAAGGCGCTGGGCGTATTGAAGTAGATATTGTCGTCATGGTAACCGCCAAAGAAGCTCGTCATGTCGTACTTGCCGCTCAGCGCCAGGACGCGACCAAAGAGGTGCGGGTGGCGGAAGGCGATGTTGACGGCGTGATAGGCGCCGAAGCTGCACCCGTGCGTCATGAGGAACGGGTTCGGGTTCTTTGCCCAGCTTAGCGGCAGAACCTCGTTGAGCAGATAATCTTCGTACTGCACATGGCGCCAGATCTTGCCGCCCGGATGCGCCCAGCCATTGTAGAAACTCTCGGCGTCGACGCTGTCGACGCAGTAGAGTTGCAGCCAGCCGTTCTCCAGGTGATCGGCCAGGTTCGCCACCATACCGCGATCTTCGTACTCGTAATAGCGCCCCATGCTTGTGGGAAAGACGAGCATGCGCGCGCCGGCGTGGCCGAAGACGAGCATCTCCATATCGCGGTTCAGCCGCGGACTATACCACTTGTGATACTCACGGTTCATTGCAAATCCTCAAAATCGTCATGTCAGTTGGATCAAGCTGTGTGCATCGGCATAGCCGCTCTCGGCCGTGAGCTGGTTCTCCGGATCGCGCAGCCAGTGGCCGTCCGGGTGCGCCGCATCGACCACCCAAAAGCGATAGAGATGCGTTCCAGCCGGTAGCCGGAGCGCCCCATGCCACCACCCGTTGGCAGCCGGTTCAAGTTTCAGGCGACACGGGTGCCAGCGATTGAAGGTGCCGATCAGGCTCACGCTGCCTGCGCCGGGCGCCCACAACCCAAAATAGACTGGCCGCCCTTCCGCTTGGGCCTCGTCCGGCGCAAGTATGGCAAATGTACCGCGAAGCAGCCATTTCTGCAATTCGTTTTCGCTCAATGGCGTACCACTGGCCGGATACCCCGTCAGCACGCCGTCGCGCGTGCGCAGCGCAGCCGCCACCGCACGCGCCGGCTGGAGCAGCCCCGGCCCTGTCTGCCGTGGCAGGAGATGGGGCAGCGGCAGTGATGTGGCAAGCAGAATCTCGCGGATGTCGCCGCCGTGCAGATTGGGATTCGCCTGCACCATCTGCGCCGCCACCGCCGAGACCTGCGTCACCGCCACGCTGGTGCCGTCCACATGCTGGTAGTAGGGATGCGCCCATTTGTGCGCGTTCATGCGCTGGCGCAGACCGTGCCACACCTCGGGCATCCAGTGATTGACGTCGACGGTAACCTGTTGCGCCGACGGCTCGGGATGCTCTTCGGCGTCGTAAAGCCCGTGCCGCACGTCATCCGGCAGGTCGCCGCTCTCGCCACGCAGAATGCGCCGGACGCGATCGATGGCGACCATCTCGTGGAAGACGTGGCTCGGCGGCAGCACCGGCGCCGGCACCCAACGGCCCAGTGCCAGGATCTCCGGTTTGCGGATCGGCTTGTGCTGATAGTGCACCGTGCCGGTGTTGTGGTGATAGAGCGACAGGGTCTCCACCTCGGCCGCTTCGCCCGGTCGCCAGCGCCGGTTGTGATCCTCGACGCCGCCGACGGTCATCACGGTCGGCGTCTGTGCCGGCGCCAACAACTCGTCGATGCCGCGATTGCCCGCGGCTGCGGCCACGAAGACGCCGCGCTGGGCCAGCGCGTGCGCCGCCCGGCACACCGGGTTGGTCGTCCACTCCTCGGGAAAGTCGCCGCCGACGCTGATGTTGACGACGCGCACGCCGTAGCGCTGCCAGCGATCCTCATCCAGCAGCCACTTCAACCCGCGCAGGATGTCTTCTTCGGGAATGCGCCCGCCGCCGCGCCCGATCTTGACGGCAAGCAGCGAGGCCTCGGGCGCATAGCCGCGATAGTGGCCGCCACTCAGTCGCCCGTTTCCGGCGGCCGTGCTCGTCGTCATCTGGCCGTGCCAGCTATCGCCGGCGCCGTCCCAAAGACTCGGCACGTCGAGCCCGACGGCTTCGCCGCCGTCGGTCAGGTCGGCATAGTCGACAAAGCGGAGACCCGCCTCTTCCACCAGCGTGCGCCACCGGCGCTGCGAGAGGAGATGCCAGGCAGGCACGTCGCCGGGCCAGCCGGCCGCCTGCGCCAGGTCCGGGTGTGGATAGTAGCCGCTGTCCAGAAAGGCAATGGTCACGCCCGCCGCCGGCAGCGTGTGATAGTCGGGCAGCCGTTCCGCCTGGCTGAGCAGGCTCTCCGCCGCCGCGTGATAGTACGGGAAGGTGGTGTGCGGCTCGGTCGAGTTGTGCAGTGACACGTGGCTGCGCCGTGCGGCAAAATGGCTGGCGTAGGTCTTGGCACAGACAGGGCAGAGCCCGCGCTCCGGTGACCAGCCGGGCAGCGCCTGCCGTACCAGCTCCGCGACGCCTGGGGTCAGGGTCGTGGCGCAGGCGAGAAGATTGGACGGGTACGGCGTCCCGCACGATGGGCAGGGCGCATCGCTCACGCGCTGCCCGCCTTGCGCGCAATGTCGTCCCAATCGACGCCAAAGCCGAAACCGGGCTCACAGGCGTCGGGGTTGCGGAATGCCAGCACGAGGTCGAACTCGTGGCGGTCGAGCACGCGCTGTGCGTCGCCGATGCCCTGGGTCATCTCGGCGACGACGCGGTAGGTGGCGCCCGGCGTCGGGTTGCGCATGTGCAACGTAGTCTCGGCGCGCGTCTCGGCATGCGCCATCATATAGACGCTGCAATTTTCGGTACCGTCCGGGTTCAGCACGATCACTTCGAGGTTGGGCTTTTCCTCGTCCTGCGTGGCAGTCACCCAGAGCCGGGTCCAGATGCGCTTCAGATCGGGATATGGGTAGAGCACGCACCGTTCAATCTTGGGCGTCTCGTCACCCTGGAAGAGTGAGATTTCCATCGGATACCGTCATTCTTTCTATTGGTTGCGGGAAGGCGTGGGAGTCGAACCCACCGCAGCCGGCTCTGCGCCGCCTGCCGCCGATTTTGAAGACCGGGGCGCCCACCGGGACACATCCCTTCCCAACGCCATTGTACCGGCGCGTCTGGCGTCTACCAAACTGTCGAGGCGCTTGCCCGTCCCAAGGCTCCAGGTTTGCGCGTTCCTGACCGATCCACTACAATTCGCGTCTAGCTAATGCCTCTGCGTGCTACTCGCCGGGCCGGATGGGCTGCCATCTCTTGTGATCGCTCTTGCCCCATCTCGTCGCTGCGCTTGAGTCGCGATTCCGCCAGCACCTGGAAAGGATTGTTCAGTAGATGAAAGCCGCAATCTCGATGCGTACCCTGTACTCTGGACTGCTTCTCACCCTGATTTTGTTCCTTGCTGCCTGCCAGCCGATTGCGCCCATGCCGGTGGCGGAGGAGGCGACGGCGACGCCGACGGCGCTGCCCGAGGAGACACCAGAGCCCACGCCAGAGCCTGCGGTTGATGCGGCTGAGGCCGGCGCCGTCAATGCCCCGGTCACCCTGTCCATCCCGGATCTTGACCTGGAAATTCCCGTGGAACCCATGGGGTGGGAGCCCACGACGCAGGCCGGCCAGCGTACCACCCGCTGGGTCGTGCCGGAAGAGGCGGTCGGATGGGCGGTCACCAGCGCCGGCGCAGGCGAAGCAGGCAATACGGTAATCGCCGGCCACCAGGCGCGCGGTGCTGCGCTCTTCGCCCCCATCGCGCTGGGCGACGTTGCCGTCGAGCAGACCATCGATCTCGCCACGGAGAGCGGTGATGTCTTCACCTATCGCGTCGTCGAGGTCTCGGACCCGATCCCGGTTATCGGCGCCACCGACGACGAACGTGCGCAGTCCGCCGCCTACATGGCGCCGACGACCGACGGCCGGCTCACGCTCATCACCGGCTGGCCGGCCGATACGACCACGCACCGCGTCTTTGTCGTCGCCGAGCTGGTTGGTGCTGCCGAGTAGCACGCTGCTTTGAGTGCTTTATCTGCCATGACCCGCCGCACCGCGCCCGCCGACCAGTTGCTCTGCTCGGTCGTTGTGCCCGTCTACAACGGCGAAACAGTCATCGAACGCTGTCTGGATGCCTTGGGCTGCCAGAGTGTGCCGGGCCATCGCTACGAGATCATCGTCGTAGATGACGGGTCGCGTGATGCTACGCCGGCTGTGATAACAGCATGGGCCGCTTGCCATCCGGACGCCCAGGTGCGGCTGCTGCGCCAGCAGAATGCCGGGCCGGCAGCGGCACGCAATCACGGCGCCAGGGAGGCACGCTCTCCCCTGGTCCTGTTCACGGATGGTGACTGTGCCCCGACGCGAACGTGGGTCGAGGCGATGGCGGCGCCCTTTGTCGACGATGGCGTTGTGGGTGCCAAGGGCACGTACGTCACCGAACAGAGCGCATTGATTCCGCGCTTCGTGCAGGCCGAGTACGAGGATCGCTACGATCGCATGCGCGGTCAGCCGCAGATCGATTTCATCGATACCTATTCCGCTGCATATCGCCGCGATATCTTTCTCGAAAATGGTGGTTTCGACCCGATCTTCACAACCGCCAGCGTGGAGGACCAGGAGTTCAGTTTTCGCCTGGCCCAGAAGGGGTATCGGCTCGTCTTTGCGCCGGATGCCACGGTCTCGCACTTGCACGACAGCGACCTGGGCGAGTATTTTCGACGCAAGTACTATATCGGCTTCTGGAAGGCGCTGCTGATTCGCTGGCACCCGGAGCGCATGGTGCAGGATAGCCATACGCCGCAGGTGCTCAAGGTGCAGATCGTCTTGCTGGCGGCCATGCTGGGGCTGGCCGCAATGGCCTTGCTGGGCGTCTTCTGGGCGCCGCTTGGCTGGCTGTGGATCGGCGTAGGAGCAAGCGTTCTCGCCTTTGCCGCCACGACGGCGCCGTTCGTGGCAAAGCTGGCGCACCGCTCACCCGGATTGGCGCTCACCGGCTTCTTGATGCTCGTCGTGCGTGCGTTGGCGCTGGGCAGCGGCTATTTTGTCGGCACCATTCACTTTGCCGGCACGGTGCCCGGTGCGCGCCAGCCGGTGATTCCAGGGTGGAAGCGCCTGATCAAGCGGGCAGTCGATGTGACCGGCGCTCTGCTCGGCCTGGCCATTTCGATCCCGCTGGTCGCCATGGCGGCCCTGGCCATCAAGCTCGACTCGCCTGGCCCAATCCTTTTCTGGCAGGTTCGTGTCGGTGAGAACGGGCGCAAGTTTCGCATCGCCAAGCTGCGCACCATGGTTGCCGATGCCGAGGAGCAATTGCCGGCGCTCGTCGATCTGCAGCGGCTGGACGAACCGGCGTTCAAGTTGCCGCAGGACCCGCGTGTCACGCGGGTCGGGCGCATCCTGCGGCGGACATCGCTCGACGAGGCGCCGCAATTCTACAACGTGCTGCGCGGTGACATGAGCCTGGTAGGGCCGCGGCCGGAAGAAGAGCGCATCGTGCAGTTGTATCAGGATCACCACCGCCGCCGGCTGGCCGTCAAACCCGGCCTGACAGGACCCATGCAAGTTAGCGGCCGCGGCGATCTCAGCTTTGCGGACCGTCTGCAATTGGAACTCGACTATATCGAGCATTATAGTTTGTGGCGCGATTTCGCCATTCTCGCGCGTACACTGCCCGCCATCATTCATGGCAACGGGGCGCGCTAGGAAAAGGATGGGACATATGGATTCTGGGAAGCAAAAGTTGGGCAGTACAACGTCAACTCGCCCCTGGCTGTGGCTTGCGGTGCTCACGATTGGACTCCTTTTCTGGCTTGGGGGACAAGGTACGGCCGGTGCAGCAGATCCTGCTAGTGGCATCGAGCAGCAGCCGCCTGGGACAATTCCAGAGGCAACACCCCAACCAACGTTCGCCCCGAAGCCCACATCTCGCCCTGATCGCGACAATAACAGCAGTAACCGACCAACCGCGACTCCGCTTCCTTCCGGCCCGGCGCAAGGAACACCCCAAACCGACTCATCCGCTGTCCTGACGGGTACGATCAATGTTCCGGTGCTCAATGTCCGCCGGGGTCCTGGCACCGCATATGCGATCATTGGCCGCATTGGCCGCGATGCCGTGGTTACAGTTGTTGGCCGAAATGCCGACAGCACCTGGCTGAAATTCTGCTGTGTGCCGAATACCCAAACACAGGGCTGGATCAGCGCACAATTCGTTACGCCGAGTTACACCGCAAAACAGGCCGCCACCATTCCGATAGTTGAGGCCGGCCCGCCGGTGGCAACGGCGACGCCCACCGCCAGCCCGATCGCCCCTGGCGCCAGGACCGGCGTCGTCTCCGCCGTGGCGCTGAACATGCGCGAGGCGCCGAGCACCGATGCCGCCGTTCTTGGCAAGCTGCGCAGCGGAGCGACCGTCACCGTGCTGGCGCGCAACGATGCGGGCGACTGGTGGCTCGTCTGCTGCGTGCCGGGCGGGGAGGAGAACGCCTGGGTTGCGGCCGAATTCGTGACACCGAATTTTACCGACGCAGCGAGTCTGCCGGTTACGACCGGGCGCACCGCCCCGGCCGAAGCAGAGGCGCCGGCGGCCGCGACGCCCGAACCCACGCCGACGCAAGCATCGCTGGAGGCGACCACGCTCGAGGTCGCGGTTATGCAGGACCCGGCGGCCGCGCTGCAGGGCGAGCAGATCATGCTTGCCTTTACCGTGACCAACACCGGCTCGGCCGAGGCCGCCATGGTTGAACTCAGCTTTGAGCTGCCGGCCGGCCTCGCCTTTGTCAGCGCATCGGCCGACGGCGGCGAGGTGGTCCAGGAAGACGCCGACAGCGGTGCAGCGATCGCCGTCGTGACCTGGAAGAGCCTTCCCGCCGGCGAGAGTGCAGGCGCCAAGGTGACGGTATCCATCGCCGAAGATGTTGCCGACGGCGCCGTTCTTGACGGTGCGGCCGCAGTAGTCGCCGAGAATGCCGAGTTGGCCTCGGTCGCGGTGAGTGTCGGTCTGCCGCCCGTGGATCCGCCCGACTTCCAGTAGCGCTTCTTCATCGGCTGACCGGGGTGTGGCATCTGCTCGTACCCCGGTCAGTTTGTTTTGTGGTCCCTGCCATGGACACAACCCCATCTCAATCCACCACCCACCGCCGCTCGATCCGGCTTGCTGCTGCCGGTGCGGGCGTGGCCGCCTTTGGCCTCTATGCGGCAAGCCTTGCGCCTGGGCTCACCTGGGCGCATCAGGGCGCCGATGGCGGTGAGTTGCTGGCCGCCGCCGCTGCGAATGGTGTGCCGCACCCGCCCGGCTATCCCCTCTATATCATGCTCCTGCAACTCTGGCTGGGTGCCACGGGACTGGTCGCGCCGGGGAGTGATCTGGCGCTGCGCGGGAACTGGCTGAGCGCACTGTTCGGCGCTGCCAGCGTTGCGGTCACCGTGCTCGTCGCCGGGCATCTGTTGCGGCAGGAGACGCGGGCATGGGTGTGGGCGCTGCTTGCTGGGCTGGCCTGGGCCACGGCGCCCCTGCCCTGGAGCCAGTCGATCATCACCGAAGTCTACAGCCTGCACGCGCTGTTGATTGCGCTGCTGGCGTGGGCGGTGCTGGTCAAGCCGCTGCGCGTCTGGTACGTTGTCCCGCCGGTCGTCCTGGGCATCGCCCACCATCTCACGATTGTGCTGCTGCTGCCGGCAGCGCTTTATGCGCTGTTCGTCGTTCGCACCGGCCCGCGGCGCTGGCTCCAACCTGCGCTCGCGCTGGGGCTCGGCGTGACGATCGGCGCGCTGCTTTACGCTCGCATCCCGCTGGTAGCGGCGTCAGGTCCGCCGCCCGTCAATTGGGGATACGCCGACAATCTGGCCGGCTTCTGGTGGCTCGTCAGCGGCGCAGCCTATCGCGGCTATCTCCTGTCAGGGTCGACGGGCGCTGCGCTGGGACGCGTGACGGCCTGGGCGTCTACTGTGACAAGCCAGTTCACGCCGGTCGGGCTGGCGCTCGGCTTTGCCGGCCTGGCCGTCTGGGATCGTGTCGCCCCGCACCTGCGAACCTTCAGCATCATCTGGGTGACGCCGGTAAGCATTTATGCGATCCTGTACTACACGCGCGACAGCGACATTTACCTGCTGCCGGTAGCGTGGATCGTCAGCGTCTGGATGGCGGTTGGCGCCGCCGCGCTCGTGGGATGGCTGCAGCCGCGGCTGGCGAGCCTGCCCGTGCTTCCCATCGCCGCGTCGATCGCCGGCGTCGGACTGTTGCTTGTGGTCGTGCTGCGCTGGCCGTCCATTGCGCTGCGCAGCGATGTCGAGGCACGCCAATATCTCTCTGCCGTGGGCGACGCCCTGGAACCGGACAGCATCCTGATCACGCTGGCGGACAGGGAGACCTTCGCCGCCTGGTATGGCGCGTGGGCCGGCGGCTCGCTGCGCACAGCGGCGCCAGGCATGATTCCGGTCAACGAATCGCTCTACCAATTTGACTGGTATCGGCGTTTGCAGCACGATCTCTATCCGAATGTGCCGGCCATCGACGAATCGGCGCAGGCCGTGGTTGATGCCAATCTTGGCGCCAGACCGATCTTTTTTGCCGAGAAGCCGGCGTGGCTGGATCCTGACAGGTTGGAAGCAGCCGGCCCGCTCTGGCGAGTGAAACCGTAACCATGCTCGAACAGCAGATTTCGACCTCACAGTCCTCACAATCGCGCACGGCGCATCGCACCTGGCGGCTGGCCCTGCTTGCGGCCATCCTGCTCCTCGTGGCGCTCATCGTGTTCAAGGGAGTCACGCTCTCGCTGGCCGCCTGGGATGCGTACCGCTCGGCCATGCAATTGCGGGCGATGCTTGCCGTGTCGCCGCTCCTCAGCAACATGTCTGCCATCCAGGAGACCGTCGGCGAGCTGGAGTCTGCCTACGACGGGCTGGCGGGGGAACTCCAGCCGCTGCTGCCGGCGACTGCGCTGCTGCGGTCCGTGCCGGACTATGGCCCGCTGGCTGCTGCTGCGCCGGCGCTGCTGCCCGTTGGCGACCAGGGGATGGCCCTGCTGCGCAAGGGGGTAGACCTGGCCGCGCCGCACATTGCCGAACTACGCGCCGCACAGCCGGACGCCTCCATCGTGGACCTGCTGCCCCAGGTTGCCGCCCGCGTCGGGCCGGAGCTGCCCGCGCTGGCAGAGGACCTCGCCTCCCTGAAGACAAGCCTGGCCGCGGTGGATACGAGCGGGATGCCCGACCGCGCCGTCGCCCTGCTGCAGGGTGCGCCCGGCGCCCTTGCCCTGGCCGAGGTCATCACCCGGCTGGGGCCGGAGTTGCCTGCGCTGCTCGGCATGGACGGGCCGAAGCACTACCTGGTGCTGGTGCAGAACAATCACGAATTGCGCGCCACCGGCGGCTTCATTGCGGCCATCGGCAAGATCACGCTGGATCAGGGCAAGCTGGTCGAACTCGACTTTGTCGACAGCTACGATATCTATCGCAACGACGGCGTCTATCCGCCCGCCCCGACGCCGATGAAGACACACATGAACATCCCACTGATGCTCATGCGCGATGCAAACTGGTCGCCCGACCTGCCGACAGCCGCCAGGGTGGCGAGCACGCTCTACAGGAGCGACACCGGCGTCGAGGTCGACGGCATCGTCACCGTCGATCTAGATGCCGTGAGGACGATTTTCGGCGCGCTGGGCGAAGTGCAGGTGCCCGGTTTTGACGAGCCGCTGACCGGCGACAACATCGAGGCGCAGGTGGTGCGGCTGTGGGAGCGTCCGGCCGAAGGCGATACCGCCGTGGGGGGCGCCACGCCCGAAGAACTGGGGGCGTGGTGGGAACAGCGCAAGGACTTCATTCCTGCGCTGACGCAGGCCGCGCTTGCGCATGTGCAGAATGGCGGCGCCAACTACCTGGCGCTGGCCGATGCGCTGCATACCGCCCTGGCCGAGCGCTCGGTCCAGGCATGGCTGGTCAGCCCCACCGCCGAGGAGGTACTGAGCGCAGCCGAATGGGACGGCGGACTGCATCCCGAAGAGGGCAAGGATTACCTGGCCGTCATCGACACCAACATGGGGTACAACAAGGCTGATGCGGCCATTGAACGGGCGCTGGACTACCGCGTCGCGTGGCCGGATGGTCCGGACGCGCCGGCACAGGCCACGCTCACCCTGACCTACACCCACCCCATCGATGCGGATGATCCTGGATGCGACCTGACGCCGCGCTATGGAAACAGCTACGCCGACCTGATTGCGCGCTGCTACTTCAACTACATTCGGGTCTATGTCCCGCTGGGCAGCAAGTTGATCGAGGCGACCGGCGTGACCACGGACAGCGTCTCCACACAGCGCGGTGAAAAGGGCACGCAGGTCTTCACGGGCTACTTCATCCTGCCGCCGCGCAATACCAACGTCGCCACCTTCACCTACACGCTGCCACCCGAGTGGACGCCGGAGAATTACGCGCTGGTCTTGCAGCGCCAGTCCGGCACGGGTCCGCTGCCCGTGACGCTCGAGATCGACGGCGCGGCGATGACCACGACGCTCGACGGGGCAAAGCTGGCCTGGCCGCTGCCGGCGTCAGCTTCGCCGTGAGCGCACTTCGGCCAGAACGTCCGGCAGAATCTGGCCGCTGGGTCCCAACAGCACGTAGTCAACCGATTCCGACAACATGGACGGTTCGGTGTTGATCTCGACGACCTGGGCGCCATGGTTGTGCGCGACGATCGGCAACTGCGCGGCCGGATAGACGATTCCACTGGTTCCTACCACGAGAAAGACATCACACTGCTCGGCGGCCCGCCACGCGGCAGTGAGCACGCGGTCCGGCAGCATCTCGCCAAACCAGACCACGCTTGGCCGCACGTAGCCGTTGCACAAGTGGCAAACCGGTGGCAGCGATGCGACCCTATCCTCGGGCTGTAGATAATAGGCGGCGCCGCACTCATTGCAGTGGAAGCGTGCGATGTGGCCGTGTAGATGCAACACGTGTGGCGACCCGGCGCGCTCATGGAGGTCGTCGACGTTTTGCGTGATCAGCGTCAGCGCGGCGACTTCGCCGGCCAGGGCCGCCAGCGCATGGTGCCCTGGGTTGGGCTCTGCCACTTCCACCATGGCCAGCCGGTGCATGTACCAGCCCCATACCAGGCCCGGATCATCTCTGAAGCCCGCCTGGCTTGCGAGCCGTTGGGCGTCGAAGCGCGACCATAGCCCGGTCTGTGCGTCGCGGAAGGTGGCGACGCCGGACTCCGCGCTTGCCCCGGCGCCGGTCAGGACGACCACGCGCCGCGCATCGCTGAGAATGGCGGCGACCTCGGCGATCACACGCTGCGTCTTTTCGTTCATCGCTCTTCCATCGTCGGCTGAATCGGCGGCATGGCAAAAACCGGCAAAAAGAAAGGGGTGTGTTCAAAACGAGTTGGTCACGTAGGGGCGTGCCCTTGCGGTCGTTCGTGGTCCATCAACCAGTTTTGAACACACCCAAAAGAAAGGCCGGGGATCGTACGATCCCCGGCCCTGAAGAACAGGTGGTGTGACCTTAGCCGGCCAGCGACACTTCGCTCTTGGGATCGAAGATGTGCGCGTTCGCCATGTTGACGGCCAACTGCACCTCGTCGCCAACCTGCGAGCGCACGCGCGGGTCAACACGGCCGATGAACTGCTTGTTGTCGCGAGTCATGAGATACAGGAAGATCTCATTGCCCATCATTTCGATGACATCGACTTTGGCGTTCATGTCCGCTTCAAGGATGCCCGGCGGAATGAACGGCTTGGCATGAATATCTTCCGGGCGAATGCCGAAGACAACCTGCTTGCCCTTGTGCTGGCGCCATTCGTCGGCTTTGGGCTGCGGCACTTCCAGGCGGAACCCGCCGGCATTGACTTCCAGCTTGCCGTCGCTCTCGACCAACGTCGCATCAAAGAAGTTCATGCTCGGGCTGCCGATGAAGCCGGCGACGAACACGTTGTTCGGGTGATCATAGAGCACCTGCGGCGTGTCGATCTGCTGCAAGAGACCATCCTTCATGACGGCGATGCGGGTCGCCATCGTCATGGCCTCGACCTGGTCGTGCGTCACGTAGATGAAGGTCGTCGCCAGGCGCTGGTGGAGCTTGGTCAACTGTGCACGGGTCTGGACGCGGAGCTTGGCATCCAGGTTTGAGAGCGGCTCATCGAAGAGGAAGACGGCCGGCTCGCGCACGATGGCGCGACCCACGGCGACACGCTGACGCTGACCACCGGAAAGTTGCTTCGGCTTGCGGTCGAGTAGATGGCCGATGTCGAGAATGTCCGCTGCTTCCTTGACGCGGCGATCGATTTCGGCCTTGGGGGTCTTGCGCAACTTCAGACCAAAGGCCATGTTGTCGTACACGCTCATGTGTGGGTAGAGCGCGTAGCTCTGGAACACCATCGCGATGTCGCGATCCTTGGGCGGGACATCGTTCACGATCCGGTCGCCGATCAGGATGTTGCCTTCACTGATCTCTTCGAGACCGGCCAGGCAGCGCAGACTCGTCGTCTTGCCACAACCTGACGGGCCGACGAAGACCAGGAACTCTTTGTCTTCGATGTGGATGTTCAGGTCGTTGACCGCCGTCACATCCCCGTACCGCTTGAAGACATGGTCGTACGTTACACTTGCCATAATCGATTTTTCTCCTTGGTGTCAAACACAACTGTTTGAAACTAAATAATGGAGGGAAGCAGGGAGCGTCCTGTTGGCACGAGTATAGCATAACAGGAATCAATGCTGCAACTGTGTTTTCGGAGGGTGCAGGCTACCCAATTTGGTTTGATCTTGCCAGTCAACTGTGCTACCCTTAGCGGGCAGGAACGACTGACCGACATCGTCCGCTGACTGCCTGACCATCCGGTGCATTGATCCCTGGGCACGCAAGGAGAGTGTCATGCCCGCTGACAGCACCTTTTCACCATTGACCGAAAATAATGACCCGGCATCCGCAAGCCACTTGCTGATGGGGCACGGCATGAGCGTCCTCGTGGTCGAGGACGACGATGTCATGCGCAATCTGCTCGTACGGTCGATGGAACGGCTTGGGTTCAGCGTTCAGCAAGCCATCAATGGGGAAGAGGCTCTGCAGAAGTTCGATGAGCACCGCTTCCATCTCATCATGCTTGACGTGCTCCTGCCCGACCGCAACGGCTTTGACGTCTGCGTGCTCATCCGCCAGAAGTCCGACGTCCCCATCGTCATGATTACCTCGCTCAATCAATCCGAGGATGTCATTCGCGGTCTCCAGCTTGGCGCCGACAACTACATCATCAAGCCATTCAATTTCAAAGAGTTGGAAGCGCGTATCCACGCCGTGCTACGCCGGTCGTCGCGCGTTACCGACCGGCATTCATTTGAAGTCGCGGAAGTTGGCGATCTGAAGCTGTACAGCGATTCACAGGAAGTTGAATTGGTGAGCCGTCGAATCGCGCTGACGCCGATCGAATTTGCTCTGCTGAGTTGTCTCGTCAGCCATGCCGACCGTCCGGTCTCCAACGAAGAGCTGCTGCAAGATGTGTGGGGCTATTCGGACACCGAGAGTCCGAACCTCGTCGCGTTGACGGTGCGTCGTCTGCGCACCAAGGTTGAGGCGGATCCCTCCAACCCGGTGCGTATCGTCAATGTGCGCGGGATCGGATACAAGTACGTCTCCCACTCGACGGCGCATTGACGCCTACGCTCGCACCCGTTCCACGATACGCGGTAGCTCGCCAACCACGTAGTCGATATCCTCCACGGTCGTTGCTGCACCCAGGCTGAAACGCAACGCGCCGGCTGCCTGCGCCGGCGGAATACCCAGCGCATCGAGCACGTGGCTGGGCCGGTTGGCGCCCGATGCACAGGCGCTGCCGCTGCTGGCCGCCACGCCGGCAAGGTCGAGTGCGATCAACATGCCCTCGGCATCAGCGCCGTCGATCACGAAGCTGGCGTGATTGTCCAGCCGGTGCACCGCGGACCCCGTCAGTGCCGCACCATCGACTCCTTCGAGCATGCCGCCAATCAGCCGGTCGCGCAGGGCGCGCAGCCGCGGACCCTCTGTCGCCCGCTCCGCTTCGGCCAATTCCAGTGCCTTGGCCATGCCAACGATCAGCGGTACGTTCTCCGTGCCGGCGCGCCGCCCGCCCTCATGGCTGCCGCCGGTCATGTAGGCGTGGAAGGGCGTCCCGGCGCGCAGATAGAGCAGGCCAACCCCTTTGGGCCCGTAAAACTTGTGGGCGCCCAGGCTCATGGCGTCCACCTGGAGGGCCGATACCGTCAGGTCCAGCTTGCCGCCGGCCTGCACCGCGTCGGTGTGAAATGGAACCCCGGCCGCGCGGCAGAGGGCGCCCAGTTCGGCAATCGGCTCGATCGTGCCGACCTCGTTGTTCGCCGCCATGACGCTGACGATCGCGACCTCGTCCGGAGCCGCCAGGGCATCCGCCATTGCTTCGATCGGCACGCGACCGTCGCCATCGACGGGGAGCAACGTCAGCGCAAAGCCGTGATGGTCGCGCAGTGCCTCGGCCGTCTGCAGGATGGCCTTGTGCTCGATGGGTGTGGTGATAATGCGGTTGGCGCCGGTCGCGGCACGGCGCGCCGCGGCAATGCCACGCAGGGCGGCGTTGTCACTCTCCGTGCCGCAGCCCGTGAAGATGATCTCGGACGGGCGCGCGCCCAACAGATCGGCCAGCATCTGGCGCGCCTTTTGCAGCGCAACGCTGGCGCCGCGCCCCGTGCTGTGAATGCTGGACGGATTGCCGTATGCTTCGGTGAAGAAGGGCAGCATCGCCTCCAGTACGGTCGGGCGTACCGGCGTCGTGGCGGCATGATCGAGGTAGATGGGTCGTTGCTGCATTGGTCACACTCCTATGCGCCTGGGCTTGCCTGACACAATGCCCAGGCGAGAGCCGATTGTACCATGAGTGGCCGTTTTGCCGCGCAGGCGCTCCGGGCCGGCTCGAACCTTTCTGCGTTCCCAGCTTTCGCATTTGGCGATCAGATCATGTGCAAATTACAATATCTATACTCTACCTGTTCATCACCAGCAACGCTTGACGGTATTTGGTCGGCTTGACCAGTGGTCACGGGCAACAGCGATTCGCCAGACCGCAACAAAATATCAGCATATAGCAGCATTCGTTACGGAACCAGTCATTCCTGGCCCGTCTGGTACAGATTCAAACTCTTATCACATCAAACAATTAACGAAAGAGGGGGATTACCTTGTTACCGGGAACAACTTCCATCATTATCGCGCTGGTGCTCAGCGTGGTTGGCATCGGGTTCGTCATCTATCAGATGCGCCGGGTGCTGGCCGAAGATCAGGGCAACCAGACGATGCGCGAGATTTCTCAGGCGGTCCAGGTTGGGGCGGCGGCGTTTCTGCGTCGTGAGTACACCTATCTGGCCGGCTTCGTCGTGATCGTTGCCCTGATCGTGGGCGCGTTCATCAACTGGCAGACGGCCGTCAACTTCGTCGTCGGCGCACTCATCTCGGCGTCGGCGGGCTACCTGGGTATGTATGTCGCCGTGCGCGCCAATGTGCGCACCGCAGCGGCTGCGGCCCGTAGCCTCAATGACGGCCTGCGCGTCGCCTTTGGCAGCGGTTCCGTCATGGGCATGGCCGTGGTCAGCTTTGGCCTGCTCGGCCTGAGCGTCATGTATCTCATCTTTGCCGGCAGCAGTGACCCGGCGGCCTTGACGGCGGAGATCGGCTTTCTGGCTGGATTTGGCTTTGGCGCCAGCAGCATCGCCCTCTTTGCCCGTGTCGGTGGTGGTATCTACACCAAAGCCGCCGACGTTGGCGCCGACCTAGTCGGCAAGGTGGAGGCTGGCATCCCGGAAGATGATCCGCGCAACCCCGCTGTGATCGCCGATAACGTGGGCGACAACGTGGGTGACGTGGCCGGTATGGGCGCCGACCTTTTCGAGAGCTATGTCGGATCGATCATCGCCGCCGCTGCGCTGGGCGTGGCGCTCGTGCTCTCTCCCAGGGCCGATGCGGGGTTAGGCTTTGTCAGTCTGCCCTTCCTGATCGCCGCCGGTGGCATCATCGCTTCACTGGTCGGCACTTTCCTGGTCAAGACAGAGGAAAACGCCACACAGGAGCAACTGCTGGCAACGCTGCGTCGCTCGGTGTGGGGCGCCTCTGGCATTGTGCTGGTCTTTTCCTTACTCTTTGTGCTGCTGTCCGGCGTGCCCTTCTACTTCTTCCTGTCGATTGTGGTCGGTCTGGTGGCCGGCAATGGCATCGCCTGGTTCACGGAATACTACACAGCTTACACGAACAAGCCGACACGATCGATCGCAGACGCAGCTGAAACCGGCCCGGCAACGACGATCATCCAGGGTATCGCCGTCGGGATGAACAGCACGACGGCGCCGGTGTTGATCGTGGCTGTCGCCATGTTGATGTCGATGTGGCTTGGCTACCAGGCGCTGCCTGACGCCGGCATCACTGCCGGTCTCTATGCGGTGGCGCTGGCCGGCGTCGGCATGTTGAGCACGCTCGGTGTGACGCTGGCGACGGATGCCTACGGTCCTGTGGCCGACAACGCCGGCGGCATCGCCGAGATGGCGCATCTGCCGCCGGAAGTGCGTCAACGTACCGATGCCCTGGACAGCCTGGGCAACACTACCGCCGCCACCGGCAAGGGCTTTGCGATCGGTTCGGCGGTGCTGACGGCGCTGGCGCTGCTGGGCGCGTACATGGATACAGCCGGCATCGAGACGCTCAACGTCCTGGCGCCGACGGTGCTTCCGGGGATGCTCATTGGCGCCATGCTGCCCTTCCTCTTCACCGCACTGACCATGACGGCTGTGGGCAAGGCTGCCAAGGAGATCGTGCTGGAGGTTCGCCGCCAGTTCAAGGAAATTGCCGGCATTATGGAAGGCACCGCCAAGCCCGACTATGCACGGGCCGTCGATATCAGCACGCGCAGTGCCCTGCGCGAGATGATCGTGCCCGGTCTGCTGGCTGTGATCACGCCCGTGGTGATTGGCTTCTTGTTGGGCAAGGAAGGTCTGGCCGGGATGCTGATCGGCGCGATCGTTGCTGGCTTTATGCTGGCGGTCATGATGGCCAACGCCGGCGGCGCCTGGGACAACGCCAAGAAGTGGATCGAGACGGGTGAGATGGGCGGCAAGGGTTCGCCGTCTCACAAGGCCGCCGTCGTCGGCGACACGGTGGGCGATCCCTTCAAGGACACCAGCGGCCCGTCGCTCAACATTCTGATCAAACTCATGTCCATCGTCAGCCTGGTCTTTGCGTCGGCCTTCGGCGCCGGACTGCTGGGCTTCTAGCAAATACCGCCGATAGTTGTGTCCGGCGATGGTCGGATCGACTGCCGGTGATAGGGTAAGAGAAGAAACCGGGGGCGGCTTGCCGCCCCCGGTTTCTTGTTCGTAGCGGGTTTGACATCCGCCAATCGCCTCGCTATACTCGCAATTGCCTATGCGAAGGTTTGGGAGGGCAGCACAAAACATGGAGGACACCATGCCGGACCCCATCTCACCAGCAACCGAAGAACCGACAACGCCTGCCGCGCCGGAGGAAGCGCCCGCCGACGCACCCGTTGCCGGCGATGGCGTGGGAGAACTGACCCCGCCGCTGCGCGCCAGCAGTGCGCTGGGCGAAGCGGTCGCCGCCTTCCACGAGTACATGGTGCGCAAGGGATTTAGCAGCAACACGATCAAGGCTTTTGAGAACGATCTCAAGTTTTTCACCGACTACCTGGGCCGCGACACGAAGCTCTATCATGTCTCGACCGAAGATCTCGACGGCTTTCTGCCCTGGATGTCGGAGAGCCGCGGGCTGGAGTTCAGCGGCAAGACCCAAGCGCGGCGGATCACCACCATGAAGGTCTTCTTCGGCTGGCTGCACGGCATCGGCACCATCGGCACCGACCCGGCCGAACCTATCGTCCATGTGCGTGCGCAGACGCCCCTGCCCATCATCATCCGCGATGCGGACATCACCAGGCTGCTGCGTACGGCCCAGGACGGCATCTGGGACCGGCAGAAGCCTGACGTGCGTCCCTACCTGCTGATTAGCCTGCTCTTGCAGACCGGCATCAAGAAGGCCGAGTGCGCCCGCCTCCATCTTTCCGATCTCGACGTTTCCCGGCCGCAGAGCCCGACGCTGGCGGTCCGCTACGCCGAAGATCGCCATGCCCACAAGAACCGCACCTTGACGCTCAACGCCGCCATCGTGCCGGCGCTCCAACAATACCGCGAACAGTACAAGCCCAAGGAATTTCTCTTCGAGTGCACGCCGCGCAACCTGGAATATGTGCTGGAGGAACTGGGCGAAAAGGCTGGCATCCGCTACGTGCAGGTCGGCTTCGAGGCGCTGCGCTGGACGTGCGCCGTGCGCGACTATCGCAACAACATGCCCGAAGATGTGCTGCGCCAGAAGATGGGGCTGAGCAAGATCTCCTGGCGCGAGACGAGGGAAAAGATCTTCATCCTTGCCGGACGCTGACCCGGCTCGCCTCCTTCGAGGAACGTACAAACATGAGCGAAGATCTGCGCGGCAAGAGCGCCGTCATCACGGGCAGCGGACGCGGCATCGGGCGCGGCATCGCGCTGGCGCTGGCCCGGCGCGGCTGCAACATCACCGTCAACTATTTCCGCCACCGGGAAGAGGCCGAGGCGACCGTCGCCGACATCGAGGCCCTCGGCGCGCACGCCATCGCCGTCAAGGCGCATGTAGGACGCGACGAGGAAGCGCAGGCGCTGGTGCAGACGGCCGTGGATCGATTTGGCGGCGTCGACATCTTTGTGGGCAATGCCGCCAGCGGCGTGCTAAAACCCATCACCGAGATCGACGAGAAGGCGTGGGAGTGGACGGTCAACATCAACGCCCGCAGCATCCTGGTGGGCGTGCAGGCGGCGGTGCCCTACATGCGCCGCGCCGGGTGGGGGCGCGTCATCACCGTCACCAGCATCGGCAGCCGGCGCGTCTTCCCCGAATATGGCGTCGTCGGTGTGAGCAAGGCGGCTATTGAGGCGCTGACCCGCTACCTGGCGGTCGAACTGGCGCCGGACAACATCATCGCCAACTGCATCAGCCCGGGCGTCGTGATTACGGGCGCGCTCGACTTCTTCCCGCGGCGCGAGGAGATGATCGCCTACGCCGAGCAGAACACGCCGGCCGGCCGGCTGGTCACGCCGGAGGATGTGGGCGAAGTGGCGGCCTGGCTCTGCACCGACGCCGCCCGCATGATCGTCGGCCAGACGATCGAGATCGACGGCGGCTACAGCCTGCTTGCCATGTAGGCTCTCTGGCTGGGGCGGTGGGCAAGAACGGCGAACCACAACGGCCCGAAGCGCACAAAACGGCACGAAGTGGAAATCAGGTGAATCGTTCCGCGTGCGCCTCCTTTACCCGTTTTACGACGCGCTGCCCGCTGCGTTGGTCGTGTCTGCGATTTCGATGCGCGGGAAGCGGCTGCGGTCGAACTCCCCCAATCTCTCCGGCCCGAGCTCAGTGACCTCCCAGTGGATCGCTTCGGCGGCGGCGCGGAACGGGGCAATCGCCACGCCCTGGCAGACGGGCGGCAGGGTGCGCAGGCGCGGCAGCCCGCGGCGAAACATCTTGACCGCGCCGGCCCAGTTGTTGCGCTCGATCTGGAGGAACGCCACGCCAATTTGCAGGATGCCCTGGTACATCTCGCGCACGGGGCGCGGCTCGGCCATCCATGCGTGCTCCAGCAACTCGTGCTGCTCGAAATACTCGCCACGGTTGAACTCCTCGATGCCGTGGCGGGCCGGCTCGCTGAGCGGGGCGTCCCAGCCGTCGGGATAGACGACCGGCGGGCGCAGGTGGCGCTCGACCACCTCTGGCAACTCGCCCATGAGCTTGCTGCGCGCCCAGGCGTGGTCGGCGCCGGCTTGGCGAGCTGCGCGCAGCGTGGCGGTGTCCACGTGGCTGCCAAAGGCGATGATGGGAATCTGGCTGGTGTGCGGGCGCATCTTGCAGCGCGTGATGGCCTGCGCCCAATCGCCGGCCGCGCCCAGGTCGACCAAGGCGAGCACGGGAAAGACGCGGTCGACCGCGTCGACAAAGGCGGCGGGTGACTCGACGATCACGGGGTGCCCGCCCATCGTGCGGATGACGTCGTCCAGGCGCGTGCCGAAGAAGAGGTCCTCGACCAGGCAGACGATGGATGGCTTGGGCGCCGATGGCATTGCGGATGATGGTTCAGTTACGGGCATGGCGATTCTCTCGTGTCTTGTCCAGTGCGCAGTTCTTGCCAGCTTACATCAGAGCCGAGCACATGACCGGAGGCGGGGTTTCAATTGGTTCCTGGCCAGCGGTGGCACGGCTGCCGGCTGGTAAGGAGCGGCGCCCCTTGCACACCGGGGGCTTTGTAGCCAGCCGCCAGCCATTGGTATACTGAGATTTCGGCCGTGTGGCCGTGCCGAACCATATTCCCTGCGTCGATAGGATTTGTTATGGGATTCATGCTGGACGAATCACTGAGCTATGACGAGGCCTTTGCCCGGCTCGAAATGGTGCTTGGCAAACTGGAAACGGATGACCTGCCGCTCGAGGAGACGCTGGCGCTCTACGAGGAAGGCGCCGCACTGGCGACCTTCTGCGCCGGTCGCCTGGAGCAGGCGGAGTTGCGCGTGCGCCAGTGGCAGCCCGGTGACGAGACGACACCGTTCGAGGGCTGGCAAGAAAGCTAGGGGCTCATGCGCTCCCTCTTCAGCAACTCGGCTCTATGGCTGCCGATCTCGGTCGCGTTTGGCGTTCAACTCTACAAGACGCTGGCTCACTGGATTCGAACCGGGCGCCTTGATTGGCGAGTGATGAACCAGGCCGGCGGCATGCCCAGCAGCCACTCCGCCATGGTGTGCAGCCTGATGACCGCTGTCGGCTACCAGTTTGGGCTGGACAGCGGGCTCTTCGCCATTGCGGCCGTACTCGCCGCCGTCGTCATGTACGATGCACGTGGGGTGCGCCAGGAGAGCGGCAAGCAGGCGCACATGATCAACCAGATCCTCCAGACCTTCTTCAGCGGGCATCCCCTCACCGAGGCGCAACTGAAAGAACTGATCGGTCATACGACGTTGCAGGTCATCATCGGTGGCTTGATCGGCATTTTCTACACGCTGATCTACTTCGTCTCACGCGACTGGCTTTGACGGTGGCGACTTCGTCGGATAATTTTTATCAAGGTTTTTTTACTAATGGCCGGCCTGTGATATGATGGCCGATGTTGTGCTTGCTTCCTGGATGGGGAGCGCACCGAATAGGAACTCAATTCGCCGAACAGCGGCGCAATGATATGGTGGAGGATTTATGCGACGTGTGGTTCTGATTCAGCCACGGCGCGATGGCCGAATCTTCGGCAAGGCCCCGGGATCGCCCTATACTTTGATGCGGCTGGCATCGCTGGTGCCGGAGGAAGTGCCGGTGGAAATCTGGGACGAGAACGTCCGTGATTTGCCGCTGGACACGCTGCGCGAGGGCGACCTCGTCGGCATCACGTCAATGACCGTGACCATCGAGCGGGCGGAGCAGATTGCCCGCTCCGCCATGCGCAGCGGCGCCGGTGTCGTCCTGGGCGGGGTGCATGCCACGCTCATGCCCGAGCACTCGGCCACCTTTGCGCACAGCGTCATGATCGGCGAGGGGTATTTCACCTGGCAGCAGTTGCTCCAGGATTTTGCCGCCGAGGGTAGGAAAGGGCTCAAGCCGGTCTACGAGGACCTGCGCTGGGCTGACCTGGAAGGGCTGGCCACCATCACCGACCGCGTCATCAACATGGTCGATGAGAACAAGGACTACTGGACGCCTTACTTGGAAATCACCCGCGGCTGTCCGCGCAACTGTGACTTCTGCACTGCGATTCGCGTCAGCGGGCGCCGCATGCGCTTCCGCCCCGTCGAGGAAGTCGTGGACGAGATCAAGCGCCGCGGCATCAAGCGCTTCTTCCTGACCGACGACAACTTCGGGCTCAACTTCACGCTGGACCCGGATTACTGCGCCGAACTCTTCGAGGCACTGGCCAGGCTCGACCTGCATGGCTGGACCTGCCAGTCAGAGATGAGCATTGCCAAGCACCCCGAACTGCTGGAGATGAGCATTGCCGCACATCTCGATAAGCACTTCATCGGCTTCGAGAGTGTCAACCCCGACAATCGCGGCTCGCTGGGCGGCAAGTCCAAGGGCAGCGCCGACCAGACGCGCGAGGCCATCCGCGAGATTCGCAAGACGGGTGTGGGCGTCGTCGGTCTCTTCGTCATGGGCTTCGACTCGGACACGCCCGAGACCTTCCAGGCGATGTACGACTTCATCCGCACGAGCGAACTGGACAGCGTGAGCACGACCATGCTGACGCCCTATCCTGGCACGCCCTTTCGTGACGTCGTCGAGAGCGAGAACCGTCTGCTCGACGTGCCGTGGAGCCATTACGACACCGCACACGTCACCTTCGTGCCCAAGAACTTCACGCCGGACGAGTTGCGCAGCGCCTACGACTGGCTCTGCCGCAAGATCTACAGCCCGACGCAGATCGCCCGTCGCGGCCTGCGTTCGCTCGGCCGCTATCCGATCTCCAAGGCGGGCAAGAAGGCCTTTGGCAGCTTCAGCACTGACTACGGCTACCGGCGCACCTACGCCTATCGCAACGCGGTCTAGCCGCCGTAGTGGCAGCTTTAGCCGCCCTCTTTCCGCCGCCCAACGACTAAAGTCGTCACTACCGAATCGTAGTGGCGGCTTTAGCCGCTTTTTGCTCCCGGCCAACAAACGAAGTCGCTACTACACCGATTCAGGCGCCCGGAACTGTGTCCAAAGCGGCACGGCGCCGGGCGTTTTCTATTCCGGCAATTCCGTGTACATCTTTGAGATGCCGTGAGAAGTCTCCAGGCGGCTGGGCAAGCCGAGGTCGCGGAAGAGGCGAATGGCGCCGGCGTTGTCCGGCTGGAAGACGGCCAGCATGCGCTTGACGCGCATGTGTCGCGCCAGTTGCAACATGCGCTGCAGGAGTTCGCTGCCCACGCCCTGCCCCTGGTATTCGTCGAGCACGACGACGGCGGCCTCGGCCTCGGCAGCGTCCGGCTTGCCTGGCGGGCGTGCAAGGCGCACCACGCCGACGATGCGATCACCCTCATCATCCGCGGCCACTGCCACCACGGCGCCCTCCAGCGTGCGGTTGTCGACGTTGGCCATGGTGCCGGCCTGCTCGGCGATGCGCTCCGGTGGGATGCCGTCGGTCAGCGCGTGGAAGCGCCGCCAGCGCGACTCGGGCGAGAGGCGATAGAAGAGATCCTCCAGCAGCGGGGCGTCCGCCGGGCGGATCAGACGCAGCGTGAGTTTTCTGCCGTCTCTGGTCGTGAAGCGGACCGGCCGGCGGGTGACATCGGATTTGCGCTTGAAGGGCGCCATGCTTACAACCATTTCCATCTCCAGACTTCCGTGGCCGGTGTCGCCATCGCCGTCGGAAGCTATCAGCCAAAGCGGGCGAGCAGGCTGGCCGCATCCTGTACCGCCGACAGATCGGCGATACCCACGCTGGCGCCGGCGCCGTTTTCCATTCGGTATGGTCTCAGCGCATCGCTGGCTGCCAGGGCGCCCACTGCCACGCTGCACATGCCCGCACGTTGCGCGGCTTCAATGCCGTGAACGCTATCCTCGATGACAAGACATTCGCCAGGGGCAGCGCCGGCCACGGCCGCACAGCGCAGGAAAATCGCAGGGTCGGGCTTGCCCTTGGGCAGGTGCGTGCCCGTGACCAGCGCCAGGAAGTAGTCGCCGATGTCCATCGCCCGCACCATCGCGGCGATGTTGGCCATTGGTCCCGACGACCCGACGATTTGCGTCACGCCATCGCGCCGCAAGCCTTCCAGCAGGCCGAGCACGCCCGGATTGGGCCGCAGCGTCTCCGGTGTCACCAACGACCGGTATGCCGCTTCCTTCTCCAGCGAAATTGCCGCAATTGTAGCAGCATCCGGATCGTCCAACTGTTCGGCCAGAATTTCGGCATTGTTGCGCCCGAAGCTGTCGATGAACAACTGGTACGCGTAGTCGATGCCATAACGCCGCATGGTGGCCTGCCACGCGCGGAAGTGCAACGCCGCCGAATCGGCGATCGTTCCATCCATGTCCCAGATTACTGTCTTGATGATCACATCTCGCTCCCTACTTGATCGCGCCAATCCTGCCATTCTAGCATAACAGGCACTTCGGGCGATTTGACAGGGCGGGCGCTGCCTCCTATACTCTCCTGCACCTTCGCCACGGCGAAGGCTGTGTTACGCAACCTGGTTGCAAGAAAAGGAGTCGATATGCACCACCAGGAGATTGGCCGGCGCCGCCGGCAACCACTGCACCCGTCCACATCCATCTTTACCTCCTCCTGCTCCCGCTGTTGTTGCACCTCCTGTTGTACCTCCTGTTGTCGCTGAGCTGTTCGGCGCACAGATCTGCCTGACCCTTTGCTGACTGCCTAGCCGAATAGCTTGCCCGTGACCCGGCATCGCTGTGCCAGGCGCCTGCGCGCCTGCATGACGTGTCTGCGTCGCTGCCTGCCTTCGGCCGTCGGCAGAACCACACTTTTGCACACGAACCTGTCAACATCTGACACTGAAAGGAACATACGATGAGCACCAATAACGGCTATGCCCGCCCCGACGTTCTTGTTTCGACCGAGTGGGTCGCAGCCCACCTCGACGACGCGTCCATCCGCCTCGTCGAGAGTAACGAGGATGTGCTGCTCTACAGCACGGGCCATATCCCCGGCGCCGTGAACATTGACTGGCACAATGATCTCAACGACCCCGTCGTGCGCGACTATATCAACGCTGAGCAATTCGCCGCACTGCTCAGCCGTCACGGCATCACGCCGGAGACGACGGTGGTCTTCTACGGTGACAAGAATAACTGGTGGGCGGCCTATGCCTTCTGGGTCTTCCAACTCTTCGGCCACACCAACGCCAAATTGCTCAACGGCGGCCGCGCCAAGTGGATCGCCGAGGGCCGTGAAGTGACGCGGACGACGCCCGGCTATGCGCCGAGCAGCTATCCCGTGCCCGTGCGCGACGACCGCGCGATCCGCGCCTTCCGCGCCGACGTGTTGGAGCATGTCGCGGCCGGCCTGCCTCTGGTCGACGTGCGCAGCCCCGGCGAGTACAAGGGCGAACTGCTGCACATGGCCGACTATCCGCAGGAAGGTGCGCTGCGCGGCGGCCACATCCCCGGCGCCAAGAGCGTGCCGTGGGCGCGTGCCGCCAACCCGGACGGCACCTTCAAGAGTGCGGCCGACCTGCGCGCCATCTACGAGGAAGAACAGGGACTCAAAGCGTCAGATACCGTCGTCGCCTACTGCCGCATCGGCGAGCGCAGCAGCCACACCTGGTTCGTGCTGACCTACCTGCTCGGCTATCCCAGCGTGCGCAACTACGACGGCTCGTGGACGGAATGGGGAAATGGGGTGAGGCTGCCGGTGGAGAAGTGAGGAGATGACACTCCCTCATTTATCCCCCAAACAAACGCCGATATCGCGTGCCGTCTTGATCCACGGATGGTCGACGGGGACGGTGCGGCGTTTGCCGACGATTTCTTCGAGCGGGATGGCTTCGGCGCCGTCGCCGCGAGCGGCAACCATGACGCCAAAGACGCCCTGGTCGATATAGGCCGCACAGGCCGTGCCCAGGCGCGTTGCCAACAGGCGGTCGGCTGCCGACGGGGTGCCGCCCCGCTGGAGATGGCCCAGGATCGTCACGCGCGACTCCAGCCCCGTCAGTGACTCCAGCGTGCGCGAGAGGGTCAGGGTCTTGTCCTGCAAGGAAAGTTCCAGCTTTGCCAGGCGAGCCTTGGCCTTGGATTTCTTGTCGCCCTCGGCCTCTTTCTTGGCCGCCTTGGCTTTGGCCAGCGTCGCCGCATCGTCTTTGGAGAGCGCGCCCTCGGAGACGGCCACGATGCTAAAGCCGCTGCCCCGGCGCTGGCGGCTACGGATGGCCTCGGCCACGACTTCGGGGTCGTAGGGAAGCTCGGGCAGCAGGATGACATCGGCGCCGCCGGCCAGGCCCGCGCCCAGCGCCAGCCAGCCCGCATTGTGCCCCATCAGCTCCACAACGATGATGCGGTGATGGCTGTGCGCGGTGCTGTGCAGGCGGTCGATGGCCTCGGTGGCAATACCCAGCGCCGTGTCGAAGCCAAAGGTGGAGTCGGTGCCCCACACGTCGTTGTCGATGGTCTTGGGCAGCGTGATGACATTCATCCCGTGCTGGCTCAGGTGATAGGCGTTCTTTTGCGTGCCGCCGCCCCCCAGGCAGACCAGCGCGTCGAGATGGTGCTTCTGATAGGTCTCGAGCATGACGCTCGTCATGTCCATGGTCTGGTCGCCCACGGGCATCTTGTTGGGCTTGTCGCGGCTGGTGCCCAGGATGGTGCCGCCCACGGTGAGGATACCCGAGAGCGCTGGCCCGGAGAGGCGCACCGTGCGGTCCTGCATCAGCCCGCGGAAACCGTCGCGAAAGCCGATGATCTGCATGCCGTATGCGCCGATGCCCGCCTTGCCCACGCCACGGATCGCGGCGTTGAGCCCAGGGCTGTCGCCGCCGGCGGTGAGGATGCCTACGAATTGGGTCATGGGTGGCTCCTGTCGGGTCTAGTGGTACTATTCGCTCGTATCGCTGCCGGCTTTGGCGTCGAAGTCTGCATCGTGGTGTATCAGTTGTTCAATGGTCTCGATGTCAGCATGTCAAGAAGCAATGCCTGGTCATCGCGCATAGACTGGGCGTTTCGACTCTAGAATCGAGCGGCGTCGAATATAGTTTGCACTTCGCTCAACGGCAGAGCGTTCGACAAGGTCTACTCGACGTCCAAAGATTTCCTCAAGCTCATCCTGCATGGCAATGAAATGGCGGAAAGAGTATGCGACATCTGGCGCAAACGTTACCAGTACATCGACGTCACTTTCGTCGTTGAATTGGTCGTCCAGTATGGAACCAAACAAAGAGAGTTCTTCAATCTGCCAACGCTGACAGAAGGCCGCCAACTGTGCATTGGGGATTGGAAGATTCTTGGTCTTATCTGTCATCAGATCACGTTCCTTCCTGAACGGTCAAGCCCCTCTTCTCGACTGCATTGTATCACAGGAAGACGGTTGTACGATCTGGCTTTGAGGCGATCGAAGACCCCGGCCTTGGCGATTGGGGTCTCGGAGCAGATCTGGACGGTGATCCGTGAGGCTGGTAATAGGGCAAAACTGCTACACCGTCAGCGAGCCGCGGAATCCTCTGGCGGCATAGTAGGACGTTGCCCCATTGTGATAGGTGAAGATATGGTCGTAGCGTCGATCGCAGAAGAGGGCGCCGCCCCGTTCGCGGATGGCGGACGGCGTTGCCACCCAACTCGATGTCTTCGTGTCGAACTTGCCAAGATCCTGCAACGCTCGATACTGCGCTTCCGTCAACATCTCGATGCCGAGTTCCGCAGCCATGTCCAGGGCGCTGTTAGCCGGCTTGGCCTCTTTGCGCGCATCCAGCGCCGCGCGGTCGTAGCAGAGGCTGCGCCGGCCGGCTGGGCTTTCCGCCGCACAGTCATAGAAGATGTACTCGCCCGTCGCTTCGTCGTAGCCGACCACATCGGGCTCGCCGCCGGTTCGTTCCATCTCATGGAGCAACCAGAGCTTGTCAGGGCGGGCCTCAAGCCTGGCCTGCACTGCTGACCACGCTATGCCCTGATGGCGCTTCTTGTGCTTCTCAAACCGGGCTTTCAGCGTGGCTATCAGGGCTGCCTGCTCTTCTGGTTCCAGTGTCTTTCTTGTCGCCATGTTCGTCCTCTTTCCTTGTGAAACATGCCCTTTCCGAAGCGGAGTCCAATTCTAGCACATCGCCTGGCGATTGAGTGCAGCCGCGACGCCCGGAACCGATCCCCGGTGCGTCCCACGTTGTTGGCGACGCGTGCTGATGCTGAGTCTGCCAAACCCTTGGGACGCGCTGCCGAGCCGAATTTGCTTGAACTCGTACCACCCCGGGTGTATGATCAATAGTAGAAGTTCCTTGACCGATCGAGGGCTTGAGGTGGCCGCAGGTGTGTCCGCTGTCGTGATTGGACACAAGGAGGTACGCCATGTCACGCGGTCTGCGCTATACCTTTTTCGTCCACATGCTGGTAGCCCTGGCCTTTGGGCTGCTCTTCTTGATCTCTCCCGAACTGTATGCTCGCATCGCAAACTACGGACCCATCGACCCGATCATCACCCGCTCCATGGGCGTGGCCGTCCTCGGTCTCGCCTTCGGTTCGTGGCTGGCCTTCCGCTCCGCGCACTGGGAGGAGGTACGCATCATCCTTGAGACCGAGGTCTTCTACACGGTGCTGATGACGGCAACGCTGACGCTGATCATGGTCTTCACCCCGGCGCCGGTGTTCACGCTTGTGCCGCTTACCGTCCACCTGCTTTTTGCGATCGCGTTCGTCTACTACTTCGTCACGGCGCCGCGCACAGCGGATGAGGCGCATGGCCCGACGCTGGGCATGTCCTCGCCCCGGTAAGATGCGTCCTGGTCTTGCGCCTGGATTTGGACACACCTGCAGGCGCACGACAGTTCGGAAACTGGACGAAAGGATGAGCGGTAACGGACCGGCCCATCACCAGTGAATCGCAGGATGATTGAGCATCGATGCGCGGGTGCCGGTGTACAACTGGCTGAAATCCAGCCGGACACCACAGGGAGGTGACCGCCGGCAGAGATGTTCCTCTGCCGGCGGTCACGCGATTGAAGAACGACGCATTCAAGCCCGGCAGCGCAAACCGTCACTGCGCTACTTCCTGATCGATGCCAGGTAGAGCGCATTCGTGCCGGCATTTTGCTGCCAGAAACCGCCATTCACCGCAAGGCTGCCAGCCGAAAGCGCTCCGGCAGCCGGCTGGCCGGCAGTGCCTTCCAGGGTGAAGGCGCCGCCCTGTGCCTGCCCGCCCGGCGCGGCCGTCCACGCGATGAGCGCATAGGAGCTTGTGTCGACCGCCGAGCTTGATGCCAGCACCGGCGCCACAATCAGGCAGGCCAGGAGAACAATCAGCGCCAGCCAGAAGGCTCTTCGCAGGTTCATGCTTCCTCCTTTAATGCTTGCTGACCTTGTTCGTCTGCGAGTCGGCAACCCAGATGTTGGCGCCGTCGAACGCGACACCGAAGGGGTAGCGTTCGGTCGCAATGGCCGTCGTCATGCCGCAATTGTTGGCCTGCATCCGCGTCACCGTTCCTGGATCGGTGTAGTTGGTCACCCAGATGTGGAAGCCGTCAAAGGCGATGAACATGGGGCTCGTGCCGGCCGGGCAGGTGGCCAACAGCGCTCCGTCATAGGCGCGTAATTTGGTCACGGTGCCGCCGGCACTGTTGGCCACCCAGAGGTTGGCGCCGTCAAAGGCAAGGCCCATAGGGGAATCTCCGACGGCATAGGTGCCCATCACGGCGCCCGTCGTTCGGTTGAGCTTCTTCACCGTGTCGTCGCCGCCGTTTGCGACCCAGAGGGCGGTGCCGTCGAAGATGATGCCATTGGGCTGTGTGCCGACCGGATAGGCGCCGATCACGCTCCCGTCGCTGGCCGCAATCTTGCTCACGGACCCGCTGTTCGTGTTGGAGACCCAGATGAACTGGCCATCGAAAGCCATCCCCCAGTGACCGGCGGGTAGCGTCGTGACGCGCAGCACTTCGACGCCGTCGCTGGCGCGCACCTTGGCGACATGCCCGGCCGTCTCGCTGGCGACCCAGACATTTTGCCCGTCAAATGCGATGGGGTTCGGGTTATTCACCGTCGAATAGGTTGCGACCACGGCCATATCGGCAGCCCGGATCTTGTAGAGTTCGTGCGTGCCGTAATTGGTCACCCACATGTGCAGGCCGTCGAAGGCAAAGTGATCTGGATAGGAACCGACGGCGACCGACGGCGCCAGGCGATTGGCATCGTACCAGCGCAACATGCCGATCTGCTGGGGCGTCCGGGCGCCGATCAGGCTGGGGCCGGGCGCAATGAGGGCAAAGCCGGCGACGCTGGAAAAGGCGCCGCCCGCGCCCGCCGTGCTCGCGCCCTTGACGCCGGCTCCGGTTGGCGAGGCAGTGGTGCCTGCAACACCATAGGCGCCATCCGGGGACAGGGCATCGTTGGTGTTGGCCACCGACAGGACCGCCGTGTCCGCACCGCCGTCCAGCACATTGCCGGCGATATCCGCCCCGGGCTGCAAGCTCAGGGCGTAGGGCGTGGCGGCGAGCGCCTGGCGCGGGCTCAGCGTGGTGAAAAGACCACTCCCCGCCGGACAGCGCACGCCAATCTCCAGCCAGCGGCTATCCCCCATGAACTGCCGGCTGCCAAAGTCGATCGACGGGATGGTGAAGATGCCTTGGCTCACCGTCACGCCGCTGGCTGTCTGCTTGGCACCTTGTTGCGCTCCGCCACCGGCGGCATCCCACAACGTGAATTCGAAGTCGCAGGTAGCCGTTACCGCAACTCCTCCTTGAACCAAACGTCCCTGATAGCCGAACCCTGTTCCCAACCGGCCGTTGGCGGCAGCCGGAGTGACCGGCTGGAGGTCTTGGGCTACACCTGGAACGGCGCTGCGCACCATGCCACAGAGCAGCGCAACCCCCAATACCATCGAAACAAGCACACGCGTCCTCATGCGATCCATCCTTTCCGAAAATGTCGGTCAAGTGGTACACGACAGTTGCGGGGCCGGCGCAGCAAAGGCGAAACACAGCGGCGTGCCACCTCCTATTGTGAGACGGTATGGTTGGAATCGCCCGGCGCAGCGGCAGGAGAATGTTGCAGGGTGCGCAGCGGAAGTCAGAGCAGCGAAGAGACAGGAGCTACTCTTAGTATAGCATGTTTGTGAAATCTGGAACAGGTGTTGGCCGGCCTTCCGCCAGCCCATCTGGTTGATTGCAAGAGGTTGAAGATGCTACTCGCTCTGGGAGCCGCGTAGGATGGCACGATTCGACGACGGATCGAGCGCGTTCCACGCATCCTCCGTCGCACTCACGGCCACACCGCCGGCGCGCAGTTGCTCGACCAGGGCGCCCAGGTTGGCCGCGTCGGGCACGATCAACTCGAAGCTCAGCAGGCGCGCTGCGTCCGCTGGCGAGGGGGGCGCGCCCACTCCGGCCCACGTGTTTAGACCGAGATGGTGGTGATACCCGCCCGCCGAGACAAAGCCCGCCTGGCCGCCGAAGTGCTGCATGAGGTCCATGCCCAGCAGGTCGACATAGAAGTGTTCGGCCGCGGCCAGGTCGGCGACGTGCAGGTGCACATGCCCCATGACCGTCGCAGGATCGATGCCCTCCCACGGCGTCTTGCTGCGGTCGGCCGCCATGAGCCCGCGCGCATCGAGCGGGTCGGTGGTCATGCCCAGGCTGCCCTTGACGAAGGGCCACTCGCGCCGCGGCCGGTCGCGGTATATCTCGATGCCGTGGCCGTCGGGGTCAGAGAGATAGAGTGCCTCGCTCACGCGATGGTCGCTGGCGCCGTCGATGGGCGTCTGGGTTTCCAGCAGGTGGTTGAGCACGCGCGAGAGCGCCTCACGGCTGGGTGTGAGCAGGGCAAAGTGATAGAGCCCGGTGTGGCCGCGCTGCACGGGCCGGGCGCCGGGCTGCTCGACCAGTTCCAATAACACCGTGTCGCCGGCGCCAAGATAGGCGGTCCCACTCTCAACAGCGTTCAGGCGCAGGCCGATGCGCTGCTGGTAATAGCCCAGCGACCGCTCCAGGTTGCTGACGACCAGGCGGACGACGCCACAGCGCATGGCCGGATCCATCTTGATTTCGCTCACGAATGCACTCCTCGACAAAGCACCGGCAGGGCCGGCGTGCTGATTGAAGCGCTCATTGTACCTGACAACGGCGGACGCGGAAAGCGTGACACCGCGTCTATTCTGCTGGAACGGTAGTGGCGGCTTCAGCCGCTCCGTCGTCCGGGGAGAACGACTGAAGTCGTTACTACGGGGCGTTGGCCGTGCTGGAGCGGTAGTGGCGGCTTCAGCCGCTCCATGGTCCGGGGAGAACGACTGAAGTCGTTACTACGGGGCGTTGGCCGTGCTGGAGCGGTAGTGGCGGCTTCAGCCGCTCCATGGTCCGGGGAGAACGACTGAAGTCGTTACTACGGGGCGTTGGCCGTGCTGGAGCGGTAGTGGCGGCTTCAGCCGCTCCATGGTCCGGGGAGAACGACTGAAGTCGTTACTACGAGGCGTTGGCCGTGCTGGAACGGTAGTGGCGGCTTCAGCCGCTCCGTCGTCCGGGGAGAACGACTGAAGTCGTTACTACGGGGCGTTGGCCGTGCTGGAACGGTAGTGGCGGCTTCAGCCGCTCCATGGTCCGGGGAGAACGACTGAAGTCGTTACTACGGGGCGTTGGCCGTGCTGGAGCGGTAGTGGCGGCTTCAGCCGCTCCATCGTCCGGGGAGAACGACTGAAGTCGTTACTACGGGGCGTTGGCCGTGCTGGAACGGTAGTGGCGGCTTCAGCCGCTCCATCGTCCGGGGAGAACGACTGACGTCGTTACTACGGGGCGTTGGCTGGCGCAGGGCGGGTTTAACGCCACTGTGCGTAGGGTGATGCCGCGATGGTGGCGAGAGTGCCGCGCAGGCGCGGCGAGGTGCTGGAGACGATGGCCTGGGCCGCGCCGTTCCCCAGGTAGTCGACGAGCGCGGCGCGATCGGCGGCGTCCAGCGTCCGGCCCACGAAGTGATCGACCAGGCGGTCGACGACCTGTGACGCTGTAGCCGGCGCACCAACGAGCGCGTCGAGCGCAGCATTGGCCGGCGCCGCATCGGCGTTCGTCTGGTCGCCAAAATAGCGGCTGACCAGGGCATTGGCCAGCGTCCAGCGCCCGAATAGCTGGTTGGTGTTCCACCAGGCAAAGCGCACATCAGGCAGACCGGTCGGCGCCGGGAACTCGAAGAGCTTCTGGCCCAACATCTCGATCTGGCTCTCGAAATAGCGCGCCCCCAGCGCATCGTCCCAGTCGTCCGGCAGGAAATTGGGTATCTCCTGCACCCCCATGCCGCGCAGCGTGGCGAGGAAGAACTCGAGCGGGCGCCGCACTTTTTGCCCCCAGCTCGCCGCAAACTTCGGGTGCAGAAGAATCGCGCGCACGGTAGCGCGGATATCGCCGTGCGTGGTGAGAAACGCCTGCGCGCCGGCCTCGATGGCATCGGGGCAGAAGGCATCGGGGAAATCGCTGATAAAGCGGCGGCAGAGTTTGAAGGCGATGAAATAGGCGGTGCTGGGATGTTCGGCCAGGATGTCCAGCAGTTGCTCGCCCTGCTCCGCGCCGCCGTGCGGGAAATAGTGATAGTCGTCGTTGCCGAGCCACATGCGTTTCTCCAACCAGTGGTGGCTGGGCCAATTGCGGCCGGCGTTGAAGCGATACTCCTGGTTGGGCGTGCCAATCGTGGTCCAGCCGCTGAGAATCTGCGCCGCAGTGTGGACGTCCTCCTCGGTGTAGTTTGGCTGTTGGAGGAAACCCGCACCGGGCACGCGGCTGTAGCTGCCCATGGTGTGCAATTCCATCAGCTCGCGCGCATAGTTCTCGTTGGGATTGGCGCCGTCGCTGTAGGTGTTGCTGAGGAAGTGCAGCATGGAGGGGCTCTTGGCGCTGGCCCCGACCAGGTCGCGGAAGTTGCCCAGCGCGTGGGCGCGGATGACGTGATGGTCCTCCCAATACTTGAGCGGGCTTTGAAAGTTGGTCTCGAAGTGGTTGGTCCAGAAATCGACCATGACCTCAAAGAGTTGGCGCTTGCTGCGCAGCCCGCGCGCATAGGTTACCGTCCACAGGTGGCGCTGCAAGTTGCCGTTGGGCCAGCCGCCCGCCGCCTCGCTGGCCGCGCGGTAGGCCTCGATCGCGGCCAGCGAGGCATCCGGCCGCGGCACGCTCACCCCCTGCGGGTCGACGCGCGCCAGACCGGCGACATAGCTTTCGCACGCGCTGTCGTCGATCACCTCAATATCCAGTTGCGCGTCGACAAAGGCAGCCAGGTCGAAGCCGGCCATGTCCGGCAGATCTTCCGGGCGCGGACCAAAGGCTAGCCGGCTGTAGGTAAGCCGTGACGTCGTTGGCGCCGTGCCCGGTGGGCTCGCTTGTATCTCTACCATCGTCACTGCTCCCGAATTCAGCGGCGCACGGCCGGCAAGAAGAGCGATTCGCCCAGTTCGACGTCGATACCGCCGTAGGTTGCGGCATAGAGCACCGGCGTGCGCTGGTTGCGGCGATCGGGGAAGATGGCCACGAAGCGCTGGCGGGCGCTGTCATAGCTCAGCGTGCCGCCACTGTCGCCCCCGTACCAGCGCCCCCCATATTCCCCGGCCGGCGCCCAACTGTCGATGCTCTCGCCAAGACGCTGGATGGTGGTCGGCGCGCCGGACTCGATCAGCGCCGCGTTGAAGGTCCACACGCCCTCGGTGCGGCTCGGATAGAGAACCATGACTTCGCCGCCATTGTCGTTGACCGCCAGCGCCGGCTGGCTGGAGGTGTCGTTGTGGTGCGCGTCGTCGCCCGTGGCGATAGTTGCCGCCACGCGCACGGGCCGGGCAAAGCTGGCCCCGCCGTCCGCCGAGCGCGCGTAGAAGATGAAGCTGTCGTGCGGCCACGCGTCGGGCGGGTTGCGCAACGCACAGCCGGACCAGACGATGTGCAGGCGCCCCGCGCCGTCGCTGCGCATCTGCGGGCGCTCCTGGATGCACCAATCCGAGTCGACCTCCGGGCTGACCTGCACCTGGCTCCATGCCCCGCCTTGCAGAGCACGCCGTGCGGCAAGAATTCGGCCGCGGCCGTTCGTGCGCCATTCGCCCCACGCTACGACGACGTGGTTATCGGTCAGCGCCAGCGTAGATGGCAGCACCCACTGGTTCGGCAGCGGCGCAGACAGGATCGGCGCCGGCGTATTCCAGCCGCCGCTGCCGCTTTTCCACGTCGCGAACAATTGGACGGTGCCCTGGTTGTCACGTTCGCTCCACACCACGGCAACGGTGCCGTTGCGCGCCGCCACCGCGGGAACAAAGCGCTCGCGGCCGTCATCGGTGCTGCCGCTGAGCCGCACCGGGTCGCTCCACCGGCCGGCCTGATAGGCAGAGTACATGACGTGACGACCATACGGCCACAGATATTCGCTCCACACCGCATGGACGACACCGTTCTGGTCGGCGGCAATCTGCGCGCCCTCCTCGGCGATGGAGCCGCCGGCGTTGGCCCAGGTCGGCAGGCGCGCCGGCTCGCTCCACGCGCTGCCGGTGATGGGCAACTGGCTGAGCCAGAGATCGGGATAGCCACGGCGCTCGTCCAGATAGACGACGTAATTTGTGCCGGCGAAGCTGGCCGCGGTCGGCGCCATCTGTGCCGGCGAGCGGGTGGCATCCGTGTTGACCGCGACGCCATCCGACCATGCGCTGCCCTGCCATGTTGCCGCAAAAATGTCCTGGTTCCCGCCGCGCGTGTCCTGCCAGACGAGCCGCACGCGCGCTCCCGCCGCGGCCAGCGCGGGCCGGCTCTGCATGCCCGGCTGGGTCGCGACCGGCGCCTCATCCCAACCGCTGCCGTTCCAGCGTGCGGCGTAGATGTCGGCGTTGTTCGCACCGGCCCGATAATCCTGCCACGCAACGAAGACGCCGGCATCACCGGCCGCGAGCGCGGGCAGCACGGCCCGCACGCGTGGCGGCGCCGCATCGACGCGCTGCTGGTTGGCCCAGGCCGCGCCATTCCAGCGCGCGGCGTAGATGTCGGCCGGCTGGGTCAGCCCGCCGTTGTGCTGCGCCCACGCGGCAAAGAGCGCGCCGTCAGGGGCGAAGGCGATGGCCGGCGCGGTGGCGCTGTCGCCGCCGCCCGCCGGATTGGAGACGCGCACGTTGGCGGCCCACGTCTGGCCGCCGTCGGGCGAGATGACGGCGTAGACTTGCGGCGCCTCGGCGCCGGCCGCGCGTTCGTCTTCCCAGATCGCGGCGACCTGGCTGCCGCGCCGGCTCAGCCGCGGGCTGCGCTGGCTGCCGCGTGTCGTGTCGTCGTTGAGCTTGACGTTGCTGCCGGCGCAGGTCAGCGTATTGCCGTTGCAGCGCGTGGCATAGATGTCGCTGCCGCGGCTGCCGGCCCAGTCGTTATCCGGCACATCGTTGCGATAATCCTCCCACACGACGACCAGGTTGCCGACGCCATCGCTCGCGATCTGCGGCGCGCGTGCGACGGCGTGCCAGCCGTCCAGCCCCTGCGTCACCTGGACAGGCTCGCTCCAGCCGCCGGCCGGATCGTAGCGCACGAGCTGGATCTGCTCGCTGTCGGTATAGACGGCAAAGGCGCGCCCGCCCGGCTCCACGGCGAAGGCCGGCTGGAAGGTGCTGCCCGCGTCGAAATGGGGCGACAGGTGCGTGACGCGCGTTTCGACGCCGGGTTGCTCGCCCACCCACGCCAGCGCGTAGAGGTCGGGCACGGCGTTGCGCGAGTCGACCCAGCCGGCAATGGTGCGGTCGCCGGCAATGGCCACGACGGGCTCGCTTTGCAGCGAGGGCCGTGCATCGGGCGCGAGCGGCGCGGGGACGGTCCAGCCGGGCGCGACAGGCATATCGGCCGAACGGCCGTCGGCACGGCCCTCGGGCAGCAGGCCGGCAAGCAAGGCGAATACCAGGCTGATCTGGCAGAGCAGGCGTCTGTGCATGGGGTTAGCGGGCCACGCCGATGCCCAGGCCGCCGGTATAGTTCAGCCCTGGGAAGATGGCGGTGTTGATCTGCGGCGCACCGATTCCCATGCGCGCCGTGAGGATGTCGGCCAGCACGCGGCGGTAGTCGGTGGTGATTGGCAGGCCGTCGTTGAAGCCGAGCGTCTGCAAGCCGGGCCATTCGCCGTAGATCTGGCCGCCGCGGATGTTGCCGGCGCTTCCCGCTACGAGCAGGATATTTCCGGCGCCATGGTCGGTGCCGCCGCTATCATTCTGATAGAGGACGCGGCCAAACTCGCTGAGCATCACCACGACGAAACGGCCGCGCCACGCCGGGTCGGCGTTCATGTCGTCGCAGAAGGCCTTGATGTTGTTGGCCAGGTTGGTCACGAGGCGGCAGTAGCGCGAGTTGCCGTTCCAATCCACGACGCCCTGGTTGTCGTGCGTGTCGTAGCCGCCGCCCACATCGATGGTGGCGACGCGCAGCGGATTGGCCACCGATGCCTTGGCCAGTTGCGCCACGGTCTGCAACGAATGGCCGAGATGGCCGTAGTCGGCCACATGCGTGTCGGCGGTGAGATAGGCCGCCGACGGGGAGTAGGGCGTCTCCAGCACGGCGCGCAGCATGTCGTAGTTTTGCAGCGCGCTGCGGCCCACCTGCTCGACGAACTCGCTGCCGCGCGCGTACATCTGCTCCAGCAGGGCGCGCTGTGCCGCCACCAGGGCCGATGCGTCCTCGTGCGCCGTCCACTCACGCGTCTTCCACTGCGGGCCAAAGGTCTCAGGGTCGGGCACGGCAACCGCGCTGCGCCCCGTCTGCGAGAGCAGCGACGGCGGGATGCCCCACTGCGGGGCGACGGCCAGCGCGTCGTTCGGCTCGCCGGCAGCGTCGAGATAGCGTGCCAGCCAGCCGCCCTGGTTCTGCTTGCCGCCCAGGTCGACGTAAAGTTCGGTGTCGAAGTGCGAGCCGGTGATATCGGGCGATCCGCACGCCTCGACGATGGCGAGATCGCCGCGCCGGAAGAGTTCGTAGAAGCCACCCGTGTCGGAGGCGTGGCCGTTCGGCACATTCACGCCTGTCACCCCGCGTGCGGCATCGGGGTGGAGCGCAAAGCGGCCGTCGAGATCGGCGGACTTGCGCGCCGCGCTGGAGTTGGGCGCGGGCACGCTCAGGGTGGGGCGCAGGGTGCTGAAATAGCGCTGGCGGTCGGCGGCGCTTGTGTTGAAGGGCGTCACCAGGTTCAGGCCATCCAGCCCGCCGCGCACGAAGATCAGCACGAGCAGGTCGCGAGCGTTGGGCGGCTGGTCGGGCGCAAATGGGCTGGCGGCGCTCGCCGCCCGCGCCGCCAGGTGCGGGTCAAAGAGCAGGTTGGTAATGCCAAAGCCGCGCATGGCTGCCGCGGCGGCGAAGCCGGAGCAGCCCTGCAAAAAGGCCCGGCGCGTGGGTCGTATATTCATGCACGCGATTGTGCGCGAGGCGGGGCATGTTGTCAATCCGCTTGTGGCTGACGCCACGGCAGCGATAGCCCTACGCGTGGCGCCGTCGCTACGCCCGCGCTCAGCCGCCGGTAATCAGCGGCAGGTACGCCCACTTGCGCGTGTTCGACCTCACATAGGCGATGATCGCCTGCGTGACCGCTTCCTGGCCGTTGGCGATTGCGGTCATCTCGCTCTCGTGGGTGTAGCCGGGCAGATACTCCCAACTCACCGGGCTGGCCATCGTCTCCAGCTTGTTGCGGAAGAGGATCGCCTGTTCGGGCAGCGAGAGGAGGTCAAACTGGCAGTGCAGCAGGAAGAAGGGCGGGAGCGTCGCGCCTGCGCGTGCATAGGTCGTGGGCGAGGCGCTGCCCAATTCGGCCGTGTCGGTGTGGCCCCCACGAAAGGTCTGGTCGAGCACGCCGTTGAAGATCACCGGGTTGAGTTCGTCCAGTTTGTAGGCGCCGCTCATGCTGATGACGCCGCGCATCCAGGCACGACGCGTGCGATAGTCGTCGTGGGTGGCGAGCAAACTCACCAGATGGCCGCCGGCCGAGTGGCCGAAGAGGAAGATGTTCTGTGGATCGCCGCCATACGCGGCGATATTGGCGACCGTCCAGTCAAAAGCAGCCGCCACGTCGCGCAGGTTGTCGTCGTACCAGGCCGCCTTGGTGGGCGTCGTCGGATAGGTGGCGGCCAGAAAGACCTGGTCGGAGGTCAGGCGATAGTCGACGTTTACGACGACCCAGCCCTGCTCGGCCACCAGCGCGGGCGTCAGGTATTGCGTGTACCAACTGGCGTAGCCGTCCACCCAGCCGCCGCCGTGCACAAAGAAAATGACAGGGCGGTCGTGGAGCGCTGTTGCCTGCTGGACGGGCTGGTAGATGTCCAGCGTGCGCGCCTCGAAGTTCGTCCTGTCCGGGTAGCGGGTGTCGGTGATGATGAACGGCTCGGCAGGCAGATACATGACCTGCGTGGTCGCCACGTCAAAGGGGGCATCCTGGGCGCTCGATTCAGCGCCGGCCGTCCGGGCGAGCGCAATCAAGGCAAACATCAGCACGAAGACGAAGCCGGCCGGCGCCAGCAGGCGAAGCACGCGCGTCATGACACACCTCCAGATGCGGAACGGACTGCGCCCTGCCGGGACAAGCGGCAGGGCGACTACGTCTGGCGATTCGGTTGTGGTGGTCAGAATGGGTTCGCAGGATCTGCGAGAATCATAGCGCAAGATGTGCGATTGGGATACTGTCGTTTTGTCCTAGATTTCCCGATACACGGCCCGTCCGTCGACCATCGTCAGGAGCGGTCGCACCTGGTCGACTTCGGCAGGCGCGACGGCGAAGAGGTCGGCATCGAGCAGCACGAGATCGGCCAGCATGCCCTGGCGCAGCATGCCTTTTTCTTGCTCCTGAAACTCAGCATAGGCGGCGTCACGCGTGTAGCCGACGAGGAGGTCGGCCAACGCAAGCCGCTGATCCGGGTCGCCTTCCTGCCACGGCTCGCGCACCATGCCGCACCACAGGCCGGCAAAGGGGCTCATGGTCACCACGGGCCAGTCGCTGCCGTAGGCCAGGCGTGCGCCGGCTGCGCGCAGCGTCTGCCAGGCGAAGCTGTAGCGCCAGCGTTCGGCGCCGGCACGGCTGGGCCACACGTCGCCGGAGTGCAGCGTGGGTGGGCAGTGTGCAGGCTGCATGCTGGCCAGCACGCCCAGCTCGGCAAAGCGCGCGATGTCGTCGGGATGGATCACCTCGATGTGCTCGACGCGGTGGCGACTGTCGCGTCGCCCGTTGGCGCGCAGGGCGTGGGCGTAGCCGTCGAGCGTGCGCCGCACCGCGCCGTCGCCGCAGGCATGGACGAAGATCTGCAACCCCTGGCGGTCGGCTTCGGCGGCGATGGCGCTGAAGTGCTCGGCCGTGTAGAGCGCGCCGCCGCGATTGCCCGGCTGCCCGGCATAGTCGTCGACCATGAGCGCAGTGTACGATTCCAGCACGCCGTCCATAAAGACCTTGACCGCGCCGGCGCGCACGTGCGAGCCCTGGAAGCGCTGCTTCTGCTGCGCGGCTTCGGCGATCTTCTCCAGCGGCGTCTCCGGCTTGATGTCGAACGGTACATAGATGCGCAGCGTCATCTCACCCAGATCCTCCAGCGCGGCGTAGAGTTCGATGCTGTTGTCCCAGCCGTCCATGTTGTGAACGCTCGTCAGGCCGTTGCGCGCGCAGATCGCCATTCCTTTGTGCAGCGCGGCGCGACGCTCGGCGTCGGTGGGCGGCGGGATCAACGAACGCACGGGGTCGAAAGCGCCCGGCTCGCGTAGTTCGCCGGTAGCCGTGCCGCTGGCCGCGTCCATGACGATCTCGCTGCCGGCCGGCGTCTGGCGCCCGTGTAGGATGCCGCCGCGGCGCAGCGCCTCGCTGTTCGCCCACACCGTGTGGCCGTCGAAGGCGGTGAGATAGACGGGGCGGTCCGGCACGATGGCGTCGAGAAACCAGCGGTCGAGCCGTGCATCGGCCGGGATCGCGCTGTACTTGAGCTGCACTCCTTCGATCCACTCGCGCTGCGGGTTGGCGGCCGCGTACGCGGCGATGGCAGCACGGATCGCGTCGAGATCGTTGGCCTCCTCCAGCCGCAGCTTGTCGAGCTTGAGCGAGCCCCACAGCAGGTGAAAGTGGCTGTCGATGAGGCCCGGCAGCAGCGAGCACCCGCCGGCGTCGATGACTTCCGTGCGCGGCCCGCGCAGATCGGCGAGCGCGGCGGCGCGGCCCACGGCCAGGATGCGATTGCCGCGCACGGCCACCGCTTCGGCGCTCGGATTGGCCGGGTCGGCGGTGAAGACGGCGGCGTTGGTGATTAAGGTATCGGCGTGGATGGCTGGTGACATAGACTCGGATTCTCCCGGTACGATGCGCGGGGATGCGGCGGCACGCGCGTGCCGCCGCATCCGCACAAGCGACTGATTTACTGAAGCTGCCAGTTCTGGATGTCCCAGCTCAGGCTGCCCCACATGTTGACCTTGTAGCCGGTCAGGTTGGTGGCGGCGCCGTACCCCTCGGTGAAGAGATAAAGGTTGAGCCGCGGCAGTTCGGTGGCGATCAGGTCGGAAAGTTCGCAGTAGGCGGCCTTGCGTGCGGCCAGATCTACCGTGGCGCCGGCCGCTTCCACCAACTCATCCGCCCGCGCGTTGACCCAGCGCGACGCATTGGCGCCGGACGGGCTGTCGGCCGTGGGGATGGCGGTGCTCATGTAGGTGTTGGCGATGGAGGCGTGCGGTTCCATGGGCAGGCTGGTGTCATAGACCAGGATGTCGAAGTTGCCAAGCTGGCGCGGCGCGCCGTCGCCGTAGGAACCGAAGATGATGGAGAAGTCGTCGTTCTGGATCGTCGTCTCGATGCCAACGGCCTTGAGCATTTCGGCGATACCCTCTTCGAGCTTCACAAGCTGCTGGAAGTTGGTGTAGCCGTTCAGTTGCAGCGTGAGCCGCGTGCCGTCCTCGGCATATTCGGCGCCCTGCGCGACGCGGATACCGTCGGATCCTTCAACCCAGCCGGCTTCGTCGAGCAATGCCTTGGCCGCCTCGACATCGTACGGATACTTGCGTTCCTGGTCGCACTGGTACCAGCCATAGGCGAAGGGTGTCGCCGTGGGGATCACGCCCGGGTTGATTGCCGTGACGATGGTGTCGTAGTCGATGGCATGGGCAATGGCCTGGCGCACGCGCAGGTCGCCCAGGATCGGGTGCGGCGGTTCGGCGCCGGGGTCGTCGTCGAAGGGCTGGCTCAGGTTGAAGAAGAGCGTCATGTTCCACTGGCCGGGGATCTCCTGGATCGCAGCCTGGCCATTCATTTGGGAATCGTAGACTTCCTTGACCTCGCCCGGCCAGAGCTGGACCTGCGCCTCGCCCTGCGCCATCATCGCCATCTGCGCGCCAGGATCCGGCACGACCTTGAAGATGACGCGGTCGATGTAGGGCTGGCCCTCCAGGTAGTAGTTCGGGTTGCGGTCCATGACGATGCTGTCGCCGGCGTTCCACTCGGTGACGACGTAGGGGCCTGCCGTCACGGGGTTGCGATTCCAATCCCACGTGAGCATCTCTTCGGGCGCACCGGTGGCGTGGCGCGGCAGGATGCCGTACATGAATTGCTGCAAGTAGGCCTGGTTGAGTTCGCTGTAGGTGATGACGGCGGTCTGCTCGTCGGGCGTCTCGATGGAGGCTACCTTTTCAAAACCCAGCGACAGCACATTGCCGCTCTCCGGGTTGGAGACTGCCTCCCAGGTGAACTTGATGTCGTCGGAGGTCAGCGGCTCGCCGTCGGACCACTTGAGGTCGGGGCGCAGCTTCCACGTGACGGTCAGGTAATCTTCCGACACGCCGCCATTCTCGACGGTGGGCAACTCGGCGGCCAGCACCGGCACGAATTCGCCCTGCTCGTTGGGGACGGCAAGGGGCGCGCTCACGGCGTCGGCCACCTGGCGCACGATGGCGGCCACGGCATGGTACTGGTTGAGCGAAGCCGGCTCCTCGGGGATGATGAGGATCGCCTGGCTGGGCGCGGCGGCAGCGCCGCCTTCACCGCCCGCAGCCGGCGCGCCGGCCGGCGCCGCACAGGACGCCAGCACGAGCGTTGCGATCAACGCCAGGACGAGCAGGAGCGAGGGTGCGCGGCCGCTGCCGCGTACTTGTTGTGTGTTCATGGGTTCTCCTTTGTTCGTTTCCACACAGTTGACAGTTGAGACTCCGACACTGCCGGCCGGGCAATCGTTCGCCCGGTCAGCGCGCCGCGTAGGGATCGAAGGCATCGCGCAGGCCATCGCCGATATAGTTGATGGACATACTCGTGATAAAGATCATCAGCCCCGGAAAGATCATGAGCCAGGGCGCACGCAGGGCATAGGTCTGCGCCGTGGCCAGCAGGTTGCCCCACGACGGTGTGGGCGGCTGCACGCCAAAACCCAGATAGCTCAGCCCCGACTCGGTGATGATGGCGTAGGCGACGAGCAGCGTGCCCTGCACGATGATCAGGCTCACGGTGTTGGGCAGGATATGGCGGCTCATGATACGCCCGTGGCCGGCGCCGATATTGTCGGCGGCCAGCACAAAGTCGCGGTGCTTGAGGCGCAGGAACTCGCCGCGCACG
>JACKBA010000041.1 GCA_020634815.1 Caldilineaceae bacterium | reverse complement strand
TCGGCCATGACCTTCCACGACGATGCCTTTGGCTCCTATCTGTGGTCGGAAGTCAGTGACGAGTTGGATTTCTATTTCGTCTACGGCCCCGAGTTCGACCAGATCATCCACGAACTGCGCAAACTCACGGGCCAGGCACCCATGTTCCCCAAGTGGACCTTTGGCTATATCCAGTCTAAGGAACGCTACAAATCGCAGGCAGAGTTGGTCGAAATCGTACAGGAATACCGGCGGCGCGGCCTGCCGCTGGACTGCATCGTGCTCGACTGGATGTCGTGGACCGGCGATCTATGGGGGCAGAAGTCGCTCGACCCCGCACGCTTCCCCGACCCCGACCGGATGATGCGCGAGCTGCACGACCTTCACGCCCGCCTGATGGTCTCCATCTGGCCCATCATGCGCGCCGGCGGCAGCGACTGGCAGGCGATGAAGGACCGCGGCTTTCTGCTGGGCAACCAGAGCACCTACGATGCCTTCAATGCCGATGCCCGCGCCCTTTACTGGCAGCAGGCCAATGACGGGCTTTTTGCCCACGGCATCGACGCCTGGTGGTGCGACTGCACGGAACCCTTCGAGGCCGACTGGAGCGGTGCGGTCAAGGCCGAGCCGGAGGCCCGGCAGCGCATCAACACCGAGGCGGGCAAACGCTATCTCGACCCGGAGTACATCAACGCCTACTCGCTGCTCCACTCGCAGGGCATCTATGAGGGACAGCGCGCCGTCACCGCGCAAAAGCGTGTCGTCAACCTGACGCGCTCCGCCTACATGGGCCAGCAGCGCTACGCCACCATCACCTGGTCGGGCGATGTGGTGGCGACGTGGGATACCTTGCGCCGGCAGATCGCCGACGGACTCAACTTCTGCGCCACCGGCGTGCCCTACTGGACGCTCGACGTCGGCGGCTTCTTTGTGCAGAACAAGCCAGACCTCTGGTTCTGGAGTGGCGACTATGACGCCGGCGTCGACGACCTGGGCTATCGTGAACTCTTCGTCCGCTGGTTCCAGTACGCGACCTTTCTGCCCATGCTGCGCGCCCACGGCACCGATACGCCGCGCGAGATTTGGCGCTTTGGCGCGCCAGGCGACCCCATGTACGACGCTCTGGCCAAGTTCCTGCATCTGCGTTACCGGCTGCTGCCCTACATCTATTCGCTCGCCGGCTGGACGACGCAGCGCGCTTACACCATGCTGCGCCTGCTGGCCTTCGACTTCCGCGATGACGCCGCCACCTACGATATCCGCGACCAGTTCATGTTTGGCCCGGCCTTTCTGGTGTGCCCGGTCACACAGCCCATGCACTACACCGCCGGCTCGCAGCCCGTCGTGGATGCAGACGAGAGCCGCAGCGTCTACCTGCCGGCCGGGTGCGACTGGTGGGATTTCTGGAGCGGCGAACGGCTGGCCGGCGGCCAGGTCATCAGCGCCGCGGCCAGCATCATGGCGATCCCCCTCTTCGTGCGCGCCGGCTCCATCGTGCCCGTTGCCGAGCCCATGCAGTACGTCGACGAAAAGCCGGACGGCGTCATGGAGTTGCACATCTATCCGGGCCGCGACGGTACGTTCCTGTTGTACGAAGATGCCGGCGATGGGTATGATTATGAGCAGGGCGCATTCTCAACGATTGAACTCAAATGGTATGATGCGACCCAGCAATTGGAGATAGGCGAACGGACAGGCAGTTACCCCGGGATGCAGGAGCAGCGCACCTTCCGCGTGGTGATCCACGATGCAGGGCAGACCGAACTCAGCCAGGGGACAGACCGGTCCGGCACAACCGTGACGTACCAGGGCAAGCGCCTTGTCATTGACCTTTGACCTGAGAAGGAATGCTGTGATCAAGAAAACGACGATCGTCGATATTGCCAAAGCCGCCGGCGTGTCGGTCTCCACGGTGTCGCGCATCCTCAACGACAAGCCGGATGTCGCCGAAGAAACGCGCCAGCGCGTGCTGCGCGTGATCGAGGAGCAACGCTTTGCCCCGCACTCGGCCTGGCAGCAACTGCGCTCCGGCAAGAGCCGCTTCATCGCGCTGCACTTCCCGCAAGATTTCAACCCGCTCTCGCAGGGCATCATCACCAACGCCGCGCTGCGCTGTGAGGAATATGGCTTCACGCTCAACCTCATTGTCGGCGCGCTCAGCGAGAACGACCTGCTCGGTATCTTTCGCAGCGGCCAGGCCGACGGCATGATCCTCGTCGAGATCCTCGTCAACGACCGGCGCGTCGAATTGCTGCGACAGCAATCGGCCAACTTCGTCATGATCGGCCGCTGCGCCGATACGAGTGGCCTGAGCTTTGTCGACTCCGATATCGGTGCGGGGGTGGACGACGCCGTCGCGCACCTGGTCAATCTCGGCCACCGCGCTATCGGCTTCATCACGCTGGGGCAGGTGACGCCGGAGAAGGAATATGGCTTCACGGCCTGGGCGCGCCAGGGCTATGCCGCTGCCTGCCGGCGCTATGATCTGCAAGACTACGCACGAATTGCCGACTTGACCACAGAGAGCGTCACCGCAACCGTGCACGCCCTGCTCGCACAGCACCCGGAGATTACCGCGATTGTGACGCCGCAGGACTCGGCCGTCGCGGGCATCTTGAAGGCCATCGCCGCGCATGGTCTGCGCATCCCCGACGACATTTCCGTGGTCGGGCTGCTGGACGAATCGATCGCCGAGGTGACCACGCCGCCGCTGACCGCGCTCAGCTTCTCCTCGCGCGAGTTGGGCTTCACGGCGGCCGACCTGCTGGTTGCGCGGCTCGACGGCAGCGCCGACGCTCCCCGCCAGATCCTGGTGCGCCCCGAGCTTTGCGTGCGCGGCAGCACCGGCCCCGCCCCGGCATGATCATAGACAACGTTTGCCTCACACCAGGTGACGGTGCTGGCAGAAGCGCCGCAATCGCGCGCCGCCTGCGCGCCAGGAAGCAGGGAGAATATGACGGAAACACTTGGCCTGGGCGTCCTGGGGTTGGGCGAGGGGCGCAGCATCATTTCGGCTGGCGTGAACAGCGCGGCGTGGCACGTCGCCTGCCTGTGTGACACCAACGCAGCGCTCGCCCAGGAACGCTGCGCCGAGTTCGGCCTGACCCGCTACACGACCGACTACGACGCCATGCTCGCCGACCCCGTGGTCGACGTCGTCGGCATCTACACGCCGGACCACCTGCACGCCGACCACGTCATCCGCGCGCTGGAGGCCGGCAAGCACGTGATCTGCACCAAGCCCTTTATCGACGACCTGAGCCGCGCCCGTGAGGTCATGGCCGCGCAGCAGCGCAGCGGCAGGCAGGTCATGGTGGGTCAGAGCACGCGCTTCTTCGCCCCCTTCATCCGCCAGCGCGCCCACTTCGACAGCGGCGCCCTGGGCGATCTGGTAACGATCGAGGCCAGCTACAGCGCCGACCATCGCTGGTTCCTGAACAAGCCGTGGGCCAGGCAGCCGGCCTTCAAGTGGCTCTACGGCGGCATCAGCCACCCGGCCGACCTGGTGCGCTGGTATCTGCCCGACGTGAGCGAGGTCATGGGCTACGCCTATCTCAGCGCCAACGGCCGCGCCGGCGGGCTCGCCAATCCCGACACCTATCACTTCGTGCTCAAGGCGGCCAGCGGCAAGATCGCGCGCGTCACCGGCGTCTACTCCTGCCCCACGGTGCCCGCCGAACGCGACAGTCCCATGACCTGCATCCTGCGCTGCGATCGCGGCGCCAGCCAGGCCGACTACCACGAACTCCGCTACGCCTGGAAGATCGGCGACCAGGCCGCCATCGAGTCCTTTGAAGCGCAGCGCGACTATTTCTTCCGCTTTGGCGGGGTCAGCCACCACGCCGGCGAGTACCAGAACTACATCGAGTACTTCGCCCGCTGCCTCGCCGCCGGTGAGACGCCCAAGCCCGATGTGGCGGAGGGCGTCGTCACCGTTGCGCTCATGCAGGCGATGGACGAGTCGACCCAACTTGGCCGGCCCGTCCAGATTGCCGAGGTGCTGGCTCGCCACGAGTTGGGCGACTTGCTGGCACGCTGACCTTCCTCATCTCCGTCGCCATTGCTACCGGTAGACCGCCGGCAGATAGAGCGTGCCCGGCCCGGCCAGCGACGTCGCCACTGTGATCGACACCGTGCCGGTAGCGCTTGCGCCCTGGCCGTCGCTCACGCGGAAGGTGAAGCTGTCGCTGCCCAGGTAATCGCTGTCCGGCGTGTAGAGCAGGTTCGGCGCCAGGCCAGTGAGCGCGCCGTGCGCCGGCGGCGTCAGCACGGCAAAGTGCAGCGGCCCGTCGTCGCCGGCGCTGAGCGTGATTGCCGTGACCTGGTTGCGCAGCAGGATGATGCTCTGGTCCTTGGCCAGCGGCGGCGCGTTGATCACCGTCCACGCGTGGCGCGCCGCGGTGCCCGTCTGGTTCGCCGCGTTGCGGGCCCGTACGCGGAAGCTGTGCGGCCCGTCGCCCAGCCCGGCGTAGCGCTGCGGGCTGGTGCACGCTGCGTACGGACTGCCGTCGAGAGCGCACTCGAAGGCAAGCGCCGACCCGTCGCCGATGAAGGTGAAGGTAGCGGTGCGCTCCGCGGTCGGGTTGGCCGGCGCCCCGGTCAGCGTCACGGCGGGCTGGACTTCGTTGACCGTCCACGTGAAGCTCGCCGGTGTGACGTCGACCGCGCCGCGGCTGTCGATGGCGCGCACGCGGAAGACGTGGCTGCCGGCGCTGAGGTCGTCCACCGGCTGCGGGCTGGCGCACGGCCGATACGCGGCCTCGTCGAGCTGGCACTCGAAGACCGCGGCGCCGCCGCTGCCTGTGAAGGTGAAGGTCGCCGTGGTCGAATTGCTCGGATTGGCCGGCCCGCTAGTGATGGCCGTGTCCGGTGCGTCGGGCGCCGAGATGGCAGCCGCGATGAGTTGCGAGATCTCGGTGACGCGGCCGGCGCGGTCGATGGCGCGCACCGTGACCGCCAGCGTGCGTCCCTCGGGGTCGGGCACGTAGATCGCCGTCTGCCAGGTGCCATTGGCGAAGGTGGCATCGACGAATTCGCCGTCATCCACACGCACCAGCACCGCGGCCAGCCCCACCCCGTCGCTGGCCGTGCCGTTGAAGCGCAACATGCCGCTGCGCGGTCCCCATGTATCGGCCGCGGTCAGCGCGCCGGTGTCGATGGCGACCGCAGGCGGCGTCGTGTCCAGCGTGAAGGTCACCGGGAAGAGCTGCGCCTGCGTGGCGCCCGCCCAGTCCGTCGCCTGCGCAGCAAGCGTGTGCTGCCCTTCGCCGGCGATCGCAATGCCCACCGTGCGCTGCGTCCGTGTGATGGCGTCACCCTGGGCAAAGTCGAGCGTCTGCACCACCGTGCCGTCGAGCAGAATCGCCACCGTCTTGAGCGCGACAGTGGCCTCGGCTGCGACCGTGACGCTCAGTGTGCCGGCCGCGGCCACGAACGCGCCATCGACCAGGGTCACGATGGTCGCCTGTGGCGCGCCGGAGGGCGCCGGCTGGCCCGCGCCCGGATCGATGGGCGGAGCGCTGGCCTGCGCGCAGCGGCCGAGCGTGTCGCACGCGCTCGCCGTCGCCGCCACGCCGGTGCCGCCGACCCACGCCGTGTACGAGATGGCCAACCCGTTGCGGATGGTGAGATCCGGGAAAAGCGCCTGGAGTTCCGGGTTGACGGCGAAGCTGCGCACGGCTTCGGCCGCGCCTTCGCCGGGACAGGTAAAGGTCGCCTCGTCCAGGTTGCGATCCACCGCCGCGCAGAGATAGCGCACGGCGTAACGCACCTGGCCGCCGGCGTCGCGATAGCTGGCGCCGGTGGCGGTGGCCGTCATCACCACGCGCGGATTGAACGTGTCGATCATGCCGCGCCAGAGGTTGGCGCTGATGGCGACGTTGCCCAGCATGTCCGTGCCGCGCAGGTCGATCTGGTAGAGATCCTCCAGGCCGACGGGGATCGCATAGCTCCAACTGGTTGCGCTCACGCCGGGGCCGCGCTGCGCGAGGGTGACGGGCGTCCACTGGCGGTTGAGTTGCGCCTCGGCCTCGGCGCCCGTGAGGCCGGCGGGCAGCGCCGCGATCTGCTCCACGGGCGTGAAGGCGATCTCCAGCTTGTCGATGCCCGCGATGCTCGCCGTGTCCGAGACCACGCCGCCGATGGCGATGGTCTGGCCGATGGCGGGGCGCGTGGCGTCGGCCGGGCTGAGCACAGCCTCCGGCCCGCGCACGTCCAGGCGCAGCACAGCCACGGCCGGCGTCGACCGGTTGCCGACAACGTCCGTGGCCTCGACCGTCACCGTATAGGCGCCGGTGGGGTCGTAGAGGCCGGCGTCGAGCAGATAATTGATCGCCCACGCGCTGCCGCTGAGCGCCGCCTGCTGCGCCGTCTGCGCCACGCCCACGCCCGACTGCTGCTCCAGCTTCACCAGCAGCGACTCCGGCCGGATGCCGCTGGCGTCGTTGGCCGTGCCGGTCAGATTTACCTGCCAGCGCCCGGCCGCGTTCTTGTCCGGCTTGATGGTGGCGGGCGGGGTGCTGATCGTCACCACAGGCGCTGTGCCATCCACGACAAGGGCGAGTGGCGCGCTGGGGAGACCGACGTTGCCGACGCCATCCGTTGCGCGCACACGCAGGTTGACGGGGCCATTCTGCCCGGCCAGCGAGAAGGCCCACGTATTGGCGCCGGTCGCCGGCTGCCACGCACCGTTGTTGATGCTCACCTCGACCAGCCCGACGCCCGACGTGGCATCCGCGGCCGTGCCGCCGATCACCTGGCCGGGGCCGACGATCTCGCCGGCTTGCAGCGACGCGAATTCGGCGGTCGGCAGGTCGCCGTCGACGGTCAGGGTCAGGCCGCCGCTGGCGGTGACGCGGCCGCCGCGCACGTCGGGCTGGCTGGCTGCTACCTTGGCCCAGTAGACGTTGCTGCCGCTCGTGCCCGCCGCGACGCAGTAGGATTGCAGCGTGCGGTTGTACATGGCCAGCACGGTGTCGGCGGCCAGCGCAGCGGGGATAATCTGCAGGTTGTCCAGCGTGGCGCGCAGGGGCAGCGTGCCGTCGGGCTTGACGCCGATGCGCAGGGTCGCGGCGTTGGTCAGTGATACGCCGGGCGTGCCGGGCAAGCCACGCGCCAGCACGCCATCCAGGTAGATGTCTACCTGACCGGACGCGAAATTGCGGCTCACAACGACGAAGTGCCATTGATCATCGTCGACGCGCTGGATAGTTTGGAAGCTGATGCCCGGCATGTAAATCGACACGCCGCCGCTGTTGAGCCGAATGGCAAAGCCGTTTGCGGCGATGTTGCCGCCATCGACAATCGTGCGCTGGCCGGTACTGGGCGGCGCCTTGATCCAGAAGGCCACGCTGAAGTCATCCTGGATGGTGCGGTTGATCGTCAGCCCGTCGTCGATGCCGTCGAAGCGTGCGGCGTAGTCCGAAAGCGGGGCATTGGGCGCGCCGGAAAATCCGGCGAGGGGACAGCTTGCGCCGGTGCAGAGGCCGGGATTGCCGCGCCCTGACGCGTCGGCAAAGCTCGTGGCGCCGGGCAGTTCCTCGAAGCGCAGATCGACCACGGGCGCGCTCTGCGGGGCGGGGCAGGCCAGGCTGTTGTCATTGGCGGCGATGAAGAAGCCCGACGCGGCCGGGAAGGCCTGCAAGCCGTCAGAATTGACCGGCACGAAGACGTGGCGCTGGCTCGCCGTGTCGTCCTGGTAGCTCACGAGCCAGCCGCGGTAGCCGGGATGCCACGCCACCTGCGGCGAGCGCGCGTCCGGGAATTGCGCCAGCGAGAGCACCAGCGGGTTACCGATCACCGTGCCGCCATTCTGGAGGATGCCGATGACGCGCCTGAAATCGGAGAGGAAGACCGTGAGCACGCGGCCGGTGAGCGGGTCGTAGGCGACGCTGGGGCCGTAGTTCGCGCCGGCGTTGGTCAGCGCGTTGCCGAATATCTGGAGCGGCCCCGACATCGAAGCGCCGCTGCGCACGGCATCGATGATTCTCACCTGCGCGGCGCGTCGATCCTGCCAGACCACGCGGTAGGCGTTGCCGATCCAGGTCGCAGCCAGGGCGATGCTGTTGTATTGCAGATCGCTGGCTTGTGCGCTCAAGGCGGCCTGATAACTGCTTTGCAGCGGGTTGCCATCCTTGTCGAATGCCTGCACGACGATCTGGGGCAGTCCGGGCGTCGACGGCGCGGTCTCGGCGTAGGATTCGTAGGCGACCAGAAAGCCGTCGCCGTCGGTGGCGACCGCCGGGCCAAAGCTGCCGCGGATCGCGTTGATCGAGATCGGCGAGCGCGGGAAGGTGATGGAGCGCTTGACCTGGCCGTCCGGCCCCAGCAGCGCGCCGGCGATGACGAAGCGGTCGATGACCGGAATGGTCACGTTGACCTCGATGGTGTGGCCGGCGCCGGTGAAGGTCAGCACCCCGTTGACCGGTGAGTACATGAAGACGCTCTGGCTTGCCACCAACTCATTGGTGGCGCCGTCGTTGTCGTACACACGGAAGGTGACCGTGCCGTTGCAGAAGTCGGCGGAGACCGGGAAGCCGTTGGCGTTCGGACCGCGCGTCTGGCCGCCCGTCATGGAGCCGCCGCCCGTGTCCCAGCGCCAGGCAATGCTCTCCGTGCCGCCATTGGGGGTGAGCGCGATGATCGGTTCGATGCCGTTCGATGCGTCCTGGGCATCGGCGCCGGCCGTCACCACGCGGATCGAGTTGAAGGTAACGGTATTGCAGAAGCGCTGCTGGCCCCAGGCGGCGAAGGTGTCGCCGGCGGCGTTGGTCGCCATGCTCGGCGCGCTGTTGCCCATGAAGGCCCGCGTGTTGCCAGCGTCGTTCTCGATGGCGCGCATGGAGCCGGCGGGCAGCGTGTAGGCCAGGATGTCGCCGCGGCCGATGGGGCTGGGCACGGGGGAATTGAGGTTGTCGAAGGCCATGACGCCGATGTGGAAGTTGTCCTGGCGGTCGGGGCGGCTGGCGGTGACCTCGCTGTAGTAGGGCAGGTTGGGCACCACGATGCCGCCCAGCGGCGCCTCCGTCGTCACCTGGCCGAGCGTCCAGCCGGCGACCGCGGTGTCGCTCAGGCGCGTGCTGGCGGTGCTCGACAGGGCGGTCTGCTGCGTGCCGAGACCAGGCGCCACGGCGACGCTCACACCCTGCGCGACCGACTGCGTTACGCTGAAGGTTTGCGTGTTGAAGGGCAGCAGCAGCGGGTTGCGCGCCCCACCCAGGATGGCCGGCGCGTTGACGTTAAGCACGCCCGGAACCGCGGCCGCGTTGGCGATGACGGTGCTGGTGTAGATGAAGCTCTGGCCCGGCGCCACGTAGCCGTCGAAATCGTCCGTCTCCACGACGACGGCCAGCGGCGGGCTGTTGGGCACGGCCGGATGATAGGGCCGGTTCTGGCTGTCGACGCGGTTGGCGGGATTGGGGTCCAGCGCCAGTTGGCGTTCGGCCAGGTCGTTGATTCCGTCGTTGTCGCCGTCGGCGTTGAGCGGGTCGGAGGAGACGCGCACCGTGAAGGGCGTGAGCGCGTTGATGGTCACGTTCCAGCCGCCGGCCCACACGGTCGTCAGCGCGCCGGTGTTGGGGTCGATGGTCAGATGGGCGACCTCGGCGCCGTCGCTCAGGCCGTCGTTGTCGGAGTCGGCGGCGGCGGGGTCCGTGCCCAGGCGAAGCTCCTGCGCATCGGGCAGGCCGTCGTTGTCCGTATCGCGCAGCACCGGCGAGATATTCACGCCGGCCGCGCGGCGGTCCAATTCGAAGCGGTCGGTCAGGCCGTCACCGTCGGCGTCGGCGGCCGCGTCGTTGGGATCGAGCCCGTTGTAGGCGGTGGAGAGCAGGCCGTCACCATCGGCGTCGCGCAGCGAGGGGAAGCGGGCGTCCCAACTCAGGCCCAGCCCGCCGTCGCCCTTGGCGCTCATGGCCAGGAACTCGGCGAAGGTGGCGGGGAAGACGTCGTAGTGGAGCGAGTCGATGGGCATGTGGTTGTCGCCCTTGTACTCGCGCGTGTAGCAGATGGGAATCACGACGAGCGTCCAGCACTCGTAGGCCGGCACGGCATAGCTCATGTTGAGCATCAAGGGAACGGGGCGGTCGATGCCCGCGGCGAGCACCTGCCCAGTCACCGGCGGCGGAGTGCTGCTCATCTCGCCGCGGTACATGGGCGAGACGAGGTAGGTATGATCGACGCGCACGTTCTGCCACAGCGTCTTCATCTGGTCGAGCGCAACGGCCAGCGTCTGGTTGGCGCCGCTGGTCAGGCTGTAGAGGAACGAACTACGCCTGAGGTTGTCTGCGGAAAAGAGATACATGTACGGATAGATGAGGACGCCGTTGTTGGGGTCCGGGTCCTTGTGCACCGCGGTGGTCGTCACCGGCAGCGTAACGTTGAGCGTGTTGCCGGCGACAAAGCCCTTACCAGGGTCACCCAGGACCACATCGGGTGCGCCGGTCACCATGAGGTCGCTGCGCCCCATGTCGATCATCAGGTCGTAGCTGTAGAGCAGCTTGGTCAGCACCTTGGTCAACGCGCCGGTGAGGGTGAAACAGGCGCCGTCCAGCGTTGGCACCTGGCGCAACTCCGCGACGCCCAGTTCGCAGATGAGCGACAGGATGGCATCGATGGCACCGAGAATGGCCGAGATGATGGCGCCAACCGGATTGGCGGTCAGCACGGCCATCAGCACGGTGACGATCGTGGCGGCGACCGTCTCGAAGAAGAGGCGATTGAGCGTCGGACTGCCTGCCGCCAACCCGCTGGTGGCCGCGCCATAGATGAAGAAGCCCCAGATCAACACCGACGCGAGCACGGCACCCACCGCGGCGCCGCGCTGCACGACAGCAAAACTCTTGCCGACAAAGCTTAGCACTCTGGCGGCGCTGAGCGGTGACTGAATGATGCTGCGCACCAGGTCGACGATGGGCGCCACGACGTTGATCAGGATGTTGAGCGCGGTGGAGAACGCGCCCAGAATCAAGCGCGTCTGGTTGGGCAGGTTCGGCACGAGACTGGCAATCTGCAGCGACACCATCAACACGGCGCCGGCCGCGCCGGCAATAGCCGCGCCAAAGCGGAAAATCAGGTATTTGGCGCTGGACACCTTGGTTTTAAGTTTGGCAAGCGCCTTGGCGTAGTCTTTGGCGGTGTCATCTGAACCAGGCCCCGTGCTGATCTTGTCCGCCAGATTCTCCTTTGCGTCCTTAAGCCCCTCGCGCAAGACACCGGCATAGCCAAGCGTGGCTTTTTTCTGAATGCGCGGTGAATCGCCCGGAACATAGCCGGGGAAGAGCCGGTAGAAACTCTGCGCGGCCAGCAATGGCACCGTGGCCGCCCCCTGGCGCGCGGCGCGCACGGCCAGCGCAGTCTGGCTTTCGGTCTCCAGCCCGAACTGGGAGAGGATTTGTGGGCCGGCCTGGACATTGGCGTAGAAACCGCTGCGCATGCCGGTGAAGAAGAGTTGCGCCAGCATCACGCGCGCGCCCACCCAACCCGGCTCCTCGTCGTCGGGCTGCGGGGCAAGCGCCGCATAGCGGGACTCCAGCGTGCCCCAGGCTTCGTCGTCGGAGCAGGGGCTGAGGGTAACGGCGCCTGTGGCCGGTGCGCAGTAGCTCATCCACTTCATGCCGGCGTTGACGTCCACCGTGAGCGCCGGCGCCGCGCCTGGCGCCAGGTCGAAGGTCAGCGCGGCGCCGTTGAAAGCAGCATAGCCTTGTCCGGTCGTTGCCAGATCGAGGGTGAGATAGCGCCCGCGGTTTTCCTGCGCAAAAAAGAGCAGAGGCTTTATCTGGCGGTCGTTGGTGACCAGTGGCTTGAAGACAGTATCCAGGATCGCGGCGGTTTCGGTCATCGTGGTCGAGGCCAGCGCGGCGTCGAGCGTGGCATAGCTGCGCGTGACGACCTGGAGGACGTTGGGCACGTCCATGCGTTGCGCGTCGGTGGGGTTGTTGTCGCGGTCGAAGCGGGCGGCCATGTTCGCCACCTGCACATCGCGCACGCCGTCATTGCCGGCATCGCGGCCGATGACGAAGTGCTGGTCGAAGACATGGGCCAGTGCCCAGAGCGCGCTGTCATCCTTCACATTGTCGTCGACAGCGGGGTCTTCGAAGAGGATGGCCATGTCCGTGCCGTGTTCCTCGCGCACGTTCAGCCCGGTCAGCGTCCAGTCGCCGTAGTAGGTCTGGAGCATCTGCGGCACGTTGTTGCGATAGCCGTCGGCCTGGCAATCGGCGGAGGTGTCCACGGCCTTGTCGCACGGCATGTCGACGAGCGTCTGCACGACCCAGGCCAGCCGCACCTGGTGGGGATTGAGCCAACTGCCGGTCGGCAGATAGCGCATCTGCCCGGAGAAGGCCACACGCTGGCCGCTCTTGTCGTCGGTGACGATGTTGAGCGGAATGTAGGCGACCTTGGTCTGCCCGTCGGCCGTGAAGTCGTTGACCGTGATGTTGAAGGGTGTCAGATCGCTCTGTGCAGGGAGATTGGCGCTATCTGCCGGAATGCGGATCTCCAACATCGGCAGCACTTTCATGTCGCCGTTGGCTTCGCTCGATTCAGTGGTGCGTCCGGCGGCGGTGGCAAGGTCGGCATAGCTTTTACCGTCCACATCGCGCACCTGGCCGGCATCGTCGCGTGGCCAGTCGAGCACGTTGTAGGCAAACCAGAGTTGCTTCTCATCCTGCGGGCGCAGTTGGAATTCGACAAAGGTTGGTTTGCCGACGGTGAGATTCTTGATCGTCAACTGGAGGGGTGTGTTGGCATTATGCACGGTTGTGCCGCGGGCAAAGGGCGCCAGATCCTTGTGATCCGGCACGCCATCGTTGTCGTTGTCGGCATCGAAGAGGTCCGGGATCCCGTCGCCATCGGTATCGAGCGGCGTGGCGCGCAGGCTGTCGCCGGCATCGACTCCCCACTCCACGATGTCGCCCAGGCCGTCGCCGTTACTGTCGGTGGCGTCAGGATTGGTATACCAGGTCTGGCCGCCAAAGGCGAAGCCATTCACCTCGACATTGTCGCGGAGACCGTCGCTGTCAGTATCGGCCGTTGCAAGGCTGGTGCCGATGCGCTCTTCGGCGAAATCGGTTAGCGTGTCGCCGTCGGTGTCGAGGCCGGTGTCGGTGGTCTGGAGCGCGGGGGCAGACTGAAGACTGGAGATTGGAGATTGGAGATTGGATTCGAGCGGCACGTCGGCGCTCTTCAATCTCCAATCTCCAATCTCATCACGCTCAAGTGGACTGACATGCGGATTGAACTCGACCGTCCCCAGCGCGTCGCGCAATGCGCGGTCATCGTCGGCCCTGGCGCGGCGCTCCTGCTGGTCGTCGGCCTTGGCAGTCTGGGCGGCGAAGAATCTCATGTTGGTGTCGGTCGTGAAGAGCGGGCCGGCCACCTGTGCGAAGATCACCACGCCGACGACGGTCGCCTGGAGGACGCGCGTGCGGCGGTAGGAGAGCAACACGGCAGCCAGGGCCAGCAGTCCCAGGAGCATGGCCGCGGGGACGCCATAGTCCGACCATGCTGCCTGCATCGCAGCGCCGAATGCGCCGCCGGGTGCGGTGGGTGACGAGATGGCGGCGAGCTGCGCGCTGCCAAAACCGGAGAAGTTCACGACGATCTGGGCGTGAACCTGCTCGTCCTCCTGCGGCGGGAATTGCAGCGTCAGGATCTGGCGCAGCGGCAGGCCGTCATCGCCCACCCACAGTTCGCCCGAGCCGACCATGTCGCGGAAGTAGGCCGGCACCTCCAGTTGGATGCCGTTGGGCAGTTCGCCGCGGGCGCGCAGGGCGGCGACCATCTGCTCGTGCAGATTGACGGCCAGGCGCGGGCTGTCGATGGTAAAGGTGTAGCGCGTGAAGGCGATGCCGTTGCGCTGCTCCGTGGGCTGCGCCTGGACATCCTTGACCGCCGCCAGGTAGCTCATAAAGTCACCCTGCGGCGCCAGCGCGCCCGTGAAGTCGTCGATGACCTCCCATTCGCCCGCGCCCTGCCGGGCATAGGTCTTGCCCTCCTCCATGCGCACGCTGACACCGCTTGCTGTGTCCTGCACGCTCCCGCCCTGCGACCAGAGGGTGAAGGCCATCTGCCCGGCGCGCAAGTCGTTCTGGCCTTCCAGGTAGAGCGTCTCGGTACGGCTGCCGCGCCCCACGTTGGCGATCGTCGCCTGCGGCAGCGACACCTGGGTGAGCTCGCTGGTGAAGTGGTAGTTGCCGGCAGCCTGCGCTCGCTGCCACGCTGCGGTCACGGCGTCAGGGCTGGTCGCCCCAGCCCACGTGGGGAAAAGCGCCAGGCCGAGCAGCGCGCCAAGCAGAAGGAGACTCCCGCCAAGCAAAGCGGTCGAACGATGGAAAAGCCGAAAGTGCATAGACCCTCCGCACAGAATTGGCAAGATATAACGGACACGAATGCAGCCGGCCGCGCACACGCCGGTGATGAGCAGCGTCACGGGCCGGGTGTGGATGTGGATGCGATTGAATCAGGACCGCGCGCTGGATACCTCCAGTGTGGGCAGGCATCTTTCAGGGCAGCGCGCCATTGCTTCGAGATAAAACGGTTCGAGATTACTCGACTTTGCCCGCCGTGTCAACGGCTTTTTTTGTAAGCTTCCGTCAGCTTTCCGATCGCCCTGTCTTCTCTCCTGCCGCGTTCAGTGTGCCACCGCTGAGGAGCACGGGCGCAGGTAGCAGCGCGACGAGATCGGCCCTGATTGCGTATGCTATACTGAGCGTGGCGCGACAACCGGATGCCACGCATTTCTGCAATCGCCGGAGCCTTCTCCATGTGGCCGTCTGAAATTTCCGAACCCATCATCGACCTGCGCGACGTCGTCAAGCGTTTCACTGTCGGCGGCAGCGAGATCGAGATTCTCAAAACCGTCTCGCTCCAGGTGAACGCGGGCGAATTCGTCGCGATCATCGGCCCGTCGGGCAGCGGCAAATCCACGATGCTCAACATGATCACCGGCATCGACCGGCCCACCGCGGGCAAGGTGATGGTGCTGGGCCAGCCCGTACACAAGCTGAGCGAGAATGGCCTGGCACGCTGGCGCGGCGAGGCGGTCGGCATCATCTTCCAATTCTTCCAACTGCTGCCGGCGCTGACGCTGCTCAAGAATGTCATCCTGCCCATGGACCTGGCCGGCAAGTACTCGGCACGCCAGCGCCGCGCCCGCGCGCTCGAACTGCTCGACATGGTGGGGCTGGCCGACCAGGCGCACAAGCTGCCCAGCATGGTCAGCGGCGGCCAGCAGCAGCGTGCGGCCATCGTGCGTGCGCTGGCCAACGACCCGCCGCTCATCGTCGCCGACGAGCCGACGGGCAACCTGGATCAGGCGACGGCGCACCGCATCTTCGACCTCTTTCATCAGTTTGTGGCCGACGGCAAGACGATGGTCGTCGTCACCCACGACAAGGAACTGGCGACCGCAGTGCCGCGCAAAATCGAGATCGCCGACGGGGAGATTGTGGCGGATTATACCGAGCAGGCGGCAAAGCACACGCTGCCTGCCGGGCAGACGGTTGCTCCCTGAGATCGGGAGATTGGAGATTGGGCATGGGCGTGCTGTGGGACAAGGTCTGGCGCGACCTGTGGGAGAATAAGGGCCGCACGATCCAGGTGGTGCTGATCATCGCCGTGGGCACCTTTGCCATCGGCATGATCATCGGCACGCGCCAGTTCATGATCTCCGGCATGCAACTGGTGTGGGGCATGTCCTCGCCCGCCACCGTCTATCTGTGGACCAGCCCCGGCATCGACGAAGACGGCCTGGCTGCGCTGGGCCGGGTCGACGGCGTGACGGCCATCGACGGCATCGCGCAGGCCGGCATCGAGTGGCGCCTTGCCCCGGGCGACCCGTGGCAGCCGGCCGGTATCAGCGCTCGCCGAGACTACGACGAGCAGATCGTCTCCACCTACGAGTTGATCGACGGCGCCTGGCCGCACAAGAAATTCTTTGCCGTGGGGCAGGGCGGCGATGCAGCCTATGGCATCGACCTGGGCGACCGCGTCTACATCCGCGTCGACGACTACGAGACCGAGATCACCATCGACGGCGTGCTCCAGGATCAGAATGTGCAGCCGCCCAGCTTTGGCGGCAATGCCCAGTTCTACACGACGTTGGAGACCTTCGGCCATCTCACCGGCGGCGAGCGCTTCAACCGCATCTTTGCCGCCACCGCCGGCTTTGACCCGGTGCAGGCACAGGCGATTGCCGACGCCATGCAGAAGAAGCTGGAGAAGCAGGACATTATGGCCGGCGGCGCCTCCCCGCGCGGCGGCAGCATCGCCGACCCGTCCAAGCACTTCTTCCAGGATCCGCTCGACGGCCTCTTCTTCATCATGGGCTTCATGGCGACCATCACGCTGATTCTGGGCCTCTTTCTCGTCTACAACACCATCACCGCGCTCATCAACCGCCAGACCAACCAGATCGGCATCCTCAAGGCTATCGGCGCGCGGCGGCGGACGATCTTCATGCTCTACCTGACGACGGTCTTTGCCTACGGCGTCATGGCGCTCATGCTGGCGCTGCCGCTGGGCGCGTGGTCGGCGCAGGTGCTGGGCGACTATCTCATGTCTTCCTTCAACGCCGAGGGCACCTTCGAACTCTCGCCGCTGGCCATCCAGGCGCAGATCATCATCGCCCTTGTGGCGCCCGTGCTGGCGAGCCTGGGGCCGCTGTGGACAGCGTCGCGCATCACCGTGCGCGAGGCGATCAGCTACTACGGTCTGCGCGCCGAACCGACACTGCTCGATCGCTTCATGGCGCGGCTGCGCTACCTGCCCGAGTTGCTGGCGCTGACGATCAGCAACACCTTTCGTCACAAGCAGCGCGTCATCCTCACCGAGATCACGCTGGTGCTGAGCGGGCTCATCTTCATGGCCGTCATGACTACGCGCGACAGCGCGACCTACACCTTTGGCGAGCTGCTCTTTTCCATTCTGCGCTTCGATGTGAACTACGCCACCGAACGCGCCGAACGCATCGAGCGCGTTCAGGACATTGCGCTCAGCTATCCCGGCGTGGAAGCTGTCGAAGCATGGTATTTGCAAAATGCCGAAATCCGCCTGGCCGGCGCGGCTGAGTCTAACGACGACAAGCGGGTGGCCGTCTTCGGCGTGCCGCTGCCGACGGATTTGTACGGGCCGCAGATGGTGGCGGGGCGGTGGCTGGCGCCGGACGACGGCAACGCCGTGGTGCTCAACCAGAAGGTGGCCGACGAAGCGGGGCTGGCGGTGGGCGACACGGTGACGCTCAAGATCGGCGTCGACAATGAGTCGGAGTGGCTGATCGTCGGTCTGCTCTTCGACCCGGTCGTCACGGTGTCGGCGCACGTGCCGCTCATGGCGCTGGGCCGCGCCGAGCACCGTCTCAACCGCGCCAATACCATCTGGATCCAGACCACAACAAGCGAGAGCGCCGGCATCCGCCAACTGGCGCAGGATTTGCGCACCGTCTACAACGATGAGAATGTGCGCTTGGAGGCCGGCTCCGTCTTCGGCAAGGATACGTCCGTGGAAATCATCGACGGCGTCATGGTGCAGTTTGCCGTCATCTTCACGTTGCTGGCCACCATGTCCGTGCTCATCGGCGTGGTGGGAAGCCTGGCGCTGAGCGGCGTGCTCTCGCTCAACGTGCTGGAGCGGCGCCGCGAGATCGGCGTACTGCGCGCCATCGGCGCGTCGTCGGCCGCGGTGGGCGGCCAGTTCGTGGGTGAGGGGCTCATCCTCGGCTTGCTGAGCTGGCTGATTGCCTGGCCGCTGAGCCTGCCCGTCGGCCAGTTGATGGTCAGCGGGTTGAGCAGCGCGCTGGGCAGCCAGCTCGTATACCAGTACACGCCGGCCGGCCCCCTCATCTGGCTGGCCATCATTACCGTTCTCTCCGTTGCCGCCTCGGGGCTTCCCGCCCGCTCCGCCACGCGTGTCAGCGTGCGCGAGTGTCTGGCCTACGAATAACCCACGCCTGGCGCGAAATGGCCCGCATGCATCAGGCGTGTGATTGATTTGCCCCATGCCATCCCCATCAATCTGGGTTAGACTTACTAAGTGTTATGCCATGCTCCAGGCAGGTTTTGGGGTACGGCTGCTCTAACCAACACAGCGCAGTCCCATCAACTGGTTCAATCGATCGTCAGGTTCGCCCGGTCACACAGACTGGTTTCGGAGCGGCTTGACTTGTTCATCGTATCCACCTGTAGTACGCAGCACCGGTCAGCGGGCTGCGGCCTGCAGAGAGTCAAATGTCAATTTCGTGCCACATTCTTCACAGAAAGGAAAGAGCTATGTGGTCTAGAAATTCCGGAGTTCTATGGGTAGGGCTGCTCGTGCTGGCAGTTGCCCTCTTTGCCGGCTGGATGCTGGCGACGCCAGTGGCTGCGCAGGATACCCCTGAGCCCGCAGCAGGGGCCGTCGCTGCGGCAAACATCCAGCCTGAGACCTGTGTGACCTGTCACAGTGGCGCCGGTGACAACCACCAGGCCTTTTATGACAGTCTGTATCAGGATGGCGTCATCCAGATCTCAGATCTGGCGTATGCCTATACGGCGCCTGATACGACTGTGGTCACCTTCCAGGCGACCAAGAACGGCGCTCCCTTCAACGCCGGCAAAGCAACCTCCCTCAATATCTACTTTGCGCCGTATGCCGACGGCAGCTTTGCCTTCGATCCGGCTCTTGAGCGTCTCTCCCTGAAGGGCGACCTGAGCTATGACGGCGCCGGCGGCGTCACGAGCACGCTTGTGAACGCCGAAGTTCCGGACCTGACCGGCGAGACTGGCGTCATCATCGTCTTTGGCGCCGACGAACAGGTCGGTTCGCTGCCGGCCCGCGTCCGGTTGGTGAAATACCCCTTCGCTGCGCTCCTGCAGATGGGTGATGGCGTTGACTATGTCTCGCCCGCCAACGACGACGGCTGCACGAAGTGTCACACCGACCCGTATCTGAAGCACGGCTATATCTACGCCCAGGTCGACGGCGACCCCGCCACCGACTTTGTCACCTGTAAGGCGTGCCATCTGGACAATGGCGAGGGCGGTCACTTCGAATGGCAGCTCCTGGTCGATGACCCGGCGCTGGCTGCGGCCTTCCTGGCCGGCGAAGTCGAGTTGACGCCGGAGCAGCAGGAGCAATACGCGTATCGCACGACGCTCATGAACGACGTGCACATGTCCCACGCCATGGAATTCCCCTATCCGCAGTCCATGGCCAACTGTGTGACCTGCCATGCCGGCAAGCTCGACACGACGCTGGCCGACGAGAATTTCACCATCGAGACCTGCAAGAGCTGCCATCCCATGACAGGCTCCGAGGAAGCAGGGACGGCCGAGTTGGCGCTTGTGAACATCATCCCCGCCGACTCGCATGACAAGGTCGACATCAACGTCGATGAGTGCACCGAATGCCACGAAGTGGGCATGAAGGCGCCCGGCCTCAGCGAGATTCACACCGGCTACAACTCGGTCATCTACGCTGCACCCGACCAGAAGTTCTCCGACATCATCTCGGTCACCATCGACAGCGCGGCCTTTGACGGCACCATGCTGACGATTGGCTTCAGCGCGGCGGCTTCCGAGCCGTTGGAAGGCCTGGACCCGGCAAGCATCACGCCCACGGTCATGGTCGGCCTCTACGGCTGGGACACCAAGGACTTCATCATCGGCGCGCACGAGCGGCTGGCCGACGACAACGGCGACGGCGTCATCGACCGCAACGACATGCGCGCGCTGGAATACGCCATCGGCGAAGAACACCCGCGCTTCACCCTGGGCAGCGCAGAGGGCGGCGCCTGGGAAGTGACGGCCGACCTCTCCACGTGGACAGACCTCATCGCCGATGGCACTGTCAAGCGTGTCGAGATCGCCGTGATGCCGGAACTCTTTGACGCCGACGGTGTCCAGCTTGCGCTCAATGCCCCGTCGCGGACCTTCGACCTTGGCGCCAACGACTTCGTGGACGACTTCTACAGCCCCATCGCCAAGGTGGACGACGGCTGCAACAACTGCCACGAGGCACTGGCAACGACCTTCCACTCGCCGGATCGCGGCGGCAATCTCGTCGTCTGCCGCATGTGCCACATCACCAAGAGCGGCGGTTCGCACCTAGAACTCCAGTCGCGCTCGCTCGATTCCTACGCCCACGCGATCCACTCGTTCCAGGCGTTCGATATCGGCGACATCGACTTCGCCGACCCTGTGCAGGCCATGCACTACGAGCACCACGTCGAGTTCCCGTATCCGACGCACGGTCCCAATTGCGAGTCCTGCCACGTCGAGGGCACCTACAACATGCCGAGCCAGCTCAGTTCGCTGCCTGGCATCCAGTCGGCAACTAGCACCATCACCGGCTGGGACCGCGCGATTCCGGACATGCCGTCCGTCGTGGTAGGACCCGGCGCACGGGCATGTGGCGGCTGTCACGTGGCAGAGCTGATCAACGAGGACAACGCGGCCGAGTTGATCCCGCTCAAGATCCACATGGAGAACGGCGGCTACTCAGTCGAGGCCGGTGAGCAACCGCTCGACACGCTCGACGCCGTCATCCAGCAGATCATGGGGTTCTTCCAGTAAACGAGAGTGCAATCAGGCGGCCTGCTGCGGCTCGCCGCCTGACTGCCGTAGCCGGCAGTTCCTCGGGTCGGCACATCGACCAAGTCAGACTGCTTCCGCACTGACGGAGAAAGGGTCCAATATGGGCCCTTTCTTCGTTCCTGGGAAGGTGCAGATCACGACGCGACTTTCTGCACCCCCATCATCGTCCAAATGACCGATCCCTTCGTGCGTCCGGGTACGGTAAACTAGGCAGTGGAAGATCCCGGCTTTTGCCCTTCCGCCTCTGGGACCGTGGCCGCAACCACGGTCCCTCGCTTTTCCAGCCCCGTTGATTTTGGAACCACCAAGATTCCCAAAACACCAAACGGCACAAGGAAAGAGCAGGGATGGTTGTCCCACCCTCGTAGTATCGTTTCATGCGCCAACCTACTCCGGAGCCCAAAAGCAACCCGGCACACGAGGAGACATCTTCGTGTGCCGGGTTGTGTATTGGTTGGTACTCTATCGCTGATTCTTCGAGCGGTTATGGCTAGGGACGTGCGCCCCTGCCACCACCCTGCCGTCCCTGGCCGCCGCTGCCGCTGAAGGCGCGCAGGTGGTTCTCGGAGCCAGCCAGCAAGTTGCTGTAGAGAAGCTTGATGTCGGCATTGTCCGTCTCGGCGATGCGCTGCTCCAGGTCGGAAATGTCCAGCTCCTCGATGGCCACGCCCACCTTCAACGCCTCGGCCGCCGAGATGCTGCCCTGGGCGACCAACTCATCATAGAGCGCCTGGAAGGCCGGGTCGGTGAACTCGCCAACGCCGTTGCCGATGGCGGGATCCTCCAGGCCGTAGGCGTCCAGCAGGGCGGCGACGGCATCGGTGTGCTTCTGCTCGCTGGCAGCGATGTTGCTGAATACCCGCAGCCCCCACTGGTCGTAGAGCGTGACGTACACGTCGTGGGCCAGTTTCTCCTCCTCACGCATGAAGAGCAGCGCTGCGCTCTCTTCCTCGCTCAGCGTGCCGGGCACAGCCAGCGCAGCGGCGGGTGTCCCGGGCGTGCCGGTCGTCTGGGCGGCAGGCGCCGCATACGCCGGGACAGCGCCGATCAAGAGCGTGGAAAGTGCCAGTGCGCCGGCGGCCAATTTTGTCTTCAACATGATGATCCTCCTCGGAATCTTGAGTGTTGTTACGAGCCTGTTGGCTCTCGCTTGATTGGCTCCAGTGTAGGCGCAGCTTGTGAAGAAGTTGCGAAGACGAGATGCGAAGATTGTGTGGAACTGGCAGGTTCGTGCCAACCGGCGATCCATATCCGGCGAGTAAAACTATCACGTCTTCATGGGTATCATGGCTGAATACTGCGCCGAGAGGTGACAAATCGGCTGAGATCGGATAGAGTTCGCACCGTTTGAAGCGATGACATCAATGGCCTGGCAAGAAGGATGGTTGCATGTTCTTTTCCACATTCCAGACGGCGACGGAACTGTTCGTCTGGGCCTTCGTGGCGCATCTGGCCGCCGACTGGCTCTTCCAAACCGAATGGATGGTCATCCACAAGGTGAATCTGCGCCATCCGGCCGGCTATGTTCACGCCACCGTCTACGCACTGTTCATGGCGCTGGTCTTCCCGCCGTTGATTGCCCTCCTCATCGGCGTCACCCATCTGCTGGTCGACACACGCGTGCCCGTGCGCTGGTGGATGCGCGTCGTCAAGCGCATGGGGGAAGACAGCCCTGGAACTGGCGCGGTGGAAATGGGCGTCGACCAGGTCTTTCACATCATGGTGATCGCATTCTTTGCGCTCGTGCTCAGGGTGCCCTGACGATGGACAGCCCGATTGCCTACATCCCCATGGATCGGCGGCAGGCGCTGGTTCGGCCGCGTGAGTTTCCCGACCGGACGCAGGGCGCCGCGCTCTTTGCCGACATCTCGGGCTTCACCCCGCTGACCGAGGCGCTGGTGCTGGAACTGGGCGCACAACGCGGCGCCGAGGAACTGACGCGCTTTCTCAACCTCATCTACGACGCCGTGATCGACGAAGTACATCGTTTTGGCGGCAGCGTGATCGCCTTTGCCGGCGACGCAATCACCTGCTGGTTCGACGGCGACAACGGCTACCGTGCGACGACCTCTGCGCTTGCCATGCAGGAGGCAATGCGTCCCTTTGCCGCGCTCACGACGCCGGGCGGCGCCAGCATCAGCCTGACGATGAAGGCGGCCGTGGCGACCGGGCCGGCGCGGCGCTTTCTCGTCGGCGATCCGGGCGGGCGCGTGCTCGACGCGCTGGCCGGCGAGACGTTGGTGCGGCTGGCAGCGGCCGAACACCAGGCCGGCAAGGGCGAGGTGATCGTCGATGCCGCGACGCTGGCTGCGCTCGACCGCGCCAAGATTGGCGACCGTCGTCGCGACCCACAGCACGGTGAGGAGTTCGCTGTCGTCACAGCGCTAGAGGCGCCGGCGGCGCCGGCGCCCTGGCCAACCCTCGATCCGGCTTCACTTGCCACCGCCGACGTGCGCCCCTGGCTGCTGCCGGCGGTCTATGAACGGCTGCAAAGCGGGCTGGGCAACTTCCTGGCCGAGCTACGGCCGACGGTTGCACTGTTCCTGCGCTTCGACGGCATCGACTACGACGCCGACGACCAGGCCGGCGCAAAACTTGACGGCTACATGCGCTGGGTGCAGTCGATCGCCGCCCGTTATGACGGCACCTTGATCGATCTCAACATCGGCGATAAGGGCAGCTATCTGTACATCAATTTTGGCGCGCCGCAGGCCCATGAGAATGACGCCGAACGCGCCGCTGCCACTGCGCTTGCGTTGCGCACGCCGCCGGCGCAGCTAGCCTTCATCGGCGACGTGCAGATCGGGATCAGTCAGGGGCGGATGCGCGCCGGCGCGTATGGCGGCGCTAACCATCGCACCTACGGCGTGCTGGGCGACGAGGTCAACATGGCCGCGCGGCTGATGATGGCGGCCACACCCGGCCAGATTCTGGTCAGCCAGAGCGCCTACCCACCGATGGCCGGCCGTTTCGTGCTCGATGCGCTGCCGCCGATCCGCGTCAAGGGCAAGCGCCAGCCGGTCGCCATCTTTGCGCTGACGAGCGAGCGCAGCAGCCAGGTTCTGCAACTGACGTCGCCGGTCTATGCGCTGCCCATGATCGGGCGCCAGGCCGAGCTCGACACGGCGTTGCACAAGCTGGCGCAGGCAGCAGGAGGACACGGACAGGTCATTGGCATCGGCGGTGAGGCGGGCATCGGCAAGTCGCGGCTGGCGTCCGCGCTGATCGAGGCGGCGCAGCAGCGGGGGTTTGCCATCTATGGCGGCGAATGCGAGTCGTATGGCGTCAACAGGAGCTATCTTGTCTGGCAGCCGATCTGGCGCGGGATATTCGGTATCGACCCCACATGGCCGCCCACTCGCCAGCTCGAGAAACTGACGGAACACGTCACTACCATCGATCCGGGGCTGGCGCCACGCCTGCCGCTGCTGGACATGGTGCTGCAACTGGAAATTCCCGACAACGATCTGACTGCTTCGCTGGACGCCCGGCTGCGCAAGGCGGCGCGTGAAGGGCTGCTGGCCGACTGCCTGGCGGCGGCGGCGCGCGCCCATCCGCTGCTGATCGTGCTGGAAGATTGCCAGTGGCTCGACCCCCTCTCGCACGACCTGTTGGAAGCGCTGGCGCAGACCATCGCCGACCTTCCGGTGATCTTCGTCTATCTCTTTCGCCCGTTTGAGCACGACCGGCTGCGTGCAGCGCGCGTCAGTACGCTGTCGCACCATACGCAGATCACCCTATCCGCATTCGACGCCGAAGAGATTGCAGCGTTCGTACTGGCGAAGATCACACAACTTGTCGGCGACGAAGTACGCGTGCCGCCCGCGCTGGTGGATCGTATTGCTGCCCGCGCCGAGGGCAATCCCTTCTTCCTGGATGAGCTGATCAACTATCTGCACCTGCAAGGCATCGACTTTGGCGACGCCACTGCGCTGGATCGCATTGCCCTCCCCGACAGCGTGCAGCGGCTGGTACTCAGCCTGGTCGACCGCTTCAGCGAAAGTCAGAAGATCACGGTCAAGGTCGCCAGCGTGATCGGCCGCGTCTTCCAGGCAGCGTGGTTGTGGGGCGTCTACCCGCAGATCGGCGATGCCACGCGCGTGCGTGCCGACTTGGAAACCTTGCGCCGCCAGGAACTGCTGCTGCCGGCGCCCGGCGAACCGGAGCTGACCTATTTCTTCCGCCAGGTCATCACGCAGGGCGTCACCTATGAGAGCTTGCCCTTTGCCGTGAAGTCGGCGCTGCACGAACAGATCGGCGACTTTCTCGAAGCCACCTACGCCGGCGCGCTCGACTCTGTGCTCGACCTGTTGGCCTTCCACTACGACCGCAGCGAGAACTTGGCGAAACGCCGCCTCTATCTGCGCCGGGCCGGTGAAGCCGCGCAGGCGCTCTACGCCAATGACGCCGCGATCGACTATTTCACGCGCGTGCTGCCGTTGTTGCCGCCGGAAGATCACCCGAACGTCTTGCTGCGGCTCGGGCAGGTGCTGGACCTGATCGGGCAGTGGGAACAAGCGGAAGAGCGCTACCTGGAGGCGCTGGCGGCATCCGAAGCGTTGGGCGACCACGCGACCCGGATGCAGGCGCAGATCGCGCTGGGCGAACTGGAGCGCAAGCAAGGCCGCTACGCCGAGGCGGCAACGTGGTATGGCCGCGCCTACGCCGTTGCCGAAGAGCACGCCGACCAGCCAGGGCTGGCGAAAGCGCTCATCTGCCAGGGCACGCTCGCCGCACAGCAGGGCGACTATGCCGCCGCCACCGCCCACTATGCGCGCAGCCTGGCGATCCGCCGTGCGCTGGACGATCAACTCAACGTTGCGGCCGTGCTCAACAACATGGCGATCGTGGCGCAGTTCGAGGGCGACTACGCGCGCAGCCAGCACTTCCACGAGGAGGCGCTGGCAATCCGGCGCAAGTTGGGCAACACGTGGGCTATTGCCATGTCGCTCAACAACCTCGGCACCACGCTGCTCGACCGGCATGAGTACGCTGCGGCCGGCGCCTATCTCGACGAGGCGCTCACCATTCAACGCGCGGTGGGTGACAAGTGGGCCATCGCCAATGCGCTCAACAACCTGGGCAACGTGCGCCGCGACCTGGGCGAGTTCGACGCAGCACAGCAACTCTATGCCGAGAGCCTGGCGCTGAACCATGCCCTGGGCGACCGCCGCGCGCTCGCCTACCTGCTCGAGGATATCGGGCTGCTCGCTGCCAGCCGGGGCCGGCACCGCCACGCGTTGCGGCTGGTTGGCGCCGCGTCGGCGCTGCGTGCGGCCATCTCTTCGCCGCTATCACAGTCGGAGCAGGAGACGCTCGACGGGCGCCTGCACGCAGCGCACGCGACGCTGGGCGACGAGGCGGTAGGGATGCTGGCAGAGGGCATGGCATGGCCGCTGGCGCAGGCGGTGGAGCACGCGCGCGACGCACCATGAGGAAACGTAAGAGTTCACGGCTCTCACCGTAGTGGCGACTTCAGTCGCTGCCTTTCCGGAACGGCTGAAGCCATCGCTACGTCTCACCGTAGTGGCGACTTCAGTCGCTGCCGCTCCGGAATGGCTGAAGTGATCACGGCAGTCTATGCACTACGCAGCTTCACCACCTCGTCGCTACGCGCGCGCAGGCGCTGCGACAGCACGACAATGACGCCGCGCGCAATCGCAGCGTGATCCGCCATCAGCTCGAAGAACTCCTCCTGGCGCAGGCGCAGCAGCAATGTCTCCTCGGCGGTCGTCGCCGACGCAGAGCGCGGTTCGGCGTCGAGCAGCGCCATCTCGCCAAACACCTCATAGGCGCCCAGCGTGTTGAGCCGTCGTTCGCCGTCGTGGATGTGCACGCATCCGGAGACGATGACGTACATCTCCTTGCCCAGATCGCCCTTGGCAAAGATCTGCTCGCCGGCCTCGAGTTCGACTTCTTGCACCGTGGCGGCCACTGCTGCCAGCACATTGTCCGGAATCGAGCCAAAGATGGCGGCATGTTTGAGGATGAGCACACGTTCAAGCGTTGACAGCATGGGTTTCTCCTCTGGCGGATGGTGGGGTGCGTCGATGCGGCGCAGCACCCAACCGGCAGTCTCGCGCACGAGCAGGTCGGACGACAGCGCCGCGGTCTTCATTGCCGCGCGGTCGCCATCCCAGTAGGTCGGCGTCGCCGCCAAAGCGCACGCCACAGTCCAGCCGCTGAAGCGCCCCTCCGGCGCAGCGATAATCTCGCGCAGGCGCGTCGCCGCGTCGCTGGCGCGTTGCGGCGCCAGGGCGTGCAGGCGCTGTAGCCGGACCTGCGGCGTGAGATCGTCGGCCAGGGTCAGCACCACCGGTTTGAGTTCCTGTGGCGTGACGATATCGAGCACTTCCTGGGCATAGGCGTGCTGATCGGCTGAGGCCAGCGGCGCGTTCAGGATGTCCTGCACACGGCGCACGGCCTGGGCGTCACTCACGAATGAGAGCAGATGCAGCACACGGGCACACGCCGCGGCCAGCTCGAGTTCCAAGGCCGCACGCAGCAGGCCCAGCGCCTCGTCCCCGGCAAGATCGATCAGCGCCGCACTCGTCCACGCCGCGCCGCGCCCTTCGTCGATGATCGCCGCACGGATCGGCGTCACGTCCGCGGCGCCGGCTCGATAGCCGCAGCGCTGGAGCGCGTAGAGCACGTCGTTGCGAATCTCGACATCGGGGCTGCCCATCTTCCCCGCGAGCAGCGTCGCGGCAGCCGGTGTGCGGATCCGCGCGCAGGCGCGCGCCAGTTGCAGCGTGACCGGCTTGGCCGCACCATTCTGCCAGGCAGCCGTCATTGCCGGCAGGAAGTGATCGCCGCCGCGCGCCAGCGCTGCGACAGCCGTCTGTGTCGTCGACGGCTGTGCCAGCGACTTCACCACGTAGGGCCACAGCCGCTCGTGGTCGAGCGCGCCGGCAGCCTCCACTGCCGCCCGGCGAACGTCAGGGTCGTTGTCGGAAAAGAGCGGAATCAGCAGTTGATAGTAGGCGCCGACGCCGACCTCGCCCAGGGTACGGGCAGCGGTGAGGCGTTCGCCGGCTGCACCGGACTTGAGCCACTCCAGGACGTGCGGCCCGGCAGCCAGCACCCCGCCGATCCCGCCCGCAAGCAGCAGGCCGGCGGCTGCGGACTGGCGCACGACCGGCGATGCATCCGTCAGCGCATCGACTGCCGTTGGAAACGTACGATCCAGGTCGAGCATCAGGGCGGCGCGCAACAAGGCGCCGCGCACGTCGGGCATGGTCTCGACGGCGCGCCGGCTCTCCAGCGCATCGACCGCGGCGGTGTCGCCGGTGCGTGCCAGCCGGGCGATCGCGTGCCGGCGCACGGCTGGCAGCGGATGGTCGAGCAGGCTCAGCAGCGTGGCTGTCGGCGCGCCTCCCTCTGTCGCATCGAGCCTGTCCAGCGCGTAGATCACCACGTCGGCGCGTTCGCTTTGCGTCGCCTGCAGCAGGATGGCGCGGCTTGCTTCGTCGGCCGGCACGTTCTCGCCATCCTCAAGGCGCCGGCGCATGATCGCTGCCATCAGCATCTTGGGATACTCGCGGCCCACCAGCACAGCGACGACCACCCAGCCTGCCAGGGTGGCCATCAGGCCGATCCCCAGTTGCACAACGGAAACGCCAAAGATCTGCATCAGCACGAGCAACAAAACACCGGTGACAACCATCATCAACGGCTGCAAGACGCCCTCGGCTACAGCCTGCACGCGCAGACGCAGGTTGACCGGCAGCGGCTGGTACAAGATGTTCAGGGACGACCGATCGACGCTGTCGAGCCCGTAGTTGACAAGTTTGGCGACGAGCGCCGGCCAGAAGAGGAAGGGGATCACACCCCAGATCAGGCCGGGCACGATGAACAGAACCATGCTGACCGCCAACCCGACCGGCAATACCAGCAGCCCGACGCGCAGGCCGTAGCGGCTCAAAATCGGTCCGGAAAGCACCAGGCCGCTGAGCATCATCAAGACGCCGCGCAGCATAGAGTAGATGCCGAGCACGGCCGCAACTTCGACTTCGGTGGGAAAGCTTGCCCCCAGCCGTTCGGCGAAAATCGTGTCGAGAAAGAAGAACGACATCGTCCAGCCGGCCAGAATCCCGTAGATCAGCAGCACGTAGCGGCTGCGCCACACGTTGCCGGTCGATTTCTTCTGAGCCGGCGCATCGGTGGCGCTCGCGTCGACGTCAAAGCGTTCGGGGAATAGGCGGCGTGCGGACAGGGTCAGCAGCAGCGTCACGAGCACGCAGAGCGCGGTGGCGACCAGCAGCCCAACCGCGCCAAACGGGATCGCGATCGGCGTCGTCAGGAAGCCGCCGAAGAGGAAACCCAGCGGTATGCCGCTGGCGATGATGCCGAAGAGCCGTTTGCCCTGGCGCACGTTGAAGAGACGCCCCGCCAACGCCCACAACGCCAGCGGCAACAGGACGCAAAATGCCTCGAACCATACCGGCAAGGCAAAGACGACGACCGGCGACGGCTGCCATGCCAGCCATGCGGCCAGCAGGGCAAACATCAGCGTGGAGAAGCCGAGGTTGAAACCGAGCAGCCGTGTCAGCGAAACCCGCGCGCTGAACGGCAGGTAGAGGCCCATGATCGCCATCACCGTGATGCCCGTCAGAATATAGATGTACGGGAGCATCGCGCCGCCAAATTCGGTGATGAACGCCGAATAGGCCGCGCCGACGCCGAGCGCGCGCGCGGTTCCGCCCCAGAAAAAGACGGCGAACGCAAACCAGACCAGCTTGGTTTCGTCAGGCCGGATGCCCAAGGCACGCTGCAAGGCAGTCAACAGGGTCATGTCTGTCGTTCGGCACTACCTGGTTGATGGAAGGGGACAGCGCACTGCGCGATGTCCATGGTGGGAAATGGACCGAGCAGGATCGCCCTGAGAGCGATCCCACTCGGCACGTCGCGATGCACAGGTGCGTCGCCGACGATTCGAATCTACCCGGCAATGGTCAGCCGGCTGCCCTGATTGCGCTGTGGATGGCCAGGACCGGCGACGTTCTCACCACAGCCTTGGGACATACGACGATGCGCTATCGAGTCAGCAGTGGTAAGAAGAGGCCATGAGTATACACAACGTCGGAATCTTCCCGCAAACGGTCGATCAACGCCTGTGGCGGGGCGCCGACCACCAGCCAGTCACTTGGGACAGACAAGCTATCCACGGCAGACGCGCTGCCGACGCCAGCCTTGGTCTTGATCTTGATTCTTCCCTGCGTGACCGGCGTGATCGGAGTGGCGCCGTCGAGCTGCCCCGGCTCATTGTCGTACACGACAGCGTTGCCGTTGTTGATATCCCACACCTTGAGCCGGAAAGTGCCGTTGTCTTTGGGCGCAAGCGTTCCCTCATGAAGCGCCGTCAGCATGAAACCGTAGCGCCCGTGTCCATCGATTTCGCCCACACCTTGCACGATTGCCTTGGGGCCGCTAATCACCAGCCAGTCGAAGGTGCTCACCTCGAAGCGGATGCGATCGAGCCGGAAGCGCAGATTGCCGGTGGGGACGGTGTCGTTGCGGCGGTACTTGACTTCGAAGCCGAACTTGGCGCGCACGGCCAGTGCCGGGTTCGGTGTGTAGGCGCCCAGCGGCGAATTGATCCAGCCGTCGCCGGAGGCGACGCCGGCGGTCGGATCGTAGATCACCACGTACTGGTAGGTCGACGTTGCCGCAGCCTGGCTGCCGTCCGTCACGGTGAGCACCACCGTGTACACGCCAGGTTCGGCGTACAGATGGCTGTCCGGCCCGGCCATGGCGCCGGCAAGCGGGTCGCCGCTGACCGTGCCGGCCGTCGTGCTGCCGTCGCCCCAATCCCACAGCACTGCGTGGCTGTCGCCGGCGTCGGTGTCTGTGAAGAGCGCCCGCGCGCTGACAGGTGTGCCGAGCGGGAAGATCGTCACCGTGTCGTCGAAGGTAATCGAGCCGACCTGCGGGGCGCCGTTCGGGCCGGGCAGCACGGTAACGGCGACGGCCGCCACCGCGCACAGACCGCCTGTGTCGCAGATGCGATAGGTGAACCGATCGATGCCGGTGAAGGCGAACGAGGCGGCATAGCGCACGCGCCCGCTTGTCGCATCCACCGTGGCGACGCCACCGGCCGGCGCCTGGACGATGCTCACGGCCGACGGATTCAGGTTGCCGTCGGCGTCGACATCGTTCGCCGCCACGTCGATCGCGACGACGCGTCCGGCGACCACACCTGCGCTATCGTCCGTCGCTTGCGGCGGCGCATTGCCGGCGGCAATCGTCAGCGCGCCGGAGGCAGTGGCGCTCTGATAGCCGGGGTCCGTGAGGTCGAGCGCGGCGCCGCCCACGGTCGTCGCCGTGCCGAAGCGGGCATCCACGCTGTAGCTGCCCGCCGGCAATGCCAGATCGCGCACGGTGGCGCGGCCGACGAAGTCCGTGCTGACCGCGCGCGCGACCGTGCCGCCGCTGCCGGTGAAGGTTAGGAGCACCGTGCGATTGGCGATGGCGCGTCCAGCGTCGTCGGTCAACGTGGCGGTGACGGCATAGGGCGCGCCCGACGCCACCGGCCCCGGCGGTATGGCGAGCGCCAATTGCGTGCCCTGTTTTGTGATGGTGAGCGGGTGCGTTACGCCGGCGCCCAGATAGTTGGGCGTCCCGGCATAGCTCACCTGGATCGCAGCCTCGCCCGCCGTGCCAAGCAGGCGGAAGGTCGCACTGGCAGTGCCGTCGCTGGCGGTTTGCGCCGTCACCGTCTGATCTTGCAGCGTGAACGCAACGGCGGCATTGGCGATCGGGCTTCCACCACTCGTGAGCCGGGCAGCGTAGGTCACCGCGCCACCGTAGACGCCGCTCGTCGGCGGACTCACCAGGCCGATCTGCGCGGGCTGCGCAAAGACCGGCTCCGTCGCCAACGGCGGCGCCACCGGCGCACCCGGATCGACGCCTGGCGTGAAGAACGCGCCGTTGTTGGTCAGCATCGTCACCAGCCCGACGCCATTGGCGGCCTGCACCATGTAGCGCACGGCGCCGGCGGGAACACTCGTCAGGGCCAGCGTGCCTTGCCACAGCGACGGTTCGCTTGCGCTCTGGCTCAGGCTGAGCGACTGCCAGGTCGACCCGTTTTCGGTGGCATAGGTAATCCAGACGTCCTGGATGCCCGCCACGGGATCGCTGGCGCTGACACGGAATTGGAGGTTGGACCCGCCATCGGTTTCGGCGGAGACGGTCGCGATGGCGGGCGGCGCCGACAGTGCGGTCGCACTCAGCACGGTGCTGTAGTAGAGGCGGAAATCCATGTCGTCGAAGCGGCGCAGCGTTCCAACATTGGCATCAACGCCCTGCGAACGGAACTGCGCCGGGGTGAGCATGAGCCGCGTCTCACCGTTGGCGGGGTCGGCCAGCACGTCGAAGTAGTTGACCGTCCATGGCGTGATCGGGAAGTAGACCGGCGAGCGGAAGACCGGCCGCACCGCCGTCGCCTCGGTTGCCGGCGCGCTGACGAGCGGGAAGACGTTGGGCAGATCGGTGAACGTGCCGCCGCGGAAGCCGACGCCGCGCAGCACGCCGCCCGCCAGCCCGCCCGGCGCGCTGACGTTATAGGCCGCCAAGGGCAGCAGCGGCTGGCCGGGGCGGCCGACGACACCCGAAGGACCGCTGAGGTAGGTCGCCGCCAGCGTCATCGTGTTGTCCACGGTGTTGGTCAGCGTCTTCGTCGTGGGCGTCAGCAGCGGCGACACGGACAGGTCGGCCACGCGCAGGGCAAGGGCAGCGCCGGGGCCGCTCGTCACCGCCGTCGTGGCGGTGACGGCTGGGGGCAGCGCGGCCGGCCCGGCCGGCTCGCCGGCCATCTCCACGCTGAGCATGGGCAGCCCGAAGACCACCGCCTGCACGATCGTCTTCTCGAAGATCCCGTCGACCTCGACGCCGGTGTCGGCCAGGTAACCCTGCTTGGCGCCGACCAGCGCCTTGCCGATGGAGACAGCGCCCGGCTGGCGCAGTTGCTGCGTGAAGCCGAGATAGAGTCGCTCGGCGTACTCGGTCAGGTCGGCGTCGCCGTACTGATAGCCGGCGCCGGCGATGAGCGCGGCGCCCTTGCGTGCGAATGCCTGCGCCCAGTCGGGCTGCTCGGTTATGGCAGGAACGCCATGCGCGTCGACGATGTTGTAGCCGGCGTGGCAGCCCGCGCTGTAGACGATGACGTTGCGCAGGTCGAGCGGCGACAGCACAATCTCACGGGCGTCGAAGCGCGTGGTGTAGTCGGCCGCCAGCGCGCTCGATGCGCTGAAGTGACCGGCGAGATAGGCCAGATCCTGGCGCGTGGTGAGCAGGCCGGCGCGCAGATCGGCGGCGCTCCACGACAACGGGTCGCTCGGCGCGCGGTCGGCGGGGTCGATGAGCACATTGACCGTGCCCGTAATCCCTAACCCGGCGGCCAACTCGGCGCGCACTGCCTCGGAGCCATCTTCCAGAAAACCGTAGCTGGAGATGAAGGCAGTGGCAGGCATGACGACCCCGCCGGCCGTGCTCAGATAGGCGTCGATCACCGTCACCGCATCGCCGGCCGTCTCGACCAGGCGGCCCACGGCCAGGTCGGGAATCGGGAAGATGCTGCCCTGCAGCGCAATCTCCTTGGTGGCGCCGTAGGCATCCTGGCCCAGGATGTAGTCGAGCCGCAGGCTGGCGCCCGACGCCGTGTCATCAAGCACGGGCGGTACGAACTCCGACTCGCGACCAAGCGGCGCCGGGTCGGGGTAGCGGAAGAAGGGAATCACATCGTCGTTGCCGACCAGCACCACGTATTCAAGCGGGTTGCCGGCGCGCGAGCGATCGACGATCTCCTTGATCGCCGACGCCAGCACGTTCTGCGCGTAGGGGCAGCCGGGCGTGGCGTCCGCCTGGGCGCGTGCGGCGACGACGCGCGGGTCGGCGCCGATATCCAGCACCGCGCCCTTCACTTCATCACGGGTTGCCAGCGCGTTCAGCCGGGCCGCGAGCAACGCTTTTTCTTCGGGCGTGCCCGCCATGCGGTCGAGGTCGTGCAGGATCAGCGTGTGCGCGTTGCCGGCAGGCGCCGCCACCTCACCGGCGGGCAGCACCGTCGTGATCCCGGCGCAGACGCCGGTGAGCATCGTCACGTTCAGCGTGAAGGGCGCCGTGCGGTCGAAGACGCCGTTACGCCCGCGCACCATGACATAGAACTCGCCGCTGTTGTTCCACGAGTTGACGACGATGCGTTCGCTTGCCGTGCCTTCGCGCGCCGAGACGCCGAGGAGCGAACGCAGCGGCGCGCTGGCGTAGCCATCCGGATTGGTGAACGCGGCGGGGTTGGTGAATGCAGCGGGATTCGTGAAAGCCGCAGGGTTCGTAAATGCGGCCGGATTCGTAAATGCTGCCGGATTGGTGAAGGCCGCGGGATTGGTAAACGCGGCAGGGTTGGTGAAAGCAGCGGGATTGACGAAGGCATCCGGGTTGGTAAAGGCCGCGGGGTTGGTGAATGCGGCCGGGTTCGTAAAGGCGGCGGGATTGGTGAACGCAGCCGGATTGGTAAAGGCCGCGGGGTTGGTGAACGCAGCGGGATTGGTGAAGGCCGCCGGATTGACGAAGGCACTCGGCGCCATCTCTGCGCTCAACTGTGCCAGGTCGACCGGTGTGGCAATCCGGTTGTAGGCCGCCTGGATATCGGCGTGCAGGGTCAGATCGTAGTCCGCCGGCAGGTTGGTCAGATCGACGATAATCTCGCTGCCGGGCTGCACGGCAAACTTGAACCAGCGCGCCTGGCCCGTGCGATCCAGGTATTGCCCCGCCGTCGCCGAGAGCACGCCCGCCCCGCCTTGCAGCGAAAGGGGCAGCGCCTTGTCCCATGACGTGTTGTCGGGCTGGGCGATGGTGCAAGCCGAGAACTCGGAGGTGTTGCCGGCGGCGTCGGTGAGCAGCGCCGTGACGACCTGGCCGCCCGCAAGTGTCTCGGGCAACGTCGCGCCGAAGCCGCCATTGCCCGACGCATCCGTCGTCGCCGTGACCGCGCCGAGATAGATCTGGCCCTCGCCAAAGCCGCTGGCGTCGCACTGCGGGCTGGCGTAGAAGGTCACGGTGTAACTCTGGTTGGCGGCGCTGTTGAAGAGACCGTTCACCGTCGTCGAGGCCGGCGCGCTCACCGCCGCGTAGAGCACCGGGGCATTGATACTCGTGTTGGCGCCGCCGTCGCCGTCGCCAATGTCGTTGGCATCCGGCCCGGACGCGCCGAGATCGATGCCCAGGCCGCCATTGGCGTAGATGCGGTTGCCGACGATCTGGTTGGCTTGTCCGCCCTGCACGACCACGCCGTTCAGCCCGTTGCCCGCGATGACGTTGCCGTCACCCGCTCCCAGCCCACCGATGACGATGCTGCTCTCGTTGAACAGGATGCCGTTCAACGTATTGCCGACGCCCGGCGTCACATTGCCGGCGGCATCGGTTCCGATCAGGTTGCCGCGAATCACATGGGCGGCGGACGTAGCGCCATCGCTCATGGCGATGCCGTGCTGCCCGTTGCCGGAGATGACATTGCCCTGCCCGGCCGCTGATCCGCCAATAAAGTTCGGTAAGCCGCGAAAGATGCCGACGCCGCTCTCATTGTTGCGCAGGGCTGCCAGCCCGGTGGCGTTCAGCCCGATGTAGTTGCCGTAGACAAAGGTGTTGCTCACCTGATCCATCGTGATGCCGTTGCGCCCGTTGCCGGAGATCAGGTTGCGATCGGCAGGCGTGACGCCGCCGATCGTGTTGTTGGCGGCGCCGATGACGAAATTCGCAACGAAGATGCCGTCCCCACCGTTTGACCTCGCTACCGTTCCGGACGGGTCGGTGCCAAGATAGTTGCCGGCGACAGTGTTGTTCGTCATGGCAAGCGAAATGCCCGCCCCGCTGAATCGATTGACGACCAGGCCGCGGATTACACTGTTCGATGCGCGCAGTTCGAGGCCGTTTGCACCACCGGCGCTAACACCGCTGATCTCGATGAGCAGCACGGCATTGCTGCCGATGGCCTGGCTGTTGGCGACAGCGCCCGGCTGCGTGTATCCGTCGATGACCACAGGATCGGTGATTTGCGGCAGCGCTGAGGACGGAGCAATCGTCTGCACGCCGCCGCCGGGAAGCGCAAAGTGAATCAAATCCAGCCCCGGCAGCGCGTTGGTTTCCTGGATGGCCGCGCGCAGCGTGCAGACCTCGCCGCCTGCATCGCAGATCCCGTCGCCGGGATTGCTGTCGGGGCTGTCCGCCGTGGAGTCGACGAAAAAGGGGCCGGCCGCCGCCGCCTGTTCGCCAGTGTAGGCAAGGAGCCCGGCGATCAGTGTGACGACCAGGACCAGCCAGACCGATTGGCCGATGAGCCAGGAGACTCCACGCCCGGTGGGAATTTCTCGGTGCACGGTGCTGTTCTCTTTCCGGGCAAATGTGCCCAACGCTTGTGGTCGTGTCAATCGGGGCCGGCAGAGCAAGCCGGTCCGGCTAGAAATGTGGCCGCGGGCAATCCAGCCCTCAAACAGGGTTCTCAAAAGGATGGCTAAAGTTACGACATCACATCTCCATTGTCAAGAGAGTAGGCGCGCAACGGGCTGACAGTTGGCTTTCATTCTTGACGCGCTCGTTTCAGAGTCTGTTTGAAAATTCGCAATCTTGACGCAGAGATGCAGAGGCGCAGAGAAAAACGCAGAGAAAAACGCAGAGAAAAGCCCTGCTTCGTTGTCGTGTTCCCTCTGCGAACCTTTGCGCCTCTGCGTTAAGTCCGGTAATTGCCAGACGGCCTCTCAGGGGGATGGCACCATATGACGCACGCCGGCGCAGACCTCGCGAGACTCCTGAGGATCCGCAGAGTTGACAAGATGATTGACTTGGGTGAAAAGATCGTCACTTGCATGATGAACAGGGAGCATCCATTCGACAGTCGATCGGCGCAACGTGAGCAACCGGAGAAAGAAGCCAGAGCATGAACCCGCGTACCCTCTTCAAGAACACCGATAGTTTCGAGCGCTTTGCAGCCGGCGCAACAATTTTCCGGCAAGGCGACCCCGGCGACTACATGTATGTCGTGATCGAAGGCGAGGTCGACGTGCTGGCGGGCGGCAGCTACATCCGCACCCTTCACCCCGGCGACATTTTCGGCGAAATGTCCCTGATCGACGCCGCGCCGCGTAGCGCCGACACCGTGGCCAAGACCGATTGCGTGCTGGCGCCAGTAGACGAGCGCCGCTTCCTATTTCTCGTCCACGAGACGCCCATGTTTGCCCTGCACATGCTGGAAGTGATGGCGCGCCGGCTGCGCGACTGGCAGAAATGACCGGCGCGTGCGCAGCTGCCTACGCCCCGCGACGAAGCCAGCCGCGCAGCCGCTCGCCCAGGGACGGCGGCACCGGCGAGGGCAGCGTTGCCAGCGCCAGCGCCATCTCCGCGCCGCTCTGATAGCGGTCATCCGGGCTTTTGGCAATCGACTTGAGGATCACGGCCTCCAGCGCCGGCGAGATGCGCGCAAATTGTGATGGACGCGGCGGTGTCGCATTGACATGGGCGGTGAGCACCTCGCTGCGCGATCCGTAGAATGGCTTTCGTCCCGCCACCATCAGGTAGAGCATAATCCCGGCGGCATAGAGATCGGCGCGGCCGTCGACCTTACCGCCGGCGACGGTCTGCTCCGGCGCCAGAAAGGCCGGCGTGCCGTACAGCCCTGCCTCATAGGGTGCGCCATCCTGGATGCGCACCACGGTGCCAAAGTCGAAGAGCGCGACGCGCCCTTGCGGCGTCAGCATCAGATTGGCCGGCTTGACGTCGCGATGGACATAGCCGCTGCGATGCAGATAGTCGAGCGCGTCGGCCACCTGGCGGGCGATGTCGACGGACTGGGCCGGCGTCAGGCGCTTGTTGGCAATGAGCACATTGTCGAGGCTGACCCCGTCGAGCAACTCCATGGCCGTATACATACGGTCGTCGTCCACCCCGGCGTCGTAGACGCGCAGAATGCCGCGATGGTCGAGCCGGGAGAGCACGCGCGCCTCGAACTGGAAGCAGGCCAGCACCTGCGGCTGCGTCATGGCCTCCGGCTTGAGCACCTTGAGCGCGACGGTTTGCGGCGTGTCGCCCGCCGCGGCCGCCGTCGGATGCGCCCGATAGACGATGGCGGCGGCGCCCTCGCCGATCAGCGAATCCACACGGTACGCCCCAACCTGCTCGGGCAGCGGCGCTGCACTCTGACCTGACCCTTCTGGTGCAATCATCATCTCTCCTCACGGCAACGATAGCCGCAGACGGGCTGCGCTCCGCGGCGAAGGTCCGCGAACTGTGCACGGCGAGATCAAACACGTACTATCGCACACGTAGCGCACGATGATGATGGGAGAAATGCACAACGTTTGGGAGCGCCGCTGGTGCGAAGTGCACACCCGGCCGCGCAGGGCCGCCGGGAAAGTCGTGAGCCGGCGACTCACCCGCTGCGTGAAAAGGAGCGTGCGTCGCACTGGTCAAACGACCCTTCGTGTGGAACCGTATGCAGACCAGTGCGACGCACGCTGTGGCTATCCTCGATCCCGCCAGTCTCCCAGTGTGTACCTGGGTGCGCAAGATGTGGTTCGATGCCCATCACCCTGCATGGTATACTCTGGCTGCGATTCTGGGGAGCTTGATGGCATGACCGGCCCGTTCGTTCTTGTGTGACCTGAGTGATCTATGACGCAGACTGTGATTGATGTACCCGCCGCCCTGGCCGCACTGTCTGCGGAGGAACGCGACGCTCTGTTGCGGGCGGGACTCTTTGAGGCGAACCAGGCCAGGGTCCGGCAGTTGCAGCTAGAGCTTGCCGAGGCTCGGCAACGGATTGCCGACTTTGAACGACGCTTTGGCTGCTCCTGGACCGAACTAGATACACAGGGACTGCCCGAGAGCGCTTCGCCGGCCGACCATGAGGCCTACGTCGATTTTGCCTTCTGGCAGGCTGTGGCATCCGAGAAAGAACTACTACTGGCTGCACTCGCGGTGTGACCGATACATCCTCATTTGACATCGCATCCTGCCCACCAGCACGATGCCCAGGGCGTCTCGGCCTCGGCTGTGCAGTCGCTCGCTGACGTGCTGGCTGAAATCGAGCGGCGGCTGAAACTCTAGACGGACCCTGCCACGCTGCGCTACCGTTCGCAAGCCGTCCACAGCACAACGCTGATCGCTCGAAGCACATCTTCACCGGAAACAGCACGTCCATCGCCTGAACGCCGGGAGCGGCACGCCCTATGAACGATGGCCCGATCAACTTCTACTTCCTCTCATCCGGCTTTTGCGGGACGCGTTTCTATCACCACGCGCTGCGCCTGGCGCGCAATGCCGAGGTGTGGCACCAGCCGGGCCACGAGGAGATCAGCGAGGTAACCGACTTGATGGAGCAGCGCTTCGCCGCCGGCCGCGAGGGCTTCCTGCGCACCGAACTCGCCGAGTTTCCCGGCGTGCGGCGGCGCATGGACAAGCGCCTTGCGCTGCCCTGGATCTATGGCGACACGCTCAACTGGATGCGCGGGCTGGGTCTCATGCTCTACCGCTACGCCGGCGCGGAACGGCTGCGCCTGGTTGCGCTGGTGCGCCACCCGGTGGCGACCGTGCGCTCCATGCTCGCCCACTTCCGCACGGACGCGCCGGTGGCGTTCTCCGACGTGGCGCTGGCCGAGGAACTGGCACGGCGCTGGGTGCGCCAGTACGCCATGATCGCCTACCAGTTCGAGACAATCGACAATCCGGCGGTCTGCACGATGATCCGGCTGGAGGATGTGAGCCTGGCGCAGATGCGCGACCTCTACCACTTCCTCGGGCTGGAGGGCTTTGACGCGGCGGCCATCGGCGCGCTGCTGGAGAATCGGCACAAGGAGGTGCGTCACTCGCATCTCGACGAGTCGACCGTGCCGGCGTCGCAGGAGGAATTGCGCGCGGCCTGGCGCATCTGCGCACCGCTGGCCGCCGTGTACGGCTACGCCGAGGACGAGCGCCTCTATGCCACCGCGCCCAGTCGCCCGCTGCCCCCACCCCGACCAGCCAACTCTCACACCCCCTCATCCCCTCATCCAGTCATCCTCTCATCTTCTGATCCACCCACAACGCGCCCGCCCCTCGTCAAACTGTTCGAGCAGCAAGCCGTGGGGCTGATCGTCCGCTGTCCGTCCGGCATCCACTACATCAACCAGGCGGGCGGTCCGATCTGCTTCTGGCTGAGCGCGGAGGGTGCGTTCATCCCGCTGGAAGGTGCCGGCGACGATACGCTGCGGCGAAACTTGTTCGAACACTTCCATCGCAGCCGCGAGAAAACCTTCATGCGCGACCTCCGTCCGCAAGATGCGGATTTCATCGATGCCGCGCTGGCCGAACACGGACTGGGCTTCATCACGGTATACCGCGCCGGTATGGGCAAGACGTGGGATCTCTTTGCCTGGCAGACGTGGGATTGGGACGACCTGTGTGCGTCGCCATGGGAGGCATGGGTGCCCGTGCGCGTTGCCGCGCCGCCCTATGATAAATTGGCCGGCGTACTGAGCGGAATCGATGTCGCCGATGCGATCCTGGTGTGGGAGAACTCGAATTGAGTGAGGATGGCGCGGCGTAAACGCCTACATGGTAACTGACCGGCAGTCTGGAACGCCGCCTCTGTATTATGCGCCTGACACTGGACGATGAACGACCGACGACCGACGATGAACGACCGTCGTCCGACGATGAACGACCGTCGACCGTCGATGAACGACTGACGACCGACGATGAACGGCCGACGACCGACGATGAACGACCGTCGACCGACGATGAACGACCGTCGACCGACGACCGACGATGAACGACCGATGACGGACGAGGAACGGCCGATGACGGACGATGAACGACCGATACCGGACGAGGAACGCCAGATACCGGCGTTCTTTATCCATTCCGTGACAAGGAAACCCGTCGGTGAGCAGGACGCGTGCTGGCGCCCTGCCATCGAGCCCAGCAACAGCCAGGCGCTCGTCCTGGGCATCGAAAGGCGCCATACTCAACGCGCGGCTCATCCCAACGCCCCTCTCGCCAGAAGCGTGCGAGGCTTTAGCGAGATCAGCGACAACGCCGGCATCCTCTCCGACATCATCCGCCGCCAGGCCATTGTCTTCCAGGGCGTACAGTCCAAGCTCAGCTATGTGCTGGGCATCGTCATGAATGTCGTGCGCGTGGCGCTCGTCGCCATCGGCCTCTATCTCCTCTACGACTTCCTGCATGACCACCACTTCGGCCTCATCGCCTCCTTCCACGATCCGGACAACTGGCTCGGCCGCGCCGTGGCGTGGACCCCCCGAACCGACTACTGGATCGGCGTCCTCATCCTGGCCGGCGCAGTGCTGGCGATCTACATCGCCGGTCGCGTCAAGCACCGCCTCGCCGCGCATACGGTGCGCCTGCCCAGCGGCCGGCTGGACACGTAGGCCGCGCGGCTTTCGCTCCGCAACAAAATCGGGGCAACAACGCCTTTATCCCCAGACCGGCCTTGGCACAGCCGCCGGCACTCCGCCGGCAATTGACAATTGCCCGTTGACCGTTGACAATTCCTCTGCCTGCCCGCCCGTTTCTTTCACCGCCACGGAGTGCACAATTCCTGATGTCGCTCACCCACCGCCTCGCCCGCCGCGCCGATCTCGACGCCCTGCGCACGCTCATGGACGCCGCGATCGGCGAACTGCAAAGGCCCTTTCTGGACGATAGCCAGATCGCATCGAGCCGCGCCATCATGGGGCTGGACACACAGCTCATCGACGACGGCACCTACTTCGTCGTGGAGGTCGACGGCGAGCTGGCCGGCTGTGGCGGGTGGAGCCGGCGCGCCACGCTCTACGGCAGCGACCAGACGCCAGGGCGCAGCCCGGCCCTGCTCGACCCGGCGCAGGATGCCGCCCGCGTGCGCGCCATGTACACCCATCCGCACTTTGCGCGGCGCGGCGTCGGCCGGCTCATCCTCACCCTGTGCGAGGAGGCGGCACGCGCAGAAGGCTTCACATGCGCCGAGCTGATGGCCACGCTGGCCGGCGAGCCGCTCTACCGCGCCTGCGGCTACATCCCCGGCGAGCGGCTGACGGACGACCGCGGCGGTGCGCCCGTGCCGCTCGTTCGCATGAGCAAGATGTTGTGAGGCGCAATCGTTCATAACTTCATTACCGAGCCGCCGGTAGCGGCTCTTGCCACGGAGAAGATCATGAAACGCAAGCAATACCAGGTCGATGCCTTTGCGCGGCGCGTCTTTGAAGGCAATCCCGCCGCCGTCTGCCCGCTGGAGTCCTGGCTGCCCGACGCGACGCTCCAGGCTATCGCCATGGAGAACAACCTCTCCGAGACCGCCTTCTTTGTGCCGGATGGGCCGAGCTTTCATCTGCGCTGGTTCACACCCGTGGCAGAGGTCGACCTCTGCGGCCATGCCACGCTGGCAACCGCGCACGTGATCTTCGAGGAGCTGGGCTATGCCGGGCCGGCCATCGAGTTCATGACGCGCAGCGGCCGGCTCGTGGTCGAGCGCAAGGACGGCATGCTGGTGATGGATTTTCCGGCCCAGCCGCCCGTGCCCTGCGCCGCACCGGCCGCGCTGCTCGATGCGCTGGGCGCGCCTCCCGTCGAGGTTCTTGCTGCCGGCGACTACGTGGTGATCTTCAACGACGAGGCCATCGTGCGCACGATGGAACCCGACATGGCGAAGCTGAGCACGCTCGCCTTGCGCGGCGTCTGCGTGACCGCGCCCGGCGCCCCCGGCTCAGGTATCGACTTTGTCAGCCGCTTCTTTGCGCCGCGCTACGGCATCCCGGAGGATCCGGTAACCGGCTCAGCGCACTGCGAGCTCGCTCCGTACTGGGCGGGCCGGCTCGGCAAGCAGCGGCTTGCAGCGTACCAGGCATCGGCGCGCGGCGGCGATGTCCTGTGCGAAGTGCGCGGCGACCGCGTGATCCTCTCTGGCCGCGCCGTGACCTTTATGGTCGGCGAGATCACGATCTGAGATGCTCGATGACGCGTTTTTTGACGCAGAGGCGCGGAGATGCAGAGGTTCGCGGAGAGAAGAAAGAGAGTGGAGAGGGCCGATAGGCTGCCCACTATCTCCCTATCTCCCCCCTCTGCACATCTCTGCGCCTTTGCGCCTCTGCGTCAAATCAAATGTCCGACGAAATATTCCTGTAGGGGTACTGACAATTGACCACCACGCGCCAGGATTTCCCGATTCTCGACTATGACGTCGAACGCGCCGCCATGCTGGAGCCGAGCAAGCTCATTGCACGCCTGCCGGGCATGCCCAAGCGCTGCGTCATTACCTTTTTCAACGACGTCATCAGTCACATGCTGGCGGGCGGCTTGCTCGTTGAGATCGCCGAGTTGCGCAGCGAGATTGGCCGCCATCCTATCTACCGGGTCGAAGGCAGCGACCCGCCCGTGGCGCTCTTTCATCCCGGCATCGGTGCGCCGCTGGCCGCCGGCTTTCTAGAGGAAGTCATCGCCCTCGGTGCATCCAAATTCGTGGCGTGCGGCGGCGCCGGTACGCTGGATGCGGCGCACGCCGTCGGCAACCTGATCGTGCCGGTGGCGGCCGTGCGCGACGAAGGCACCTCCTACCACTACCTGCCGCCCGCCGCCGAGGTCGAACCCACGCCGGCCGCGCTGGCCGCACTCTGCGCGGCGCTGGACGATGCCGGCGTTCCCTACGAGCGCACCAAGACGTGGACGACCGACGCCATCTACCGCGAGACGCGCGGCAAGGTAGCCCTGCGCCGCAACCAGGGATGTGGCTGTGTGGAGATGGAGGCGGCCGCGCTCTTTGCCGTGGCGCGCTTCCGCGGCGTCGAACTGGCGCAGGTTCTCTATGCCGGCGACGATCTCAGCGGCGAGTTCTGGGATTCACGATCGTGGAGCAAACGCTGGGGCGTGCGTGAGGGGCTGGTACAACTGGCGATGCAGGCGTGCCAGCGCATCTAGCCGCGGCGGAGACGCGGGCCCGTGCCCGATCTATCCCCCATCGAGAATGTGACACGCTGTACAGCGCGGCTCGTAGGTGATGGCGTCAGAGGGTCCGAGCAGGAAGGGCAAGGTAGCCGGCGCCGGTTTTCCATGCAGCAGCCGCTGCGAGTAGATCGCGTTCGGCCGGCCGCACACGGCGCAGACGGCGGTCAGGGCGATGGCGACGGTGGCGTGGGCGCGCAGCCGCGCACTCAACGGGAAGGTCGTGCGGTCGCTGGCATACAACATACCGAGCAGTACGCTCCAACCACCGCGTGCGGCGTGGTCGCGCACGGCTGCCTCAACGCTCTCCCACAACGGCTCGGGGGTGAACTGTACCTCGTCGATGATCACAACGCCGGCCCGCTCGAAAATCTTCTGAATGGCCCCGCTGTCGCCAAAGCGGTGTGCAATGCTGCGCCGGCCCTGGGCGGAGACGATGCGCCCCGGCACGATGTCCTCGCGCACGACGGCCGGCAGCGCGATGGCCACCGGCAAGCTGCGCCGGCGCAGCGCTTTGGCCAGACGAATCCCCACCAGGCTCTTGCCCGCGCGCGTCGGGCCGGTCAGGAAGGCAATGCCGCCCAGCCCATTGGCCGCGCGTTCGGCGATGTGAGCGGCCAGGAAGCGCGTTACCTGGGCCGTGGTTGCCTCGACCAGGGCGAATGCTGCATCGCCACTTTCGGGAGATATGCGACGTTGGCTCATGGGGTACACCTCGGTATGTCTTGTTCAGGTCATTGGAGGGGAGAGGATTCGTTCTCCAGCCCCACAAAAAGGAGGGGGGATCGTGTGTGCGGCCACGATCCCCCTATGAGGTTGTTATGATGCCCGTCGTTGCAGGCATTCTCATCATAGCAAAAGCAGCCGTGCGACACATCCGCCAATTGGCTGACCTGCGATCGTCGGTCATGGATGCCGATCACGGTCTTTGTCCGAAGCGCGGAATGAGCGGCGCGTCTGCAACATATGATTTGCTTGGGAAATGAAGGAGGGACCGTGGTGCGGACACGATCCCTCCCTCCGAACATAGTGAACCATCACACGAGACACCCTTAGTATAGCCAAACAGGCCGGCGACAACATCCGACTTTTGTCCGATTTCCTGTCGGCGTGCTGGCGGACTGAAGGGTGGGTAAAAAACGTCACACGTCAAACGTCAAACGTCACACGTCACACACACCCTCATCCCCTCATCCCCTCACTTCTTCACTCCCTCATCATCCCACAGCCGCTGCATCTCCGCCGAGGTGATCAGCAGATCGTCCAGCGTGCCCTGCGCGTCGATGCGGCCCTCGCGCAACACGACGACATGGTCGGCCAGGCGCAGCACCGGGCGCCGGTGCGAGACGACGAGGAGGGTGGCAGTGCGCTTGCCTGGCGCGCCGGCCACGCGCGCCCAGAGCTGGCGCTCCGTCTCCACATCGAGCGCCGAGGAGAGATCGTCGCACACGAGCAGTTCCGGCCCGCGCACGAGCATGCGCGCCGCGGCCGCGCGCTGCACCTGCCCGCCCGACAGGCGCACGCCACGCGGCCCCACCACCGTCTCCAGCCCGCGGTCGAGCGTGACGATGTCCGGCGCCAGCACGGCACGCTGCACGGCATCGTCCAGGTTGAACCCATTTTCCGGCAGGCCGAGCAGGATGTTGTCGCGCAGCGTCGTCGAGAAGAGGCGCGGCACCTGCGGTGTGTACGCGCAGCGTGGCGGCTGGAACCACGTCGCCGCGTCCGCTACCGGCTGCCCGTTCCAACGGATCGCGCCACCGTCGTGCGGCAGCAAGCCGAGCAGTGCGCGCAGCAGCGTCGACTTACCCGCACCGATCTGCCCGGTGATGACGACGAAGGCGCCGCGCGGCACGCGCAGCGAGACGTCGCGCACGCCGCGGCCGCTGCTGGCGAAGATGGCCGTCAGCCCGTCAACTTCCAGCAGATCCAGGCGGTCGGCCGGCGAACGAACCGGGACAGCCGGTAGCGGCGCCGGCTCCTTCTGGTAGACGGGGTGATGCTCGGCCAGCGTCTGCGGCGCTGCGTCGGGGATGAGGGCGGTCAGGCGCTCGACGGCCACGTCCTGCTGCTTGATGTCGCCCAGGAACACGCCCAGGTAGCCGGGCAGGTCGGTGGTGAACCACAGGAAGTAGACAAAGAGCGCAAAGTCGCCCACGGTGAAGCTGCCGGCAGCCATGGCTTGGCCGGCCAGCAGCAGCATCACGCCCACGCCAAAGGTCACCGCCACGCGTGACATGGTGTCGAGCGTCTCTTCGAGCATGCCCAGGCGCACGGCATCGTGGCGGCGCTGCGCCCCCAGCGCATCGAAGTGCGCGACGACGGGGCCAGCCGCGCCGGCGATTTTCACCGCCTGCACCGCCGTGAAGAGTTCGTCAAGAAAGCCCACCACCGCGTCGGCCGAGCGCCCGGCGCGATGGCCATACGCCAGGAAGCGCCCCCACGCCGCGCGCCCGGCCGCAAAAGCCAGCACCAGCGGCAGAAAGACGAAAAGCGTGATGGGCAGGTTGATGCGCGCCATGATGACGACGGCGACGACGAAGGCCAGCACGTTGCCCACGACGTCGGGCAGCCAGAGCGGGAAGTCCGCCACCTCGGCCACGTCGTCGCGATAGCGGTTGACCGCCTCGCCCGGTGCGACCGGCGGCGCCAGCGCACCCGGCCGGCGTAGGTGCGCGGCAAGCAAGTTGTGCCGGAGCAACGCGCCCACGCGGTAGCGGAAGGTGCGCCCCGCCCACGTCTCGCCGTAGGCCGCCACCATGCGCGCCAGGCCGATGGAGACGTAGAGTGCAATCAGCGCGGCCACGCTCACGGTGGCCGGCGCCGCGCCCGTGATACTGTCGAAGATCGCCTTCTCGATGAGCCCCGGCACGACGCGCACGGCCAGGAAAAAGATTTGCAGGACGGATTGCACAAGGAAGAGTCCCGGCGCGTAGCGAATGAGACGCCACACAAACCACCAGGTATTCATGCCAGCACCTCCTCCAGGCCGCTCTGCAACAGCCGGGCAAAGCGCGAGCTCGGGTCGGCGGCAAGCACGCGCCGCGCCCCATATTCGACGATGGCGCCGTTCTCCAGGATGAGGATGTCGTCGGCGCGCTGCACGGTGTGTAGCCGGTGCGCCACAATGACCGCGGTGCGATTGTCCAGCAGGCGGTCGATGGCCCCCTCCAGCCGCCGCTCGGTGACGGGATCCAGCCGCGACGCCGCCTCGTCGAGGATGACCAGGCCAGGGTCGCGCAGGAGCAGGCGCGTGAAGGCCAGCAACTGCGCCTCGCCCGCCGAGAATCCGTGCCCGCCCGAGGCCAGCATGGTATCCAGCCCGTCGGGCATGGCGCGCACCCAGTCGAGCAGCCCGAGTTCGGCAAGCGCCGCCTCGATGGCCGCGTCGTCGATCTGCGGGTCGAAGAAGGTGATGTTGTCGCGCAGCGTGGCGTGGAACAACTGCACATCCTGCGTCACCACGCCCACACGGCGGCGCAATTCGTCGTGCGCCACCGCGCGCAGGTCGACGCCGTCCAGCCGGATCGTGCCGTCGTCGGGGTCGTAGAGACGGTAGAGCAGCCGCGTCAGCGTCGTCTTGCCGGAACCGGTGCGGCCAAGGACACCGAGGGTGCGGCCGGCGGGGAGGGTGAAGGAAAGGGTGTCGAGGTGGGGGGATGAGGGGATGAGGGGATGAGGGGGTGAGGGGGTGAGGTGTTGGGGGATTGGGGTGGTGGGGGATTGGGGGGATGTGTCGGTGTAGGTGAAGGTGACGGTGTCCACTTCTACCGTGAGGGGGCCGTCTGGGAGGGTGCGCGTGCCGGCTGTGGCGATCTGCGACTGCTGGTTTAGCAGAGAGCCGACGCGTCGCACGCCGACCGTCGCCTGTTGCAGGATTTCGCCCTGGCCGCGCAGGGCTTCCAGCGGGTCGGCGAGCATGCCCACGTAGTAGACCAGCACGAACGCCGTGCCGATGGTGACCTGGCCCTGCGTGTAGAGCCAGGCGCCCAGCGCCAGCCCCAGCGCGTAGCCGGCGACGTAGAGAAAGTTGGTCAGCGCATAGCCGAGTGCCTGCGCCATCCACCCGCTGCGCGCCTGCTCGGTGAGCGCGCGCATGTAGCCAAAGAGACGGTAGAGCACGTACGGTTCCGCGCCCACGCCGCGCAGATCCTCGGCGCCGGCGTAGTGCTCCTCGATGAATCCCATCTGGTCGCTCCATGCCTCGCGCGCGGCGTTCCAACGCACAACGCCGATGCGCTGCACGAAGACGAGCACGATCACGGTCAGCACCGTGTAGACGAGCAGCGCGGCGCCGGCCAGAGCGTTGGTGCGCAGGACGATGACGAGGATGGCCGCAATAAGCAGCACGTTGGCGGCGACGCGCACGAGGAACTGGGCAAAGAAGTCGCCCAGCGCGCTGACGTCGCCGTCGACGCGCTCGATGAGTGCGCCGGGCGTGTACGCTTTGTGAAAGGTCATGTCCAGCCCGAGCACGTGGCGCAGCAGGTCGGCGCGCAGCGCGTTGGTGGCGCGCCAGCCCACGTCGAGGCTCAGCGCGACGGTGGCCAGCGCCGCACCGTGCTGCGCCAGCCCCACCAGCAGGTAGAGCAACGCAGCCGCCACGATGGCGGGCGAGGCGCCGGCCTGCTGCGTGGCGTCGATGAAATAGCGGATGATCTGCGGGTTGACCAACTGCAAGCCGATGCTCAGCAGAATGAGCAGCGCAAGCAGCAGCACGCGGCCCCATTGGGGTCGCAGGTAGACGCCGAGCACATGACGGTGGCCGGCCAGTGGCAACTGCATAGGGTTGTCTCCTGATGATGCGATTGCTGAAAACCAAGACAGCGGGCTGCCCCGGCCGGTTCAACCAGGAGACTGTCCGACCTGCCAACCGATTGTTTCACCACCGAGAGCACAGAGATGCACGGAGCGTCGATTCAAGCGCCTCGCTTCGCCGTTCATGGCGGACAAGGTCAAGTTCGATCGGCCAGGATGTATCGAGTTTCTCTGAGAGACCCTCTCTGCGCCTCTCCGCGCACTCTTTGGTTCGACATGTTTTGCCGGCCATGCCAGGCGCGCAAAAACGGAGCAAGGCGATGCCTCCTCCTGCACGTCTGGGCGTTGCGGCCGCTCAATCGGTTAGGACGGACGGATGGTTCGCTGGATCGCGGGCACCTGCCTAGGCGGTGCCCACACCGACGACGGTGCAGCGCACGAAACGAGTGGTGGTGAAGACTGGCATGGTGTGGGGTTCTCCTGGAATTCAGTTGCACGCTGTTCGCCTGCCCACTGGCAGATGATGGCGAGTATACAGAAGCGACGGGGCGCTGTCAATCTCGATTTTGGGCATCCCGCACCGGACCCGCGGGATTGGCCCGGTACAGGATCTCCAACCCGCTACTGCACGTCAGTCGCGGACGGCCACACCGTTGGCACGGAGAAACGGCTCGACGGCCGGCGGCACATTGGCCAGACGCAGGTACGGCCCGTTGACGGCGATCGTGCCGGCCTGCATTGCGCGCAGGGCGGACCAGCCGTCGTCCGGGTCGAGCAGCGGGTCCCCGGCCACGAGGCGGGCGGCATTGTGCAGAGCCAGAAGCCCGGCCACGCTCAGCTTGCTCACGCCGGCGAGGTCGACCACCAGGGCGGTGGCGCCGGCGGCGTAGGCGGCGCGGGCCGTGTCGGCGAAGGTGGCGGTGCTCTTGTGGGTCAACTCACCGCTGAGGCAGAGCGTCGTGATGCCGTTGGGGGCGGCGTGCGTTTCGACCGACAGGAGCTGCGCCGGCTGCGGGCGGGCGACCGGCGCCGGCTCCGTGTGGTTGCGGGCAAACGGCTGGGTCAGCGCATCGATGATGGCGGCGACCCTGCTGCGGGTGCCGGTGAAGTGCTTGATGGAAATTGCGGTGGCCATGGGTTTCTTCTCCTTCAGAACTTGATTCTCTCAATCGTACCCGTTGGCTACAGCATAGCGGGCGATCGTCGCGGCGTCTTCCTCACGACAAAGAGAAACCTGGGAAGCTCATGCAATCCCAGGTCGAAGGCAGTCTGTTCGGTTGTTCTGGCTGAGACTCAGGCGCTCACGCTGCGCCCGTGGCGGCCGCCGGCTCGATCACGACGACGGCCTTTGCCACCGGCCCGCGGTTGCTCTCCTCCACACCAAACTCGACCAGGTCACCCGGGCGGGGCAGGCGGCGGCTGTCGAAGGAGGTGCGATGCACATAGATGTCAGGCTGGCCGGCGCGTACGATGAAGCCGTAGTGCTTCTTGCGGTCATACCACTTGACCAACCCGCGCTCGCGCCCGGACTCCGGCAGCAAACGGCGGCAGGCCGGGCAATGCAGCGGCTGGGCGGCGTCGTGCAGTTCCTGCTCCTCGCGGCTCCACACAAAGGAGATTCCGCAGCGGGCGCAGTAGAGGATTTCGTCCTGGTGGGTTGGTTTGGCCATGGGTGATCTACCATAGAAAAACCGTCTCGAACAGGGAGACGGTTTTGCCGCAAACGGAGCGAGTCGGAAGCTCGTCCACGTATATACCTGCGAGAGGCGACGGCCGGATTTGAACCGGCGATCGGGGTTTTGCAGACCCCTGCCTTACCACTTGGCTACGTCGCCATGAAAAGCACAACCTGTAGCGTGGTCGGCCTTGTCGCCTACTAGATGTTGTAGACCGCGGATTCCCTGATTCCGCTAAGTCCTCAATCGTCTTCGATGCTTTTGCCGGTAGGGGATTCGCGCAAACTGAGCGCAAAAAAATAGCCCTCCGGCCAACCGATGGGCTTCATCTTTCGCATGTGCTAGAATTCTGCACGTGCCGATGGTCGCTCATCGGTGCCACGCCCCAGGATGTTGACCGCATCGCTGGGGCAATGTCGTCCATAGTGTACCACACGCTGTCAATCCGTGACAGTTGCGCACGAGTTGCTTACTTGAGCATATAAACACAATAGGGGGTGTCCCTATACATGCTCATCTAAGCAACTGCCCTCCGAATCCTTCCGTGTAAGGCACTTGACTAGGGCGACGAACATGTCCGCCGCCTTGCGCGCTGCCACCTCTGGATCAGGGTCGATATGGACGGTCACTGGGGGCGAATTTTTGGTAACCTTTATGGTGTATGTTGCCGCATTCTCCGGTGGAAACTTCCGAAACCTCGCCATATGTGTGCTCCTTCCACGATTCAACGTTGTCGGAGCCATATCGTACACCCAGAACCACTCACACATCACCCCCACCGCTAGGATTCGCCATTGGCGGCCCATACGCGCGATCTACGGGGTTTTATAGCGGTTGCATTGGTATGGGTTCGATTTGCTGCTAACGTCGCTCTGAGGGCGCGTATGGGGCGATTACGGCTATTGCCCTGCCTTGCGTGCCTCGATTCGTTGCACCAGAGCGTCAATGTCGTCCGGCGTCAAGGCAGCGAAGTAGTCGCGGAAGGTAATGTGCGGGAACATATATCCGCCGCCGACTTTGCGGAGCAGAATGCGGTCAGCGCAGGCGTCGAGGAAGCGGACGTAGTTGAGTGGCATAGAGCCGTCGAGCCAGAGGGCGAGACGCAGGGTGTAATGTTTGATGGCGGTATCAAGGCCGAAACTCGTCCCGAAAAGCAGCCCGAAGCTCAGCCCGCCAAGCAGCCCGAAAAGCAGCCTGAACTTCAGCCCGCTAATCAGCCCAAAATATAGTTCGTTAATCAGCCCGCCAAGCAGCCCAAAATTCAGCCCGAAAAGCAGCCCGAAAAGCAGCCCGAAAAGCAGCCCGCCAATTAGCCCGGCAATCAACCCGTTTCTCAAAGACTGGCGGACGCCGTGGTTTGGTTTCGAGCCATGAAAGGATTGTTCAAGGAGGCTTGAAGTATCCAGTAACCCGGAACGCAGCCCATTAAGCAGCCCGTACATCAGCCCGAAACTCAGCCCGCCAATCAGCCCGAAACCCAGCCCGACAATCAGCCCGAAACCCAGCCCGACAATCAACCTATCGCGATTCGGCTTAATGATACTCAGCTTCTCTCTGACGCTAATATCATTAAGCCCGCGCGTCAGCCCGTGCATCAGCCCGACAATCAACCCGACAATTAGCCCGACAATTAGCCCGTTCCTCAGCCCGTTCCTCAGCCCGTACATCGGCACGAAAATCAGCCCGACAATCGGCCCGACAATCAGCCCGTACCTCAGCCCGACAATCGGCCCGACAATCAACCCGATGGTCGGAATCCAGATATACCTTTGCCATATCTGATTGAACCACGACCGATTCATTCGCTCCAGCAGAAACACCGTTTGGTCATGCTCCACCATCTTCTGCGCCAGCCATTGCAGCCACTTCATCGTTTCCGCCGCCGCATATTGCGCGCCCTTGCGTGGCCGGACAAGCATTTCCTCGATGTATGCGTTGTAGATGACGTCACGCACCGCGTCAGTACCTTCATCTGTCGGCAACGTACTCCAGTCAATCGCATCAGCGGCAAGTAGCATAACATTTAGCATCAACGGTGTATCGGCCACTTCTTGAAGGGTTTTTTCGCCCACAACCGCCGCCGCAAGCTGACGCGGTTGTTCGCCATCCAGTTCGGCTAGGTACCCTCCAATCTGTGCGGGCGTGACGGGTTCAATCTCAACGCTATCGAGTTCCGTGAACCCGTTTGCCAGCGCCCCATACTCCGCAGAACGTGAGCAAACGACGAACCATCGTCCTAACGCCGAATTGCGATATGCCTCAACCGCCACTACAGCATCACCGCGTCGGTCTTCCGGCAATTCGTCCAGCCCATCGAGAAAGAGCGCAACTTCGTTGTGTTCCAGCCAGTAGCGCGCCACCTTGTCGGTAATGTCGCCGCCGTACCGTTCACGCATTTCGCTGACCAGCCAGGCATCGAACGGCGCTTCCTTTCCAGGCCACGACGACAGCGTCAAGATAACCGGCACAGGGACACTGGCGTCATTGTCTGCACGGTCAAGGTACGACTTCGCCAAGTCGAGCATGACGGTCGTCTTGCCAGCGCCCGGCGCACCGAGAATCAGTAGTTGATGATTCACTTGCTCATAGAACGTCGCCATCTGCTGGCCAGCGGCCAGGTCGAGTGGTGGCGCCTGGTTCTGCTTCTTCGCCTTCATGCCGTAGGGCGCGGGCAGCGGGTCGGCGGCATTCCACTCCATGCCGAGTTGCCATAGAACCGCCTGATAAAGCGACTGATGCAGATAGCCGTCAATCCAGATTTCCCTGACGCGTCGAATCAGTTCCTTCCGATTGCGTTCGGCTTCGGTTGTCGTCGGTTGGTATTTGTTGGACTTGTCGCCGCCAGGGAGAAATATATCTGCCAGGAGCGCGGCTAGGCCAGCAAGGGCGAGAATCAGGCCGGTCAACGGTTCCCATATTGCGCTGTTGGCGGTGAGACAACCGTACCAGCCAGCGGGCGCGGCAACAACACAATCCCAAACCGGCTGCCAGTTTGAGTAGAGCCACAAACCGAAGATGAAGACACCGAGAAGTGTCAGGATTAACGCTAAGAGCCGAAGATTGCGGCGCATAAGGGGGCGCTGTGTTGGCTTGATTGATTTACGTTATTGTAGGCGCGAACGTGGCAGGGGGCAAGGGTCGATTGTCACTCACCTCTGGGGATGCCCATAATCGCCCATACGCGCGATTTGCGGGGTTTTATTGCCGCTCCGGTAGTCTGGCCTTGCTAACGTCGCGCTACGCGCGATCAGCGCGGTTTACGGGCCTATCTCGTCCCCATCACTTGCCCAACCGTCCAGAAGCAACAACTCTCGCAGTTCGGCCACGCGCTCCGGCGACACTTTTCCCGATTGAAGTTCCTTCCACAACGGCATCCAGTCCAGGTAGCCCATCATGATCGGCACCTTTTGCACTTGCAGAAGTGGGTGCCAGCGTTCCTCCCACCTGCCACGGTAGACCACGTATTCGGGCGGATAGAGTTCGTTCAATCGCCGTGTGATGTGCAGGTCGAGGGCTTCCAGCGTCAAGTCGCCAGCATCGAGCATGACGGCAACACGCATGATCTCGGCAATACGGGCGTCAGTTACGTTGTCAATCGTCGGTTCGTCCCAGGTCGTTTCGTCCGTCCACAACATTGTGTCGTTCTTTCTGGTTGTCGGGTGGATTGAGGATGATACGGACAATTTACACCGAAAAGCCAGGATGCCCGTAATCGCCCATACGCGCGATCTGCGCGGCTTTAGGGGCGCTCTGGTGGTCTAGTCTATTTCATTGCTAACGGCCTGGAGAACGCCGCTATGGGCGATCTTGCGCGTTGTGTGCCGCCTGCCTACAATGACGAAAGCAAACGTACTCCAACCCCAAGCAGAATAAGAATGGAATCCAGGGCATGACCCCGCATGAATTCGTGAACAAGTGGCGTGGCAACACGTCGAACGAGAAGCAGGTCTACCAGCAGCATTTTCTCGACCTGTGCGAACTTGTCGGCCACCAGAAGCCCGCCGACCTCGACCCAGAAAACAAATTCTTCACCTTCGAGGCTGGCGCTGCCAAGCTGGGTGGCGGCAACGGCTGGGCAGACGTGTGGTTTCGGGGGCATTTCGCCATCGAATACAAGGGGCCGGGCAAGAGCTTGACAGCCGCCTATGAGCAACTCTTGCAGTATCGGGAATCCCTGGAGAACCCGCCCCTACTCGTCACCGGGAACACGCAAGAACTCAACATCCACACCAACTTCACGAACAGCACCAAACAGGTCACAACCGTCACGCTCGATGACCTACTGACACCGGCTGGCGTGCAGCACATCCGCAACCTGTTCTACAACGTCGAGGCATTCCGCCCAGACAAGACCGCCGCCCAGGTCACGGAGGAAGCAGCAGCCCGCTTTGGCGATCTGGCAACACATCTTCGCAAGTGGGGATTCAAGCCGGACGAAATCGCCCACTATCTGATCCGTGTGCTCTTTTGCCTCTTTGCCGAGGACATCGGCCTACTACCGCACGACCTGTTTACACGGATGATCGACCAGGGGCGCAAAAAGCCAAAGCAGTTCACGACGAAGGTTGCCGACTTGTTCAAGGCAATGGCTGACGGCGATAGCTTCGGTGAGCACGATCTGCTTTACTTCGACGGCGGCCTGTTCGATGAAGCGCCGGTGCTTGACCTGGACAGTGACGCCCTTGCCTCTCTGCACCGCATCGCCATGCTCGACTGGTCGTCAATTGAGCCGGCCATTTTCGGCACGTTGTTTACACGCAGCCTTGACCCTAGCAGCCGTGCCAAACTCGGAGCGCAGTACACCAGCAAGGAAGACATCATTCTTATCGTGGAGCCGGTGCTCATGGCCCCACTGCGCCGGGAATGGGCGGAGGTGCAAGAGAAGGCTAGGGCACTAGCACAAAAACGGGATTCTGGGGGCAGTAAGCGAACGCAAAAACTGGCGAACGATGCACTGGAAAAACTGATTCTCGACTTTGCCGTGAAGTTGGCTACCATCCGCATACTCGACCCGGCTTGTGGCAGCGGCAACTTCCTCTACGTGGCGCTACGCTTGCTGCTCGACCTCTGGAAAGAAGTTGCAATCTTTGCCGCCGAAATGGGTTTGACCATGCTCTCGCCCCTGCCTGGACTAGCACCGTCGCCCGAACAACTCTACGGCATCGAGATCAACGAGTACGCCCACGAACTGGCACAGGCAACGGTGTGGATCGGCTATCTTCAATGGCTGCATGACAACGGCTACGGTACGCCACGGGAACCTGTCCTTGAACCGCTGGACAACATCAAGCAAATGGACGCTATCCTGGCGTTTGACGATGACGGAAATCCAGTCGAACCGGAGTGGCCGGAAGCGGAAGTGATTGTTGGGAATCCGCCGTTTTTGGGTGACAAGAAGATGGTCGGAGAACTCGGTCAAGACTATGTCTCATTTCTGCGCACCCTCTATAGTGGACGGATTTCCGGGCATTGTGATCTTGTGACGTACTGGTTCGAGAAGGCCAGGTCAATGATAGAACAGGGCACACTTGGGCGGGCCGGACTACTTGCAACAAATTCAATCCGTGATGGGTTCAACCAGATTGTTCTGAGGCGCATTAAGGAATCAGGCGACATCTTCTGGGCAATTTCAGATCGGGACTGGATACTTGACGGGGCTGCGGTAAATATCTCCATGGTCGCATTCGACGATGGCTCGACAAAGACGAAGGTGTTGGATGGAAAGGTCGTGCCAGTAATCAATGCAGACCTGAGCTCGGACGTGAATCTGACCACCATTGTGCCACTGCAAGAGAACAGCGGACTATGCTACCTGGGGATGATGAAGGGTGGCCCGTTCGACATCAGCGATTCGCTTGCGGGGACTTTGCGAGCAATGCCACCTAATCGGAACGGTTCGGTGAACTCCGATGTTGTTAGGAGGCGAATCGGCGGGCAAGACATTACGGCCCGCTGTGACACTGGCTGGATTATCGACTTCGTTGAAATGACCCAGGTTGAGGCCAGTGAGTATACTGAACCGTTCAACTATGTTGTCCAGGTGGTCAAACCAGTAAGGGACGCCGTAAGGGATTCACGGATGCGGACCAAGTGGTGGCTGCATGGTCGCTCCCGACCGGCGCTCAGGAGCGCACTCGATGGCCGCAGCCGATATATTGTAACCCCGGAAGTTGCAAAACACCGCGTATTTGTGTGGATGCCGGTAGATGTCATCCCCGATCACACGTGTCATGTGGTTGCCCGTGATGACGATTATATGTTCGGAATGTTACAGTCACATCCACACGTACTCTGGGCGTTGAGCATCGGTTCTACTCTCGAAGATCGGCCACGGTACTCGTCATCACGTGTATTCGATACTTTCCCCTTCCCCTGGCCGCCAGGCAAGGAACCGCAGGACGACCCACACGTGCAGGCCATCGCCGCAGCAGCCAAGGAACTGGTCGAACTCCGTAACGCCTGGCTGGACGCGCCCGACCTACCGAAAGTGGAGTTGAAGAAACGCACCTTGACCAACCTGTACAACGAACGCCCCGACTGGCTGGATACCGTGCACAGGCGGTTGGATGCTGCCGTGTTCGACGCCTATGGTTGGCCGCATGACCTGACCGACGATGAAATCCTTGAGCGGTTGCTGGCGCTCAACCTGGAGAGGGCAAAGGGGCAATAGAGGACGACCACCAGCCGTTTGTTATAGCCGTGTTCGCATTCGGAGGGGCAATGGCAGACGAATTCCAACTGAGCGTGCTCAATCAGGGCGTAAAGGTCTGGAATCAGTGGCGTGCTGACAATCCAGACGTTAAGGTCAACCTGGATTCGATTGTCTTCAATGAGGATGCCGATCTCACGTCGATCAATCTTGAGCGAGCGTCGCTGATGTGGACTCGGCTTGTCGGTGCAGATTTGGGGATTGCCAATCTCCGCTCTGCATTCCTGTTGGGTGCGAATCTTCGTGGAGCAAATCTTACCTGTGCCAACCTGACCGGAGCCAACTTGTCTGGAACTGATCTGAGTGTAGCAAGCTTGTATGCCGTGATACTCGACAGTGCACATCTTGACGGTGCGAATCTATGGCACGCTCAAATCACCCACGCCAAACTTCGAGGTGCTAGCCTTGAAGAAGTGAACCTAACAGGCGCAAATCTGGACGAATCCGATTTGAGCGACACATATATTCCGGGCGGCAACCTAACCTTGGCGCATCTTCATGGCACCGACTTTTCACGGGCCTATCTCGTTCGAGCTAGACTTAGCTCTGCGTTCATTTTCCGAACTCTGTTTTGCGGTGCGGACCTGACTGGCGCTCGGTTTGACCGTGCTGACATCAAGAATTCGGACATGACCGGTGCGAACTTGACTTCGACTGTGTTCAACAACACGAAAGTCGAGGACGTTGACTTCTATGGTGCTGACCTCAATAAAGCGAGTTTTCGTCAGGCTGTCATTACAAATACCGACTTCTACGGTGCCAAAATGGACGGAGTAATTGGGTTGGATCTCCCAACGAGTTCGGTGACTGCCAAGGAATCCAATCGGAAACGAACACAACGGCTGCAAAGAGGTTTCGATTTTGATCAATAGCCAACTCAATCTTGAAACAGCCAACTGGATAGCGGATTGCCACCAGAAACACAAAAGGCGACCCCTTCATGGAGTCGCCCCTTGCTCAGTGGAGATGCAGATGCCGGAATACATCGCACCTTGATTATACCACAGCCTTCATCTTTTGCCGGTTGCGCGCCAGTTCACGCTTTGCCGACTCGATGCCCGATGTGACATATCCCCAGGCAGGGCGAACGGCATCATATTCCTGCTTGGCAGCACGGTGCCGGGGTTCGATCTCGACCTTGAGTGCCTGCAATGCTGCCAGTCGTTCCTCGGCGTACTTCCGATCAGCGTCCAGGCGGGCAAGTTCTGCCGCCGACTGTGCATCCTCGACCTTTGCTATCACAGCATCCAGCGCAGCCTCATCGTTGTCGAACTCCGCAGCGAACGCCATCCGTGTGTCGTGATCATAGCGCCAACTGTCCCGTAGACCGCGCAGGCGACGAAGTTCCTGGCCGAGTTCCGCTACCGTTGCCGCAGCTTCACCCTTCGCTCGTTCTGCATTGCCCACTGCACCGTCATTCCATTCGGTGATCCACGTGTTCGCGTCAATCTCCCCGACCTGGCCGGTGTTCACCGTTTGCCGTGCCAGATATGCCTGCAATGCTTCCGGCCGAATCCGCACCGACCGTCCAACCTTCACCGAGGGCAATTCGCCCCGTTCTAACATCCGAGCGACCGTTCGTTGGGACACCCCCAACCGTTCGGCCACAGCTTTCGTGCTCAACATGGTTGACCTCCTCATTGTCATTATGTTCGAGAACATCGTACCATGCCGCGCTGTGTCATGCAAAGACTTGGGTTGACAGAACGATCATTCATGGGTTAGAATGGGTACTACATAAGTCCAGTTATGTAGTATTTAGTTTTGACCGCAACGGAGGCAACCCACAGCCATGACAACCCAGTTAACGACCATGCAGCCTGGCACGATGACGGTAAACAAGGGCGACTACACCGGCATCAGCACGAGCGCCAACGACGAGCAACTTGTGGCGCTGTGGCTTGCAACCGGCAAGCGCGCCAACTCGCCCGCAACTCGTGATGCCTACATGCGGGCATGGTGCCAGTTCCGCGAGTACATAGGCAAGGGCTTGCAGTGGGTCAAAGTGGACGACCTTATTGCATGGGTCGAGGCCATGCCGGGTGCACCGGCAACCGTCCGCGCCCGTATCGGCGCAATCAAGAGCCTGTTCGCCTTCGCTCTGAAAGTCGGCTACACGCGGGCGAACCCGGCGCTACTCATCGAGGCACCCCAGGCACCGGACACGAGCCACCGGCGTATAGTTTCTATGGGTGGCATCGAGTTGCTATTGAAGGCGTGCAAGACGCCCCGCGAAACGGCGCTTGTGTGGTGTTTGTACGGGTCGGGCGCACGCATCAGCGAGGTGCTGGCCTTGCGCTGGCAAGACATCACGCCGCGCACCACTGGTGGCGCTGTGCTGCACATCCTGAGTGGCAAGGGCCGGAAGAGCCGCAAGGCTGGAATCGGCCCCAAGGCATACGCCGCAATGTTGGCGCTCCGCACGGCGACAACTCAGGGCAATGACTTCGTTTTCATCACGACCAGCGGTAAGCCAGTAGACCGGCAGTCAGCCAACAAGACAATGAAGCGGCTGGCAAAGCGCGCCGGTTTGGATGAGGACATTAGCGCACACTGGCTGCGCCACAGTCATGCATCCCACTACATACAAAAGGGCGGCAACGTGGCGGACTTGCAGAAGCAACTCGGCCACGCCAGCCTACAGACCACCAGCCGCTACGCTCACGCCGAGAGCTACACTGGCGATCTGCTA
>JACKBA010000040.1 GCA_020634815.1 Caldilineaceae bacterium | reverse complement strand
CTCGACGAGGTGGGCGACAACAACGGCGCGGTCGACGACGGCATCGTTGCGGCCGATGTGACCTTTGGCCGGCTCATCGCGGCCGTGCAGCAGGCAGGCGGGCCCACCTATGCGTACGCGCAGATCGACCCCTTCGACGCCGAGGATGGCGGTGAACTGGGCAGCAATGCGCGGCTCGGGCTGCTCTACAACCCGCAGCGCGTGCAGATGGTGAACAGGCCCGGCGATGCAGGGACGGACAACAGCGTCTCGTGCACGGCGGGCCAGGCGTCGCTGGCGCTCAACCCGGGGCGCATCGGCGCCAATGCGGGCGACTTTCTCGACGGGCGCAAACCGCTGGCGGCACAGTTCTCCGTGGCCGGCGAACGCCTCTTCGTGATAACCGTTCACTTTGATGGCAAGGAAAACGATACGCCGGAGTTTGGGGCGGAACAGCCGGTCTCGGCGTACTCGGCCACGCGGCGCCAGGCCCAGGCACAACTCGTCCACGACTTTGTGGCGCAGATTCTTGGCTGTGAGCCGGAGGCAAAGGTGATCGTCGCCGGTAATCCCAACGACGATCTCTATACGGGCGCCGTGGCGGCGCTCGAAGGCGCAAGCCTCTTCCCGCTCATGGATTTACTGCCGGCCAATGCGCGCTTCAGCAGCGTGCGTGCGGGCAACAGTCGCGTGACGACGCAGATGCTGGTCAGCAGCGCACTGTGGACCAATGCACCGCGCTTCGACGTGGTGCACGCCCAGGCCGAGTTCGCCGGCACGGCGGTATACGACGATCCGGTGGTTGCCAAGGTCGCGCTGACCAGGGTGCCGCAGGGTAACCTCTATCTGCCGCTGGTGTCGCGGGTCGGTCCCTAGCAACCCGCGGCGAGTTTCTGAACGCCAGGTTTGCATCACATACGTGACGCAGGCCTCGTGACGCATGACTCGTGCACAGCGGCGATATCAGCAGCCAGACTGGCGTTCTGTAGTGACGCGAAAAAGGCTCACGCAAGGGAGAACACCTCCCAAGCGTGAGCCTTTCTGATTTCCGCCCTCGTGACTATGCTTCCAGCACTTCGACGACGGTGAAGGTCAACTCGTTGCCCAGTGCGACGACCAGGACGTGGTCGCCGTCCTGCACCTTGCCCTCAAGTATCTGGCGGGCCAGCGGGTCGGCGATGCGGTGCTGGATGACGCGCTTGAGCGGGCGGGCGCCGAAGGCCGGGTCGTAGCCCTCGCCGACGATCAGATCCTTGGCGGCGTCGCTCAACTCCAGCGTGATCTTGCGGTCGGCCAGCAACCGGCGCAGGCGCTCCAACTGGATGTCGATGATCTCCTTCAGTTGCGCGCGGTTGAGCGCATGAAAGACCACGATCTCGTCGACGCGGTTGAGGAACTCGGGCCGGAAGTGGCTGCGCAGCACCTCGCGCACGCGCCGCTCGACCTCCTCATCCACCGACGCCACGTCCAGAATGTACTGGCTGCCCAGGTTGCTGGTCATGATGATGATCGTGTTCTTGAAGTCGACCGTGCGCCCCTGGCTGTCGGTCAGCCGGCCGTCGTCGAGCACCTGCAAGAGCACGTTGAAGACCTCCGGATGCGCCTTCTCGATCTCATCGAAGAGCACCACCGAGTAGGGGCGCCGGCGCACAGCCTCCGTCAACTGGCCGCCTTCGTCGTAGCCGATGTAGCCGGGCGGCGCGCCGATGAGCCGGGCCACCGTGTGGCGCTCCTGGTACTCGCTCATGTCGATGCGCACCAGCGCATGCTCGTCGTCGAAGAGATACTCGGCCAGGCTGCGCGCCAGTTCCGTCTTGCCCGTGCCCGTGGGGCCGAGGAAGATGAAGCTGCCGATGGGCCGGTTCGGGTCCTGCAAGCCGGCACGGCTGCGGCGGATGGCGTTGGCCACGGCCTGCACCGCCTCGTCCTGGCCGACGACGCGCTTGTGGAGATAGCCGTCCATGTGCAGCAGCTTCTCGCGCTCACCTTCCAGCAGCTTGGCAATCGGGATGCCCGTCCACTTGCTCACGACTGCGGCGATCTCCTCGCTGTCGACCTCCTCCTTGAGCAGCGCGCCGCTCTGCTGGAGATCGCGCACGCGCGCCTCCGCCTGGGCGAGATCGCTCTCGAGCTGGCGCATCTTGCCGTAGCGCAACTCGGCCGCCTTCTGCAGGTCATAGGCGCGCTCGGCCTGTTCGACCTCGATGCGGGCGGCGTCGATCTGCTCCTTGATCGACTGCACCTGCTGGATGGCTTCCTTCTCGGACTGCCAGCGGCTGGTCAACTCCGAACTCTGCTCGCGCAGGTTGGCCAGTTCTTCTTCCAGGACGCCCAACCGCTCCTTGCTGGCGGCATCCTTTTCCTTCTTCAGCGCCTCGCGCTCGATCTCCAACTGCATGACCTCGCGGTCGATGACGTCGAGTTCCTGCGGCTTGGAGTCGATCTGCATGCGCAGCCGGCTGGCCGCCTCGTCGATGAGGTCGATGGCCTTGTCGGGCAGGAAGCGGTCGGTGATGTAACGGTTGCTCAGCGTCGCCGCGGCGATGACCGCACCGTCGGTGATGTGCACGCCGTGGTGCACCTCGTAGCGCTCCTTGAGCCCGCGCAGGATGCTGACCGTGTCCTCGACGCTCGGCTCGCCCACAAAGACGGGCTGGAAGCGCCGCTCGAGCGCGGCATCCTTCTCGATGTGCTTGCGATACTCGTCCAGCGTCGTCGCGCCGATGGCGTGAAGTTCGCCGCGCGCCAGTATGGGCTTGAGCATGTTGGCCGCGTCCATGGCACCTTCGGCCGCGCCCGCGCCGACCAGCGTGTGCATCTCGTCGATGAAGAGGATGATGCGCCCCTCGGCCTTTACAATCTCCTGGAGTACGGCCTTGAGCCGCTCCTCGAACTCGCCGCGATACTTGGCGCCGGCGACCAGCGCGCCCATGTCCAGCGCGACGACCTTCTTGTCGCGCAGCGAGCTGGGCACGTCGCCCTTGACGATACGCTGCGCCAGCCCTTCGACGATGGCGGTCTTGCCGACGCCCGGCTCGCCGATGAGCACCGGGTTGTTCTTGCTGCGCCGGCTGAGGATCTGCACGACGCGGCGGATCTCCTCGTCGCGGCCGATGACCGGGTCGAGCTTGCCCTTGCGCGCCTCCTCGGTGAGGTCGCGGCCGTACTTCGTGAGCGCCTCGTACTGGCCTTCCGGGTTGTCGCTGGTGACGCGCTGGTTGCCGCGCACCGAGGCCAGCGCCTGGATGACGCCGTTGTAGTCGATGCCGTGGCGCGCCAGCAGTTGCTTGACCTTGTGGTTGCTCGACACCATGGCGAGCAGCAGATGCTCGGTCGAGGTGTACTCGTCCTTCATGTTGTCGGCGATCTGCTGCGCGTCGGTGAGGATGTCGGCCAGGCTGCGGCTGAAGCCGACCTGCATGCTGGCGCCCTGGGCGCGCGGCAGTGCCGCCAGCGCCTGGTCGACCGAGCGCGCCACGGCGTCGCCATCGACGCCCATGCGGTTGAGCAATGCCGGCACGACGCCGCCCTCCTGGTGCAGCAGGGCACCGAGCAGATGCTCCGGCTCGACCGTCGAGGCGTGACTCTGTTCGGCCAGGCGCTGCGCCTCGAGCACGGCGGCCTGGGCCTTTTGCGTGAATTTGTCAAAACGCATGATCTATTTCTCCTCGCAGGGTACAAAAATATCCTGGCATTTGTTCAAGATGACAAATCCAGTGTAGCCGACGGAGATTAGAACAGCGTAGGAAAAGTGTATGCGCCTGATTGACTGACAGATTTTAGGTGGCTTTCATCAAGCTCTAATACTGGGCGTTTTGACAGCGCATATGGCTTGATCGTTGTCATGCATATAGTAGCATTGTTGACCAGGGAAACTATATGCATGCTGCTGTCGGCGCCCGATAGGCTCAAAAACGTCTCTCATACTTTGTGTCAGTCAATCAGGTGTATGCGCTGTGTTTACATAGCGCGTCGGGGATGCTGCTTGGGGCGTGAAAGGAATCAGGCCGCTGCCGTTCCGGTGCCTTTTCGCCGGAACGGCAACGGTCGTGGTGGATACGTCTATTGAGCGGTATGCGGGCCGTTGCCGTCCGGCATGGTGGTGTGGCAGACCAGGCAACTCGACAGCGTCCCTGGCTTGCCTTGCAGGTTGATGAACTTGATGGCGTCGCGCGCTTCGGTGCTGGTGGCGATGGCGTGCGTGCTGTCGTGGCAGCCCTCGCAGCGCACGCCGCCGTGGCCGGTGGACATGCGGTAGAGGGGCTGATCCTGCGCGTACTGCGGCTCGTCGTGGCAACTGTCGCAGCGCGGTTCGTTGAGCCACGGGTTGCGATTCTCCGCCACCTTCTCCATGTTGCCGTGACAGTCGACGCACGTCATGCCGTGCTGCGAGGACATGACATCGCGCAGGCACTTGGTCGTCGGGCCGGGGTGGCAGTTGTAGCAGCCGTCGGTCGTCTGCGGCACCTTGCCGGCATGCTTCTCATGCATGGCATTGCTCAGGCTGGGTAGCCCGGCCACCCCTGGCGCGTTGAGGGCATTGGAGGAATGACACTCGGCGCAGAGCACCGGGCGGCGATCCATCAGGCGGCCCGTGTGGCCGGCGGGATATTCGTCGGCGTTCTCCTCATCGTGCAGCGTCAGGATGTTGGTTTCGACGCGGCCGGTGCGGATGCCCTCGACGCCGCCGTCATTGTGGCAGTTGTCGCAACGCATTTCGGTGGAGACGGGCGCAACCACCGTGTTCTGCGCCAGGACTTTACCGCCGGCATCCATGGCGACCAGTTCGGCCAACTGGTACGGGTCGCGGACGGTGGGGTTGCTGTCGCTGAACTCGGTCAGTGGGATGCCTTCGGCGACGAAGTGATCCGCCTTGGCCTCCATGTCACCCGACAGACCAAAGCCCGCCAACCCCATGTCCGGCGCAAGGTCTACGCCAAAGAGTTGCTTGGCGTAGGTCCAGAAGTTCGATTTGCCGACCGAATAGGTATTGTCCGGGAAACGATAGGTGACCGTCACCGTATCTGTCATGATTACCGGCGGGTTGCCGCGCTTGATGACCTGTGCCCACAGGGTGTTATAGGGCGGCAGCACGCCGAGATCTTGAAAGTCTCGGTTGTAGCAATGCATGCCGAGATCGTTCCACCCAAGCAGCACGTAGTCGGACACGGCAGCGGGTGGCAACTCCTTGTTGATCACCGGCAGGTAGAGATCCTGGCCGTCCTGCGCTTCGGCAGGTAGCGCTGCCCCCAGAAGCATGGCCAGCCCGGCAGTGCTGAGGATGCCGAACAGAAATGTTGCCACGAGTTGGAAGGGTCTGCGAAGCTTGAACCGTGCGAACTTGTGCATAGCATGAACCTCCTTAGGCTGGGATAACGGGAATGGGGCAGACTCCATTATCCGCTTCCTGGAAGGTCACCGCTAGGGCCAAATGAACCACAAAACCACCCCCGGAGCATCAGTTGCTCCGGGGGTGGTCTTTTCTGTGTCGTAGAAATCTCGATCAGTCGGCTGCCGTCTTTACATCATGCGGGCTGCCGCCTCCCGGCGATGTGACGTGACAGACCGTGCAGGTGTCGATGGGGCCGCCGTGGCCCTGCAACTCGACGAACTTGATGGCGTCCCGTCCCTGCGAGCTGGGCGCAATGGCGTGCGTACTGTCGTGGCACCCCTCGCAGTAGATGCCGCCATGGCCCGTCGACATGCGGAAGAGCGGGTTGTTCTGCGCGTACTTGGGATCTTTGTGGCAGTTGTCGCAGCGCGGCTCGTTGAGCCAGGGATTCGGGTTCTTGGCGACCTGCTCCATGCTCCCGTGACAATCCGTGCAGCCCATGTTGAACTCGGACGACATGACGTCACGCAGGCACTTGGTCGTCGGTCCGGGATGGCAGTTGTAGCAGCCCTCGGTCGTGTTCTGCACCTTGCCGGCATGCTTCTTGTGCATGGCTTTGGACAGGTTCGGGATACCCTGGACGCCCGGCGCACCCAGTGCATTTGAGGCGTGACACTCGGCGCAGAGGATGGGCCGGCGGTCCATGAGATTGCCGGTGTGACCATTCGGATACTCGTCGGCATTCTCTTTATCGTGCAGCACCAGGATGTTCTGTTCCACACTGCCGGTGCGGATCCCCTCGACACCGCCATCCTTGTGGCAGTTGTCGCAGTGCATCTCGGTGGAGACAGGCGCGACGACGGTGCTGCGCGCAAGCTGGATGCCGCCCGGCCCCGTGACGACGACCTCGGCGAGCTGATAGGGATCGGCCTGCGTCGGGTTGCTGTCGCTGAATTCCGTGAGCGGGATCCCCTCGGCGGCGAAGTGCGTGCCCTTTGCCTCCATCTCACCCGCCATGCCGTTGCCCGTCAGGCCGACGTTGGGCGGCAGATCGACGCCAAAGAGCTGCACGTCGAAATCCCAGAAGTTGGACTTGCCGACCGAATAGGTGTTGTCGGGGAAGGAGTAATCCACCGTGACCGTGTCGGTAATGATCTGGGGTGGATCGCCGCGCTTGATGACCTGCGCCCACAGAGTGTTGTAGGGCGGCAGCACGGCAATGTCCTTGAAGTCGCGGTTGTAGCAGTGCATCCCCAGGTCGTTCCAGCCCAGCACGATGTACTCGTCGTCGATGACTGGCGGGACGCCCGGTGTGCTCGTGGGCGTGGCGGTTGGAGTGGCCGGCTGGGTGGGAGTTGGCGTGTTTGCGGCGCGGATGATTGCGGGCAGAAAGGCCTGCGAGCCTTCACCATCCTGGGCCATGGCCGGCAGGACGCCAAGCACGGCCGCCGCCGTGGTCAGAAGGATCCCAAATGCAGCCAGCGCCAGAACGATGACGAGTACATCGCGCGGCCAGGATTGCTTGTTTTGCGGACGGTCAGACATAGGCACCTCCGTTGCGCCAGGATTGCACGCCAGGTACAGGTTGCGGGAGGCGACGGGCGTGCGGACCGGTTCGGTCCGTGTTGATCCGATTGGGTGTTGGGCGGCGAGCACAGTTCAGGCCACAAGTCGTTGCGGATCGCAACAACTGCGCGGGAATGCGCCTCGACACGAACAGTAGAGCGTCCGGAGGGTACGAAAAAATACAATTAACGCAATAAAGAAGGCCCCTGGATTGCTCCAAGGGCCTGGTGAAGGGTAAACGAAGGGTTAGCGTACGACGGACGGCAAAAATATCCGATTCTCTTGTCCTGCTCCCACAATTGGTTCTACCCAAACGGCCAACGCCGCACGATCCACGGCAACGAAGAGTTCCGGCGCCGGATAGACGACGTTGTGCCGGTTGGCGACGGCCGGTGCGTTGGTGGATGTGATGCTAGCCGTGTATGTGGTCGTGGCCGTGGCGGTGATCGACCCGAGCCCCGCAATCTCGCTTGCCAGGAAGTGCTCCGTCACACCCGGCTCGATGACGCGGTCGAGGATGGTGGCCAAGTTCAGCTCGTCGATCAAAACGAGATGGCGATTCAAGGCAACCTCGCCGGTATTTCGGATAGTGAGGCAGAACGGCAGCGTGCTTCCCTCATCGACATTGACGACAGGATCTGTGGTGCAGTGGCCCTTGTCGTCGAGCAACGTCAGCGATGCGTCGATGGCGGGGCGCAACACGTTCACGGCGGCGGCTGCGCTATCCTGTGCCTGCGCACCCTCGGGCGCCGTTGCCGTCCAGATGGCGCTCGTCTCGGCCGTCGCCTGCGCCGTGTCGCTGATCACGTAGCCGAGGTCTACCGTCGACAGGGACTCGCCGGGTGCCAGCGGATGCGCCAACGCCGGGATGATGTCGCCGAACTTGCTGTCGCTCAACGCGTGCGTCGCCAGCGGTGCGTCGCCGCTGTTCGTGACCGTATAACAATAATAGACGGTCGTGCCGGCCGGTACGGCGATCACGCTTGACGTGGCGCACTCGCCGGGCGCCAGCCCCACGGTCTTGCGCAGGCTGGCGCCCGAAGGCTGCTCAGTGGCGGCGAAGGTGCAGGAAACGTTCTCGCCGGGCGCCAGCGCCAGCAGCGCCGACTGCGCGCCGGCGGCGCCGTTGCTGCACGCCACCGCCGTGTCATAGCCGGGCTTCGGTTCCTCGGCGATCTGCACCACGCCCGCAGCCGGGGCAAAGCGTAGATCGCCGCCGCCGGCCGGCAGTTCGAAATCGCCCAGGTCGCCGGCAAAGCGCCACGTCGATGTCGGCGCCTGTCCGCTGACCTGCTTGCGCACCGTCACAGATGCAGGCTGCGCGGTCATGGTGAAGGTGCACAGCGTCGATGTCTGATAACCGAGGCTGAGGGTGACCGCTGTATCGCCGCGGCTGCCGTCGCTGCATTCGACCCGCGCCGTGTAGCCGCTCTTTGCCGCAACGGCCACGCCCTGCGGCCGATTGGCGCGCACGTCGGCAAAGAGCACCTCGCCGCCGCCGGCATCAATCTCAGCCGTACCCCATGCGCCTGTGACGCTCCAGCCGTCGCCGGGCGCCATGCCGTCGACCACGACACGCACGGTGAGTTCGGCGGTCTGCGGCACAACGTCAAGCGGCACGCCGGAGAGTGGCGGCAGCCCTGGGCTGCTGGCGAGCAACGCGACACCGCCCGCGATGTCGGTGAAAGCCACGTCGCCGAAGACTGCCGTGCCTCGCGCCGCCATGACCGTGGTCTGGCCGGCCAGGCTGGCCGTGCCCGCCGGCGCGATTGCCAACGTGACCGGCCCGACAAAGCCGGGCGCCGGGTTGCCCGCTGCGTCGACGGCGCGCACGGCCGGCTGCGGCGAGAGGGTGACGTTCTCGATGGCATCTGCCGGCTGTTCATCGAAGATCAACCGTGCCGCCAGCCCGCACAGGGAAGCCGCATCCGGCTGGAAGCCCGGCGCCGGGTCGCTATCGGTCCCCGCGCAGAGCCACGGGCTGTACACGGCATCGCCGCTCAGCGCGTCGCCCGCACCGCCGGGATTGTCGGGCGCCGCCGGTCCCGTATCGCTGCCCCACCAATTCTCGTTGGCCTCCACGCCGAGACCGATGGCGTTGCCGTTGTTGAAGCCGCTTTCGTTGCCCGTGATGCTGTTGTGGCGGAAGATGGCTGCGGTGTAGCCGGCACCGCTACAATTGCTGCTGCATTGCACCACGTAGATGCCGCGCTGCCAGTTGCGCACGAAGTTGTTCGTCGCCGTGAGATCGATGTCCAGCACGCCGTAGCCGCCATCGGCCTGCAGGCCGACACCGCCCGCACTGTTGTCGCTCTCTATCTCATTGTTGGTGACGGTGACCGTCTGGACGCCGCGTACGTCACTGACCGTGGCGAGCTGAAGCGCAGCCGCACGCTTAACGGCGAAGTCGCCGGGCTGCGGAATGCGGTCGGGCGGCGGTGCGTCGACGATGATACCCCAGTAGATGGGCGAGCGCGTGCCTTCAGCCGTTGCGCGCACGGAGTTGGCATCATGGCTGCCCGAACTGTCGACCAGATAGAGACCGACCTGGTTCTCTTCGAGCGTGTTGCCTGCGGTGTCGGCATCAGCTTTGAAGAGCAGGATGCCTGTCGAGACGAGGCTGAATGGCGTGAAGGAATGGCCGGCCACCCGGTTGCCGGTAATCGTGGCCGTTGCGCCGCTCGCCACCTGGATCCCATTTTGGACCAGGAGCGTCGTCGGCCCGGCGCCTGTGATTTGATTTGCGCGGATCGTGGCGGTAGAGCCGGCGCCGCTGACCGCGATGGCGCCCTTCTGATAGCCGGTCAGCACGTTGTCGTAGATTTCCGCCGCACCGGTCGTTTGCAGCGCCGCACTGCCGACGACGATGGCGATGCCCTGCTGGCAGCCGGTCATCGGTTCATCGCGGATGTCGACGATCTCGTTGTCGTGAATGGATGCGCCGGCGCCGCTGTGCACGAAGATGCCGGCGCGAATGCTGCCGCAGACGCCGGCCGGCCCGGGTCCGGCAATCGTGAAGCCGGTGATCTCGGCTGCGACCTCGGCGCCGGCAACCGTCACGATGGCGGAGTCGACGCTGGCGGCCGGTGGCAGCGTCGCCGGCGCCTGCACGATGCTCTGCCCCGCTCCGCTGCCCGTGACCGTCACCGATTTCGTGATCGCGACCTGTTCGACGTAGAGTCCCGGCGCGGCGCGAACCGTGTGCCCGTCGAGCGTTTCGGCGGCATTCACGGCCTCGTTGATCGCACAGAAATAGCTGCCGGTGTCGACGTTTTGAACCGGACCGACGGCCTGCCCGTCGGGCGGCAGGGCATCGAGCCACGGGCAATAGTCCACATTCTCGGTGATCCGATCGCCGGCGCCGGGGCCAATCTCGCCAGGACCCGAGGCGTCGCCCCACCAGTTGCCTGGTGCACGCAGCGGCGCGCCCGCGCCCGTGCGCGCACCAAACTGCGCGTTGCCGGCAATCGCGTTGCCGGCTGCGGTCACCTGGGCAGCGGCGGCGAGACCGCCATCGACGCCTGCCACCGGGTCAAAGACGGCGATACCGTTCTCGAAACCTCCGAGGCGATTGAGCGTGATCGTGATGATGGCATTGCCGGGGATCGCCCCGTCGACGGCATCCTGGCTCTGCAGATAGATGGCGCTCGATGCCGGCTGCCCGGCATCGCCGGCGCCGCCCACATTGCCGCCGTTCAGCAGGTTGCCCTTGATGGCGAGTGTGCCGAGCGCCCCGGCCGCACGGATGGCGTGAACGGCGCCCCCGGACGTTTCGCCGCTCAATTCGACGGTGTTCTCGCGCACGGTGATCAGGCCGTGAGACTGCTCAGGCAGGGGCGCCAGGCGCAGGTCGATTAGCGCGGAGCCGTTCGCCATGCGGCCGGCATCTTGCACCATGTGGTTGTTGCAGATGAGTAACTCGCTGACCGCGCCGGTGTCTTCTCCGGGCGGTGTCTCCAGGCGCACGGCCGCCTGGCCCATGTCGTCAAAGCCGTTGTACTGGACGGAGACGGTCGCCAACGGCGTGGCGCCGGTCGCCAGCAGGTGGACGCCCAACACGTTATCGCGCAGCGTATTGTTCTCGATGAGCAGATTTGTGCCGCCATTGCGCACGCGTATGGCGGCATCGGTGAAGGCATCGAACGCGTTGGCGGTGACGGTCGTATCGACCGCATTGTCGAGCAGCAGCGCAGTGGAATCCGAGCTGCCGCTGCCGTCGAAGTAGTTGCCGCTTGCGGCCAGGCTGCGGGTCTCGCCTGCGACCAGCGCCACGAGCGCCGGCTGAACGCCAGTCCCGGCCAGCATGCGGTTGCATGTAATTTCCCACGAGGTGCGCGCCGCCCGGTTACTGTCGATCGCCGGCCCGGCCACCTGGTCGAACAGATTGTTGGTGATGCGGATGCTCTCAAAGCCGGGCGCCGGCGCATCATCGGCGACGATGCCGGCCGACGCCGGCGCGCCAAAGCGGAAGCCGGCGATCGTCACGTTGTCGACGCCCGCCGCAAGGGTCAGCGCCGGGCTGGCGTCTGGGGCCAAGGTGGCTTCGGCGGCCCGCTGTGTCGCAGGCAGCGCGGGATTTTTGACATCATTGGCACAGACGTCGGCGTTGGGGCCGCGCAGGGTCACGGGCTGGGTGATGTACACGCTCTCTGGGTAGACCGCGCCGGCCACGATCACCGTGCCGCCGGACTGCACGCGGTCCACGGCCGCTTGAATGGTGCGCAGCGCGCGCTCCGGCAAGTTTCCGCTGAACGCGTCGTTGCCATTGACGCCGTCGACGTAACACGTTTCTTTGCACAGGGATGCCGGCTCGAAATCGTAGGTAGTGTTCTGTTGGCTGATGCCGACGGTCAGGGCATCGGCGTTGGCGGGAACAGTTGAGAGGCCAGGGTTGCTCGCGAAGAAGAGCAGTTGGCCGCCGGTTGGATGAACCGCCGCGTTGGGAAAGTGTTTGAGCAGGGAATACCACGTGCAAGGCTCGCGCGTGGTGCAGTCGTCATGGTCGGTTGGGGCGACCGTAGCATACCAGAGCGCGTCCCAGGCCAGCGCATCCCATTTCTGCCAGGTGCCCATCGGGTCGGGCGTACCGGTGCGCTTCGGCGCGAAAACCAGACGGCCCTGCGGCTGGGTGTTGCCGTCGGTGCTGTCGAAGTCGATGTCGAATTGCAGCGTCACGATCGGCCGATTGTCGGGATCGTCGGGGCTGCGATAGGTGTAGTAGCTCAGGCGCGTGATCTGACTGAGGCGGGTGCCGGCATAGTCACGCGTGCCCAGCATGAAGGTTCCGGCGGAGTTGGTCGTCACATAGACCGAGCCGGTCCCGAGCGGTGGTTTCCCCGGGCCGGTGACAAACGCTACCGTGCTACCCGCTGTCGGGGCGGCTACTTCCCATCCGTTGAGCGCAGCAGGGCTGACCGTGACGGTGCTGTCCTGTGCTTGTGCCCGGCTGTACGCGAACATGCCACCCATGAGCGCAAGGAGGATGGCAATGAAAGCAGGCACAGCGCGTGCGTGTGGGTATCTCGACATCGCGGGGATTTCCCTCCCCCCAAATGGTAACATCCATGCGAACATACCGCGCCGGTACATTCGTGACCCCGACAATCGCACCTGCAATGGTGGTTTCTGCGGCGTGTTCGCCACGCGATGGCGGCGATTCGTGGGTGCGAGGTGACCGTTGGCTGTCGTGTAGGGGCCAAAGCGATGTAGGCCTTGCGAAGACATATGATTATAGCCCCATTATCGGATGATCGCTAACTTGCAATTTGCTGACATCAAACGAATTCTGTTGCGAAATCCAGGCGCCGTGTAGCCGTCCAATAAATTACGCTATAGATTCGTACGTAGTTCCAGACGCCCGGCGCGTGGAAAAGATACGCAGCGGTTGCGCGGAAGGATTGGCGAGGGTTGTGGGGTCATGTGGGCGCCAGAAAGCGACGCCAGAGCCAGGTTGCGACCAGGAGCAGCGCCAGCAGCCAGGTCGCGATGACGGCGACTGCCGCAACGCTCGACACCGGCGTCCGTTGGCCAGAGGTTGCGGCGCGGAGCCGCGCCTCGGCCATGACTGGCGCCGGGATGAGGCGAAGGGCAATATAGATTCCTACCGGCAGCAGAATCACGTCGTCGAGGTAGCCGAGCAGTGGGATCATGTCGGGGATGAGGTCGATGGGGCTGAAGGCATAGGCGACCACGGCCAATGCAAAGACCCGCGCATACCAGGGCGTGCGCGGGTCTTGATAGGCCAGATAGAGGGCGCTCAACTGCGTTTTCATCTGCTGCGCCCATCTTTGCAGCGTCGTGCGCATGGCTCAGCGGGCGTGAATCTGGCGCAACTCCTCGAACAACTGTCTCTCCCGATCGCTGAGATGGGCGGGCAGTTTGACCTCGACCACGGCCAACAGATCGCCGCGGTGCTCGGGCTTCTTCAGATGCGGCATGCCCAGCCCGCGCAGGCGGAAGACCTTGCCGTTCTGCGTGCCGGCAGGTATGCGCAATGCTACCGTCTTGTCCGGCGCCTTGACTTCCGTTTCGCCGCCCAGCACGGCCGTGTAGAGATCGACCGGCACAGCGATGCGCAGGTTGTCGCCTTCACGTGTATAGTGCGCGTCGGGCAGCACATCGACATTGATCACGATGTCGCCCTGTCCCGTCGCACCGCGCATGCGCACCTTGGATCCCGTCTGCACGCCGCGTGGGATGTTCACCTCCAGCCGCGTGCCGTCGCTGCGCTCCAGCAAGCGCGTCGTGCCGTGGAAGGCTTCATCGAGCGTCACCTGCGCGGTGGCCTCTGTCGCCGGCTGCGGGATGTTCATCCCATCAAAGCCGCCCTGGTCAAAGCCGTAACCCGGGCTTCGACGGCCTGTACCTGGGCGCGCACCGCCGCGTCCGCCGAAGAGCGTCTCGAAGAAGCTGGAGAAGCCGCTGCCGCCGAACATCTGCTCGAATTCCTCGGGCGAGACGGTGCGTGTGTAGCCGCCGCCCGGTGCACCGCCTGGCGCAGCGCCGCCCCACCGGCCCCAGTCGAAGTCCTCGGGACGGCCGCCGGCGCGCTCGTACTGCTCCCACTGCGCGCCAAAGCGATCGTACTTGGAGCGCTTGTCGGCATCGGAGAGCACGGCATAGGCCTCGTTGATCTCTTTGAAGCGCTGTTCTGCCGACTTGTCGCCCGGGTTCTTGTCCGGATGATATTGTTGGGCCAGCTTGCGATAAGCCTTTTTGATATCTTTTACATCCGCGGTGCGTGACACACCGAGGGTCTGGTAATAGTCCTTATATTCCATACGCAACTCCCGTATGCTGCTGGGCTCCTGCCAGCAACCGTTTTGCTTTCAAGCCAACGATTTCCCCACTACTCGCCGGCGCCTGTGCTGACCAGCACGCGCGCCGGGCGCAGAATTCGCTCGCCGTCGGCGTAGCCCGCCTGGACGACCTGTGCCACATGGTCTGCCGGCACTTCGGGCGATGGCGCCTGGCCGATCGCTTCGTGGCGGTTGGGGTCGAACATTTCATTCTGCGGCTCGATGCGCTCGACACCATAGCGCCGCAGTGTTTCCAGGAACGCGCGCCGGGTGGCGTCGATGTTGCCGATGAAGTTGGCGACCTGAACGTCGTCCATCTGCGGGCGGTGCTGCAAGGCCAGATCCAGGTGGTCGGCCAGCGGCAGCATGTCCGCCAGGATTCGGCGGCGGTTGTCGGCGCTTTCGGCCGCAGCCCGTTGCTCAAGACGCCGGCGCAGGTTCTCCAGTTCGGCCTGAAGGCGCAGATAGCGCTCCTGCCAGCTTGCCTCTTCCTCATTTTCGGCTGCCTTGGCTCGCTCATCTTCCAGCGCCGCCTTGACAAAGACCAGCTCGGTCTCGATCTGTTTCTGGTGCTCGCTCTGCGTGCGGAGCGCCTCGTTCTTGATCTCGAGTTCCTGCGTTTTGTGACGCACTTCCTTCGCCAGGCGATCCACCTCGCCCTGGAGCTGCTTGTTCTCCGCCAGCGCCTTGTCCAGGCGGAGGCTGATCTCCTCGGCGATCTCTTGCAGCTTCTGAAAGTCGGCCAGGCTGACCGTACCCGGCGCCGGCGACTGGCGTGTGCGCGGCCGCGAACGGCCGTAAGGGTCAAATGGATATGTCATGATCTCTTATCCTTAGCAAGACGGGCGAGGTGATATCCCCGCCCGCCTTGACTCATGTATAACTCAGTGCCGTTCCGCAGTCGGAACGTCCAGCAACCTCGACGACTAGACCGTGCGGTACTCGCCTTCGACGACATCGTCGTCGCTGCCGGCGCCGCCGGTTGCACCGGGGCCGCCAGGACCGTCGGCCGGTCCGGCGCCGTTCTCGCCGCTCTGCGAGTATATCTGCTGTGCCAGGGCATTGGTGGCCTGCTGCAACTGCTCGGTCAGGCTGCGGATGCGGGCGAGATCGCTCGTGTCCTTGACCTGCTTCAGTTCCTCGACCAGGTTCTCCACCGTGGCACGGTCATTCGTCGGCACCTTGTCGCCCAGATCCTTGAGCGTCTTCTCGGTCACATAGACCAGGTTGTCCGCCGTGTTGCGAGCTTCGGCGACTTCACGCTGCTGCTTGTCCTCCGCCTCGTGCTGCTTCGCCTCGCGCACCAGGCGCTCGACCTCGTCGTTGGCCAGGTTCGTCGACGCCGTGATCTTGACGCTCTGCTCCTTGTTCGTGGCCTTGTCCTTCGCCGTCACGTGCAGAATGCCGTTGGCGTCGATATCAAAGGTCACTTCGATCTGCGGCACGCCGCGCGGCGCGGCCGGAATCCCATCCAGGCGGAAGTTGCCCAGCGTCTTGTTGCCGCTGGCCATGGGCCGCTCGCCCTGCAAGATGTGGATGTCCACCGCCGTCTGGCTGTCGGCCGCCGTGCTGAAGATCTCCGTCTTCTTGGTCGGGATCGTCGTGTTGCGCGGGATGAGCACCGTCATCACGCTGCCCAGCGTCTCCAGGCCCAGGCTCAGCGGCGTCACGTCGAGGAGCAGCAGGTCGCTGACCTCGCCGCCCAACACGCCGGCCTGCACCGACGCGCCCACTGCAACGACCTCGTCCGGATTCACGCCCTTGTGTGGTTCCTTGCCCGTCAACTGGCGGACCAGTTCCTGCACCATGGGCATGCGGGTCGAACCGCCGACCATGACGACCTCGTGGAGGTCCCTGGCGGAGAGCCCGGCATCCTTCAGCGCATTGAAGAAGGGCTGCTTGCAGCGCTCCAGCAAGTCGGCCGTCAACTGCTCGAACTTCGAGCGGCTGAGCGTCACCACCAGGTGCTTGGGCCCGGTGCTGTCGGCCGTGATGAAGGGCAGGTTGATCTCCGTCTGCGTAACGGTGGATAGCTCGATCTTGGCCTTTTCCGCCGCCTCGCGCAGACGCTGGAGCGCCTGGCGGTCGCCGCTCAGGTCGACGCCCTGTTCCTTCTTGAACTCGTCGATGAGCCAGTGCACGATGCGCTCGTCCCAGTCGTCGCCACCCAGCAGGGTGTCGCCGTTGGTGGACTTCACCTCGATGACGCCGTCACCCACCTCGAGCACGGAGACGTCGAAGGTGCCGCCGCCCAGGTCAAAGACCAGGATCGTCTCGTCGCTCTTCTTGTCCAGGCCATAGGCCACAGCCGCCGCCGTCGGTTCGTTGATGATGCGCAGCACTTCAAGGCCCGCAATCTGGCCGGCGTCCTTGGTCGCCTGGCGCTGGCTGTCGTTGAAGTAGGCCGGCACCGTGATGACCGCCTGCTTCACTTCTTCGCCCAGGTAGTTCTCGGCGTCCCGCTTGAGCTTGGCCAGCACCATCGCGCTGATTTCCTGCGGCGTGTAGACCTTGCTCTTGATCGGGATGTTGACGCGCGCGTCGCCGTTCGGCCCGTCGGCGATGGTGTACGACACCATCTTGCGTGCCTTCTGCGTCTCCGGGTCGTCATAGCGCCGGCCCATCAACCGCTTGACCGAATAAACCGTATTCTCCGGATTCACCACTGCCTGGCGCTTGGCCGTAATGCCGACCAGGCGCTCGCCGTTCTTGTTGAACGCCACCACGGAGGGTGTCGTGCGGTTGCCTTCGGCGTTGGCGATCACCGTCGGGTCGCCACCTTCCATGACGGCCACGACGCTGTTGGTGGTGCCCAGGTCAATACCGATAATCTTTCCCATGATTTGTTATGCCTCCCAGTAGTTTTCGGGTCATTTGCTCGATTTGCAGCTATTCGCTACGTCGACCTCCATCAAGGCCTGACGATTCGTTGCTGCCATAATGACAAACACAGTGTACCGAATCCATGTCAGCATGTCATTGGGTTTTCATTAGCGATTTGTTTGAGTTCAAGACCCGCACCGGTGCGGCAGCGACTCGCGCTGCCGGCGGCGCGCGTCCATCAGATTTGGCCAAATAGCGATCGTACGCCGATGGTCCGCGTCGGCGCGGGCTTTGCGCCGCGCTGTGGTATGATAATGGCCTAAATCCGGCGCTTGTCGCTCACCATCAAAATCAGCCCGAACGCCATAACCAGTTCCTTACCTTCGCTCCAGCTGCGCGCATCTCCACGACCGGCGACGATGCATTCAGGCGGAGCACTCATACGTAAAAAGGAGACTCTAATGAGTAACCAACTGGCCATATTCATGGACTTTGAAAATATCGCCCTATGGGCGGAGCAGGAATTTCTCGACTTCGAGTTGACCCCGTTGATGTCCTATCTCCAGCAGCGCGGCTCCGTTGCCATCATGCGCGCGTACGGTGACTGGAGTCGCTTCTCCCGCTACCGCGAGGACTTGATGAACAACGCGGTCGACCTCTTGCAGGTCTTCAGCGTGCGCGCCGGCAAGAATCGCGCCGACATCCGCATGGCGCTCGACGCGCTCGAGATCGCCATCCAGCGCCACCAGATCGACACCTTTGTCATCATCTCCGGCGACAGCGACTTTGGCCCGCTCGTCACCAAGCTGCGTGAGTACGGCAAGTACACGCTGGGCATCGGCCCGCGCGACGTGACGCACCCGCTGCTGGTGCGCGCCTGCGACGAATTCGTCTACATCGAGGCGGCGCTGGGTGAATTCGGCGTCGACGACGCGCTCAGCGAAACGGCCGCCGCCGACCAGGAGGCTGCCCGCCAGTTGCTGCTCAAGGCACTGCGCGTCCACGAGCAGCGCGACGACCTGCCGGTGCTGGCTGCCAAGCTCAAGCAGACCATGCTGCTGCTGGAGCCGACCTTCAACGAGGTCAATATCGGCCACACCCAGTTCAAGGAGTGGCTGGAGCGCAGCACCGACCTGGTGACGCTCTATGCGCGCGAAAATCAGATTTACGTGGCGCTACCGGACTTTGAACCCGGCCCGGAGTGGGAGGCACGGCCCTGGCCCTCGAGCAGCCACGCCAACGGCCAGGCGATCCGCACGGCGCCGGCGCTGGCGAGCGCGGCCGCGGCCGAGCCTGCTGTGCCGGTCAAGCTCTCGCTGCGCCAGCAATACAACCAGATCTTCACCCGCCTGAAGATGACCTCGGTCGATTTCGCCACGCGCCGCGACGTGCTTCGCGACATCTACCGCGAGCTGCGCGAACGGCCGGGCGAACGCACCACCGACGAGCTGCTGGAAGAGCTGTGCGAGCGCTACGAGACGCAGGGGCTCATCCGCAGCAAGACGACGCTGCGCCAGATCTGGCAGATGGGTTTCCGCCAGCGCGCGTTCGACTACCAGGAGCAGGTGGCGTCGGTGCACGTGCCGGTCTGGCTCGACGCCGAGATCGACAGCGAAGCGGCTTTTGTCCAGCGCGCCGAGTCCGGCTTCGTCTACGCCGTGGTGAACGCCGGTCTCGACATCGACAAGGTGGAACTGGCGCAAATCCTGCTCAACGACGGCGAGCACACGGAGTACATCGACAACCTGCTTGAAGATCTGGAGCAGCGCGGCCTGGTCGTCGCCGTCGACGGGCGTTTCATGCTGCCGGGGCATAGCTCCATCCCCTTCGCCGACGAGCCGGCGCTGCAGCCGATTATCCACGACATCGAGAATGTCCAGATTCCCGAAAACATCCAGGTCGGGATCGATAAGGCGCGTTCGCTGGCAAAGACCGCCATGCTCCAGCGCTCCCAGGATTTCGCAGCATCGGCGCGCAGCTATCTGCTCGCCTGCCGCCTGCAGTGGGATGCCGTCGAGGCGGGCGAGCCCGGCGCCACGCTCGAGGACCTGCGCTGGTACATGGCCTCCTACGCCTCGGTGCGTGCCGGCGAACTCTCGCAGATCCACCGCGACTATGCCCACTCGCGCCCCTATTACCTGGCCTTCTTCTTCCTCGTGCAGGAGGACGACCCGCTGTGGAGCCGCATGCGCGGGCTCATTAACCCCATGCTCTCCTACTACTGGGTCAACGCCTGGCGCGAGTTGGGACTCAACGCCGGCAACCCGTCGCTCAGCGCCACCACGCCCGCCGAGATCGCGGTGCGCGCCGCCACACACGAGACGCAGGAGTTGTGCAGCCTCTGGTACGCCATGAGCAACGCGCTGGCCGAGGTCAATCCCGGTTTGCTGCGACGCGTCGCCAGCCAGATTCGCCTCAACCGCGGCGAGTCGCCCATGTACGCGCAGGTGGCCGATTCGCTTGAGCAGATGTTGATGCAGTGATGGAAGGGCCGCGCACGCTGCAACGCACGCACCTGCTGACCGTGGGCGACGGCCGCTTTCTGGCGGTGGAAAGTCACGTGGTCGCCTTTCCGGACGGCGCCGTCGTCGAGGACTGGGGCTGGGTCATCAGCCCAGACTATATCAACGTCGTGGCTGTAACCGAGGATGAGCACTTCGTCTGCTTTCGCCAGCCGAAATATGCCGTTGCGGGGCTGAGCCTGGGCGTAACAGGCGGCTATATCGAAGCCGGCGAGGAACCGCTGGCCGCCGCGCAGCGCGAACTGCTGGAGGAGACCGGCTACGTCGCCGACAACTGGCGACACCTGGGCAGCTATGCCGTCGACGGTAACCGCGGCGCCGGCACCGCGCATCTCTTCCTGGCCACGGCTGCGCGCTGGCAGCAGCCCATCGACGCCGACGATCTCGAGGAGCAGGAGTTGCTGCTGCTGGATCGGGAGAGCGTCGAGCGCGCGCTGCTGGCCGGCGAGTTCAAGGTGCTGCCGTGGGCAGCCAATGTCGCGCTGGCCCTCGTTGCGCTGAACAACGCCCAGGCAACGTAGACGTTCGCGGAGAAAATTGAAAAGGACGAGGGCGCCGGTATCTGCCCGGCGCCCTCGTTTTGTGCTACTCGCCGTCGCCCTCGTCGATGCCGCCGGCCGGCATCTGAATGTCGAGGACCGTGCCCTGCTCATCGATGACGATCTTGAAGCCAAGCATGCCCAGCCACTGCCGGGCGTCCTCGGGGATGGGCTGGCCGACCGCCTGCTCCATGTTGTCAATGGTGGATTCGACCGCGACCTTGGTAAAGAGGTCGTCGCGTCCCATCATTTCCAGCATGGCGCTCACGGCCATGTCGCGGTTGCCTTCGACCTGCTCGCGCATGAAGCGCAGCACCTGGCGGTCCACGGCCGCGGCGTCGACATGGCGTTTGAAATCATCCTCGTACACGACATAGCAGGCATTCTCGCCCACCCACGTCACGTCGAGTGCGTTCTCTTCCTGGTCAAAGACCAGTCCCGCAAACATCGCCGTTCGTGCCATGACCGCTCCTTACGCACCCAGCTTCTCAGCCAGGAAGGCCTGGCTGCGCTGGATGCTCGCTATCGGATCCGTGGGGAAGTCGTGCTCGACCACGATCCACTCCGCGTGCGCGGCTTCCACGGCCGGCAGGATCGCGGCCCAGTCCAGCCGCCCGGCGCCGACATCGGCCAGCCCGCGCTCGGCGTCGTTGTCGCCCAGGTCCTTGGCATGGACGCGCGGCACGCGGCCGCTGTAGGTCTCCAGCATGGCGACCGCATCCTGCCCGCCCGCAACGATCCACGCCAGGTCCGGCTCGAAACCGACGTAATCGGCGCTGGCGCCTTCGAGCAGCCAGGCAATCGCCGGCTTGCCGTCGATGACTTTCATCTCAAAGTCGTGGTTGTGGTAGAGAAGGCGCATGCCGGCGCTCTTGACGCGGCGGCCCAGGCGTTCCAGGCGCTGGCCCAGCGCGATCCAGCCCTCCTTGTTGGGCGACCGGTCAGACTCGGGCAGCCAGGGGACGATGACAGTGTCGTTGCCGACCGTCTTCTGGTAGCGCACGACCGCCGGCAGATCGTTCTCCATCGCGTCGATGGCAACGTGCGCCGATACGACCTTCAGCCCGTACTTGTCGAGCAGGTCGCGCAACTCCTCGGCTTCCACCTTGAGCGTGCCCGCCATCTCGATGCCGCTGTAGCCGGCGTCGGCCACGGCCGCCAGCACAGCCTCCGGCTCGACCGGCAGCGAGCGCAACGTATAGACCTGAACGGCTAGCGGCAGGCGCGTCTTTGCGACCTTGCCGGCGTCTTTGTTCTTGGTGGAACTCGATTTGCTTTTCGCCATTAGGAATCTTCCTTTTTGTGTGAGAAAACCGTTTGCTGCATTGTACCACTGGGCAAAGCGGCGCCAGGAATACGCGTACCATCGGTTTTCGGCCGGTTCCGAGCCGGCCCATCGCTGCCCGGCTTGACGGACACCCTGCATCCGTCCGGCTTGACGGCTCTCCGTTTGCACCGATAATGTCAGTACGCACCAGGCAGCGACCGAGTTCCGGTCCGCCTGTCAGAATCAGGAATCATCCATGGCCGAAGAACCACGTATTATCAATACATTTCAACAGCGCCGCCAGTTGGAAGAAGCGCTGGCCACGCTGGCCGCGACACACGCCGAGGCAGAGCTGGTCGACCAGGTGCGCGCCATCGCCGACCGCTTCTCGGCCGAGCTGTTGGTGGCGGCGGTGCAGCGCAACCTTGGCACGACAAGCAGCCAGGTGCGCGGCGGCATCGGCCATCTCTGCGCGCTGCTGCCCCCGGAGTTGATCGTGCCGCCATTGCGCGCCGTCGTCGCCGATCGCCAACATGCACCGTTGCAACGTACGACGGCCGCGCTGATCCTCGAGCGTTACCTGGGCGAAACCGTGTCGCCGGCGCTCATGGGCGACCTGGCCGGCAGCGACGATGCCGCGTTCCAGAGTCTGCTGGAAGCTATCGAGGAGGGGCGCACCAACCGCCATGTCCTGCTCGAATATGTGACGCAGATGGCCGAACACCCAGTGGACGTGGCGTTCATGGTGCTGGGCCTGCTCGACCGCCTGGCGCCGGCCGATCGCGTCGAACTGCTGCGGCTCATCGCCCAGGATCAGCGCCACCAGGTCGCGCGCGTTGCTGTGGAGCGTCTTGCCATGCTCGCAGCCGCCGAAGCGGGCGAAGCGGCGCACCGAGCGCTGTACGTTTTGGCGCAGACGCTCAGCCCGACCCTGGCCGAACTCTGCGAGCGCAGCCTGCGCAAGCTCCAGTTCACGGGGCGTCGTTTCCAGCCACCCGATCCTGCCGGCTGGCACGCATTGCTGAGCGCGGCCGATACCGGCGGCTTTGCGACGCTGTGGTTTGTGCATGACGTCACAGACCCCGCGCGCGAAGATGGCGCACTGCTTGCCTTCGTGCTTGCGCCGGCGGACGGTGTGCTGCAATTTTCCGGCGTCGAAACGATGGAGCAGACGCAGCTCCCCTCCCACGGTAAGGTTGGCGATCTGGTGAACTTCGACAATGGGGGCGGGAAGCCGGCGTTGTTGCTCCAGATTCCTTTCGACGTGGGGCGCGCGCTGGTCAGCCGCACGCTGGATGCCTGGTGGGCACGTGATGCCCAGGCCGATTTGCCGGGCGAGTACAAGCTCTACAATGACCTGCTTTGGCAATTTGCGCCGGCGGAGATGCCCGAATCGCTGGCCCCGTTCCTGGCCGAGGAGATCACGACCGGCCTGGAGCAGCCGGACGTTGCCGCGCTCGAAGCCGCAGCCGGCGCGCTCATCGAACACCCGATTTTTGCCGGGTGGGTCGGCTGGGCAACGGCGGTGTGGTCGACCTTGCAGCCCGCGCGCAGCGGCGATAGCACCGTGAACACTGCCGCACTGACCGGCGTCGTGCTGCGCGAGATCGACGGGTTGCCCAATCGCAGCCTCCTACAGACGACCATGGCCGGGGCGCTGCGCCTGCAAGCCCTGTGGCTGGCGTTGCACAGCGAGGAGGAGATGGCCGGCCACGCGGCGCTGCTGGCACGCTGGATGACCGCGCTGCCGGTGCGCAAGAATCCGCTGCTGGCCGGCCTGCTGCACGCGGGGCTCGAACGCACCCTGCATTCCTGATGTGCCGCGCCATAGCCTGGCGCGGCACATCACCGTGATCAGCTCATGCCTTGCTCAGCCCGTAGTGCTCCTGCAAGCTGCGCACGCGCAACTCCTTCTGGCGCAGCGCACGGATACCGTTGACGGCCGCCGTCGCCGCCGAGAGGGTCGTGATCAGCGGGATCTCCATGCGCGTAGCCAGCCGGCGAATCTTGACGCCGTCCTCGCGCGCGTTCGGGCCCAGTGGCGTATTGACGATGAGCTGCACCTTGCCGTCGCGCATGGCGTCCAGCGTCGAGTAGCCGGGCACGCCACTGCTGCCCTTCTCCAAAATCGTCACCGGCATGCCGGCCCGCTCGAAGAAGGCGCCGGTGCCCTCGGTGGCGTAGAGCGCAAAGCCCATGCGATGCAGATCGCGCGCCAGTTTGAGCGCGCTGCCCTTGTCGTAGTCGTTGACGGTGATGAGCACGCCACCCTCCAGCGGCAGCCCCGTGCCGGCGCCGAGCTGGCTCTTGGCAAAGGCGTGGCCGAAGGATGACGCATGCCCCATGACCTCGCCCGTGGAGCGCATCTCCGGTCCCAGCAGCGCGTCAATGCCGGTGAACTTCTTCCACGGCAGCACGGCCTCCTTGACAAAGAAGCCGTCGAGTTCGGGCTCGGCCAGCAGACCGATCTCCGCCAGTGTCTCGCCGGCCATGACGCGCGCGGCCAGCTTGGCCAGCGGCACGCCGGTCGCCTTGCTCACAAAGGGCACCGTGCGGCTCGCGCGCGGGTTGACCTCCAGCACGTAGACGACGTCATCCTTGATGGCATACTGCACGTTCATGAGCCCGCGCACGCCCAGCGCCAGCCCCAACTTCTCCGTGTACTCGCGGATGATGCTCAGGTGATACTGGCTGATCTTGTAGGGCGGCAGCACGCACGCGCTGTCGCCCGAGTGAATGCCGGCCTCTTCGATGTGCTGCATGACGCCGCCCACCACCAGCCGCTCGCCGTCGCAGATGGCGTCCACATCCACCTCGAAGGCATCTTCCAGGAATTGGTCGATGAGGATGGGCTTGCCTTCCACGACGCTGACCGCTTCGGCCATGTAGCGGCGCAGATTCTCCTCGCCGTCGACAATGGCCATGGCGCGCCCACCCAGCACGTAGGATGGCCGCACCACGACCGGGTAGCCGATGACCTCGGCCACGGCCACGGCTTCGTCGGCCGTACGCGCCGAGCCGTGCGCCGGCGCCGGGATGTCGAGCTTCTCCAGCAGCGCGCCAAAGCGGTCGCGATCTTCGGCCAGGTCGATGGCGTCGGGCGACGTGCCCAGGATCGGCACGCCGGCCTCCTGGAGCGCTGCGGCCAGGTTCAGCGGCGTCTGCCCGCCATATTGAACGATGATGCCTTTGAGGGGCGAGGGGCGAGGGGCGAGGGGCGACGCGCCCGTGTCGTCGTCCACCATGTCGCCGGCTCCGACAGTGGAATTTATGGATGGCGCGCCGAACTCGCCCCTCGCCCCTCGCCCCTCGCGGTCTACGATATTGAGCACATCCTCCAGCGTCAGCGGCTCGAAGTAGAGGCGGTCGGAGGTGTCGTAGTCGGTGCTCACCGTCTCCGGATTGCAGTTGACCATGATCGTCTCGTAGCCGAGATCGTGCAGCGCAAAGGCGGCATGGCAGCAGCAGTAGTCGAACTCGATGCCCTGGCCGATGCGATTCGGCCCGCCGCCCAGGATCATGATCTTCGGCCGCTCGCTGGGCGGCGCCTCACTCGCGCTCTCGTAGCTGCTGTAGAGATAGGGCGTGTACGCCTCGAACTCCGCCGCGCAGGTGTCGACCTGGTGGTAGGTGGGGATGAGTCCCAGGTCGGCGCGCATCCGGCGGATTTGCAGTTCAGAGATCGGAGATTGGAGATTGGAGATTTCGGAATCCCCCCCTCTCCCAATCTCCCATCTCCAATCTCCGATCTCCAATCTCCGACTTGCGATTCTCGCCAACTGCCGGTCGGAAAAGCCCAGCCGCTTGGCCTTGCGCAGCGTGGCACTATCGAGCGCTGCCAGCTCATTCTCGAAGTCGGCGATCTCCTGCATCTGCGCCACGAACCACGGGTCATAGCCGGTGAGCTGGGCAACGGTGGCCTGGTGCTCGCCGGACAGCAGCGCCTCATAGACGGCGAAGAGGCGGTCGCGGTTGGGCGTGCGCAGCAGATCGTGCAGCGCCGTACCGGGATCGTAGCCCTTGAAGTGGCCGTCGGCATCGCGTTCCATGGGGCCGAGTCCGTCCCGGCCGATCTCCAGGCTGCGTACCGCCTTTTGCAGCGCCTCCTTGAAGGTGCGGCCGATGGCCATGGCCTCGCCGACCGACTTCATCTGCGGGCCAAGCTCGCGGTCCACGCCGGGAAACTTCTCAAAGGCCCAGCGCGGCGCCTTGACCACCACGTAGTCGATGGACGGCTCGAAGGCCGCCACGGTCTGGCGGGTGATGTCATTGCGCAGCTCGTCCAGCGTGTAGCCCACGGCCACCTTGGCGGCCAGCTTGGCAATGGGGAAGCCGGTGGCCTTGGAGGCCAGCGCCGACGAGCGCGAGACGCGCGGGTTCATCTCGATGATGACGACGCGACCGCTGGCCGGGTCCACACCAAACTGCACGTTGCTGCCGCCCGTCTCCACGCCCACGGCGCGCATGACCAGCCGCGCCTGGTCGCGCAGCCGCTGATACTCCTTGTCGGTGAGCGTCTGCGCCGGCGCCACGGTGATGCTGTCGCCCGTGTGCACGCCCATGGCATCCAGGTTCTCGATGGAGCAGACGACGACGAAGTTGTCGGCCGCGTCGCGCATGACCTCGAGCTCGTATTCTTTCCAGCCGATGAGCGACTCCTCGACCAGGACGGTGTGCACCGGGCTCTCCTTGAGCCCCCAGGCCACCTTCTCGTCGAACTCGTGCGGCGTGAAGACGGTGCCGGCGCCGCTGCCGCCGAGGGTGAAGCTGGGGCGGATGAAGATCGGGTAGCGGCCGATCTCCTGCGCGATCTGGCGCGCTTCTTCCAGGTTGTGGGCGACGCCGCTGCGCGGGGATTCCAGCCCGACGGCCGTCATGGCATCCTTGAAGAGTTCGCGATCCTCGGCCACCTGCATCGCGCGTAGGTTGGCGCCGATCAACTCCACGCCATAGCGGTCGAGGATGCCCTGCTCCGCCAGCGCCACGCCCAGGTTCAGCCCGGTCTGCCCGCCCACGGTGGGCAGCAGCGCGTCGGGCCGCTCGCGCGCGATGATCTTCTCCAGCACGTCGACCGTCAGCGGCTCGATGTAGGTGGCGTCGGCCAGCTCCGGGTCGGTCATGATCGTGGCCGGGTTGGAATTGACCAGGATGACGCGGTACCCCTCCTGACGCAGCGCCTTGCACGCCTGCGCGCCCGAATAGTCAAACTCGCACGCCTGGCCAATCACAATCGGCCCGGACCCGATAATCAAGATGGAAGATAAGTCAGTTCTCTTAGGCATCAGAAAGTCTCACAAGATTGTTTTGGCCGCAAAGACGCAAAGGCGCGAAGAAAACGCAAAGAAAAGGAAATATCGAAAAGTGCTGATGATATCTCCATCTGTTGGCCGGCATTCGACGCGTTGCTAGCGTACAACGCGTCGGATTCCGTCTTTGATCAGCGGAACTTCAAAGTTGATCAAGAAACCGAGGTGCTTCCCGGTTAGCTTCAACTGCGTCATGATTTGCGCAAGAAAGAGCGGCTGCATCACTTCGACAGCCTTTAGTTCGCAGACAACAAGGTCCTCGACCAACACATCGAGGCGCAATCCTTCGGAAAACAGAATCCCATCATACACGATCGGCACGTCTGTCTGCCGGCTGAAGCGTAGCCCGCGTTTCGCCAATTCGTGACAAAAGCAGAGCTCGTAGACCTTTTCCAGCAAGCCCGGCCCAAGTCCCCGATGTACAGTATAGGCCGAATCGACCACCAACTTGCCAATTCGTTCCTCTTCAGTTGTAAGCTTTACCAGGGTACGGCTCATAAATCCTTCCCGAATTCTTTGCGCTTCCTTTGCGTCTTTGCGTCTTTGCGGCTACACTTTCGTTTCGTCTTTTTTCATGGCGGTCGCAGTTCCCGCCTTACCAAAACAGAGGAGAAGTGTAGCGTGAGCGTTCAAGACGCAGTCAAAGCAACCGGAACATCCCGGAATGGAGAGTTGGCCCATGCGGCGGCGGTGACCATGAGCACGGCGGCAGTCGTTGCCATCGCAGCCTACACGGGTGCCCAACTCCTGTCCAATATCGCCAGCTTGAAGATCGGTATCGTCTTCGGCCTGGCGGTGGACATGGGCACCTTCATCTACCCCATCACCTTCACCCTGCGCGATGTGGCGCACAAGACCATCGGCAAGCGCAACACGCAGACACTCATCGTTGCGTCGGCGGTGGTCAATCTTTTTACGGCGCTCTACCTGTGGTGGGTGGCCAATGTCCCAGGCGATCCGTCGTGGGGCTTGAATACCGAATGGAACGCGGTGTTCGATGCCAGCCTGCTTGGCCGCATCGTCGTCGCCTCCATCGTGGCCATGGTCGTCAGCGAACTGGTCGACACCGAGGTCTATCACTGGTTCGTCACCAAGATCACTCACCGCCACCAGTGGGCGCGCGTGCTCGTCAGCAACAGCGTCAGCGTGCCGGTGGATAACCTCATCTTCACGCTTGGCGCCTTCGCCGGCGTCCTGCCGTGGGATGTGATCTGGCAGATCTTCCTTTTCAATCTGATCCTGAAGTACGCCGTCTCGGTCGTGAGCATGCCGCTCATCTACGTGACGCGCGACCGCGACTGGAGCGAACAGTAGCGATCGCGTAGGGCAGCCGCCTTGCATCCGGCGCCGCTCACCTGTCACTTCCCGGCAGGCGCGGCGCCGGTCATTCTTCTCGATCCAGCCGCGTTGACGTACAATCGCGCCATGTTTGTCGACCCGACCAGGCCCGCGCCGGATGACATCAGCCCCGCCGCGCCGCCGCCCGCCGACTCACAGGCTTCTGTCCCCCGCCGCCAATGGTTGCGCTGGGCGCTCACACTGGCACTGGGCGCGCTGGCGCTGATCGCCATCTTCTACGATGTCGTGGTCAGCGGACAGGGGCTGCCCTATCTCTACCAGCGCATCCAGACCTTCGTCACAATTTCCCTGGGCATTTTCATCGAGGCCGTGCCCTTTCTGTTGGCCGGCTCCATCGTCTCCGGGCTGATCGCCGTCTTCGTGGATCAGTCGGCCATCGATCGCTATCTGCCCAAGGCCGCGCTGCCCGGCGCCATGGTGGGCGGCGTCATGGGCATCGTCTTTCCCGTGTGCGAGTGCGGCGTGGTGCCCGTCGTGCGCCGGCTCTATGAGAAGGGACTGCCCCTCTCCATCGGCATCGCCTTTCTGCTGGCGGCGCCGGTCGTCAACCCGGTCGTCATGCTCAGTACCTACAGTGCCTTCGGCTGGGGCGCGGTCTTTGTCGGGCGCATCGTTTTCAGCTTTCTCATCGCGGTCGTCGTCGGCTTTCTCTTCAGCCGGGCGACGCCCGAAGAGGTGCTCCTGCCGGCCGTCTGCCAGGCGCATGCCGATGCCTGCTGCGCGGTTCACGACCATGACCATCACCAGCCCAAAGCGCCGCTCGGCCAGCGCTTCACTCAGTCATTCACCCTGGCCGGCGACGACTTTCTCGACATGGTGCGCTATCTCATCGCCGGCTCCATGCTGGCCGCCGCCATGCAGACGCTGGTGCCGCAGAGCGCTCTGCTCGCTGTGGGGCAGGGACCGGTCGTCTCTGTGCTGGTCATGCAGGCGCTGGCCTTCGTGCTCTCCGTCTGCTCCACGGTCGACGCCTTCCTGGCGCTGGCCTTCGCCGGCACCTTCACCACCGGCTCCGTGCTCGCCTTCCTGGTCTTCGGCCCCATGGTCGATATCAAGAGTTCGCTCATGTTCCTGGGTGTCTTCCAGCGGCGCGCCGTCGCATATCTGATCCTGCTGCCCATGCTGCTCTCCATGCTCATGGGCATCTGGTGGAATCTGAATATCGGCTGGTAAACCGAGTGATCGCATGAATCTCATCAACCGCCCTAAATTCCAAAATGCCGTCAAAGCGCTGATCCTGCTTGGGCTCGCCCTCTTTCTCTACACGCGCCTGGCTGACGGCACGCTCTTCTTCTATATCAACCAGCGCTTCATGATCTACACCGTGCTTGCCATTGTCGGGCTGGTGCTCGTCGCCATCAGCTATCGACCGGTTGGACGCCAGCACGAGCCCAACGCGCATGATCTCGACCACGAGCATGTGCACGCGCACGACGCGGCCGAGCCGCACACGCATCACCGCCTGACGTGGGCAGGACTGGCATTGGTCGTCCTGCCGGTCGTGTTGGGCGTGCTTATCCCGCCGCGGCCGTTGGGCGCCGCCGCCATGGAGAATCGCGAGATCAACATCGCATCGCAGCCACGCAACGTCCTGCCGGCTGCCGTGCGCGCCGCCGCGCAAAAGAGCTCGCTCGACCGCAATCTGCTCGACTGGCTGCACGCCTTCTCGGCGTCGCCTAACGCGGCGGAAGCCTTTGCCGGCGAGCCGGTTGACGTCGTCGGCTTCGTCTATCACGATGAGCGGCTGGACGAGAGCCAGTTCATGGTCAACCGCTTCATCGTCAGTTGCTGCGTGGCCGACGCCAACGTGGTCACCATGGTCGTGCGCTGGCCTGATGGCGCCACGCTGGAGAACGATGCCTGGGTGCGCGTAGAGGGCATCTTGCAGCCCGGCGTCTTTGACGGCGCGTCCCTGCCCATCCTGTCTGCCCAACGCGTGACGCCCGTCGCCATGCCCGATCAGCCCTATCTCTATCCGTGAGCCGGCGCCAATCCACCCTTTCTGAGCCATGTCCCTTGCACCGAGTGCCCGCCGCCTGAGCCGCTTCGACCTCACTGTGCTGGGCGTTGCGGCCGGCGCTGCGCTCCTGATCCTGCTGCTCATCTGGCGCGGTGACCAGGTCGGCCTGGAAGCGGTCACCGTGACACCGGCCGATGGGAGTGCCGGCGTCTCGACGCGCGGGCACATTGTCGTCGAATTCGACCAACCGCTGGCCGATGGCGCGGTCTCCGTCAGCCTGGACCCGCCGGCCGCCGGCCAGACCATCGTCGACGGCGCCACCGTTACCTTTGTCCCCGAATCGCTGGCGCCGGACACGCTTTATCGCGCACGCATCGCTCCCGGCGTGAGCGGCGCCAACGGGCGGACGCTCACCCGCGCGCTGGAGTGGGGCTTCGCTACCGGCCGCGCACAGGCGCTCTTCACGCGCGTCGTCGATGGCAAGGAGCAACTCTTCACGACACCGCTGCCGCAGCCAGGCGGGGCTGGGAGCAATGAGAACTCGGTGAATCAGATCACCGACGCCGCCAGCGGCATCTGGGACTTTACCGTGTCGCCAGCGGACGGGCGCATTGCCTACTCGGCGCTCACCGATGCGGGCACCAGCGATCTCTGGGCGCTTGCGCCGGGAGCCGCCGCGCCCGAGCAGTTGCTCGCCTGCCCGAACGCCTTCTGTAGCAGCCCGTCGTGGTCGCAGGATGGCGAACTGCTGCTCTTCTCGCAGCGCAACGCCAACGACTTCGGTGCGGCGGCCGTCAACCCACCGCGGCTCTACATCATGCACGTTGCCAGCGGCGAGACGGCGCCCGTCTTCAGCGACAGCCAGAAGCTCGGCTTCGAGGCGCGCTGGGCGAACGGCGGTCAGTGGATCACCTACCTCTCGCCCGATTTCGTCGGCATCGGCGTCTACAACCTGGAGAGCGGCGACGAACGCTTCTACCCCACGCAGACCGGCGAAGCAGCGGTCTGGCGACCTGGGGCCACGCAGTTCGTCATGAACGAGCAACGTGTCGACGGCGACCGTGTATCGATCCACCTCTTCCTGGTTGACCCGATCGCCGATACTCGTGTCAACCTCAGTGGCGAAACGTCGCCGGTGGAAGATGGCGCGCCGGTCTGGTCGCCCGACGGCGAATGGATCGCGTTCCGGCGCAACATCAACGACGGCCCCGGCGCGACGCTGAGCAAGCAGTTGTGGATCATGCGCGCCGACGGCAGCGATGCGCGGCCGCTGACCGACGACGGCGCCATCGACCACGGGCCGCCGGCCTGGTCGCCGGATGGGCGCTACCTGCTCTATCACCGCTTCCCGCTCAAAGGGCCGGACATCGTCATCTCGGTCTGGCTGATGGACGTCGCGACCGGCGAGCAATGGCAGGTGATAAGCCCCGGCCAGCGCCCGCAGTGGCTGCCCTGATCGCGCCTGGCTGGTCGCACGTCAAGCCTGTTCGTCGCCAGGTCACTGTGACGGCGGTAAAATGTCAGGGAGCACCCGCCCTGTCGCCGTATACTCGACGTCAGCATTCACTGGACTGCAACATGGCTGGAGGATCGGGCATGGGACCAAAAACCGAAAGCACTCGACACTCGTTTCTGCTCGGGCTCGTACATGTTGCGATCTGGGTGCTGATCTTCGCGCTCATCGCTGCCGTGGTGGCCTGGCTGCTGGGCTGGCGCTCGCTCCTGGACTATGTCAACGCGCTGGCGCTGGTGGCCCTGGCGCCGCTCGCGCTCGCCACGACGTCGGCTATCGGCGGCCGCGCGGCGGCAGCGGATCTTCGCTACCATTACAGCCGCTCGGTCATGCCCGACTCGCTGCGCGACCGTACGTACCAGAGCATGCGCGATCTCACCGGCGCCCTCAACTTCAGCGCCAATGCAGCCGTCGTCGGCATCATCCTGCTACTCGTCGCCGCCGCCATCTACCTGGGGTACTGGTCGCTTCAACCCATGCCGTGATAAGATGACGGCAAGATGTCTCACGAAATGTCGCCGGAATTGATTGATCGCCTGCGCGAAGCGGGCTATAAGATCACGCCGCCGCGCCTTGCTGTACTGGAGGTCATCCAGCGCGAAGGCGAGCATCTGAATCCCAACGAAATTCTCGCCCAGGCACAGGCCATTCACCCGCAGACCGGCCGCGCCACCGTCTACCGTACGCTGGAACTGCTCACCAATCTCGGTATCGTGCGTCCTATCTACGTCGGCGACAGCGGTCCGACCTATATCCGGGCAGAGGGCGGCCATCATCATCTCGTCTGTTCGCAGTGCGGGCGTATCCTCGACTTCGAACAATGTGTTGCCGACAGCATGGAGCGCGAACTCGAAGCGCGTTTCGGCTTTCGCATCAAGAGCCACCTCCTCGAATTCTACGGTCTCTGTGCCGACTGCTGCGGCGAAGAGACGACCGGCGCTAGCTGACGCATTCATCCCACGCCCTTCAGTAGCCACGAATTCCAGCCACAAAGAGCCAATTCATGTGAGATGTGTCTTGACAAGAGCGGATACGCGCGCTAAACTCGCTGTAAATGAGATTTCGTCTCATTTGATTGTGTGAATCAACGCGCGGTTGCATGATGCAAACCGCAGGAATCGTGCCTCGGAGGATGGTTCAATGAATCTTGCCAGCAACCGATTGTCTTTCTTGCTACTGCTCCTGTTGATTTTTGCCGCGGCTGGGTGTAGCGGAGCCATGCCCGGCAGCTCGCAGCAGCCGCCGGCAGCGGAAGCGGCCCATGCCGCAGAGGGTGACGACCACGAGGGTGAGGCACTGCCGCCATTGTCGCCCGTCGCTCTTGCCGATGGCGAGACATTGCGTGTCGTGGTGACGACGAACTTCATCGGCGACGTTGTGCGCAATGTGGGCGGCGATGCCATCGAACTGACACAACTGCTGCCGACCGGCGCCGATCCGCACAGCTACCAGGCAAAACCCGACGACATGCGCCGGCTCAACGATGCCCACGTCGTGCTGGTCAATGGCCTGCATCTGGAAGAGGCCATGCAGGCGGTGTTCGACAGTCTTGGCGATGTTCCCGTGGTGTCAATCAACGCCGGCGTCGAGACCATCGAATTTGGCGCAGATCACGAGGAGGAGCCGGCTTCCGGCGACGAGCACGAGCACGCCGGCGCCGATCCGCATACGTGGATGGATGCGCGCAATGTTGTGATTTGGACCGATAACGCCGTAGCCGTGCTCTCTGCGCTCGACCCGGCCAACGCCGACACTTTTGCCGCCAATGGCGCCGCCTATCGAGCTGAACTGGCCGGCCTGCACGACGAACTTGTCGCCACCTTCGCCGCGATTCCCGCCGAGCGTCGCAAGCTGGTCACCGATCACGACAGCCTGGGCTACCTGGCCAGGGCCTACGATTTCACGGTCGTCGGCTCGGTCGTCCCCTCACTCAGCACGCTTGCGTCGCCGTCAGCCCAGGAACTGGCCGCGCTGCAATCGCAGATCGCGCAGGAGGGTGTGCAGGCGATCTTCGTGGACACAACGGTCAACCCCGACGTTGCCGCGCAGATTGCTGCGGACACGGGCGCGACGATCGTGCCGCTCTACACGGGTTCACTGAGCGACGCCGCCGGCCCGGCGCCGACCTACATCGACATGATGCGCTATGATGCCGCGCAGATCGTGGCGGCGCTGACCCGTTGACCGGCGCGCCGTGTCGACGCTGATCTCGGCAGAACCCGGCGCCGATCCGAAGATGCGCTCGAGATTGACAAACCGTCGCCGTGAAGCATATACTCAGACCAACTGAATAGCGCAGCAGTACAGGTACCCGCTGCCTCGGAAGGGGCGGGTAGTAAAGGCGAAGCCGGTGCAAGTCCGGCACTGTCCCGCAACTGTGACCGGCCCTTCACGGCCGGAAGTCAGGTCGACCGCCTGTGCGTTTCCGTGTCAGCCCTCGCGGAGTGGGGTGTGCCGTTGATTGACTGATTGATCACCAACACCTTCTCGATCCGCCGAGAAGGTGTTTTTGTTTGCAGAGGAGTGGGGAAGAATGAAACGCCAGATCTACATGACGGCGGTCGGGACGATCCCGGTCGCCCTGTTGGTTGCTGTGCTGTGGCTGTTGTCGCCAGCGGCGGCGGCCCAGGCATTCCACGTCGTGCGCGACACGGCCACGATCGCGGCGCACGGCGAGCATACCGGCACGGTCAGCACGGCCGCCGTCGTCGTGCAACTCGATGACCAGCGCAGCATCGTGCGGTGGGTGGACTTCACCGACACGGTGTCGGGGCTGGTCATGTTGGAAGCCTCGGGACTCGACCTCGCCGTCGCCGAGACGAGCTTCGGACCGGCCGTCTGCGCCATCGAGGGCATCGGCTGCCCGGCCGACAACTGCTTCTGCAATGCCGACGAGTTCTGGGGCTACAACTTCTGGGATGGCACGGCCTGGCAGGGGTACCCGGTGGGGGCGTCCTCGTCCGAAATCTCGACGACGGGCGCGATCGAGGGGTGGCGCTGGGGCGCCTTTGGCAGCGTGCAGGCGCCGGCCGACCAGGCCATCGCTGCCGCCGGCGCGCTCGAGTGGCTCCGCAGCCAGCAGGACCCTACGACCGGCGGCTTTGGCGACAGCACGGGCGGCGCCGTCGAGGTGCTCATGGCGCTGGGCGCCAACCGTGAGGATGCGGCCACGTGGAAGCCGAGTGATGGCCGCCGTGCGCTGGACAACTACCTGCTGCTGCGCGCCACGCGTTTCAGCCGCGATAACGTGGCCGCGGCGGGCAAGTTGGCCATCGGCGCGGCGGCGGCCGACGCCTGCCGCACCAACCGCAGCGTCTCGCCCTCCTTCTACTACAGCGACACGCTCGGCGCCTACTCGCCCGACAGCGGCTTCAACGCCTGGGGCATCCTCGGCGCGGCTGCGGTCAGCGAAACGATCCCGGCCGCGGCCGTCGATACGCTGCTCGGCCAGCAACAGGAGGATGGCGGCTGGGAATGGCAGGCCGGCTTCGGCGCCGACACCAACACGACCGCCGTCGCCATCCAGGCCCTGATCGCCGCCGGCCAGCCAGTGAGCGCCACGGCGATCGTCGATGCGCTGGCTTTTCTCAAGAGCGCCCAGGTAGAGACGGGCGGCATCGTCTATGACCCGAAGACGCCCGAGTACGGCGCCGACGCCAACTCCACGGCCTACGCCATCCAGGCGATCCTGGCCGCAGGCGGCGACCCGGCGGGCGAGGAATGGGCGGTCGATGGGCTGACGCCGGTGCGCTACCTGCTTGGCCTGCAACTGGCCGACGGCAGTTTCGAGTGGCAGGCCAACACCGGCAGCAACCTGCTGGCCACGGCGCAGGCCGTGCCGGCGTTGCTCGGCCAATCCTACCCGGCGACGGTGCGCGAACTGGAGGCATGTGCCGCGCGCCGCGTCCGTCTTGTGAACGAAGCCGCGGCGTGCGAACCGCCGGCCGCCGGCGACACAGGCGGCGCATGTGCCATGCCGGCAGGAGCGAACGCTGAAACACAGCCGTAGGTCCCGGGCAATCAAGCCCATCGATCTGGCGGCAAGTGAAACGCAGGAAAATCCGCGCGCATCCGCCCAATCCGCGCCATCCGCGTTCTATCTTGCCGCCCTGCTCGCGCTGGCCGCTTTGCTGCTGAGCGCCGCGCCGCTCGCCGCGCAAGATGGCGCGCAGGCCGGGCTGGTCATCGTGCACGGCGACGGCAGTGTGACCACCCAGTGCGTCGCCTTTGCCGAGGAATCGATCACCGGCGCCGAGTTGCTCGTGCGCAGCGGGCTGGACGTGGCGATGGAAGCGAGCAGCATGGGCGCCACCATTTGCCGGCTTGACGGCGAGGGCTGCGGCTATCCGCAGGAGTCGTGCTTCTGCCAGTGCGAAGGCAGCTCGTGCATCTACTGGTCGTACTGGCGGCTGGGCGACGAAGGCTGGACGTACAGCAACCTGGGCGCCGGTAATTCGACCGTGCGCGACGGCGACGTCGACGGCTGGCGCTGGGGCGAAGGGACGGTCGAACGGGCGGAAGAGCCGCCGGCGCTGACCTTTGAAGAAGTCTGCACCACAGAAAAGGAAGAACTCACCACGGAGAGCGCAGAGGGCACGGAGGTCAGTGCTGGAGCGAGCGTGACGCTGATAATCACGCCCGTAACTGATCCGCATCCGACGGAACTGCGTCCGGCGACTGACCCAGGGAGCGACACCGCTGCCGTGTCCGGTCAGGCGGTTTCGGCGCCGCAGGCGAGCAGCGGCATCAAGCCGGTGGCGGTGTTGGGCGTTGTGCTTGGGCTGGCTGTGGTGGTGCCGCTGGCGGCGCTGGCCGCGGCCTTGCTGCGCCGGCGGGAAAAAGGGAATCGAGCGTGAACCGCGCCATCACCGTGCTGACCTATACGTTAACCAGCCTCGTCGGCATCGCGGCTTTTCTCTACCCCTTCTGGCTGCCCGAGGTGGCCAAGAACGCATCGGGTACGCTGGCCCATGCCGGCGACAGCGCGCTGATGGTGACGCTGCTGGTGGGCATCTGCTTTGCCGTGCTGCTGCTCGAGGTGCAGCGCGAAGCGGTGAGCACCAAGGCCATCGCTCTTCTGGGCGTGCTGGTTGCGATCAACGCGACGCTGCGCTTTGTCGAGGTGGCGGTGCCGGGACCGGGCGGTTTCAGCCCCATCTTCCCGCTCATCGTCTTTGGCGGCTACGTCTTTGGCGGCGGCTTCGGTTTCCTGCTCGGCGCGCTGACGCTGCTCGTCTCGGCGCTAGTGACGGGTGCGGTCGGCCCGTGGCTGCCCTACCAGATGTTCACCGCCGGCTGGATCGGGCTGAGTGCGCCGCTCTGCCGGCCCGTCGTGCGGCTGCTGGGCGGGCCAGGCGCGCGCGGCGAGGTGTGGGTTGTGGCGGTCTTTGCCGGCTACTGGGGGTTGCTCTACGGTGCGATCATGAACATCTGGTTCTGGCCCTTTGCCGTCGGCTCGGCGCAGATGTATTGGGAGCCGGGCATCGGCATGTGGGCGACGGTGCAGCGCTATCTTGTCTTTTACGCGGTGACGTCGCTGTGGTGGGACGTGGCGCGCATGGCCGGCAACTTCGTCCTGGTGGCGGTCACCGGCACGGCGGTGTTGCGCGTGCTGCGTCGCTTCCAGGCGCGCTTTGCCTTTACGTACGCACCGGCGGCCGACGCGGAGGGCGAATGGATGCCGGGTTGACCGAGCAGGCAGGGGCGAAGGTTGCGCCAGAGGCAGAAACCGAGTTTCTTCAAGAAACTCGGTTTCACGAACCGCGCACCTTTCACCCGCTGGCGTGGACGGCGTGGATCGCCGCGATCGTCGTCATCCTGACGCTGACACGCAATCCGCTCTATCTGGCGCTGGTGATCGGGCTCATCGCTCTGGTGCTCTGGCGGCGTGCGCCCGTCCCGGCGCCGGATGGGCATGCGGTCATCCTGTCGCCGCTGCGCTTCGGGCTGATCGTCGTGACGACGGCGGCGCTCTTCAATGTGGCCATGGTGCACGTGGGGACGACCGTGCTCTTTGCGCTGCCGGCGTGGATTCCGTTGCTGGGCGGCCCGTGGACGCTGGAGGCGCTGGTCTACGGCGCGCTCAATGGTGTGGCGCTGGCGGGGCTCTTCGCCGGCTTCACGGTCATCAACCGTGTGCTGCCGGTGCGATCGGTTCTGCGGCTGGTGCCGCGGGCGTACTACCCGGTGGCCGTGGTCATGTCGATTGCGGTGACCTTCGTGCCGACGACTTTGGCGCAGATCCAGCAGATCCGCGAGGCGCAGGCGGTGCGCGGCCATCGGCTGCGCGGCGTGCGGAGCTGGCTGCCGCTGGTCATCCCGCTGCTGGAGGGGGGCATGGAGCGCTCGCTGCAACTGGCCGAGGCGATGATGGCGCGCGGTTTTGCCGGCGGCAGCGCAACGACCGAACGCTGGCCGCAACTGGCGGTGCTGGGCGGCTTCGTGCTCATTGTGGCGGGGTGGCTGCTGCAACTGGTGTGGCAGCAGGCGGCGCCGGGGGCAGCGTTGCTGGTAGCCGGCGCGGTGCTGCTCGTCGGCGGGCTGTGGCGTGCAGGGCGCAGCCATCCGCACACGGTCTACCGGCCCGATCGCTGGCAGCGCTGGGATTGGGTGATCGTGGCCGGCGCGTTGGTGGCGGCGGGCGCCTATCTGCTGCCGCTGCCGGGCATCGACCGCGGCACGATCTTTTACTATCCGTACCCGAGCCTGAACTGGCCGGGCTTTGACTGGCGCATCGGGCTGGCGACGCTGGGGCTGGCCGCACCGGCGCTGTGGTGAGCAGCTTTCCGGGCGAGGCGCCCGAGAACGTGAGACGACGATGATTCACTTTGAGCACTTAAGCTACACCTATCCCGGCGCGGCGCTGCCGGCGTTGCAGGACATCAGCCTGATGCTGCCCGACGGCGAACTGATCCTGCTCATCGGCGCGTCGGGCTCCGGCAAGTCGACGCTGCTGCGCTGTCTGAACGGGCTGGTGCCGCATTTCAGCGGGGGCGCGCTGCGCGGCAACGTGCGCGTCGAGGGGCTCGATCCCGTGGCTGCGACGCCGCGCATCCTGAGCCGGCACGTGGGCTTTGTCTTCCAGGACCCGGAGGCGCAGTTCGTCACCGACCGCGTCGAGGATGAGATTGCCTTTGCGCTGGAGAACGCGGCCATGCCGCCGCAGGAGATGCGCGTGCGCGTCGAGGAGACGCTCGATCTGCTCGACCTCACGCCGCTGCGCGACCGGCCGCTCAAGACCCTCTCCGGCGGCGAGCGGCAGCGCGTGGCGATTGCCGCCGCGCTGGCCCTGCGCCCGTCAATCCTGGTGCTGGACGAGCCGACCTCGCAGCTCGATCCCAAGTCGGCCGAGGATGTGCTGAACTCGCTCGTGCGCCTCAACCACGACCTGGGGCTGACGGTCATCCTGGCCGAGCATCGCCTGGAGCGCGTGCTGCCCTTTGTCGACAGCGTCATCTACCTGCCGGAGGATGGCCGCGCGCCCATCTACGCTGACCCGCGTACCGTCATGCAGCGCGTCGAGCTGGGGCCGCCGCTGGTGCAGGTGGGCAAGGCGCTGGCCTGGCAGCCGCTGCCGCTGACGATCAAGGAGGGGCTGCGCTTTAGCCGTGGCTGGCTGGCAGACCACCCATCGGCGGCGGGCGTGCAGCATCGCCGCACCGAGGTCGATGGTGCAACTCCCTTTGTCGAGGCGCGTGGCGTGCAGGTGCGCTATGGTCGGCAGGAGGTGCTGCGCGGTGTGGACCTGGCGCTGCATCCCGGCGAGATCGTCGTGCTTATGGGGCGCAACGGCGCGGGCAAGACGACGCTGCTGCGCTCGCTGGTCGGGCTGGTGCGGCCGAACGCCGGCACGATTCGTGTTGGCGGGACGGACATCGCCGGCCGCGACGTGGCTGACATCTGCCGGCAGGTGGGCTATCTGCCCCAGGACCCGAACACGCTGCTCTTCGCCGAGAGCGTGCGGGAGGAATTGTTCGTGACGTTGCGCAATCATGGGGTGGAGAGTGGGGAGTGGAGATTAGAGATTGGAGATTCTGAAGCCCCCAATCTCCAATCTCCACTCTCCACTCTCCTCGATCGCCTGGGGCTGGCGGACAAGGCCGACGCCTATCCCCGCGACCTTAGTGTGGGCGAGCGGCAGCGGGTGGCGCTGGCGGCGGTGACGGTGACGCGGCCGGGCGCGCTGCTGCTGGACGAGCCGACGCGCGGGCTGGATTACGGCGCCAAGCGCGGCCTGGAGCAGTTGCTGGTCGAGTGGCGCGACGACGGCATGGCGATCCTGGTGGTGACGCACGATGTGGAACTCGCCGCCGCCATCGCCGACCGCGTGGTGTTGATGAGCCAGGGCGAGATCATTGCCGAAGGGGCGCCGGCGGAGGTGCTGGGGGCATCGCCGCTCTTTGCGCCGCAAATTGCCAAACTATTTCCGGAAACCGGCTGGTTGACAGTCGACGATGTATTGGGAGCAAGCTAGATCATGCCAAGATTGACGAAGATTTATACGAAGAAGGGCGACGCAGGCCAGACCTCGCTGGGCGGCGGGCAGCGCGTCTCCAAGGATCACCTGCGCGTAGCGGCGTATGGCACGGTGGACGAACTCAACTCGCAGCTCGGCGTGGCGCTGGCCGTCGGCCTGTGCGAACGGCTGGACACAGTGCTGCCTGAGATCCAGAACGAACTCTTCGATCTGGGCTCGGATCTCGCCTTTGTCGAGGAGGACAAGCACGCCTACCAGTTGCCCGAAATCGAGCCGCGCCACGTAGAACGGCTGGAGCAACTCATCGACGAGATGACGGCGGTGGTCGGCCCGCTGGAGAACTTCATCCTGCCGGGCGGCTCGCTGGGCGCGGCGCAGCTTCACGTGGCGCGCACCGTCTGCCGCCGCGCCGAGCGCGACGTCACCACGCTGGCGCTAGAGGAAAAGGTAGGCGCCAACGCGCTGGCTTACCTCAACCGCCTGTCCGACGCGCTCTTTGTCATGGCGCGCTTTGAGAATCACATGCAGGGTGTGCCAGAGCCGCTTTGGCGACCGGGGGCGTAGCTCGCAGCGCCGTTATGAGTCGGCGGTTGGCGGCAGCGTCCAGTCCTCCACCTGGAGACCGGAAACGCGGCTGAACTCGCGCGTGTTGTTGGTGACGAGGCATGTATCCAGCGAGCGGGCGTGGGCGGCGATCAAGGTGTCGTAGTGGGCGATGGGACGGCCCGCGCGCGCCAGATCGCAGCGGATCTGCGCGGCCGCAAGGGATTGAGCCTCCGTCCACTCGAGTACCTGAACGTAGCGTAGGAAGTGCGTCAGGTTGGCTTGATTCTTCTCCGGAATAGAGGAATTGCAGACGCCAAAAGCCAGTTCGTAGCGCACGATCTCGGAGATGGCGACCTCGATGGGATCGACTTCCGTCAACCGGATCCTCACCGCCGGCGGCTTGTTGTTGATGACCGCAATGCAGGCGTTGGTATCGAGCATGTAGCGAATCATGCCAGTGGATCCCGCGGCGGGTCATCGACAACGCCACCCGTTACGGCAAAGTCATCGCTAAAGCCGCTCAATCCCGCGTCGAAGCCTTCCCAGGTCAACATGCGCGGCGTCAAGATCAAGCTGTCGCCTTCTCTGGTGATGAAGACTTCGGTCGTATCGAGCCGAAACTCGCGCGGCAGGCGGATGGCCTGGCTGTTGCCGCTGGTGAAGACTTTGGCGATGGCTGGCTGTGTCATGCGAACCTCCGTTTGTATATACACAAGTATACACGGGTGTCGGTTCGAAAACAAGTCGGCCGGCCGTCAATCTACCCCTTGATTGCGCCAACCCGCAACCCTTGCATGAAGTAGCGCTGAAAGGCAAAGAAGAAGATGATCATGGGGATCGACGCCAGCGCGGCGCCGGACATGAGCAGGCCGTAGTTGGTGCCGAACTCGCTGTTGTAGAGGTAGGAGAGCCCCACCTGGAGCGTGAACAGGTCAGGGTTTTGCAGCACGACCAGCGGCCACAGAAACGCGTTCCAGTAGCGCTGGAAGGCGAAGATGGCGGTGACGGCCATGGCCGGTGCGGCCAGCGGCACGATGACGCTCGTGAAAGTCTTCCACTCCGACGCGCCGTCCATGCGCGCCGCTTCCTCCAGCTCGGAGGGCATGGTCTGGATGTACTGCTTGAGCAGGAAGATGCCGATGACGTCGGCCAAGCCCGGCAGTAGCACGCCGGCAAAGGTGTTGACCAGCTTGAACTGCGTGATCATGAGATAGAGCGGCACCAGCGTCACCTGGCCTGGGATCATGAGCGCGGCCAGGATCAGCCAGAAGAGCACATTGGAGCCGGGGAACTTGCGCTTGGCAAAGGCATAGCCGGCCATGGTGTCGAAGAGCACGTGGATGCCGGTGCTGATGAGCGCCAGCAGCAGCGTGTTGACGAACCAGAGCAACATGCGCGGCATCTTGATCCACTCGAGACCGAGCACGCGCAGCCCGCCCGTCCCGCTCAACTGGATCAGGTTGGTGATGTTATCCAGCGTTGGGTTGGAGGGGATCACCTCCGGCGGCAGTTTCACCGTAGCCGAGGCCGGCGTAATGGCGGTCACGAAGAGCCAGTAAAGCGGGAAGAGGCTGACCGCGGCCGCGCCGATCAACAGCACGAGGATGATGATCTTCCAAACGCGGTCGCTCCAGTTGCGGCCGGCGCTCTGCGTGCGGGCGGATGTGGCTGGCGACTCCAGGGCAGGTTCGGTCGTCATGCGGTCTCTCTCCTCAGTACTCCACATCCGTGCTCAAGAATCTGAACTGCACAAATGAAATGGTGGCGATGATGGCAAAGAGCACCAGGGCCTGGGCACTGGCGCGGCCGAAGTTGAAATCGCTGAAGGCCGTCATGTAGATGAGTTGCACGATGGTCGTCGTGCGGTTAATGGGGCCGCCGCCGGTCATGATGTAGACGCGTTCGAAGACCTGGAAACCGGCGATGGTGTAGATGACCATGAGGTAGAGCGTGGTCGGCTTGAGCAGCGGCACGGTGATGCGCCACCACTTCTGCACGGCGTTGGCGCCTTCGACCTCGGCGGCCTCATACAGTTCGCGCGGGATGGAGCCGATGCTGGCCGAGTAGAGCACGACGCCCGTTCCCGGAATGATGAGGATTGTGCTGAGGATGAGGCTCCACAGCGCGATGTTCGGGTCTTGCAGCCAGAGCACGCGCGGCAGGCCAAAGAGGCTCAGCACCCAATTGAAGAAGCCATATTCGGGCTGGAAGATGTAGATCCAGACCAGCGAGATGACGATGATGCTGGTCACGTAGGGCAGGTAGAACGCACCGCGGAAGAGCGACTGCACGCGGTTGGAGAAGGGCTGCAAGAGGGCCGCCACGGCCAGCGAACTGATGATCCAGGCGGCCACGACAAAGAGCGCATAGACGAAGGTGTGCCACATGGAGTCGAGAAAGAGCCGGCTGCTGAAGACGTCGACGAAGTTCTTCAGCCCGGTCCACTCGGTCGAGCGCAGGCTCACCTTCTGGAAGGCCAGCACCACCGCCCGCAGCACCGGATAGCCGATGAACAGGAAGAAGAGGATCATGCTCGGCGCGATGAAGAAGTAACTCCACTTGTACCGGTGCCAGAAGCGTGTGATCTTGGCCATGCGTGTGGTCCTTAGCGGTCAAAGAGAGACTGAGAGATTGGAGATTAGGAGATTGGAGACTGAGGGACTGGAAGGCGATGCCTCACTCGATCACCAATCTCCAATCTCAAGTCTCTAATCTCTCAATCTCCCAATCTCTCAATCTCTTACTGACTCAGCGCATCCAGTTCCGCCTGATACGCCGGTGCAATGGCATCCATGGCTTCCTGGGCCGTGCTTTCACCCAGGATGATGGCCTGCAGCGCCGCGCCGTACTGCGCACCCAGCTCCGCCGAGGTGGCGACCGGTGCTTCGTAGACGCCGAACTCGACCAGTTTGGCAATGACTTCGCGGTTGGGCGTCGTCGCGTAGGAGGTGTTGCTGCGGCGGAGGCCCGGGGCCAACTGCCAGCCTTCCACGTCCTGGGCGACCTGGCTGCCGGTCAGGTAGCTGGCCAGCTTGTGCGCAGCCGCTTCCTTGGCCTCATCCTCGACGTCGACGACGGCGAAGAGACCGAACGCACCGTTGGTCACCAGGCTGCCCATGTCGCCGGTCGGTGGCGGCAGCACGGCCAGCGGGAAGCCGCTGCCTTCCAGGTCCGGGATGAAGCCGGGCGTGCTCATGAGTAGCGCCACGCTCTGCAAGTCCTTGAACTGCGAGCGCACGCCGGCCTGGTCCACCGTGCCGAAATCGGGCGGCGTGACCTTGTGCTCGAGCGCCAGCGACGCCAGCTTGTCGAGCGCCGAGATGCCTTCCGGCTGGTTCTGCACGAACTGCGTGCCGTCGGCGCTGAGGATGCGGCCGCCGTCGATGTACATGAGCGGGTAGTACTCCACCGCGCCCCACTTCGACGAAGAGGTGAAGCCGTAGACCTGCGTGCCGTCATCCTTGGTGTAGGTGAGCTGCTTTGCGGCTGCAACGAACTCGTCCCAAGTCCACGGCTTCTCCATGGTCGGCAACTCGACGCCGCGTTCGGCCAGGATGTCGGTGTTGGCGAAGAGAGAAATTGCCGTGACCCACAGCGGCCATGCCCATACCTTGCCGTCGACCGTGGCAACCTGGAAGGCGCTCTCGTAGAAGTCGGCCTTTTCCTCGTCGGTGAGGTAGGGCGTGATCTCGGAGAGGATGCCCTGCTTGGCGTAGCGCGGCAGGTTCGGGCTGGTGACGCGGAAGACGTTGATGTCGGTGCCGCCGGCCAGTGCCGTCTCTAGCTTGGTGTCGCCTTCGGCCGTCCACGGAATGCCGACAACCTCGACGTCGATGTCGGGGTTGTTCTGCTCGAAGACCTCGATGGCCTTGGCGGTGTTGACGGAGCCGGCGTCGGTGCCGCCTTCGACATAGCCGCGTTGGTAGAAGACGACCTTGGTCGGCTCAGAGGATGGAACCGCGGCGCCCTCGCCGCCGGTCGGTGCGACACCCGTACAGGCGCTGACGAGCATGGCCAGCAGGACCAGCACGGACAACAGCGTATAGAGTCGTTTCATAGCTTCTTTCTCCTGTTTGAACGAAAAACGGATTCGACGAAACGGATGGGACTACACAACAGGTGATCTGAAATCGGAACCTCCTTTTTGCCGGCAATCTATGGTGGTTGGCGCCGCATCACCGGGGGCGGGTGAGCGCCGGTAGAAACTCGGTCCGCTGGACCCACGAGCCGGGCGGGACCATGAGCGCAACTGCCTTGCGGAAGCCGCCCAGGCAGCCGCGCGTCGTACCCAGGGCGTCGTAGTAATCCAGGTAGCGAAAGGTCGAGACGCCGCCGCGCATGAGCGCATGCGAGCGCAGCACGGCCAGGTACTCGTCCCACACCTCCGACACATCGAGATAGAGGTCGGCGCGCCAGCCATCCATATCCTCCCAGTTCTCCGGATAGAGGAAGGAGCGCACGCGATGGGCAGGCAGCGGTCGCTCGATGGCGGGCAGCGCAGCGTAGAAGATCGCCTCGTGGACGATCTCGTACGTCGCCGTGTGATCCTTGTGCATGCTGCCCTTCCAGTGCGTCAGAATCACGTCCGGCTTTTCGGCGCGGATGAGGTCACACACCTGGAAGACGACATCCTCCGTCTTGGGCAGCAGGCCATCACGATAGGGCAGGGCGACGACTTTGGCGCCCATGAGCCGGCCCGATGCCTCGATCTCCTGGCGGCGCTGTTCGGCGTAGAGATCCGGCGCCAGCGTCGGGTGGCCCGCCTCGCCCAGCGTCATGTGGACGACGGTCGCCGTGCAGCCGGCGCGCACGTGCTTGAGCACCGTCGCCGCGGCCATATTCTCCACATCCCCGGCGTGCGCGCCGATCACCAGCAGATGCCCCTCAAGTTGAATCACGATCTCATCCCGTCATCTTTTCATCTTGTCATGTCGTCAAGCGTATAGCGCATCACGGCAAAGCGCCGCACCACACGAAAGCCTTCCCGCTCATAGAGCCGCGCCGCATCGCGCCCCGTCCACAGAAACCACGCGCAGTGGAAGCCCTTGGCCCGCATCGCCGCCAGGCAGCGCGCCAGCAGCACCCGGCCGATCCCGCGCCCGCGCCATGCCGGGTCGACACCAAAGGGACCAAAGCGCTCGCGGCGCTGCTGGCAGTAGCCGACGATGCGCTCGCCCTGCACCGCAACCAGAAAGCAGATGTCGTCGGCGCCCGGCCCGAACAAGGCCAGCAAGTACTCCTGCGCAAAGCGGTACCAATCCCAGCCAAAGCTCTCCGCGATGAAAGGCAGGAGCGCCGGCAAGTCGGCGGCCGCCACCGGCCTGATCTCGATCCCATTATTCACCAGAGACGCCTCCAGTTCGACCACTTCTGGTTGCATCTGATTGCCGGTCAGTTCGGCACGCATGGAAATGGGCGTCGAAGCGACTTGCCAGCCCAGCTTCTCCAGGAACGCAACGGCCGGGGCATAGTTGTCCATGTCCACGCCCGGAATGAAATAGTTGGGCGTGTAGGGCGCAATCTCGACCTGTTGGCGCCTTGCTGCGGCAAAGCGAGTTAGCGCGGCTGCAAACAACTGCTGCCCGATCCCCTGCCGGCGGCGATCCGGATGCACGCCAAAGGCCGTGATCCAGCCGCGCTCCGGCTCCAGCCCCTGCAAGAAGAGCGGCACCTGGCGCATGATCGCCAGCACGAACCCCATAAGTGCGCCGTCCTCCTCGGCGACGATCAGGCCATCCGCCCGAAAGTTCGCATCGAGCAATACGCGTGTGCGAAAGGCCGCCGCGTCGATCGGGTCATGCGTCATCGACCGATTCCACAGATCGATCAGGGCCGTTTCGTCGGCGCCGTGATAAGCGCGAATCGCGATGCTCACGGCGCCTCGTAGATCAGGTGCGGCGCGCGGCGGGCGCGGAAATCCGCTTCGTATCGTGCCCAGTCTGCGGTCAGCCCGGCGATGTCGTAGCCCAGGCTCAGCCCCTCACGCAAGGCCGCGTTGCCGGCCAGCAGATCGAAGTGCGGCGGGCGTCCCTCCCAACTCGATTCCAGAAAGGCAAACCGCTCCGGATTCTGAGCGCGGCAGGCGGCGATGACATGCAGACCAGCGGTCACCGCGCGCAGGGCGCTGCGATCGAGCACGTGTACCTGCACGCCCTGGCACGCCACACCGGCATGTTTGCTGGCTGACGGCATGAAATGCACCGGCCGGAAGCGCACGCCAGGCAGGTCGAGATGGTTGAGGCTCACGGCCAGGCGGTAGCCATCCAGCCACGGCGCGCCGGCGATCTCGAAAGGCAGCGTGGTGCCGCGCCCCTCCGACAGATTCGTGCCCTCGAAGAAGCACATGCCCGGATAGATTGTCGCCGTGCTCAACTGCGGCATGCCCGGCGATGTGGGCACCCAGGGAAGGCCCGTCTCGTCGAACCAGTTCGTCCGCTGCCAGCCCGCCATGGGCAGTACGATCAGATCGGCGCCAAAGCCTTGCTCGGCGTTGATCATCTGCGCCAGTTCGCCCAGCGTCATGCCGTGGCGGATGGGGATATCCACGATGCCGACGAAAGACTCCAGCCCTGTCTCTACCGGCGGGCCCTCGATGGTCATGCCGTCGATCGGGTTGGGACGGTCGAGCACCAGCAGCGGAATCCCCGTGCGACCGCTGGCGCGCATCAGGTAATAGAGCGTGCTGAGGTAGGTGTAGAAGCGCACGCCCACATCCTGCATGTCAAAGACCATCACGTCGACCTCGGCGAGCATCGTATCGGTCGGTTCGCGGTCGGCGCCGTAGAGGCTGTAGACGGGGATGTCCAGCCGTGCGTGCACGCCGTGATCCACGGCCGCGCCGTCAGCGGCGGAGCCGTCGAAGCCGTGTTCCGGCCCGAAGAGCGCCGTGATCGTGACGCCGGCATGTAGCAGCGCGTCCTCGGCGGACTGCATCGTTGGCAGCACCGCGGCCGGTTGCGTGATAAGGCCGATGCGCCGCCCGCGCAGCTCATCGCGCGCCGTGATTGCCAGTTGCTGTAGACCTGTCATCACCATGGGTCAGACTCCTCGGCTGCCGGCCTGCAAAGCAAAGCGGAATTTGTAGCGGTCGCCGCGGTAGGTGGAGAGCACGAACTCGACCGGCTCGCCGGCACTGTCGACGGTCAGGCGCTGCATGCGCATGACCGCGGCCGGCGGTGTGACCTCGAGCAGCTCGTTCTCGCCGGCATCGCCGACGGCTGCCTCCAGCACCTGCTCGGCGTGCGTGAGCGCCACGCCGTATTCATCTTCCAGCACCGCGTAGAGTGATTCGGCGGCGAAATCGTGCGCCAACAGCCCGGCAAAGCGTGCAAAGGGCAGGTGCGTCGTTTCGACGGCCAGCGGCACGCCATCGGAGAGGCGCAGGCGTGTCAGCCGCACTACCTCGGCCTGGGGCGGCAGGCGCAACGCCGCTGCTATCTCCGGCGTGGCTGGCACGACGCTCGCCGCCAGCACGCGGCTGGCCGGCCGGCTGCCGCGGGCCGTCACATCCTGCGTGAAGCCGGTCAACGTGCGCAACTGCTGGTCGATCTTCGGCTCGGCGACAAAGGTGCCCTTGCCCACACGCGTATAGATGGTGCCTTCACGCGCCAGGTCCAGCAGGGCATGGCGCACCGTCATGCGGCTGACCTGGTATTGCTCCGACAGTTCGCGTTCGGAGGGCAGGCGTTGGTGCGGCTCGAAGCGGCCTGCCTCGATGGCGGTTGTCAAGTCGTCGATGATCTGCTGGTAGAGCGGGTCTGGTGCTTCGCGCTGAAGTTCCATAGATACGTATAGACCGGTATAGACCACTTGCTGTTCACTCCAGTTTTAGCACAAGTCGCCGCCAAATTCAACCTCCGATTTCCCGCCGCGGCTGCGTATCCGGGTAGGTTGAGCGTTCCAGCAAATATGTTCTATAATCGACTGCATCAGGCTTTACGCTCGCGGCTGTGCGGTGAATCCCGACCGCAGTCGTGTGTGGGTGGCAGCCTCATCGAACAGACGGCAATAGACACAAAGGAGCAGGTGATGGAAGCGAAAGTCGGGCACATTCAGTTCAACGTGCGTGGGGAAAATCTGCCATTCTATAAAGGGTTGCTGGGATTTCTGGGCTGGAACACGCTCTACGACGTGCCGGAGATGCTGGGCATGGGCGGTGCGAACGGCCAGAGCCTTTGGTTTGGCGGGCGCGTCAAGGAGGTCGAAAACGATTATGATGGGCCGGGCATGAATCACCTGGCGTTCAGCGCGGCGTCCGTGGCCGAAGTCGACGCGGCGGCAGCCTACCTCATGGAACAGGGTGTGCCGCTGCTCTTTGAGACGCCGCGCCATCGCCCGGAATTCTCCGGCGACGAGCAGAGCACCTACTATCAGATCATGTTTGAGACGCCGGATCGGATTTTGATCGAGGTTGTGTATATCGGGCCGAAATAGAGATTTCGGTATATTGTAGAACAAACGCCCCACCCTGCGAGGCTTGGTCAGGAGATTGCCCAAACTTCGCAGGGTGGATATCTCATATTTTCAATCCATGGCATTTATCGCTGGTGATCTCTGGCTTCCCGAGGAAGCCGCCGCATATAGGCGCAACAGCCTACTGACAAGCCGTGCGCTGGCTTGGCGAGGAGTGATCCTGGCGCATCAGCAGATGGCGCCGGGTGCTTACTCTACCCCTCCAATTCTCAGCCATAGCCTCTCTCTACATGTGCAACAGCCGGTCTTGCTCACCCGTACCGATGATGGCAAGACCCAACGGGGAGTGTTGGAATGCGGCGATCTGCATCTGTCGGTAGCTGGGCAAGCCCCACGTTGGCATCACTCCACTGTATCCGAAGTGATTAATATTGGTATCGATCCGCTGTTTCTCAGGCAAATCATCGCACAGATGGAACTGGATGTGGGACAGGTCGAACTTATCCCGCAGTTTCAGACAAGCGATCCTTTGATTGAATCTATTCTGCACGCCCTACTGAATGAGTTGAAGGTGCCTGAGCCTGGCAGCCGTCTCTACATCGAGAGCCTAACCAACCAGCTAGCGGTGCGATTGATTCGCCGCTACGCAACGCATGTCCGTGTGACTGAGCCAAGACATGGGCGCCTTTCCACACAGCAGCGGCAGCAGATTGATGACTATATTCATGCCCATCTGGCAGAGGATATTTCTCTGGCCCAGTTGGCGGATGTCGTCCACCTTTCACCCTACCATTTTGCGCGCTGCTTCAAGTTGACCGCCGGTCTCTCACCCTATCAATATCTCCTTGCCCGACGGGTCAACTATGCGATTCACCTGCTTCAAACCTCTCCTGAGCGCTCGCTTTTGGAAGTTGCGGTTTCGGTGGGCTTTTATGACCAGAGCCACCTGAGCCGTCATCTTAAGCGTATCTATGGCGTCACCCCTGGACAAGTGAAGGCAGCGCGCTGACGCAAATTCATCCAAAAGTTGCGCAAGAATCTCCAACGCCAATCGAATCATGTCGGATACACTGTCGAAGTAAGATCTTTATTGCTTTGTATCGGGTAGCGGAGGTCCGCAGTGTTCGCTCGGCTCAAGTTATGGTCACGAAGGTTGCTTGCTCACCAGGCTGGTTTCCCGCCACCTCATTCATCGGTGGTGATACGCAAAGATGTCGCCATTCCCATGGACGATGGCGTCACTCTCTACGCCACCCAATATGTGCCAGCCACGGCGGGCGACTATCCAACCGTGCTTATCCGTTCCCCGTGGGGGCGCGGTTGGAAGAACGCGCCGTTCAGCCTGCTGTATGGCTATGTCGCACAACGCTTTGCTGAACGTGGCTATATCGTGATCCTACAAGATGTCCGTAGCGCGCACGATTCTCCCGCTGCCAATCTGGTACCCCATGAGAATGAGCAGCGAGATGGACAAGCGACAATCCGCTGGCTTGTGCAGCAGCCTTGGTTTAGCGGGAGACTGGGGTTGTGGGGAGCAAGCTATCTTGGCTATGTCCAATGGGCTGTGTTGGCCGCGGAACTGCCGACAATTGAAGTATTGGCATTGGTACCGACAACCACGGCAACCAACTGGTTCCCGATCTTCCATCCTGACGGCGCCCTGGCATTGGATACACTTTTGCGGCTTCAATTTACCTCTGCCCTGGTGCACTTCCCCAGATGGAGGATGCTCCATGCATTGCTTACCCAAGAAGCCAGACTTGCCCATGCCTTTGCCAGGCTGCCGTTGACCGAAGCGAGCCCAACTTTGCCACCTGTTCCGGGGTTTGATTTTGCAGCAGTCATGGAACGAACGGACTTGGACGATCCTCTGTGGCAAAGGATAGATCTTCATGACCAGATCGCCACCAATGATGCCCACATCCATCTCATTGCTGGTTGGCATGACATTTTCTTACGCGAGCAACTTGCTGACTATCAGACCCTTCGGGCCGCCGGCAAACAACCCTATCTGACCATTGGACCTTGGCATCATACCTCGCAGGATCTTGGCGCGTATAGCATTCGCACCGCCTTGGCCTGGTTTGATACACACCTGAAAGGCGACAAGGAGAAATTGCCGACACACCCAGTCACGCTTTTTGTCCAGGGCGCCAATCGCTGGCAGAACTTACAGGAATGGCCGCCTGCGACAATATCTCTTTCGTACTTTATTGAGCAACAAGGACAATTGGTGGCTAGCCAGCCTAGTCACGACTCATCATTTGATCGATACACCTACGATCCAGCTCAACCGACCCCAACGATCGGAGGACCAGTTCTCGCCCCGCGCGCAGGGCAGCAGAATAACGGGCCTATTGAAGCACGCTCTGACGTACTCACCTATACTAGCGAACGCCTCACAAACCCTCTTACGATCATGGGAACCCCAGAAGTACATCTCTATGTGACCTCCAGCGCAGCCTCTACGGATTTCTTCGTGCGGCTCTGTGATGTGACCGCAGACAACCGTTCGCTCAATGTGACTGATGGCTTTATACGATTGACTTGGTCGGCGAAAGAAATGGGCCAATGTCATAAAGTAACGATTCGCCTCTGGCCAACTGCCTATGAATTTGCGCCCGGCAACCGACTTCGAATTCAGATTGCCAGTGGTGCACATCCGCGTTGGAATCGTAATCTGGGTGTAGCATCGCCAACGTTTACGGAAACAAGTATTTATAGCGCGGAACAGCAGATTCATCACGATCACCATTCGCCATCCAAGCTTCTTTTGCCGGTGTTTCGGGAGAGGACTTGAAACTGCCATTGGCGCCGCCGATCGTTGTTGTTATGGAAAAGTCGGGCATCTGTTGAGCTACCCTGCTCGGTGCAGTGTAGAGCAGGAAAGAATTGGCAGTCTGAACTATGAGGCACTGAGAGGCCAGCGCAGTCACCAACATTCACTGCGCTTGAACAAGCAATGGCGGCTTATCGTGGAGCGGCAGACAGATGACGATGGCCGATTGTTGTGGATAGTCGCCATTGAAGACTATCATTGACACGGGGAACGAACACGATGAACAGTACAAGCGAGCTTATGCCGGCCACAGCGCCCGCACCTGGTGAGATTCTGGCAATGGAGTTATCTGCGCGTGGATGGTCGCAGCGCCAGTTTGCCCGGATTCTTGGCAAGCCAGTTCAGGCCGTCAACGAGATCGTGCGGGCAAAGAAACAGATCACGCCGGAGACCGCGTTGCGCATTGCGGCTGCCCTCGGCACATCACCCGAGCTCTGGATTGGCCTTGAGGCGGATTATCGCCTCTCGATCGCGCGCAGCACGCTCGGGCAGGATATCTTGGATGAAATTGCAGACCGCCGCACACAACTCCAGGTCGAGCTGAGTTGAGCGATTCCGCCCTCTGACAAGTAATCGGCGAACGGTGAAAGTGATACGCTTCCGTTCGCCGATTCCCTGTCTTGTATCATCCTCATTTGGTCAGACTTCTAGAGCTTCACCCCACGCAGCCGCAAGCTGTTGCTCACCACGAAGATGCTGCTGAAGGCCATGGCCCCCGCCGCGATCATGGGGTTGAGCTGGTATTGCGGCCCGAAGAAGGGCACCAGCACGCCGGCCGCAATCGGAATCGCTGCCACGTTGTAGGCAAAGGCCCAGAACAGGTTCTGCTTGATCGTGCGTAGGGTGCTGCGGCTGAGCTTGATCGCCTGTGGCACGCTGCGCAGGTCGCCGCGCATGAGCGTCACGTCGGCCGCCTCGATGGCGACGTCCGTGCCCGTGCCGATGGCCATGCCTACGTCCGACTGGGCCAGCGCCGGCGCGTCGTTGACGCCGTCGCCCACCATGGAGACAATGCGACCTGCGGCCTGCTCCGCTTTCACCGCAGCGGCTTTGTCGCCGGGCAGCACCTCGGCCTTGACCTCCCGCTCCGGATCCAGCCCTACCTGCCGCGCGATGGCCTGCGCCGTGCGCCAGTTGTCGCCCGTCAGCATGACCACGCGCAGGTGCTGTTCGTGCATGCGGCGGATGGCGTCGGCGCTGCTCTCCTTGACCGTGTCGGCCACGGCCAGCAGCCCGGCCAGCGTACCGCCCACCGCCACGGCCATCACCGTCTTGCCTTCATCCTGCAGACGAGCAATGTCCGCTTCCATCGCCGCAGTGTCAATCGCACGCTCGCGCATGAGCGCCGGGCTGCCGAGCAGGACTGCCTGCCCGTCTACCGTGGCCTCGATGCCGCGGCCGGTAATCGAGTCGAACGCCTCGACCTCGCTCAGCGTCACGCCTTCGGCCTTGGCATACTCGACGATCGCCTCGGCCAGTGGGTGCTCGCTGGCACGCTCGGCACTGGCGGCGAAGTGGAGGAGCGCCAGGCGCGGTGATTCCGCAACAGCCTGACCGGATGACATGATGAGGGGGTGAGCGCCATGGCCATTGACCATTGACCGTTGACCGTTGACCGTTGACAATTCGGCCTCTTTACCCACCACGACATCCGTCACCGCCGGCTTCCCCTTGGTGATCGTGCCGGTCTTGTCCAGCACGACGGTTGTGATGCCGCCGGCCTTTTGCAGCGCCTCGGCGTTCTTGATCAGGATGCCGTTCTGTGCGCCGACGCCCGTGCCGGCCATGATCGCGGTCGGCGTGGCCAGACCCAGCGCGCACGGGCAGGAGATAAGCAGCACCGTCGCCATGAAGATCAACGCGGTGCCCAGTGGATTCTCGTGGTGGTAGAAGGCAGCCGAACCCCAAAAGTACCAGAAGAGGCCGACGAGCACAGCCAACGTCATCACGGCGGGCACGAAGATCGCCGAGACCTTGTCCGCCAAATCCTGGATCGGCGCGCGGCTGGCCTGCGCGTCCTGCACCATCTTGACGATTTGCGCCAGCGCGGTCTGCTTGCCCACCGCCGTTGCCTCGAAGCGGAAGCTGCCCGTCTTGTTGATGGCGCCGCCGATGACCGTGTCGCCAGGCGCCTTGGCCACCGGCAGGCTCTCGCCGGTGAGCATGGACTCGTCGACGGTGCTCTGCCCCGCCGTCACCATGCCGTCGACCGGGATCTTCTCGCCCGGCCGCACGACGACGATGTCGCCCACCAGCACATCCTCGACGGGCACCTCGACCTCTTCGGCCGCCGGACCGCTGCCGCGCACGATGCGTGCCGTCTTGGCGCGCAGCCCCAGCAGCTTGCGGATCGCCTCACCCGTCTGCCCCTTGCCACGCGCTTCGAGGAATTTTCCGACCGTAATCAGCGTCAGAATCATAGCCGCCGACTCGAAGTAGACGTGATAGTGCATGGGGTCCAGCCCCAGCACGAGCACGGCCAGGCTGTAGAAATAGGCCACGCTCGACCCCATGGCCACCAGCGTGTCCATGTTGGCGGTGCGATTCTTGAGTGCCTTCCATGCGCTGACGTAGTAGTCGGTGCCCAGGTAGACCTGGACGATAGTGGTCAGACCGGCGACCAGCCACAGCCGCCCCGGAAAGTCGAGCGGGATGCCCACCATCTCGGCCATGCTCAGGATCATGATGATCGTGCTGAGCACGGCGCCGACGATGACCTTGCGCTTCTTGTCGGCGATCTCGGCGTTGCGGGCGGCCTGTTCGGCATCCACCTGCGCCTGCTCGCCCGCTCCCTCGACCTCGATGACCTTGTAGCCGGCGTCGCGCACCGCGCGCTTGATGTCGGCCATCTCCACCATGGAGGGCAGGTAGGTCACGCGCGTGCGCTCGCTGGCGTAGCTCGTGTTGACATCCAGCACGCCGTCGACGCGCTTGAGCGTGCGCGTGATGGTGTTGGCGCAGTTGTTGCACGTCATGCCGGCGACCGGCAGATCGACCTCCGCCAGCGCCGCGCCATAGCCCAGATCCTTGACTATTGCGATCATCTCATCGGGCGTGACGCGCTTGGGGTCATAGTCGATGACGGCGCGCTCGCTGGCGTACGAGACACTCGCCTCGTCGACGCCGGGCATGCGCTTCAGGTTGCGCCCCACCGTGTTGGCACAGTTGGCGCAATGCATGCCGATGATGGGGATGATCAGTTGCTTTGTCTTCCCCTGCGCGGGCGCCGTGATTGTCGCTGCGGTCATGTTCATTCCTCACAAACCTGGAGATTGGAGATTGGAGATCAGTCGCTTTCGACAGGCAATCTCCAATCTCCAATCTCCAATCTCCAATCTCCATTCCAACCTATGCGGCCGGATAGCCAATCTCTTCCAACATCTTCTCTACTTCCGCCAGGACGCTGTCATTCTCGACCTCGACCGTGACCAGTTTGGTGTCGAGTTCGGCCTTGACCGAATCCAGGCCGTCGACCAGCTTGAGTTCACGCTCGATGGTAGCGGTGCAGTGACCGCATGAAATGTCTGGGACGTTGTAGGTCTTGGTGGTCATCTTTCTACTCCTGTTATGCTGAAAACACTTCGCTGATAACTATTTGCCATCAGGTTCGCTGTCGGTTACTGGCTTCCCATTCCCGGCAGATACCCGTAGTGACCAAGCGCCTCGTCGATACCGGGGTGAATCTCCTCGCTGCTGACATGCACGACCAACTTGCCGCTCTCTTGATCCACGCTCACGTCGTGTACGCCGAACATGGACTTGATTTTGCCGATGACCTCTTCCACCGTGTGTTGTCCGGGGATGGTCGGTGGGTGGTACTCTCGCCTGGGCATAGTCGTTCTCCTTGGATCTGGCTTCACAGTTTGCCGGTTGCTTTGAACACGTCCATGATCTCGGTGAAGACGCGTTCTTTCTCCACGTTGTCGTCACTGCGGATCGCAGTCGTGACGCACGTGTTCAGGTGATTCTCCAGCGTCAGCGCGCTGACGCGTTCCAGCGCCTGCTGCACGGCCTTGATCTGCTTCAGGATGTCCATGCAGTAGACGTCTTCCTCGACCATGCGCTCGATGCCGCGGATATGGCCCTCGACGCTTTTCAACCGATTCACGATGGTGCGTTTCTTGTCTGAGTCAAGCATTTTCCTGGCTCCCTTTGCCCCACCCCCCACGGGGAGGGGTACAGGGCTAGTGTACGTCGCGTTTTGTCCGCTGTCAAGTAAGCTCATCGCCGATCTTTTCGGTAGATTCGACACGGCGGCGCAATGGTGGTAGAGTGCGGGCAATTTGCCAACCGTTGGAGAGTTTCATGTCCGTTACCACCGCACCCGTCAACGAAGTCGCTGCCGTCAAGACCGGCCCGCGCTTCTGGGAGATCGACGCCATGCGCGGCGTCGCCATCATCACCATGATCGTCTACCACACCATGTGGGATCTCTGGTATTGGCGCGTCCTGCCCAATGTGGTGCTGTGGGAAGGCTTCTGGAAATATTGGCAGCGCTTCACGGCCGGCACCTTTCTCATCCTGGTCGGCGTGTCGCTCACGCTGGTTTATCGTCGCGAGCGAGAACGCCGCGGCCCCGGTGAGCGCATCTTCCCCAAGTTCTTCTGGCGCGGTCTCAAGATCTTCGGCCTGGGCATGATCATCACGGTCGTCGTCACCGCGGCGGGCGTGGGCTACGTCGACTTCGGCATCCTCCACCTCATCGGCGCCTCGACGATTCTGGCCTATCCGTTGCTGCGCTTCAAGTGGCTGAACTTCGCGCTGTGGGTCGTGCTCTCTGCCATCGGCAAGGCGATCGAAGGCATGCACTTCGACGGGCGCTGGACGCCCATTGTCATCGGCTCGACCATGACCATCCTTTTTATCGATGGGCGCTGGCTTGCGCCTTTCGGTATCACGCCCACCTACTATCCCGCCGTCGACTACTTCCCGCTCATTCCCTGGTTTGGCGTGGTGCTGCTGGGTGTCTGGTTCGGCAACTGGTTCTATGCCGGCAACCAGCGTCTCATCCCGCTGCCCGATTGGGGCGACATGCTGCCCATCCGCGGTCTGCGCTTTCTGGGGCGCCATTCGCTCGTTATCTATCTCGTTCACCAGCCGTTGATCCTGCTCGTGCTCATGTTGCTGGGCATCGTCAGCCTGTAACGCCATCCACAGGAAGATCCCGCCATGCCGCTGCTCGAACTAACAAACCTCTACAAGTGCTTTGGCCGCTTCGCCGCAGTGGCCGGCGTGTCGCTACACGTGAACGCGGGCGAGATTGTCGGGCTCATCGGTCCCAATGGCAGCGGCAAGTCGACGCTCCTGAGCACCGTTGCTGGCGCCTATCAACCAAACGACGGAACGATCAACTTCGACGGGCAGCCCATCGGCGGGCTATCACCTGACAAGGTCTTCGACCGCGGCCTGGCGCGTTCCTACCAGGATCCTTCGCTCTTCTTCCGCATGTCGGCGCTGGATAACGCGCTGCTGCCGGCGCGCGAGCAGCGCGGCGAGCAGGCTCGCTTCGCCCCATTTCGCGGGCGATGGTGGACCCAAGAGCGGGAGAACACGGCTGAGGCTGCCGCGATCCTGGCCGACCTCAAGATCGACGACCGCGCCCACGCGCCGGCCTCCGATCTCTCCGGCGGGCAGATGAAGCTGCTGGAGATGGGTCGCACGCTCATGGGCGAGCCCAAGATGTTGCTCCTCGACGAGCCGACCGCCGGCGTCGCACCGGCGCTGGCCTACACTATCTTCGAGGAGATCGAGCGCATGCGTACGGCCCACGGCCTCACCTTCCTCATCGTCGAACACCGGCTGGAGATTCTCTTCGACTTTGTCGACCGGCTCTACGTCATGCACATGGGCCAGGTCATCGCCGAGGGCAAACCGGCCGCGATCGAACAAGATGCATTCGTGCGCGAAGTTTATTTTGGAGAATAGGCGGAGACTACCGTGATTACCCAGACCCATCGCACCCAGATCGAACAGGACGGCTACACCGTCGTCCGGCAGATGTTTGCGCCCGAGGAAGTGGAGACGTACCGCGACCACTTCATGCGCCTGCGCCGCGACGGCAGCTATGCCGGCGACTTTGCCGGCATCGACGCCAACGAGACCGACCCGCTCAAGGCGTACCCGCGCATGATCCACATGCACCGCTGGGACGACCTCTCGCTGCGCTGGATGCTCGACCCGCGCATCAACCAGGCGCTGACGGCCTTCCTGGGCAGCGAGCCCTTCGCCGTGCAGACGATGCTCTACTTCAAGCCGGCCGGCGCGCGCGGCCAGGCGCTGCACCAGGACAACTACTACCTGCGCGTGCAGCCGGGCACCTGCATGGCGGCCTGGCTGGCCCTCGACGACTGTGACGAGGAGAACGGCTGCATGCAGATCGTCGCCGGCAGCCATAGCTGGCCCGTGCTCTGCACCGTGGGCGCCGACCTGAGCCAGAGCTTCACCGACGTCACCGTGCCTATCCCGCCCGACGCCGATGTGCGTCCGGTGGTCATGCAGGCCGGCGATGTGCTCTTCTTCAACGGCCAGCTCGTACACGGCAGCTATCCCAACACCAGCCAGAGCCGCTTCCGCCGCTCGCTCATCGGCCACTACATCGAGGGCGACGCCGAGCAGGTGGGGCGCTGGTACCATCCGGCCCTGCGTATGGACGGCAGCGTCGTCGAGTTGGAGGATAGCCCCGGCGCCACGCAGTGCGGCGTGTGGGTCGAACGCGACGGCACGCAGGTCATCGAAGTGGCGGGGCTGAACGTCGTCGATGCCGCGATCCACGACTGAATATGGATGCCGAAAATGCCGCCACAAAGCCTCGAAGGGCACCAAGAAGCACCAAGAAGGCGGTAGCGCCACAGACTCATTGCGATCCTTCGTGCCCCTTTGTGCCTTGGTGTCTTCGTGGCAGCGTTTTCTTTGCAGATACAGCAACCAATTATCGACTATGCTTTCGATCACTGACCTGACCGCCGGCTACGGCAAGCTCACAATTCTCCATGACATCGCGCTGGCGGTGCCGGCGGGGCAGTTCGCCGCCATTCTTGGTCCCAACGGCAGCGGTAAGTCGACGCTGCTCAAGACCATCGTTGGGCTGACGACCATCGAACGCGGCGCGATCAATTTTGACGGGCAGGCGATTGCCGGACGGCGCACCGAGACGATCCGCGGGCTGGGTCTCGCCTACGTGCCGCAGCGCGAAAATGTCTTCAAGAGTATGACTGTGCGCGAGAACCTGCTGCTGGCCGTACGCGGGCTGGGCCGGCAGGAGAGCGTCGCCGCGCTGGGCGAATGTTACGAACTCTTCCCCGTGCTCAAGGATCGCCAGGGGCAGCGCGCCGGCAGTCTCAGCGGCGGCGAGCGGCAGATGCTGGCCATCGCGCTCGGCTGGCTGGCGCGGCCCAAGCTCATGCTGCTCGACGAGCCGAGCGCCGGCCTGTCACCCCTCTTCGTGACCGAAGTCTTCCGCACGCTGCGCGCCCTGCGCGACGCCGGCATCACCCTCGTCGTCGTCGAGCAGAACGCGCGCAGCGTGTTGCGCTGGTGCGACTACGCCTACCTGCTGCGCGCGGGGCAGATCGCCTTCCAGGGCGCCGCCGCCGATCTGCTCGCCGACGAGGAGACCGTGAAAAGCTATCT
>JACKBA010000004.1 GCA_020634815.1 Caldilineaceae bacterium | reverse complement strand
CAAGATCGAAGGCGAGATCAAAGGCAAAGTCGAAACGATCGAGAGCTTGCTGGCGATCGGCGCCGACTGGTCGCTGATCACGCGGGCAACGGGCATCACGCCGGACGAGTTCGAGACGCTCAAAGCACAGATCAACCGCTTTGCTGATCCGCACGCCGGCGACGACGCACAACAGGCAACGACCGGCTAAGGCTCGACCGTTTCTGGGCGACCTGTTCGCCCCTCCGCCAAAGGCAACCGAAACGGCGCAACGCCGATCCCGCGCGCTCAGAACCACACGGGCCGGCTCAACTCCGGATGCTGGCCCAGCAGCAACTCGATTGCCACGCGAAGCTGGCGGGCGCAGCGCCGTACCTTGACCGCCGCCGCATTGCGCGCCCGCGTCGCCTCGATGGCCACCTGCTCTGCCTCCTGGCGCGCCAGTATCGCCGCAGCCAGCGCATCCAGGGTTGCGCCGGCAAGCGCCAGCCGCTCCGCATTCCACGTCGCGGCCGCCAGCCGGCTTGCATACGGCTCTTGCTGCGCCGCTGCCACCGTGTGGCGCGCCCCGGCCAGAAAGAGCGCCGTATCGCCGGACGCCTCCTCGTCGAGCCCAAGCGCAATCTGTTCGGGGCTGGTGCGCAACACCGTACGCGCCACCTTGCGCAGCCCAGCGTAGATGCGGCGGGCAGTGGCGTCGGCCAGCGCCTGCCGTGCCACCGCCGCAACCTTGTCGGCCATGGCCTGGCGCCGATCGGCAATCGCCCCATCCAGCGCCGCACAGGCGGCACGACAGGCCGCCAGGTAGGCGTCGTCGATGCCGTACGATTCCAACAGCGCGGGCAGCGGATCCGGCGCGCTGCTGGCGCCATCGATCAGAGCCTGCACGTCGATCAGCAATAGCTGTTGCTTGTAATTCTGGCTGTGGTACACCACGGCCTTGGCCGGTCTTGCCTTGCCTGGCGCCTCGCCCTGTGCGGGTGGCGCCGCCTCTACCGCCGAGACCAGTGCGCAGGATGAATCGCCCGGCGCCTCCGGCCGAAGCCTGACGGCCTCGCTCGCCTGTCCAGGCGCCGTAGCAGACAGATACTGCCCGTCTTCGTCTCCGTTTCCGTCGCCAGACGCCACGTCCGTTACCTGCACGCCGCCTGCCATCCCCGCAGCGCCACAATCATAACCTCTGTCCATTCGGGAAATCTCTCCTGACTGTCATCCCCATACCGCACCAATATGTCAATACGATAGAAGAGGCGCTCCCACTGTGCATCGGTCAAAGCGTGTAACTCTTGCGCCGGTAGGCTACAACAATTGACCAAACCATGGTGGCGCCCACCTTTGGTGCGAAGCAGCCGCCGGTTAGTTGTTCGTCGGCGCCCGCCAGCCGTTTGATCACACGCGCCAGGCGAACGAGCACACCCGCCAGCCGTTTGATCACACGCGCCAGGCGAGCGAGCACACCCGACAGCCGTTTGATCGCACGCGCCAGGCGAACAGCGCACCCGACAGCCATTTGATCGCACCTCTCAGGCCAAGATACGGCGCAGGCAGAGGTGCGCCGGCGACGGGACGCGTCTCGGCGGCCCCTGCGCCGCAGCAGGCGCATGCGGCCCTGTGGCTGTCGCTGGCGGTGCGACCGGTGGCGGTCCCGCCCGCTCTGCGCCACGTCCAAATGGCGTACGGCTGGGCAGCGGCACTCTGCAAAAGGATGGGCAGGGAGCCGATTGCGACTACACGTTAATCGCTGTAAGTTACACCAAAGAACAGACACGGGGCGAAGCTTTTGGCCGTGTCCTTTTGCGCCGCATACGACTACATTGGAAACCAGGTAATCTGCGCGTCACGGTGTTTCACGGCGGTTCACGGTGTTTTCATTGCGGTATGAAAGGAGCAACTGTCATGCTGCGCTGCTGTAGGTCAACTTTCTCGCACACTCTCCTCCGCATCATCTTCACTACTGCGCTCGTGCTGACGCTGGTGCTGGCCCAGGTCGGGCTGAGCACGCCTGTCGTGCGCGCGGCCCAGTTTGCCGTCACCAGCACGGCCGACAGCGGCGCCGGTACGCTGCGCCAGGCAATCCTCGACGCCAACGGCAGCGCCGGGGCCGACATCATCACCTTCAACCTGCCGGCGGGCTCGACCATTGCGTTGAGTTCGCCGCTGCCGCCCATCTTCGGCGACCTGCTCATCGGCGGGCCGGGCGCCGAGCAACTGACCGTCTCCGGCAGCGCGACATCGCGCGTCTTTACGGTGCTGGGCGGCACGGTGACGATCAGCGGGCTGGCCGTGCGCAGCGGCAGGGCGCAGGGCGGCGCCGGCGGTGCGGGCAGCGCGGCAGGCGGCGGCGGTGGCGGCGCCGGGCTGGGCGGCGGCATGTTGATCAACGCCGGCACGGTGAGCCTGATCGACATCCTTTTTGACGACAACCACGCTATCGGCGGTGCGGGCGGGGCCGGCAGCGCCGGCACGACCGGCGGCGGCGGTGGCGGCGGCGGCAGCAACGGCGCGGGCGGTGCAGGCAGCACGGCAGCATTTGCCGGCGGTGGCGGCGGCTTTACGGGCCGGCGGCGCGGCTGGCGCAAGCTATGCCGGCGGCGGTGGCGGCTTCACCGGGCGCGGCGGCGGCACGGCCGGCGCCGCTGCAGACATATGGGCGGCGGCGCCGCCGGCAACAGCGCGGGCGCAGCAGGCGGCGGCGCGGGTGGTGCGTCCGGCGGCGGCGGCGGTGGCGGCAGCGTGGGCTTCCCTGGCGCATCGGCGGGCACGGCAGGCAGTGCGACCGGCGGCACAGGCGGCTTTGGCGGCGGCGGCGGTGGCGGTGCTGCGGGCGGCAGTGGCGGCGCGGCCGGCGACTTCGGCGGCGGCGGTGGCGGCACGGGTTCCGCTGCGGCAGATGGCGGCGGCGCTGGCGGCTTCGGCGGCGGCGGCGGCGGTGGCATCGACCAGGGCGGCGCCGGTGGCTTTGGCGGCGGCGGCGGCGGCGCAGGGTATGGCTCCGGCGCGGCGGGCGGCGAGCACGGCGGCGCGGGCATCGGCGTCAATGGCGGCGGCGGCGCCGGGCTGGGCGCCGCGCTCTTTGTGCGGTCGGGCCGCGTCAACCTCGTCAACACGCGCTTCGGCAATAACAGCACGGCAGGCGGCGCGGGCGCCGGCAGCGGCGAGCGCGGCCTGGGCAAGGGCGGCGCGCTCTATGTCGCCCCGGGCAGCACGGTCGTCAGCGCCGACGCGGCGCCGCTCTTCAGCGCCAACAGCGCGCAGGATGGCGGCACGGACGCCGCCGACAACCAGAACCAGTACGGCACGCTCGCCGTGCAGAGCGGGAGCGTCCAGGCCATCGCCGGCAGCGGGCAGGTCGCGTTTGTCGGCGAGAGCTTTGCGACGGCACTCCAGGAGCAGGTCAAGGTCGGCGACACGGCGATTCCCTTTGCGCCGGTGAAGTTCAGCATCATCTCCAGCGGCGGCGCCGGCGCGACCTTCGCCGGCGGGGCCACGTCGGTCTACGTCTTTGCCGGCGCGAGCGGCACGGCCACCGCGCCGGCCCTCACGGCCAACACGACGGTCGGCAGTTTCAGCGTGACGGCGTCGGTGCCCGGCATTGCCGGCGTTGCGCACTACTCGCTGCTGAATCGCGGCCGCACGACGACGGCGGTCTCGACGCAGCCGCAGCCCTCGGTCTACGGGCAGGAAGTGACAATCACAGCCCAGGTTGTGCCCGTGGCACCGGCGGCGGGTACGCCCGGCGGCGCCATCACCTTCAAGGACGGCGACACGACGCTGGGCACGGCCGCGCTGATCAACGGCGTCGCCACGCTGAAGAGCACTTCGCTCGCCGTCGGCGCCCACTCGATCACGGCCAGCTATGCGGGCAGCGCCATCTTTGCCAACAGCGCGTCGTCGCCCGCCAGCCACACGGTCAACAAGGCCGGCACGACCACGGCATTGACCATCACGCCGGCGGGCACCGTCTTTGGCCAGGTGCTGACGCTGTCGACGCGCGTGACGGCCAACGCACCCGGTGCGGGCACGCCGGGCGGCACGGTCACCTTCAAAAACGGCAGCACGGTGCTGGGCAGCGTTACGCTGGCCAACGGCGCGGCCACCTACCCCATCGGCGGGCTGGGCGTCGGCGCCTATGCCATCACCGCCGAGTATGGCGGCAGCATCCGCTACGCGGGCAGCACCTCGGCGCCGACAAATCACACCATCGGCAAGGCGGCGACGGCGACGACGCTGGAAATTGCGCCCAACCCGTCGATCATCGGCGACACGGTGCTCTTTACGGCGACCGTGGCGACCAATGCGCCGGGGTCGGGCACGGCCGGCGGTCTCGTCTACTTCAACGATGGCGCCACGGTCATCGGCGCCGGGCCGCTGGTCAACGGCGTGGCGACCTTCAACACGGCCACGCTGGACGTGGGCGACCATCCCATCACGGCGCAGTACGCGGGCAGCGACAACTTCGCGGCCAGCACGTCGGCGGCGGCTACGCAGACGGTGAAGCGCAAGACGCTCGTCACCATGACGACGACGCCGAACCCGGCCCGCGTGGGCGATGAAGTCACCTTCTCGATCACGGTGCAGGACACGCCGCCTGGTCTCGACATGGTCGTAGCCGCGGCGCTGGTTGCGCCGTCGGGCGCGGTGGAGGTCGTTGCGGGCGACGGCACGGTCATCGCCACGGTGGCGCTGCAGAATGGCGCCGGCACGCACAAGATGACCATGCCGGGCGGCACGCACCAGTTGACGGCGCGCTACGCCGGCGACGCCACCTATGGCGGAAACACGTCGACCGTGTTGGCGCAGACGGTCGAGCGCTTCCGCACGACGACGACCATGGGGCGTTCGGCCACGAGCACAAATCTGGGCCAGGCGCTCATCGTCAGCGCCGAGGTACTCCCCGACGACCCGGCACGCGGCACCCCTGGCGGCGAAGTCGCCTTCCTGGTGGACGGCGTCGCTGCCTGCACCGGGACGCTGCAAGACGGCACGGCCACCTGCACGTTGGGCAGCCTCGTCCCCGGCGCGCATCTCATCGCGGCGGAGTATGGCGGCGACGCCACCTTCGACCCGAGCGGCGCCAATCCCGTCTTCCACACGGTGGACAGCAGCGCATTCCTCTACCTACCGCGTATCACCCGCTAGCATTTTGCTGGGACAGGTTGGTTGGTTTCACAATGGCGGTCGAGTTTCCCTCGACCGCCATTGTGATTGGAGCGGACAGTACGTGCCGGATTATGGCAAGAGACGCCGCGCGGGTACAATGGCGTAAGCCAATCGTCAACCAAGAGAGAGCATATCTATGGCAATCGCCGACTTCACCCCGTTTGAGCGCAAGATGCGCGCGGCCGGCCTGTCGCCGGCATTTATCGATACCTTCCACTTCTACTATGACCGGTTGGTAGAGGGCGCCACCGGCTACATCGCGCGGGACGAGGCGCAGCCGGTCGACGCGCTGCCCGACTACGACGAACTCGGCGAGGCGATGCGCCGCGCCGGCGAAGATGCACTGGATCGCGCCATCGTCCTCAAGCTGAACGGCGGGCTGGGCACGAGCATGGGCATGCAGGGCCCGAAGTCGCTGCTCACGGTGAAGGACGACCTTTCCTTTCTCGACATCATCGTGCGCCAACTGCTGCACCTGCGCCGCGCCACCGGCGCGCGCCTGCCGCTCGTGCTCATGAACAGCTTCACGACGCGCGAGGACACGCTGGCCGCGCTGGCGGAATATCCCGAGTTCACCCAGGACGTGCCGCTCGATTTTCTCCAGCACATGGAGCCCAAGATCTGGACCGAATCGCTGGCGCCGGCGACATGGCCCGACGACCCGGAGAAGGAGTGGTGCCCGCCCGGTCACGGCGACATCTACACGGCGCTGGTGGCGAGCGGCATGCTCGACGACCTGCTGGCGCACGGCTACGAGTACGCGTTCGTCAGCAACGCCGACAACCTGGGCGCCGTACTCGACGTCGCCATCCTCGGCTTTGTCGCCGGGCAGCGCATCCCGTTCCTGATGGAAGTGGCCGACCGCACCGCGGCCGACCGCAAGGGTGGCCACCTGGCGCGCAGCAGCGACGGCCGCCTGATCCTGCGCGAGTCCGCCCAGTGCCCGCCCGACGAGGAGGCGGCCTTCCAGGATATCCAGCTCTATCGCTATTTCAATACCAACAACCTGTGGATCAACCTTCGCGTGCTGGCGGAGATTCTGGCCGAACGCAGCGGCGTCCTCGGGCTGCCGCTCATCCGCAACGAGAAGCCCGTGGACCCGGCAAAGCCGTCGACGCCGCGCGTCTTTCAACTGGAAACGGCCATGGGCGCGGCGCTTGCCGTGATCGACGGTGCGCATGCGTTGCGCGTGCCGCGCAGCCGCTTCGTGCCGGTCAAGAAGAACAGCGATCTGCTGGTGCTCATGTCCGACGCCTACGACCTGCGCGAGGATTTCGGGCTGCAACTCGCGGCTGACCGCACCGGCGCGCCGCCGGTCGTGACGCTCGACGACCGCTACTATCTGCTCTACGACGCTATGACGGCGCGCTTCCCGCACGGCGCGCCGTCGCTGCGCCGCTGCGATGCACTGACGGTCAAAGGTGATGTCGTCTTTGGTCGCGATATCGTCGTCGAAGGGCGTGTCGTCGTGGAGAATGACGGAGATGGCGCGCTGCGTCTGGCGGACGGGTCGCGCCTGCGCGCGTAGATACGTGAGACGCCGAGTTTCTGCGAGAAACTCGGTGTCTGGCTCTTCTACCGCAGGCGCCGCATCCCCGCCAGGATGTAGGGCAGGCTCTCGGTCAGCGCCCGGTAGGCGACGGGCGAGATCACGTAATCCCACGCGCCGACGTGCGGCTGGAACTCGGCGCCAAAACCCTGCTTGAATTGCCAAACTCCCTGCATGCCGTCGTCCGCATCGTCGAGATCGGTCGGCGCGCCCCACCAGTCGTAGGTCGTGCAGCCCTGCGCCAGCGCCCACTGCATGGCCACCCACTGCAAAAGATAGTTGGGCATGTCGCGGCGGCGGCGGTCGCTGCTGGCGCCATAGAAGTACCACGCCGTCGTCCCGTAGCGCAGCAAGAAGAGTCCCGCCACCGGCTGCATCTCGTCGGGGTGCTCGGCGAGCAGGAACGCGCCGCCCGCCGGGTTGGCGGCGTCGGCCTGCGCGTCCAGGAAACGCTGCCAGGTGGTGCGGTAGTAGCCTTCCGGCCGCACGAGAAAGCCGTCGCGCGCGCCCGTCTCGGCGTAGAGCGCGTAGAAGGCGGGCAGGTCCGCCACGCTGCCGGCGCGCACAGTGATGCCGCGCTTCTCGGCCAGGCGCACGTTGTAGCGCCACTTGCTCTTCATACCCGCCAGCAGCGCCTCCTCACCGGCGCGCAGATCCGTCGTCGCCGTGTTCTTGAACTGAATCTGCTCGGCGGAGTAGCGCCAGCCCCGGCGTTGCAGGGCGTGGAGGAGCAGCCGGCCCGTCGTCGTATCCTCGCGCACGTCGGGGTCGATTTTGACGAAGATGCAGCCGCGGGCGCGGGCGTGCGCTTCGACGGCGGCCAGCGCCTGGTCGAGCAGGTCGAGCTGCGCCCAATCGAGCAGCGGCCCCTTAGGCACGTAGGCGATGCGGGCGGGCACGTAAGGCAGCGGCTGGCGCCAGAGGAACTGGAAGGCGGCGCGACCGGCCGCGCTCGCCATGACCAGGCGTTCGGCGTGCCACTCGGTCTGCCCCTTGAGTTCGCCCCACTCCCAGCTTTGCAGGACGTGGGGATTGGGCAACTCGGCCAGCGCCGCCTGCCACGCACCGGGGTCGCCGATCGACCGCAGCCGATACGCGGTCGCCGGCGCAGGGGAATTGAAATGCTCCACCACAAAGTCACTAAGAGCACGAAGAGGCACGAAGGGGTCTGTCGTAGAATGATACCCAGTGCTGCTTTGTGCCGCTTGGTGTGCTTCGAGTCTTCGTGGTTGGCTTTTCAAGCTGGCTTTTAGCTGCTGCGCTTCCAGCCCCAGGGCGTAGACGCGCGCGCCGACTGCGTCGACGGGCATGTCCCACGCGCCGGCGTGGCGAATCACACGCCCGCCAAAACCCTGCTTGAAGCGATAGACGCCCCACAGGCCGTGGCCAGGCAGCGCGTCGAGTTGCACGGGCAGGTCGTCGGCGGGCACGCCGGTTCCGTCGCCGTTCATGGCCGTGGCCAGCCGGCCCAGGTCGTCGGGGATGCCCCAGAGATCGTAGCCGGTGGCGCCGCGGCCACGCGCCCACTGCATGCCTGCCCATTGCAGCGCGTGGTTGGGCATGCGGTTGCGCTCGCGGTCGCTGCTGGCGCCCCACAGGTAGACAGCCGTTGGCCCGGCTAGCGCAACGACGATGGCGGCCAGCGGTTCGCCCGCATATTCGGCGAGCAGGAAGGCGGCATGATCCGGCACGAGCAGGTCATAGGCCGCGTCGTAGTAGGCGTCGCTGTGTACGGCAAAGGCATCACGGTCGCCCGTCTCGCGCATGAGGCGGTGGAAGATGGGCAACTCGGCGCGCGCCAGTTCGCGCACGGTGACTTCCTTACGCGCCGCCAGCCGCACATTGTAGCGCCACTTGCTCTTCATCGCGCCCAGGATGGCCTCTTCGTCCGGCGCCAGGTCGACGACGACGGTGCTGGGCGGCTGGATGATCTGGCGGCTGGGTGTGAGGCCGTAACCGAGCAGCAACGCGCGGTTGGCGAGGGTGTCGGGCAGCCCCGGCTCGACCTTGAGCACAGCCGCACCCAGGCGGCGGCTCTCTGCGCGCAGCGCGTCGAGCAGGGCCTGCGTCTGCGCAGCGTCGTGCCAGTCGCCGAGCGGTCCCCTCGGAACATAGGCCAACGTCAGCCCGTAGGTCGTTCGCAACAGGATCTGCGCGCCGGCGACGGGCAAGCCACCAGCGCCGGCAAGGGCGACGCGCCAGCTGCGCCAGCCAAAGCGCTCCTTGACGCCAGCCCAACCGCTGAGCTGGAGCGGATGCCCGTCCGGGTGCGCGGCGGCAAACGCGTCCCACGCGGCAGGGTCGACGGCCGGACCGGATGATACCGGGAAATGAGTCATGCCGGGTATAATAACCCATCCAACCAACCTGCCAGCAAACGAGAGAGCGCTATGCCCACCCTTATCGAAGCCGTACCCAACTTTTCCGAAGGCCGGCGCCCCGCGGTCGTCGCCGCCATCGTGGAGGCGATCCAGGCGCCGGGCGTGCTGCTCCTCGATGCGAGCAGCGATGCCGACCACAACCGCAGCGTCGTCACCGTGACCGGCGCGCCCGACGCCGTGCTGGAGGGACTGTTCCGCGCCATCGCCACGGCGGCCGAGCACATCAATCTCTTCGAGCATCGCGGCGAACACCCGCGCCTCGGCGCCACCGATGTCGTGCCGCTCGTGCCCATCGAAGGCATCACGCTGGACGAATGCGTGGCGCTGGCGCAGCAGCTTGGTGCGCGCATCGGCGCGGAATTACAGCTTCCGGTCTATCTCTATGCGGCGGCCGCCACGCGCCCGGAACGGCGGCGGCTGCCCGACATCCGCCGCGGCCAGTTCGAGGCGCTGGTGGAGAGCATCCACCAGCCCGAGCGCGCACCCGACTTCGGCCCGGCGCAGGTGGGACCGGCGGGCGCGGTGGTGGTCGGTGCGCGGCCGTTTCTCGTGGCGTACAACATCTACCTGGGCAGCGACGATGTGGAGGTCGCGTCGGCCATTGCCAAGGCGATTCGCGAGAGCAGCGGCGGGCTGCCGGCGGTGCAGGCCAAGGGCTTTCTCGTCGAGGGGCAGGCGCAGGTGAGCATGAACCTGCTCGACACCGCGCAGACGCCGCTGCACGTGGTCTTCGACACGGTGGCGCGGCTGGCCGGCGCGCAGGGCGTGGCCGTCGACCGCTCGGAGCTGATCGGCCTGGCGCCGCAGCAGGTGATGCTGGCCGCGGCCGCGCACCACCTCAAGCTGCCCATGGACGAGGCGGAGCGTACGGTAGAGAATGCCATCCGCCGCAAGCTGAGCCAGGCAGAGTAGACGACAAGTCGAGAGGCAACGACCAGGACGCGAAGCGCGCCAGGCGGCACAGAGGCTTCTTGGGCAGCGCATGGCCACAGAATTCTTCGTGCCGCTTCGTGGCCTTTGTGGCTTGGTGGCAGCGTTTTCCTGACCGATCACAGGGTCGCGCTGCCGTGGCGATTGCTCCCCGTCAGGAGCGGATCGCTTTGCCCGAGCGCGGCGGCCATGCTAGAATGCGGGGCGGCGCGCCGCTGACGGCGCCAGTGGGAGACAGGAATGCAGGAGTCTGCGATCGCCACCAAACCGGCTGACCGCGATGCCGTGGCCGACGACCTGGCAATCATCATATTGAATTACAACACGGCCGCCTTGTTGCGTGACTGTCTGCACTCGATTGCAGCCGGCGACCATGCGCTGCGCCTCTCCGTCACGGTGGTGGACAATGCCAGCAGCGACGGCAGCGCGGAGATGGTGCGCGCCGAGTTTCCCGGCGTCACCCTCATCGCCAACAGCACCAATGTGGGCTATAGCGCCGGCAACAACGTGGCCATGCGCGCGCTCGGCTTTGACCGCTTCCCACCGGAGACGGCCGAGCGACTGCCGCGCTACGTGCTGCTGCTCAACCCGGATACGCTGGTGCCGCCCACGGCGCTGGCCGAGATGGTGCGCTTCATGGACGAGCATCCGGCGATCGGCGCAGCGGGGCCGCGCGTACGGCGCCCGGACGGCAGCCTCGACCGCGCGTGCCGCCGCAGCTTCCCGACGCCGGAGGTCAGCTTCTACCGCATGACGGGGCTGAGCCGCATATTTTCCGGCAGCCGGCGCTTCAATGCGTACAACCTGGAATATCTAGCCGAGGATGCCGTGCACCCGGTGGATTCGGTCGTGGGCGCCTATATGCAGGTACGGCGTGCGGCGATCCTCGATGCCGGTCTGCTCGACGAACGCTTTTTTATGTACGGCGAGGATCTGGACTGGGCGAAGCGCATCAAGGACGCGGGCTGGGAAGTCTGGTACAATGGGGCCGTGGAAATTACCCACGTCAAGGAAGCGGCCAGCAGCCAGAGTGCCAAATCGCGCATCGACTTTTACGAGGCGATGTGGCTCTTCTATCAGAAACACTATCGGAACGAGACGAACTGGCTGCTCGACAAGAGCATCATGGCCGGTATCGTGGGCAAAGGCAGCCTGGACGTGGCGCGGCATCTCTGGCGCTATTGCAGCGGAGGGCGGCGCCCGGCGCGGGCATCGCTGGCAGGGCAGGTCAAGAGCGACACCGTGTAGATGCAGCACAGCATTTCCGATCGACCGTCACAGAATGACTACGTAACACGCCGGGGCGCGCGTCCGGGCGTGCTCAAGCGCGCCCAGTTCTTCTTCATGATCGCGCTCTTTGTCGTCGACATCGGCAGCGTGTGGCTCGGCTTCTGGGCCGCGCACGCATTCCTGGTGCGCGACCCGGACTTCATCATCGGCCCCTTCCGCGAATTTCTGCTGCTGCCCGGCACCTACACGGCCGTCATGGTGGTCATCTATTTCAGCCAGCGCATGTATCAGCGGCGCCGGCCGGTGACGCACCTGGACGAATTCTTCCAGATCATCGTTTACAACCTGCTCGCCTTGCTCTTCACGGTGGCGCTGCTCACGCTCTTTGTGCGCGAGTTCCAGTATCACCGGGCCTTGATTCTGCTGGGCGCCGGGCTCACGATCCTGATCGACACCTTTGGCCGCGTGCTTCACGCCCAGATCCAGTGGCAGATGCAGGCACGCGGCATCGGCGACGACCGCGTGCTGCTCATCGGCGCCGGCGAGATCGGGCGCATGTTGCTGCAAAAGATGGTGCAGCACCCGAAGCTGGGCTACCAGGTGATCGGCGTTGTGGATGCCGGCAAGGGCGAGCGGGATCTGACGGCCGTCGACGCACCGATCCTGGGCGCGCTGGCCGACGTGCCTCTGCTCATCGATACGTACAACATCGACGAAGTGATCATCGGCCTGCCCGAGAGCAGCCACCAGGACCTGGTGAACATCATCAGCCTGTGTGAGCGCGAGAAGGTGGGCATCCGTGTCTTCCCGGACGTCTTCCAGATCATGGCGAGCGAGGTCACCATTGGCGATCTGGGCGGTCTGCCGCTGCTGACGATCCGCGACGTGGCGCTGCAAGGCTGGAAGCTGGCCGTCAAGCGCGGCATGGATATGCTCTTCAGCGGCGCCGGTCTGATCATGCTCAGCCCCTTCATGCTGCTCACCGCCCTGCTCGTCAAGCTCGACAGCCCGGGACCGGTCTTCTACACGCAAGAACGCATGGGGCTCGACGCGCGCCCCTTCAAGATCATCAAGTTCCGCTCCATGCGCCAGGACGCCGAGACGGACGGCCCCGGCTGGACGACGCCCGACGACCCGCGCAAGACGAAACTGGGCGAGTTCATGCGGCGTTTCAATATCGACGAGCTGCCGCAGTTGATCAACGTACTGGTCGGCGACATGAGCCTCGTCGGCCCGCGACCGGAGCGCCCGGTTTATGTCGAGCAGTTCCGCCAAATCATCCCGCGCTACATGGACCGCCATCGCGAAAAGGCCGGGCTGACCGGCTGGGCACAGGTCAACGGCCTGCGCGGCGACACCTCCATCGTGGAGCGCACCAAGTACGACCTGTGGTACATTGAGAACTGGTCCATCGGCCTGGACATCACGATCCTGATCCGGACAGTCTTGCAGACCATTGCCGGCACCAACCGGAACGCCTACTGATGAAGAACGACTTTCACGACGAATTGCCCATCGAGGCGATTTCCGAGCGCCAGCGCGAGGTGCTGCGCATCGTCATCCAGGAATTCGTGCAGACCGCGCAGCCGGTGGGCAGCGCCGGCATCGTCGGCCAGTACGACCTGGGCGTGAGCCCGGCGACCATTCGCAACGACCTGGCCGCGCTGGAACGCATGGGGCTGCTGACCCACCCGCACACAAGCGCCGGCCGCGTCCCGACGGACCTGGGCTACCGCTTCTTCGTGCACTATCTGCTGGCTAACCTCGACCTCACGCCCGAGGAGCAGGCCGCAATTCGCCGCCAGTTCGGCCACGGGCCGCAGGAGGTGGACCAATGGCTGCGCACGAGTACGTCGGTGCTGGCACGCACGGCGCACAGCGCAGCCGTCGCCACGGCGCCGCGCGCGGTGCGCTGCACCTTCAAGCATGTGGAGCTGGTGCACATTCAGGGCACGAAGGTGCTGCTGGTGCTGGTCTTGCAGGAGGGAGCGGTCAAGCAGCAACTGCTCGACCTTGACCAGCCCATGGAGCAGAACGAGTTGAGCCGCGTGAGCAACGAACTCAACGCAAACCTGGGCGGGCTGGAAGCTGGGGGCATAGCCAAGAGCACGGCCAAGCTGACGCCCTTTGCGCGGCAGGTTGCCGAGCTGGCCACGGCCATCATGCGGCGCATCGAGCAGCACGAGGGCGGGCTGCTCTTCCGCGACGGCCTGGCCGAGGTGCTCAGCGCACCCGAGTTTGCCGAGAGCGAGAACGCGCGCCGCATCGTGCGCGTCCTGGAGGAGCCGGGGCTGATCGAGCAGATCGCCGAGAGCCTGCCGGGCAGCGACAGCGTCCACGTCATGATCTCGGGCGACGGGCGCTATGCCGAGCTGCGCGACGTGAGCCTGGTGCTCTCACGCTATGGCGTCAGCGACCGCGTCTCGGGGCTGCTGGGCGTGATCGGGCCGGTGCGCATGCGCTACGGGCGCAGCATCGGCGCCGTGCGCTTTGTCTCCGACATCATGAGCGAGAAGATCGAAGAGATCTACGGCGGCAGTTGATCGCCCCCAACCGCAATAAGAAAATTGACACATTGAACCAGATTTGAGAGCTATGACAAAGAAGAATTCCGAAAAACAAGAGACACAGGCACAGGCGGGCGTCGATGCGCCCGAAGTGGTAGAGGTCGAAGCGGACGAGGTTGCCGCCGAACGTGAAGGCGACACCGCCGCCAACGGTGCGCCCGAAGCCATCGAACTGGACCCGGCGGAACTGCTGGAAACGATCGCACGGCTGGAAGCGGAACTGGCCGAGGCCAACCAGCAGGCGGCGGAGGTGACGGAGAAGTCGCAGCGACTGGCGGCCGAGTTCCAGAACAGCCGGCGCCGCCAGGAGCGGCAGCTTGCCGAGCAGATCGAGCGCTCCAGCATGCACCTGATCAAGCGCCTGCTGCCCGCCATGGACGATTTCGACCTGGCCTTTGCCAACGTGCCGGAGGCGACCGACGCCGAGGCCGCCTGGATCGACGGCTTCCGCCAGATTCAGCGCAAGCTGCGCCAGTTGCTCGAAGAAGAAGGGGTCACGCCTATCGCGACCGAAGGCGCGTTCGACCCGACGCTCCACGAAGCCATTGCCAGCGCGCCCAGCGACAGTGTCGAGCCGGGCCATATTATCGACACGCTGCGCGCCGGCTATCAACTCAAAGGCCATGTCTTGCGGCCCGCGCTGGTGCGCGTGGCCATGTAACCAGGTGCCATGACTGTCATTCCCGTGCCCGGCTACCAGTACGACCAGAAACTGGAAACCGGCATCCGCCCCTTCGATATCGGCCGCGATCTGCGCGCCGTGGCCGAGCTGATCTCGGTGGCGTTCGCCAGCGAGCTGGATGGACGCGGGTCGGCCGCGCTGCGCGAGATGCGCACCATGAGCCATTTCGGCGGGCTGCTCGGCGTGCTCAACCGCAGCACGGGCGAGTTCAACGACCTGTTGCACGGTTACGTGTGGGTGGAGCAGGGGCATGTCATCGGCAATATCACCGTGCAGCGCGCCGACAAGTACGCCACGCGCTGGCAGATTGCGAACGTGGCGGTGGCGCCGGGCTTTCGCGGCCGCGGCATCTCGCGCCGTCTGATGGAAGTCGCCATCGACCATGCGACGCGCGCCGGCGGGCTGTGGGCGGTCCTGCAAGTCTATGAAGGCAACGCCGTCGCCCGCGGCCTGTACGACAGCCTGGGGTTCGAGCTGGTCGGCGGCACCATGGACCTGTACGCGCCCAGGGCGCCGCGCATCGAGCAGTACACGCCGCACCCGCTCATCAAGCGTTTCCCGGCGACGGAGTGGCAGTCGCTCTATGAGTTGGTCAACCATCAGTTGGGTGCGCAGTCGCAGTGGTGGCGCGCCGTCAAACGCTCTGACTTCCAGCCGGCTTTTGAGGAGCGGGTCGGCGAGTGGTTCTGGCACGTGATGGGACGCAGCACGACCTTCCGCCGCGCCATCCAGGATTCGCCGCGCTTTGAAGCTGCCTTGATCCTGGATGCGCGCAACTGGCAGGGCGAGCATACCCTGCAACTGTGGGTGCGCCCCGAGCACTACGGCCTCTACGACCGCGCGTTGATCGACTGGGCGCTAAAACGCCTGCAAGACTTCCCGCGCTGGCCGATCCGCACCAGCATCAACATCGAGCACAGCCAGGCCATCGACTATCTGAAACGTTCGGGGTTCGAGGCGCAGCGCACACTGCTGACCTTGCGCAAGCGACTGACCGAAGACGCGGAGTAGTCTGGACCATTCGCCGCCGCCCCTTCGTTTTCGCCCGCACATCCAGCTTCTCGAGGCGGGCGCCCTGCTTTCATCCACCCTCCACCAGACGATTGCATCCGATGAAGACACGATTCCTGCATTGCGCCGACATCCATCTGGGCTACCAGCAATACGGAGAGAAGGAACGCTTCAACGATTTTGCCGCTTCCTTCAATGCCGTCATCGACAAGGCGACGGGTATCTATCCGGCGCGGCGCGGCAGGCCGCCACTCGAGTTCGACCCCGAGATTGCCGGTCCGGTTGATTTTGTCCTGCTGGCGGGCGACCTCTTTCACAAGCGGGCAATCGACGCGTTGACGTTGAACCAGGCCATGCGCGGCCTGCGCCGCCTGCGCGACGCCGGCATCCCCTGCATTGCCGTCGAGGGCAACCACGAGCGCGCCTACTACGAAGAGACCATCGGCTGGATGAAGTTCCTCGCCCTGCAGGATCTGATCATCCTGCTCGACGCCGAGATCGACGGCGACACGCTCACGCTCCAGCCATGGGATCCCGTGCGGCGCCAGGGCTCCTACTTCGAGCCAACGCCGGGCGTGCGCATCTACGGCCTGCGCTATTGCGGCGCCAGCACCGGCACGGCCGTCGCTGCGTACGCTCACGCGATTGCCGAGCAGCAGGCCGGCGCAGCCGACTACACGATCTTCATGGCGCACGCCGGCGTCGAGGGGCAGATGGATGACAAGGCGGGCGGGCTCGCCTTCCGCCAGTGGGCCGCGCTGCGTGACCAGACCGACTATGTGGCGCTGGGTCATTTTCATAAACCCTTCGTCCTCGACGAGTGGATCTGCAACCCGGGCAGTCCCGAGTCGTGCTCCATCAGCGAATCCGACTGGACGCCGCGCGGCTATCTGGTCGTGGAAGTGGATACCGAGCAGGCGTCCGGCGCCGGCCGCCACCGCATCCTCGGCGGCAACACGCCACGGCGGGCGATGCGCCACTACACCTTTCGCACCGATCACGCCCCATCGCCCGACGCGCTGATGAGCCAGTTGGATGAGTTCCTCGAACGCAAGGCGCAGGAACTGGGCCGCGAGTTGAGGCGCCCCGGTGTGACCGAAAGCACACCGCCTGTCGTGGAGTTGTACCTGACGGGCGTGCTGCCCTTCGAGCGCCGCTCGCTGGATCTCAAGGCCATCGAGGCGCTGATAGCAGCGCGCTTCTCCCCGCTGGTGGGCGCCGTCAAGAGCCAGGTGCAGAGCGCCGACTATGCCATCGAAAGCGACGCTTACGTGGCACGCGGCGAGTTGGAACGGCGCGTGTTGGAGGGTCTTTTCGCACGTGATACACGCTATGCCGGGGAGAGCGACCGGTGGGCGCGCGTCGCCATCGCCTTGAAGCAGATGGCGCTGGCCGGCACGCCCGCCGACACGATCCTCGATGAACTCGACGCGCACCTGCGCCAGCCGGCAGGAGGGGCGTAACCATGCAGATCCTGTCGCTTGAACTCACCAACGTGAAGAGCTACGAACACGCGCGCTACACCTTCACCCCCGGCGTGAACGCGATCGTCGGACCCAACGGCGCCGGCAAGAGCACGATCATCGAAGCCATCGGCTATGCGCTCTTCGACGCCCTGCCCTACACCGTCACCGAATTTGTGCGCGAGGGTGCGCGCACCGGTGCGGTCGCCGTCACCTTCCTCAGCGACTACGACGAGCGTCCCTATCGCGTCGAACGGCGCTTTGGCGGCACTAATAGTTATGTCGTCTATGACGAGGAATTCCAGGCCAAAGTCTGCGACGGCAAAGCCGACGTGCTCTCCTTCATCCGTCAGCACGCGCGCACCGATGCCGCGCTCGACCTGGCGCGCCTCTTCAACGATGCGCTGGGCGTGGCGCAGGGTACGCTCACGGCGGCCTTCGCCGAGACGCCGGCCCGGCGCAAGCCAATCTTCGACACGCTGCTCCAGGTCGACGATTACGCCACGGCGTTCGACCACCTGCGCGAACCCGACCGGCAACTGCGCGAACGGATCACCGAGACAGAGCGCGAGTTGGCAGTGCTGGCGACGCGGTTGGAACAACTGCCGCCGCTGGAGGAGGCCGTGCGCGCCCGCGCGCAAGAACTGGCCGACGCCCACAAACGGCTGGCCGCATTGACTGCCGAACTGGCGGCGATCCAGGAGGAGTTGCAGCGCTTCGAGGCGCAACGAACACTGGTCGACACGCTCAACGCAAGCCTGTTGCGCGCGCAGGATGGCGCGCGCACCCTCGCAGCCTCCCTCGCCCGTGCGCAGCAGGCCCTGGCCGAAGCGGAGACGGCCGCAGCCACGGTGGTCGCCAACCAGCAGGGCCATGACGCCTATCTTGCCGCCCAGCACGAACAGGAGACGCTGCAAGCCACGCAGCGCAAACGCCAGGCACTGCTGGCGACACGCGCTGCGGCCGACAAGGATGTCGCCCTGGCGCGCTCGTCATTGGCGCAATTGGAGCAGGCGCTGGCCGGAATCGCCGACGCCGAACAGATCGTGCGCGATCTGGCGCCGCAGGTCGCACAGCAGGAACAACTGGAGCAGGAACTCGCCGCGCTGGATCGCGAGCAGAGCCGGCTGGGCGAGGTCGACCGGCGCCTGGCAGAGATGGAGAAGCGCCAGCAGCAACTTGCCGAACGAGAGACGACCGTCGCTGACGGCTACCGGCGCGCCCAGGCCATCGAGGCCGACGGCCACGCCCTCAACATGCGCATTGCCGACATGCGTTCCCTGCTCGACCAGGAACGCGGCGAGATGGCAACGGTCGCCGCCGAACTCAAGGCTACCGAAGAGCAGACCGTGCAGTTGGACGCCGTCGAGTCGGCGCGCTGCCCCGTGTGCGAGCAGCCGCTCGGCAATGAGGAGCGCACCAATCTGCTCGAACGAAACCGAAACCGGATGGCGGCGTTGCGCGAACGGGAGGCGACGTTGCGCCGCGCCGCCGGCGACAGACAGCGATCGTTGGACGACGCCGACAAGGAACGGACGCGCTTGCAGCGTGAGTGGTCGCGGCTGCCGCGTGAGGCGGAGCTGGCCGAGATCACCCAGGCGTTGGCCGCCGGTGCGGCAGAACTGGCGGCAGCGCAACAGGAACGCGACCGCCTGTCGGCCACCATCGCCGCGGCCGCACCACTACGCAGCCAACTGCTTGCCCTCGACGACCCGCGCCGGCGAAGTACGATTGCCGCAACCCAGGCCGCACAACGGCCGGTCCTCGCTGCGCAGATGGAGCGCGCCGTCGCAACCGCCGAGGCCGCTGAGGCCAAGATTGCCGAGGCCGAGCGTGCGCTGAGCGAAGTTGCAGGCATCGACGAGGCGGTCGAACGCGTCGCGCAGTTGCTGGCTGCCCATGGCGCCGCCTACCAGGCTGTCTTGACGCACCGGCAACTCTCCGAAGGTCGTCAGCGCCGCGCCGACGACGTCGCCGAACTGGAGCGGCAGGTGGCGGCGGCACGCGCCGAGATTGCGAAAACGGAAGAACAGTTAAAGGTGGCGTCAGGCGATTTTGACCGAGGCAAGCATGAACGGGTACTATTGAGTGAGCAGAATGCACGCGCCGAGGCAGGTGGTCTGCGTGCCCGCATCGATCTGCTGGAGGCCGCGCAGGCGCGCGACGAAGCGGCCATCGCGTCGCTTCAGGCAGACCGGTCGCACCATGCGGCGATGACCGCGGAGCGGACTCACCTGGCAGAGCTGGCAGACGCGCTTGCAGCGGTCCGTTCGGTCATCAAGCAGGCTGGCCCCTTCGTGACGCAGGCGTTGGTGCACCAGATCAGCGAGGGCGCCGCGCAGACGTTTGGCGAGCTGATGCAGGACCACAGCCGTCACCTTGAGTGGGGCGAAGATTATGGCATCTCGCTGGAAACGGGCGGCCATGTCCGCCACTTCAAGCAGCTTTCCGGGGGCGAGCAGATGAGCGCAGCGCTGGCCGTACGCCTTGCTCTTGTCCGTGAAATGAGCGAGATCAACGTTGCATTCTTTGACGAACCGACGGCCAATCTCGACGCACAGCGCCGTGAGGCACTTGCGCAACAGATCATGAGTGTGCGCGGTTTCACACAGCTCTTCGTGATCAGCCACGACGACACGTTTGAGCAGGCAACACAACATATCATCCGCGTCTCAAGCAATGGAGAGGCAACTCTTGCCCGATCCTCGGCTGAGTGAACCTGGAAAACCGGACAACACGCCGCGAATACTCTACATCGAAGATGATGTGACTGCCGCCACCTTATTCAAGGTTCGTATGGAGAGGGATGGCTATGCTGTCGATGTCGCCCGCACCGGGGAAGAGGGCATCGGCCTTCTTGCCCAAGAGACCTACGACCTGATCGCGCTGGACTACCAGCTCCCGGAGATGACCGGCCTGCACATCCTGCAAGAAATCGTCAGCCTGGAAGGCCACCCGCCGGCCATCATGATCACCTCCGACGATGACGCCGCCGTCGTCGTCGAAGCGCTGCGCCTTGGCATTTCCGACTACGTTATGAAGGGGAGCGACGAGGGGTACCTGCATCAACTGCCGGTCGTCGCCAAACGCATCATCCAGCAACACCGCGGGCAGCAGGAGTACGAAGAGTTCGTCGACGATCTCCACGAGCAGAACCGCAAGCTCGCCCTCCTCAACCGTGCCACGCAGATCTTTTCCTCGACGCTCGACGAGACGCAGATTGCGCTCCAGTTGGTGAGCAGCATCTGTGAATTCACCAACACCGAGGGCAGTTCCGTCTGGCTGTGGGCCGACGACGAGTCGAACCGGCTGGAGTGCGTCGCCATTTTCTCCAACGGCGAGCATGTAGAGCCGCACCACGTACAGTTGGCGCCAGGCCAGGGCGTCGCCGGCTGGGCAGCCCAGACCGAGCAGACCCTTGTCGTCAACGATGCCCCGCACGACCCGCGCTTTTCCAGCACGAGTGATGAAAAACTGAACTTCCGCACGCAATCGCTGTTGGCCGTCCCGCTGCGGGCGCCGGACAAAACACTCGGCGTGCTCGAACTGGTCAACAAGCGATCGGGCGCATTCCTGGAAAGCGATCGCATCCTCGCCGAGACCCTGGCAACTTCGGCCGCCATTGCCATCGAGAATGCGCGCTTCGTGCGGGATCTCAATCGCCAGACGGAAGAACTGCGCCTGCGCAACGAGGAGCTGGATGCCTTCGCCCACACCGTCGCCCACGACCTGAAGACGCCGCTCTCGCTGGTGACCGGCTACGCCGACATGCTGCGCGAGAACTTCGACGTCCTGCACCCCGATGAGATTGCCGTGTACCTCAAGCAACTCATCGACAACAGCATGCGCATGAACCATATCATCGAGTCGCTGCTGCTACTGGCCGGGGTGCGTGGGGCGTCGCACGTGGAGATCGAGCCCGTGCCCATGCACGACATCGTCGTCGAAGCCATGACGCGCGTGGAATTTATGCTGGCCGAACGCGAAGCCATCGTGCACATCCCCGACGACTGGCCGGATGCGATGGGGTACGGGCCCTGGCTGGAAGAGGTCTGGTACAACTACGTGGTGAATGCGCTCAAGTATGGCGGCAACCCGCCCGAGCTGCGCCTGGGCCACGACCTGATGGCCAACGAGCAGGTGCGCTTCTGGATCGAGGACAACGGGCCGGGCGTGCCGGCGGACTCGACCATCCTCTTCAAGCCCACGATTCGCGCCCAGCGCTCCAACGAGCGCCGCGGCTACGGGCTTGGCCTCTCCATCGTCAAGCGCATCGTCGAACGCCTGAAAGGCGATGTCGGCGCCGAAAATATCCCCGACGGCGGCAGCCGCTTCTACTTCACCTTGCCGGCCGCCCCGCCAGAAGAATCCAGTACGGCATAAACCCGTAGTACCACGCCAGCAACAACGCCATGCGCACACCCTGCCAGCCGTCGCGCCATCCGCCGAGCGTGACGTAGCGCCGCCATGCCTCGCGCAGCGGTTGCAGCACGAAGTTGTGCGGCCGCGGCCGGATGCCACGCGCGGCCAGGATGCGCGCCTCGTAGGCCGCATAGAAGCGCTGCTTGCGGTGAAACTGCGCCCACGTCGCGTAGTTGTAGTGAATCAGCGACTGCTCTAGATAACCCTCAGGGCCGGCCAGTTCGACGATCTCGTGGACCTCGCGCTCGGGGACGTAGCGCGCCGCATCGCGCCGCAGCAGGCGGAGCTGGTAGTCGGGCGAGAAGCCGCCGGCACGCATCTCATAGCCGACGATGATGTTGCGCCGCGGCACCCAGTAGCCCGCCGCCGCGTCGGTGGCGATCACACGCCGGACTTCCTCCGCCAGCGCCGGTGTGGCGCGCTCGTCGGCATCGACAAAGAAGATCCAGCGCGCATCGACGGCGTCGAGCGCGGCCTGGCGTTGGGCGGCGTAGTTGTCAAAGGGGCGCTCCACCACCTGGGCGCCGGCGTCACGCGCGATGGCCTGCGTTGCGTCGTCGCTGCCCGAATCCCACACGACCACGCCATCCACCCAGCCGCGCAGCGACGCGATACACTCGGCGATGTGGTGCGCCTCGTTGCGGGTCAGGATGACGGCGACCAGTTCCTTCATGGCGAATCGTCCAATGCGTTCACAGGATTCACAGACGCATGATGGCGCGGCAGGCACTCAGACCTTGATCAAGTTCGACACCGTCGATCTCGCCGCGGGCAAACGCGGTCTGGAGCCGGCGCGCCGAACGCCGCATGGCCGTGCGGACCAACAGCCTCAGCACCGCCAGCGTGCCGGCGGGATACTCGGCCGCATAGTGGGCATAGAAGCGAAAACGGCTGCGCCAGAGCCGTTCCTGTGTCCGCCACGGCGCTTTGCGGCTGCTCTGCGCTTCGTGGTGGATGATGCGCGCGGCCGGCGCCACCAGGACGCGCCAGCCGTTGCGCCAGAAGCGGCGGCACCAGTCCATCTCCTCGCAGTACATCCAGTAGCCTTCGTCCAATCCACCAACGGCGTCGATGGCCGCGGCGCGCACCATCATGGCCGCGCCCAGCACGAAGTCGACGGCAAAGGGTTCCGGCTGTTGCCACATCCCACGCGGATAGCGCCCGTTGAGCCGGCTGTCGAGCAGCCGGTGCGCGCCGCGCAGGCCCGTGGGCGGGAAGAGATCGATGGCGGCCTGGGCCAGCGCCGGGAAGTGAAAGGCCCCGTGCTGAAAGGAACCGTCGCCGTAGACCAGCCCGGCGCCGCAGACGGCAACGTCCGCGTTGTTGGTGAGAACCGCCACCATCTGTTCCAGCGCGTCGCCGGTCACCTCGGCGTCGGGGTTGAGCAACAGGACATAGTCGACGGGCGCCACGGGCGACGGGCCTGCAACGTCGAAGGCCATGCAGACGGGCAGGCCCAGCCAGCGCAGAGCGACATTGTTGCCGCCGGTGAAGCCCAGGTTCTGCTCGCTGGCAATGAGGTGAACGTGCGGGAACTCGGCCGCCACCATGGCCGCGCTGGCGTCGGGGCTGGCGTTGTCGACCACCACCGTCTCGATGTCGAGCGTATCCGCCGCCCGCTGCGCCACCAAATCTACGCTGGCCAGGCACTGGCGCAGCAGATCGCACACGTTGTACGAGACGACGATAACTGCCAGGCGCCGGCGTTGGCTCATGGCGCGCCCACCTCGACGCTGATGCGGTCGATGTAGTTGTTGGCCACGCTGACAAACTCGTGGATGAGACCGCCCCACCAGAAGTTGGTGCCGACCGGCGGCTTTTCGTCCATGACGATGCAGCCGCTCACCTCGCCCGACTTGCCCGGCAGCAAGTACCACTGCTCCTGGCCGTCGATGACGCGGCGCTCCAAATCTTCCGGCCGGCCTACGGCCCAGCGGAAGGGGAAGTCGACGCCCGTCGTGTCGAAGTTGACGCCGAAGCGCCACACGCCCGCCTGCTGGAACCACTCCTCGTGCCCGTCGGCGGCGAGCGTGTTGTAGTTCTCGCTGAACCGGTATTCCTGCCCCGGCCACGGCCCCGTGGTGCGAATGGGCACCGTGCCTTCATTGGTGACGATCGTCTTGAAGCAGACCTTCTCGCCCAACGGCACGCCCACGACGCGGTTGACCTCGCCCTGCCAGTCGATCTCGCCCTGCGCCACGTCGGCGCGCGGCTTGCCGCCCTCCTCGATGGTCAGCGTGCGCGTGACCCGGACGGCATTGCCGGCGGCATCGCGCGCCTCACCGACGACCTGGTAGTCACCGTCGGGCGGCGGCTCGGCGTTGAGGTCGACGCCCCCTTCGTAACGGTACTCATGGAAGCCGCGCTCGGTCGGTTCGACCAGCCCGGGCGCCTCGGCGATGAAGAGGCGCACGCCAGGCTGTGCCGGGTCGGCCAGGTAGAGCTGGACGTCGTTCGTGTCTTTGGTCAGGTAATAGCTGATGCTCACCCAGTCGTCGCGCAGACCGTCCTGGTTGGGGCGAAAGAGGTCGGGCACGACGGCGAAGTTGTGCAGCTCCGGCAGTTCGGTGTCGCCGTCGCGCAGGGTGATGGCGCCGGACTGTGAGGCGACCTCGCCGCTGTCTGCCGTGGCTTCCACTGTCCAGGTGTAGTCGCCGTCGGGCAGCACGCGGCTCAACACCTCGACGGGACCGTACCCAAGATCGACGGTCTCGGGCTTGTCCACGACCCCGCCCCACAGCACGCTGTAGTCGCCTGCCGAGCGGCGCCGCGCCTCGCGGAAGTAGAAGCGCTCGCCCTGCGCGTTCTCGAAGAAAATGCTGACGTCGGCCGGGCGACGCAGACTGTAGGCGATCTCCGTGGCGTCGTCGGCGCCGTCGGCGTTGGGCGTAATCTCGCCCTTGGAGACGCTCACATCGTCGAGTAGCGGCCCGACGGCCAGGTCCAACTGGCCGCAGCCGGCCAACAGCGCCAGGGCCAGCAGCAGCGCCGCGGTGATGGCGCGCACTTCAATGGTTGACTTCACAATCTTGCCTTCACGGTTTCTGTTCATCGCAGCACAGTGTAGCCCAGTCTTCAGCCGCAGCCCAAGTAGCTCAGTCGATGGTCACGTCAATGGCCTCGACGCGCACTTCCTGGTTGCCGTCGCCGGTCGTCAGCGGGGTAGCGGCCGGGTCGCCGGCATCGTAGACGCGCAGCGTGAAGCCGTATTGGCCGGGCTGCGGTTCGGCGCTGCCCAGCCAGTCGACCGCCTTGATGTGCGCGGTGACGATCTCGCCCGGCTGCCAGCGCGCAAAGGGATAGGTGTAGCCCGCCAGACGCCGATCGGGCGCAACGGCCAGCGGCGCGCCGTCATTCGTGAATGAACTCAGCGCAAAGTGCAGGTCGGCGTCGCTCGCTGCCGCACCCGGCGCCCGCTGCCAGAAGAGCAGGAGGTCGCCGTTGTTGACCGGCTTGTAGCCCACCAACTTGACCATGTCGCCAAAGGTGACGTCCAGCGGGAACTCGACTGGCGGCGCATCGACGAAGCGGTAGGGGCGCAGCCCGGTAAAGCGGCGCAGGCCCAGCCCGAAGAACTCAGCCGACTGCCCCTTTTCGCGGCCGCTCAGCTCCAACTGCACCGGGACGATGCCGTTGGGGTCGACGACCTCATCCTGCCAGTTGACCAGCCACGCCCCGCGCAGACCCGTTTCGTCGGCAAACGCTTGCTGGAGCGGCGGCCCCGTGACTTCGAAGTCGAGCACGGCGTCGACGTCAAGGATCTCCAGTTCGGGCAGCCGCACCGGGTCGAGATCGGGCGCATAGTAGTTCCACACCGGCCACGCGTGCCCGCTGACCAGCACCACCTTCTCGGTTTCGGTGATGCGCGGGCGCAGGAAGTCGACGAGCTGGCGCCACTGATCCTTGCTGAAGGCCGGGTTGAAGAACCAGCCGCTGGTCGCGTAGGCAAAGCCGACGACCAGAAACAGGATCGCGGCCGTATCAACCACGGCCGGACGCGCTGCGGGTTTCGATACGGCCCGCGCCGTGGGTGTGATTCCCAATCCGCCGGCCCAGAGCAGCAGCAGCCCCGGCAGCGCCACCATGACGTAGCGGGCGTTGAACTTCGGCACGGCCACGGCCAGCAGGAGCACGGCAATGACCGGCGCCAGCAGCCACAGCGCGGCATAGAGCAGGACGCGCCGGCCTGTTTCGCCGCCGCGCCACAGCCGCACGATCGCCAGCAGCGTGACCAGCGCATAGCCGACGAGCAGCCACACCCCGATCCGCTCCAGCACGCTCTCGCCGCCGGTGAAGGCCAGTGCTACGTCGAGCAGCGCCTCCTGCACCTTGAGCGCGCCCGTCCAGTAGCTGCGGTCGCCGCGCAACTGGCCAAAGAGCGCGGCCAGCCACGGCGTGTAGAGCAGGAGCACGGCAAGACCGGCCGTCAGCAGCGACACACTCTTCCGCCGCCGCAGCGATGCCGGCTGCCAGCGCCAGACGTCGAAAAGGTAGGCAGTCGCCAGCCCCAGCAACAAGAACAGGGCAAAGTAGTGGGTGTAGACGGCCGCGGTCGCCGTTGCCACAAAGGCCGGCCACAGCCACCGCGGCGGGTTGTCGCTCCCCGCCAGGCGCACGAGCAAATAGCCGGCGAGTACGGCCAGCGCGGTCAACTGGGCGTACATGCGCGCTTCCTGGCCGTAGTAGAGGACGAGCGGATGGAGGGCGGTGAAGAGCGCGGCCAGCAGCGCCACGCGCGCGGAGTTCGCCAGGCGCAATGCCAGCGCAGCCATCAGCGCCGTCGTCACCGTGGCGAACCACGCCGAGGGCAGGCGCAGCGCCCACTCGCTCCAACCGGCAAGCTGCCCGAACGCGGCAACCACGTAGTAGTACAACGGCGGCTGGATGTCGCCGGCCGTCCAGCGCGTGAGTTCGGCGATGCCCTGCTGCGCCACCTGCGCGGTGACGCCTTCGTCGTACCACAGGCTCTGGCCGTCGAGGCGAAAGGTGGCGAGAAAGAAGGCCAGCAGGAGCAGCGCGACCAGGGGCAGCCGGTGCGCCTTGTACGGCACCGTGTCCATTCAGGCAATTCCTTCGCGCAGGTCGTTGTCGGCGGCAACGGGGTCTGGGTCGACGGCGGGCAGGCGATCGGGCAGCAGCAGGCTGACGCCGGCGGCAATCGCTTCGCCCACCATGGTCCAGATGCGCATGGCCAGCGCGACGACCGTCACCGTGCCGCCCCCCATGATGGGCGCCAGGAGCAGGTAAAAGGCGCCCTCGCGCACGCCCAGCCCGCTCGGTGTGAGGAGGCTGACAAGACCGATCGCATAGGCGACGGAATAGACGGCGATCAGATGGGGCGCAAGCGCAAGCATCTCAGGCGCCGAATAGACGTTCAGCCCAAAGGCCAGCGCGCAGAAGGACGCGCCCCAGAGCACCCAGTCGGCGACGGCCAGCGCCAGGATGACCAACAATTCGCCGCGCGCAAAGCCGGTCTCAAGCGGCGCCCGGCCAAAGCGACGCAGCACCCAGTTCACCACGTCGATCAGCAGGGCCGGCCGCACCAGAAACGCCGCCAACGGCGCCAGGCCGATGCCAATCAACCAGGGGCCAAAGCCGCTCAGCAGATCGGTCAGCAACCCCCAATTTCCGGTTGCGCCAAAGTACAAGGCGGCAATTGGCGTGACGGCGAGCAGGATGATCACCTGGTAGAGCAGGATGCTGGTGACGGTGGCCTCGGGCTTGACGCCGCGCCGCTGGCAGAGGAGCGTCATGGAGAGGGGCTGCCAGACATTGCCGGGGATGTAGCGCACGATGGCGCTGAGGAACCAGATGCGGGCGCCGGGCCAGTAGCCGAGCCGGCCGCCGACGGTACGCAGCAGGCGCAGCCAGACGACAATCTCCACGGCCCAGGCGGCGACAAGCAAGCCGGCCGACGCGACCAGCCAGCGCGGGTTGAGCTGCCATTGATGAGTCTGCAACTCCTCCCACTGGCTGCGCAGCAGAAGGGCCATGAAGAGCAGCGCCAACAGCACGAAGAGCGGCTGCATACGGCGTAACGTTCGCATCAGCATAGTCTTTGATCCGGGCAAGCGTATCACGCCGCGCCGCAAAGTGCGAAATCGCCCCGATTCAAACCGCCGGAGCTTTGACAAATCCCCCGCTGCGCGCTACGATGATCTTGTAGATTTGACACCATTATCCCTTGGTTCGCACCCGACCAACACGACGTAGTGTGAGGTTGCCCGTGAGCGACACGTTGCTGACAGTTCCCGCCAAACCATTTGCCTATCAATACCCCAGACCTGCGGTCACGGTGGACATCATCCTGTTCGTCTTTCAGCAGGATCAGCTCCGCGTGCTGCTGATTCGCCGCGCCAACGATCCGTACAAAGGGAAATGGGCGCTACCGGGTGGCTTCGTCGGCGAGCAGGAAAATCTCTACGACGCCGCCCTGCGCGAACTCAAGGAGGAGACCAACGTCTCCAACGTCTACCTGGAGCAACTCTACACCTTTGGCGAGCCCGGCCGCGACCCGCGCGCCCGCGTCATCACCGTCGCGTACTTCGCCCTGCTCAGCGCCGAGGAAGTAGCGCAGCAGGAGGTGCATGGCGCATCCGACGCCGGCGAAGCGCGCTGGTGGGACATCTACGACCTGCCCGAGTTAGCCTTCGATCATCAGAGAATCCTCGACTACGCCCTGCAACGGCTGCGCTGGAAGCTGGAGTGGACGGCGCTGGGCTTCCTGCTGCTGCCGAGCGAGTTCACCCTGTCGGAGTTGCAGAAGGTCTACGAGACGATCCTGAACGAGCCGCTGGACAAGCGCAACTTCCGCCGCAAGATCCTCACGGCCGATGTGCTGGAGCCGACGGGCAACATGCGCGCCGGCGACCATCGCCCGGCCAAGCTCTACCGCTTCAGCGCCAAGGCCATCGAGTTCGAGCAGGCGCGGCGCCGCTTCCCGTAGCGCAGGCTTCTCTCTACTCAGCCAGACAGACAGTCGACAGTGTTTTGTCGCCGGCACGCCTACGTGCGCGGCAATTCCCCTTCGACCTCCACCACCGGCCCAACCAGCGGCGCCGTAATCAATTCGGTCGCCATGGCCGGCTCGGCGGCGCGTGCCTGGCGACGCGCTGACATCCAAACGTATGCCGCAAAGAGAAGCGTTCCCGCCAGCGTAATGAGCGCGCTCAACAGGAAGGTCGCGCCATAGCCCTGGTGCACGATGATGTAACCGCCGGCCAGCGAGATCATGGCGAAGCTGAAGCCGGCCGCCATCTCGCCCGTGCCGGTCATGGTCGCACGCAGGCGGGGAGGCGTACGCTCCATCACATAGACGTAGAAGGCCGGATAGCGCACCGAGGTGAAGGCCATGAGCGCAATGAAGCCGGTGCCGACAGCAAGCGGTGACGGGATCAAAGCCATGGGCAGCAGGCTGGCGAACGCGCCCAGCGACCCCACGACTGCCGCCGGACCGTAGCCGATGCGCCGGCTCAGCGACGGCCCCAGCAGGGCAGCGGGCACCGCCAACAGGCGCGCCGTTGCCGAGACGATGCCAATCGTCGCCGTCGCCACGCCCAGCCCTGCGTCCATGTAGACGTTGAAGAAGGTGATGGCCGCACCCACGCCGGCAACCTGCAAGAAGCGCACGATCATCATGAAGACGATGAGTCGATAGGCAGAACGCGGGCGTGGCGCGCCCGGCCGGGCTTCGGCGATCTCCGGTTCGCTTTCATCCGGCATGTCGCGCGTTTGCAGGATCAGGACCACCGCGACCGCCATGCTGATGCCGACGACAAGCAACGGCACGCGGTACGGCCCAGGATTGGTCGTCGGCAGGAGCAGGATCGCCGCAAAGAGCGCCGGCAGCAACCCGCCGAGCAGCCCGCCGGCAAAGCCTGCCACCCCGCCGAGCGCGGACTGCAAGGCGAAGATATTGCCGCGCGCCGCTACGGCCGTCGCCCGAATCAGAAAGGGACCCGAGTTCACAAAGTAGAACGACAGCCCGGTATAGGCAAGGAGCAGGGCGGCGGCAAGCCACGCAGGCCGCCAGGTATAGGGCAAAGTGTCGGCCATGGGCAGCGTGCATGCGCCCATCGTCGCCAGCGACAGCCCGACGATCATGATGCGGCGATCACCATAGCGGCTGCCCAGCCAGCCTGCCGCGAGGCTCCCGAACGCAAAGATCAAGTTGGCGGCGGACGAGATTTGGCCGACGAATTCCGGCCCGAAGTTGAGGCGCAGAATGTAGAGATTGAGAATGGCCGCGTAGATCCCGCCATCGATGGTAAAGCCCATGATGACGGAGATCGACAACACCAGGCGGGCATTGCGATTCGCCGCGCGCAGTGTATCCAGGTAACCAGCGATCATTCCGGGCGCCCTCCCCGTGCCTGTCTACACAGGAAGACACGTGCCGCGCGGCGTTGCGACGCGCGACACAACAGGTTGCAGTACGGCGGGCCACATCGGTGCGACCTGCACGCGTCCGGATGAACCGGGTCCGGCGCCGGAGTTGCTCCGCCATGCGTCATGGTGCTCTGCAAAACGCAACGGTATCCTACCGGTTCGCTTTCACAAGACCCAGGCTTCACAGGGGATCACTTGCAATCGAGCTTCGATTGTACATGATCGAGCCGCCGCGTCAGAAAGCGCCGCCCTCGCCATTGGAGCGATTGGCGGGCCAAGGGACCTGCTTTTCGCAAATGGAGATTGCTTACGTTGCCAAGATAGTTCGGAGGCGTACAATTCGCCCCATGACGATTTCAGCGATTCTTCCGCAGCCCATCGCCGAGCGCATGAGCGAACTCCTCGCCGGCAGTGGCGTGGCCGGCATGCAAGGCGTTGACGTGCTGCGCCTGGTGCGCGCGGTCAACAACGCATACGACAGCGTGCTGGCCGACGCCATGCGCGACGGGCCAGTGACGCCGCCGCGCTGGCGCATCCTGCTGCGGCTGTGGCTGGAAGAGCAGATGGGCCACAGCGCGGTCAACCCGACCCATCTGAGCCGCACGCAGCAGGTCAGCAAGAACACAATCAGCGAACACCTGCGCGGGCTGGAAGAGGCGGGGCTGGTCGAGCGCGAGCTGGACCTGGCCGACCGGCGCCAGTTCAAGATCCGGCTCACGGAGGAGGGCCGTGCCGTGGTGCAGCGGTGTACGCCGGGCCATGTGCAGCGGCTGAATGAACTCATCGCCTGCCTGACACCGCAGGAGAGCGAGCAGTTGGTCGGTATCCTCAACAAGCTGCACTCGGCGCTGCGGGCAGAATGCGAGTACACGGCGCAGGCAGAAAAGAATTGACGCACCGGCTCCGACAAGGGAATTTCAGCAGTTCACGATTCTCGTCGTAGTAACGACTTCAGTCGTTGAGTTTCTCTGACACGGCTGAAGCCGTCACTACAGATCATGAACTACTGAATTAGGTACAACAGCGAACACGGCAGACATGACAGAAAAGGGGGAGGCGTGACAGCAGACGCGAAGCGCCCGAAGCGGGAGAAACCCAGCTTCAAAAACCTGGGGAGAGCGATCCGCTTTCTCGGACATTATCGAAATATCACCATTGCGGCCTATGTTGCGCTCTTCTTGAGCACGGGCGCGCAGTTGCTCGTACCACAGTTGGTGCAGAACATCCTCGATGCGGTGACGCGCGGCATGATGGCACAGCAGCTTGCCACCCAGCCCGCGCAGGTGCAGAGCACGGTCGTCAGCCAGGCCGGCATGACGATGGAAGAGTTCAACAGTATCCTGGCCAACCCGCTGGCGCCACTCTACTGGTCGATTGCGCTGATTCTAGTGCTGGCGGTGGTGCGCGGGCTCTTTGCCTTCGCCCAGTCGTACATGTCGGAAAAGGCGGGGCAGAGCGTCGCCTTCGACTTCCGCAACGAACTCTTTGCCAAGATTCAGCGGCTCTCCTTCAGCTATCACGACCGTAACCGCACGGGGCAATTGATGATCCGCGCCACGGACGACGTGGAGAAGGTGCGTCTCTTTATCGGCCAGGGTCTGCTGCTGGCGGTGCAGGCGGTGGTGCTCCTGACGGGCGCGCTGATCATGTTGCTCTTCACCAACCTGCAACTGACGCTGGTGATCCTGCCGATCCTGCCCGTGGCCATGGTCATGTTCATGGTCTTCGGCGGGGTGACGCAGCCGCTCTTCGTCAAGGTGCAGCAGAAGCTCTCGACGCTCAACACGGTCTTGCAGGAAAACCTTGCCGGCATCAAAGTCGTCAAGGCCTTTGCCACTGAGCCAACCGAACAGAAGCGCTTCGACGCCGCGGCCGACGACCTGATGAACCAGCAGATCACCGTGGCGCGCATCTTCAGCTTTCTCTTCCCGGTGATCTTCCTCATCGCCCAGTTGGGCCAGGCCGCCGTGCTCTACTTTGGCGGCAACCAGATCATCGCCGGCACGCTGACCATCGGCGAGTGGCAGAAGTTCAGCCTCTACCTGGTCTACGTCTTCTTCCCGCTCGGCCAGCTCGGCTTCATCATCTCGCAGATGAGCCAGGCCGCGGCCAGCGCCAACCGCGTCTACGAAATCCTCGATGCGCACAACGAGGTGACCGACAAGCCGGATGCGAAGCCGCTGCCGCCGGTCGAAGGCGCGGTCGTCTTCGATGGCGTCTCCTTCCGCTACTTCGGCAGCACGGACCTGGTGCTCAACGATGTGAGTTTCAGTGCCGAGCCGGGACAGACCGTCGCCATCCTTGGGGCCACGGGCAGCGGCAAGAGCAGCGTCATCAACCTGATCCCGCGCTTCTACGACGTCACCGGCGGGCGCATTCTCGTCGACGGCAATGACGTGCGCGACGTCACCATCGAGTCGCTGCGCCGGCAGATCGGCATCGTGCTGCAGGAGACCAATCTCTTCACGGGCACGATTCGGGACAACATCGCCTTTGGCCGGCCCGATGCCACCGACGAAGAAGTGGAGGCGGCGGCCCAGGCCGCGGCTGCGCATGACTTCATCACGGGCTTCCCGGAAGGGTACACCACGCCGGTGGGCGAGCGCGGCACGACGCTCAGCGGCGGGCAGAAGCAGCGCATTGCGATTGCACGTGCCTTGCTGCTCAACCCGCGCATCCTCATCCTGGACGACTCCACCAGTGCCGTCGACGTACAGACCGAGGTGCTCATCCAGAACGCGCTCGACCGGCTCATGGAAGGGCGCACCAGCTTCGTCATCGCACAGCGCATCAGCACGGTGCTGACGGCGGACAACATCATCGTGCTGGAGAAGGGCAAGATCGTCGCGCAGGGCCGCCACGCCGACCTGATCGAGAGCAGCCCGATCTATGCCGACATCTACCGCAGCCAGCTTGTCGAAGACCCGGCTGGCGAGACGGCTATCCTGGCCGGCACAGAAATGGAGGTGGCGCAATGATTGGCGGACCACGAGGCATGTTGGAACAGGAAGTCAGCAAGCCGCGCAGCGTCGGCAAGACCCTGGGCCGGCTGACCGGTTACTTCAGGCCGTACTGGCTGGTCCTGGCGGGCGTCCTGGTACTCATGGTCGTCAATGCGTGGGTGCAGGTGGTCACACCGGCAATGCTGGGCCAGGCGGTCGACTGCTATCTTACGCCCGCCGTCACGGCACAGGTAGCGACAGATGTCGCCAATGTGGCCGCGCAGGATCAGACACAGCCCGTCGCCGCGCCGGTTACGAAGAGTGACTTCACCTGCTGGTTCGGCACGGTGCCGCCGGGTTCGCCGACGAGCGACTATGTCGCCGGGCTTGGCCGCCTGGTGCTTGCATTGATAGCCATCTTTGTTCTCGGCGCCATTACCGGCGGTCTCATGTTCTATTCCATGGGCTGGGCCGGACAGCATGTGCTGCGCAACATCCAGGAGGAGGTCTTCGCCCACCTGCACAAACTGTCGCTGGGCTACTACAGCCGCAACGAGAGCGGCGATCTCATGAGCCGCATCACCAACGACACCAGCACGCTGCAACAGGCCATCAGCTTTGCGCTGGTGCAGGTGTTGAGCGGCGTGCTGCTGCTCGTGTGGATTTCGTGGAACATGCTGTCGCTCAACTGGGCCTATGCGCTGCTCAGCCTGGCGGTCGTGCCCTTCATGGCAATTGCCACAGTCTGGTTCAGCGGCCAGGCGCGCAAGGCCTTCCGTGTGACGCGCCAGGAGATCGGCAACGTCAACGCCGAGTTGGAAGAGAGCATCTCCGGCGTGCGCGAGGTGCAGGCCTTCTCGCGCGAGGACGCCAACATCGAGGCCTTCCGCACCAGCAACGCCGCCAACCGCGACGCCAACGTGCGCGCCGTGGCCTACACCTCGGCGCTGGCGCCGTCACTGGAAGCGCTGGGCTATGTGGCCATCGCCATCGTGGCGGGCGTCGGCGGCATCTTCATGTTGCAGGGGCAGACGCTGGGCGGCTCGGCCGTCACGCTGGGCCTCATCATCGCCTTCATCGGCTACGTGCAGCGCTTCAACCAGCCCATCGCCCAGATCGCCGTGCTGTGGACGAACATCCAGAGCGCGATCGCCGGCGCCGAGCGCATCTTCGAGTTGCTCGACGAACAGCCGGAGATCGTGGAGAAGTTCGACGCCAAACCCATGCCGTCGATCCAGGGTAAGGTCGTGTTCAACAACGTCTGGGCCGAGTACAAGCAGGGCGAACCTGTCCTCAAGCAGATCGACCTGACGGCGGAGCCGGGGCAGACAATCGCCATTGTGGGGCCGACGGGCGCGGGCAAGACGACGCTGGTCAACCTGCTGCCGCGCTTCTACGACGTGACGGGCGGCAGCGTGACCATCGACGGCGCCGATGTGCGCGACGTGACGCTGGAGAGCCTGCGCCGCCAGATCGGCGTGGTCTTGCAGGACTCGTTCCTCTTCAGCGACACGGTGACCAACAACATCCGTTACGGCCGGCCGGAAGCGACGGAGGCCGAGGTGATGGAGGCGGCCAGGCTGGCGCGCGCCCACGACTTCATCGAGCGGCTGCCGGAGGGCTACAACACGGTACTGGGCGAGCGCGGCGCCGGGCTGAGCCAGGGCCAGCGCCAGTTGCTCTCCATCGCCCGTGCGGCGCTCTCCGACCCCAAGCTGCTGATTCTGGACGAAGCGACTAGCAGCGTCGACACGCGCACGGAGCGCCAGATCCAGGCAGCCCTGGACCAGTTGCTGGCCGGCCGCACCAGCTTCGTCATCGCCCACCGCCTGAGCACGATCCGCAACGCCGACCAGGTGTTGGTGCTCGTCAAGGGCGAGATCATCGAGCGCGGCACGCATGAAGAATTGCTGGCGGCACAGGGCTTCTACTATGACCTCTACATGAGCCAGTTCCAGCGCCAGGAGCAGGTCGTGCAGGCGTCGCAGCCCAGCAACGGCCAGCCGCCACTTAGGATGGCGGGGCAAAGTGCATGACTTTGATTAGTTGATGGCTTGATGAAGATGATGTGGTATGTGGAACTATAGGTTCTGCTAGCCACTGGAAAGGACGGCCAACGAAGGGTCACGAAGCGCAGTATCGACTGCGCTTCGTGACCCTTCGTGTATCTTCGCATATCGCCTACCGCCCGCCGAAGCCGGTCAGCGCGATGCCCTCGACGAAGTAGCGCTGCGCCGCAAAAAAGAGGATCACGAGCGGCGCCAACATGAAGGTGCCGGTGGCGAAGATGATCTCCCAGCTCGTGGCGTAGGCAGCGTCGTTAAGCGCGCGGATGCCCACGGCCAGCGTCCACGTGGCCGGCTTGAGGTAAATGAGCGCCTCGAGGAACTCGTTGTAGAACTGGATGAAGGTCAGGATCACAACGGTGATCAGCACCGGCTTGCTCAGCGGGATGAAGATCTGCCACAGGATGCGGAAGGTGCTGGCGCCATCGATGCGGGCGGCGTCCTCCAGTTCCACGGGGATGCCCAGGAAGAACTGGCGCAGCAGGAAGACATACAGCCCCTGCACGGCGAAGAAGGTCGGCACCACCAACGGCAGGAAAGTGCCGATCCACTTGAAGGGCCACACGAAGACATAGCTGAACATGAGGAAGCGCGGCACGATGAGGATGATCGCGGGCAGCATCATCGTTGTCAATAACAGGCCAAAGAAGAAGTTGCGGCCGGGCCAGCGCAGCCGCGAGAAGCTGTAGGCGACCAGGCACGACGAGAGCGTCGTACCGATCACGGCGATGACGCAGACGATCATAGTGTTGGCGAAGTAGAGCCAAAGCGGCGCCAGCTCAAAGGCGCGCGGGTAATTGCTCCACTGCGGCCGGTCTGGTATCCACTTGATGGGCGTGACGAAGATCTCAGTGGGTGCCTTGAGCGACGACGAGATCATCCAGATGGCAGGAATGAGCGCCATGAAGGAGAGCAGCAGGAGAACCACATGGGCCAGGACGCGCATGAACGCGTCGACTGCTTGACGGCGCCGCTTCTGGGCCGCCGCGTGGCGCTGTACCTGCTCGATAACCGCCGGATCGATAGTCTGTTGCATGGCGTAATCCGTCTCAGTCCGACTCGTAGAAGACCCAGCGCCCCGAACCGCGGAACTGGATGATCGTCAGGAGGATAATAAACAGGAAGAGCAGCCACGACAGCGCCGCGGCATAGCCAAGCTTGCTGTACTCGAACGCGTTGCGATAGATGTAGAGCACCATGAAGAGTGTGGCATCCTGCGGCCCGCCCTTGGTCATGATGAGCGCCGGCGCAAAGACCTGGAAGTTGCCGATGATGCCGACGATGAGGTTGAAGAAGATGACCGGCGTCATGATCGGCACGGTCACATTCCAGAACTTGCGCCAGGCATTGGCGCCGTCCAGCGCGGCCGCCTCCAGCAGCGACTGCGGCACGTTTTGCAGCCCGGCCAGGAAGATCACCATCTGCGTGCCCATGACCCAGATGCGCATAAAGATGAAGGCCGGCTTGGCCAGCACCGGCTCGAAGAGCCACTGCTGCGGCGGAATGCCGAACCAGCCGATCATCTCGTTGATGATGCCGAAGTCCGGGTGATAGGCGCGCTGCCAAATAAACGCGCTGACGACGATGGGCACGATGACCGGCAGGTAGAGCGCGGTTCGGTAGAAGTTGCGCCCGCGCAAGGGCTGGTTGAGCAGCACCGCGCAGCCAAAGGCCAGTGCCAGTTGCAGCGGCACGCTGACGAACGCGTAGTAGATCGTGTTCCACATGGACTGCCACGTCTTGGGGTCGGCAAGCATGTCCTGTACGTTGGTCAGCCCGATAAACATGGGCGGGCGCAGCAGGTTGTAGCGCTGAAACATGAGCACGAAGGCCCAGATCATCGGGAAGGCAATAAAGACCAGAAAGCCGATGATGAAGGGCGACGCAAAGAGATAGCCCTCGATCACCTCGCGGCGGCGAAAGGCCGAGCGACGCGGGCGCGCCGGTGATGCAGTTGCCATGGTCTTCTCCAGTGGGGAGTTCTGACAAGATGACAAGATGAGGGGGTGAGGGCATGTTTGAGAAGATGACAAGATGAGGCGGTGAGGGGATTTTCCCCAACACCCCATAACCTCAACACCTCAAACAACCCCTCATCTTCTCACCCCATCATCTTGTCATCTTTCTATCCCTAACTCACCGACGCCCAGTAGTCGTCCAGCAGCTTCTGCACGCCTGCATCGACGGCAGGCAGCACGTCGGCGGCGCTGGCGGAACCGGCAATGAGCGGGTCCCAGCCCACGGGCTTGACGACTTCGTTCCAGTACTGCGTGCGCGGCAGGCCGCTGATGACGTCGGCCACGCCGTTGGAGAAGGCGGTGATGAAGGCCTGTGTATTACTGAGGCCGTGATTCTCCTTGACCGTCGGCGCCCAGAAGGTGTCGATCAGATCCACGTTGTTGGGGATGCGGCCGGAGATCGCCGAGAAGATCTTCTGACCCTCCTCGCCGCTCATGAACTTGATCAGATCCCAGGCCGGCTCAGTCGGCGCCGTGCTGAACATGACGACGCCCTCGGCCCAGCCGCGGTGCGGGCGATTCTCGTCCTGCTGCTTGGGCATGAGCACCACGTCGAAGTCAACGGCGGTGCCCGAATCGCGCATCTCGGGCGTGACCATGCGCGGGAACCACCACGCGCCTTCATACTTCATGGCCGACTGCCCGGCCTCGATGCCGCCGGAACCGGCGTCCAGGTCGGCCGGCGACGGGCTGATACCCATGCTGTGGTAGAAGTCACTGGCCACAAGCTGCACGATGTCGACGATGGGCTGCTGGTTGAACTGCGACGTCTTGGGATCGATGAGCGTATCGAACTCCTGCGCGCCGCTGCCGCGAATCCAGTGGATGTCGCGGAACCAGTTGCCATTGGCCTGGTAGCCCCACTGCTTGGTCTCGCCGCTCGTGTTCGTCAGCTTCTGGGCGATGTCGACGAATTCCTCGAAGGTCCAGTCGTCGGTCGGGTAAGGGATGCCCGCCTCGTCGAAGGGCTTCTTGGCATAGAACATGACCATCGTCGCCAACTGCATGGGCGTGAGGTAGGTGTCGCCGTTGCGGATCGTGTAATCGCGCACGGACTGGCTGTCGGCCCAGGCGTAGTCGAAGCTGTCGCGCTGGCGCAGCTCGTTGAGACCGGTGAGCGCGCCGTTGTCGGCGAAGATCTGGAAGCCCCAGCCCTGCATGGAGGCTATGTCGGGGTTGCTGCCGCCGGCGTACTGCGTCTGCAACGCGGCGTAGTAGCTCTCATCGTTGGGCAGGAAGACGACCTCGACCTTGGCGTCGGGGTTGCGCTTCATGTATTCGTCCGCCACACCCTGGAAGGCCGGCTGATCGGCCTGGCCAAAGGCCATGATGGTCAGCGCCGCGGCCGCCTGTGCCGGTGCGGCGGCGCTCCCGCTCTCGCCCGCCTGCCCGGCCGGCGCCGCGGCCGGCGCGCAGGCTGCCAGCACGACCATGGCCGCGCTGCCGCCACCGACGACGCGCAGGAAATCGCGCCGCGACAGGCCGCCCGGTCCGTTCGGTTTTGATTGCATGTGGTGCCTCCTCTTTCTAAACGGTTGATTTGGTTGAAGTCAACTAGACTACATGCGCCTGCGGTGAGGCGCGCAAACAGGGAGCAAACTACGCAACGGCACGCATCGCGTCACGGATCGCCCGGTAACCGATGGGGACAATCCCTTCGGCGGCCAGAACATCCTTGAGACGCTGCGACTGGAAATACTCATATTCAAAGGTGCGCCAGTAGGCGCGATCGGGCACGATGACCTCGATGTCGCCCGGCGCGTTGGGATGCAGGCTGAAGTAGGTGACGCCGGGCGGCAGCTCGCGCAGAATCGTCTCGTAGAGAATTGCGCGCCCGCCTTCCTGATCCTGCGGGCCATAGCCGGGCGTGATGCGGAAGTGGTCGACCAGCGCCATGCCGCGCGCTTCCAGCCCCGCCACGAACTCGGCCCATTCGCCCGCGCTCACACTGCCGATGTCCAGGCTGCGAGTGTAATCATCCAGCGTGCGCAGGAGCAGCACAGGCACGCCATATTCCAGGCCCAGTTCCACGTAGGTGGGAAAGAGTTCCGGCAACAACGCAGCACCCATGTGCGTGTCGATGTGCGTGAAGTCCACCCCGGCCGCGCTCACCATCTCGATCTGGGCGCGAAACTCGGCCACGGCGGCGGCAGGGTTCATGGCGGCCTGGGTCTGCGGCGGGCGGTGCCAGAAGTAGCCGAGCGGATCGACCAGCCCCGTCGCCTGGTCGCGCGAGCCGACCGGCCCCCACTGATAGGTGGACCACTCGCTGTTGAGTGTCAGGTGGACGCCGACATCGAGTTCCGGCTGCTCGCGACAGGCGGTGAGAATCTCCGGCACCCAGGGGCACGGCGCCATGATCGACCCGGTGCGCACGATGCCGGCGGGCTGCAAGTCGAGAAATCCGCGATTGCTGCCGTGGCACATTCCCACGTCGTCGGCGTGAAAGATTACGAGCCGCGCATCGGGCGGATAGCCAAGCTGGGCAAGCAGTGGGTTCGGGCTTGTCATGCAATCGGCCTGTCATTCAATGGGTCGCCACAGGCACGAAGCACCAATACCGGCACGACGTCTACTGCGGTCGAAACGCTGAGCAGGAACTCTATCAGACAGGGTAGCCGGGCAGACCGGACCTGTGTTCTTCTATGGCAGAATTACTGGGTTGTGGAACTCGGCAATCTTTGTGCATTGACGCGCAAAAGATTGAGAGATAGATATCACACAACTCACATGCGCGCAAATGCGCCTTTTGGGGCAAAGGCGCATTTGGCCAAAAGCTGTCTGCTGTTGCAGGTGCGACGATCAGGCTGTGAATCAGGACTCCAGACCGCTGCGAACAGGCCGGCCGCCGTACCGATCCAGCGACTCGGCATGGTGGGTGCGACCGCTGGCGCGCAGGCGGGCCAGGTAGGCGTCCCAGCTCGCGCTGCCCGTCTTGGCATGCAGCGGCCCGCCCTCGGCGATGACGCCCCAGAAGGGATCGCCGCGCTGCGAGCGGTACATCTGCGCGCCGACCCACTCGTCAACCAGGCACAGCCCCTCACCGAGCACGTCGGGCCGCGCGGCGGCGAGGTTGGTGGTTTCATGGGGGTCCGCTTCAATGTCAAAGAGCATATAGGCCGGGAAGTCCTTCAGCCCCGTGTGGTAGGTGCGGATGAGCAGCCAGTTGTCCCAACGCACCGATCGCTGGCAACTCCACGCCCCCTGGCTGATCACCAGGTAGTCACGGCCGTTGTCGCTTGAACCGGCCAGGTCCCGGGCAAAGCTGGCGCCGTCCCATGCCTCGGGCTGCGACCCGCCGAGCAGATCGGCCAGCGTCGCCGGAAGGTCGAGGTGATAGTGCAGCCCGTTGCGCACGCCGCCGGCCTGGCCATCGGTCACGCCCGGCCAGCGCACGATGAGCGGCACGCGGTTGGTGATGTGGTCGGCCGTCTGGTGGTCGCCCCAGATGTTGAGTTCGCCCTGGTTCTCGCCGTGGTCGGCGCTGACGATGATGACGGTGTCGTCGTAGATACCCAGGCGCTTGAGGTCGTCGACCAGTTTACCCACGTAGAAGTCGGCATAGCGGATGCCGGTGTCGTAGCCGTCCATGTGCGTCTTGGCGTCGGCAGCGGTGCGAATATGGCCGACGCCCATGGTCCAGATGGGTGGCAGCTTGTCGTCGTAGCCCGGCACATCCATGGCGCCGTGCGGGCCATAGCTGGCGTTCTGACGGTCGATGAGATCCTGCGTGATCCACTCCTCGATGGGTTCGTCGGCAAACGGGTTGCCAAACGCGGCCGGGTGATCGTAGGGCGTATGCGGGTCCCAGAAGTTCACGTGCAGGAACCAGTTGTCCTTGCGGCCGTTGGCATCCAGCCAGGCTTTGGCGGGCGGGTACATCTCGTCGGCGTTCTCCAGGCCGCCCTTGCCCGTATCGTAGGTCTCGCTAAAACCGAAGCTCACCTGGTAGGCCGTGTGGCGGTTGGGGAAGGGGCTGATCATGCAGGTGTGATAGCCGGCGCGACGCAGCACCGAGCCGAAGCTCTCCTGCGCCACGCGCGTGCGGAAGCCGCGATCGTGCCCTTCCAGCGGCATGTCAGCATAGTCGCCGCCGTGATTGACCACGCCGGTGCGAATCCCGAACATACCGGTGAAGAGCGCCGTGCGGCTGGGCAGGCAGGGCGAGTCGCTGCAATAGAAGTTGGTGAAGCGCACCCCCTCGGCGGCCAGCGCGTCGATATTGGGCGACGTCTGGCGGTGATAGCCATAGCACGAAAGATGGTCAGGCCGCAACGAATCAATATCGATATAGAGAATGCGCATGAATAGCTCCTTGAGTATAAGACAAACAGAAAGAAATAGAACGCGGATTGCGCGGATCGGGCGGATGCTTGCGGATAAAAATCCGTGCGAATCCGCCCAATCCGCGTCATCCGCGTTCCATTTGGGCGATCGCTCTCTTTACGCGCCGGCGATGCGCGGCATGCGGGTTGGTTCGCGCTGGATTTCCGCCTGGACGAACTTGAGCAGCAATTCGCTCTTCACGGCAGCGTAGGCGGGATCGTCCCAGCGGTTGCGCACTTCCTGCGGGTCGCTCTCGAGATCGAACAGTTCGCCATACGCGGCGTTGCGATAGACCGTGATCTTGTAGCGCTCGGTGATGAGCGTGCGCAGATGGACCGTGGTCGGGTTATGGCGGTTCTCGACCAGCGCATGGTCGCGTGCGGAGGCGGCACGGCCATACCACACGTCGAGCTGGTTGACGCCCTGCATGATGCCCGGCGCGTCGATGCCTGCCGCGGCCAGGAAGGTCTGCGGGTAGTCGACCAAGCTCTGCAACGCGCCGGAGACCTGGCCAGCCGGCACCTGCCCCGGCATGCGCACGATCATGGGCACGCGCAACACATCCTCGTAGTGAAACGCCCCCTTGGCAATCAGCCCGTGCTGGCCCAGGAAATGGCCGTGGTCGGAGGTGAAGACGACCAGCGTGTTGTCGGCAATCCCCGCGTCGTCGAGATACTCCAGGATGCGCCCGATCTCGTAGTCGATGAGGCTCATCATGCCGTAGTAGGAAGCCAGGCTGCGCCGGATCTCCTCGTCGCTGTGCAGGTGCGAGTGGAAGCCGTGCAGCCCCTGCCCGCCCGGCTCGGCGTAGTCGGCAAATGAAGGATCGACCTGGCGGGTGCGCGCAAACTGCGGCGGCATGCCGGCAAACTCGCCCTCCACATAGCGGCCCGGCTGCATGTCGGCGGGATCATACATGCTGGCCCACGGCTCCGGCACAGCATAGGGCGGGTGCGGGTCGAAGAAGCTGGCCCATAGAAAGAAGGGCTGATCCTGCTCAACACACTGCTCGATGTTGGCAATCGTGCGCTCGCCGATCCAGTGCGTGTGGTGGAACTCCTCCGGTAGATCCCAGTGCAGCGCATCGCGCATGTAGTACGGCCCGGCGTACTTGTCGTCCGGATTGGGCGGCCACTCCTGGAAGTAATCGCGCCAGTTGGCCAGCCCCTTCTCCTCCATCCACAGCGCGTAATGTTGGCCGGCGTGCGACTCGTTGGCGTGCATGCGCGCCGTCTCCACGTGGTCGAAGCCGTACCACGGCCCGTGAAAGTCGCGCCAGAAGTCCAGGTCGCGCAGGATCGGCTGGCACTCGATGGACTCGCTGCCCGGCTCCGACTTGAGCGGCTGGAAGTGCGCCTTGCCGACCAGGATCGAGCGGTACCCGTTGGCCTGGAACACGTCGCCCACCGTGGGCACATCCTCCGGCAGCTTGACGCCGATGGCCCAGCAGCCATGCCACGCCGGATACATACCCGTGATCAGCGAAGCGCGCGTCGGCGAGCAGGTCGGGTTCGGGCAATAGGCGCGGGTGAAGCGCGTCCCCTCGCGCGCCAGCCGGTCGAGCGCGGGCGTTTGCAGGACAGGATCGGTGAGGCCCAGCGCGGTGTGATGCTGCTGGTCGGTGGAGATGAAGAGGATGTTCGGGCGTGACACGGGATGTGCCTTTCTGGATGACGGGCTATTGCTTGACGGCGCCGGCAATGCCTTCGACAAAGTAGCGTTGCATGAAGAGAAATACGAGAATGACGGGCAGCAGGCTGATGGAAGCGGCGGCAGCCATCCCGCTCCAATCCACGTAATACTCGCCGCGGAAGGCGTACATACCGACCGCCAGCGTGCGCAGATCCGGCCGGGAGAGCGTCAGCACCAGCGGCAGCAAGAAGTCATTCCACGAATTGATGAATTGGAGGATAACCACCGTGGCCATGATCGGCGTGGCCAGCGGGAGCATCACCTGGGCGAAGACGCGCACGAAGCCCGCGCCATCCATGATGGCGGCCTCCTCCAGCTCGCGCGGCAACTGGCTGAAATAACCGGCAAAGAGCAGGATATAGAGGACATGGGCGCCGCCGCTTTGCGCCAGGATTACGCCCCACAATGTGTCGGCCAGCCCCAGGCGATTCACCATTTCAAAAAGCGGAATGATGGTATAGCCGGTGGGCAGAAAGACCGTTGCCACAAAGAGCGCAATGATCGCGCGCTTGCCGGGGAATGCATATCGTCCCAGCACAAAGCCAATCATGGAGGTGACGACCACGACCAGAATAACCGAAGAGACGGTAATGACCACCGTGTTGAGGAAGTACTGGCCGATGCGCGCCTGCTCCCATGCCCGCGTATAGTTCTGCCACTGCGGCTCAGCCGGCAGCAGGCTCAGCCCGCCGAAAATCTCGGCATTGGTCTTGAGCGATGCGCTCACCATCCAGAGCAGCGGGTAGATCCACAACAGGCAGATGGGGATCAGGATGATGCTCACGATGGTGGCGCGCATGACCGATGCGCGCATCCTGCGCCGCGGCCGGGCGGGTGGAGCTGCGGTGTGGTTGTCGAGCTTCGCTACACTCATGATCTCATTCTCACTCGCCACTGGTCTCCATGGCACTGCGCACATCGCGCATATTGCGTACGCCCCACGCCTGCAAGAGCGCAAGCGCCATGATCGACACACCAAACACGACACCCGCGGCCGACGCATAGCCCAGACGCGGCACGCCGATGCCACCCATGTCGCTGCCAAACGCGGTGCGATAGATGTAGACTTCCATGACTTCGGTCGCAAAGAAGGGGCCACCCCCCGTCATCGTCTGTACCAGGGGAAAGACGCGTAGGGTGCTCACCGCCGTGATCAACACGATGACGATGGCAAAGGGAATCAACAGCGGCAATGTGATGTGCAGCAACTGGCGCCACCAATTGGCGCCGTCGACCTTGGCCGCCTCATAGAGCGACTGCGGGATGACTTGCAGGGCAGCCAGCCAGTAGATCATGGGCTGGCCCAGCCACTTCCAGATCTCCACCCCGACGACGGTCCACAGTGCCAGGCGCGGGTTGCCGAGGAAATCGATGGGCCCGCTGATCATGCCCAGCGTCATCAGCGTTTTGTTGATGGGGCCGTTAAACGGGCTGAGCACAAAGGTCATCATGATGCCGATGATGGCGGCGGTCGTAACAACGGGCAAGAAGAACATGGTGCGGAAGGCCGGCGACATGACACGCATGGCCTGGTCGTTGAGCACGATCGCAATCAGCAAGGCAAGCGTCAGCTTGATGGGCATGCTGACGAGCATGAAAAGGAACGAGCGCACAAACGCATCCCAGAAATACTTGTCGCTGATAACCTCGAGATAGTTGCTCAGCCCGATAAAGGTCTTGTCGGCGGTGAAACCCGACCACTGAAAGAGCGAGTAGTACCAGGACATGACGATGGGATAGAAGGTGAAGAGTGCCGAGAGAATCAGGGCCGGCAGCATGAATAGATAGCACCAGCGCGCTGCCCACATGCGCTGCCACAGGCTCTTGCTCGACGAAAGCCGCCGCTCGGCTGCTGCATTCTGCAACTCGGTCGCTTGTCGGACTGCCATGCCGTCTTTGCCTCCAGAATCTGGCATCTGCCGGGGGCGGTTGACCGCCCCCGGCATCGATCCAAGCCGTCAACTACGCAGCGGCGTAGTCTGCCTCAGTGTAGTCGTTCTTGGGATCCCAGTTCGAGAAGACATAGTCGTCGCGGCTGACATTGGCCCCCTTGTCCTGGGCAGCCTTGATCGCCCGATCGAGTTCGGCGTTGGCCCGATCCTGCAAGTCCTGGAACTGCTGCTGGACGCCCTCGATCTGGCCGGCCATGAGCCCCTGGATCACCTCGTTGAAGTTGGGCGTAACGGCGCGCAACTCCTGGTTGACCATGGCCACATCCAGGTTGCGAATCAACGGCGACGGACCAACCCGATACATGCCGTTCTGCGTTTCGAGCGCCTTCAATTCGCGCGGGTCGTCGCTGGCCGTCTCCATCGCCTCGACCATGTAGCCAGGATCGGAGACACCGGCGACCTTGTTCCAGGCAAGCTGGCCTTCGAGCGAAGTCCAGTAGTGCATGATGTCGGCGGCGATCGCAGCAAGCTCGCTCTTGGCGTAGATCCACATTTCGGTGCCGACGGCAACGCTGACATGCAGCGGCATGACGTTGGCAGGGTCGGCCAGCGGCGTGTGCGCGGTATTCCAGTTGAACTCCGGATTCTCCGCCTTCCATTGCGGCAGGCACCACAGCCCCTGCAGGATCATGCCGGCGCCGCCTTGCGCGATCTGGGCGCGCGCCTGCGGAGCGTTGATCGACAGGTAGCCGGGGAAGAAGCTGCCGTCATCGCGCATGGCCAGCAACAACTCCATGGCCGCAATGTACTCCGGCGTTGTGAAGTTATACTCGCCGGTGAGCAGGTTCATGTCGTCGAGGGTGCTGCCCACGGTGGGCACACCGGCGAAGGTCGCCAGGTCGCGCACCACCGCACCCCAGCGGTTGAGCTGGTTGCCGCCGATGATGACGCCATAGTACTGTCCCTTGCCGTTCTCGGTCACCTTTTTGGCCGCCGCGCGGTAGTCGTCCCAGGTCATCACGTTGGCGGAGGGATCGTAGCCCGCCTCCTGCAAATAATCCTGGTTGTAGAGCAGCATCGTCGAGGTGCGCTTGCTCGTCGCGTGTGGCAGGCAGTAGGTCTTGCCGTCAAAGACGTTGATGCCTTCGACAAAGGAGCCTGGCGGATACTTCGCCTTGATTTCCGCCAGGTCAGGCAGCAGATCGTCGTAGGGCATGAGCCAGCCTTCGGTATAGGCCTGCGCGTTGGTGATGCCCTGCGGGATGCTGAAGACGTCGTGGAGGTTGCCGTTCTGGATGCCCAGCGGCACGATCTTGCCGATTTCGTTCCAGGGAAGCCCGTCATACTGGACCGTGATGTTGGGGTAGGCCTCCTGGTACTTGGCAAAGAACTGCTTCCAGAAGACCGCCTTGGTGTCGCCGCTGTCCAGCCAGCGGAACGTCACCTTCTCGGTCGGCAGTTGCACCCCGCTGGGCACAATCCGGATGTCCCCCTTCACATAGGGGGCCGGTGTCGCCGTCGGACCGGCCGCCGGCGCAACCGTGGCCGGCGCACAGGCCATCAGGACACCGCCGGCGGCGATCATGGAGGCGGTGCGCAGAAACTCGCGCCGGGAGATGCCATTGTTACTCGACATACTGGGTGCTCCTTTCCTCAAGACAGGTGAATCGAATTGACGCGGTCAACGCTGGCGTAAACGGGCGAGCCGTTTGACACAATGGGAGTCTTTTCTCTACAGTAGGTGCGGTAAACTCAGTGTAGCGCAGTATATTCCTGACGAAAAGGGGTTGGCTCCCATGTTTGTCCCGCGCAACTCCCACATTTCCGGCGAATCGTTCCATGCTTGACCGTGCTCGCGAGCGCTTCGGAGAGTGGGTGCATGATGCATACAACCACCTCTATGACTCCCATCACCTGCAACAGCACCCGCTGATGAATGTCCTTGTCGGTGCCGTGACGGTTGAAGCCGACAGCTTCCAGCGCAGTCAGGCCCTGCGCCGTCTGCTGTTGGATGCCATCCAGTCGTTGCGCCCGCAGCCCGGAATGCCTGCACAGTCGCCCGACTGGCGCATCTACTCCTTGCTGGAGCTACGCTACATCGAGCGGCTCAGCCCCTCGGAGGCCATGCAGCAACTGGCGCTGGGCAAGAGCCAATTCTTCCGCGATCAGGCGCGCGCCCTCGACACCGTGACCAACCTGCTCTGGGAGCAGGTGCCGCCCGAGGAGCAGCGCACAATCGCCGGCGCTTCATCCGGCGATGCGCTCGACGACGGCGAACCAGTCGACCGGAGCGAGCAACTGCAATTCCATCCGGTCACCTGGCGGCTGATTCAGTTGAGCACGCTGCTCGACGATCTCCAGCCTGTGATCCAGCCGCTGGCAGAGTCGCATACGGTGCACATCGAACTTGCATCGCTCTACTCGCTGTCGCCCGTGCGCGCCGACCGCGTCATGCTGCGGCAGGCTTTGCTCAACATTCTCACCTTTGCCGTCACCTCTACGGCAAGCAGGACGGTCGACGTGACAGGTTCCTCCGATGACGAGCATGTGCGCCTGACCTTTGCATTTGCCGCCCGCCCGGTACTCGGAGCGCAGGCGCCGATTGAACCCGCAAGCGAAACAGGACGCCGTCTGGCGCTGGCGGCACAGATCATGGAAGCGATGGGCGGAACCCTGGCCCGGCATGACGATGGCGGCAGGCAGACCATCTCGCTCGCGTGGCCGGCCCTGCGCCCAAAGACGCTGTTGATGATTGACGACAATGAGGGCCTGGCCGACCTCTTTCGCCGCTATCTGGCCGGCGAGCCCTGGCAGATCGTGTGGGCAAAAAACGGCGCCGAGGCGCGCCAGCACCTGGCCGAGTTGCGACCTGCCGCCATCCTGCTCGATATCATGATGCCCGAAGAGGATGGGTGGGAGATCCTCGTGGATCTGAAACAACGGCCGGAGACGCGTGACGTTCCCGTGCTGCTTTGCTCCGTCGTCAACGAGCCGACGTTGGGCCAGAGCCTCGGCGCGGCAGGCTACCTCACCAAGCCGGTCAGCCAGGAAGCGCTGCTTGCGGCTCTGGCCCAATGGCAGTAGCGGCGTCCGTTTCCTGGGCAACGAAGACCGAACAGATCGCGCGCAGCAATCCCGACATTCGATCCAGCGTCAGGTCAGCAGGCAGCGTCACCGTCACCTCGCGCCCCTGGCTCAACAGGGCCGGCGCCGGGACAAGGGCCGCCAGCCAGCGCGGGCGCACCGTCGCGTCACCGGCGATCCGCGTGAGGACCGGCACACCGCCGTCATCGCACAGCGCGACATCGACCAGGGCCAGGCTGGGCCGTTCGTCACGCAGGCGCTGCAAGACCTCCTCGCCGTTGTACGCCTCGAGGAGCGTGCCGGCGGCGACCCGGGCGCGCAGAACACGGCGCAACAGGCGCACCGTGTCAGGATTCTCGTCTGCAATCAGCACGGTGTGGATTTGCTCCGGAGGCAGCCCATCGAAAAAGGCCAATAGCTGCGACGCGGGCACCGGCTCGGTCAGCGTGATGTCGACGTCGGGCAGCGACTCCTCGCGGGTAGATTTCAGCGCCTGGCAGGCTATCACCGGCACTGTGGGCTGCGGCAGTGCCCCCACCACATCTGCGGCAGGCAACCGGTTTTCATCGGTGACGATCGCAACGGCCTCCAGTTCGTCGGCCACTGCCACCGCCCGGCGCAGATCGGCGACATGCTCGATCTGATACGCGTCCAGGCTGCGCTGGAGCCTGGACATCACGGCGCCATCACCTACGGCGGCAACCAACAACGGGCGCGGCGTTGACCGCAATTCCTCAACCAGGCGACTCTCGGTATGCTGCCCGGCTCCGTTGCCGGCCACCGGCAGCGTGAACCAAAACGTACTGCCGCGCCCGGCCACGCTCTCCGCCCCAATCTTGCCGCCGTGCATCTCTACATATTTCTTGCTGATCGGGAGACCCAGGCCTTTGCCGTCGAACCACCTGGCCCCGCCATCGCCGCCGCTCGTGTGAAAGGGCTCGAAGACGTGGGACAGTTCTTCTGCGCCAATCCCACGCCCGCTGTCAAAGACGGCAAAGCGAACGGTGCCGTCACTACGCGCAACCTCCAGCCGGATCGAGCCGCTCTCGGTGAAGCGTACGGCATTGACCAGCAGGTTGAGCAAAACCTGGCGCACGCGCACCCGGTCAATCGTCAGCGCCGGCAGCCCCGGCTCGACCTCGCGGGCATACGTAAGGCCCTTGGCGGCAATGTAGTCGCCGACGATCCCGTCGACTTCCAGCAACAACTCCTGGATCTCAACCGGCTCCCGCGTGAAGGCCAGCTTGCCTGCATCGATGCGCCCCATGTCCAGAACATCGTCGACGAGCGCCTTCAAATGTCTGGCATTATTGTAGATGGCGTTGATGTCGGCACGGTAGGCGCCGGGCAACTGCTGGCCGCCGTAACTCTCGGGCGACAGGATCATCACCTCGCTAAAGCCGATGATCAGATTGAGCGGGGTGCGCAATTCGTGACTGACATTGGCGACAAACTCGGCCTTGAAGCGCAGCGCCTCCTCGGCCGTGTGACGGGCCGTCGCCAGCGCTGCGTTGATGCGCACAAGGCGGTAATTCGCCTGGTCGAGTTCCTTGACGGCCTGCAACAACTTCGACCGGTGCTGGCGAGCATCCTGCAGGTTCTGCCGCGACTGGCGATCGGCGTCATGGAGCCACTGGGCCACGGTCACAAGGTTGCCAATGGCTGCCCACCCCAGCACGCCGCCCAGCGCGCCGGCAAAAACGATAGCCACGGCGTAGGCCAACGTGAATCCCTCAACGCCCCCATCGCGCAATACAGCGGCGACGAGCGCGGTGACGAGCAGCCAGGCAAGCCCACCCCAGGGCCAGCCCATGATGACGGCGAACATGAACGGCTGAAAGGCCAGCAGCAGCAAGGGTTCCGGCCGCTGGAAGGTCAGCGCCGCCAGGACCACCGCCGTCGACAATCCGATCTGCCAGATAACGTGAGCCAGATCGACATGAACGCGGGTCAGGAAGAGCCCCGCGGCCGAACTGCCAAAGACGATAGCGACGACGGGCACGACCGGCCAGGAGAAGAGCGAAGGCCAGGTCGCCGACAGCGCCAACTGCATGAGGAGGTAAAGGCCAACGACGGCGACGATGAGCCGGCGCAAGGACGATTGCCGCAGTTGCGCCAGATTCTCGGCAAGATCTGAGGGCATCAACTCTGTGGATGTTGCCGGACGCCACATGGTTCTACCTCCTCACCGCAAGATCGCGGGACGCGTTGCGACGCTATGGCGCCGTCAACTCCAGCACAGCCAGCCCCGCCAGCCGTGCAAAGCCGCGCAGTTCCTCCTGGTAGTCGCCGTAGGTGATGCTGACGTGGTGTTCCAGCCCGGCGCGCATGATGGTGTCGAAGACCTCCGCCGCCGGCCGGTCGAAGCGGATGACGCCGGACTGGTGCCGGTGAAGCTCTTGGCGCGCGTACCATCTCGCCGCCGCCGATGACGAAACTGGTAGCCGGCTCGTGCCATTGTCCAGCGCGGTGCGATGCAGGCGCGCAATCGTGACGCGCCGGGCTTGAGCGGGAACTCGAAGAGCAGCGGCAGCTTGCGGTTGCTGTGAATCGTGCCCAGGATCGGGCCCTCCGGGTCGGCCATGCTCGCCGGCGCCAGCCCGCAATGCCAGAGCACGCCCGTGTCGCTCTCCGCCTCGATGGAGACCAGGTCGGTGATGAAGGCCTGTGCGCCGCTCAGCGCCTGAAGCAGCAGCGACGTGACCGTGCCGTTGACGTCAGCCTCGCAGCTGCCGGGCATTTCTCCTCGTTGAGCACGCTCATCGCGCCGCACGCCGCACAGCCCAGCTCGGTGAAGAACTCGGGCCAGCAGCGCACGGCAACGCCGGAGAGTTGGCTGTCGTCGGCCAGCGTGCGCAAGGCGTGATAGACGCCGGCAGTGCCGCGCACGGCAGCCTGGTCGAGTTCGGCCACATTGGGCGCCAGCGCCGTGACGCGTTCGATAAACGCATCGCGCGCGCCGTCGGGTGAGGCGGCGGCCTGGGCCAATGTGTCGGCCAGCGCAACGGGCTGGACGCACGCCGAAGAGATCGGCCAGGTCGCCGGCGTCGTAGGCGCAGGTGTCAAAGCCGGCGGGATGTTCGCCCACCAGCCCGATGGTCGCCTGGTCCAGCGCGCCGCGCCCGGCCGATGCGTGCCAGCCGCGTCACTTTATCCAGCGCGCCGGCGCGCCGGGCGAGGCGAGGAGATAATCGTACGGCACGCCGCGCAGCATCAGCGCGTGGCCGGCCAGGTTGATGCCGCACAGGCTGTTGAGGCGCAGACGCCCGCCCTCGCGCGCATCGGGCACGGCCCACAGCAGCACCGGCACGCGGCGCGCGTGGGCCGCCTCGGCCAGGAGCACGGCCATGCTGCTGTCGGCAAAGCTGGCCTGGAGCAGCAGCAGCAGGTCGGGCGGCGCGGCGGCCAGCGCATCCTGCACCGCGGCCAGCGCGGCCGTATCCATGATGAGCGTGCGACCTGAGCCGGTCAGCGTGCAGCCCGCCGCCTCCAGCCGGTCGGCGACGCCGTCGGCAATCGACTGGGCGAGCGGCACGTCGAAGGTCGGGCGGGCAATGCTGACCAGGCCGATCGTGAGCGTGGTGTCAGACATGGGCGATTCCTCCTGTGGTAACGGGCAGCGTCTCGACGCCGCGCAGGGCAATATCGTGGCGCCAGCGCAGCGGCCGGCTCTCATCCAGCGCCAGGGCCGGGAAGCGCGCCAGCAAGGTGCCGATGGCGATGGGCGCCTCGATGCGGGCGAGCGGCGCGCCCAGGCAAAAGTGGATACCGTAGCCAAAGCCCAGGTGCCGGTTCTCGGTGCGGGTCACGTCGAATGTCTCCGGATCGGCGAACTGGTCCGGGTCGCGATTGGCGGCGCCGAGCATGAGCAGCACCATCTGCCCCTGGCGAATGAGCCGGCCGCCGAGTTCGACGTCGGCGCGGGCCAGCCGCCAGGCACGCGCGACCGGCGCATCGTAGCGCAGCATCTCCTCGATGGCCGGCGCCATGAGACCAGAGTCCGCGCGCACCTGTGCCAGCGCGCCGGGATGGCGCAGCAGCGCGACCATGCCGTTGCCAATGAGATTGGTCGTCGTCTCGTGGCCGGCCACGAAGAGCGTGACGCACGTGGAGACAAGCTCAGCCATGTCCAGCCGGTCGCGGGTCGCATCGGCCGCCAGCAGCGAGATGACATCGTCGCACGGATTGCGCACCCGCTCGGCAATGAGGTCGTCGAGATAGGCGCGCATCTCCACCAGGCTGGACTGGGCAACGGCCACCGCTTCCGGCCGAAGACGGCCGCCGCCGGCAAAGAGGCCGTTGATGTCCAGTGCCCAGCGCCGAAAGTGATCCATGTCCGCCGGCGGTGCGCCCAGGAACTCCAGCACGACGATGGCCGGCAGCGGGTACGCCAGCGCGGCGACGAGATCGAAGGCATCGCGCCCGGCGACCGCATCGAGCAACTGATCGACCACAGCCTGCACGCGCGCCGTCAATGCTGCCAGCCGCTGCGGCTGAAAGAGCGGGGTCAGCAGCCGGCGCAGGCGCGTGTGCTCGGGCGGGTCGGCGTGACCGACGCCCACGGCATAGTGGCGTTGCAGGAGGTCCGTGCCCGCGCGCTGCTCCGGCGTGAGTTGGTCGAGGAGATAGTGGACACGGCCGGCATTCGAGAAGCGTGCGGGGTCGCGCAGCGCGGCGGCTACGTCGGCGTAGCGCGTGACCAGCCAGCCGCCCATGCGCTCGCTCCACACGACCGGCGCCTCTCGCGCAGGCGGCGCAGCACCGGATAGGGGTCGGCATAGAACTCGGGCGTACCGAGATGTTCATCCACCCACGCAGCGCTCATACACTGGCGGCGAGGAACGCGGCGACATCGACCGGCTGGCCGGTCGCGGCCGAGGCATTGGCCGCCAGCACGACGGCGGTCGATTCCAGCCCGGCGCGCAGCGGCGTGGCGACAAGCGACGGGTCGTTCTTGCGCAACGCCTCCACAAAGGCGCGGTTGACGCCGGCGTGCAGCGGCTCGTCGTTCGGCCACTCCTCGACACCCTGCGGCGTGAACTGCGCCGCGCCGCGATCGGTGACGCGCACCAGGCGGTCGCGCAGCGCAAAATCGGCCGAGGGCGGCTCCTGGATCTCCGGGAAGAGGGCGTAGGTGCTGGCGCTGGTGCCGACGGCGCCGCCCTTGAAGCGCAGCGTCACGGCGTAGGCATCCCAGTTGTGAAACTCGATCCTGGTTGACCTGCCGCTCGTTGTAGGCCGCGTAAACCGTCGCAATGTCGCCGGCCAACCCGCGGCCCACGTCGACGAGATGGATGCTCTGGTCGACAAGCTGGCCGCCGGCCAACGTACGATCCCACATCCACGGAATGGGCGGTCGCGTCCAGTACCAGCGCAGTGTCACCAGCGCGACGGGTGCGCCGTCGATCAGCGCCTGGGCGCGGCGATAGCCCGGCGAATAGCGCCACTGAAAGCAGGTCATGGTGATGAGCTTGCGCTGCTCGGCGGCCTCAACAAAGCGGGCGGCGAGCTTGAGATCGAGAATCGAGCGGTTTCTCCACAAAGAGCGGCAGGTTGCGCGCCACCACGTCGAGGCCGAGCAGCGCGTGGCTGCCCGTCGGCGTGCAGATGTAGACGGCATCGATTCCCCGGCATCGAGCATGGCGCAGTGGTCGGGATAGGGCGTGCCGCCCCACTTTGCCGCGAATGCCTCGGCGCGCCCGGTCGATATCCGCCGCCGCCACAATCGCGACGTCCGGCTCCTGCTGCAAGAAGCCGGCGTGATGGTTGGCCATGCGTCCGGCGCCGATGAAGGCGATGCGGATTGAGGAGGTCATCGGGTTGTCCTTCAGGTCAATGAGAATGACAAGATGACAGGATGAGGGGGTGAGGGATCTTGTGGGGTCCGAATAACCGTCGCCGCAGCGGCGTCAATCGCCCCTCGCCCCTCGCAACTCGCCCCTCCTAAATCGGCTTGACGCCGGCCACTTTGTCGGGCGCGACGGTTTCGACCGCGGGCACGTCGACCGGGCCGGCCAGGAACTGCTCCAGGTAGCGCTTGCTCAGCAGCAGCGATTGCAGGATCTGCCCCTCGTTGCGATCCCAGACAGCGTCCTCGTGCTCGATGCTCAGACAGCCGGCGTACTCGACGCGCTGTAACTCGGCCAGCAGCGTCGCCCAGTTCAGCTCGCCCCAGCCGGGCAGCGTGTAGCGCCACCAGCTGTCGCCGTCGATCCCCTCGCGCGCCAGCCGCGCCCGGTCGATGGCCGTGTCCTTGACGTGAACGTGGCGCACCTTGCCGGCGTATTCGCGCACGGCGGCGTAGGGATCGACGAACTGCCAGACGAGGTGGCTGGGATCGAAGCCAAGCATCAACTCAGGCAGCGCCTTGTCGAAAAGCTCGTGCCACATGGCCGGGCTGGTGGCGATGTTGCCCACCGCCGGGCAATTCTCCACGGCGACGGTGATGTTGCCGGCGCGCGCCAGCGGCAGCACGGTCTCGGCGAACCATTCGACCACGTCGGGCAGGTTGGCGCGCAGGCTCTTGCCCGGTATGCGTCCCGTCGCCAGCACCACCAGCGGGATACCTTCGCCGCCGGCAAAGCGCAGCCGCTCGACGACGTTGCGCTGATGGATCGCGCGCTCGTCCGGGTCGGCGGCGAGGACATTGCGCCCGTAGGTGAGCGAAAAGATCGTCGCGCCGATGCGCCGCGCCTCGGCGAAATCGGCGGCCTTGAGGGGCACGGCCGGGCCGACCTCCAACCCGGCAAAGCCATTCTCCACGGCCCAACGCGCCAGCTTGGGCAGGCTCCACGGCTGAAAACCGGGAAAGATGGTCAGGATGTTGGTGTGAAATGCGATGGGCGGGCGGAAACCGGCAAAGTGAGCCATGCGTGCGACCCCTTCAACTCAACGCTTGTCAACCCAGAAGACGCCATCCATGCCGCCGGCCAGCAAGCCGTCCGGCGTAGGAAACAAAGTAAAGGCCGGCCCGATGCCCTCCAGCCGTGACCAGATCGCGCCGTCGTCGGAGCGCCAGATGCCTTCGGCGTCGCTGAGCAGCCAGCCGCCATCCCAGGCCGCCAGCGCGTTGACGACCTCCGGCGCGCCGGGCACCGCGGCAAAGGTGAAGCCGCCATCCTCCGAGCGCCAGAGACCCGCACCCTCCGTACCGGCCAGCACCGCACCGCCGTCATGAAAATCGGGCGCCACGGCCAGCGAAATGACGGGAGCGTTGAGGCCGGCACTCTGCTTCCAGCCGCGACCGCCATTGGGCGATCGATAGACGCCGCCCTCGGTGCCGGCAAAAACCGCCTGCAGCGGCGGCCACTGCCCGGCCGGCTGGATCGGCGCCCAGGCCATGCACAGCACGTCGAAGTTGAAAAGGCCGAAGTTGCAGACGCTCCAGTGGCGGCCGCGGTTGGTCGTACGCAGGATGCCGCCGCCGGAACTGCCGGCCAGCACGACACCGCTGTGCGCCTGGTCCGGGTCGGCGGCCAGGCAGACGACGGAAGCCTGCACGCCATCCATCCAGCTTGCCTGCCAGGCGCCGTCGCTGCCGGCGTAGGCCACGCCATGTGTTGCGCCGCCGACGAGCAGGCGGTCGCCGACGGACAGGCAACACGCGGGTTGGGCGTCCGGCTGCGGCAGCGGGGCAAGCTCACCGTCGCTATATTCGTAGAGACCTTCCGGGCCAAGCGCCCACAAGGCATCGTCACGCTGAGTCAAAGAAAGAACGATCGGCATGGGTTTTCTCAGGGTGTCAAGCTCTGCTGCGGCTTGCGGTGATAGACAATGGCGTCGGTGCTCAGCGTCATGGTGGCGCCGCTGACGGCCGAACGCAGGATCGCCGCCACGACGTCGGCAGCGTCGAGCAGACCGTGGTCATAGGCGTCGACGACGCGGCCGGCGAAGACGTCGTAGGCCGCACCCGCACCGCCATCGAGCAGGCGTTCGATGTAGACGGCCGGCGCGGAAACGGTCGCATTCTCCAGGATCTGGCGCTGCGGTGCAGCCAGCGCGGCGGCCAGGACGCGCATGCCCAGCGCGATATCGGGGTCTGCGGTACGGCTAGCCGCGTCGAGCACGGCGGGCTGGCAGTGCAGCAGCGCTGCGCCGCCACCGGCCACCACACCGCCCCGCTGCACCGCGGAGAGCACTTTCCAGGCACGTTCGGCCTGGGCGCGCCGCAGTTCACGCGCGGGCGGATGATGCGCGCCGATCTTGAGCACGCCGATGCCGCCGCTCAGCGCGGCCAGGCGGCGGGTCAGCACGGGGCGATCCTCGTCGTCGTGGGCCATGCCCGCAAGCCGGTTGCTCAATTCGGCGATCTGCTCCTGAACCTGCGCGCGCCGGCTCGAATCCATGGTCAGCACGAGCCCCTTGTCGGCGAATTCGGCACGCGTGGCACGCCCCAGGTCCTCCGCCTCGGCCGAGCGCGCCTGGTGCTGGCCGATGTCCCCGAGGATGACGCCGCCGGTCATGAGTGCCAGATCCTGCAAGGCCAGACGCCGCTCGTCGCCCACGGCGCTGAGCGTGACGGCGAGCACAGCGACCTTGCGCTTTTCTTCGGGCTGGGCGTGGTTGGCAACCAACAGATTCAGGCCGGAGCCGCTGAAATCGGGTGCGATGACCAGCAGCGTCTTGCGCCCGGCCTTGACGGTGGCTTCGAGCAGCGCCACGGCCTGCTCAGCCTCGGTCACGCCCTTGTCGAGCACGGCCACTGCGGGCGACGAGAGCACGGCGCGCTGGCGTTCAGGTTCGCTGTAGAAATACATGCTGGCAATCTTGGCGCCGTAGTGCGCGCCGCCGATGTACTGGCGTTCCAGGTAGGGCGCAACGTAGGACTCCACCTGCAGGTGGCCGTCGGCGCCGAGCAGATAGCTCAGCTCGCCCAGGACTGCGGCCAGGTCGTCATCCTGCATGACGGTGCGCGCGACGGTCGCCAGGCCGCGCTCGCCCGTGACCTTGCGCGCCTGCTCGCGCAGCGTGGCGTGCGCGATCTCTGCGCCCTGGCGGATGCCTTCGACCAGGCGCATGGCATTGGTTCCCGCCGTGATCTGGCGCATGCCTTCCTCGACGAGCGCGCGCATGAGGAGCACGGCCGCGGTGCCGCCGTCGCCGATGCGCTGCTCCAACTGCCACACCATGCCGCGCACGAGCATGGCGCCGATGTCCAGGTCAGGCCGGCCCAGGCTGATCATCCGCCGCAGCACCGTGGCCGCGTCGTCGATGGCCTCGACCTTCTTGCGGGTGGTATCGTAGGAGAGAACCGGGCCGCCGGTCGGCCCCAACGTCGTCGCCAGCATGTCGGCAACGGCGATGATTCCGGCGTAGAAGTGGTTGCGCGTCTCCGGCTGGAACGCGACGCTTGGCCGGGTAACAGGATGCGAACGGGTCATTGGCTGTCTTGCGATCTATGGCTGAGCAGATGAGTCAAGCTCAATTAGGATTTCTTGTTTGGGGTACGCGTCAATCCGGGAAATGCTACCCCAGTCAAAACGTTTCGTCAAAAGCTCGATGCAATCCGATGGTTCGTGCGGCACACTTGATCTATACTGGTGGCAAGGACGCCACGCGCTGCATGGGCCAGGTCAAGCGGCGCAGGGCCGTCAGCCAGACCCGCCACAACCAGGAGCGATGCCTGTTGAGTGAAGAGAATAGCGCCCCGACCACGACCGAAACGCCCTGGCAATACGTTCGATCCTCCGATTTTGCCGCGCCGTCCGGCACGGTGCAACAGACGGTACGCACCGGACTGACCGGCTTCTGGGAGAGTTTGCGCCGGCGCGATGGCGATGACGAGAGCGTCTTCGAGCCGATCGACAATCTGCACGCGCTACCGGAACTGCTGTTGCGGCGCACCGTGCCCCTCCTTGATGACGCCGCGGCCGGCAATGCTCTGAGAGCGTGCCTGCAGCCCTGGCTGGATCGCGACAATGACGAGCAGCCGGCGGTCGTCGTGCTCGGCCCGCCCCATACCGGCGGGCAGGAGGCGTTGCGCGCCTGGCAGGCCGAGCGCGGCTGGCGCCTGATCGAGCCGCCCACGCCGGAGCAGATTCTGGCGCAGGATCTCGACTGGCTCGAAGCGCTCGCCGACAGCGACGGACGGCCGTGGGTGCTGCCGGCGCTGGAAAAGCTCTACCTGCGCCACACGTCCGGCCTCGCCCTCGTGCGCACCCTCTTCGACCGGCTCTGGCGCCACGGGTATCCGCACGGCGTCATCGGGTGCGATAGTTGGGCGTGGTCCTATCTGCGCTATGTCTGGCAGGGCCGCATGCCGCAAACCTATGCCCTGCAGGCCTTCGACCGCGAACGCCTGGCGATGTGGATTGCGGGGTCGGTGCAAGGCGGAGGACGCAAGCGATTTGTCTTCCGGCAGGCTGACGACGGCGCCTATGTCCTGCCGCCGGATCTCGAACCGGACGCCGGCAAGACGCACAAGTCGAGCCGGTTCCTCGAGGAACTGGCCGTATACAGCCACGGCAATCCGGGCGTCAGCGCGACCATCTGGCGCCAGAGCCTCCAGGCAGAGGCCGACATCCAGGTCGAGCCGCCGGACGAGGAGAGCACGGCGCAAGTAACCATCTGGGTGACGCCGTGGGAGAGGGTGAAGCACCCCGTGCTGCCGTCGACGCTGCCGCGCCGCGAGATGACGATGGTCCTGCACACGCTGCTGCTGCACGGCGGGCTGAGCACCGAGATACTGCCGCAGCTTCTGCCACTCTCCACCAACGAGATCATGCAGACCATGGTGACCCTGCAATCGGCCGGGCTGGTCGATGCCGGCGACGATTGCTGGCGCGTCTCGGCGCTTGGCTACCCGGTGGTGCGCCAAGTGCTCAAAGAGGATGGCTATCTCATCGACAGCTTCTAGCGCGCGGGCAGAATCAGCAGACAGGAGAGTTGCATGGATCTTAGTGTTTCGCTTCCCGAGTTTATCAAACCGCTCGACCAGGGCGCGCTCCTGGAGATCATTCTCATCGTGGGCGTGGCGGTGGCGGTGGTGGTCATCAGCCAGCATCTGCTGCCGTGGCTGGCCGAGCGGCTGCACGGGCGCAACCGGCTCTACGTGCTGGCCACCGTCCCTGTCGTGCGGCTGGTCGCGCTCGTCGTTGCGCTCTGGCTGATCGTGCCGCTGGTCATCGAGCCGTCCTTTGAAAACTTCGTGGCGCTGCTTGGCGCGCTCGGCATCATGCTCGGCTTCGCCCTGAAGGATTACGTGAGCAGCCTGGTTGCCGGCATCGTGGCGCTCTACGAAATGCCCTATCGCCTGGGCGACTGGATCGAGATCGATGGGGCGTACGGCGAGGTGCGGCGCATCGGCATGCGCACCGTCGACATTATGACGCCTGATGCCACGACGGTCTCCATTCCGCACCTCAAAATGTGGACGTCCGCAATCTACAACGGCAACGACGGTTCGCCGCTGCTGATGTGCGTCGTCAACTTCTTCCTGCAACCCGACCACGACGGGCGTTACGTGAAGCAGGTATTACACGACGTTGCGCTGACGAGCGTCTACGTACGGATCGACGAGCCGGTCATCATCGTGGCCAGCGAGCTGCCGTGGGGAACAAAGTATCAGCTCAAGGCCTATCCCATCGATGCGCGCGACCAGTTTGATTTTACGACGGATCTGACCCTGCGGGGCAAGGAGCAGTTGGCCCAGCACGGCATCGCCTTTGCGGCCGCCCCGGCCATCGCCGATGCGCGGGTCGCCCTCTAGCTCATGTGACCACGTGGGTTTCAGGCACGCGATCGAGCGCCGCCACAAGCATGGCCGGCCGCACGGGCTTGCTGACGTAGTCGTTCATGCCGCTCTCCAGGTAGATGCGGCGCTGGTCGTCGAAGGCGTTGGCCGTCATGGCGATAATGTAGGGCTGGCGCTCGGGCGGCATTTCTGCGCGAATGGCTAGCGTGGCTTCGACGCCATCCATCTCCGGCATCTGCACATCCATGAGCACGACATCGTAGGGCTGGCGCCGCACGGCTTCCACGGCCTGCAAGCCGTCGCCGGCCAGGTCGACCCGATACCCGTAGCGGCCCAGCAACGTCTGAATGACCTTCTGATTGACGAGATTGTCCTCGGCGGCCAGGATACGGAGCGGGCGCCGTTCGGCCATTGTGGCATCCCACTTCGTGGTGGCGCTCTCTGCCGATGCCGTGCGCGGTGCGTTGACCGGCTGCGCCAGGCTCTCGTAGAGCGCAGCGGGCTTGACCGGCTTGTAGAGGTTGGCAGAGATACCGGCTTTGGCAACTTCCCGCGCATCGTAGTTCATTGAAGTGAGCAGGATCATGCGCGGCGCGGTCTCCGGCCAGCGGCTGAGAATCTGCCCGGCGAGGCCGATGCCATCCACGTCCGGCATCTGCAAGTCAAGCAGGATGACGTCAAATGACGGCTGCGCTGCCATGGTCGCCAGCGCCTCTGCTGCCGAACTGGCCGCGACGCCCTCGATCCCCCACTGGCGCAGTTGCAGCAGCAGGATCTGCCGGTTCGTCGCGTTGTCGTCGACGACCAGCACCCGCTTGACGGAGAGGGTTGCCTGTCGCACGCTTCCTTGTGCTGCCGCTCCATTGACCGGCACGCTTGCGCAAGGCAACGTGAGACGCACGTGGAATGTTGTCCCGTGGCCGGGGATGCCATCGCTCTCCAACCAGATCGTGCCACCCATCATTTCGACCAGGCGGCGCGAGATGGCCAGACCCAGCCCGGTGCCGCCGTAGCGCCGCGTGGTCGACGTATCGACCTGGCTGAATGAGCTGAACAGGCGCGACTGGCGATCGGCAGGGATACCGATTCCCGTGTCCTGCACCTCAAATTGCAGGAGCATCTCGCACGGGCCTTCTGCGGGAGCGCACCCATCCCCTGACGAGCCCGGCAAGGTGACCGGTTCGGCGTGCAGGCGCAGATTGACTTCGCCACGCTCGGTGAATTTCACGGCGTTGGTGAGGAGATTGACGAGCACCTGGCGCAGACGGGTATCGTCGCCGACCACATGCGCCGGCACATCACCGCTGACGGAGTAGGTCAGTTCCAGCCCCTTCTTATTCGCCTGCATGGCAACCAGATCGAGCGCGGCTTCCATGCAGAGCATGAGGTCGAAGGGATGCTGCTCCAGATCCATTTTGCCGGATTCGATCTTCGAGAAATCGAGGATATCGTTGATGATGGCCAGCAGCGCGTCGCTGCTGTTGCGCACGGTCTCGGTAAATTCGCGCTGCTCCTGGCTCAGATTCGTGCCCAGCAGCAGGCTCGTCATGCCGATGACGGCATTCATGGGGGTACGGATTTCGTGGCTCATGTTCGCCAGGAATTCGCTCTTGGCCTGCGTGGCAGCCTCGGCGGTCTCCTTCGCCTCGCGCATGGCTGCCTGCGCCTCCCGCCGCACAGAGATGTCGCGCGAAATGCCCAGGTAGCCAATGGCTTCGTCGCCGTCATACATGATTTTCACGGACGTGTCGGTCCAAACGGTGCCGCCATCCTTGCGCGGCACCTCGATCTCGAGCGTGATGGTGCCCGGCTGACGGCCCTGCTCCACAGCCGCCATCAACTCGTGCAGCCCCGCCGTGAAGCGTGGCTGTGACGCACGGGTGACAAAGTCGGTTGCCGCTGCCATCATCGTCTCATCGGCACTATAACCGGTCAGCCCAAGGACCGAAGGGCTGCAATAGACCACATGCCGGTCAAAGTCGAGCATCCAGATCACGTCCGAGACATTCTCGGCAAGCAGGCGATAGCGCCGCTCGCTGTCGCGCAGTTGTTGCTCGATGGCGCGGCGATCGCTGATGTCATTGAAGATGCTGAAGACAGCCGCCTCACCGTCAAACTCGATGGGAATCGCCGAAAGAAGCAGCCACAGGTCGCGGCCCGAAGCGGTGCGCGCATGCATCTCGCGATTGGTCACCTGGCGTTCCTTCGCCAGTTCAGCCAGCATCTGGCGGCGGCTGTCGCCGTCGGCGTAGAAGTCGGTCGCAGTCATGCTGTCGACCGGCAGGCCGTCAACTTCGAAGAGTTCGCGGGCAGAACCATTGCTGTAGAGCACGCGTCCGGTTTCGATCGAGGTCACAATGGCCGGGAACGGGGCGGAGTCGATCAGCGTTCGGTAGCGCTGCTCGCTCTCCTCCAGGCGGCGCCAGACGCGGTTGCGCTCCGTCACGTCCTGCAAGACACTCAACGAACGCACGACCTGGCCGTCGAGCGAGCGCTCGGCGACGGCGGAAAGCAGGGTCTCGATGATCGTCCCGTCACGGCGGACGAACTCATAGGGAATATCGCTGGTCGCACCCGAGCGGAAGAATTCGGCCAGGCCAACCTCGCGCGCGTAGCGGGCCGACGCCTCAGTCATAAACTCGGTGCTTTCATGGCCGATCACCTCGCTACGTTCGTAGCCCATGTTCTCGAGCCAGAAATCGGTCACGCTGATGATGCGCCCCTTGCGGTCGATGGAATGGAGCATGGCGGGCGTCCTGGTGTAGAGCGTCCGGTAGCGCTCCTCGCTGCTGCGCAACTCCATCTCGACGCGCGTTCGATCCGTGATGTCGTGCAGCAGGAGCAGCGTCCCTTGCACCCGGCCCTGCAACGCGCTCAGCGGCGCGCAGCGAACCTCGACCGACATGCCGTTGGGCAGTGCGACCTCGACATTCGTGCCTTCCTTGCATGCCACACCTACCTGCCGTGCCAGCAATGCGCCGCTTTCGCCGGCCGCATACAGGGGGCCGCCATACGTGGCCTCAGCGATCTGCAACAGGGCCATTGCGGCCGGGTTGATGTCGACGATATTGCCGCGCGTGTCAATGACGATCATGCCCTCGCTCATGCGCTCGACCAGTTGGGCTCGCGCCACGGGCACGATGCGCAGCAACCCCAGCCGCAGGATCGCCCAGGCCAGCAACATGCCGGAGAGGGCAAATGCCACCGACGTCAGATCGAGCCACGGCCACGGGAAGAGATCGAAGAGGTAAACAAAGTTCGCTGCCCAGGGAATCGCCACAGCAATGAGGATCACGACGGCCTGCAACCGATAGCGACGGACGCTGCTGGCCGCGTTGCGCAGGAGCAGGAACGTACCGAGAAAGATCAGCACATAGAGATTCGCCGCAAAGAGCCAGAAGAGCGGGCCATGTGCATAGTCGTCCTCGATCCCGTAGGCGGTCTGCACCAGGCTCACGTCGGTCCAGAATAGAGAGTGCCGCTCGTTGGTGAAGACGGCCACGAGCGCCAGCAGCGGGATCACCCAGATGAGCCGCAGCCACGGGTTGTTGAGCACCCGCTCGTTGCCGGTGTAGCTGAGGACAAACAGGAGAAAAAAGACGGGGACGGTCTGGATGCCGATGTGGCTGACCTTGGAGAAAGCGATCTTCCCCTGTAGCGTTGTCGACGCCAGCGCCATGCCGTCGGCAAAGGCCCAGATGGCCGCAGCGACCATGAGAAAGGTCAATTGGCGAGCGCCAGGGGTGCGCCGGTGCTGCCACGTCTGCAACGCAACCAGCAAGGTCACGCCGACAGTGACGAAGTAGATGGGAAGTAGAGGTGTTAACTGCAAGTTGCGAGCTCCCGGCTGAACGTGTCTTCAGGCGACACCTCCATTATAGAGGGCATCGGCCACTCAAACCATCAGGAAAATGGCGTAACAATTTGCCCGGCGCGCCGACGATATGCAGTAGTCGCCGTTCACCCGGAGGCGGATCAACGAACACCGTAAGGAGAGCCGGTCGTACCAGCCAATTCCGGGCCGCGCTCAGCCGGTCGCGGACCAGCGCTCGCCGTTGCGCAAGACGTGGTACGGTTGCCCCAACGCAGCGCACGTCGCAATCAAGAGATCCGGCGTTGCGGTGTTGAAGGCAAACATGTCGTAGTGACAGGGGATGACAACGCCGGCGCCAATTGCGTGTGCAAGCTCAGCCGCCTCGCGCCCATCCAGGTTGCCGGCGACACGGCGCTCCGGCGCACGGCCGTTGATCGGCAGCAGCGCGACGTCGACGGCAAAAGCACGCAGCGTCTCGACCATACCATCGTAGAGGACGGTATCGCCGCTGTGGTAGATCGTCCACGGGCCGCAGCGCGCAACATATCCGAGATAGCGGTGGCGCCCCTGCCCATCGCGATCCAGCGTCTCGTGTGCGGCCGGGACCGCCGTGATCGTGAACGGGCCGGCCGAGACCGTCTCCCCGGCATCGAGACCCAGCGGCCAGCCGGGCTCGCAGCCAAGACGTTCGGCGACAAAGGCACGGTTCGCCGCCGGAATGACAAGGTGCAGCGCCGGATTGGCTACACGCAGCGGGACGAGCGTCTCGGCGTCGAGGTGGTCGGTGTGGTTGTGCGACGACGTGACGACATCGACAAAGCCCAGGCCTTCCGGCGCGATGACGCGGCCGGTCATGCGATCATGGGGCTTGTCCGTCGCCGCGTACTTGCGCGTCAGCGAATCGGAGAGATAGGGGTCGAACAGCAGGTGATGCCCCTGCCACTGCACCAGGAAGCCGCTCTGCCCCAGCCACCAGATTTGCAGCCGGTCGAGTTCGGCGCGTGCCTGCTCGACGTCAGCGAGAAAGGCGTCGTCGGCAAGGTAGGGTTGTTGCACGGTTGCTACCTCTTTCTCCATGGACATGCCTGAAACCGGGCGGGCATTTCAACGTACTATTCTATAGACAGCGTAAGGACTTTCGGCCACCGTACCAAAATAACGGGGCCGATGAAGTAGAGGGGGATATATGTTTACTCAACTTTCACTGCGCGATATGGAACAGCACGTACCGATTCTGGGCTGGGTCCTTATCGTCTCCAATGCGTTCATGGCATTGCTTGGCGGCTTCCTGCTCTTCTTCCTGACCGGGATCGGCGTAATCTCCGGCGAGGCGGAGGCGGTCGCCGTGCTCGGCCTGGTGGGCATGTTCGTCTCGGGCATCCTCGTCGTGCTAGCCCTGCCGGGCATGATCGCCGGCTACGGGTTGCTGCGGCGCAAGGAATGGGGCCGCATCCTGTCCATCATCATCGGCATCCTCAGCCTGATCAACTTCCCGATCGGCACCGTCATCGGCGTCTATGCGCTGTGGGTGCTCTTCCAGGAAAGCGCGCTGGCGTACTTCGAAGGGATGTCTGCCGCACCGCCCGCATCGCCGCCGGCGCCGGCTGCCTAGCCCGCCGGCCTGCGCAACACCCTCCCAGAGACCGGATTTCGCACGAAGTCCGGTCTCTGCTATTGATGAGCTCATCCGCGACGGTGTCAGTCCACCGCCAGCACAATCTTCCCGATTGTATGGCCGGTCTCGACCCTGCGGTGCGCTTCGGCCATGTCGCGCCACGAGAAGGCCTGGGTCTGCGTGCTGACGAGCACGCCGGCGTCGAGCAGGTCGGCCACGCGGTCGAGGATCTGCCCCTGGCGCTCCGGCGCGATCTCCAGCCGCGGCCGCGTGAACATGAGTTCCCACGTCACCGTGCCGCGAATCGCCATGAGGCCGCTCACGTCGAGCGCCTGCGAAGCCGGCCCGCTCAGGATCAGACAGATCCTGCCCAGCGGGTTGAGCACCGACACAAGCTGGCCGAAATTCTCCAGCCGCGCCGTGCTGAAGATGTGGTCGAAGCCGGGCAGTCCCAGCTCGGCGACCTGCGGGGCGAAGTCGTGGCGGTGGTCGATGATCGCTGCCGCACCCATCGTGCGCGCGTAGTCGGCCGACTCGGAACGCGAGGCGGTGGCAACCACATGGCGCCCGGCCACGCGCGCCGCGATCTGCACCGCGATGGAGCCCACGCCACCGGCCCCGCCGACGATGAAGATCGGTCGTGAAGGCGCCAGCGGGTCGATGCCCAGTTGTTCGAACATGCCTTCCCACGCCGTCAAGGCCGTGAGTGGGACGGCGGCCGCGGCCTCGAACGAGAGCGACGCCGGCTTGTGCCCGACGATGCGCTCGTCGACGGCCACGTACTCGGCGTAGCAGCCCGCCCGCGTGATATCGCCGGCAAAGAAGACCGCGTCGCCCGCCTGGAAGCGCGTCACCTCCGGACCCACCTGCTCCACCACGCCCGCCGCATCCCAGCCGACGATCATGGGACTCTGGGCGACGGGCGTGCCGGCCGGGCCGCCGCCGCGTACCTTCGTATCCACCGGGTTGACGGAGACGGCCTGCACGCGCACCAGCAGATCGCGCGGACGCAGCACCGGCATGGGAACGTCGGCGAAATGCAGCACCTCCGGCCCGCCGTAGATATCCTGGACGATCGCCTTCATATGCAACGCGCTCCTTTCATGGAGAAAAGCAACAGCAGCCACAAAGCCTCAAAGAACACAAAGGTGCACAAAGAAGAACTCAAAGCGTCTCGTTCTTGACCGCCGTGCCCCTTTGTGTCCTTCGTGGCTTCGTGGCAGGCTTTTTCTAGGCAGCGCCAATCACAATTCGACGATGCGCTCGATGATCTTGCCCGTCTTCTGGTCGCACAGAATCTGCTTGAGTTTGTTGCCGTGCATCAGCTCCTCTTTGACGAGCGCCATACCGTCACGCAGTTCCGGCTCGGTACGGATCGAGGCGGCGGCTTCGGTCGCGCGCCACTCAAAGAGTTCGACCGGCTCCCAGCGCTTCGATTCCGCCGACTTGTAGCAGGCATCGAGGATGGCGTTGATGACGTAGCCGTCGTAGAAGGTCTCCATTGGGTCGCGGTCGCCGTCCATGGCCTCGAACATGTCGGTGAACATGTGGACGTAGCCCAGCTCGTGCACTTCGTCGCCCACGGGGAAGAGCCAGCCGGAGTCGGTCTCGGCCTTCTCGGCGGTGTAGCCGCTGCGGGCCGCGGTGAACATCTCGGCGCCCGTGCGCAGGAAGTGGTTGAGCCAGATGGTGCCCTGCGTGCCCGCCACCTCGTCGCGCAGATCCATGCCGCCACGGAAGGTCCAGCTCACCTCGAACTGGCCCACCGCGCCATTCTCGAACTTGATGAGCGCGATGGCGTTGTCGTCGGCCGGGATGGGATGGACCAGCGTGTCGGCCCAGCACATGACCTCGACCGGGCGGTTGTTCTTGCCCACAAAGTTGCGGATGATCTCGGCGCAGTGGCAGCCCAGGTCGATGATGGCGCCGCCGCCGGCCAGTTCCTTGTCCCAGAACCACGCGCTGTGCGGGCCGGAATGGGTCTCGCGCGAGCGCACCCACAGCACGTCGCCCACCGCGCCCGCCTTGACCGAAGCCAGCGCCTTGAGCGTCTTGGGCGTGTAGACCAGGTCTTCCAGGTAGCCGGCAAAGACACCGGCCTGTTCGACGATGTCGAGGATCTGCTTCGCTTCGGCGGCATTGCGCGCCAGCGGCTTGGTCATGAGGATCGCCTTGCCGGCCTGCGCGGCCAGCGTCACCGCCTCCAGGTGCTGGTAGTTGGGCAGGCCGATGACGACGGTGTCGGTGGCCGGGTCGTTGATGGCGGCGGCCATGTCGTCGGTGGCGCTGGGGATGCCCCACTCTTGCGCAAAGGCCTGGGCGCGATCGAGCGAGCGCGAGTAGACGGACAGCACGCGGTCGCGGCCGCGGTTGCCGTGCAGCGTCATCGTATAGAACATGCCGATGAGGCCGGTGCCAAGCATGGTCACATTGTGCGATTTGGACATGATCAGCTTCTCCTGTGCTGGGTATGCTGGTTTTGGGAATTGAGGAAAGTCCGGATAGCGTGCAGTATACCCAATGCGGGCAGCGCCTGCAATCCGCAGCGCGTTTTCGTCCGGCGCCGGACGCGATGAGACCGGCCGATGGCCGGTCTCACCTCAGGTATACCTGTCAGTCGTCGCGGTGCCGCGCCTGCGGCCAGTTGGTACTAGTACTTCTGCAGACAACGTCCCCGGCACGCCGCACCGTACGGTCTATCTGAGAATCCATCTGCGGCGTGCCGGGGACGTACCCTGATGCTGCACTAGCGCTGCACGGCCGGCATATAGAGCGCGTTGTTGAGCGTGATGCCGCGGATCTGCGTGGCGACCAGCGTACCGTTCGCCGCTACGTAGCTGTCCACGACGGCCGTGCTGCCGACTTCGAGCGCACCCAGCGCATCGCTGAAGTTGGTCGCCGGGATGACGGCGTAGCTCACGCCGGCCACGGTCCAGGTCGTCGCCTGGACGGCAGCGGCCCGTGCGCCGCCCTTGTCGTCGATGCGACCGACGGCGAGCTGGCTGCCGGCACCCGGCGGCACATGCGTCTCGATCTCATGAAGCTGCTTCTGACCGTTCTGCATGAAGTACTCCACGGCCACGTACGCACCGAGCCCCAGCAGCCCGTTGTTCTCCTTGAATTTCGTCGTGGCGCCGGCAATATACGTGACGCCGTCGACCGTCCACGTGCCGTTCCAGCCGTTGGCCGGCATCTGCTCCACATAGCCAAAGACCTTGAAGTTGGCCGGAGCCGTCGCGCCACCGGTGTCGTCGGTGCGCTCGATCTGCTTGGCGACGCGCGCACCACCCGAAAGGACATACTCTACCTTGACCCGGGCGCCCGCCACCAGCGCGCCGTCACTCGTGCCGAAGCGCGTGCTCTGCGTGGCCGTGTAGTCGATCCCGCCGATGGTCCACGTGCCGACCAGCCCGTCCGGCACCACGTCGGCGATGCCGTAGGCGTGGCCCTCGGCGCCATCCACCGAGCCGTTGCCGTTGTCGTCGCTGCCGCTATCCTCGCCGGCAAATTTCGTCTCGATCTCGCGGGCGCGGTTGACGCCGGCTGCATCGGTCGAGAAGTGAACCTTGACGGTGCCGCCGATTTCAAAGGGGCCGTTGCGCTGCTTGAACTCGGTCGACGCGTCGGCCACGAAGGTCATGCCGGCCACATTCCACTCACCGACCAGCCCGGCCGGGAAACTCTGCAAGGCGCCGTAGATCTCCGCTTCGCCGGCCACCGGCGTGGCGCCACCGCCGGCGCTGCCGCTGCACTTGTACTCGCGCTCGGTCTCGATCTCGCGGATCGTGGCAGGCGACGTCGTCGAGAGGCCGTGAATCTTGACGCAGGCGCCGGCCGCAAAGGCGCCGTATTCCTGCTCGAACTCCGTGCCGGAGGTCGCGGTATAGCGCACGCCGCCCACGACCCATTCGCCCACCAAGCCGGTCGGGAAGCTGTCGACGCGGCCGTAGACTTCGAACTCGTTGGACGGCGTCGAGGTCGCGCCGGGCGTGGAGGTGGAAGTGGGCGCCGGCGTCGCACCGGTGCAGTCATCGGTCGGGCGGCTCTCCAGCTCGCGCACGGTGAAGGGCGAGGTCGTGTCGTTGTAGTGCAGCTTGACGCACGCCCCCACCATGAGCGGGCCGGAGCGCTGCTTGAACTCGGCGCCGGCGGGCGCGTTGTAGGTCACCCCGTTCACGACCCACAGCCCGACAAAGCCGCTCGCGGGCATGGATGATACGGTGCCGTAGGCTTCGCGTTCCAGGGCGGGCGCCGTGGGCGTGGCACTGGGCGTGGCGCTCGGGGTGCCGCTGGGCGTGGCACTCGGCGTCGAGGTGCCGGCGGTGCAGTTGTCGTCGCTCTTGCTGGCGATCTTCGTTGCCGTGAAGGGTTCGCCGGCGCCCACATACTCGACCTCGACGCAGACGCCCACGGCCAGCGGGCCCTTGTCCTGGCGATAGTCGGTCGACGCGCTGGAGACAAAGGTGCGGCCGTTGACCGTCCACTGCCCCACCAGACCGCTCGCCGGCATGGCGGAAACGCGGCCGATCCAATTCAGCTCCTGCGCCGATGCGCGGTTGCCGGTCCATACTGCTGCGGCGAGAACGACTGCCAGGGCGAGGACGGCCAGTCGCATCATGCGGGAAGTTGCCTGATTCATTCGAGTCATCTCCTCGTGTTCGGTGCCTTGCTCAATTTGCTGGTCTCATTCGATGTGAAATCATTCCACATCCCATTAGTGCGTTTGCCGCACGCATAAAATACATGGATGTGGCGTATTGGCTACGAATACCCTGCGCCGGATTGCGCGTTCGCCGGCGCGTCGATGTCAAGATACAGGGAAGGCTGGTTAGCCGGGAGCGGCGTGCGGTTCCGGCGCATAGTTGGCAGCGTAGACGCCGGAGATACCCTCCACCGGCCGGTAGCCGAAACCGGCATAGAGGTGGACGGCAACGGGGTTGTCCGCCTGCAAGAGCACGCGCACGGGACGACCCTGGGCAGCGGCGCGGCGCCGTAACTCGCCGTCGATCCAGCGCATGATGGCGGCGCCCACGCCCTGCCCGCGCGCGGCCGCAACAACATTCACGCCACCCAGCACCCAGCCGCCGACGGGCGCCAGCAGCGTGCGGTCGCGGCGGATGAGCGAGGCCGTGCCCAGGAGTGCTCCCGACGCCGCGTCATAGAAGACCCACGTGGCGTCGCCAGGGATAGCGCCATGCTCCCGCAACCAGGCGGCAAAGGCCGGGCCATCTTCGCGATCCTGGCCGGCGCTCATGCCTTCGATCCAGGCAAAGAAGGCCGCGTGCGCGTCGGCTGTCAGTTCGTCGAGCCGGCGCGCGATCAGATCGCCCACAGGTCGCCCACCGCCACCGGTTCGCCGCGCTGCGCCGATTCCTCCATGGCCAGCACCAGGCGCGTCGCCGCCAGTCCGTCCAGGCCATCGACCAGGGGCGACGTGCCGTCGATGATGGCGCGGGCGAAGTGGCGGATGCTCTCGGCGGCAAAGCCCACGGGCCGGCCATGCACGATGGGCGCCACCAGCGCGTCGGGGTAGGTGGTGCGCGCCGTGATCTTCTGCGCGCCATGCAGCGAGCCGTCGATGTAGTACGCGCCGCCGTCGCCGATGACCTCGCACTTCAGCTCGAAGATGGAGGGCGCGCCCTCGGGCAGGATCCAGGCATTCTCCAGGTGTACGACCAGGCCGGAGCGAAATTCGAGGATCGTCTGGTAGAGGTCCGGCGTGTCGATGCCCAGAGCGCGCAGCACGCGCGAGCGCGCCACCGCGTAGACGCGCGTCACGGCATCACCGCCCGCCCGCGCATCGGTAAGCCAGAGCAGCGTGTCAAGACAGTGGCTGGCCAGGAACCACGCCACGCTCGAGCGCGCCGACCAGCGCAACATCTGCGTGGGCACGAAGAGCGTATCGTTGAGGCGATACGAAAGCGTCTGCAAAGCGCCAAGTTCTCCGCTATCAGCCGCCACCTTGAGCGCGTGAAAGGGCGGGCTCCAGCGGTTGTGGAAGTCGACCATGAGCGTGACGCCGTTGGCGCGCACCGCTTCGAGGATGGCCAGCGCATCCGCCTCGGTCGTGGCCAGCGGCTTCTCCAGCAGGATGTGCTTGCCCGCCTCGGCCGCGGCGACGGCGGCCGCCCGGTGTAGATAGTCCGGCAGCACAATGGAGACGGCGGTCACCGCCGGGTCGGCGAGCAGGGCGTGGTAGTCGCTGTAGCAGGTTGCGCCGCCGCCCGTCACTGCGGCGACAGCCGCCAGCCGCGCCGCATCGAGATCGCAGAGCGCGGCCAGGCGCGCGCCGGGCGTGGTGGCGTAGGTGCGGGCGTGCAGTTCGCCCCAGGTGCCGGCGCCGATGACGCCAAAGCCGGTTGTGTCGGGCATGGATCGCTCCCTCGCGTGACTACGGATGGGCTGATGAGTCTCTACCGCCATTCTACCCGACTGCTGGCTCGACAACCGAACCACCCGGCTCAGCGCCACACATGACATCCTGTACCCAATCAGACGGGTCCAAAATTGCACGATGCGCCACCATTGCCGATACTGAGAAGTATTATCGATCCGGCGCGCCGTGCGGCGCTTTCCTGTTGAGAGCTATGTCTGCAATCACGTCTGACCTTCACATGCACTCCACCCACAGCCTGGACGGCAACAACTCCATCGCCGAGTTGTGCGAGCAGGCCGTCACCCTGGGGCTGACCCACATTGCCGTCACCGACCACGTGGAATGGCCGCCGAACGGCCATCACCAGCGGCCGGACTTCGACCGCTACTTCGACGAGATCGCTGCGGCCCGCGCCCGCTTCGCCGGCCAGGGGCTGACCGTGCTCAGCGGGCTGGAGCTGGGCAATCCGCACGAGCACCGCGCCGAGGCGGAGGATCTCCTGGCGCGCTACGACTTCGACATCGTCATCGGCTCGATCCACTGGCTCGACGGCGAGAATATCCACTACACGCGCTGCTTCGACGGGCAGGATCCCTATGCCGTCTATGGCCGCTACTTTGCGCAGATGGCCGAGCTGGCGCGCACGGTGCCGTGCACCTTCGTCGCCCACTTCGACCGCATCTTCTGGCCCGGCACGCAGCGCTTTGGCCCGCCGGACGTCACGTACATGGAAGGGCCGCTGCGCGAGGCGCTCGACGCCATGGCCGAGCATGGCCGCGTGCTGGAACTCAACACGCGCTTCCTGACGCACGAACCGAGTTGGAACGACAGCCTGCTGACCGTGCTGCGCTGGTACCGCGCGGCAGGCGGCACGGCAGTAGCCGTCAACTCCGACGCGCACCGCATCGCCGAGATGGGGCGCCACCGCGCGATCGGCGCCGGCCTCGTGGCCGCGGCCGGCTGCGTGCCCTATCGCTGGCAGGCTGAGAGCGTGCCGGCGTAGCGAGTCAAGAAGAGGAGCCACAAAGACGCGAAGGACACAAAGCTACACAAAGAAAAATAAGGGCAAGAGCCAAGAAGAGTTTGTGCCCCTTTGCGCTCTTGGAGCCTTTGTGGTGAGTCTTTTGAAGAGGAGGGAAGGCAATGGGCAAGACGTGGATGTACCGGCTGCTGGGCGCCGGCAAGTTGCCACACCAACTGCAAGAAAAGCTGGTGGCGGAGGGGATCGTGCTGCTCGACGAAGGTATCGGCGGCAGCATCACCTACCAGAATTTCCGCGCGCCGGGTAAGGCGAGCAACTGGAAGCGCAGCAACTTCACCGGCGCCGTCGTGCTCACTAAGGTGCGCTTTGTCGGGCTGGCGTATACGCGACCGGTGATCAACCTGCCTTACGACGACCCGCGTCTGCCTGCCGTGCAGGTCACGCTGCCCGGCGCGCAGACCATCAGCCTGGCCTTCGACGCCGCCACCTTTCACGATGACTGGTCGGGTTCCATCGAGTGCCGCTTCGACACCGAGCACGCGGCGCAGATCCAGGCAACGCTGGCCGGGCGCCAACCGGCGTAGGGAGAGATTGCCATGAAATCCATGCTCGTTTTGCTACTTCTCGCGCTTGGCCCCCTGTTGCTGGCGGGCTGCCAGCCGATCGTGGCGCCAGACACCACACCCGCCGAACCGCCGGCCGGCAGCCCGCCGCCCGTCATGCTCGAGCCGGAGGGCTTTGTCCAGCGCATCCACGACCCGGTCATGGCCAAGGAGGGCGACACTTACTACGTCTTCTCCACCGGCAGCCGCATCATGGTGATCTGCTCCCAGGACATGGTGACGTGGGAGTTCTGCGGCCGCGTCTTCGAGCGCGTGCCGACGTGGATAATGAAGGCGATCCCCGGCGTGGGCGATCTGTGGGCGCCGGATATTTCCTTCTTCAACGACAAGTGGCACCTCTATTACGCAGCGTCGACTTTTGGCAGCCCGCGCTCGGCCATCGGTCTCGCCACGAACAAGACGCTCGACCCCAATAGTCCCGACTACGAATGGGTCGACGAGGGTATGGTCATCGAGTCCACCGGCGCCGAGAACTGGAACGCCATCGACGCCAACCTGGTGCTCGACGACGCCGGCGAACCGTGGCTGGCCTTCGGCTCCTACTGGAGCGGGCTCAAGCTGATCAAGCTGGACGCCGCCATCGGCAAGCGGTCCAACGCCGACGAGACCATCTACGCCATCGCACAGCGGCCGGCGAACGGTCCCAGCGGCACGGCCATCGAAGCGCCCTTCATCGTCAAACACGGCGACTTCTACTATCTCTTTGCGTCGTTTGATGCCTGCTGCCGCGGCCGTGACAGCACCTACAACGTGCGCGTCGGCCGCTCCGAGGCGATCACCGGGCCGTATGTCGACCGCGACGGCGTGCCCATGCTCGAGGGCGGCGGCACGCGCATCCTCGACGCGTACGGCCAGTGGCGCGGACCCGGCCACAACGGCTTCTACCGCGAGGATGGCGTCGACTGGTTCCCCTATCACGCCTACAACGCGCAGTTAAATGGAATCTCGCATCTGCGGCTCGAATCGCTGGGGTGGGATGAGGAAGGATGGCCGTATCTGCCGAGCCAGGGCGGGGAGTGAAGACGTGAGGTGTTGTGGTCTTGGGGTTGTAGGGTTGTAGGGTTGTAGGGTTGTAGGGTTGTGCGATCCCGTCCGCTGTCCCCACAACCCCAAGACCCTAACACCTCAATACCTCAATACCCCCAACACCTCAAAAACACCTATTCCCCCACCCCCTCCACACACGCCTCCCCCTCATTGCGCGGGTTGTTGACGTAGGTGCTGACTGGGTAGAGTTTCATCAGCGCGTCGGGGAAGGGGCGGAAGAGATGCTTGAGCTGTGACAACTGCGCGGGCGTGGCATCGCCGGGCTTGCCCAGCCACTCGTCGTAATCCTCAGGCGCCAGGATGACGGGCATGCGGTTGTGCAGCCTGGAGACCGCCTCATTGGGCTCCGTCGTCAGAATCGTGCAGCTTTCCAGTTCCTCGCCGTCGGGCCCGCTCCACTGCTCCCACAAGCCTGCAAAACCCAGGATGTCGCCCGTGGCCGAGGTGATGTAGTAGGGCTGCTTGGCGCCGTTCGTCTTCCGCCATTCATAAAAGCCCGAGGCCGGGATGATGCAGCGCCGTCGTTTGAACGCGGCACGAAACGATGGCTTCTCGTCCACCGTCTCCGCCCGTGCGTTGATCATGCGCGCGCCGATGCTGGGATCCTTGGACCATGAGGGAATCAGCCCCCACACGGTCAGCGCCCACTCGCGCTCGCCGGTGCGCGGGCTCAGCCGCACGACACCCACGGGCTGCGTCGGCGCAATGTTGTAGCGCATGGCCAGTTGCTCGGGCGGCGCCGGCAGGTCGAATAGATCGGCCAGTTCTTCAGGTGAAACGGTCAAGGTAAATCGTCCGCACATGATGCACTTGCTCCTGAGAACGAAGTTGCCTGCCGATTCCAACTCAGTAGCCGTCTACGTTTTCATCGAACAGGTAGTGAATACGGCTCATGCTGCTTTGAAGCCGGCGCGTGCCGCGTTCTGCAAGCATGGCCGCACGGGGCGGGAATCGAAATAATCTTCCAGCACCATGGGCTATCCTCTCCAGACAAATCGCCAGATTTCAACGGTGCATGGCTTGAAGAAAACACGCGTTGGGAAATTGGCAGTCCGATAGCCTATGGCGCTGGCGGATGCCAGCCGACACTTGCCCACCGCCGGCGCGCCGCCACTATCACAGGATTGTTGATGTTGAGGGCGATGATGGTGGCGCGGCCGTTGTGCGTCAGACCGACCAATAGAATCGTCGATTCATCCCACGCAAAGTGCTCCTGCCATCGGTCGTGCCGAGGATGAAAGATCGGCGTCATCTCACCGGTCAGTGGATCGATGGCTGCGGTTTGGGCGCCTTTATACTCGTTACACCGACGACATGCAAAACAGAGGTTGTGAAAAGCGGTATCACCACCCTGCGTCTCTGGCAAGATGTGGTCGACGACCATCGGTTGACCGGAGTTTGCCTGCGTGGTCTGGCAATAGGCGCAGCGGTGGTCATCAACGTCCTCCAACTGTTTGCGGAGATCAGCAGGGAGATACATGGGCGATACGTATGGCTAGAATTGCCCAGACGGCGGGAGCAGATGACCGCGCCAGCGCAGAATCGCCGCCGCCTGCGCCTTGCGCAGCATGAACCGATCCGCCTCTGTGCGCAGCGTCTTCAACTCCGCGCGCTCAGCAAGCGTCAGCGCGCCTGCGGCGTTCTTTTCAAGCAAGACGGTGTAACGCACCAAATCTTGCTCAGTCTGGCGGCTGCGAGCAATCGACCACAGAGCATCGTCATCCAGACGATCTAGCGCGGCCAGATCGGTTTGGAACTCAGAGGGTGCGTCCTCCCAACCCGGCGGGCTGCCGACCTCCACAGCTCGCAGCAACACATCGGCGAGCGGCTGACGGGTGGCTTGCGCTGTACGCTCCAGGCGCAAATAAAGCAGCTCCGGCAAGGTGACGGTAATCTGGTGATTGGTCATGACAAATCCCTCAGAAGATGTTTATCTATCCGCACGCGCACCATTGTACGTTCCGCTCGCCCGAAGTTGCAAAGCCGTTTTCCAGCTTATGGTATACTCGGAAAGATTGCCGGTCAAGCAAGGAAAGGGTGAATGTCGTGACCGTCGAAACCATGCCTCGGCCCGGCGCCGGCCAGATTCCCGCCGGTGTAGCGGATTATTTCTGGGGCGAGGCGTACGAGCGCCGCACTCTGGAGGATACGCTGCTGGCCTTCTTTCGGCGCTGGGGCTACAGCGACGTCGTGACGCCGGCCTTCGAGTATGCCGAGACGTGGATCGCCAGCGGCAGTTGGGCGGAGCAGGCCGAGCTGTGCCGCTTCCTCGACCGCGACGGCAGCATGCTCGCCCTGCGCCCCGACATGACCATCCCGGTGGCGCGGCTGGCCGGCGCGCGCCTGCACGACGTCGCCACGCCGCAGCGTTTCTGCTACGCCGGCAACGTCTTCCGCGATGTGGAGTCGCGCGCCGGACAGCAGCGCGAATTCTGGCAGGCAGGCGTCGAGCTGCTGGGCAGCGCCGCGCCGGCCGCCGACGCCGAGGTGCTGGCGCTCACGGCACAGGCGCTGGATGGCGTGGGCATCGCCAGCTACCGCCTGGTCGTCGGGCAGATGCTCTACTTCGACGGGCTGCTGCGCTCACTCCAGTTGACGCCCGCCCAGCAGGCGCGGCTGACGCAGGCCATCGATCGCAACAGCCAGCCCGAACTCGACGACTTTCTGCGCGACGTCCGCCTGCCGCGGCGCCAGCAGCGCGCGCTGGCCGAAGTGCCCCACCTGGGCGGCAGCGACGTGGACGACATTTTGCGCCGCGCCGAGCGGCTGGCGCTCAACGTCGCCATGCAGGAAGCGGTGGCGAACCTGCGCGCAATCTGCGAGACGCTGGCCGCGTACGATGTCCTCGACCGCGTCACGCTCGACCTTAGCGAGATCCACAACCTGGGCTACTACACCGGCATCACCTTTGAGGTGCTGGCGCCGGGCGTGGGCTTTCGCATTGCCAGCGGCGGCCGCTACGACAACCTCGTCGGCGCGTTCGGCAAAGCCATGCCGGCCGTGGGCGTCGCCTTTGGCCTGGAGCGCGTACTGCTCGCCCAGCGCGCCGGCACGGCCGCGCCGGCGCCGCAGCCCATTGCGCCCGATCTCGTCGTCGCAGCCGGCAACCGGCGCGCGGCCTTTGCCTTTGTCGAGACGGCTCGGCAGCGCGGCCTGCGCGTCGCCGTCGAGGTGGACGGGCGCAGCGGCGACATGCTGTGGCAGGCGGCGCAGGCAGCCGACGCAAGCCACGCGCTGGACTGGAGCGACGCGCAGCCGGTGCTCTACAGCGCGGCGGGCAGCCGGCCGGTGGCGGGTCGCGACGACGCCGAGACGGCCGATCTCCTGCTGTCAGCTTTGACCGGTGAGAGATCAACAAACGATGCGGCGGACGCGCGGCAGGCGGTGCAAGCATGACGCAACGCAACGGTGCGCCCGATGCGCCGCTCATGATCGCCCTGCCCAAGGGGCGCCTGGCCGACCAGACGCTCGATCTCTTTGCCGCAGCGGGCGTGCCGCTGCCCGGCCGCGAGAATGGCCGCCGCCTCATCCTGGCCAGCGACGACGGCACGGTGCACTACGTCATGGCCAAGCCATCGGACGTGCCGACCTTCGTGGAGTACGGCGCCGCCGACCTGGGCATCTGCGGGCTGGACACGTTGCGCGAGAGCCGCCGTCACGTCTACGAACCGCTGCTGCTGCCCTTCGGCTTCTGCCGGCTCTGCCTGGCCGCGCCGGCCGATCGCCCCGACACGCCGCTGCGCTACCAGAGCCAGCCGCGCGTCGCCACCAAGTACCCCAACCTCACGGCCGATTTTTTCCGGGCACGCGGCGTCAATGCCGAGATCATTGCGCTCAACGGCTCGGTGGAGCTCGGCCCGCTGGTGGGGCTGGCCGACCTGATCGTCGACATCGTCGAATCTGGCAACACATTGAAAGCAAACGGCCTGGTGGAAACGCGTACAATTTTGGAGATCCAGGCGGTCCTGATTGCCAACCGCGCGGCCTATCATCTCAAGCGCGCCGCCATCGACGCGGTGGTGGGCCGGCTGCGCCGCCACCTGGCGGCATCTGAAGCGGCTGCACTGCCAGCCAAGAAGTAGAGGAACCATGACCGAAATTGTCGAGTCCGGCCACATCGCCGGGCTGAAAATTGCCCGACTCACCGCGTTCGGCGACGAGCGCGGGCGCTTTCTGGAAACCTTCCGCAAGGACTGGTTCCCCGAGCGCAGTTGGGAGATCGTGCAGACCAACCGCAGCGACAGCCGCGCCGGCGTGTTGCGCGGGCTGCACTATCACTTCCAGCAGGTCGATTACTGGTATGTGCCACGCGGGCGCATCCGCGTCGGGCTGGCCGACCTGCGCCGCGGCTCGCCGACCTTTGGGGCCAGCGAAGTGCTGGAGCTGGGCGAGGGCAACGAATTCGGCGTCTTCATCCCCTGCGGCGTGGCCCACGGCTTCTATGCGCTGACCGACGCCACGCTCACCTACCTGGTCGACAACTATTACAACGGCAAGGATGAGTTCGGCGTGGCGTGGGACGACCCGACGCTGGCCGTCGCCTGGGGCGCGACGGCGCCGATCCTGTCCGGCCGCGACCAGGCCAACCCGCGGCTCGACGCCATCCCGGACGCGCATATGCCGGTGTGGAACGGCTAGGCCGGCGCCACCGGAACACAATCCATCCGCACAAACACGGAGAGAACTATGTCTGAGAACATTCGTATCGGCGTCATCGGCGGCAGCGGCGTCTACCAGATGGAGGCGCTGACCGACATCGAGGAAATCGTGCTGGAGACGCCCTTCGGCGCGCCGTCGGACGCGTATGTCGTGGGTACGATGGCCGGGCAGCGCGTGGCCTTCCTGGCGCGCCACGGTCGCGGCCACCGCGTCAGCCCCAGCCGCGTCAACTATCGCGCCAACATCTACGGCTTCAAGATGCTGGGCGTCGAGTACCTCATCGGCGTGAGCGCGTGCGGCAGTCTGCGCGAGGACATCGCGCCGGGCCACATCGTCATTCCCGACCAGCTCTTCGACCGCACGAGCAAGCGCGCCGGCAGCTTTTTCGACGACCCGAGCGCGGGCACCGGCGGTCTCGTCGTCCATGTGGGCGTGGCCGATCCCTTCTGCCCGTTGCTCTCCGACATCTGCTACGAAGCGGTGAAAGAGGCGGGTGCGCCGGTGCACTGGGGCGGCAACTTCGTCACCATCGAGGGGCCGCGCTTCAGCACCAAGGCGGAGAGCCGCACCTACCGCACCTGGGGCATGGACATCATCGGCATGACGACGACGCCCGAGGCGCAACTGGCGCGCGAGGCGGAGATGAGCTACGCCGTCATGGCGCACGTTACCGACTACGATGTCTGGCACGAGAGCGAGACGCCCGTCACCGTAGAGATGGTGATCCAGACGCTGCTGTCGAACACGGCGGTCGCCAAGCAGGCCGTGGCCAACGCCATCGGCCGGCTGGCAGGCGCCGCCGCATCGCCGCAGGCAGGCGCCCTGCGCGATGCCTTCATCACCAATCGCAGCGCCGTACCAGCCGACGTCATCGCGCGGCTGGATATCCTGGTCGGCAAGTACTTCCAGTAACGTACGAAGTGATTGCCGCCAGCGGGCGCGCGATTTGCCGTCATCCGAACACATGCGCTATACTGCCTGTTTGTTGGTTATGGCAGAAGAACTAAGGAGAGTGCGATATGGCTAAGAAGGGTCCACGCCAGATTATCAAGATGCGCAGCACCGAGAGCGCGCACATGTATCTGACCACAAAGAATCGCCGCAACGATCCGAACCGGATCGAACTGCGCAAGTATGACCCGATTGTGCGCCGCCACGTAATCTATCGCGAAGCGAAGTGAACGCACACGACCGAGAATAAAAATAAGCAGGGCGCGGGGCAAGGTCCCGCGCCTTTCTTATTGGCAAATCCAATTGCCAGAAATTACGCTTCCGGTGCAAAACTTGCCGTTTTCTCAGAAACCTTTGCGCCGGACAGGACGTTTTAGAGAGATAGCTGGTTGCCTCACTGCGCCGTTGTGCGGTGAGGTAAATGTAGTGTCGACGTACTGTACGTGTAGGGTCGCAACAGGGAAAACAGGAAGTCAAGCCCCGGTTTCGCGCCTATACTGTACGCAAACGATCCACGTCGAACCCAGCGACTAGAAAGTAACGACGAGTTCTTATATGACGAAAGCATTGCTACCACTGCTCGTGCTGGGCGCAGTCATGCTGGTTCCCCTGCCGGCGACAGCCGCCCCGCTCTCACCCGACTTCACAACGCAAATCCGCACGTACGAGCAGACCGAGACCGGGAGCGCCCCATCGACCGGGCAGCGCCCGCTACGAACGCCAGCCCAGCCGGCCGTGCAACAGAGCGCCCAGGTCACGACGACCCAGGCATTGACTGCGACCGCACCGCTGACGAACACGACAATTCTCACGCCGGCGACAGTTCTGACGGCAACGACTGCGCTCACCGCCACGGGCGCTGCTGGGCAACTGCTGCCGGAGCCTGCCGCGACGGCCGATGCGACTGCGCTGGACGAGGAGTACAGCGGCATCCTGGAGGGCACGATCCTCGCCAACCGCACCGACGCACAGGTCCGCTTCTTTGTCGAGGGGCAGACCTACGAAATCGCCCCGCTGCGCGCGCTGAGCCTGGAGTTGCCGCGCGAGACGGCCGTGCTGAACCTCTTCAACTGCGAGGCCAGCAAGAGCGACGCCGATGCGGGCTGCTTCTGGGACCCCTATCTCCTGACGCGCGATGGCTTCTACGAGGTGATCATCGGCCAGGAACTGGGCGACGAGATCAGCCTGGCCTTGCAGGAGGCCGGCGCCCCGCCCTCCAACCAGATCTGGATTCAGAACCGCACGGGCGAGCGTGAGTCGGTCATCGTCAACAACGAGGTCTTCGAGGTAGCGCCTTCCTCCGTCCAGGAGATCGCGGTCAACCCGGAGGTGCCGGTGATCGTCCAGTTGCGCAGTTGCATCGTGGCCGGCACGCAGAGCATCTGCGAGTGGGCGCCACAGGGCGTGGAGGCGGGCTACTACTACGGCCTGGTGCGCAACGACAGCGCGGGCCCGAATGGCACGCAGCTCACCGGCCTTGGCTTGCAGGGTGTCATCGCCAGCAGCGGCGAGACGATTAAGCCGCCGCCGCAGGCGCTGTGCCGCCTGCGTGTGCCGACGCTCAACGTGCGCAGCGGCCCCGGCCTGGAATTCGACATCATCGCCAAGATCCGCGGCACGGAGACCGAGCCGGGATCGGTGGTGGTGACGGCCGTCGATGGCGCAGCGAGTTGGATGAAGGTCACCGAGCGCGTCGCCCGCGATGGCTGGGTGACATCCGACCCGGAGTACATCCTGTGTGAAGGTGACCTGACAGCATTGCCGGTCATCGGCCTGCCCGTGGCCGAGGCGACCGAAGCGCCAGCCGAAGCGACGCCGGAGGCCACCGAGGCGCCCGTAGCCGAAGCTGCACCGCCGGTTGTCGACACGCCGGCGCCCGTGGAGACCGAAGCCGCGCCTGCGGCGGAAGAGGCGGCGCCGGTTGCGGTCGAGGAAGCGGCCCCGGCCACCGACGAAACGGCACCGACCGAGGAAAGCACCCCCACGCCCGAGACGCCCCAGGTGCCGGAGGGGTTGGCGCGCATCGTCGTCAACAACCCGTTCGACCAGCAGATTCGCTTCACGCTGGACCAGCGCTACCGGCCCGAGCGCGAAAATCTCAGCGGCGAGTGGGACCTGATGCCGGGCGACGCCGTGGCGATCCTGGTCTATCCGGGCACGGTTGCCTTTAGCGTCAGCACGCCGTGGCGCGGGCTGTCCGACAACGCTGAGTTCGTCATTGCCGAGAAGGAAGAGCGCGACCTGTGGATCTGGTTCGTTCCCGACCCAGTCGAGAAGGACCGGTGGAATTTGCAGTTCTAGGTGCGGGCGGTGGCCTGTAAAAGCAGGCTCCTCTGGACAACGCAAAACGGGGCGGCGAGTGTGATGACTCGCCGCCCCGTTTTCTTTGTTACCGAATCATGTTTTCAACGACTGAAGTCGTCACTACGGGGCGGGATGCCGCACGGTGGTGCGCTCAGGCGTCCGTCTTCTCCACGTAGCGTACATACAGTTCACGCGTATTCTCGTCAGCCGAGAGGTTGAAGATGGCTTCGGTCCCTGCCGGCACGCCCTGCGGGTCGAGCAACTGGATGCGCCATTCGCCTGCCTGCGGCTCCACAAAGACGACGTTGAAGTTGGTGAAGCGCGTGTACGGCCCCATGTCCGTCCGCGTCTGCTCGGGCAGGCCGGCGGTGGAAACCTCGTCGACGACCAGTTGCGAGCCGTTGTGCTGCACGCTCAGCGAGTAGCCGCCCAGGCCGAACTCGTCCGGCGAGTAGATGTAGGCGTAGATGCGGACGACGTTGGGCGCCAGCGACTCGGTCGGGAACTTCTCCGCCGACTCCAGAGTAAAGGGGAAGACCGGCTCCGGTGTCGGCGTGGGCGAAGGCTCGGGCGTGGGCGTCTCGGTCGGCAGCGGCGTCGGCGTGACGGTCGGTGTCTCGGTGGGCGTGGCGGTTGGCTCGGGCGTCGGTGTCTCCGTGGGCAGCGGTGTGGGCGTCGGCGTGTCCGTGGCGATGGCCGCCGCGATCTGCGTCGGATCGACTGCCTGCTGGCCGGGCTGGGCCGGCGCACCCTGCACGGCGGCGGGCGCGGCCTGTTGCTGCTCGAACTGGCCGCCCTCGGGCGCGGCGCCGGCCGGCGTTGGCGTCCAGGTGGGAATCGGCGTGCGCGTCGGCTCGTCGCCGCCACCGCCGCACGCGCTCAACAGCAAGAGTCCGGCCAGCAACACCGCCACGACGGGCAGCGAGAATCGTACAGGTCGCCGGGCTGAAACAGGCGAATCGGCGTGAGCGGCGATGTGCGTACCCCCAGTGGTTTCCTGTGTCACGAGAATCCTTGCTCCTTCATGGGGCGCATTGTGCAGCGCCAGGGGCACATAGTAGCGCACCGAGGGCGGCGACAGCAAAAACACCGTGCCCTTTTCCAGTTGAGAAAAGCCCGATTTTGCCGCCCTTGCAACGGCTGAATTGCACAATTCCCAGACGAATCGAATCCGTTGTACAATCGCAGGGAGGAGCAAACGACGATGCGACGCATGGCAATTGCCCTGTCCAAGGGCGGGGTCGGCAAGACAACGACGGCGGTCAACCTGGCGAGCGCGCTGGCCGCGCGCGGGCGCACCGTGCTGCTGATCGACATGGACACGCAGGGCCAGTCGGCCAAGATGCTGGGCGTGGCGGGCGAGCACGGCGTGACCGAAGTGGTCAACGGCGAGATGGGCGCGGCGGAGGCCGTCATCGAGGCGCGGCCGGGGCTGGGTCTGCTGGCCGGCGGGCGCGCGCTGGCCGGGCTCAAACGTGTCATCGACCGCAAAGAGTTCGGGGGCGAGCAGACACTGGCCGAGGCGCTGAGCCCGCTTGACGGCGCGTTCGATTATGTCATTGTCGATACTGCGCCGGGCTGGGATGTGCTCACGGTGAACGCGCTCTTCTACGCCGATGAGGTCATGACGCCGGTAGCGCTGGAAGTGATGGCGTTGCAGGGCTTGCAGGAATTCACCAAGAGCCTGGCTGCCATTCGTCGCTATCATGACGCGTTGGCATTGCGCTACGTGGTCCCCACTTTCTTCGACCGCCGCGTGCGCAAGTCGGACGAGATCCTGGCCCAGTTGCAGACACACTTCGGCCCGCAGTTGTGCCGGCCCATCCGCTATAACGTGCGCCTCTCCGAAGCGCCGGGCTACGGGCAGACGATTTTCGAGTATGCAGCCACATCGACCGGCGCCGAGGATTACCGGACGCTGGCGGAAAGGATCGTGGACGATGAGCGCGCGTAAGCAGACACCCGACGTGCTGGGCGATATTTTGGGCGGCGCCACCGCTGCCGATGCCGCGGCCATCGACATGGTGGGCGTGGAGCCACCGAAGCCGGCGCCGGCGGCCCGCAAACCGCGTACCCCGCGCACGAAGACGGCGAAGGCCGCAGCGGCCGCGCCTGCGCCCGTTGCCCCACCGCCCGTTCAAGTCGAATGGGAATACCGCGAGGTCGTTTTCCGCGACTACCGCGGCTGGCGCGTGCGGTCGGTCAATGGTCGCGAACTGAGCAACTGGAAGGGGTCGACCTCGCTCACGGACTATCTGGCGCAGGCCGGCGCCGAAGGCTGGGAGATGGTCAGCATCACCGATCCGCGCCACAACGAGAAGACCGCCTATTTCAAGCGCATCAAACTCGCGCCATGACTGAGCGCCCCATCCTCCTCGATCTTCCCGACAGCTTCGAGAGCGAGCGACTGATCATCCGTGCGCCGCGGCCGGGCGACGGGCCGGCCATCAACGCGGCCGTCGTCGAGTCGCTGGCGGAATTGCGCCCGTGGATGCCCTGGGCGGTCGAAACGCCGCCCCTGGCCGAAACCGAGGAATTTGCGCGCCGCGCCGCCGCCGGCTGGCTGACCCGCGAGTCGCTCACGCTCACCCTGTGGCGCAAAGATACCGACGAGTACGTCGGCAACAGTGGCATGCATCGCATCGACTGGGAGGTGCCGTCGGTGGAGATCGGCTACTGGGTGCGCACCTCGCTGGCGGGGCAGGGCTACATCACAGAGGCGGTCGACGCCATCACCGCCTTTGCCTTCGACACGTTGGGCGCGCACCGCGTCGAGATTCACTGCGACGAGCGCAACACACGCAGCGCGGCCGTCGCCCGCCGCGCCGGCTTCGACCTCGAGGCCATCCTGCGCAACCACCGGCGCCATCACCTGACGCTGGAGTTGCGCAATACAATGATCTTCGCCAAGGTTCGCGATCTGCCACCACACGCGCCGCGCTGACAGCACGCCGACAAGGAAGACTCCAGGCGACACCAATGCCTTCAAGCAACCGTATCGACACGGTGATCGTGTAGTTCGACCGCCGCGCACAACCTGCATTCTCAATTTTGACCGCCACTTGAGGTTTGAATAGCCGTGCAGCGTGCAGCAGAGGTCACTACTGTGCAGGCGAGGCCCGTGCGATGGGCGGCCCGCCGCCGACGACAGCCGGATGCGAACGCAGGGTATCCTCGCCCAGAAACATACCACCCCAACGATCGTCGGATGGGCGCATGGTCACCGTAACGCTCAGCTTGCGCACGCCATCACGCGGGTCGGTCACCAGGCCTAAGAAACCGTTTGAAAAGTTTCAAACAGTCTCTAGGGCATGCCGGCGTACCCCATAGTCCGGTAACTGTCGCTTGGCGGAGGGCGCAGGTCGTCCAAGCCGGCACGGCCGCATGCTTCGTAACAATAAACTCATGGGTAGTCCACGGCGAACGCTCTGATTGCAGCGCTGCTTCGCCGTCAACGTTATGCGTGCCTCCAAATTTCCGGAGCCAAGTTGTCTCAAAGCTATTGACACATACCGGAAGAGGTGCGTGGACGGGGGCGTCCCAGCAGGAGGATGAGGAGATGACAAGGTGAGGGGGTGACGAATTATGGATGGGTGATTGTTCATTGCTGATTGTTGATGGAAGAGGGGTATGCCGACGGCACAGGCGACTGGTTTTTGCGAACCGAGGATTGCGCGTACAATGGATGCGTTGTCGCAACCATGCATCAGGCGGCCTTTGGCCGGTCCCCGATGGCGGCGGCAGCGGTTCGATTCCATCAACCAACCCACTATGCGACGGAGCGCTCTCATGGCCGAGCAGGCTGTCCCCACCTATGATGCGATGATGCAACCCGTGCTCGATGTGCTGCGGGCGGCCGGCGGGCAGGCGAGCAACGAGCATATCTGCGCGGCGGTGATCGACGCGCTCGATCTGCCGTTGTCGGTGTCGGAGTTGCCGCACAAACCCGGCTCTGCGCTGACAGAACTCCAATACCGGCTGCAATGGACGCGCACCTATCTGCGCCAGTTCGGGCTGATCGACAGCCCGCGACGCAGCGTCTGGGTGCTGACGGAAGCGGGACGGCAGACGGAGCAGATCGATCCACGCGAGGTGGTGCGCTTTGTGCGGGGGCAGATGGGCGCGCGCAAAGCCGAGGAGAATGGCCAGGAGCCGATCTTTGCGCAGGATGGCGATGCGGCCGCGCCGGGAGCGCCCGATGCAGCGCCGGTGTTGCGCTCGCCGACGCCGCTCTTCCCGACCTATTCCAACGTGCGCCGCTTTCTCACCATCCTGGACGGCACGACGAACGCGGCATACCAGGCGATGGCCGGCGCAATCTGGGAGCAGCGCGGCAATCCACAGGAGCAGGTCGACTGGAGCAATCCGGACGAGTGGATCGACGAGCGGCTGGAGGGCGCCAACCGTGAACTGGCGCGGCGCATCTGGCTGGGTTCGCAGCGCGAGCTGAACCCGCGCCACACACGCGGCTGCTGGTACTTTGTCACCAAGCACGACCTGCTGGCGCGCGACCGCAACGATATTCTGCATATTACCGAGCGCGGCCGAATCTTTGGCGACGAGCCGGCGGGTGCGCTGGTTGCGTCGATCGACACGTACGAGGGCGTGCCGGTGATCCTGCAACTGGTGGCGGCGCAAGGGACGGCGCGGCGCAGCACGCTGCTGCCAGGCTATGGCGAATACAGCCGGAGCAATACGACCTTTCAGAGCGACAACGTGCTCAAGTCCTCACTCTACGACCGATTGCGCAATCTGATCGACCGCGGCATGGTCGTGGCGCGCGGCAACAGCTATGTGATTGCCGAGGCCGGGCTGCAATATCTCGAACGCTTTGGCGGGTTGACCCCCGCACAGCCCAAGGCGGCCAGTCGCAGTGCCGAGTTGTTCCGGCTGGCGAGTTCGTTGAGCGAGGAGGCGCGGCAGCAGTTGCACGACTATCTGCTGGAGATGAACGCGTTCAAGTTCGAGGAGCTGGTCAAGCTGCTGTTGGAGGAGATGGGCTACGACAATGTGGCCACGACGTCACCCACGAACGACAAGGGGGTCGATGTCGTCGGCACGATCAAACTGGGCATCAGCGCAGTGCGCGAGGTGATCCAGGTCAAGCGCCATCGCGGCACGATCCACCGGCCCGTGCTGGACCAATTGCGCGGCTCGCTACATCGCTTCAACGCGGTGCGCGGGACGATCATCACGACGGGGCGCTTCTCCAAGGGCGTGGAGGAAGCGGCCTTCGAACGCGGCGCGGCGCCGATTACCCTCATCGACGGCGAGAAGTTGCTGGATCTGTTGATCGACAACGGGATCGGTGTCAGCAAGCGCCCGCTGGAGTATCTGGAGTTTGCGCCGGAGAAGCTGGCGCAGTTCGAGGGGGAGACGGGCGAGGAAGAGGAGTAGACCAGCGGCACTCGCCAGGCGGGGACGGTGAGAGCAGCGGCCTTTTAAGCCGTGGGTTCTGGGTTCGAGTCCCAGGGGGCTCACACAGCAGAGGATGGATTCACGGGCAGGCCATGTGGCCTGCCCGTGCTGTTTTTGGCGGCGGCGCCGTTCCGTGCCCGGCTGAGGCATGGCGCCGGCCAATGCCGTCAGCGGCGACGAGGGAGCCCATGAACGCCACAACCGATCTGGCCATTCCCGAAGCAGCGCTGAGCGACTATTGCCGGCGCAATGAGATTGCGTACCTGGCGCTCTTTGGCTCGGCCGGCCGGGGCGAGCTGGGCGCGCAGAGCGATGTCGATCTGCTGGTGGAGTTCGTGCCGGGCGCCCGCATTGGCTTTCTGGCGCTGGCGCGGATGCAACGGGAACTCTCGGCGCTCTTTGGGCGCCCGGTGGACCTGGTGCCGCGGGCAGGGCTGAAGCCGGTGATACGCGAGGCGGTGCTGGCGGAAGAGAGGGTGTTGTATGGGGCATCCAAATCTCTGTAGTTTCACGACTTGGCGATTAAGGGTTGGCGCGGCCTTGCGCCTCGAGGTTCCGGCTCCTTAATCTAGAAACAGAGAACGGTTTCTGTCGAACTCGCTCTTCATCCTAACCGCATAAATCGACGTATACGACCAGCCGAGTAAAGAAGCGAAAAGTATCAAAATCGCAATTTCAATCGAGAAGTTATCAATAAATGAGAGAATCGGTTGACTTCCTGAGGGCCTTATGAGCATCATCATGCCAAACAAAATGGCTAGAACTACCGGGAATCCCAGTAATGCAACAACAGCCCAGTTGGGTAGAGCTAGACTATCCTTCGACACCACTCTTATCGCCTTTATTCCCACAATTCTTGCCTGAACGGAGATCTTCCCACCATAGTCTTGAACCAACGCCACAATCTCTAGTGAGTCGCCTTTGTTGAGCAAACACGCGCCCAGTTCTATGCATTGCCGATCGTAGACTAAGTTTGGGAGCAGATTTGGCGGGGTTGTCTCCCCGACTACCACTGATACAATCTCCCCAGAACTCGGAAAGCCAATAGTTATGGGCACCTCGAAGTCTGATGACTTGATCGCCTCTGTACCAGTGTTGGCGATCCTAACTGCCACAAGGTAGAGGTTGGTGATTTCCTTTTCATTCCAAAGTAGCTTCAGCGAACCATCGCGGTACTTCGACGTCCAAGCCATTGCGGTAACGAATGATTTCCAGTAGGTCAACTGTCTGCGCTTGTCTGTTCGGAGATAGATGACGACGGACACGATCGTTCCGACAACGATAGAGCCGATGGTGGCGACAAAGCCCCAGAATTGCCATATGGGATCTCGAAGCACTGCCAAATCCATGGTATCAGTCCCCTTAACGGCTTGTTGATTTGACGAATTGGTTAACCTGAAGCGCCACTAGTAGTCCGTCAATCATGAAACTTGGGATATAGATGTTTCAGTTTGATGCGAGCGTCATCAGTCGTGAATTGCCAGTCAACTTTGACAGCGTCATGGTTACGTTTCGCTTCCCAAGCGCTCACTTCGGCGGAGAGCGCTTGCTTGTCTGGAATGCGACGGTCGAGACACTGTCGCCCCAGCACACTGAGTTCGATTTCAGCCATATTGAGCCAACTGCCGTGTTTGGGCGTGTAATGAAACTCAAAGCGATGGGCGAGGCGATGAGCTTCCGGTGCAGAGAAGGCTTCATAGAAAGAAGCAGCATCATGCGTGTTGAGGTTGTCGAGTACGACAACGATCTTCTCTGCATGTGGATAGTGCACATCAGCAAGTTCACGCATTGCTTCTGCCCAATCGTGACGCGTGCGTCGGTCAGTAACGTTGACACGGCGCCATCCGGCCAAGGGTTCGAAGAACATGAAGAGATTAGCCACCCCTTCTCGACGGTATTCGTAGTCGGAGCGAACCGGTTGTCCAGGCTTCATCGGCAATGGCTCACGGACCTCTTCCAGCAATTGCTTGTTCGTTTCATCCATACACACCATGGGGCGTGTCGCATCGTAGGGACGAGCATAGACATCCAACACATCTTCCATGGCGCACACGAACTGTGCGTTGGCTTTGGCTGGAATACACCACTGTTCCTTCAGCCAAGGCTTAAGTTCATTTTTTTGAGTGTCTTGCGCACTGTCTCATGCGAAACGCTCTCCACGACACCGAGTTCAACCAGTCGTGTTTGGAGCAGGCGTAATGTCCAGTGCGCTTGTCCCTCCGGCGGCGATCCACAAGCCAGGGCGATCAGATGGGCTTCCGCCCTGCCATCCAGCGTTTGCTCATATTCACGCTCTGGTTGCTTGCGCCTGATGGCGGCTTCCATCCCCTGTTCGACATATGTTCTGCGGGCCGTCGTGATCGTTGTCGTAGATACATCGTACGCCTCGCAGATCTTCGCATATGGCCATCGAGGACCGCCCTCACTGGCATCCGATTTCAGTAGTATGCGGACACGAGTCAGCGTTCGTGCGCTCTCATGCCCGCTCTTAACCATGCGCTCCAACGTCTCCCGTTCGGAGTCGGACAACTTCACGATGTATTTCTTTGTCATGGTGCTCTCCCTTGCAGTTTGTCGACCACCTACGCCTGCGTCAGAGCACAATGATAATTCAAGAGTTCACGATTGACGGACTACTAGTTTGGATCTGGAATCCATCCATGGCACCCGGAAGTAGTACGAATCATGACATACGTGCGACCATCAAACGTTGCGTACTTGAGCGGCGTCCAGCTTTCGCCGTAATCCAGATAGCAATTGAGTACGGCCTGATTGTCTGGCAGATGCCGCTCGGCGCCTGGAAGCGTTGTTACCGGTCGTGGAGTCGGCGTGAGATACGTAGGCGCCTTATCCAGCACGCTCGCCTGACGCGTGCTGTGTGGTTGGCCGATCCACCAAAACACGGCAGCCATCACGATACCGGCGAATATGATGGCGATCGGCGCGAAAAGCGGGCGATACTTGGCAATCATCGGGGCGATCCTTTAGCTGGGTGGTTTGCGTTTCGCTGATCAGGATCGCGCCTTCCTATAGCTCCGTCAACGGCCAATTGGCCGGTCTACGTGTCGCGGACACTTTCCTGTGCTACACTTGGGATAGGCTCCTCAAATCTGACAACGCGTCAAAGGAGAGTACAGCGCCATGAAAGAGATGCGATTTTTCCCCGTGCTGCTGGTCATCGCCGTGGTGGGCGTGCTGCTGGCAGGCTGTCTGGCAACGCCCATCGAGGTGGTGGATGCGGCGCTGGTGGGCGACTGGCAAGGCGAGTGCCGGATCGGGCTGCCGGTGCTCTTCGATCCCGGCGCGATCCCCGAGGGCGTGGAACGCACGTACACGACGGTGAGCCTCGACCTCACCATTCACGAGGACGCTACGGTCGAAGGCGCGCTGGGTGAGGCGGCCATCGACGGGAGCGTGCTCAAGCGCAACCGCAGCGAGCTGGGCAGAGCGCTGAATATGGCGAGCGACTACATCGTTACCGATGGCGTGCTCTCCGGAGCGATCGTGCCCGGCGAAGACGAAGGCGATCCCAAGCAGTTCACCATTCCCTTCGATCTGGTCGACGGCCAGCTTCAGGGCGGGGTCATGTGGGTGGAGCCTTCGAAGTATCCGTTCCCGCTCTGTACGCAGGTAGAGTTGGCACGCATCCCGTAGGTGGGTGCGGCACCTCGATGAGTTCGCACTCTTAACGCAGAGGCGCGGAGGCGCAAAGGCGCAGAGAAGAACGCGGAGAAAAGCCCTGTTTCGTTGTCGTGTCCCTCTGCTTCTCTGCGCCTTTGCGCCTTTGCGCCTTTGCGTTGAATCCGGTAATTCCCAAAGGGACTCCAAACTCAACTTCTTTGTGCCGCCTGGTGCGCTTCGCGGCTTCGTGGTTTGCTTTTCAAACACGCTCTACGACAGCGCGTGCTCCTCGACCGGCTTCGGGCTGGGCGCCGGCTGACGGCTGCGTCGCCACTGCCACACCAGGACGACGACGAGCACGAGCAGCCCGCCCAGCATGGCCCAGCCGAAGGCGTCGCCGACGAGGGGATAGAGGGTCGGCACGGCGGCGGCGGGGACGGTGAGTTGCTGCGCCGACGTGGGGTCGCCGGCCTGCGCGGCGGCGAAGCCATCGACGCGGTTGAGGATGCGGCCGTAGGCGTCGGTCACCACGGAGACGCCGCCACCCGTCTGGCGGAAGAGCGCCATGCCATTCTCCACGGCACGAAAGGTGGCCATGCCGGCGTGGATGTCGCGCACTTCGTACCAGTCGTTGGAGGGGACGAAGAGCAGGTCGACGTCCGCCGCGCCGGCCTGGCGCATGATGTCGGGGAAGTCGGCGTCCCAGCAGATGACGGCGCTGAGGCGACCGTAGGGCGTGTCAACGGTCTGCAATTCGCCGCTGCCGGCGAGCGAGCCCTCGAACATAGTGCCGCCAAACTTGACATGCTCCAGCACCGTGGCGCCGGCGGGGTCGATGATGCGCACCACATTCTCCGCCTGCGCATCCCCGGTGGGGTCGACGGCGAAGGTCGGCAGCACGATGTAGATCTGCTCCTGCTGCGCCAGCGCGGCGGCGTCGGCCAGGAAGGCGTCGACGTCGGCGGTGAAACCCAGACCGGCGCCCTCTTGCAGCGCGACGATCTGCGCGCCATTCTGCGCGGCGCTGCGGATCTGCGCCAGTTGTTCGGCGTGGAGCTCGCGCGTCGCCGTGGTGAAGCCGTCCGCATCGCCGCTGCCCAGTTGAGCGAGCAGTTCGTTCATCTGGCCGAGCGCCAGCGAGAAGCCGGCGACGACGGGCTGCTGCGCGGCGGGCTGCGCCAGGGCCAGGCGTCCAGCGCCAAAGGCGACGACCAGCAGCAGCACGCCGGCATAGGTGAGGACGACGCGGCGGATGCGGCGCCACTGCCGGCCCTGCTCCCAGGCGTAGTTGGCGACGCTGGCGAACCAGTAGATGACGAAGGTGAGGACCCAGATGCCGCCGATGGACGCCAGTTGCATGAGCCACGTCACGTCGCGCTGCGCATAGGCAGTGGCGCCAAAGGTGCCGAAGGGGCTGCCGGAGGCCGAGAAGAAATCGGCGGCGGTGGCGGCGATGGGAAAGACCAGCGTCAGCCAGAGCGACGGGGCGAATCGGCGAGCGTAGAGCCGATCCAGGATGTAGGGGATGAGCGCGACGGGCGTCATCACGAGAAAGAAGAGCGGTTCGGCGAGCGGGTGGACGAAGCTCATGAAGGTGGCGCCCTGCCAGCCGGCAATGGTGGGCAGCGCGGTCGCCAGCCAGATCCAGAGGAAGCCGCGCCATGCGTGCTCGCTGTCGCGATAGAAGCGGATGGCGAAGACGGGTGCCAGCCACGCTGCCAGCGGGATATTCCAGCGCCCGCCGGCAAAGAAGACGAAGGCGGCGTAGAGGGCGAGCCAGATATAGTGTCGATGGCGTGAGATGCGGTTCATGGGTTGGTTGCCTTTCTTGCGTGATGCGTGATGCGTGATGCGTAATACGTGATAGGTGATGCGTGATGCGTCACGAGTCACGAGTCACGCATTACGCATTACGAGTTACGCATTACGTATTACACTTTACGCCCCCAGCATAGCCTCCCTGCACCCGCCGCACATCGTCCGTCTGTGCGTGCGGCCATTGTCCGTTTGGACAGTGTCCGGCCGGACGATACCGGGGGCGGCGCAGGTGGTGTAGAATCAGGGCATGGAGACGACCACACGGCGCGACGAGAAGTTCACCGGCATCCCCTTCTATCTCTTCATCACGCTGCTGCTGGGGAGCGTGACGCTCGGCAATGCCCTGTTCACCGCGCGCGACGGCAATGCGGCGCTGGTCGGGCCGAGCCTGGTGCTCTTTGCCGCGCACATCGGGTTGTACTGGAGCAACTTCGCCCTCATGACGAAGCCGCGCTGGTGGATCGTCTACTACGCCGCGCAGGCCACGCTGATCGTGATCCTGGCGAGCCTGCCCTATGGCATCGACTCCAACGGCACGCTGGCGGCGACGCTGACGATCACGCAGGTCGGCGAGGCGCTGGGGCTGTGGGGCAACTCGCGCCGTGCGCTGGGGCTGGGCCTATTCTATGCGACGCTACTGGCGCTGCTGCTGATGCAGTCGGTCTCCCCGGCTCGGCTGCCCGGGGTGGCCGCCACGATCCTGGTCAACGGCACCTTCTTCGTCCTGCTCATGGTGCTCTACAACCAGCAGTTGGCCGAGCGCCAGAAGGCGGAGGAACTGGCCGAGACGCTGGAGAGCGCCAACGCGCAACTGGCCGCGTACGCCGCGCAGAACGCGGCGCTCACCTTACAGGCCGAACGCCAGCGCATGGCGCGCGAGCTGCACGACACGCTGGCGCAGGGCGTCGCCGGGCTCGTGTTGCAACTGGAGGCGGTCAAGGCGCATCTGGCAGCGGGACGCGACGAACGCGCGGCCGCCATCGTCGACCAGGCGCTCGGTCGCGCGCGCAGCACGCTGGCGGAGTCGCGTGCCGCCATCGACGATCTGCGCGCAATGAGCAGCGACGTGGGGACGGCGCTCGGCGAGCGCGCCGAACGCTTCACACAGGCGACGGGGATTCCCTGTGCGGTGGAGGTGGCCGCCGGCGCCGACGACGCGCTGCCCGCCGAAGCATCGAGCCATGTGCTGGCGGTGCTGGGCGAGGCGCTGGCCAATGTGGCGCGTCATGCCGCGGCGAGTCAGGTTACGGTGCGGCTGGCACGCGAGGAGGGCGACGTGGTGCTGGCCGTGTGCGACGACGGCCGCGGCTTCGACCCGGCACAGGCGGCCCCGGCCGGCCACTACGGCCTGCTGGGCATGCACGAGCGAGCGCGCCTCCTGGGCGGCAGCTTGACGGTGACATCCGCCGCCGGAGAGGGCACGTGCGTGCGGCTTGCCGCGCCGGCCATGACACAAGGGGAAGCAGGCGCATGAACGCGATCCGCGTGCTGATCACCGACGACCACCTGATTGTGCGCGAGGGGCTGCGCCTGATCCTGGAGACGGCGGAGGGTATCGAGGTGGTGGGCGAGGCGCGCGACGGCGGCGAATGCTTGCGTCTCGTCGCGGAGCTGGCGCCCGACGTGGTGCTGATGGACTTGCAGATGCCGGGCATGGATGGCATCACCGCCATCGGCTACCTGCGCCGCGAGGTCCCCGCCGTGGCCATCGTAATCCTGACGACCTTCAACGAGGACGCGCTGATGTTGCAGGGCTTGCAGGCCGGCGCGCGCGGCTATCTGCTCAAGGACACCGACCGCGCCACGCTGCTCGATACGATCCAGGCGGCGGCGCGCGGGGAAACGCTGCTGCGGCCGGAGATCCTGAGCCGCGTGCTCGCCGCGCAGGCAAAGCCGCCGGCCCCCGATCCGGCGCCGGCCGTGACGCCCTTGTCCGACCGCGAGCTGGAGGTGTTGCGGGCGGCGGCGCGCGGCGAGCGCAACAAGGAGATCGCGCGGGCGCTGGGCATCAGCGAGCGCACGGTGAAGGCGCACCTGGCCGGCGTCTTCAACAAGCTGGGCGTCGATTCACGCGCGGCGGCCGTGGCCGTTGCCGCGCAGCAGGGGTGGTTGGAGGGAGAATAGTAGCGATCAGAAACCGAGTTTCTTGGAGAAACTCGGTTTCTCTTTTGGCCTCTGCATCTCTGCGCCTTTGCGCCTTTGCGTTGAACGCCCACCCGCCTACGGTGTGACTGCCTCCGCCTCCAGCGCGCGCCGCCCCGCCTCCAGCACCTCCACGATGCGGTCGACGTCGTAGATGCAGCCGCGCCAGATGCCGCCGCTGGCCTGCTGGAGCGCGGCCCACAGGCGCGTGTCGGCGGGCAGGCCGGGGTCGGGCGCCAGGTCGGGATGGGGCGCACGAGCGGCAAGGACGGCGGCGCCCTGCGCGGGGTCGTAGCGCCGGCCATCGTGGCCCACGAGGTCAATGCGGCCATTGAGGCGCACGGTGTCGAGCTCGATGCGGATCGTGTCGCCCTCGCGCACGCGGCCGAGCGGGCCGCCGGCCAGCGCCTCCGGGCCGACGTGGCCGATGCACGCGCCGGTGCTCACGCCGCTGAAGCGCGCATCGGTGATGAGCGCGACTTCCTTGCCCCACGGCAGGTATTTGAGCGCCGCCGTGATCTGGTAGGTCTCTTCCATGCCACAGCCGAGCGGGCCGCGCCCCATGAGCACGAGGATGTCGCCGGGGCGCACGGGCGCGTCCGTCTGCCCCTTGATGGCGGCGATGGCGGTCGTCTCGCTGGTGAAGACGCGCGCCGGTCCTTCCTTGCGATAGACGCCATCGGCATCGACGACGCTGGGGTCGATGGCCGTGCTCTTGACGACGGAACCCTCGGGCGCCAGGTTGCCCAGCGGGAAGGTCACGGTGCTGGTGAGGCCGCGCTGCCGGGCGCGGTCAGGCGCCATGATGACGTCGTCAGGGTCGATGCCGTCCGCGGCGTGGAGGAGCGCGCGCAGGCGGCGGCGCCGTTCGCTCATCTGCCAGAGATCGAGCAGGTCGCCCAGCGGCCGGCCGTGGACGGTGCGCGCGTCGAGGCGCAGCAGGCCCAACTCGCGCAGATGCAGCATCACCTCGGGCACGCCGCCGGCCAGGAAGACGCGCACGGTGGGATGGCCGACGGGTCCGTTGGGCAGCACGTCCACCAGGCGCGGCACCGCGGCGTTGATGCGGCTCCAGTCGGCGACGCTGGGCAGCGGCAGTCCGGCAGCGTGGGCGATGGCGGGGATGTGCAGCAGCAGGTTGGTGCTGCCGCCAAACGCGGCGTGGACGACCATGGCGTTGTGCAGCGCGTCGGCGGTGAGGATGTCGCGGGTCGTCAAGCCCGCCTCCTCCAGCGCGACGAGCGCCTGCGCCGAACGCCGCGCCATGTCGAGCCAGATGGGCTGGCCCGAGGGCGTCAGCGCGGCGTGGACGAGCGCGAGACCCAGCGCCTCGGCGACGACCTGGCTGGTGGCCGCGGTGCCCAGGAACTGGCAGCCGCCGCCCGGCGATCCGCAGGCGTGACAGCCCAGGTCGGCCGCCTCCTCCAGTGTGATCTCGCCCTGGGCGTAGCGCACGCCCAGCGTCTGCACCTTGCCCGCGTCCTCGCCGTGCGTGGGCGGCAGCGTGACTCCGCCCGGCACGAGGATGCTTGGCAGCTCGGGCTGGCCGGCCAGCGCCAGCAGCATGGCGGGCAGCCCCTTGTCGCACGTCGCCACGCCCATGACGCCGCGCCGCGTGGGCAGGGAGCGCATGAGCCGGCGCAGCACGATGGCGGCGTCGTTGCGGTAGGGCAGGCTGTCCATCATGCCGGGCGTCCCCTGCGTGCGGCCGTCGCACGGGTCGGTGACAAAGCCGGCAAAGGGGATGGCGCCCAGCCGGGAGAACTCCTCGGCCGCGGCCTGCATGAGCAGCCCCACCTCCCAGTGGCCCGTGTGATAGCCGAGCGCGACGGGGCTGCCGTCGGGCGCACGGATGCCGCCCTGCGTACTGAGGATGAGGAACTCGCGGCGGCGCAGCAGCGACGGCTCCCAGCCCATGCCGGCGTCCTGCGTCAGGCCGAAGATCGTGCCGGAGGGGGCAAGGCGCAGGAAGTCGTCGTCGAGCGGCAGGCTGCCGGCGGGACCGGCGGCGTGGGTGTCGATATCGTAGAGCGCCGGGTCGGCGGCATCGAATAGATTGCTCATGCTTCTCACATTCCTCTCTGATAAGTACCCCCAAAGCCCTACCACGAAGACTCAAAGGGCACAAAGGGGCACGAAGAAAAGATAGACCACGGAATAGAACGCGGATGACGCGGATTGGGCGGATTGTTGCGGATCAGATTCAAAGCAACAGATCAGCGCCGATCCATTAAATCCGCGTCATCCGCGTTCTACCAATCCGCAACCGCATGTTCCATGGCTGGCGGGGAATAGAACGCGGATTGTGCGGATTTGGCGGATTGTTGCGGATTAAAATCAAAGCATTTGATCAGCGCCGATCCGCCCAATCCGCGTCATCCGCGTTCTATCTCTTCATCCGTGGTCTATTCTTCTCTCACTGTCCCAGATAACCGTGGACGCGCGCCGCCTCGAGCGCGGCGGTGCGGTTGTCGACGCCGAGCTTGCCGTAGAGGCTCTTGACATGATAGCGCACGGTGTTGATGCTGACGATGAGCTGGTCAGCCATCTGCTGATAGGTGAGCCCCTGCGCCATGAGACGGAGCACTTCCTGCTCGCGCTCGGTGAGCGGCTCGACGAGTTCGGCGGGCGCCGGGAGCGCGGCGCCGGCGTCGGCCGGCGCGGGCATCGCGGCCAGCAGCGCGTCGATGTACTCGACGGCGACGGCGGCGTCACTCGGGCGCTCGCCGCGGACGAGGTCGCGGCGCAGCGCGGCGAGCAGCGAGCGCACTGGCTCGCCTTCGGCCACGTAGAGCGTGACGTAGCGTTCGGACTCGGCGAGCAGCAGCGACTGGTGCAGGTCGGCCAGCGCGGCGGCGGTGTCGCCCTGCGCGTGCTGGACCAGCGCGCGCAGCAGCAAGATCTCGAGCACGCGGCCCATGCGGTCGGCGGGCTGGGCAGAGGCGAGCAGGCGGTTGGCCAGGTCGTACGCCTCGTCGAGCACGGCGGCGCCGCCCTCGCTGCGGCCGCGGTGGAGCAGCAGGCGCAGGTGCGCCATGTGCACGATCTCCAGCGTGTGGCTGGTGGGCTGGCCGGCGCTGACGCCGGTGCGGGCAAGGGCGGCTGCGGCCGCAGCGGCGTCGTCGCGCGCCAGGGCCAGGCTGACCTGCTGGGCAACGATGTGCGGCGCAACCCACGCCGGCATGCCGCGTTCGCGCAGGGCCAGCGCCTCGGCCAGCGCGCTCTCGGCCGCGTCGAGATGGCCGGCGGCCTGCTCCAAGCGCGCGAGAACCGTGTAGCTGTAGGTGAGCGTGGCGACATGCCCGCTACGCCGGCCCAGGGTCAGCGCCACGGCGAGTTGCGCGCGCGCGGCGTCGAGGTCGTGCCGGGCAAGCAGCACATCGCCCAGGCCCCCGTGCACGCTGGCCAGCGCGGGCGAGCGATCCTGGCCGCGCCGGGCGGCGGCGTCGATCGTCTGGCGGCAGAGGTCGGCGGCGCGCTGCAACTGGCCGCGGGCCAGGTAGAGCACGGTAAGGTTGCCGATGATGAGCATGGCAGCCACGGTGTTGCCCGTGGCGAGGCAGAGCGGCAGCGCGGCCTGGTAGTGTTCGACAGCCTGCGCCACCCGGCCGGCGTAGTTGCAGGCGGTGGCCAGGCAGAAGCGCGTCATGCCGCGCACGTAATCGTCGCCGGCGGGCGCCAGATCGACGGCTTCCTGCGCGATGCGGCAGGCGCGTTCCGGGTCGCCGCGCAGCGAGACAAGACCGGCGCGCAGCCCCAGGCATTCGGCGCGGATGACGGGATCGTCGCCGGCGGCGGAAGCTTCGGCGGCCTGCACATACGGCTCGATCGCATCGAGATCGCCGCGCAACAGAAGCGCCCAGGCGCAGGCCAGGTTGGCGTGCGGGCCGGCGCTGCGCCACGCCGCGGGCAATCGCCGGATCCAGCCATCGACCAGGCGCGCCTCGCCGCGCAGGACGATGGCGCGGGCGTGGGCTTCGAGCAGACGCACGGTGCGCGCTGCGTCGCCGGCCGCCAGCGCGTGCTCGATGGCGGCGATGGCGTCGCCCTCCGCTTCGAACCAGGCGCTTGCCCGTGCGTAGAGCGTGGGGACGAGGTCGGGCGTGGTGCGCTCCAGTTGCCGGCGCAGGAGGTCGCGGAAGAGGGCGTGATAGCGAAACCAGCGGTGCGCGTCGTCCAGCGCCACGACGAAGACGTTGGCGGCATAGAGTTCGGTCAGCACGGCGTCGCTGTCCGTCCGTGCGGTGACGGCATCACAGAGTGGGCCGCACAGCCGGTCCAGTACCGAGGTCTCGCGCAGAAAGGCCTGGCGGTCGGGCGGGAGGCGGCGCAGCACCTCGTCGGCCAGATAGCCGAGGATGAAGTGATGGCTGCCGTCGAGTTCGGCGATGACCGCGGCGGGGTCGGCGGCGGATTGCAGCGAGAGTGCGGCCAGTTGCAGGCCGGCGATCCAGCCTTCGACGCGTTCGTCCAGCGCGGCGACGGCGGCGTCGTCGAGGGCCAGCCCCATGGTCTGGTTGAGAAAGAGGATCGCTTCGGCGACGGTGAAGCGGAGGTCGGCGGCGCGCACCTCAACGAGTTCGCCGCGGGCGCGCAGCCGGGCGAGCGGCAGCGGCGGGTCCTCGCGGGTGACGATCACCAGGTGCAGGTTCGGCGGCTGGTGGGCGACGATCGCCTGCAGCGCGCCGTGCACGGCCGGGTGGTCGACGACATGGTAGTCGTCCAGCACGAGGATGAAGTCGGCGGGGGCGGCAGCCACGTCGTTGACGAGCGCGGCCAGCAGTGCGTCGCCGCTGCCGGCCGCGGCGTTGAGGTCGCGGCCCACAGCCGGGTCGATGCGCTGGAGGGCGGCGGCGAGGTAGCGCAGGAAGCGCGCCGGGTCGTTGTCGGCTTCGTCGAGCGCGAGCCAGGCAACGGGCCGGTCGAGCGTTGCGGCCCAGGCGCTGACGGCCGTTGTCTTGCCAAAGCCGGCCGGCGCGGCGACGACTGTCACGGGCGCGGTGCGGGCTGCGGCGAGGCACTCGTCCAGCCGGGCGCGCGCCACCAGGGCGCGGCGCGGGCGCGGCGCGTAGAGCTTGGTCGCCAGCAAGGGTGGAGCGGTGTTCATCACGTTGGATTGTAGGGGGAAGCGGGGATGGCGTCAATTGGGGTGAGGGGATGACAGGATGAGGGGGTGAGGGGGTGACAGGGTGAGGGGGTGACAGGGTGACAGGGTGAGGGGGTGACAGGATGAGGGAGTGTGGGTGTGTGGGGGCGGGGTGTGGGTGGCGGGTCAGGTGATCAAGTGGCGGGCGCGTTTGTAGGCAAGGCGGGCCGATTCGCCCGGCGCGCCTGCCGGGAAGACGTTGTCGGCGCCGATTACGGCGAGGCAACCGGTCTCTTCGAGTTGTTCGAGCACGGCGGGGCCAACGCTGCTGAGCATGAGGGTGTTGCCGCTGACCTGCGCCGCGCGGGCGTAGCGCTCGAGCACGTTGATGAAGGTGCTGCCCAGTTCACGCTGGCCGCGCAGGCTGAGGATGGCGACGGCGTTGCGCGTTTCATCGACCAAGGGCAAGTCCTCCTCGATGTTGCGGGCGCCGGCAAAGAAGAGGCTACCACGCGCATTGAGCGCGGTCACGGTGTTGCTGGGCAGCGTCCGCGGGGCGGGTTGCTCGACCGGGAAACCATCGTCCAAAGTGGTAACTTCGACGATGGTAGCGTTCTCCGACTCCTGGTAGGCGAAGACGGCAAAGGAGAGGGCAACGCCGATAAAGATCGCCCACTGCAACGGGACGATCAACGTGGCGACAAAGGTGATCGCCATCATGGCCAGCGAGCGGCCGCTGGTGTGCGCGACCTTGCGGATTTCGCCAAACTTGATGGTCTGGTAGCCGACGACGATGAGCAGGCCGGCCAGCGCGGGCATGGCAATCTTGCCCACCAGCGTGCCGAAGAGCAGGATGATGATGGCGGCGAAGAGGCCGGTGAAGATGTTGGCCCAGCGCGACTGCGCGCCGCCCTTGACCAGCATCGCCGTGCCGCCCAGCGAACCACCGGCGGGCAGGCCGCCAAAGAGCGCCCCGGCGATGTTGGCCGCGCCCTGCCCGGTGAAGTCGCGCGACGCGTCGGGATACTTGCCGTCGGGGTTGGCGTAGGCCTGGCTGATGCCGGCGCCCTGGGCCAGCGCAATGATGGCCAGGGCAAAGGCCGGGGCGATCAGGCCGGGGATCAGCGCCAGATCCGGCAGCACGGGGCGCGGCAGCGTGTCGGGCAGCGCGCCGAGGCCGGTGACGAGCGGCACCGCAGCCAGGTTGAGCAGGGGCACCAGCGCCGAAGCCACGGCCAGCGCGATGAGCAGCGAGAACTTGCTCAGGCGCGTGCGGTCCAGCAGCACGATCAGCACGACGGTCACCAGGCCCACCAGGAAAGTGGGCCAGTGCCACTGGGCGGCGTGCAGCAGCGTGTCGGCGCCCTTGACGACCTTGTTGCCGTAGCTGCTGGCATAGCCGGTGAAATCGCCGAGCTGGCCGAGGATGATGTTCACGCCGATGCCGGTGAGAAAGCCGCGCAGCACGGCGTTGGAGATGAAGCGCGTCAGAAAGCCGAGCTTGAGCAACCCGGCCGCCAGCATGAGCGCGCCCGTCACGAGCGTGAGCACGATCAACGCCGCCGACCGCTGCTCCGCCGGATAGGCCAGCAACATGCTGCCGGCCGTCGCGGCGAGCGCGCCGGTAGAGTCGATGTTCATGAAGACCGAGCTGGTGAAGAGCGCGCCGATGGGCGTGGCGGCCAGCACCGTGTAGAGCCCATGCACGGGGTTGACGCCTGCCAGCAAGGCGTTGCCCATGCCGCCGGCCACGGCATCGATCGATTTTGAGATGCCGGCGCTCAAGTCCCCGGCAATGCCTTTCGTGCCAAATCCCTGGAGGCGCATGCGCTGATCCTTTGACGTGATGTGTGTTCCTGCCGGACGTTAGGTTGTGGTGTCAAGGCGAGCGAGAAGATCTTCCATCTCGTCGATGGCGCCGGCCAGCTCCGCCTGCTGTGCGGCGTCGCCGGCCGCCATGCGCTGCTGCAAGAGCGCGATGATGCCCGCCAGGCCGTCCTGCACGACCTGGCGCACCTCGGCGCCGGAGCCCGCCAGCGCCAGGTGATCGACGAGCGCATCAAAGGCCCGCGGGTAGAGGTTGGCCTGCCCGATCTCGTCCAGCACGCCGCTGCGCGCCAGCACGGGCTCGACATCGGCGTGGACGCGCGCCAGGGCCAGGCGCGCGCCGCGCTGGCGCAGCGCGGCATGCAGCTCGCCCAGCATCTCGGCACCCGGTGCATCGAGATCGTAGGTCATCTCCATGTCGAGCAGCACGAGCTGCGGCGCCGGTTCGGTCGCCGCTGCGGCCAGAATGGCCTCGTGTAGCGCGCCGGCATTGGCGAAGAAGATGCCTTCGTCGGGACGCAGCACGAGCATACCGGGCACGGGTCGCGTCGTGACGCCGGGCGCGCCCACCGGCGTGAAGTCCACCCGCCCCTGGCGCGGCTGCAACTCCTCGAGGCGCGCCTGGCTGGCGCGCCAGACCAGCGCCAGCAGCGAGACGATGACGGCGATCAGCAGTCCTTCCAGCGCCTCGAAGGTGAGCACGCCAAAGAGGGCGACGATGGCCAGCCAGAAGTCCAGCCGGCGCACGGCGTAGAGGCGGCGGATCTTGGCGAACTTCATCATGCCAATGACGGCCACGACGACGACGGCGGCCAGCACTGCCTCGGGCAGCGGGGCGAAGAAGGGCGTGAAGAAGAGGGCAACGACGACGGTGAGCGCGGCACAGACGAGCAACGCCATGGGCGTCTGCGCGCCGGCCCGGTCATTGGCGGCGGACTTGGAGAGGCTGGAGCCGATGGAGAAACCCTGGAAGAACCCGGCGCCCATGTTGGCCGCACCCAGGCCGATCAGCTCCTGGTCGGGGTCGATGGCATAGGCGTGGCGGGCGGCAAAGGAGCGCGCCGGCCCGTACGCTTCGGCGAAGTTGACCAGCGCAATGCCCAGCGCGCCGGGCACGAGCAGCAGCCAGTCGCCGAGGTCGAGGGCCGGCAGCTTGGGCGGCGCCAGGCCCGCCGGGATGGCGCCGACGACATGCACGCCGCGCGCCTCCAGCCCAAGCAGCAGCGACAGACTGATGCCCAGGATCAGCGCCACGAGCGCCGCCGGCACGCGGTGGAAGCGATGTTCCAGGAAAAAGATGAACGCCAGAAAGACAATGCCGACGACCAGCGTCAGCAGGTGGGTCTCGGGCAGGCTACGCACGATGTCGGCCAGCCGCTCCCAGAAATTGCCGTGCCCGGACTCGAAGCCAAAGAGCTTGGGCACCTGCTTGATGGCGATGGTGAGCGCCAGCCCGGTGACGAAGCCGGTGAGCACTGACTCCGAGAAGAAGGAGGCAATGCGCCCCAGCTTGAAGAGACCGGCCAGCAGCGAGATGAGACCGGCGAGCAGCGCCAGCCCGGCCGAATAGGCCGCATATTCCGGCGTGCCGGCCGCGGCCAGCGGTGCGACGGCCACGGCGGACATGGTCGCAATCGCCGCTGAGACCGCCACGACCAGTTGGCGCGAGGTGCCGAGGATGGCGTAGAGCGCCAGGCCGATAGGCGCGGCGTAGAACGCAGTCTGCGGCGGCAGGCCGGCGATCTCGGCGTAGGCCATGCCCTCGGGGATGAGCAGCGCCAGCACCGTGAGCCCGGCCATGACATCGCCGCGCAGCCACTGCCGCTGGTAGTGCGGCAGCCAGCCGAGGACGGGCAGGTAGCGGGCGATGGCGTGAGTTTTTCCACTGGAAGAGACGCGCTGAGAGGTGTTCATAGGATGCGATTGTAGTTGGATCGGTTCCCGGTGCACAAGTGGCGTTTGCGCGCCGCAAAGACGGTTTCGTCGATTTGGCGGCTGTCGCTGCTATGGTACGATTGGCCGCACGCCTGGCCTGGAATGGCCAATCCGGGCAGGGTCCGGCGACGCGCCGGCGCTGCCCGGCCTGAACCCTGTGTCAGAGATAGGAAAGAAACGTGGAGAGCAGAATCGCCAACGATAGTTCGACCGGGCAGGCCGATCGCAGCGCGCCGGCAGACGCTGTCCGCCACAGCGCGCACGGCACGACGTTCACCATCCCGGAGGGAGCGCCGCCGGCCTTTCACCTGCTGGCAAAGCCCACCGGCGCCATCTGCAACCTCGATTGCGCCTACTGCTTCTTTCTGGACAAGGAGGTCTTCTACCCCGGCAGCAAGTTCCGCATGAGCGACGATGTGCTCGAAGCGTACATCCGCCAGCTCATCGAGTCGCACCGGACGGATAGCGTGAACATCGCCTGGCAGGGGGGCGAACCGACGCTCATGGGGCTCGACTTCTACCGGCGCGTGATGGTGCTCGTGGAGAAGTATCGCCGGCCGGGGATGCGCTTTCTGCACACCATGCAGACAAACGGCACGCTGCTGGACGACGAGTGGTGCGCCTTCCTCAAGGAGCACGACTTCCTCATCGGCATCAGCATCGACGGGCCGCGCGAACTGCACGACATCTATCGCGTCGACAAGGGCGGCAAGCCGACCTTCGACAAGGTGATGCGCGGCCTGCGTCTGCTCCAGAAGCACGGCGTCGACTTCAACGTGCTCACCACCGTCAACCGGGTCAACGCCGATTATCCGCTGGAGGTCTACCGCTTTCTGCGCGACGAGGTGGGGACGACGTGGATGCAGTTCATCCCGGTGGTGGAGCGCATCAACGCCGATGGGCTGACGCTCTTCCAGGAAGGCGCGACGGTGTCGGAGCGTTCGGTGCTGCCGGCGCAATTCGGCGAGTTTCTGAGCACCATCTTCGACGAGTGGGTCTTCCACGACGTGGGCAAGGTCTACGTGCAGACCTTCGAGGCGGCGCTGCGCAATTGGCTGGGCATGGGCGCGTCGGGGATGTGTGTCTTCAACGAGACGTGCGGGACCGGGCTGGCCATCGAGCACAACGGCGACCTCTATGCGTGCGACCATTTTGTGGAACCCAACTTCTTCCTCGGCAACATCCAGCAGCAGCATATGATCGAGCTGGTAGCGTCGCCCCAGCAGGTGAAGTTCGGCCAGGACAAGCGCGACACGCTGCCGCGCTACTGCCTGGAATGCGACGTGCGCTTTGCCTGTCACGGCGAGTGCCCCAAGAATCGCTTTATCGAGACACCCGACGGCGAGCCGGGATTGAACTATCTGTGCGCCGGCTTCAAGGACTTCTTCCACCATGTCGATTTCGCCATGAAGCTCATGGCCGGGCTGATCCGGCGCGGGCGCGAGGCCAGGGAAGTGACGCCAATTCTACAGAAATCCTTCGCCCAGGTGGAACGAAACGATCCGTGCCCGTGCGGCAGCGGACGCAAGTTCAAGCAGTGTCACGGCCGGCAGAAAGCCCAAGTGGGCCGGAAAGCGCTGCCCGCCCCGCAATCGCGCACGCAGAGCAATCGCCACGCATGATCCCGTAATGTCGCCAATCTTCCAGGAAGCTCCGGGCTTTCTGGAAGATTGGCGACGCGAGAGCAATCGTCGAAGGTTCCTAGTGCGACTTGCTGCTGGTCGCCTCTTCCAATTGGCGCAACACTGCGTCCAGATTGAAGGACGCTGGCTTCTGGCGCGGCGGATATGCGGCGAATGCCTGGATCTGCTCGGCCACGATCGCCTGCATCAAGTAGATGATATAGGCGTGGTTGATCACCCAATCCCAGTAGGTATTCGAATTCTCGTCGGCCCGTTCGAAGGGGTCGCGGCGCAGGTTGAAGATCTTGGGCGCACGCAGCGACACAAAGGGCTCGAACCAGCAGGCCAACTGCTTGGCGCGCTGCTCCATGAGCACGACCTTCCAATCCTTCATGCGCAGCGCCAGGATGTCGCCGTCGTCGCTGATGTAGAAGAAGGCAGTGCGCGGGCTCTCCGCTTCCTCGCCCTTGAGATAGGGCAGGATGTTGTAGCCGTCGAGGTGCACGTTGAAGTGCTTGTCGCCGGCCTGGTAGCCTTCCAGCAGGCGCTCCTTGATGTCCGGTACGCCCGCGGCAGCCAGGAAGGTGGGCAGCCACTCCTGCATGGCGACGATGCCGTTGAGCACCGTGCCCGCTTTGAACTGGCCGGGCCAGCGCACAAAGGCCGGCACGCGCCAGCCGCCCTCCCAGTTGGTGTTCTTCTCAGAACGGAAGGGGGTGATGCCGGCATCGGGCCACGTGTTGTAGTGCACGCCGTTGTCGGTCGAATACATGACGATCGTGTCCTCGGCGATGCCGAGTTCGTCGAGCTTGCCCAACATGCGCCCGATGTTTTCGTCGTGGGCGACCATGGCGTCGTTGTAGAAGCCCTGCCCGCTCTTGCCCTTGTGCTTGTCGGCGACGTGGGTGCGGAAGTGCATGGCCGTCGTGTTGTACCAGACAAAGAAGGGCTTGTCGGATGCGTGCGCCTCATCGATGAAGCGCAGCGCCTGCTCGGTCACCTCGTCGTCGATCGTCTCCATGCGCTTGCGGGTGAGCGGACCCGTGTCCTCGATCTTCTGCCCGCCCTCGCCGTCGGCCCAGCAGTGCAGCACGCCGCGCGGCCCAAAGCGTTCCTTGAAGCGCGGATCCTTGGGGTAGTCCTCGTCTTCCGGTTCTTCCTCGGCGTTGAGATGGTAGAGGTTGCCGAAGAACTCATCAAAGCCGTGCATCGTCGGCAGGTGTTCGTCGCGGTCGCCCAGGTGGTTCTTGCCGAACTGGCCGGTCACGTAGCCCTGCGGCTTGAGCAGTTCGGCGATGGTCGGATCCTCTGCCCGCAAGCCGACATCTCCCCCCGGCATGCCGACCTTGGTCAGCCCCGTGCGAATCGGGTTCTGCCCGGTGATGAAGGCGGCGCGTCCGGCCGTGCAGCTCTGCTGGCCGTAGTAATCGGTGAAGGCCACACCTTCGTTGGCGATGCGATCGATGTTGGGCGTGCGATAGCCCATTTGCCCGCGGCTGTTGTAGCTGATGTTCCACCAGCCGATGTCGTCGCCCCAAAGGACGAGAATGTTGGGTTTTCCCTGCGCCATGAATGTCCTCCTATTTGTGAACTCCTACCGGCGGATATGCGAGAGGCCAGAATTTCTCAAGCCGCCGCATCAAAAGACGGAATGAGAAAACCTGACCTCAAATTGCACTATTTCAGTTGCGCGGATGTGCCATCATGTCGATCGCCACGGTCACGGCCAGAATGACGACATCATTCTGGCCTTGCTCGATCTGCACGCCGTAGGTGTCGGCGAAGCGGAACCACTTCTTGGAGACTTCAGCGATCTTGTCGCGGCCTTCACCGATGGTGTATTGATGGTCGAGAATGTTGCCTTGCACCTGCAAGTCCGGCCCATCGCCGATCTTGACGATCCAGCGGTCGCGCAACGGGGTGATCAAGGCCTTCTTCACCATGGCCATGCGCTCGCCGTTGGGGCCTTCGATCTCCATGCTATCCTTGACACGCAGCAGGCGTTCCTGGATCTTGCACAGCTCGCGTCCCTGCGCATCCTCGAAGAAGAGGGTGTCGCGCACGCGCAACATCTTGCCGTCGACCTTGAAGGCGCGCTGCCCCTCTTCATTTTCGATCCAGAAATCATCGCCAAATGCGACGAGTTTCTGGCGCATCTTGTAGCGCGTGGCACTGCCACGGCGGCCGAATTGCTCCCGATCTTCCTGGCGCTGCTCGCGCCGATCCTCACGCCGTCCACGTCCTAACATCAGATTCACCTCTTTCAAAAGCCCTCGGGCCGGAAACACAGGAAACCATCGCCAATCTGAATTTCCTGCATACAATTCTATCATTGCCGGCCAAAGCCGGGCCTATGCCCATGATCGGCCGCTTCGGCGGCCGATCATGGGCGCCTCAATCACTCGCTCAGTTCATCGAGTGCGGCCAACTCGGCGCCAATGCCGATGAGCGCCTCGATGCTCAGGAAATCGTTGGCGATGAATATGCCGCCCTGGGCGCGGATCGCGTTGCGCAGCGGGATCAGCCACGTATGCTCGACCAACATGAGCAGCGCCGCGCCGCCGGATGGGATCTGGTCGGCAATGGTCAGGATATCCTCCGGCGAGATGCCGAATTCGCTGCGCTCCATCGCGGCCAACGCCCCCTCGACGGCGCCTGCCTCAGCGCCCGCTTCGCCGCCCGCGCCCAGGCCGATCAGCGCGCCGATGGCCGCGCCGGCCAGCATCGCCTCGTCGTCGCTCAAGTCGCTCACCTCGACCGACCAGATTGCCCCTTCGTCGTCCTTGTGAACGCCCAGGGCGTCGACAAGGCGGATAAAACCGCGGTCACGAATTGCGTTCAACTCGGCAACGATCGAACCATCCAGCGCCGGGTTGTCGAAGCCAATTACCACCAGTTGAAGTGGACCAAGTGCCATTGTGTATCTCCTCTATTCAATCCGGTACTTATTTTAGGGTTGGATGCGGGTGATGAGAATCAAACGTGAAACGTCACGAGTCAAACGTGATGCGTGATGCGTGACGCTTGCCTCGTGATGGATGACGTTTCACGTTTGACTCGTGACGCTTAACGCTTGACGTTTGACGCTTGACAGTCAATCCCGCTAGTGCGACGCCATGCCGGGAATCTGATTCCGATTGGCTGCGGCATCGGCGTAGGCGCGCAGGTCGATCAACAGGCCCAGGAAGACGATCAGCCAGCCCCAGATATTGGTGGAGCCAAGCGGGCCGACGACCAGGACATACATGAGCGTCGTGAAGGGCAGGAAGATCACGCCGAGGATCGGCCACAGCCAGGGCAGCGCCCAGCCGCGGAAGGAGGCGTTGACCAGCGGCGTGAAGATCCACAAGAAAAAGAGGGCAAGACGTGGCGCAAAGGCGCCGAGCAGGGCAAACAGGCAGGGCATGATTCTCTCCTTGGTGTAGATACTCTGTTAGCGAACCGTGTAGTCGTCACCACATGCACATGATTGTGGCAACCAGACTATCATCGCGCAGATCGGCTTGCCCGAGCCAGAAAATTTTTCCTATCTTTTTCCTATCTATTGGAATTCACGGCAGCAGGCCAAGCTCGGCAGCGACCAGAACAGCCTGGCGGCGCTTGTTGACCCCGAGTTTCTCGTAGATGTGGGAGGTATGGTGGCGGATCGTGCTGTAGGAGACGGACAGTGCGTCGGCGATCTCGTGCGGCGTCAGCGGCGTGGCCAGCAGCTCAAGCACCTCGTACTCGCGCTCGGTGAGCAGCGCCGCCGGGCCGGCCAGCAGTTGCGAGCGATCAACGGCAGCCTGCCCCGATGCCCCTCCGGGAATGGCAGCGACAATCTGCGCGATGGGTTCAGCCAGCGCCGTATCGTCGATCGCGCGCAGGAGATCGACAATGGCGGGTCCCAGGTCGGCATAGGAGCGCACAAACCCCTCGCCACGCGAACGGTGTAATGCAGTAGCGAGCAGCGCTACGGCCTCGGCCCTTGCGCCGGTGCGTGCCAATAGCAGCGCGCGCAGACCGGACAAGGAGGGTTGGAGCCACTTCAGGTGCATCTGCTCAACATGGGCAATGCAGGCGTTGGTCAGGTCGAGGGCAACTGCGCGTTCGGCATCGTCGGCGGCGGCGAGCAGGCAACGTACTTTCGTGATGTGGCTGGCTTCAAGCCAGATCATCGGCGCGGCGGGCGGCGGTGCCGTGAATGTACGCGCCCAGCGCAGCGCGGCGGGCGTGTCGCCGATCAGCAGTGCCGCCCTGGCCTGCACGGAATGGTAGAGCGGGCCGGGGAATCCCCACAGAGATTCTTCAAACTGGCGCCATTCGTCGCCGGCCTGAGAAAGCGCCGCCTCGTCCCCCTGCGCCGCAGCGACCAGCATGCGCCCGGTGAAGCCTTCGTAGGCGCAGCCGCGGTTGACGACATAGCGCCGGTCCGTGACTGCGTTGAAGTGCGTCAGGGCCGCATCCAGTTCGTTGCGCTCATAGTGGACGCGGCCGAGAATGGCATGGGACCACCCGACCAGGAGCGGCAGGTCGGCAGCGTGCGCCTCGCGCAGCATCAAGCTGGCGGCTTCTGCGGCCCCTGTATAGTCGCCGACATGCGTAAGGACCAGGGTCAACCCGAAGAGCAAGCGGGCACTGGCCTGCGTCGGCTTCGGGCGCTGCCGCTGATACTGCGTCCGCAACATCGCCTCGGCCTCGCTGCTTTGTCCAGCCATCTGCATGGCGCTGCCGAGCATCACATAGACATTGCCATGCACCAGCGTGTTCGGTCGCGTGAGGAGATTCAGCGCCTTCCGGGCGCCTCTGATCGCCTCCTCCGTTCGGCCCGCGAAATAGTCCGCCGCGCATTGCAGAAATGCGATGTGCCCTTCGATCTCCACCGCGTGCTGCCGGCCCAGGTGCAGATTGAGTGCTGGCTCGCCATCGTGTTGGGTGTCGTCGGCAAGGGCGTGGAGATCACGCAACGTCGCCGCCAGCAAAGGGAGATCGAGGCTGAAAAAACAGTCCCACCCGCGCAGCAGGAGCAGTCCGGGCCGGCGGGCAATCTCGGCTTCAGGCAGCAGCGTGAGCCAGTGGGCGATCGCCTGCCGGTCTTCGCGGTCGAGGAGCTTGCCCAGTTCGGAAACCAGCACGTCCGTCGCAGTGTCCCAATCGGCGATCGCCAGCAGGTGACCGAGCGCCTCGTCGACGTAGCCTTGCTCGCGCAGCCAGGCGGCCGCATTGCGGTGAAGCGTGGCAATGGCTTGCGGTTCGAACGACTCTTCCAGGCGGCTTACCAGCGACTGATGCATGAGGTGATGATAGCGATACCAGGCGAAGCGCCGGTCAGCGCCACCCTGACTGCCTTCTTCCAGCGGGATCAAGAAGAGATTTGCATCCAGCAGGTAGCGCAGCAGATCGTCCACCATGTCGCGGCCCAGCCCGAGCAAGCGCTGGCAGAGTGGGGCGCAGAAGCGATCGCAGACGGCCGACGCGAGCATGAACTGCACGGTGCTCTCCGGCAGGTGGGCCAGCACCTCCTCGACCATGTAGTCAAGCAGATAGCGGTTGTCGCCGCCGACAAACATGGGCCGGCTGCCAAGCAAGCCTGCGACGTTGGCCTGCTGGCGCAACGCCAATATAGCCAGTTGCAGGCCGGTCGCCCAGCCCTCGGTCTGTCGCTGCAAGTTCATCACCATGCCGTCGTCCGGCAGCGCGATGGCGTTCAGTTGCAGATAGGCCGCCGTCTCTTCGCGCGTAAAGCGCAGATCCGCCGCACCGATCTCGTGCAAGCGCTTCTCGATGCGCAGCCGGCCCAATGGCCATGCCGGCGTGCGTCGGGAGATGATCAGCAGGCGAAACCCCTGCGGCGGGCGGGTCACGAGGCCGGCCATGACCTGATCGATTGCCGGATTCTTCACCATGTGATAGTCGTCCAGCACGAGGAGACAGGGGCTCGTCTCCCCCAGTTCGTGCAATTCGTTACTCAAGGTGGTCGTGACCACATCCAAAGGCGGCAGGCGCGCGCTGCGCAGGAGGAGCAGCGTCTCCACGCCGAAATCGGGCGCAATGGTGCGCAGTGCGTGCACGACATAGGCAATGAATTTCGCCGGTTCGCTGTCGCCCGCATCAAGTTGCAACCAGGCGGCGTCGATAGCGCGATCGTCAAGCCACTGACTCACCAACGAACTCTTCCCGGAGCCGGGCGGCGAAACGACCAGCGTCAGGGTGCCGTGCCGGCCGGCGTCGAGCAAGTCCAGGAGGCGCGGTCGCGCCAAGAGACCGGCCGTACCGAATGGCCGGTAAAGCTTCGTTTGTTGAATCGAGTTATCCTGGCTGAGCATGACGATGGGCATTATCACATAGTCGCGTTGCGCAGACAAAGCCCCAGCGGCTGCGGGGTGCGCCCCAGGACGATGGCGTAGCCAGCCGGGCGTGCCGGGACGCATCCGCGTCTACGGCGACTCGCTCCCCGAAGACTCCACCTGCGACGGGATGGTGCGCAGGTCGACGCGCACGGGCCGCTCCAAGGTGACGGCCAACTGGTTGGCCAGATCGCGCAACGGGCGCAGTTCGCCCGATCCTTCCACCGTGGCGAGAACCCGATCGCCGTACACATCGACCCGCACCATGGAGTGCGTCGTCCCGTCCAGCCACGCCGTCACATCCTGCGACGCCGCCCTTGTCTCGAGCGAACGGTCGATTGCCTGGTACGAGGTCACGCTCAGCGGGATAGCGATCAGCAGGGTGCCGAAGATGATCAGCAGGAAGGATCTGCGGCGCATGCGCTGGCTGTCACCGGTATACGCCAGCCGGCCCAGCCCGCCGAGCATGAAGGTGATGCCGCCCGCCAGCAGGATTGCCAGGAAGTTCGTGATGAAGAGCGTGAGCGCGCCGGTGGCAGGTCCCCAGGCGCCCTGGCTGAGGGAGATGCCGACAACGCACAGGGGCGGCACCAGCGAGATGGCGATGGCAACGCCGCCCATGGAATCGGCGATCTCTTCGCGCGACATGATGAAGGCGCCGGCCGCGCCCGATGCCAGCGCCGTAAGCAGCGCCATCAAGCCCGGCGCGATGCGCGAGGCAATCTCGCCGTTCTCGGTGAATGAGATGCTCACGTCGGGAATGAGCATGGCAAGGAACCACGAGAGCAGGATGACGCAGATTACCCCAATGACGACCAGTGTCAGCGATCTCCAGGCACGGTCAAACGAGCCAATCACCACGGCGGCGGCCGTGGCCATGATCGGTCCCATGAGCGGTGCCACAATCATGGCGCCGATGACAGTCGCCGTCGAATCGGAGATCACGCCATAGGTGGCAATCACCGTTGCCAGCAACAACAGGACGAAGAAGTTGGTCAGCCGGCGCGCCGACCGCGGGCCGGAAATGAATAGCTTCTTCTCGAAGGCCTCAAGATATTCCGGGTCGAAACCGACCTTGCGCGCAAAGGCTCTGAAATCTGGTACTGACTCCATGGTGTTCCTCGCTTATTGAGTTGCTGCTTGAAATGCCTGGCGATTGCCCTGTGCCAGCAGAGCCGGCGCATCGACCAGGGCAAAATACTGCATGAGGCGGGCGACGACACCGGTCCAGCCAGTCTGGTGGCTGGCGCCAAGACCCGCGCCGTTGTCGCCGTGAAAGTACTCGTAGAAAAGGATATGGTCGCGCCAGTGCGGGTCCTCCTGGAAGGTGGTGGAGCCACCATAGACCGGTCGTGTGCCATCGGCGCCGCGCAGGAAGATGGCAGCCAGACGACCGGTGATCTCGCGCGCCACATCATAGAGGGTCATCCACTGGCCGGAACCGGTGGGGCATTCGACCTTGAAGTCGTCGCCATAGTATTGATAGTACTGAAGCAGGGCGCGCACCAACAGCGTATTCACCGGTATCCAGACCGGCCCGCGCCAGTTGGAGTTGCCGCCGAACATGCCGGAATCCGACTCGGCGGGCAAGTACTGGACGGCATACTCCTGGCCGTGCACGTTGACGCGGAAGGGGTTCTCTGCGTGTGCGTGCGAGAGGGAGCGAATGCCAAACGCCGACAGGAATTGCTCTTCGTCGAGCATATGGGCGAGCAGGCGACGCAGCTTCTCCTCATTGACAACCGCCAACATGCGCCGTCCGTTGACGCCCGGTTTGCCGATGTCGTGGATATTTTCGCTCAGTTCGGGGTGCTTTTCACGAAAGGCGCGGATCCGTTGCGTCGTGGCAGGAAATTGCTCCACCGTTTCGCCGGCAAAGATGCCCACCGCCATCAGCGGCAGCAGCCCGACCATGGAACGCACCTTGACACGCTGCGCCTGGCCATCCGGCAGCACGAGCACATCGTAGAAGAAACCGTCGCCGTCGTCCCACATCTCATCCTGGTTGTCGCCCACGCGATCCATGGCGCCGGCAATCCACAGAAAATGCTCGACGAATTTGTGGATGAACTCCTCATAGTCCGGGTCGCGGCGGGCGATCTCAACCGACATGGAGAGCATGTTGAGGCAGAAGAAGGCCATCCATGCCGTGCCATCGGCCTGCTCGAGATAACCGCCGGTGGGCAGCGGCGCGCTGCGGTCGAAGACGCCGATGTTGTCCAGCCCCAAAAAGCCGCCGTTGAAGAGGTTGCGACCGGCCGGGTCCTTGCGATTGACCCACCAGTTGAAGTTGAGCAGCAGTTTGTTGAAGGTGCGCTTGAGAAAGGCGAGTTCGTCGGCATCGAGCTCGCTATCAACCGCGTAGTTGAAGATCGTTGCCCAGGCGTGCACAGGCGGGTTGACGTCGCTGAAGTTCCACTCGTAGGCCGGGATCTGGCCGTTGGGGTGGAGGTAAAGGTAGTCGAGCATGAGGCGCAGTTGCTCGCGCGAAAAGTCAAGATCGACCATGCTCAACGCGATCGTGTGGAAAGCCAGGTCCCACGCCGCGTACCAGGGATATTCCCACTTGTCGGGCATAGAGATGATGTCATCGTTGATCATGTGATACCAGTCGCGGTTGCGCACAATGCGCTTGCCGCCCGACATGGGGTTGCCCTGGTGCTCGTCCAGCCAGCGATCGACATCGTAGTAGTAATACTGCTTGGTCCAGAGCATGCCGGCCAGTGCCTGGCGCATGACGGCGGCCTGGTCGGCGCTCATCGACGGCGGAATGATGCCGGCGTAGAAGTCGTCCGCCTCCTGCTTGCGCTGGGCGAAGGTCGCGTCGAAACCGGCAAAGGGGTTGGCATTGCCTTTGCTCGGCGTGCTGGTGAGGCGTAACCGAATCGTCTGGGTGGCGCCAGCCGCGACGGTGACGGTGTAGTGGGCGGCAGCCTTGGTGCCCGTTTGGGCGGGATTGACGGCACCGGTTACGCCGCCAACCACCACGTCGTTGATCCCGTCCTTGACGTAGGCAGCCTCGTTGGGCTGGCCCCATAACCGCTGCTTGTTCGTCTCGTTCTCGGTGAAAAGTAGCTCGCCGGCGCCCTCACAGTAGAGCCAGTAATTGCCGATTTCCGGGTGCTGCGCCTCGACGACGGCGGCGTTCTTGTGTGGCTTGCCGGCGCGCAAGATTGGGCGCGGCGCGTCCGGCGCCATCCACCAGGTGTTGCGGAACCAGAGGTGGGGCAGGAGATGCAGGGTGGCAGCGTCGGGGCCGCGGTTGGCCACCTCGATGCGAAGCAGAATATCGGTGGCATCGGCCTTGGCGTACTCGACGAAGACGTCGAAATAGCGGTTCTCGGCAAAGACGCCTGTATCCAGGAGTTCGTACTCCATCTCCGCGCGATTGCGCTGGCGACTCCTCTGCACGAGATCATCGTAGGGATAAGCAGCTTGCGGATACTTGTAGAGATATTTCATGTACGAATGCGTCGGCGTACTATCCAGATAGAAGTAGTACTCCTTGACATCCTCGCCGTGGTTGCCCTCGACGTTGGTCAGGCCAAAGAGCCGCTCCTTGAGGATCGGGTCCTGGCCATTCCACAGCGCGAGCGACCAGCAGAGGCGCTGCTTCTCGTCGGAGATGCCGGCGATGCCGTCCTCGCCCCACTTGTAGGCACGGGCGCGCGCCTGGTCGTGGGAGAAGTAGCTCCACGCGTCGCCGTTGTCGCTGTAATCCTCGCGCACCGTGCCCCACTGGCGTTCGCTCAGGTAGGGTCCCCACAACTTCCACGGCTGTGCGCCGGTGCGCGACAGTTCTAGACGTTCATGCTCAAAGGTCGACATGATGTGCAAACTCCGGTCCTTTCCGAATGACTCCGCCCTATATCACACTCGCCGCCCAAAGGAGTTGAGCGGCGAGCAAAACGGCAACCGGCTAAGTGTAACGCAACAAGCCAAATGCGCAACTGCATCGGGGCGCGTAGTACTTGATTGCAACGGCCATACGGACAGGTCCGCGATTGCCAAGCGCCCTGCTTTTTGCTAGAGTTCGGCAGCCTGAAATCAAGCACCGTTTTTGACCCGAATGGGACTGGCAGCGCCGGCGCCATGCAGCCGGACACGAGAACAATTCGACGCGACAGAAGTGGAATCAAGTGCGTTTGGCGAGTGAGTATGTTGGCCAAGATTGAAAAGGGCATTCAGTGGACGGTGATTGCGGCAGGCGTCTTCCTGCTGAGCGGGCTGATTGGGCAGGTATTTCTGACGTTGCCGCCAAACAGCTTCACTTTTCTCACGGGCCGCGAGGGTGGCGCCTATTTCCTCGACAGCCAGCATTACAAGAAAATTGCCGAAGAGAAGGGCTTTATTGTGAACATCGTGCCAACAGCCGGCTCTGTCACGGCGCTCCAAATGCTCGAAGAAGGGAAGGGAGACGTCGCCTTTGTTCAGGGTGGCGTTGCGGCACAGGGCAACCCCGAAATTGTCAGCTCGCTTGCGACGGTTGCCTTCGAGCCGGTCTGGATCTTTTACCGTCTCGGCCTGTCGCCGGAGACGCCGCTCGACACCCTGCCCCAACTCAAGGGGATGCGGATCGGCATCGGCGAGGCTGGAAGCGGGACCAATCAACTGGCGCGCCAGTTGCTGCGCGACGCCGGCATCGACGACAACAACACGACCTTCCTGGAACTGCCGGCGAGTGAAGCCCACGATGCGCTGCGCGACGCGACGATGGATGTGGCGTTCCTGGTCACCGACACAGAGTCGCCCGCCCTGCGTGACATCCTGGTCGACAAGGACATCGAGCTGGTGGATCTCCGTCATGCGGACGCCATCGCAAGGCGCCATCGCTTCCTGACGGTGCTGACATTGCCCGAGGCGACCCTGAACCTCGTCAACGTTTCGCCGCCAACCGACATCAAGTTGCTCGCCACCGAAGCCAATCTGGTGGTACGCAACGATCTGCATCAGGATTTGCTGCGACTGCTCACCGTTGCAGCCGTGGAGTTGCACAGTCCGAGCAGTTTCTTCGCCGACCGCAACTACTTCCCGAACACAAAAAATGCGGACCTGCCCATCAGTCGCGAAGCGTTGACCTATGTCGAACGCATCAAGAGCGGCGACTCCACGCTGGATCGCTACCTGCCCTTCTGGATTGCGGCCGTGGTCGACCGCTACCTCCTGTTCATTCTGCCCATCGCCCTGATTCTGCTGCCGTTGCTTGGACGCAGCCCGCTGCTCTACCGGGCTTACATGCGCAACAAGGTGACTCGCTGGTATAAGATCGTCCACAGGATAGAGTTACGTCTCGATAACGTGCAGCATACCGAGATTGAGGCCGCCGTTGCCGAACTGGAAAATGTGGATCAGAAAATTGCCCACGAACTCACGGTGGCGAACGCCTATATGCCCTATGTGTATGACCTGCGCACCCATATCCGATACGTCATCGAACAGGCAGAGAAACGAAAGGCCGGCTGGGTGGGGCAGGCATCGAGCACCGCGACTCTCGCCGAAGAGATGAGTGGCAGCTAGCATTTTCCCGGAAACTGGCCGCAGCGTCCCCTCTCCAGGCCATAGCGAGAGCAGGCGCGCAGAAGGATCTGGATAACGACCGAAACAAAGGGATGAAGGAATCATGTTCAAGAAAATTCTGTGGATTCTGGTAGCCATCGCAGCCACTCTCGGGCTGCTGCTCTGCGCGGCCGGCCTCGTCGGCGCCTGGATCGTCAACCCGCCGCTCACGGAGGCCGTGACAGCAACGGCCGCAACGGTCGACGGCTACCTCACCTTGGCTGATGCCACGACCACCGCTGCCAGCACCAGACTGGCCGACGTTCGCACCCAGATCGATACGGTCGGCGCACGTCTCGAAGGATTGACGCCCGAAACACGCGCCGCCATCGTAGAGGAAGCAAACGCGGCGTTCGAGAGCCGCTTCGGAACCACGATCGGCGAGTTGCGCGCCTCCTTTTCCGCCTTGCGCGCCGGCATCGTCGCGCTCAATCAGACACTGGAAAGCGCAAATCGTCTCCCCGGCGTGACTGTCCCCACCTTCACCGACGAGTTGCAGACAGCACAACAGCGGATCGACGCCTTCGACAGCAAGGTCGGCGAAATCCGGAGCGCAATTGCCACCGCCGAGATCGACGGCGACAAAGTGCGGGGGTTGATTACCGCGGCATCCGCCGAAGTGGCGTCAGTCGAAGAGGTCGTCAACCGGTGGCGCAGCCAGATCACGGCTGTCGACGAAGGCATCACCAGGGCAACCGCGGCCGCGCCCGGCCTCATCGACCTGACCAGCCTTGCGTTGAGCCTGCTCTTCATCTTGTTTGGCGCTGGACAGGTAAGCCTGCTGCTGCGCGCCATCGATGCCGTGCGGGGCCCGAAGACACCGGCATAGGCCAATATTCCGACGCACAGCATTTGGACGCCGAGCGTGGCAAACCGTATTGATCGAAAAGACCGGCAGGCGGGCGCCTGCCGGTCTTCTTCATTGGAGCGTCACGCCTGGCAGCGCCTTCTGCGCGAGCGCCGCCAGGACGTGCACTACCCTGTGCCTAGCGCACAATCGCCGGCAGGAAGAGCCGGCTGGCGCCTGCCCCCTCGGCGACGATGACTACGCCTTTGTTGAGCGCGTCGGTGGCATCCGCGTAGGAGAAGCTTCCCACCGTCGCGGCCCGCACCTTGTAGGTCGCGCCCGGCGCCAGCATGCCGCTGTCCCAGCCGGAACCGCGCACGGCGTGCTCGGCCAGGTCCGCATTGACGAAGGCCACGACACCGCCGGGCGCCACGGCCACGGTCGGCGGCACGAAGCCCTGCTCGGTGATGGCGATTGTCTGCGTCGCGGCCTCGGCGATGGCCGGGCTGAGCGCAACGGTGCGCGCCAGCGCTTCGTTCGCAGCGTCGATCTCGCCGGTGCGGTATGCCTGGTAGCCGCTGCGGCTGACGTCGAGCTGGAAGGTCCCGACATCGGCCGTGAAGAGATAGCCACCGTCGGCGCCGGTCTGCTGCGGGTTGGTCTGGCCCGCAAGGCTCGCATCCCAGGCGCCAAAGGTCGTACTGCCGTCGCCGGCGGCCGTACCGGTGAGCGCGGCGACCGTCGCCCCGGCCAGCGGCTGCCCCGTGGCGCGATCGGTCACGATGCCGGCCGCGCCGGTGGCGATGCTGAAGCCGTAGCGGCTCTCGGTGGCGCCATCGCTGACGATCAACGCCAGGTCGCCGGTCGCCGCGGCGGCCGCGGCCTGCACCGAGACAGGGAAGGTGGCCCAGCCGTAGAATCGCCCGTCCCCGTCGGCGTCCAGCAGCGACGAAATGACAACATCGCCAAAGGTGACCGAGCTGCGCGCGTTCGGATTCGGGTCGCACAGATCGACGCCGACCTTATAAGTCTCACCTGCCCGGAAGAAGCTGCCCGTCTGGGATGCGCCAAAGGAGTAGCCCAGCACCGGCACGGCCAGCGTGCGCCCCTGGCTGTCGGTGAAGGTTACGCTCATGGGATCGAAGGGCAAGGTATTGTCGACCAGCAAGGCAAGATACGGCGAGGATGCATCGTAATAAGTTGTTGCCTCTGGCGTGGCCATTGCTGCATTGGTGACCTGCGTATTTGCATAGCGCGCCCCGATGCGATGCAACCCAGTTGACAGGTTGACCGTGTGGCTGAAGAAGCCATTGGCATCGCTGGTCGTCGTCCCCACCACGACGTTACCGATGAGGATGGCGATTATGCGGTTCGGCTCGGCCTTGCCGCGCAGCGTCTGCGTCGCACGGCAGCTTGCGGCCCGCCCGGTGAAGATGCGATCCATCAGCGCGTCGTCGGTGTAATCCATGAACGCACCGATGATCGGCGAGCTGAGCAGACCTTCGAGCGTGGCGCTGCTCTGGTTGTTGCTGGGGTCGACGTCGCCGGGCAGCGTGACCGTGACGCTGGCCGTCACGCTCTGCTCGACGGAGGAGGCCGTCACCGTGCAGGTAATGCAGCCATACCAGCCCAGCACGATGGTACCCTGGTCGCCCGGCGCCAGCGAGCGGAAGGTCACCTTGATCTCCTCGAAGTTGAGTGTGAATGCATCGCTCGGCAGCGTGGAAGCCTGTAGCTGAGGTGTCTGGCCGCGGAACTTCTCGGGAATCTGAAACTCCAGCAGCGCGTTCTGGGCCGTCGCCGAGCCGCGATTGGCATAGTCAATCTTGAAGATCTGGATATCGAAGTTGCCGAGCTTGTCGGCGCCTGCGGCCTGCACGCCGGCGATATCGGCAACCCCACGCCGGGCCTTGGCCGACAGCCGCACGTCGAAGTCGGCCCCACCGCCCGCCACGCCGGCCGGGAAGTAGAGGAAATCCTCCGTCTCGCCGGTCTTGAAGGGTTGGGCATAGCCACGCCCGTCACCGTATTGGATGGCGCCGGCCACCAACGTCTTGTTGGAGGGAATTTCACTCAGTGTGATGCGCACCCACGCCGGCTGGTTAGCCGCGGCAAGCGGCACGCGCCCGCTCGGCACGTTGAGCGTGTGCAATCCAGCGCCCAGGCCCACGACATTGACGGCGTAGTCGATGACGATGTGCTCCGGCGCCGGCTGTGCGCCGCACTGGACGGCATCCTGCCAGGTGCCGTTGCGGTTGCCGTCGACCCACACGTTGAGATAGCCGGGCGTGCCAAGCTGGGTGAAGTAGGCGACGGCCTGCGGGCTGATGAAGACCTGCACGGGCAGTACCGCCGGCTGGCAGTTGGCCAGGTTCCACAGTGCCAGGTTGGTGCCGTCGTCGCCGCGATCGTTGTCGGGGTCGTTGGCCGCGGGCACGATGTTGTTGAACGGGTCCTGGTCGGGGCCGATGTCCGCCTCGGCTTCCAGGCTGACGCGCTGGCCCAGGTGGAATGGACGCGGGTGGGCATGGCGCGGGCCTTGTGGCTGGCCGGTCGCCGGATCGAAGACTGTCGGGAAGGTCGCCGGCACGCCCGGATAGGCGGTCATGGCCGCTGCGGCATGGTTGGTGTTGTCGGGCGCGTCGCCCAGGTCGTTGGGGCGCACCTTGACCTGGACGGGCGGCAGATCCCCGTGCAGATTGGGATACTCCTGCGCGGCGGGGCAGGGGCTGCCGGCATCAGGCATGAGGCAGAAGGCAAGTGGGCCGCCGGGCGTGTAGTCGTCGGGCAGCGTCAACTCATCGGAGAACTCGCTCTCCATGCGCAGGACGAGATCGACCAGCTTGGTTTCGTTGGGCAGCAGGCTGACCACCGCCAGGCTCGGCGTCTGTCCGGCCGCGCTGGTCTGCACCGCGCCGGCCGGCTGGTAGACGTTGAGCGTCACCGATACAGGGTTACCGTTGGTCACACGGTACTGGACCGGCAGGTGCATCAGATCGCCCAGATTGACGACATCCGTGATGGGCTGGAGCTGCCACTGAACCTGATTTTCCTGGTAGCCGATGCACTTGGCCGTAAAGGTGTCCTGGGCAGTGATGACCGTGCCGCCCTGGGGTCGCGCAAACGCCGTGTTGGTGAAGGTCATCGTCTGCTGGTTGGGGTCGCACAGCGCCAGCACGCGCACCTTGAAGGAGAGCGTGACCTCGGCGTCGGGGGCGAGAGAACCCTGCCAGTTCACCACCTGCTGCGGCGGATTCGGGACCGGGTTGGGCTTGATGTCGAGCGAGGCCAGCAGCGGCGTCGCGCCGCCGGTCGTGCTGGTGACGTTCACATAGTGCACGCCGCCGCCGTCGATGGTGGGGTAGACGATGAGCGGGTAGGGCAGCGCATCGCGGATCTGTGCCTGGACGGGCTGCGTGCCGCCATTGTGGCGCAGGCGAATCTCGTAAGTCACATAGTCGATCCACTCGGTCGGTTCGGCCGTGGTGATCACGCGCTTTTGCAGTTCGAGCGTGCCGTCTTGCCCGGCCGGCGGCGGCGTTTGGAGGATGTCTTCGGTCTCACCAAAGAGATAGCTGTCTGGATTGGCGGACGGGTGCGGGCCGCGGCCGTCGGCCAGGGCGCCGGATGGCTGCACAGCCGGCGTCTCGCTGAGGGTGAAGCGCAACCAGTGCTTTGCGCCCGGCGTGCTATTGAGCACCTTCTCGGTGTTAACGGTGAAGTCAAGCGAGCCGCCCGCCGGCACTGCCGTCATGTCCACGATGTAGTTCTGCACGATCCACTCGTAGCTCGCCTGTGCCGGGCCGGTCTCGTCGGGCTGGCAGGGGCTGATGTCCTCCCAGTCGCCGTCGCGGTTGCCGTCGAACCAGACGTTGAGAACCATGAAATTGCGCGTGGCGCCGGGCGCCTTGCTGACGCGCACGTCCAGCGTGGTGCGGCGGCAGTCGAAGAACTTGATCTGGCGGTTGCGCCAGCCGTCGTCGCCGCGATCGTTGTCGGCCACGTCGCCGATCGCACCGCCCGCCGCGCGCAGGATGTTGTTCGGCCCGTCCTGGTCCAGGCCGACGTCGGCGTCCGCCTCACGCGAGAGGAAATCGCCGAGCCAGCCTTCCATGCTCTGGTTGGCGTGGCGCGGGCCGGCGGGCTGTCCGGCAGCCGTCCCTTCCCACACGGAGGGGAAGCGGCCCGGCACGCCGGCATAGGCGCTGTTGACGACGCCGTGGTGGTTGCTGCTGTCAGGCGCATCACCAAAATCGGGCCGCGCGCCGTCATCGACCTGGATGGTGTAGTTGACGACCAGCCGCGGGGCGATGGCGCCGTCGCGCGTGTCGGCGCGCACACCACCGGTAGCCGGTGTCACACCGCGCAGCGCGATACCAAAGTTGTTCTGCGTCCCGGCCAGCCATCCCTCGAGCAGCGGCTTGATGGGCCAGTCGACGTTGCCAACGGCCGGCGCATTCTGGATCGCGCCGGCCCACGTCACTGCCGGCTTGGTGTTCCACGAGGTGGTGGCCTCGCTCCACGCGCCGTCGACCCGCCCCATCTCGATGTCGAGCGCATTGGCGGAGGCGTTGACGTAGAGGCGGAACTGCGCCGAGTTGATCGTGGCGCCGGCCGGCAGCGCCGAGAGATCGAAGCGCACGAAATTCCAATCGAAATCACCGCCCGGCCGCGAATTCAGCACGAAGTAGGGCGCGCCGCCGCCGGTGAAGGCCGGCGCGCTCTCGATGACGCCGATATCCTCGATGGCTTCGATTTCCACCGTCACGGCGACGGGCACGGCGGGCGGCGCGGCCAGCGCAGCGGCGCCGGGCGCGAGGATTGTGGCCAGCAGCGCGCCGGCCACGACGAACAGGGCGACAAGGTGTCGCGGGGAAAGGGTGCGGTACGACATGGGTATCCTCCTGAAACACATCTCTGGCAATCACGCCGGCCCGGCAAAGCGGGCCGTGGCGTCATTGTTGCAGCGCAGCGTCGCAGAAGTGTGACACAAACGTGACAGAAATCAAGTGCGCAAAATCAGGGGCGAATCTCCATGGCCGCGCGCACCGCGGCGTAGGCGTCGACGATGCCGTAGCCGACCAGTTCGTTGGGTGTTCCGGCCGCGCCGAGCTGCGCCAGGCAACTGCCGCCGGGTGCCTGCATGTCGTCAGTCTGCTCAGTCACGACAGCGGCGCCCTCCTCGCCGGTCAGGGGAGCGTCAGACGCCATAGACCCGGAGAAGGGGCGCGCCGTCTGGCGCAGGATCGCCTCGGTGCCGTCGATGTCGCCGATGAGCGCCGGGTTGGCCGACCACATGAGCGCCACGACGCCGGCGAGATGCGGCCCGGCCATGGAGGTGCCATCGAGATCCTTGTAGGTGCCGTTGGGGAAGGCCGACCACACGGCCATGCCCGGCGCGGCGATGTCGGGCTTGGTGCGCCCGCTGCCGTCGGCGGTCACCGGCCCCGTGCTGCTGAAGGGCGCCAGATTACCGCCCTCGTCGACGGCGCCCACGGTGAAGGCGCTGTCGTAGATGGCGATGGGATCCTCGACGGTGCTGCACTTCGGGCCTGAATTGCCCGCCGACGCGACGACGAAGATGCCGGCCGCGCGCAGCGCATTAACGGCCGGCTGGAGCGAGGTCGGGTCGCACCCTTCGTGGGTGGCAGGGCAGCCCCAGGAGTTGTTGAGCACGTCGGCAGCCTGCGACGGGTCTCCATCGGCAAAGGGATCGCCACCTTGCGGGAACGGCGCCAGCATGAATTGCAGGCAGTCGAGATAGAGGGCCGGGTTGCCAAGGTTGCGCTGAAGATTGACGCAGCCGATCCACTCGGCGTCCGGCGCCACGCCCACCGAGTTGCCGATGACCGTCGCCGTCGTGTGCGTGCCATGCCCGCCGAAATCCACCGGCGCGGGCGTATGCGACCAGGGGTCGAACCAGTTGTAGTCGTCGCCGGTACGGCGGCCGCGGTAGCCATCGGCCACCTCCGGATGGTCGCCCTCCACGCCCGAGTCGGACTCGCCCAGGACGATGCCGGCGCCGCGCGCGCCGAGTTCCGTCCACACGCGGTCGGCGCCGATCATGGCCAGGTTCCAGCCATGATCGGCGGGTAAAGCCGGCTCGCCCGTTTCCGTGGGCACAGGGCCGGGCAGCGGGCGCAGCCGCGGGCTGGGCAGGATCCGGTCGACGTCGGCACGCGTCGCCAGGAGGAGCCGCGCCAGCAAGCCGCCCTCGACCTCGACGGCGTTGACAAGATAGTAGGGGGTATAGCGTACGCCAAAGCGGTCGAGCGTCTGGCGCAGATCGCGCTGCGACGCTTCGGCGTGGTTGACCAGCGTGGCATAGACGTCGCGGCGGCGGGCGTCATAGTCGGCCACCTGTGTCGCAGCGCCGACTTCGGCCTGGCCGGCCAGGATGACGAAGAGGCGATCGCCAAAGAATCCCGGTTGGCCGGCAAAGAGATAGAGTGCGACGGCGCCCAGCCACAGGATCAATGCAGACGCGGCAGCGAACGCCGGACGGCCGGGCGATCCCCAGTTCCGGCGCAAGATCAGGACGAGCACAAGTGCTATCCAGCCAGCCAGCGCAGTGAGTGCAGCGGCGCCGGCAATCCAGCCGAGCATGGGGTCGAGCGCTTCGATGGCCATCGCGTCGGTGTCGGTGAGGGCAAGCATGGCGGCGGCACTGAGGCCGGTGAAGAGCGCGGGCGGGCGCCAGTCGAATCCGGCACCGGCGTAGGCCAGCGCCACGGCCAGCCAGCCGAGCGCGGGGAGCGCCAGCATGAGCATGATCTGCCCGCCGTTGAACGAGAGCGCGGAGGCCATGATCAGCAGCGCCGTGCCCGCCGTGATCCCGCCCGTCACCAGGTCGGCGCCGCGGCCGCGCGTGTGGAAGGCGAGCGTGGCGAACCACGTGCGCTGTATGGCCAGGGCAAAGGCAGCGCCAAAGGCAAGGCCGAGCAGCAACGCCAGCAGCACATCGAGCGGAGAGCCGGCCGCGCCGCGCCACAGCCATGGCATCGCGGCCACCGCAGCCGCGCCAAGCGCAGCATACCAGGTTGTGGCGGGTGCGCGCCCGTGCGCACTTCGCCCGCCAGCAAAAGCCACAATGAACACGAAGAGGAGCGTCAGGCCGATCTGTGCCAGCAACACTGCCTGGGCGGCGGTAGGCGGCAGGGCCCGCGCCGGAGCGAGGACGAGCAGGTAGAGCGTCGCCAGCAGCAACGCGCGGTAGATGGCGCGTTCGCGTGCGGCCCGCCAGAAGAACGCCAGCGGAAGCAGCGGCGCTGCCAGCAGCAGCGCCTGGAGCAGGACGGCATCGAGCGGTGTGGTCTCTGCGCCGAGCGCGGCCGCACCCCAGCCCATCACCTGGCAGACGAACGAGACGCCGGCCACCCAGGCCAGGATCAGAAGCTCGACGAGCCGGCCGCCACAGCCGGTGCGATTGGCCGAAGGCAGGGTCGCGGGAATCGGTTCGCTAAAGGTTGTCATTGCCGGCCTTTCGTGGTGGCATTGAGAGAGCAAGTTGCGCCGGTGATTATACGCCAGCGCATGCTTCCACCACAGCCGGACGCTTGGGGGGAGAATCTTACTCCGGCTTCGCCCCCGAACTCTCACGGACGATCAACTCGGGTTGCAGCACGCGCGAGACCGGGGGAACAGGATACTTGCTCTGCCCGCGGCGCTCGATCTGGCGGTGGAGTTCGTTGACGGCAACACGGCCAAGTTCGGCAAGATGCTGGCGCACGGTGGTGAGCGCCGGCCAGAAATAGGCGGATTCCGGCGTATTGTCGAAGCCCACGATCGACAGATCGTCGGGTACGCGGCGGCCGTTGGCGTGACAGTAGCGCAGGGCGCCCAACGCCATCTGATCGTTGCAGGCAAAGACGGCGTCGATGTTGGGCCGCCGTTCGAGCAATGTCTTGATGGCATCCTCGCCCGATCGCGCGGTCCAGTTGGCCTCGATGATCAACGGCGGCGACGACTCCAGCCCGGCCGCGCCCAGGGCGCCGCTCCAGCCCGCCAGCCGCTCGCGCACCTCCCACCACGAGGACGGGCCGCAGATGATCCCGATGTTGCGCCGGCCAATGTCGATGAGATGCTGCGTTGCCAGGCGCGCGCCGGTCCGGTTGTCGGTGGAGACGATCGACGCGCCGGGGCGCGGTTCCATCGTCAAGAAGATCACCGGCGGCAATGAATGCAGGCGGCGCTCGTTGATCCAGGAGCGGTTGTCCCCCACCTCATGCACCGCCCAGATGATGCCGTCGACGCGGCGCGCGATCAACTCGTCAAGCACCGCTTCGACATCCTTGCTGTCGGGCCGGTGTAGCAAGTCCAGCAAGAGCGAGTAGCCCAGGTCGGCCGCCTGCTGCTCGATGCCAACCAGCGTGCGCGAGGGTCCATAGAACTCCAGCCCAAAGGCAACGACGCCGATCGTCTTCGATGATCGGTTGACCAGGCTGCGCGCCACCAGGTTCGGCTGGTAACCGAGCTCGGTGATGGCGCGGAAGATACGTTCGCGCGTCTCCGGTGAGACGGGGCGCTTGCCCGTCAACGCGTTGGAGACCGTCCCGGGCGAGACGCCGGCCCGCTGTGCTACGTCGATTATCGTTACTGTGGGTTTGCGTTCCATGATCCGCTATCCGGTGATTGACTGTACGGTTGCCAATGTGGGGAAACGACGCAACTTAAAACGTTTTAAGCAGATTCTACGCTTCTCGGGCGCAACTGTCAACTGCCAGAATTAACAAACTGCAAAGCCGCCAAGCCTTCTGCAACGGGCCCTGTGACAGACCTGGTTTCCAGCCCTCTGCCCACAGCAAGCCGGGAAGTTTCGGCCCGTTCCTTGTGCCGGCACTCGCCGATCGTTGACTTTTGGGCGGGCTTTGCTATCCTGCTACTGAATGCCAGATTCGCATTTCAACCATGAACCCTGTCTCGTGACGTATGATTCATGAAGGGGCGCAAATTACCTGCCAATCTGGCGATCTGTAAGTGTAGTCAAGCGACAATCCCTAGCGTGGAGCGTGACCATGACGATTACCACTGTCATCAACACCAACGTGCAGAGTATCGATCGCGTGCTGGCCACAGACATGCCTGTCCTGCTTGCCTTCTGGCGACCGACAACGCCTATGACCCCGGCGCAGGAGGAGAGTCTCGAGCGCCTGGCCCAAAGCTATGCCGGGCGCGCAATCCTTGCGCGCGTCGACGCCGATGCGGAGCCGGAGTTGGCACGTCGCTTCCGCGTCGCGGGCACACCTGTCTACGTGCTGCTGCGCAACGGCAAGGCAAAGCTTGCCCTGGCCAGCGAGGAGGCGCGCAACAACGTGGCTGGCTGGCTGGCCCACTTCGTGGACGGCAAGCCGCAGCCCGCCGTCACGGAGCCAAGTCCGGGTTCGGCCGGGAGCGGCGGTCAGGTACGGACGCTGACCGATGCCACTTTCCAGCAAACGATCGACCAGCCCGTGCCGGTGTTGGTCGACTTCTGGGCGCCGTGGTGCGGGCCGTGCCGCATGGTCGCCCCGTCGGTAGAGAAGCTGGCGCAGGAGTATGCCGGCCGCGCCGTAGTGGGCAAGCTCAACGTCGACGAGAACCAGGGGACGGCGCGTCGATTCCAGGTCATGAGCATCCCCACGCTGCTGATCTTCAAGAACGGCCAGGTCGTCGACCAGATTGTCGGGGCGCAACCCTACCAGGCACTACAGCAACACCTGGCGCGCTTTGTATGATCACCGGGCCGACGGCTGCGCCGACCTAGCCAATCTGCGGCGCTTTGGGTATACTGAACTGCGCCACAACAGGCCTTGGCTATGGTTGGCACATCCCACTACCCATCTGTTCTCAGGACTATGCTTTTTTCGAGATAGGATTTTCCGATGACCAACACTCTCGCTCCTTCGGCTGCGCCGGCGACGACTTCTTTCCTGAACGGCGTGCGCGTGGCCATCACGCACGACAAGGAACAGGCACAGGATCAGGCCGACCTGTTCGCCGCACTGGGCGCCGAGATCTTCTTCTATCCGTGCATCGAAATCATCCCCTACGACCAGGATGACGACCTCGATAATGCGCTGCGAGACGCGGCGGCCGGCAAGTACGACTGGCTCGTGCTCAACGATGCCGACACGGCCTGGGTCGTGGGCGATCGCATTCGCGCCACCGCCATCGATCCCGACCAGATTCCACGCCGGCTCAAGGTCGCCACGATCGGCTGCATGACCGAGATGTACACCAAGGAGTTCATCGGCCTGGACTCGGCGTTTGCGCCGGAGATCTACACGCCGGAGTATGTCGCCGAGGCGCTGGGCATCGGCCCCGGTGACCGCGTGTTGCTGCCGCAATCGTCCATGACGCGCGCCAATCTGGCCCGCTGCCTGCGCGGCACCGGCGCCGAAGTGACCGCCGTCAACGCCTACCGCACCGTCATCGGCAAGGGCGGCGACCCCGTGCCCGTCATGCTGTGGGAAGGCAAAATCGACGCCATCACCTTCACCTTCCCCACCGCCGTGCGCTACTTCGTCAAGCGGCTGGAGTACGAAGGCGGAACAAAGGCCATGCTCGACGACATCTGCATCGCCTGCATCGGCCCGCTCACCGCCGCCGCGGCGCAGGACTACGGCTTCCACGTCAGCCTCGTGCCCGAACAGCACACGATTGCCGGTCTGGTGCAGGCCGTCAACGACCACTTCGCCGGCTGAGCAAAATGAGTGGAGCGCCGGGGAGCACTCTCCGGCGCTCCGCCTTTCATGCCGGAACTCATATCCGATTTTCACCCCTGGAACTTGCCGCATCTGCCGCCCGATGCTATACTCCGCCTGATGGAGAGGTCGCATAGTCTGGCCTAGTGCGCGGGCCTGGAAAGCTCGTAGGGTGAATAGCCCTCGAGGGTTCAAATCCCTCCCTCTCCGCCAGACAAGGCAGGTGCCGGCAGGCACGAAACGCCGGCGCCGCCTTGACCATATTCGTGTGTTTTCATAGCTTCGTCAGGCGCTGGGTCCTGTGCGGCAGGACACTGTGAACTCCGCCAGGGTCGGAAGGCAGCAACGGTAAGCAGACCGTCCTGGGTGACACGGGGCAGCCTGGTGGCCTGGCGGAGCTATGAAAGCACACGAATTTTTATGTATGCTGCATGCGAGGACGAATCTCAATGACTCTGGTTCAGACTGCCGCCCCGTCACTCACCAGCCCCCACGCATCCACGCCCGTCATCTACCTTGCCCGCCATGCCACACCGGATTGGAACCGCCGCGATATTCGCTATGATGTTGCGCCCGGCCCGGACCTGGTGCCGCAGGGTGAAGCCGAAGCCGCCCGGCTGGGCGAATTCTTGCGCGACGCCGGCGTGACACGCATCGTTGCGAGCCCGCTGGTGCGCACGCACCGCACCGCCGAGATCGCGGGCGCCATTGCCGGTGCACGCGTCACGGTCGACGAGGCGGTCCGCGAGTATGCCCGCGAGGAGAATGACGACATCGTCTTTGCGCGTTTCTTCCCGCTGTTGGAGACGATTTTCAGCGACGCGGCCGTCGACGGGCCGCTCGCCATTGTGACGCATGGCGGCCCCGTGCGCGTGATGCTCGAACGCCTGGGCCTGCCCAGCGACGAGATCTGGCACTACCGCCGCCAGTTCGACCACCAGAACCCGCTCCCGCCCGCCGCTGCGTGGGAAGTGACGCGACCCAGCGCCGGCGGCGACTGGTCCATGCGCCTTGCCTTCTCGCCTACACCCTTCACGGACTATCTACCGGCGACACGTTATGTCTGATTTCTTTGCAAAACTCGAAGCTGCGGTCAGCCGCAATAACAGCCTGCTCTGCGTCGGGCTCGACCCGAACCCAGACAGCATTCCCGAGCGCTACCTGACCGACGAAGCCGACCTCACCGTCGCCATCGTGGGGTGGAACCGCGCCATCATCGAGCAGACGGCCGACCTTGTCTGTGCCTATAAGCCGAACATCGCCTTCTATGAAGCCCTCGGCGCCGACGGTATGGAAGCATTGCGCCAGACGCTGGCGTTCATCCCTGACGACGTGCCGGTCATTCTCGACGTCAAGCGTGGCGACATTGGCAGCACCGCGGCCGCCTATGCCATGGCCTGCTTCGACGATCTCAAGGTCGATGCCGTGACGTTGAGTCCATACCTTGGGCGTGATGGCGTCGACCCGTTCGCACGCCACGCGGGCAAGGGACTCTTCGTGCTCTGCCACACCTCCAACCCCAGTGCCGGCGAGTTTCAGGAACTTGAGATCGCTGACTGGCGCACGCTCGATCGCGAGCCCAACCAGCCACTCTACAAGCACGTGGCCCGTACGGCCGTTACCTGGTCGCCCAACGTGGGACTCGTCGTCGGCGCCACCTTCCCCGAAGCCATCGAGGATGTGCGGGCCGCCGCGCCGGACGCGTGGTTCCTGGTGCCCGGCATCGGCGCACAGGGCGGCGACCTGGAGAGCACATTGGCCGCGGGCCTGCGCCGCGACGGCAGCGGGCTCATCATCAGCGCCAGCCGCAGCATCGCCAACGCAATGGACCACCGCACCGCAGCACGAGAGACACGGGACGCGATCAACGCCGTCCGCACACGACTGACGGCGGCACCCGGCGCGCCTGCCGTGGCCAGCGCACAGGAGAACGCACTGCGCAACCTGGTGCTGGCTCTGGCCGACCTGGGCGCGGTGCGCTTTGGCAACTTCACGCTGGCCAGCGGCATCCAGTCGCCGATTTATGTCGATCTACGCCTGCTAGTGAGCCGGCCTGCCGTGCTGGCCAAGGCGGCCGAAGCCTACGCCGCGCTGCTGGCGGGGGTCCCATGCGACCGCATTGCCGGCGTGCCCTATGCGGCGCTGCCCATCGGCACAGCCGTGGCGCTGGCGGCGGATAAGCCGCTCATCTACCCGCGCAAGGAAGTCAAGGGGCACGGGCTGGGCAAGCTCATCGAGGGCGCCTGGCAGCCGGGCGACCGCGTGGCGATCATCGAGGATCTCATCACCAGCGGCGGCAGCACGGTCAAGACCGCCGAGACCTTGCGCGCTGCCGGTCTCGTCGTGGAGCATGCTATCGTCCTTATCGACCGCGAGCAAGGCGGGCCGGCGAATCTGGCGCAGGCGGGCATCTCCGCGCACGCCGTCCTCAAGCTCACCACGATCCTGGACATCCTCAGCGCGGCCGGCAAACTCGATGACGCCAAACGCCAGGAAGTGCTGGCGTTCCTGGGCCGCGCCTGAGCCACCGGCGTTCGCCTGCCGCCCCTGTCGGGGCACACATTCTTGGGAGACGCGCCATGAGCAACCTGGCTACACCCTTCTTGCACCTGACGCTGCCCACACCGCTGGTACTGGCCAGCGGCATCTGGGGCACGACGGCAAGCTTGTTGGAGCGCGCCGCAGCGGCCGGCTGCGGTGCGGTGACGGCCAAGAGTTGCGGCCCCGAGCCGCGCGCCGGACATGTCAACCCTTCCTGCCTGGACTGGGGGCACGGGCTGATCAACGCCATCGGGCTGGCCAACCCGGGCGCCGCCGCCGAGGTCGAGTTGCTGGCCAAGGCGAAGGAGCAGGTGCGCCCCTACGGCACGGCGCTCATTGCCAGCATCTTTGCCGGGCCGCCGGAGGAGTTCGGTACGGTGGCTGCTACCGTGGCCGCCGCCCAGCCGGACCTGCTCGAAGTCAACATTTCCTGCCCCAACGTGCACAGCGACTTCGGCGAACCCTACGCCGGCAGCCCCGACGCGGCCGCCGAGGTGACCGCGCAGGTCAAAGCTGCGCTGCGTGACAAAGGCATCCCCGTCATCGTCAAGCTGGCGCCCAACGTGCCCAGCATCGGCCGCATCGCGCGCGCAGTGGTAGAAGCAGGGGCCGACGCGCTGTGCGTCATCAATACCATGCCGGGACTTGTCATCGACGCCGAGAGCGGGCAGCTCGTGCTGGCCAATCGCAGCGGCGGGCTGAGCGGACCGGCGATCAAGCCCATCGCGCTGAAGTGCGTCTACGATGCGCGGCGCGCCTGTCCGGACACGCCGATCATCGGTACGGGCGGGGTGAGCAGCGGGCTGGATGCGGTGGAGATGCTCATGGCCGGAGCGACGGCGGTGGGTGTGGGCAGCGCCATCTACTATCGCGGGCCGGACGCCATTGCCCAGATTCGCGCCGAACTGGATGGCTGGCTCGACGCGCACGGCATCGACGATGTTGGCGCGATTCGCAACCTGGTTCATCGCGAGCGCATCTATCCCGTGGCGCCCACCGGCGCGCCGATCCCCTCAGCGCACTAATCGACCGGTGACGCCCCGCAGTGACGACTTTAGTCGTTTTGCATGGGAAGTGGAGCGGCTGAAGCCGCCACTACCGACGCCCCGTAGTGACGACTTTAGTCGTTTTGCCAGGGAAGTGGAGCGGCTGAAGCCGCCACTACCGACGCCCCGTAGTGACGACTTTAGTCGTTTTGCCAGGGAAGTGGAGCGGCTGAAGCCGCCACTACCGACGCCCCGTAGTGACGACTTTAGTCGTTTTGCCAGGGAAGTGGAGCGGCTGAAGCCGCCACTACCGACGCCCCGTAGTGACGACTTTAGTCGTTTTGCCAGGGAAGTGGAGCGGCTGAAGCCGCCACTACCGACGCCCCGTAGTGACGACTTTAGTCGTTTTGCCAGGGAAGTGGAGCGGCTGAAGCCGCCACTACCGACGCCCCGTAGTGACGACTTTAGTCGTTTTGCCAGGGAAGTGGAGCGGCTGAAGCCGCCACTACCGACACCCCGTAGTGACGACTTTAGTCGTTTTGCCAGGGAAGTGGAGCGGCTGAAGCCGCCACTACCGACGGTTGGCCCACCTGCCGTGCCGCCCCGTCGCGGTGAGGCGTGCTAGCGACGTACCGTCGGCAGGTAGAGCGCCTCGTTGGTGCAGATCACGCTGACCGGCACGCGCAAGGTAATCGGTGTCTGGGCTTGATCCGCCACCTGGGCATCGATGACAATGGTCGCCGAGTACGCGCCCGGCTTGTCGAATATCTCAGGATGCAGGGTCAATCCAATTTGCGACGGCACGGTTCCACTTGTGATAGGCGCAGTATCGCTAATGCTGGCTGTGAGCCAGCCTTGCGCTGTAGAACTCTGTCCAAAGACGACGGAAACCGAGAAGGTGCTCTCGGGCGTGCCAAGAACGCTGATGTGATTCTGGTTTTCATCCAATTGCAGGTTCGTGCAGCCGCTGGTATTTGGATCCACCTGGGCGGCGATCGCGAGACCCGAGGGCCGCACGGCCACACCAGGCAGCACCTCCACGATCACCGGGATCGTCAGCGGCGAATTCGCTACCAGCGGGTCGACTGCGGTCACGATCAGGTTCGTGCCGTAGCGTGGCGGATCCTGCTTGGGGTCGGTTGCCGGCAGGAGTTCGGTGGCGTCGGCGGTCAGGCTGACGGTGCCGGGCGTATCGCCGGAAATCTGGCTGAGGCGGATGAAGGAGACCTGCGGCAGCAGCCGGATGTCATAGCGGACTGGGTTATTGGGGCGGGTCAAGTTGGTCAACCGCAGTTGCTGGGCCGAGGATTGCTTGCCTGCATTCACGCTCAGGTCAAAGCGCGTCACGTCGGCCGTGAGCCGGTCCTTGCCCAGCGCATCAAGATTGCCCATGACGATGGTGCGGGCATTGGTCTCGAGCGTCACGGTATATGAGTTCGTGTTTGTCTCCGGCGACTCGAAAATCTTGAAGCCGGTGTCGCGCACGACCGCCAACTCGTCCTTGCCGTCACCGTCGATGTCGCCACCTGCGCCGTAACGGTAGCCATTGTCGCTGTCGAGCGGCACCTCGAAGGCAAACATCCCGTCGATGCCCAGGTTGCTGATGAAGAGGCGCGGCCGCGCATCGCCGGCCGGCACGTCGCGCAACAGGTACATCTCCTCATCGCCGTTGCCCGTCACGTCGGCCAGAAAGACCACGCGCGGCGACGGCAAAAGTTCGCGCGTCCCCACATCCTCGAACGCGTCCGGGCTCTTGTAGCGCTGCACCACGAGCGCAGGCAACGGGGGCGCGGCATTGCGCACGGCGACCAGTTCAGGCAGGACGAGTTCATTGTCCACATTGCCGATCGCCACGTCGCTCCAGGGTTTGGTGTCGCTCTCGGAGATGAAAAACGGGTTGAGTACGTTGTTCCCTTCGAGACGGTAGACGCGCAGCGCGCCCAGGTCCTCGTTGACCAACGCCAGTTCGTCCACGCCGGCGCCATCCAGGTTGCCGGTTGCCACGTCCGACCACAACTCCGATGCTGCGACATCGGTCAGCGGCAACCACGTCCGGCCGTCGAAGGGCGCCAGCGGCTGGTAGTAGATCTGCACGAAGCTGCTGGTCGCGTTGTTCGGGTCGACGTAGACGGCGACGATCTCGTCCGTCGTGGGCTCCGCGTCGAAGTTGCCCGTGTCGACGAGCAGGGCGCGGTTGGGCAGGATCGTCGCGTACAGTTCCTCCCAGTAGATGCCGTTTATGACATTCTCGGGCGGAACCGGGCCGGAGGCGATGACCGGATCGTAGACCTTGAGCAACCCGTTTTCGCCGATGGCCACAATCTCATCGTCGCCATCGCCGTTGACGTCGCCGACAGCCGCGTCAATCCAGCCGGCGTCAGGGCTGCGGAAGGCGACCGGCGGCACGTTGTCAGGCTGCCGCGGGTCAAAGACACGAATGTGACCGGCAGCGTCGATGTAGACGATCTCGTCTTCGATGTTTGCCGTGTCCGTAGCAAGCGGGTCGTCCTGGGCGCGCGCCGGCGCCCGCACGCCGAGCAGCAAGAGCACGGCGATGAGCACCGCCGGCAACACCATCGCTACGGCAAGTTGCGGCAGCCGGGGAGAAATTCTCCCCGACTGTCGCTTCGTGCAATCGTACACTCCAGCCATCTATGCCTTTCCGAGAACGGCCGCCAGCAGCGCCATGCGGATGTACATGCCGTTGCGCATCTGGCGGAAATAGGCGGCGCGCGGGTCGTTGTCCACGGCGTAGCTGATCTCGTTGACGCGCGGCAGCGGGTGCATGACAATCATGCGCTCCTTGGCGCGCGCCATCAAGTCGGGGTCGACCACGTAGCGATCCTTCACCAGGTCATACTCGGCCAGGTCGGTGAAGCGTTCCTTCTGAACCCGCGTCACGTAGAGCACGTCGACGTCGCCGATGATGTCGTGCACATCCTCGCGCTCCTCGTAGGTGTGGCCGCTGGCATCGACGACGTCCAGCACATCCTTGGGCATGCGCAGATTCTCCGGGCTGACGAAGGCGAACTCGACAGGGTAGTTGACGAGCAGCTTGGTCAGGCTGTGCACCGTGCGGCCGAACTTGAGATCGCCGACCATGGCCACTTTGAGCCCGCCGACCTCGCCCAGCCCCTCGACGATCGTGTAGAGGTCGAGCAGCGCCTGCGTGGGGTGCTCGCCCACGCCGTCGCCGGCATTGATCACTGGCTTGCTGGCATAGTGGGCAGCCGTGGCTGCCGAGCCGACGTCCGGATGGCGGATGACGATGACGTCCGAGTAACTCTCCAGCGTGCGGACGGTGTCGGGCAGGCTCTCGCCCTTGGTCACCGAGCTGTACTGCACGTTGTTGATCGGGATGACCTGCCCGCCCAGGCGCAGCATGGCCGCCATGAAGCTCGAACTCGTGCGCGTGCTCGGCTCGTAGAAGAGGTTGGAGAGAATCTTGCCTTGCAGCAAGTCGGCGCCGCCGAAGCGCTCGACCACCACCTTCATCTCGTTGGCGACGTTGAGAATGTAGTCGAGCTTGGTGCGGTCGAACTGGCTGACGCTGATGATGTCCTGGCCATAAAAACCATTGTCCATGTTATTGGCAGCCATGTTGTCGACCTTTTTCATTTTGCGTTCCATCCTTCATGCTCCTTGAATAAAGCGTATATACGCAGGATAACAGTTCCATTGGGCCAAAACCGCGCAAGTTTGCGTAGCGGCATCACGAATCACGCATCACGAGTCACACATCATGCCTCAATTGCTGATGGACGAATTGCTGATTGCTGATGACACCCTCCGGCACGCCACGCCCCACGCTTGACGTATGATGTTTGACGTATGATACTCACGCCTCACGCTTGACGTTTGATACTCACGCATTACGCATTACGCATCACGCATTACGGCATTACGCCTCACGCCTCACGCCCCGCAAAAAGCACCCGCCCGCTCCCCGGCGTTGCCAACACGTCCCCACCGGTATAGACCGTCGCGCCGCGCAGCACGACGCGCTCGACGCGGCCAAAGAGTCGCTGCCCCGCAAAGGGGCTCCAGCCCACTTTCGTCTTCAGCACATCATTGGCCAGTTCGTAGCCCGCGTCGACATCCACCTCGATCCACGTATCGGCTTGTTCGGGCAGGCCGTAGATGCGGCGCGGCGCCGTGTAGCAGCGTTCGACGATGTCGTCCAGGTCGAGCAGCCCGGCATGGACGGCGGTCAGCAGCAAGGGCAGCATGGTCTCCACGCCGGGCACGCCGGGCGGCGGCGACGGCGGCGCGGGGTCGGCGCCCACGCCCTTCTCGGCCAGGGTGTGCGGCGCATGGTCCGTGGCAAAGATGTCGACGACGTCAAGGTTCTCCCACAGCGCGGCCACGTCGTCGGGCGTGGCGAGGCGCGGGCGCATGTCGCCGCGCGCCCCCAGCCGCGGCAGGTCATCCGTCGAGAGAAAGAGATGGTGTGGCGTCACCTCGCAGGTGACCGGCACGCCGCGTTCTTTGGCCACGCGGATCAGTTCGATCTCGCTGCGGCGGCTGACGTGGGCAATGTGCAGCGGCACGGCATAGAGCTGGCTCAACGAGAGACAGACCGGCAGCATCAGTTCCTCGGCGTGCACGGTAATCGGCCCGATGCCGCCCGCTGCGCCCGCCATGCGATAGCCCACAGCACCCGCCTTTTCGGCCCAACTGCGAAAGAGGCGGTGCATGAGATCGAGCGTGTCGATACGCAGGCTGCCGAAGGTGTCGCTGACATAGATCTTGAGCGCACACGCCTGTTCGGCCACGGGCAGATAGGCGTCGGCCTCCGTGTTTGTTGCGCCAACAAAAAGCCCGACATCACAAACAGCTTTGGCTGCTGCGAGTCGGGCTTTTTCCGCCAGGCGGTCGGGGGTGGCGGTGGGCGGGTTGGTGTTGGGCATATCCAACACGGTGGTCACCCCTCCAGCCAATGCCGCCATCGTGCCGGTTGCAAAGTCTTCTTTGTATTCGTACCCAGGCTCGCGCAGGTGAACGTGCGCGTCGACAAGACCGGGAAGCTTGGTCACGCTCATGTGACTCTCCTTGGATGATCATCTGTCCGTCGGGCTTATATTTTAGTCGCGGCGCATGGATCTGCCCAAACCAACCGGCTCAACGGGAAGCAACCCGCAGGACGCGCCCCAAGCTGCACCGGCCGTGGGAGCCACGGCCGGCTGATGGTAGAATAGGCGGTATGTTCCGCATCAAGCACCTGTTCATGGGCACCCGAATCATCATGCTGCTCTGCCTGGCGCTGCTGGCGGCCATGCCGCACGACCTGGCCGCGCAGGAACGGGCGGCGTCCGGCACGCTGCCTCCCGTCTCGCCCACCACGATCCTGAGCCCTGTGGCGATCTACCAGCAACTTGCGCCGTCGGCCGCCTACATCGTCACCGAGAGCAGCACGGGCAGCGGCCTGCTCCTGCCTGGCGGCTATGTCGCCACAAACGCGCACGTGGTGTGGCCTTTTACCGGCGCGCGGGTCGTCACGAGTGACGGCCAGGTCTTCGACGACACGCCGGTCGCCGCCAGCGACTTCCTGCTCGACCTGGCAATTCTCGGCCCCATCGACACCGACCTGCCGCCCGCACCGCTTGCCGACGGCGAGCGACTGCCAATCGGCACCAATGTCTTCCTCCTCGGCTACCCGGCGGAGGGCGAACACATTCCGCAGCCGGCCATCGCCCGCGGGCTCATCTCGCGCATGCGCACGTGGGACGCACTTGACATCACCTACTTCCAGACCGACGCGGCCGTGGCCGGCGGGCAGAGCGGCGGCATGCTCGTCGCACCCGACGGCAGCGTCATCGGCATCTCCGGCATGTCGCTCGGCGAAAGCTTCGCGGTGGCAGCCTCCGCCGCCGACCTGGCCGAGCACATCGCTGCGTTGACGGACGACGATGAGACGCCCGGACCCGCGATGCGCCAATTTCCACCGCGCGGCAGCAGTCGCAATCAGCGCTTCGAACCGGCGCACTTCTGGGATCAACGCATGTACGTGATCCTGCCACCCATCGCCCAGGGTGACGTGGACGTCAACGCCGACAGTGACGGCGACGCGCTGCTCTTCGTCACGAACCTGTTCGGCGAGTACCCACTCTATCTCGACGACACGCTCGACGGGGAGGAAGCGGGCACCTTCACCGTCGAGAGCAGCGCACCCTATTTCCTGGTGGCAGCGCCGGCCTACGATACGCCGGACCGGATCGACGTCGGCTCGACACAGCGCCTTGCACCCTTCGATGACCCGGACGACGGTCGGCGCGTCGTCTCGACCGCCACCGCGCTCACGGGTGCCATGGACTACCCCGGCGACATCGACGTCTTTGAGATCGACCTGCGCGGCGGGCAGACGGTGACGCTGACCATGACCAGCACCCTCGTCGATGCCTATCTGCGCCTGGACGGCACCCCACTTTCCGGCAATGTGACGGCGCGCGATGATGACAGTGGCGGCGGCCCCTTTGGCACCGATGCCGTCATCGTTCACACGCCCCGCCGCGACGGAACCTACCTGATCATTGCCGAGGACTCCGTCGGGATCGACGTCGGCGGCTACCTCCTCACCATCGAAAGAGAACCGGATGAGCGCTGACCGCCTGCAAGCCCAGCTAGCCTTTCTGCTCGAAATCGACCGCCTGAAACGCATCTTGCGCCGCACCAGCCTGGTGGGCGGCGACCGGCGCGAGAACAGCGCCGAGCACTCGTGGCACCTGGCCGTCATGGCCATGATCCTGGCCGAACATGCCAACGAGCCCGTCGACGCCCTGCACGTGCTGAAGATGCTCCTCGTCCACGACATCGTCGAAATCGACGCCGGCGACACCTTTGCCTACGACGTGCAGGCCAACCAGGACAAGGAGGCGCGCGAGCAGGCCGCGGCCGAGCGCATCTTTGGCCTGCTGCCCGCCGACCAACGCGACGAAATCCGGGCGCTGTGGGAGGAGTTCGACGCCCGCATGACGCCTGAGGCGCGCTTCGCCAATGCCATGGATCGCCTCATGCCCGCGCTGCAAAACTACGCCAACGGCGGCGGCACCTGGCGCGCCAACGGCGTCGACTATGCGGCGGTGACGCGCCGGCTACAGCCCATCGGCGACGGGTCGGACACGCTCTGGCAATATGTCGCCGCCATGCTCGAGGATGCCGCCGAGCGCGGGCTGATCGCCTCCTGACCCGCAGCCATGGCCGACTACGTCATCCGCGCGTGCAGCGACCCGACCTGCCGCGCCCGCTATCCCGCCCCGGCCGCGGACCGCGACGCCGCACGCTGCCCGTGGTGTGGCAGCCCGGCGGCGGTCGTGCACACGCTGGCGGCGCCGGCCGAAGCGGATGAGCCGCCCGCTGCCGCCGCGCCAATCGCCGCCCTGCTGGACAACGTGCGCAGCCTCTTCAACGTCGGTTCGATCTTCCGTAGCGCGGACGGCGCAGGTTTCGATCACCTCTACCTGTGCGGTTTCACGCCGACGCCGGCCAATCGCAAGCTCGCCAAGACCGCGCTCGGCGCCGAAGCGGCGATTTCGTGGAGCCATCACCGCAACGCCGTAGAGTTGGCGCACCACCTCGTCGCCACAGGCGCTCACCTGTGGGCGCTGGAAACGGCAGCAGACGCTGCCCCACTCTTTGCGCCCGACCCGCCGCCTACGCCCCTCGTGCTGGTTGCCGGCAACGAAGTGACTGGCATCGACCCGGACTTATTTTCGCTATGCGAACAATCGGTCACAATCCCCATGTTCGGCCGCAAACGCTCGCTCAATGTCGCCACCGCTTTCGGCATCGCCGCCGTCGTGCTGCGCCGGCGTTGGGACGCAGCACGCGATGGCGCGCCCGAATAGCCATGAAGGGAGCCACCATGAACACCTCCGTGCCGTTTCGCCTGTTGTCCTTGCTGCTAGGCGCCGTCCTGCTCATTGCGGGCAGCGCCGTTCCGGCACGCGCCGGGCAACTGCACGCGGCAGCGGCTACGCGCAGCGGCCACACCGCCACCCTGTTGCGCGACGGACGGTTGCTTATCGCCGGCGGCGATGGCGCCACGACGCGCCTGCTAACCCTCGGCGCTGCCAAGGCGGTGGATGGCCCGCCCCTCTCCACGGCGCGGCGCCAGCACACGGCCACGCTCCTGACCGACGGCCGCGTGCTGGTCGCCGGCGGCTATGACGCGCTCGACAACGCGCTGAATTCCGCCGAGTTGTTCGACCCCACGAACGGGCAATGGCAGGCCGGCCCGACGCTGAGCGGGCGCGCCCGCCACACGGCGACACTGCTGCGCGATGGCCGCGTCCTCGTGGCGGGCGGCGAATTGGGTGGGAGTGCGCCCGTTGCCAGCACGCAAATCTACGATCCTGAGGTCAATCAATGGCAGACAGCGGGCAGCCTCAAGCTTGCCCGCGCCGGCCACACGGCCACCTTGCTGGCCGACGGGCGCGTGCTCGTTGCCGGCGGTGTCAGCGGCGGGCAGGCAATTACCCGCATCGAGATCTTTGACCCGGTCACAGCGAGCTGGACGCTGGCAAGCTACAGCATGCAGGCGGCACGCGCCGGCCACACCGCAACCCTGCGCGCCGATGGCCGCATTCTCATCGCGGGCGGGGCGGACAGCGGTGCGCTGGCGAGCACGGAACTGGTCACGCCGGGCGTGGGCAGCGTGGCAGGGCCGGCGCTGGCGGCGGCGCGCGGCGGCCATACGGCGACGCTGCTACCGGACGGGCGCGTGCTGGTCACGGGTGGCGAAGGCGCGGCGCCGCTGGATTCCAGCGAAGTGCTGGCGGCGGATGCCGGTGCGTGGGTCGCAGGACCAGCGCTGGGCAGTGCGCGCCGCGGCCACACGGCAACCCTCCTGCCCGGCGGCGCGGTCATGCTGGTGGGTGGCACTGCGGCGGGCGACGAAAGCGAACGCGTCGCTCTCTTCACCGGCGCGTGGGGGACGCCGCCCCCGGCCATGACGCTCGCCCGCACGGCACACACCGCCACCCTCCTGCGCGATGGCAGCGTGCTTGTCGCCGGCGGCGCGCTGGCGCCAGATACGTTGGCCGCGGCCGAGCGGCTGCTGCCCGCGACGGGCACGTGGCAGGCGACGGGCGATCTCAACCAGGCTCGCTATGACCACACGGCCACGCTCCTGGCCGACGGCTCGGTGCTAGTCACGGGCGGCCAGGCAGGCGCGGCCACGCTCGCTTCGGCCGAGCGCTACCAGCCCGGCGCCGGTGTGTGGGGCGCCGCCAATGCCATGGGCACGGCGCGCCGGCTCCACACGGCGACGCTGCTGGCCGACGGCTCGGTGCTCGTCGTGGGCGGTGAGGGCGGCGCCGGTGCGGCCGGCGCACACGCCGGATCCTCAGCCGCCAGTGCAGAACGCTACAACCCGGTCACGGGAAGCTGGTCCGCTGTGGCCGCGCCGGCGCTGGCACGCAGCGGGCACACGGCCACCCTCCTGCGCGACGGGCGCATCCTGGTCGCCGGCAGCAGCGCGCTGGGCGTGACACTGACCAACGCGGCGGAAATCTACGACCCCGCGCTGAACCAGTGGACGCCCACCGGCGCCATGTCCGCCCTGCGCACGCGCCATGCCGCCACCTTGCTGGCCGACGGCCGCGTCCTGGTGACGGGTGGTCTCGACCCCGTCGACGTCAACTTCGTCATCCATGCGAGCGCCGAGATCTACGATCCAGTGTCGAATACGTGGACGCCCGCCGCGTCCATGACCGGACCGCGCCTCAACCACGCCGCGGTCGTGCTGCCTTCAGGCGACGCGCTGGTGCTGGGCGGGGAGACGGGGCTGGGCGAGGCAACGACGAGCGAACGCTATCGACCGGTGGAGAACCAATGGGCAGCAGGGGCGGGGCCGGCCTCTGGCGGGCGCACCCGGCAGGCCATTGCGTTGCTCCTGGACGGCGGGCTGCTGCTCTGCGGCGGCCAACAGGGGATTGACGTGCTGGCGTCGTGCGAGCGCTTCGACGCGCAGAGTGACGTGACGGATCGCCCCGCGCTGACGGCGGCCGGCTTTGACAGCCAGGAGCGCGTCGTCGCCGCGGGCAGCGGCTGGCGGCCGGCGGCGACCGCCTCATCCGGCACGACGAACAGTTCGGAGAGCAATGGCCCGCTGTTGCTGCTGCGCCACCTGGACAGCGGGCGACTCTTCTGGGCCGGGCAGGATGGCGGCACACCGGTAACGGACGAGGGCATGACATCGGCCGCGGCAGACACAGAACCGGCCCTGCAAGCAGGGCCGGTTCTGGCTACTATCTTTGTGAACGGTGCGCCATCCAACACGCGCTTTGTCGACGCCACGCCGCCCGAGCCGGATCCATTGCGTCTCTACCTGCCGGCTGTCAGCCGGCTGCCATGAGCAGCACCGACAACCGCGGCGCTACTGGCGCCGTCCGCCCTTGAGTTTGGCCTGGAGTTCGGCCAACTTGTCGGGATCCGTGCCGGCAAGCGCGGCCTGTTCGGGCCACGTGGACGGGTCGGCAAAGCGCAGGTTGTTGTCGGCAAGGAGCTTGCGCAGGTCGTCGACAGATGCGGCGGCCAGGGCGGTGTAGGAGTCGATACCCGCCTGCTGGAGCACTGCGGAGATCTTGGGGCCGATGCCCTCGACGACGGTCAGATCGTCGCCGCCTTTCTTGGAGGACTTGGCGCGCTTGGGCTTGGCGGCCGGCTCTTCCTCGGCAGGGGCAGGGGCAGCCGCCACGGACGCGGCCAGCGCATCCACGGCCGGCGCGCTCCGTTGCGCCACAACGGGCTCGGCCGTCGCCTGCGGCTTTTCCGCATCGGCCTCGGTGGGATTCACCTGCGTACGTTCTTCCTCTTTCGGCGCCGGCTTCTCCGGGGCTGGTTCCGGTTCCGTCTTTGCGCTCGAGGGCTTTTCAGCAGGCGGCTCTGGCGCCGGCGCCGCGGCCGGCGGTTCGACGGCAGCCGCGGGCGCCGGTTTGGGCTGGGCAGGGGCAACGGCGGGCTTTGCGGCGGCGGGCGCGGCGCCTGCACGCTCACCGCCGGCCGGCGCCTGCGTGATGGCTTCGCCCAAACTTTCGGGGAGCTTGGGCTGGGCCGCGGCGCTATGCTTGTGCTCAGCCTTCTGCCGCGAGCTGTTCCACAGCCACCAGACCAGCAGAACGATGGCCAGCAAGAGCAGCAGCCAGACCCAGGGCGGCGTCACGCGCCGGGTAGCGGCCTGCTGTAGCGTGGCGGCCGCAGCGGGTGCAGCCGTGACCAGCAGGGTCAGAACCGAGAGGATCGGCGCAAAGATTCGCAGAGAATGAGTTCGCATGTGACTTGCTCCTTCCGCGGATGCGAATGTCGTCAGACGAGGTCGTGGATAGGTGTCTATGACGGTCATTGTAGCACCTTACGACGTCGGATCGAAACGACTTTCGGCGGAGGGCTTGGTTTATGCCTGGTGAAGCGAGGCCATCGATTGGCGGCGATCGATCTTGCCGGTCGTGGTGTCGGCAAAGGCAGGCAGATAGAGCAGGCGGCGCGGCGCGTGGTAGCGCGGCAACTCCTGGCCCAGCGCCCAGAGCAGTTGCGATTGCTGATCGTCGTCCAGCGGCGGCCCTTCGACCAGCATGACGACTTCCTGGCCAAGCCGTTCATCGGGGAGGCCGGCCACGAAAAATCGACGTCGCGCCAGCCCCAACTCCGGCTGGTCGGCCGCCACCTGCGCCGCAGCGGCCTCCACCTGCTCGACCTGCACTTTGACGCCGCCCGAGTTGATGACGTTGTCCCAGCGCCCGAGCCAGGCAAAGCTCCCGTCGCGATGGATCTCGACGAGGTCGTTGGTCTGGATCATGGCGCCGCCGGTCATGGGGCCGGTGACGTGCAGGCAGCCGCGCGCGTCGGCCCCGATCGCAACGCCGGGCAGCGGTGCAAAGCGACCGGTGGCGTCGGGACCGTTCATGCGACGCAGTGCCACGTGCGTTGCAGTTTCAGTCATGCCGTAGGTGTGGTAGACGGGCGCGACAAGCTGTGCGATCTGCGTCTCGAGCGTGGCACCGACCGGCCCTCCGCCGACCAAGATCGCCCGCATGCCGTCAAGAAGCCGGCGGTAGCGGAAGGCACGCGCCGTATCCTCCGGAAAGCAGGAGTCGCTGCTGGCCACCAGCGCAACATCGAGCAGTGCCTGAAGCTGAAGCGGGACGAAGGCGGCAAAGTCGATATGCGCGCCCTCGGCCAGATCGGCGAAGGGATCACCCGCCGGCTCGACGAGCAGCATCTCCAGGTCGAGCACGCAGCCACGCACGAGCATCATGCGGCCGGCGATGTAATGGGCGGGCAGGGCGACGAGCGCGACCTGTCCCGACGCCAGGCCCAGCGCGGCGCCGGTCGCCCGCGCGCTGGCTTCCATCTGCTGTCGCGTCAAGTGAATGGGCTTCGGGTCACCGGTCGAGCCGGAGGTGCGCACCGCGAAGGACGCGTCGCCACGCAGCCATGCCTGTGTGAAGTCGAGCGCGGCGCGCGCGTTCGCGCTAAGCCCCGGCGCGGCCATCCAGGCGCCGGCACGAATTTCGTCTGCACTGTAGCGAGTGCCGCCAACCTCGATATACATAGCGATCACGCGGCGTCGCGCTGCAAGACGGCTTCCAGCGTCGGTGCGGCTGCCCAGGGCAGTTCGGCGGCGCGGCGGTCGCGGAAGGTCGCCAGGAAGGCCATGAAGCGGTAGACATCGGCAAAGTTCGACGCAATGCCCAGCGAGACGCGGATCGTGCTCGGCGTCTTGCCGGTGGCGGTGTGGAGCAGGTCGTAGAATTCGTAGAAGGAGCCCGGCGCCGGGCCGTCGAAGAAGTGCGCCATCTCCTGCGGCTGCACGTGGTGCGCCACCTCGCCGTCGCCGGGGTTGCAGAAACAGCCGGTGCGTAGCGAGATCTTGCGCTCGGCGGCGGCGGCTTCGACGCGGCGGAAGTCGAAGTCGACACCGCCGGGATCGCGCACGGTGAAGGCGATGGTTCCGCCGCGAGCGACCGGCTCGACCGGGCCGTAGATCTGCACGACCGGCGCGCCATTGGCGTGGCGCAGCCCGCTCATGGCATCGAGCAGCCAGGCGGTCAGGGCGGCGACGCGGGCGTGGATGACTTCGATGCCCAGCGCGGCGACGTGGCGCAGCCCGATCTCCACGGCGGGCAGGTTGAGGTAGTTGACCGTGCCATCCTCGAAGCCGGCTTCGCCGGGAATGAGCGAGTGCCAGCCGTCGCCCTGCACCGAGGCGATGGTGATGGTGCCGCCGGCAAACCACGGCCGGCGCAGTTTGGCCAGCGTTGACCGCCGCGCCAGGAGCGCGCCGACACCGGTTGGATAGCCGAAGATCTTGTAGAAGGAGAGCGGCACGAAGTCGGGCTGCACCTGGCGCAGATCGAGGCGGTTGGTCGGCGCAAAGGCCGCACAGTCGAGCAGCACATCCCAGCCGCGCGCGTGGGCCGCCTCCACCCATGCCAGCGGATGCTGCACGCCGCTGAAATTGGACTGGGCAGGATAGGCGAACAGGTGATGGGCGCCGGGGCCAGCATCATCCAGCGCGGCAAGCACCTTGGATTCGGGCAGGCGCAGGTCGGGCAATTCGACCGGCAGGTAGCGCACGGTTGCGCCGCGCGCCCTGGCAAACTCGCGGATGCCGTTGACCGAGTTGTGGTTGTCATAGGCCAGCGCATAGCGGCTGCCGGGCGTAAAGGGATAGGACTCGCCGACCAGCTTGAGCGCGCCGCTGGCGTTGGCGGTGAAGACGACCGTGTACTCGTCCGGGTCGGCGTTGAAGAAGGCGAGCACATAGGCGCGCGCCTGCTCGACCAGGTGGGTCATGGCCAGCGAGGTCGGATTCTGCGAGTGGGGATTGCCGAAGACATTCTCGGCCAGCAGGTCGTGATGGCGGCGCACCTGTCCTTCGGCATAGAGCCCGCCGCCCGTATAGTCCAGGTAGACATGCCCCAGGCGGTCGAGCCGGGCATAGTCGGCGGCGCGAAGTTCGTCGACCGCCGGCGTGGTGAGATAGGCAGGGTAACGGACGGTGAATTCGGCCTCCGCGGCAGCCCGGCCGTCCGGCGCGTAGCATGCGTGGCGTCCATCGGTCATGAGAATACTCCTTGCGTCATTGCATGGACGGGACTGTGCCGGCCCGGGGAGGCGACCATGTCCCGATCGATTTTGGTTCGATTCTACCATGTTTGATTGTCGGGGCGCGATCCGTCAGGCGATTCGGGCGCTCCGTGCGGTATAATGATCCACAGCAAAGAGAATTGCGAGGAATCTTATGCGCTTGAGACTTCACTTTATTGCCCTGCTGGCCGTCGCGCTGGTGGTCAGCCTGGCCGCCTGTAGTGGCGAAGCAAAGAGCAGCCAGCTTCCAGACGGCGCCGAGCGCGTCGCCATCGACGCCTTCCCTGCCGGGATCGGCCGCGGCTATCCGCAGGGTCTGCTCGACGACCCCGGCCCGCCGGAACTGCTGGAGACGGGAGCCCTCCCGCCGGAGTTCAGCCTGCTGCTGCCGGATGGGCGCCACGTGTCGATTTCCGACCTGAAGGGTCGCCCGGTGCTCATCAACTTCTGGGCGACGTGGTGCCCGCCGTGCCGCGCCGAGATGCCCGAGTTGCTCCAGGCCGCACGCGACTACCCGGACCTGGTGATGCTGGCTGTCAACGTGAGCGAAGCGCCCGGCGATGTGAGCAAGTTTGCCGAGCAGTTCCGCATGGATGTGCCGGTGGTCATCGACCCGACGGGTACGATCAGCGATCGCTACAACATCACCGGCCTGCCGACGAGCGTCTTTCTCGACCCGGACGGCACCATCGCCTCGGTGCGACCCGGCGCCATCAACCGCGCCGTGATCGACGACGTGCTCGGCCGCTAGCGACGCGTCGCTCCCTGTCCCATGTCGACCAAGAGCACGCAGGCAGAGCGTATCGCCGCGGAGGCAGCGCAGCCACGCGCCGATGCACGCCGGCCGCGCGGCGACGTCATCGCCACGGCCTACCGCCTGCAACCGGATGATCTGCCGGAGGGGCTGTACACGGGCAAAATCCACGCCATCACCACGCAGGGGGTCGAGGCGCTGACGCCGCTGGCTCACCTGGAAGGGCTCGCCAAGCCGCTGGCGCTGGAGGCGGAAGATGTGACTACGCTCGTGCGCACGAGTGGAAGCCCTTTCACTTCGGATTGGATCGGGTGCAAGGTTGATGTGCGCGTCGTGCGCATCGACGACCGGCGCGTGGTGCGCCTGTATGCGCCCGGTGAGCCGGCGCCGCCCGTCGACCGGCCCGCTCGTCCGAAGCCGCGCCGGCGCGGACTGCGCTCGGCGTTGGGCTTCGTGCTGATCCTGGCGCTGGCGCTGCTGGCCGTCTATCTCGTGGAACAGGGGCCGGCGCTATGGACGTTGCTACAAGATATGCTCTCATCCATCGGAAGGTAAAGGACCGTGGCAAATCCCGAAGACTTTGAAATCATTCCCGACCAGGACCCGCGTTCGTCGCAGCAGCAGACCGGCAGCCGTAAGTGGTTCTGGATTGCCGGCATCGTGCTCTTTGGCATCTTTGCCTTCTCTGTCGGCATCGGCTGGGCGACGCTCTCCAACCGGCTGGGGCCTGGCTCGGCGACGGAAGCGCCCATCGTGGCAGCCACATCGCAGGTGACAGCCACGCCCGCGCCTGCCGACGCTACCGCCACGGCCGCGGCCACCGCCACGCCGGCGAATCCCACGGCGACCACAACTGTACCGACCGCCACAACGCCGCCCACACCAACGGGCGTGCCCACGCGCGTCTGCGCTGTGCCGCTCGAGCCGCAGTTCATGCCTGTCTTCGATGCGGGCGCGCTGGGCTGCCCGATTGCACCAGCCTCCGTCGTGTGGGCGGCCTACGAGGGCTTTGAGCGCGGGTCGATGCTGTGGCGCAGCGATACAAACCTCTCGTACATTCTCTTCAACGACGGGTCGTGGGCTCCCTCCAACGAGACGTGGAACGGGCAGGAACCGCCCTCGCGCGGCGACCCGCCGGCCGGCCTCTATCGCCCAGAGCGGGGTTTCGGCTATGTGTGGGGCGTGCGCGACGACGTCTTCACGCGCCTGGGCTGGGCAACGATGCCGGAGAAGGGCTTCTGCGCGGCGGTGCAGCCCTTCGAGCAGGGCTTTGCGCTGGCCAGCGCACTGGTCGAGTCATGCACGCCCGACAACCTCTACAACCAGGCGTTCGAGCCGGGCTGGCAGCCGCTGCTGATGGGGCTGGACAACACGGGGCGCTGGCGCGGCGCTAGCCAGGCCGTGCAGCCCGTCACCACGCCGGGGGTCCCGGTGCAACTGCCGGCCACGTCCACGGCCACGGCAACCACACAACCGACCGCTGTCGTCGACACTTCGGCGCGGCCGGCGCAGAACGGCGTCTTCACGGCGCGTCCCGGCCAGGTTGCGGCGCTGGATGGCCAATTCAACGACTGGCCCGGCCCCTGGATCCCGCTCAACACCATCATGCAGGGGCAGGATCAGTGGGCGGGCGGCAACGATCTGGCCGGCGCGTTCCAGCTCATGTGGTCGGCGGATGGGCTGTATGTCGCCGTGCAGATAACGGACGACGTGCTGCGATCCGGGCCGGACGGCAGCGACCAGTGGCAGGGCGACGGCATCGAGATCCAGTTCGACCGGCGGCTGGCCGACGACTTCGCCGACACGCGCGCCAATGACGACGACACGCAGATCGGGCTGGCGCCGGACTCCGCGTTCCAGTATGTGCGCGGCTATCGCTGGCTGCCGCTGGCCGCGGAGAGCCGCTTCGACCCGCCGGGCGCCGTGACGGTGACACCCGGCCAGTACAACATCGAAGTGCTGGTGCCGTGGCTCTACTTCGACATGGGCAGCGCCGAGGCACAGCCCGGCGCGCGCTTTGGCTTCAACCTCAGCCTCAACGACAACGACGCCGAGACGCCGGCGCAGCAGACGGTGCTCTCCGCCTCACCAGCGCGCACGACGCACGACAACCCGACGGAGTGGGGGACGCTGGTGTTGGGAGGGTGATGTAGGGAAAAGGTGAGGGATGTAGGGATGACAAGATGACAAGATGACAAGATGACAAGATGACAAGATGACAAGATGAAGAGAATGGTCAATTGTCAACGGTCAATGGTCAATTCGTCATCCCATCCCCTCATCCTGTCATCCCCTCATCTTGTCATCCCCTCATCCCGTCATCCCCTCATCTTGTCATCCCTACATCCCCGCATCCCCTCATCCTGTCATCCTGTCACCCCCACATCCCCACATCCCTTCACCAATTGGAGAGCGCATACCTGAGTTTTGATCGCGCCTGTGGCATGGTGAGGCACAAATTCGCCATGTGGGAGAGCCATCCACTCCAAGTCACAGGGATAGAGGTATGAATCTACGGATCAACGGAACGGAAAAAGAGATCGACGGCGGACCGGGCGCGCTGCTGGTGTATGTGCTGCGCGACGAGCTGGGCATGACCGGCACCAAGATCGGCTGCGCGGCCGGCATCTGCGGCTCCTGCACGGTGCTGGTCGACGGCGTGGCGACGCGCTCGTGCATCACGCCGCTGACGCTGGTGGAAGGCAAGGAGATCACCACCATCGAAGGCCTGGCCACCGAGAACGCCGACGGCACGCTTACGCTGCATCCGGTGCAGCAGGCCTTCATCGACGCGCAGGTGCCGCAATGCGGCTGGTGCATGAGCGGCCAGATCATGACGGCGGCGGCCTTCCTCCAGCAGAACCCGGCGCCGAGCGAGGACGACGTCATCGAGGCCATGGGCGAGAATTACTGCCGCTGCGGCTGCTATCACCGCATCAAGCAGGCGGTCGTGGCCGCGGCGGGCACGATGAACGGCGTGGCTACGATGCAGGAGGTGAGCGCATGAGCGACACCCCAATCTCGCAATCGCCCAATCTCGAACCGGCGGACGGTGTGACGCCAGAGCCGGAATTGACGCAACAAGAAACGCCGGCGAAGAAGCGTCGCTGGCGCCCCTCACGCCGCGGCTTTCTCATCGGGCTGGGCGTGGTCGGCGGCGGGCTGGCGCTGGGTTACGTCTACGGCGTGCCGTGGGTGCGGCTGCGCCTGGCGGGCGTCTTCGAAGGCGCCGAAGGGCCGCCCGGCAATTTCCCCGAAGATCCGGCGGCGTGGTTCGAGGTGCTGCCCGACAGCCGCGTGCGCCTCTACTTGATGAAGGTCGAGATGGGCCAGGGCATCCACACGTCGCTGGCACAGGTCGCGGCCGAAGAGTTGGGTGTGGCCTGGGAAGATCTCGACGTGGCGCAGGCTTCCACCGGCCGCGAGATGGGTGACTCGCTCATGACCAGCGGCAGCAGTTCCGTGACCGGCGTCTTCGAGCCGCTGCTGACAGCCGCAGCGACGTTTCGCGCCATGCTGGCCGGTGAGGCAGCAGCAATCCTCGGCATCCCGCCCGAGGAGGTCGTGGTGATAGAGCGCGCCTTTGCCGCCAAGGACAATCCGGCGCAGCAGGTCGACTTCTACACCGTGGCCACCAGCAAGAGCGAGTGGGAGGTGCCGAAGGAAGCGGTGCCGGTCAAGAACTGGCAGGAGTACAAGGTCATCGGCCAGCCGCTCAAGCGCGTCGACATTCCGGCCAAGGTGACCGGTCGCGCGGTCTACGGCATGGATGCGCGGCTGGAGGGCATGAAGTACGGCGCGATCGTGCGCCCACCCACGATCTCCGCGACGGTGAAGTCGCTGGGACCGGGCAGCGCCGAAGGCATGTCCGGCGTCGTCAAGGTCGTCGTCGAGGATGATTTTGCGGGTGTGGTGGCGGACTCGCGGCCGGAAGCGTATGCGGCCGTGGCACAGATGAGCAGCGAGTGGGACGAAGGCCGTCTGTGGCAGCAGGCGGAGCTGGAAGCCATCGTCACCGTGGGCAACGGCAACGGCATAACGATCCAGGACGTGGGCAATGCGGCGCGCCTGCTCCAGGAAGAGACGAGCGTCACCACTGAGTATCGCACGCCCTTTGCCATCCACACGCCGCTGGAGGCGCAGGCCGCGCTGGCCGACGTGCAGCCCGACCGCGTGCGCGTCTGGTGCTCGACGCAGGGGCAGGGTTTCGTGCGCAGCGAGGTGGCCAAGGCCATCGGCGTGGACGAGAAGATCGTGGAGATCATTCCCACCTACCTGGGCGGCGGCTACGGGCGCAAGGCGGGCTGGGAAGTGGCCATCGAGGCAGCGCGGCTGGCCAAGGCCGCGGGCGCGCCCGTGCACGTGGGCTGGTCGCGCACCGACGATATGCGCCATGGCTACTTCCGCCCCATGACGCACCACAAGCTATACGGCCGTGTCGACGGCGAGGGCAACCTGCTCGCCATCGAGCACCGCCAGGCCAGCGGCGACGTGGCCTTCGACTTCCTGCCGCCCTTTATGAGCGCGGTCATGGGTGCTGATTTCGGCGCCTACCGCGGGGCGACGATTCGCTATGACGTGCCGAACAAGCGCACCGTGGCATGGCGCTGCGAATTGCCGCTGCGCACGGGCTGGTGGCGCGGGCTGGGGCTGCTGCCCAACACCTTCGCCGTGGAGAGTTTTATGGACGAACTGGCCGTTGCGGCCGGCGTCGATCCGCTGGCCTTCCGGCTGCGCAACCTGAGCGACGACGGCGATTCGGGCCGGCTCAAGAAGGTCTTGCAAGCGGCGGCCGACCTGGGCGGCTGGGGAACGCCGGCGCCGGAAGGTCGTGCGCGCGGCATCGCCGGCACGATCGACGTGGGCACGGCGGTCGCCATGGTGGCCGAGGTATCGATCGACCAGACGACGGGCAAGATTCGCGTGCACAAGGTGTCGGCGGCCATGGACTGCGGTCTGACCGTCAATCCCGACGGCGCCACGGCGCAGGTCGAGGGCAACGTCATGTGGGGCGTTGGCTCGGCGCTGCTGGAGGAGATGACGGTGCAGGATGGGCAGGTCGTGCCGGCGAACTTCGACAAGTACCCGTTACTGACGATGAAGGAGGCGCCGGCCGTAGAGGTCGTGCTGCTGGAGGCGGGCGACGGCCGGCCGCGTGGTGTGGGCGAGCCGCCCATCGGCCCCGTGGCGCCGGCGATCGCCAATGCGGTCTACGCGCTGACGGGCAGGCGCCTCTACCAACTGCCGATGAACGAAGCCCGCGTCAAGGCAGCGATTGGATAGAAGACTGGCACGCGGATGACGCGGATTGAGCGGATAAACGCGGATCAAGAAAGGATCCGTGCAAATCCGCCCAATCCGCGTCATCAGCGTGCTATCTGGAGGGTTCCATGCGGATGGTGAGGGTTGTTGTGGCGGGGTATGAATTGGTGGCGCGGTTCGAGGAAGCGGCTGCCCCGCGCACGGTTGCGGCATTCAGCGCGCTGCTGCCCTACACACAGCGCATCATCCACGCGCGGTGGAGTGGCGAGGCGTGCTGGATCCCGCTGGGCGATTTCCGCCTGGATGTCGACTTTGAGAACGCCACCAGCTATCCCGCACCGGGCGAGATCCTCTTCTACCCCGGTGGCTACAGCGAGACGGAGATCCTCTTTCCCTACGGCGCCACGCACTTCGCCAGCAAGCTGGGCCAACTCGCCGGCAACCATTTCCTCACCGTCGTCGAGGGGCGCGAACACCTACGTGCCATCGGCGAGCGTGTGTTGTGGCATGGCGCGCAGGAGATCCGCTTCGAGGGATAGCGGCGGCGCGGCGCCGGGGTGTGCAGTGCGTCCCTGGCAATGTGCCCAAGCACTTTGGTTGTAGCATCGGCCGCTGCACTGTGCCGGGGACGTTATTTGCCCCAGAGGTGTCGTACATCCGCGGCGCTGTTCGCACTTGCGTTCCACAAAATTCGGAATACAATTCTCCGTCTGCCGCAATCTTGCGGCGGAATGTTCCCACGACAACTGAGTTCGGTCCACGGCCGAAAGGATGTCTATGCAATCGCGAATTGTCTGGCGGCGCTTGCTGCTGCTTGCCTGCGTGCTATCATTGTTGATGTCCACAATCAACACACCTCTTCTCGCCCAGGACGGCCTGCCGGACGGCGACCCTGGCGATGGCGCGATCGCGGCGCCGGCGGCGGTGATGCCCGCCGAGCAACACAGCGCAGGGTTCACCATCACCGTCAACACGCTGGTCGATGAGTGGAGCACGGACACGAATACGCAGGCGAAGTCCAAGTGCTCGCTGCGTGAGGCGCTGCAGGCGACGGTCTCCGGCAACCCGCAGGGCAACCAGGGGTGCGGGGCGGCGTCGATCGGCAACTTCACGGAGTACGACATCGTGCTGCCGGGCGGCACCTACCTGCTGACGCGCAACGAACAGTTGCCCAACATCACCAAGAAGATCGTCATCGACGGCAAGGGCGCGGTGACCATCGACGGCAACGGCAAGGGCAACCGCGCCGAGGGCATCTTCATCGTCGGCGGCGGCGAGCTGATCCTGAGCAAGCTCAAGCTGCAGAATGGCTGGCGGCCCTTTGGCGGCGCGATCTGGGTCAAGGGCGGCGGCGCGGCGCGCGTGACCGAGGTGGAGTTCTATCGCAACGTGGCCGACAACACGGTGGGCAACGGCGACGGCGGCGCGGTGGCGGTCGATACGGGCGCGTTCTACTGCGTCAAGAGCAAGTTCAACGAGAACCGGGCGCGCAACGCCGGCGGCGCCATCTCCAGCGGCGGCGTGCAGGTGCTGCTTGACCGCTGCGACTTCTTCAAGAATCACGCCGAGGTGAACGGCGGCGCCTATGCCGGCTTTGGCGGCAGCGAGGTCACCCACCCCATCCTGCGCGACAGCAAGTTCAGCGAGAACTTTGTCTACCAGACCGACGTGCCCGCGGGCTGGCCGGGCAATTACCAGTTCGGCGACGACCAGAGCGGCGGCGGCGCGCTCTACAACAAGGGCTACATGGAGCTGGAGCGCGTGCAATTCTTCAAGAATTACACGCAGCGATCCAAGGGCGGTGGCGCCATCTACAACCAGGGCGACCTGCGCCTGCTCGACGTGGCCATCAGCGACAACAAGGCGCGGCCCGACGGGTCGGCCGTGCCGTTGACGCTCGGCGGCGCCGTGCTCAACGACAGCACGCTGATCATGCGGCGCACCTCGATCCACGAGAACGAGGCGTCGGTGGGCGGCGCAATCATGAACCGCACGGGCGGCACCCTGTACGTCGTCAACAGCACGGTGGCGGACAATCTGGCGACGAGCGGCGGCGGCATCGAGAACGGCCACAACTTCCTGCTCAACGGCGCGCCGGCGATCAACAACGGCGGCACGGTCAACGTCTGGCACTCGACGGTGGTGCGCGCCAAGGACAACAACCAGGAATCGACCAACGTCGGCAACATCCAGAGCGGCACCTTCTACCTGGCGAACTCGATCGTCGATTCGGCGTGCTCTGGCTCGTTCTCTTCCTACGGCGGCAACATCTTCAAGAAGGTCTGCCAGCGGGTGTCGGGCGATCCCAATGTCGACAAGACCCTTACCGACGTCATCGTGCAGAACACGGGCGCGATCCAGTTGGAGTCGCTGGCCAACAACGGCGGCCCCAACCTGCCCGAAGCCGAATTCCTCTCGGTCAAGGTGGGCGGCACCAGCCCGGCGCTCGATCTGGGCGAGGCAGGCTACTGCACCGACCCGGCGATCCAGCCGCTCTTCCTGGTCGCCAAGGATCAGATCGGCGGCGACCGGCCCGTCGGTCCCGAGTGCGACGCGGGCGCGCTGGAGGTGGGCACGCTGCCGCCGCAGTGGAACTCGGACAAACCGGCCGGCGCGGGCTTCTTCTTCCCGCTGACGATCTTCGGCAAGAGCTGGACGAGCGACCAGACGCTGCGCATCGAGAACAAGGGCGGCGGCAGCATCGCCTGGCAGATGCTCATCGAGAACAGCGCGGGCGGGGTCTTCAGCCTGGTCGACGGCCCGACGAGCGGTGGACTGGGGCGCAACCAGTCGACGACGCTCACCTTCCGCTGCGCGCCGACGAGCATGGGCTGGCACGACGGCATGATCACGATCCTGACCGACCTGCCGGAGACGCCCAAGTTCAACTACCCGATCTCGTGCGCGATGAAGGGCGACCCGGACAGCCCGCTGGCGTGGCGCAACCAACCGCCCGGCCCCATCAGTGCGGGGCAGGCGCCGCCCGGCGGCCAGACGACGGCGAAGATCAGCGTCGGCAACCAGGGCGCCAACCCCATGGCGGCCACGGTCAACCTCAAGGATGTGCTGGGCGACACGATCAAGTTCGTGCTGAACATCGGCGCGGCGGTGAGCGCGGCCGGCACGCACCAGGATGTCACGGTGCCAGCGGGGCAGACGATGACGATCGACGTGACGTGCGCGCCCAACGCGCCGGGCATCTTCACCGGCACGCTGGAGATCGCCACCAACGACCCGCTCAACCCGCTGCTCTCCTACGGCATCTCGTGCGAGGGCGTCCCCGCGCCTAGCCCGGAGCCGCTGGCCATTTCAGCCACATCGCAGGAGCTGCCGCAACAGCGCATCATGGGCATGGCGCTCAGCCCGGATGGCAGCCAGCTTCTGGCCGGGCACTGGGACAACAACGAGATCGCCATCTACTCGATCCCCAACGCCGCGTCCGGTTTCCTGAATTTCCAGACCAAGTTCAACGCGCCTGGCATGAACACGATTACCGGCATCCGCTACAGTGCGGACGGCAAGAATGTCTACTACACCAGCTTTGGCGGCAACGGCATCGTCACGGCGAACCGCGATACCAACGGCGCGCTCACCTTTGCCAACAGCTTGACGAGCAGCACCACGCAGCTTTGCGGCGTCAACCCCATCAAGTTCTGCCCCATTGGAACCATGGGCGGCGCACGGGCGCTCGACATCAGCCCTGACGACCAGAATCTCTACGTCACCGGCATCAACGACGACTCGCTCACCGTGCTGACGCGCAATACGACCACGGGGGCGCTCGGCGTGTCGCAGCGCATGACGACAACGGTCGACGGGCTGCCGATCCTGAACGGCCCCTTCGGCGTGCTGGTCAGCCCGGACGGCGCCAACGTCTACGTCGCCGCGCGCGACGCCGACACGGTGATCGCCTTCAGTCGCCAGGCCAACGGTACGCTCAAGTACCTGACGCACGTGAGCGACGTGGCCGGCCCCACGGTAGCGCTGGATGGGCCCATCGAGCTGGCCATCAGCCCGGACGGCCGCTTTCTCTACGTCTCCAGCCTCAACGAGGATGCGGTGCAGATCCTGCGGCGCAGTACGGCCGATGGCTCCATCGAATTGCAGGAGGCGGTCGCCGTGGGCGTGGACCCGTATCACATCCTCATCAGCCAGGATGAGTACGGCGAGCGGCTGATGGTGGCGCTGTGGAATGGCGACGGCGTCAACGTCTATGCGCGCGACTGGCAGACGGGCCAACTCAGCGCAGTGGCCGGCCAGGGCGCCCTCGCGGCAGACAGCCCGGTTTTCCTGGTGGCGCCGCCCGATGGACGCAACGTCTATGCCGCGCTCTTCGACGGCAAGGGCGTGCTGCACATGCGCAGCCAACGCCGCGCGCCGGTGGTGCAGAACCTGTCGCCGGCGTCGGTAACGGCGGGCAGCGCCGACAGCACGTTGACGGTCAACGGCGCCGGCTTCTACGCCGACTCGGTCGTGCTGTGGAATGGCGCGCCGCTGGCGACGACCTTCAACACCGACCGCCAGCTCACGGCCGCGGTGCCGGCCGCACTCAAGGCGAGCGCGGGCACGGCTACCGTGCAGGTGCGCACGACGGCGCCCGGCGGCGGCGACTCGGCCGCCCTGGTCATGACGATCGCGGCGGCCGGCGCGGCGCCGATCCCGTCCATCGCCAGCCTGAGCCCGGCCGCGGCCACGGTGGGCGGCGAGCCGCTGAACGTGGTCATCTCGGGCGCCGGCTTCTCGGCACAGAGCCAGGCGTTGCTCAACGGCGTGGCGGTGAAGACGACCTACATCAACGCCAGCACGCTGCTTGTCGAGCTGTCGGCCACGGATGTGGTGGCGCCGGGGCCGCTGGCCTTCAGCGTCGTCAACGAGGCGGCGGCCGTGCAGGCGGCGCAGGCCGGTGCGGCAGCGGCTTCGCGACCGGTAGCATTTGCCGTGAGCGACGGCAGCAGCCCCGTGCAGGCGGCGATCAGCGGCTTCCAGCCCGGCTCGCTGGGCGCCGGCGCGGCCGAGCAGTGGATCACGGTGCTGGGCAGCAACTTTTCCACGTTGGCCGGCGCGCCGTCGGTCGCCTACTGGAACGGCGCGGCGCGGCCGACGATCGTGCAGGACGGGGGCGTGTTGAAGATGCAGCTCGCGGCGGCTGACCTGGCCACGGCGACCACGGCCAACGTGACGGTCTTCACGCCGGGCGCGCCCGAGTCGCTGCCGCGTGGCTTCCGCGTGCTGGCGGCGGGGCAGAACCCCGTTGCCCAGGTGACGGCGGTCATGCTCGACTACGACGGCGGGCCGAAGCTGCTGGTGAGCGGCGACGACTTCGTGGCAGGCGCCGAGGTGCGCATCAACGGCTCGGCGCGGCCAACGACCTCCCTCAACGCGTACGTGCTCAGCGCGACGCTGACCTACGACGACGTGCGCGCCGGCGGCCTGGTGCGCGTGGCCAACCCGTCGACGAACGCGTCGAACGCGTACGTGCTGGCGCCGCAGGGGGTGTTGTATATGCCGTTGGTGCGGAGGTAGTTGAGACGATGGTGAGGGGATGAGGGGGTGACTGCTACAACCGCTCATCCTGTCATCCCCTCATCCCCTCATCCCCTCATCCCCCATCCAACCGTCAAAATGTTAAAAACCGCGAACTTTATGCCTCTTGACTCTTGCGCCGCCTCCTTTTTCGTGCTATTACGTCAGTAGCTGGTAGAACTGTTTGTGAAGGAGCAATTGGCCCTGGCGCGCGTTCCTGGCCATTTCGGCCAGGGGACTGCGCACAAAAAAAGGATTGCGGGTATGTCAGCCTTATGCGTCGAATGTGACGCCGAACTGAATCTGAGCGGGCGAGTTCGCCTTGGGCAGCGCGTCGTCTGCCCCAACTGTGGCGTGTCGTTGGAAGTGATCAGCACCCACCCGATCGAGGTCGACGTGGCCTACGACGACAGTGAAGAGTGGGATGATCTGGACGGTTACTCCTACGACGGCGACGACGCGGACAGCGACGACCTGGACGACTGGGCGCGGCTGGACAGTTCCGACGACGAGCTTGCCGACCTGGATGACGACAACGAGTTCGATCTGGAGGACGACGAGGTCGACGATGATCTCGACGAGGAACTCGACGATCTTGACGAAGAGGATCTCCTCGGCCGGTGACAGCCGGCCTGCCTGTACGGGTCATAGCGGATGCTGGCGATTATCGCCATCGGCTATGACCCGGCATCTCCATCGATCCGACAGCACCCAATGACAGCCGAACGATACCTGATTCCGGCAGCGATCCATCGCGTCGAAGAGGAAATCAAGCGCAGCCGCTTCATCACGACGGTGGCCTACGCGCCGACGCTGGCCGAGGCGCGTGATTTCCTCGCCACGATGCGTGCCGAGTTTGCCGACGCCTCGCACAATTGCTGGGCGCACGTGATCGGGCCGCCGGGCAGCACGGGCCAGGCGGGGATGAGTGACGACGGCGAGCCGCACGGCACAGCCGGCCGGCCCATGCTCACCGTCCTGCTTCATGCCGGCATCGGCGACGTGACCGCCGTCGTCACGCGCTATTTCGGCGGGACGCTGCTGGGCACCGGCGGGCTGGTCAAGGCGTACAGCGGCGGCGTGCAACTGGCGCTGGCAACGCTGCCCACCGTCGAGCGCGTGCCGAGCGCCACGCTCGACCTGGTTGTGGATTACGCGGCCATCACGCCGCTGCAACGCATGCTGCCCGCCTATGAAGCCACGATTGTCAGCCAGGAGTTTGGCGTCGACGCCGGCTATCGCATCAAGCTGCCCCTCGAACACCTGGATGCTTTCCAGGCCGCGCTTATCGAGTTGACGAACGGCCAGGCCATCATCGAGGTTGCCGCCAGCGACTGACGGGCTGCGCGCAGGGTTTCTCCGGCGGGAGTGGCTGCGCCAGTTCCCTCCCTTTGGGCTGACGCGGGTCTAATTCAAGTTGGGGGCGCCCGACCTTCCGGGAAGGGGTCGGTGACAATTGTCGGTTGCGCAGAGAACATCTGACCCCTTCCCGGAAGGTCAGGCGGAGATGCGGCTATTATCTGCCCCAACCGTGTAGTAGACCCGGGCTGACTTGGCCTACTTCGCCTGCGCCGAGATGCGTGCTACACTGCAAGAAACAAAGTGCCGGTTCCAAAAGCAAGAGCAGGAGCATGACAATGGCCTTATATGGTGGCATTGAAGCCGGGGGGACGAAGTTCGTTTGTGCCGTAGGCACGGGCCCCGACGATATCCGCGATGAGATCCGCTTTCCCACCACCGCACCCGACGAGACGCTGGCCCAGGCGGTCGATTTCTTCCGCCGTCACGCGCAGCAGGAGCCGCTGGCGGCGGTGGGCGTGGCCTGTTTCGGCCCCGTCGATCCCAACCCCGCGTCGCCGACCTTCGGCTACGTGACGACGACGCCCAAGCCCTACTGGGCCCACACGGATGTGGTCGGGCGGCTGCGCGGCGCGCTGGACATTCCGGTGGGCTTCGACACGGATGTCAACGGCGCGGCGCTGGGCGAGCACCGCTGGGGCGCGGCGCTGGGGCTGGACACCTTCGTCTACCTGACCATCGGCACGGGGCTGGGCGGCGGCGGCATGGTCAACGGCCAGATGCTGCACGGGCTCATGCACGCCGAGATGGGTCACACGCGCATCCCGCACGACTGGGAGCGCGACCCCTACGGCGGCAACTGCCCCTATCACGGCGACTGCTGGGAAGGGCTGGCCTGCGGGCCGGCCATCGAGGCGCGCTGGCAGACGTCCGGCCGTGACCTGGCGCCCGAGCACCCGGCGTGGGCGCTGGAGGCGCATTACCTGGCGCTGGGCGTGACCAACATCACGCTCATGCTCTCGCCGCAGCGCATCATCTTGGGCGGCGGCGTCATGGATCAGGAGCAGATCTTCCCCATGCTGCGCAAGAATGTCCAGGCGCTGCTCAACGGCTATGTGCAGAAAGCCGAGATCCTGGAGCACATCGACGAGTATATCGTACCGCCTGGGCTGGGCAACCGCGCGGGCGTGCTGGGCGCCATCGCCCTGGCCATGAATGCCGCAGAAGCGTGAGGGATGTACAGTGACAACAATCGCCTTTGAACCGACCGAACATCCCCACCGCCGGCGCAATGCCCTGACCGGCGAGTGGGTCCTGGTTTCGCCCCATCGCACCAAGCGCCCGTGGCAGGGGCAGGTGGAGAAGAGCGCGCCCGAGACGCGCCTGCCGTACGACCCGACCTGCTATCTCTGCCCCGGCAACGAACGCGCCGGCGGCAAGCGCAACCCGCAATATGCCAGCACCTTCGTCTTTGACAACGACTTTGCTGCGCTGCTGCCCGGCAGCCCCAGCGGACCGGTGAACGACGACGAACTCTTCCAGACCGAGGCGGAGACGGGCACCTGTCGCGTCATCTGTTTCAGCCCGCGCCATGACCTGACGCTGCCGGAGATGGAACTGGGCGACATTCGCCGCGTGGTCGACGTGTGGGCGCAGCAGGTGGAGGAGTTGGGGGCGCGACCCGACGTGGGCTATGTCCAGATCTTCGAGAACCGCGGCGCGGTCATGGGTTCATCCAACCCGCACCCGCACGGGCAGATCTGGGCCAACCATACCGTGCCTGTGGAGCCGGCCAAGGAAGACGCCACTCAGCGCGCCTACCTGGCGCGCCACAGCCAGCCCCTCCTGCTCGACTACCTGGCGCGCGAGATCGAGGCGGGCGAACGCATCGTCGTGCAGAACCGGCACTGGGTCGCGCTGGTGCCCTACTGGGCGGTATGGCCCTTCGAGACGCTGCTGCTGCCGCGGCGCCACGTGCTCGCCCTGCCGGAGCTGAGCGGCGACGAACGCGACGCGCTGGCCGACATCCTCAAGCGGCTGACCACCCGTTATGACAATTTGTTTGAGACCAGCTTCCCCTACAGCATGGGATGGCACGGCCAGCCGACCGACGGCGAGCGCCACGCGCACTGGCAGCTCCACGCGCACTTCTACCCGCCGCTGCTGCGTTCGGCGACGGTCAAGAAGTTCATGGTCGGTTATGAGATGCTGGGGATGCCGCAGCGCGATATCACCGCGGAACAGGCGGCGGATCGTCTGCGCCAGATGAGCGAGGAACACTACAGGACGGCGGGCTAGGTCTGCCAAGAAACCGAGCTTCTCGGAGAAGCTCGGTTTCTTACATCCAGTGCGCTAGATGCCCCACGGCCCTTGATAGCCGTTTGTCTCCACAACCTTCTGCGCCTCGAACTGGATCTCGTCCTGCGCGATCTCCGCTTCGACCGCGGCCAGGCGCGCCGAAATCTGCTGCAATAGATCCATCGTGGTGTCATGCAGGACGTTGTGCTGGAGATCTTCGTGCTGGTGATCCTCCACCGCCTCGCCCGCCCGGCGCCGCACACGCCCCGGCACGCCCACGACCACCGAGTGCGGCTCGATATCCTTGACGACGACCGAATTGGCGCCGATGCGCGAGTACTCGCCGATGACGATGGGGCCGAGCACCTTGGCGCCGGCGCCGATGACGACATGGTCGCCTACGGTCGGGTGGCGCTTCTCCTTGCGCCAGCTCACGCCGCCCAGCGTCACGCCGTGATAGAGCGTCACGTTCTCGCCGATCTCGGCCGTCTCGCCGATAACGACACCCATGCCGTGGTCGATGAAGAAGTTGCGGCCGATGGTGGCGCCGGGGTGGATCTCGATGCCGGTGAAGAAGCGGCCCAGGTGCGAGACCAAGCGCGCCAGCGTATGCAAGCGCCGCACCCAGAACCAGTGCGCGACGCGGTAGAACCACTGGGCGTGCAGGCCGGGGTAACAGATGAGCACCTCGATCGCGCTGCGGGCGGCCGGGTCGCGTTCAAAGACAACGCGGATATCGTCGTGAAGTCGGGCAAACATGGTAAACCTCCTGCCTGCTGGTGGAACGGCGCGGGCGGGTGTGGCTGTGCCGCCGCCCGCGCCGCTCGACGTACTACTCGCGCAGGTGTGCAAACAAGTCGGTGCTGAGGTAACGCTCGCCGTTGGACGGAATGATCGCCACGATCAGCTTGCCGGCGTTCTCCGGGCGATTGGCGACCTGGATTGCGGCACTCAGGATCGCGCCGGACGAGATGCCGATGAGCAGCCCCTCTTCCGTGGCGGCGCGGCGCGCCGTGGCGAAGGCGTCGTCATTGCTCACCGCGATCACCTCGTCGATGATCGACGTGTTCAGGATGTCCGGCACGAAGCCGGCGCCGATGCCCTGGATCTTGTGCGGGCCGGGCTTGCCGCCGGAGAGGACGGGCGACGCCGCCGGCTCCACGGCGATGGCCTGGAACGAGGGCTTGCGCGCCTTGATGACTTCGGCCACGCCGGTGATCGTACCGCCGGTGCCCACGCCGGAGACCAGGATGTCGACCTGGCCGTCGGTGTCGTTCCAGATTTCCTCGGCGGTCGTGGCGCGATGTACGGCGGGGTTGGCCGCGTTCATGAACTGCTGCGGGATGAAGTAGCGGCTGTCGGCCGCGGCCATCTCCTCGGCAGTGCGGATGGCGCCCTTCATGCCCTCCGGCCCCGGCGTCAGCACCAGGTCGGCGCCATAGGCGCGCAGCAGCAGCCGGCGCTCCACGCTCATCGTCTCCGGCATGACCAGCGTGCACTTGTAGCCCTTGGCCGCAGCGACAAACGCCAGGCCAATGCCGGTGTTGCCGCTCGTCGGCTCCAGGATGACCGTCTCCGGCCCCAGCAACCCGGCCGCCTCCGCCGCCTCGATCATGCTCAGCCCGATGCGATCCTTGACGCTGCCGGCCGGGTTGAAGAACTCCAGCTTGGCCGCGATCGTGGCCTGGGCGTCGCCCGCCAGGCGGTTGATACGCACCAGCGGGGTCTTCCCGATCAACTCGGTGATATTGTTTGCAATCAACATGCTCGCTTCCTTTCCCTTGAAACGAAGGTCTCGTCGCTCTTCCCGAAAAAAACTCAGGGATGGCGCAAGCTCTTCCCTGAGTCGGAGTGACAGTTTAACATTGAACGGACAGGGCGAAAAACTGCGCCCGTACACCTTTTCAGGCTACCCGTACTGCATGCGCACCGCCGCAATCATGGTCACAATTTGCGTGGCCTCGGTCGCCAGCCCGCTCTCGGCAAAGCCGGGGATGGCGCGCAGGTCGTCCAGGCCGGTCGGTGCGCGCCGCGAAATTTCCTTGAGCAGCGGATTGCCGGCTATCTCGAAGGCCTTGGAACGGCTGTTGATTGCCATCTTCTGGCGCATCTCTTGCAGGCGCAGAAAGACCTGGCGTTCGACCTGCGGCGCCTGCTCGCGCGTGGCCTCGGCGGTAGCACGCGCGGCGCTGGCAGCCGCGTCGGCCGCGGTGCGCTGGGTCGCCAGCAGCGCAGCATCGCCCTCCTGCGCCGGCGTCAGCTTGATAATGTCGAGGATAGCGGCGCCGTAGTGTTGCAGCCGTTGCGTGCCCATGCCCGGCAGGCCGGCCAGTTCTTCGAGACTCTGCGGCCGGGTTTCCGCAACGCGCAGCATGAGGTCATTGTGCATGATGACGTAGGCGGGCTGGCCCAACTGTTCGGAGAGACTCTTGCGCCAGCGCCAGAGCGCCTTCTGCAGCGCGGTGAAGCGTTCCTCCTGGGGTGCAGCGTCGCTGGCAGCGATGTCGTCGACCACACTCGCCTCGCCGTAGTCGGCCAGTTCGGGGTGCTCGGCCAGCCACACCTCTGCCTCGATGCGACCGCTGAGGGTAGGCGCCAGCACGGGGTACTCCTGCCGCGTGTACTGGCGCAGCCGGTTCGACTCGATGAGGTCGTCGACGTAGGCCAGCACGCCCGCCTCGCCGATGGGCTTGAGCGCGCCGAAGTGGCGGGCCTGGTCCGGTCCTACCGGCGCGCGCAGCGACCCGGTGAGGATGCGCGCCAGGCCGTTGCGCCCCACCGGCCGCGGCAGGCTGATGAGGCAGTCGATGATGAGCGGCTCGATGTCGGCGTCGTCGGGCATGAGGTGTTCGACGCGCTCGGGCATGGGGATGTCCGGCCGCACGCCGGTGCAGTTGTCGCAGACGGGACAGGTGGTGCGAATCGGGCTGCCGAAGTGCGCGCTGATGTAGCCGTGGCGGCAGCTCTCCGTGGTGGCGTAGCCGATGACGTCGTCGATGCGGCGCTGGGCGACAGCATTGGACTGGGCGAGCAGCATTTCAATGGGCCCGCGCACGTCCGCCGGGGTGGGCGGCAGTTCAATCAGCATGGCACGGCGCCCGGGGCGCACGGTGAAGGCGCCGTGCTCGGCGACGCGCAAGAGGCGCGCTTCCGCCTCGGGCAGCGGCCAGCGCATAAAGCGGGCAATGTCGGTCAGGGCAAAGGAGGCATTCTGCCCCGGCCCCAGTTGCAGCCCCTTGAAGAGGCGCGCCGCCGTGCGATCGTCCAGCGTGCCGGCAGGGATGCGACGTGGCACCACGATCTCGACCTCGCGCGGCAGGTCAAAACCGCGTACCAGCAGCCCGGCCCGCTCCAGCATGCTCACGCCCACGCGCACCGAGGTCTCGTCGCTGGTGAGGACCTGTTGCAAGCGGCGCAGATCGACAGGGCCGACCAGCGTGGCATCAGGGTCCTCGACCGGCGCCGCACTTTCCGCGGCGGGTTCCTCTGGCGTCGCTGTGCCGTTGGCCTGCTCCTGCTCAGTCGCCGCATCGCTGTCGTCCGGCACGGGCAGCGGGCGCCCCAATTGCGTTGCGACGGCGGCATAGACACGCTGGAGAAAGCCGATCGAGTATTCGTCCGCACGCGCCCAGCGGCGCAGATTCGCCCAGTCGTTCTGGCTGTAGAAGAGCACGCCATGGCTAATCTTGCCGTCGCGGCCGGCGCGCCCCACCTCCTGGTAATAGGCGTCCAGGCTGCGCGACGGGTGGAAGTGAACGATGAAGCGGATGTCGGGCTTATCGATGCCCATGCCGAAGGCGATGGTGGCGACGACGACGCGCGTCTGGTTGCTCATGAAGCGATCCTGCACCGGCCCGCGATCGGCGAGGCCGGCATGGTACGCCTCGGCCTTGACGCCCGTGCGACGCAGCGCGGCGGCGATGGTCTCGGCGCGGTTGCGCGTGCTGACATAGACGATGCCGCTGCCCGCGGTCTCGCCGACGTAGTGCACAAGTGCGGCGAGCTTCTCATCCTCATTGTGAAATTGCAGGGCCGAGAGGTGCAGGTTGGGCCGGAAAATATCGAGCGTGATGATCGTCGGCCGCGCCGGCACCAGCAGGCTGTCGTCGCCCTGTTCCGAATCGCTGATGTACTCGACGATTTCGTCGCGCACACGCGGCGGTGCCGTGGCGGTCATGGCCAGCGCGGGCGGGCTGCCCAGTTCCTGGCGCGCCTGCTGGATAAAGAGGTAGTCGGGCCGGAAGTCATGGCCCCACATGCTGACACAGTGCGCCTCGTCGACGACGAAGAGATCGAGGCCGGCGCGGCGCAGCGCGTGCAGAAACGAGCGCTGGCGCAACCGCTCGGGCGCGGCATAGACGAGCTTGTAGTCGCCGCGCGCCACACCCTCCATGCGTGCGGCCAGCTCACCCTCGCTGAGCGTGCTGTTGATGAAGGTGGCGCGGGCCTGCGCCGCTTTGGGCAGCCCCTCGACCTGGTCCTTCATGAGCGCGATGAGCGGGCTGATGACCAGCGTTGCGCGCGGCAGCACCAGCGCGGGCAGTTGGTAGCAGAGCGACTTGCCGCCACCCGTGGGCATGACCATGAGCACCGACTCGTGACGCAGCAGGGCCAGGGCAATCGTCTCCGCCTGCCCCTCACGCAGCTTGTCAAAGCCGAAGTGGCGGATGGCTTCGACTTGCACGCGCCGGCGCTCCTCGCGCGTCAACTGGACGGCCTGGGGACCGGTCTTGAGACGGTAGAAGGCGGCAGGGTCGGCAGGCAGCGACTCGCTGGCATCGATGAAGGGACTCAGTGCCGTCTGCAGCGCAGAAAATTCCTGGAGCTTGCGGCGCTCGAGTTCGAGTTCGGCGGCGGCAGCGGTTTCGCGCTTGCCCAGCTTGTCGGCGACCCAGCGCAACTGAACCAACTGCTCGTCGGTAATGCCGGCGGGCACGCCCGCACCCAGCCGCTGGAGATAGGTATCGGCAATCTCGGCGCGGCCCGTGGTGGCGGCCGCCGCGGCCATGGAGAGGATGCCCTGCATGTCGTTGGGCTTGGCGTCGAGATAGGCGGCGACCGCTTCTTCCACGGCCGCAAAGTCGTCGGCAGCAGCCAGCACGCTCGTCGCGGCAGCCAGCGCGCCGGCATGGCGCGGGTAGCTGCGCGCCAGGTCGATGGCAGTGCGCCGCGCGCCCTCCGCATGGCCGCATGCCAGCAGCGCGCGCGCCTCGAGCCCCTGTGAGGCGATGGTCGTGTTGCGCCGCTGCCGCCGTTCGATGAGTTCGAGCGCCACAACCGGCTCATTCGCCGCCAGGCGGGCGTGCGCCTCGTAGTCGAGCAAGGTCGGCAACTGGCCGTGCGTGCTGCGCAACGCCTGGGCGACCTCGATCTGCTCGGCCGGTTCCGCCCACTGCTGCAAATAGAGCAGGAGCGAGTCGCGCAATTCGGGCGGCAGGTTGGCGGCGCCATCCAGCGCAAGGTTCAATTGGCGAAGGACGGGGATCGTGGCATCAGGCATGGCGGTCGCGTCCGGCATGAATGGAGCGGGCGGTGAATCTGTTCTGGTTCGCCATTGTACCGCAAGTCCGCACGCGCCGCACGCTGCGGATTCACGAGATGATTTTGAGTAGACCGCCGCCTGTCGGTATAATTCAGACGGCTCTCGGTTCCGAAAGAACCAGGCGATCTGGCTCCATCGCCAATGGGATGCAACAGTGCAGCGAACAGAAGGGCGCAGTAGCTGCGCCTTTTTTTACAGCCGGGCGAAGAATCTCACCAGGCGCTCCCAGAAAAAACGAAAGTGAGTTTCCAAATGACGCGCGTTTTCATTACAGGCATGGGCGCAATGACGCCTATCGGCAACGACGTGCAGACATTCTGGCAGAATCTGCTGGCGGGAAAGTCCGGCGCGGGCCGGATCACCGGTTTCGACACCGAAGACATGCCGCACAACATTGCCTGCGAGGTCAAGGGCTTTGACCCGACCGACTACATGGATCGCAAGACGGCGCGGCGCATCCACCGCTCGTCGCAATTTGCCGTGGCCGTCGCGCGCCAGGCTCTGGCCGACGCGGGGCTCGAGATCACGGATGACAACAGCGACCGTATCGGCGTCCTCATGGCGACGGGCGGCGGCGGCATCCCCGAGATCGAGGCGGGCGCGCTGGAGGTGGTGAAAAAGGGCTGGCGCTCCGTCGGCCCCTTTGTCGTGCCCAGCGCCATGGCCAACGCGGTGTCGTGTCTCATCTCCATCGAGGTGGGCGCCAAAGGGCCGGTCATGACCAGCACGGCAGCATGCGCCAGCGGCCACTACTCGGTCATCGAGGGCTATCACTTTTTGCGCCGCGGCGAGGCCGACGTCATCATCGCCGGCGGCAGCGAGTCGCTCATGTCCATGCTGACCATGGCGGCCTTCGGGCGCATGGGCCCGCTCTCCAGCCGCACGGACGATCCCGAACATGCCTGCCGCCCCTTCTCCATCGATCGCGACGGCTTCGTGGCCGGCGAGGGCGCGGCTGCGCTCATTCTGGAGACCGAGGAGCACGCCCGGGCGCGCGGGGCGACGCTCTACGCCGAGGTACTGGGCGGCAAGCTGACCGGCGACGCCTTCCACATCACGGCGCCCGATCCGACCGGCTCGGGCGCGGCGCGGGCGCTCTCCGGCGCGCTGGCGATGGCGGACCTGACGCCCGACCAGATCGACGTCGTCATCGCGCACGGCACGGGCACAACGCTCAACGACATCAGCGAGTCGATCGCCATCAAGCGCGCCTTTGGCGAGGCCGCCTATGCCATGAAGGTGACGAGTATCAAGAGCATGGTGGGCCACGCGCTGGGCGCGGCAGGCGCCGAGTCGGTCGTCGCCGCGGTCTGCGCGCTGCGCAACGGCATCGTCCCGCCCACGATCAACTACACGCCCGACCCGGAGATCGACCTGCACATCGTCGGCAACCGGCCGGAGCAGGTCGACGCCCGCCACGCCATCGTCAATGCCTTCGGCTTTGGCGGGCAGAATGTGGTGGCGGTGCTGGGGCGGGTGGAGGAGGGGTGAGGCGTCAAGCGTCAAACGTGATGCGTGACGAGTGATGCGTGACGAGTGATGCGTGACGAGTGATGCGTGAGGTATGGGGCGTGGTGCCGCTACACATGACGTTTCACGGTTGACGTTTGACGTTATCCTGCAAATGCGAGGGGGGCGACGTGATTGGTATACGTCGCCCCCCTTCTTTTTGTCGCTGACGGCGGCTACCCGATCGGCGACAGATCTGCCGACCGGATCACCTGGTTCAGCTCCGCCAACTCGCCGTCGATGACGGCATCGAGGGCCGCGAGCTGCTCGTCGATCTGGGCGCTGTAGAAGTCGACCAGTTCGTAGGCCTGCTTCGTCGGCGCGGCGTCGGCGCTGGCGACCACCGGAATCACGGAGGCCAGCCCCTCGTTCAACCGCGAGCGTACGATCAGCCCGTAGGTCAGTTTCTGGTCGCCCGGCAGGATGAGCTTGTCCTCGATGGCTGCCAGCTTGTCCAGCACTTCCTTGGTGGCGCCGGCAATGGCCGCATCGTCGCCGGCGCGCCGCTGCCACGCCTCGATCTGCGTGCGCAGGCCGCGCAGCCGGTTGACCGCCGCGTGGACAGACGAGATCTTTTCGCGGATGCGCAGCAAGAGCGCCTGCTGCTCCTTGAGTTCGTCCATCGTCACGGTCGGGCGCGGGTCGTTGACGAGTTCAAAGCTCTGCGTCATGCTCTTATCGCCGACGGTGAGGCGCACCTGGTAGGTGCCCGGCAGCACAAAGGGTCCCTCGTTGGCGTTGCCGGCGGTCTTGTTGCCCGGCACCTTGACCGCGCCCGGCAGGCGCAGATTCCAGATGAACCGGTTCATGCCTGCCTTGAGTGGCAGCCACGGCCCCGGTTCCAGGCTCTTCTGCTTGTCGTCCCACTTGGCATAGCCCGCCGGCTTGCGCCCGTACTCTCGCAGGACGTTGCCGTCGGCGTCGAGGAAGGCCAGGCTCACCGGCACGTCGTCGCCCGGCGCGTCGGCCAGGAAGTAGTCGACCACGGCGCCGCGTTGCACGCCTTCGCCGGCGTCGAGAATCTCGCGCTCGAACTGACCGGTCTCCGTCTTCTTGGCCAGGATGGTCGCCCCCGATCCCAGCCCAATGCCGTAGATCTTGCCCTCGGTGGGAATCCAGTCGGCGAAGAGATCGGGCAGGACGCGGTAGGTGCGCCGCGGGGCAAAGAGCACGACCTCCTGGCTCGCCAGTTGCAGTGCCTGCTGCCACTCGGCCACGGTCTTGAGCAGGCCGGGGGCGACTGTGTGCACTACGGCCGAGACCTTGCCGCCGCGCTTCTTCTTGGGCTGGGCGAGTTGCAGCGCCTGGTAGAGCAGCGTCAGATAGTCGCAGATCCAGAAGCCGCGACCGTGCGTCGCCAGCACCAGATCGGTGCCCTTGATCTTGATGTCGTAGACGGGCGTGACCGGCAAGTTGCCCTGCCAGCGCTGCCACGACGCGCCGTCGTCGATGGAGAGATAGAGACCGGTCTCGGTGCCGGCGTAGAGCACGCCCTGTACGTTCGGGTCGGCGCGGACGACACGCGTGTAGTCGTTCTCGCCAATGCCCTTGCTGATGGCGGTCCAGCTCTTGCCGTAGTCGGTGGTCTTGAAGAGATAGGGCGCCGGGTCGTCGAGCTTGTAGCGTGTGGCGGCCACGTAACACGTCGCGGCGTCGAAGGGTGACGGCTCCACCGTGCGGATGTAGCTCCACTCGGGCAGCGCGGGCGGCGTGACCTTCTGCCAGCTCTTGCCGCCGTCGCGCGAGATGTGCACCAGCCCATCGTCGCTGCCGGCCCAGAAGACGCCCGCCTCGTGCGGCGATTCGCGGAAGGTGTAGATGGTGGCGTAGTGCTCGGCGCCGCTGGTGTCCAGCGTGATCGGCCCGCCGGACGCGCCCAGTTTGCTCATGTCGGCGCGCGTCAGATCCGGACTGATGGGGTCCCAGCTTTGGCCGCCATTGGTCGAGCGGAAGGCCACGTTGCCGCAGGTGTAGAGCACGTTCGGGTCGTGCGGCGAGAAGAGGATGGGATAGGTCCACGGGAAGCGATACTTCGCCTCGCCCACGCCGCGGCCGTGCATGTCCTCCGCCCAGACATTGACGAGGTGGATCTGCTCGGAGCGGCGATCCACCTTTTGCAGCGAGCCCTGCCCGCCGGGCGAGCTGCCCACCGCACCCACGTAGACGGTGTTCAGGTCGTCGGGCTTGACGGCGATGTAGCCGCTCTCGCCCGTGCCCACCACCTTGCAGTCGGCCCAGGTGATGGCGCCGCCCACGGTGTCGCTGGGCACGCAGATGCTGGAGTTGTCCTGTTGCGTGCCGTAGACGTGGTAGGGGAACTGGTCGTCCACGTCCATGTGGTAGAACTGGGCCGTCATCTGGTTGTAGATGGTGCTGAACGACTCGCCGCCGTTGAAGGAGACGCAAGCGCCGCCGTCGTTGCCCTCGATCATGCGCCGGTTGTTGCGCGGGTCGATCCAGAGATCGTGATTGTCGCCGTGCGGCGTGGGGATCGTGGCGAAGGTCTTGCCGCCATCGGTGGACTTCACCATGTTCAGGTTGAGAATGTAGACGGTGTCCTCGTCCTGCGGGTCGGCGTAGATGTGCATGTAGTACCAGGGCCGCGCCAGCAGCTCGGTGTCATTGGTCATGAAGGTCCAGGTCTTGCCGAAATCGTCGGAGCGATAGAGGCCCGTCGCATCCTTCGCCTCCACCGCGGCAAAGACGCGCCCGGCCTTGACCGGCGACGCCGCCACGCCAATCTTGCCCTTGAGCGACTGCGGGAAGCCCTGGTTGTCACTGATGCGCTCCCATGTGTCGCCGCCGTCGAGCGAGCGCCACAGCCCGCTGTCCGGCCCGCCGCTGTTCAGTTCCCAGAAGTTGCGATAGACCTGCCAGATGCTGGCATAGATGATGTCGGGGTTCTGTTGGTCGATGCTGAGATCGACGGCGCCGGCCTTGTCGCTGACGAAGAGCACCTTCTCCCACGACGTGCCGCCATCGCGCGAACGGTAGACGCCGCGCTCGTTGTTCGATCCAAAGGCGTGACCCAACGCCGCCACGTAGACGACATCCGGGTTGTGCGGGTGGACACGCACCTTGCCGATGTGGCGTGTGTCTTCCAGGCCCAGGTGTTTCCACGTGTGGCCGCTGTCTGTCGACTTATACACGCCGTCGCCATACGAGACGTCGATGCGGATGGTCGACTCGCCCATGCCGGCGTAGATGACATTCGGGTTGCTGTCGGAGACGGCCAGCGCGCCGACGGATGGGCTCTTCAACTGGCCGTCGGAGATGCAGCGCCAGGTGGTGCCGGCGTCTTCGGTCTTCCAGATGCCGCCGGCCACGGCGCCGAAGTAGTAAACGGCCGGGTTGCGCGGGTCGCCGGCCACGGCCACGACACGCCCGCCGCGCGTCGGCCCGATGTTGCGAAAGCGTGCATGGTCCAGCACCGTGGCGATGCTGAGAAGTTCGGACATGATGAACCTCCTTGGTTCAGGGTTGCTGATGAAGCGACGAGGTGTGACGGGCAAGCCTGCCGCCCATCACGCCCCGCCGCATGGGGATCAGTTTGAGAATGCCGCGTCAAATGCCACCGACGACGGCGTGAAATCCATGCGCCGCACCAGGGCCAGCGCCTCCGGCGCGCCGAAGTCGCGATCCATGCCCGAGTCCTCCCACTCGATGGAGAGCGGGCCCTGGTAGCCGACACGATTCAGCGCCCGCACGATGGGATCCCACTTCACATCGCCGTGACCGGGCGAGACAAAATCCCAGCCGCGCCGGCGGTCGCCAAAGCTCAGGTGCGACGACAGGATGCTGTTGCGCCCGGTCAATTGCACCTTGGAGTCCTTGATGTGGGCGTGGAAGATGCGGTCGGGGAAAGCGTAGATCAGCTCGACCGGGTCGATGAACTGGTGCACCAGGTGGCTGGGATCGAAGTTGATGCCAAAGGCCGGGTGACCGTTGACGGCATCGAGCGCGCGGCCAAAGGTGATGAGATCGTAGGCGATCTCGGTCGGGTGAACCTCCAGCCCGAAGCGGACGCCCTCGGCCTGGAAAACGTCGAGGATCGGCGTCCAGCGCGCGGCGAAGTCGGCATAGCCGGCGTCGATCTCGGCGTCGCTGGTAGGCGGGAAGAAGTAGAGTTTGTGCCAGACGCTGCTGCCGGTGAAGCCGTTGACGACATCGACGCCAAAAAGCTTTGCGGCACGTGCGGCATTCTTGACATCCTCGGCGGCGCGCTGGCGGACACCCTCCGGATCGCCGTTGCCCCAGATGCGCTCGGGCAGGATGCTCTTGTGACGGGCGTCGATGGGGTCGCAGACACACTGGCCGACGAGATGTGTGGAGATAGACCAGCAGCCCAGGCCGTACTTCTCCAGCAAATCGCGCTTGTCGCGCACGTAGCGGTCGATCTCCAGCGCCTTGTCGATTTCAAAATGGTCCCCCCAGCAAGCGAGTTCCAGGCCGTCAAAACCCCAGGCGCTCACCTTCTGCGCGAGCACCTCGAGCGGCAGATCAGCCCATTGACCGGTAAAGAGTGTTACGGGCCGTGACATGGCGTTTTCCTTTCCTTGGCGTGTTTTGGAATGGCTGGGAGCGCGGCACGCCGCGCCCTCCGTTTGGCGCGATAATGATACCAGACACATGGCACCATCGCGTAGCCTGCGGACACGTTGGGGTGCGTCATGGGACCTGGAGAAGGAGAGAGTCATGGGCAGCACGTTTCTACGCCGGACGGCGACTTCCTGGTTGATGGCTGCGGCGGGTCTTGTCGCCCTGCTTGCGCTCACACAGCTTCCAGCCTGGGCGAGCGCCGCCAACCCTGGGTACGGCGCTCCTCCCACCACAAGCGCGGCGACTGCGACCATCACGGTGACAACCTTTGCCGACGAATTGACGACGAATGGCAACTGCTCGCTGCGCGAGGCGATCCAGAGTGCCAACACGGGCAGCAGCGTCGACGGCTGCGCGGCGCCCGGCACGGCCAACACGATCATCCGTCTTGGCGCCGGCGTCTACGCGCTGGCGATCGCCGGCGCCAACGAGGATGCCAACCAGAGCGGCGACCTCGATCTGCTCGCCGCCATGGAAGTCGACGGGCGCGGTCCACTGAGCACCACCATCGACGGCGCAGCCATCGACCGCATTCTGCACATCCATAGCGGCGCGGTGGTCGTCGTGCGCGGCGTGACGCTGCAAAACGGCAGGGCGCCCGACGGGATGATCATCAGCCCGACGGTCGAGGCGGGCCAGCCAGGTGGTGCCATTTTTAACAGCGGCCAACTCACGCTGATTGAAAGCGTTGTGACGGCCAGCCACGCGGGGAGCGGCGCATCGTCGCTGAGCGACTATTTCTCCTCGGATCGCGGCGGCGCTGGCGGTAACGGCGGCGGCATCTATTCGGACGGCGCATTACAGGTACAGCGCAGCACCATCCTGTCCAACTCGACGGGCAGTGGCGGCGACGGTCCTTGTGGCGGCGGTGGAGACGGTGGCGAGGGCGGCGGCATATTTAACAGCGGCGTGCTCTCCCTCACGGAGAGCACCGTGCAAGGCAACCTGACCGGCAGCAGCGGACACGGCACGTGCCCGCCCGGCATCATCGGCGGCACGGGTGGCGCCGGCGGAGCGATCGCCAATTATGGCAGCGCGGTTGTGGAGTTTTCCAGCATCCTCGCCAATTCTACCGCAGCGGGCGTGGACGTTGGCGGCACGCACGCACAGGGCGGGCATGGCGGACCGGGTGGCGGTATCGCCAACGCGGGCAGCCTGCACATCGACAACAGCACCATCAGCGGGAACGCGGCGGGCAACGGCGGGAGCGGCGGCGTTGCCGGGGGCGGAGATGGCGGCGACGGCGGCGGGGTCTACAACGTGGTCAGCGGCACGCTCGCCATCGATGCGGCCACGATCACGCGGAACAGCGCGGGCGTAGCCGGTTCGGGGATGTCGGGAACGGGCGGCGGTGCGGATGGTCAGGGCGGCGGCGTGGCGAACACAGGTAGCATGCAGGCGCGCAACACCGCGATCGCCGAAAACGTAGCGCGGCGCGCGCCGGATTGCGCGGGGACACTGGATTCCTACGACTACAACCTGGTCGAGAGTATCGACGGCTGCACGCTCGCCGGCACAATCACGCACGTGCTCACCGGCACGGCGCCGCTGCTCGGCGCGCTGGCGGACAACGGCGGCCCGACGCTCACGCACGACCCGCTGCTCGCCAGCCCGCTGCGCGACGGCGGCGCCTGCACGACGATCCTCGGCGCGCCCATGGACCGCGACCAGCGGGGATGGCCGCGCCCCATGGATGCTACGTGTGATATGGGCGCGGTGGAGTGGGGCTTTGCTGATTGGCAGTGGCTGCCCGCCATCAAGCTTGCGGACTGAAACGGAGCGACTGAAGTCGCCACTACGAGACAGACTCCGTAGTAACGACTTCAGTCGTATCTTACACCCGCGACGGAGCGACTAAAGTCGCCACTACGGGCGAGACTCCGTAGTAACGACTTCAGTCGTATCTTACACCCGCGAAGGAGCGACTAAAGTCGCCACTACGGGTAGAGTGTGGATTAGATTGCCTACTCGGTGACGGGCTCGCCGGCGCCGGCGTGGGCGGCCACAAAGTCGCCGAGCACCTGATGCAGCGTCGGTTCGCCGACTTCCTGCAACTCGTAGCGCACGCGCAGGGCCAGCTTGTCGATTTCGATGAGGCGACGCAGGTCGATGGGCGTGGCGATGAGCACGACATCGGCCGGCGTGCGGCGGATGGTTTCTTCCAGATCGGCAACCTGCTGGTCGCTGTAGCCCATAGCCGGCAGGATGGGGCCGGTCTCCGGGTACTTGTTAAAGGTCTCGGCGATGGTACCGACGGCGTAGGGCTTTGGATCGATGATCTCAGCCGCGCCGAAGCGTCGCGCCGCCACCCAGCCTGCCCCGTACTTCATCTCGCCGTGCGTCAACGTCGGACCATCTTCGATAACCAGCACGCGCTTGCCGCGGATCGCCGCGCTCTCCTCGACGAAGATGGGGCTGGCGGCGTCGATGCAGATGGCGCTGGGGTTGAGTTGCAGCGCCAGTTCGCGCGCCTGCTCGATCTGCTCGAAAGATGCGGTCTCGACCTTGTTGATGACGAAGACGTCGGCCATACGCAGGTTGACTTCGCTGGGGAAGTAGCGCAGCCCGTGGTCGGCGCGGTGCGGATCGATGACCGTGACCCACAGGTCGGGCTTGAAGAAGGGCAGGTCGTTGTTCCCGCCGTCCCAGATGACGATGTCGGCCTCGGCTTCGGCCTGGCGCAAGATCCGCTCGTAGTCGACGCCGGCATAGATGACGCCGCCGGCCATGATGTGCGGCTCGTACTCTTCGCGCTCCTCGATGGTGACACGATGCTCGACCAGGTCGTCCATCGCGGCAAAGCGCTGCACGGCCTGCGCCACCAGGTTGCCGTAGGGCATGGGATGGCGCACGGAGACGACGCGCTGCCCCAGTTCGCGCAGCACGCGCACGACCGCACGGCTGGTCTGGCTCTTGCCCGCGCCCGTGCGTGAGGCGCAAATGGCGACCACCGGCTTGGTGGAGGGAAGCATCGTCTGCTGCGGCCCGAGCAGCATGAAGTTGGCGCCGGCCGCCATGACGCGGGCGCTCACATGCATGACGTGGTCGTAGGTCACGTCGCTGTAGCTGAAGACCGCGGTATCGATGCGCTCGTCGCGGACCAGCCGCTCCAGTTCGCTCTCGGCAAGAATCGGAATGCCGGCAGGATAGCGCGGCCCGGCCAACTCGGCGGGATAGCGGCGGTTCTCGATATACGGAATCTGCGTTGCGGTGAAAGCAACGACCTCGTAGGCAGGATTGTCGCGGAAATAGACGTTGAAATTGTGAAAATCGCGCCCGGCGGCGCCCATGATGATGATTCGCTGCGCCATTGCAGCCTCCCTTCAAGAGTAGATAGTAAAGAACCGAACAACTTGTGGAGCCAACCCGATCCAGTCTACCCAATTCAGCGTGCTCCGGCCACTGCCTGCCGGACGAGTCGTGATGCCGGTCATGTGACCAGGAAGGCGCTCCGGCAGGGGATCGCCGAAACAGAAAGGAAGTCGTCAGCTAGTTTTTTTATGTTTTGCAAGGCCTTGACACCTCTTCTGAAATCGATTACACTGGGGATATCGCTCCCTTTATTTCACAACAGGAAATATCGTGACAGTTACAATCGAAGATGTCGCCCAACGCGCCGGTGTCTCGACCGCGACCGTGTCGCGTGTCATCGCAGGAAAGCCCTATGTTCGCGATGCGCTGCGCATTCGCGTGCTGGATGCGATCCAGGAATTGAACTATCGCCCCAGCCGTGTCGCCCGTTCCCTGCGGGTGCAGCGATCCAGCATCATTGGCTTGATCATTTCGGATATTCAGAACCCATTTTTCACCTCGGTGGTGCGCGCCGTGGAAGATGTCGCACAGCAGCGCGGCTTTTCGGTCATGCTGTGTAATTCCGACGAGAGCACCGACAAAGAGGCCGCTTACATCGATCTTCTGCTGGACGAGCAGGTCAGCGGGCTGATCGTCTCGCCCACGTCTACGAACACCGACATCTATCGCCGCCTGGTAGAGGCAAACGTGCCGGTCGTGGCTATCGATCGCCGTGTCGAGAACACACCGATGGATATGGTCGTCGGCGACAATGTCCAGGCCGCATACGAAGTAGTATCGCATCTGATTGCGAATGGCTATCGCCGTATTGCCGCGGTGCTGGGCGTCCCCGATGCCAGCACAGGGGCAGAGCGCTACGAAGGGTACGAGCGGGCGCTGAACGCCCACGGTATCGAGGTCGACCCGGAGCTGGTGCGCCAGGGGATGCCCCGCAGCGAATCCGGTCACCGGTCGACATTGCAGTTGTTGCAGCTCCAAAACCCGCCGGATGCGATCTTTACCGGCAATAACCTGCTCACCATCGGCGCGCTGCGTGCCATCGACGAAATGGGACTGCGCGTCCCCGAGGATGTCGCGTTCGCCGCCTTTGATGAAATGGAGTGGATGTTCCTGGTGAAACCGGCATTGACGGTCGTTGCACAGCCGACCTATGCGATGGGGAAGAAGGCAGCAGAACTGCTGCTACAGCGCATTGCCGATCCCAGCCGTCCGCCCCAGGAAGTCCTGTTACAGCCCACGATCAAGGTGCACGAGTCGAGTCGCGCCAAGTAGCGGTCGCCGGCACTTCCCGTTCTGGAAAGGAGGAAAACCGCACGGAACTGGCTTCGTCAGCCGTCGCCCCCATTTTGCCCAATTTTGCTACGTTAGTACGCCCAATCTATGGCAAAAGGAGACCTGACCAATGTTACAACGCAAGATGGTAGTTCTGATCGGCATCATGGTGCTCTTCTCCATGATCCTGTCAGCATGTACGACCGTGGCGCCTGCCGCACAGCCGGCTGCCCCGGCCGCGGACGCCGGTGAGGCAAGTTGGTGGCAGACAGCCGCGCAGGCCGCAGGCTGTGAAGGTGTCACGCTGCGTGGCGTCTCGGAGAGCACGCCGCCGACGCGGTTCGCCGCAGAGGTCCTGGCGCCGGCCTTCGAGGCCGCGTCCGGCATCAAGGTCGAACTGGAGCCGACCTCCTGGGACGAGATGTACAGCAAGGCCATCAACGACATGCAGGCCGGCACCGGCATCTATGACTTTGTGTACATCGAGCAGGACATTATCTACAGCTACCTGGCCAACAGCTATCTGACGAACCTGACGCAGTTGCTGGCCGACAACCCGGAACTGGCTTCGCCTGACTTCGACTTTGCCAAGTTCACCACCTTCATCGACAACTTCAAGGATGCGGACGGCAATGTCTTCGGCGTGCCGATGGAAGCCTTCGTGAAGATCTACCTCTATCGCCTCGACCTCTTCAACGACCCGGCGATTCAGGAAGCCTTCAAGGCGCAGTACGGCTACGACCTGGCCCCGGCCACGACCCATCAGCAGTACCAGGACATTGCCGACTTCTTCACCCAGTATGGCGAAGAAAATGGCATGGAACTGTGGGGCACGACGGTGCAAGGCGCGACCGGTCATGCTTCTTCCTTCTACGAGTTCTTCGAGACGATTGCCCCGACCTTTGGCGTCTACAACTGGGGCATCAACCAGGAAAACTGGAAGGCCACGGTTGAGAATGGCGGCGAAATGAACAGCGACGCGGCCAAGGAAGCGCTGGCCTTCTGGGCCGGCCTGCTGGCCGATGCCCCGCCGGAAGCCACCGCCAGCACGTGGGACGAGGTCGCTGCCTCCTTCGCAGCCGGCCGTGCTGCTCAGGGCTGGGTCTACGGTGAGAACGCCGCCTGGATCGCCACCGATCCGGAACGTTCCAAGGTCGTCGGCAACGTCGGCGTTGCGCTCCCGCCCGTGGCGGATGGCGTGATGGCTGACGCCGAGTCGGGCGCCGGCTACATCGGCTACTATGACGGCGGCGCGTTTGGCCTGCCGGTCTCGTCGAAGAATCAGCTCTGCACGCTGCTGTGGATGCAATACGTCGGCCAGGAGTCGGTGCAGGCAGATTGGGCCGTCGCCGGCTCGCGCATCGTCATGGAATCGACCTACGACGACCCGAAGGTTCAGGAAGTCGATGCCAAGACCGACAACTACTACACGCTGATGCGAGAAGCTGGTCCGCTCTTCCGCGGTGCGCCGCCCTTCCCCTTCCACGCTGCGCTGCGTGAAGTGGTGCAGCCGTTCATCTGGAAGACGCTCTCCGGCGAAATGACCGCTGCCGACGCGCTCGACCAGGCTGCGGCCGCTGCCGACGCCGAACTGGTGAAGCTGGGCTACGGCCAGTAAAGCCAATCTGTGAAATGCGTCGAATAGTTGCGTAGTCACGAGTCACGAGTCATGCATCAAGCGTGACTCGTGACTCGTAGCGCATCGCTTGAAACGTTTTCGCTTCGACAGGACAAACACATGCGATCGAACCGAATGGGATGGACGCTGCTGTCGCCAACGCTGATCATTCTGGCACTGGTTGGTTTCCTGCCCTTTTTCTATGTGCTTTTCGTCAGCCTCTTTGACTGGAATCCGTTCTCCAATCAACTGGGCATGCAGTGGGCTGGGGTGAACAACTTTCGCCGGCTGGTCTTTGATGGCGCTTTCCTGGATTCCTTGTGGCGCACCGGGCTCTTTGCGTTCACCAGCGTTGCGATCGAACTGTCACTTGGCTTCCTCCTGGCGCAGACGCTTGTCAAGAGCTTTCCGGGCCGCACAATCTTCCGCACGATCTATGTGTTGCCGCTCGTCATGGCTCCCATTGCGGTTGGCGCAACATGGCGCCTGCTGACCATCCCAGGGTTCGGACCGATCCCTTATTTCCTCGACAAGTGGTTTGATTTCGACTATCGACTCGGCACCTTTGCCGAACAAGCCTTCCTCACCGTAATCCTGATGGATGTGTGGCACTGGACGCCGTTTGTAACTCTTACATTGCTGGCCGGGCTGACCGCCATGCCCAAAGAGCCGCTGGAGCAAGCCCAGGTCGACGGCGCCAATCGCTGGCAGGTCTTCCGCTACTTGACCATCCCCATGATGATGCCGGTGTTGCTGACCGTGATCTTCATCCGCTTAATGGACGCGCTGCGCATCGTCGACGAAGTATTCATGTTGACGAGCGGCGGTCCGGGCACGGCGACGCAATTCATCGGGATTCACATTTATCGCGTGGTCGTCCCAAAGACAGACTACGGCTACGGTTCAGCAATGTCGCTCCTGGTGTTGTACTTCACGATCGTCCTCTGCTGGCTGCTCTTCATTGCACTGGCGCAGGTCGGCAAGCAGCGAGAGTAGGGGACGAGCATGAAGACATCAGGTATTCGCAAGATCCTCGGCTGGGTCGGGCTTTACGGTCTGTGGACAGTCATGACGATCGTCACGATCATCCCCATCTACTGGATGATCGTCGTGTCGGCGCGCAGCCGCGTCGAACTCTTCGACGCGCCGACGTTGCTGATCAAATCCTTTTACGCGCCGAATTACATCAAACCGCTGACGGACCCAGTCTTTCAGCGCTATCTGTTCAACTCACTGATCATTGCTACCAGCAACGCCTTGTTGGTGACGATCCTGGCCCTGCTGGCGACCTATGCGCTGTCGCGCTGGCGCCTGCCCGGTTCGGACAACATCTTCTTCTGGACGATTACGCAGCGCATGGCGCCGCCGGCAGCCTTTGTGCTGCCCATGTTCCTCATCTTCACCCGTGTCTTCACCATTGGCGATTGGACGATGTTCGACACGCGGATTGGGCTGATCCTGCTCTACTGCGTCTTCAACCTGCCCTTTGCGGTCTGGCTGATGAAAGGCATCATGGACGGCATTCCGGTCGAGTTGGACGAGGCCGCCTTCGTCGACGGCGCCAATCGCTGGACGGTGCTGACGCGCGTGGTGGCTCCGCTGGTTGCACCCGGGCTGGCGATTACTTTTATCCTGAGTTGGATCTTTGCCTGGAACGAATATCTCTTTGCCGCCAACTTGACCAGCGTCAATGCGCGCACGATCACGACCGGGCTGGCGGCGTTCGTCTCTGTCACCGGCACGAACTGGGGTGAGATGGCCGCGGTTGCGACGGTCGCCATCCTGCCGGCGCTCGTCTTCCTTGTATTCGTGCAGCGCTACATCGTGACCGGCCTGACCTTTGGTGCGGTGAAGGAGTAGAACAATGGCCGACAACCTAACCACAAAGGCAGTCGTTGCGCCGGTTCAGCACAAAGGCCGGCGTGGCTTTCTGCCCATCGACACCAATACGTTCGACCGCGTCTTCATCAGCATCATCCTCTGGATCGGCATCAGCCTGTTGTGGATGCGTTTCCTGGAGTGGGCGATCCCGCTCTGGGTCTCGACTGTGATTTGCTTTATCCTGGCTGTAATCATCGTCCGCAAGGGCTAGGCGAGGCCGGGTGACTCAAGTCCATCACCTGGAGTAGCCCCCTGCGGTGCAAAACTCACCAATTCATACCTGAAAGAGGTGCTCTACTATGGAAGCCCTTGTCCTCGAAAAAAAAGATGTTCTTGCCCTGCGCGACTTCGACGTGGCCGAGACGCTCGGCCCGCATGACGTCCGCATCGCGCTGCGCACGGTCGGTATCTGCGGCAGCGACGTTCACTATTACACGCACGGCGCCATCGGGCAGTTCATCGTGCGCGAACCCATGATTCTCGGCCACGAGGCGTCGGGGGTCGTCGTCGAGGTCGGCGACGCGGTGACGAACCTCAAGGCCGGCGATCGCGTCTGCATGGAGCCGGGCATCCCCGACCCTAACAGCAAGGCCACGCTGCAAGGCATGTACAACCTCGACCCGGCGGTGCGCTTCTGGGCGACGCCGCCCGTGCATGGCATTCTGCGGCCGACCGTGGTTCATCCCGCCGCCTTCACCTTCAAGCTGCCCGACAACGTCAGCTTTGCCGAGGGTGCGATGGTGGAACCGGTGGCGGTCGGCATGCACGCGGCCACCAAGGCGCGCATCAAGCCCGGTGACGTGGCCATCGTCATGGGCGCCGGCCCCATCGGCATGGTGACGGCGCTTGCGGCGCTGGCCGGCGGGTGCAGCCAGATCATCATGACCGACGTCCAGCAGCCCAAGCTCGACCTGGCCGCCACGCTCGGCCCGATCACGCCGGTGAACATCGCCAGGGAAAACCTGAAAGCCATCGTGGACGAGATGACCGACGGCTGGGGCGCCAACCTGGTCTTCGAGTGCAGCGGCAACGAGAAGGCCGCGGCCAGTGTCTTTGCCGCGCTCTGCCCGGGCGGCGCCGTCGTCTACGTCGGCATCCCCTTGCAGCCCATTGCCTACGACGTGGCGGCCGCCATGGTCAAGGAGGCGCGCGTCGAGCACGTCTTCCGCTACGCGCACGTCTACCCGCGTGCGATTGCGCTCATGGCCAGCGGCAAGCTCGACGTCAAGCCGCTCATCACCGATACCTTCCGCTTTGCCGACAGCGTCGAGGCCTTTGACTTCGCCGTCAACATGCCGCCGACGTCGGTCAAGGCGCAGATTGTGGTGGCGGAGTGAGAGGGAAGAGGTAATGCGTAATGCGTGAGGCGTGATGCGTGAGGCGTGAGGGGTGAACCGTCAAACGTCAAACGTCAAACGTCAAGCGTCATTCATTACGCGACGCGGCACACGACACTGGCACGACGCATCACACATTACTCGTCACGCATTACTCGTCGCGTTTGACGTTTGACGCTTGAGATTGAACCCAGTAAGCGAGCAGAAACCATGAGTGATCCCGTTTTGGAAGTTGAGCCGATTCTCGAACGTTTCCGCCTGACCGGGCGCACGGCGCTGGTTACGGGCGGCGGACAGGGCATTGGCCGCGCCTTTGCCCACGGCCTGGCCGAGGCCGGCGCGTCGGTCGCCATCGTCGATCTCCGGCTGGATCTTGCCGAAGAAGTCGCCGGCGAACTGGAAAAGAAAGGCGTCAAGTCCATGGCCATCCAGGCCGATGTGACCAAGCCCGACCAGGTGGCGGCGATGGTGTCGACCATTGTCGACGCGTGGGGAACGCTGACCATCGGCGTTAACAACGCGGGCATCGGCCTCTGGTCCGACGCCGAAAGCACACCCTATGCCGACTGGCTGCGCATGATTGACATCGACCTGAACTCCGTCTTTCTTTGCGCGCAGGCCGAGGCACGGGTCATGCTGCCGGCGGGCTACGGCAAGATCATCAACACCGCGTCCATGTCCGGCCACATCAGCAACACGCCGCAGAATCAGTCCGCCTACAACACCGCCAAGGCCGGCGTGCTCCATCTCACGCGCAGCCTGGCCGCCGAGTGGGCCAAGCGCGGCGTGCGCGTCAACAGCATCAGCCCCGGCTACACGCGCACCAAGCTGGTCGAAGATCTGCTCGCCACGCCCCTCGGCCAGACCATGCTGCCCACGTGGATGGGCATGACGCCCATGGGGATTATGGCCGAAGTCACCGATTTGCAGGGCGCGGTCGTCTACCTGGCGTCCAAGGCGTCAGACTATATGACGGGGCACGATATGGTGATTGATGGCGGATACTGCGCGTGGTAGAAGAGATGTTGATTATTGATGGATAATTGCTGATTGTTGATAGCTAATGTAACTCAGCGGGCACTCGGCGATGGTGCGTCAACAATTAGCAATCAGCAATTGGCCATCATCAATTGCAGTTGGACCACCGTTTTCCTTAGGAAGCATCTACCATGCAAGCAGTCGTCTTTCCCGCTCCCGAATCCATCTCAGTCGAACGTGTGCCCGACCCAACCTGCGCCCCGGATGAAGTCGTGGTGCAGGTTGCGCGTTGCGGTATCTGCGGCACGGACGTGCACATCTATCGCAACGAGTACATGTCGGACTTCCCGATCATCCCGGGACACGAGTTCGGCGGCGTGATCGTCGAGGTCGGCCGCGATGTGACCGGCTATGCGATCGGCGATCGCGTAGCGGTCGACCCGAATCTCTACTGCGGCCACTGCGACATGTGCCGCAACGAGATGGGCAATCACTGCCTCAACTGGCAGGGGGTCGGCATCACGCGGCCGGGCGGCTTTGCCGAGTTCACCGCCGTGCCGGCGCGCGCCTGCTACCACCTGCCCGACAGCCTGAGCGATGCACAGGCCGCATTCATCGAACCGCTCGCCTGCGTGGTGCACGCCATGAAGCGCATCCGCGTGCTGCCGGCCGACCCGGTGTTGATCCTCGGCGCCGGGCCTATGGGGCTGTTGCTGGTGCAGGCGCTGCGCCACGTCGGCGCGTCGTATGTTGCAGTCGTCGAGAAGCAGCCGGCGCGGCTCGACCTGGCGCGTGCCATGGGCGCGTCGCTGGCCGTCGCACCCGGGCCGGAGCAGGCCGAGCAATTGCGCGCCATCGCCCCACGCGGCTTTGGCGTGGTCATCGACGCCACGGGCGTGCCCGCCGTGATCGAAGGCGCGTTCCAGTATCTGCGCCCGCGCGGGCAATATCTCCAGTTCGGCGTGACGCCGCAGACGGCTACCGTGACCCTACGCCCGTACGACATCTTCCGCAACGACTGGACGATCATCGGCAGCTTCGCCCTCTGTTACACCTTCCTGCCTGCCATCGACTGGCTGGCCAGCGGCGCCATCGACGTCGGCCCGCTTGTCAGCCACGTGGCGCCCATGCAGAACTTCGCCGAGGTCTTTGCCAGCTTTGCCGCCGGTGCGACGCTCAAGGTGCACGTGCAGACGGGAGCGACCGCATGAACGGCGCAACCATGATGGCGGTACAGTTACACGGGCCGCGCGATCTGCGTGTCGAACAGGTGCCGCGGCCACCCGCACCGGGCGCCGGCGAAGTCTTGCTGCGCGTGACGGCAGTAGGCGTGTGCGGCAGCGACATCCACACCTACCAGGATGCGCGCATCGGCGACACCGTGGTCGAGACACCGCTGATCCTCGGTCACGAATTCGCCGGCATCATCGAAGCCATCGGGCCGGACAGCCTGGACGGCAATGCCGCGCCGCTGCAAGTCGGCGAGCGCGTGGCGGTCGACCCGGCACAGCCGTGCGGGCGCTGCGAACTGTGCGAGCAGGGCCATCCCAACCTGTGCCATCGCCTGCACTTCTGCGGCACCTACCCCGACGCCGGCAGCCTGAGCGAGTACATGATCATGCCGGCGCATTCGTGCTTCCCCATACCGGATGACATGGATGACGCCACTGCCGCGCTGCTGGAGCCGTTGGGCATCGCCATTCACGCCGTCGACCTGGCCAAATTGCGCGTGGCCGACAGCGCCGTCATCCTGGGCGCAGGGCCGATCGGTCTTTACTGCCTGCAAATGGCAAAGGTGTCAGGCGCTGATCCTGTCTATGTCGTCGATCAGTTCCCGTGGCGGCTGGCCATGGCGGAGCGCTATGGCGGCATCCCGATCAATTTCAAGGAGACCAACCCGATCGATGCAGTCAAGGCGGCGACCGACGGCCGCGGTGTGGATGTGGCCATCGAGGCGGCGTGGGCGGATCACTCGATCCAGTGGGCGGCGGAGATGGCGCGCCTGGGCGGCCGGCTCGTGCTCGTCGGCATCCCGGGGCCGGATCGGCTGGAGATGAAGCACTCGACGGCGCGGCGCAAAGGGTTGACGATTCGCCTCTCGCGCCGCATGAAACATACCTACCCGCGCGCCATCAGGCTGGCCATCAGCGGCGCCGTCGACCTGACAGGCATCGTGTCGCACCGCTTCCCGCTGGCCGAGACGCCGCAGGCGTATGCCTTGAATGAACGATACGGCGATGAGGTCGTGAAGATTGTCATCGACATCCCGACGTAGCCAATACGCCTGGACAATGACCCTTCGTGTGCAGTTGACAACTTTTCTGTAATTCGCTAGAGTAGTTGGAGAAGCAAACCGAAAGTAGATTACTTGCATTGCTTATCGAACAGCTTCTCACTTCCCAATCTTGTCCGTAGCAAAGGAAACTCGCATGTCCGTATTGGCATCTGATGGCCGCGCTCTGATCGTCGCCATGGATCATGCCCAAACGCACGGCGTCATCGAAGGCTTGCAGGATCCTGGCGCGGTTCTCAACAGTGTCATCGAGGCCGGCGCCGACGGCATCATGACCACCTACGGCGTCATGAAGAAATATCGCAACCTCGTTGCCGGACGCGTGCCGGTGACGCTGCGCCTCGACGGCGGGCCCAGTCTCTACCGCGAGGATTGGCTGGCCTACACCGAGTGGGATCTGCTGCACTCCGTCGAGGATGCACTCATGGTGGGCGCCGATGCGGTCGTGCTCATGGCCTTCATCGGCATCCCGGTGGAGTTGAAGACGCTGAAGATCGTGGCATCGGTAGCCAGTGAGTGCATGCGGGCCAACCTGCCGTTGCTCGTCGAGGCGCTCCCCTGCCAGAGCGAGCGCATCCCCGATGCCAAGGATCCGCTGGCCATGGCGTCAGCGGCGCGGCTGGCCTTCGAGCATGGCGCCGACTATATCAAGACCTACTACACCGGTTCGCCGGAGAGCTTTGGCGTCGTCGTCGAAAACTGCCCCGTGCCGTGCCTCATCGCCGGCGGCCCGCGCATGAACTCGGCAGAGGAGACGCTGCACGTCGTCGCCGGTGCGATGGAAGCCGGCGCCACGGGCGTCGTCTTTGGCCGCAATATCTGGCAGAGCAAGAACCCGGCCGGCATGGTGCGCGCCCTGCAGCGCGTGATTCATGGGCGGGCGTCCATTGCCGAGGCGATGGAAGAAGTAGACTAACAGCCGCACTTACAACAGCGATCTGCCTGTTTGAGGTTGCCTACCGAGCAAGAAGATTGCCGTGCCAAATACTTCGATAGTGGATCCTTTCTTTGCCAGCAATCTGGCACCTGGTGGAAACTGAAGAGGAGGTGGTTACAGCAACAAGAACATCCGTGTAAAGACAGAGCATTGTACACATTGGTTCACTGTGATAACACTGCGTTATCACGAGAAGCCAACACTGAATTCACAGGAGAATGCTATGCGAAAGTTGAATGTAGTTGTTCTGACGATCTTTGTAGTTGCTTCGTTGTTGTTGTCGGCATGTACCGTGCCGGCGGCGGCCCCGGCAGCCGAGCCTGCTGCAGCCACCGAACCAGCCGCTGAAGCAGCGGCTCCTGAGGTAGCGGCAGATGGCGAAGCCCAGGTTGCCCTGATCACCAAGCACCGCGGCAATCCGTTCTTTGTCAAGATGGAGGAAGGTGCAACCCAGGAAGCCGAAGCCAAGGGCGTCAAGCTCATCACTGCGGCAGGCGAGTTTGACGGCGACAACGAAGGACAGATCACGGCGATTGAAAACGTCGTTAATGCAGGCGTGAAGGGAATTCTCATCACCGCCAACGACTCAACCGCAATCGTACCGACGATCCAGAAAGCGCGCGATGCGGGTGTACTCGTGATTGCGCTTGACACCCCTCTCGATCCGGCCGATGCATCTGATGCGTTGTTCGCTACTGATAACGTGAAGGCAGGCGTCTTGATTGGGCAGTACGCCAAAGCAGCGCTTGGTGACACACCGGCCAAGATCGCCATGCTCGACGGCACCGCCGGAACTACCGTAAGCCAGCAGCGTCACGACGGTTTCCTGCAAGGCTTTGGGATCGAAGAGGGTGACCCGGCGATTGTCTGCCAGGGCGACACAAACGGCATGATCGACCGCGCCCAGCCTGTCATGGAGAATTGCCTCACAGCGAACCCCGACATCAACGTAGTTTACACTGTCAACGAACCGGCTGCCTTTGGCGCTAACACAGCCTTGGTTGCTGCAGGTGTTGCTGACAACGTAATCGTCGTGTCGGTGGATGGCGGATGTGAGGGCGTCCGCGGCGTAAAGGACGGCAAGATCTCTGCAACCTCGCAGCAGTACCCGCTCTTGATGGCCTCCATGGGCGTCGACGCAATCGTTGACTACATCAACACTGGGAACAAGGTATCGGGCTACACAGACACCGGTGTGACTTTGATTGCTGACAAAGCTGTGGAAGGCGTCGAAAGCCAGGACACCGTTTATGGCCTTGACGCTTGCTGGGGCGAATAGTCAAAGGTTTCACAGCTTGACAGCCTTGGCATGATGGCAATTACAGGACCTCGATAGACTCGGAGGGTTGGTGCAGGTACCTGCACCAACCCTTCCCTTCACACAACGAGACGGATGGACATAATTGACCATGAGCGATGCTCTTGTACACGACCGATCTCAGTCGGGATGGGAACGAATACGGCGTAATATTACCCATTTCCTGTCACTGCCCGGCGTTGGCCCCACACTTGCGCTGTTGATCGCCAGCATCTTTTTTGCGACACAGACAGACAAATTCCTCACGGGACGGAATCTTTCCTTGGTCGTGCAGCAAGTCATCGTAGTCGGTACGCTGGCGGTCGGCCAGACGCTTGTAATCCTTACGGCGGGCATCGATCTGTCCAATGGCATGGTGATGGCGCTTGGCTCTGTAATCATGACAAGCCTCGCAGTCGAATTTGGGGTTCCGCCAGCGATTGCAATCATCATTGGGCTTCTAATCACAACAGCGTTCGGACTTCTGAATGGTTCGCTAGTCGCCCTAGTCAAGCTTCCTCCCTTTATTGTCACACTTGGCACGCTCAACATAGCGTACGCCGTAACGCGCATCTATCGAACCACGACGATATCAAATTTGCCGCCCGCAATTACCTTTTTGGGAAACACATTTACTGTTGGCGAGACAGCCATCACGTATGGGTCGGTCGTGATGATTGTGGTCTATCTGGTCGCGTGGTTTGTCTTGCGGGAGACATCCTGGGGTCGGCATGTTTACGCTGTCGGCGACAATCCGGAAGCGACACGTCTGGCAGGCATTTCCACCACCCGTCTATTGATAAGCGTGTACGGCATCGCCGGTTTTATCTATGGAATTGCCGGATTGCTGCTAGTTGCACGTACCCAGGTCGGCGATCCACAAGCAGGCCAGACGGCGAACCTTGACAGCATAACGGCAGTTGTCCTTGGCGGTACGAGTCTGTTTGGCGGTCGTGGTTCCGTATTGGGCACGTTGATCGGCGCACTCATCGTCGGTGTCTTCCGGAATGGCCTGCAATTGATGGGCATCCCATCCATGTACCAAGTTCTGGTCACCGGCATTCTTGTCATTCTTGCCGTGTCAGTCGATCAGCTTTCACATAGGGGGCAGGCATGAGCAACCCAATGCCCACACCGGTCTTGCAAGCACGCGGCCTTGTCAAACACTTCGGACATGTCGTCGCCCTGGATGGCGCCGACTTTGAGCTTTATCCAGGTGAAATCCTCGCAGTTATTGGAGACAATGGCGCTGGAAAATCCACACTGATCAAGGCGCTCTCCGGAGCTCTGATCCCAGACGAAGGCACGATCTACCTGAATGGCACGCTTGTGCGTTTTCATAATCCGCTAGATGCTCGGCGCATGGGTATCGAAACTGTCTATCAGGACCTGGCCGTTGCACCTGCGCTAAACATCATGGAGAACATCTTTCTTGGCCGTGAGATCCGTCGCTCAGGGGTTTTGGGGTCGCTCTTTCGCATGCTAGACAAAAAGCAGATGATGAACGACACCGTCCGCTACATGGCAGATCTGAAAATCGGCATTCAGTCAATGAGCCAACCAGTTGGTACGCTGTCTGGAGGACAACGCCAGGGGGTAGCTGTTGCGCGTAGCGCGGCATTCGCAAAGAATGTGGTCATCATGGACGAGCCGACGGCAGCGCTCGGTGTCAAAGAGTCGCGGATGGTCGTTGAACTCATTCGCCAGGTGCGCGAGCGCGGTCTCCCAGTCATCCTGATCAGCCACAACATGCCGCTGGTATTCGAATTGGCCGATCGGATCCACATCCAGAGGTTGGGGAGACGAGTTGCAGTCATCACGCCTGATGAGTACTCAATGGCAGACGCTGTCGCCATCATGACCGGCGCCAAAGAGGCCGAGCCTCAATTGGCCAGCTGACCATGCTCCCCCCCACCATTCTTGCACTCCTCGCCCAGCGCTATATCATCCGCGGGCTGACACTGGGCGCCGTCAAAGGATAATCGTATGGCAGGTGACGCCCTGCTGGTCGGGATCGACTTCGGGACTTCCCATATCAAGGCAATCGCCTTCACGCCGGACGGCCAAATTGCGGCCAAAGCGAGCGTGCCTACACCGACAATCTATCCACAACCCGGCTGGGCCTACTACGAACCCGCCGCAATGTGGGCGCAGACGGTGGCCGCCCTGTGCCAGATGACCGCTCAGATCGACGACCCGCGCCGCATTGTGTCGGTCGCCGTTGCGAGCGTGGGCGAGACAGGCGTGCCCCTCGACGCCGCCGGCCAACCTACCTACGACGCCATCGCCTGGTTCGACACCCGCACCAAGCCCCAGGCCGAGCGCCTGCGTCGCGAACTGGGCGCCGACCCCATTTTCCTGCGCACGGGACTCTCGGTGCAGCCCATCTACACCCTCTGCAAGATTCTCTGGCTTAAGGAGAACGCGCCGGACGCCTACGCACGCACCGCCACCTGGCTCAATGCGGCTGACTATATCGCGTGGCGGCTATGCGGGGTGCCGGCGTCGGAGTACTCGCTCGCCTCACGCACGATCATGCTCGACATCAACGGTCTGCGCTGGGAGAAGGATCTGCTAGCAGAGGTCGGCGTCGATGCCGGCATCTTGCCGCCGCTGCTAGCCAGCGGCACCGGCCTGGGCGCCGTACTGCCGGGGGCGGCCGCACAGACCGGCCTGCCTGCCGGCGCCATCGTCACCACCGGCGGTCACGACCACGTGTGCGGCGCCTTTGCCCTGGGCGTGACCGAACCCGGCTCGGTGCTGGATTCGCTGGGTTCAGCCGAGGCGCTCTTCCTCGCCACCGACCAGGTACTCAGCGACCCGGCCGTCGGCCACTGCGGGTATTCGCAGGGCGTGCATGTCAGCGGCGGCTACTACGTGCTGGGCGGACTCTACACCTCCAGCGCGTGCGTTGAGTGGTTCCGCGAGGCCGTGGGAAACAAGCCGGACTACGCCGTGCTTGCCGCCGAAGCAGAGGCCGTACCGCCGGGCAGCCTGGGCGTCGTCTTCCTGCCGCACCTGCGCATGGCCAATGCGCCGCACGACGATCCGCTCTCGCGCGCCACCTTCGCCGGCGTTACCTTTGATGCCAAGCGCGGCGCGCTCTATCGCGCCGTGCTCGAAGGCATCGCCTACGAAGCGCACAATTCGCTGGAAACATTGCTGCCCTATTTGCCCGGCACCCACATCGAGCGCATCGTGGCGACGGGCGGCGGCACACGAAATGACCTGCTCATGCGCATCAAGGCCAGCGTCTACAACCAGCCGCTACGCATCGTGAGCATCGACGAGGCGACGGCGCTGGGCGCGGCCATGCTGGGCGGGCTGGGGGCCGGCATCTACGCCGACGTGCCCGCGGCTGTCGACGCCATCCGCTACACGACGCGCACTGCCGAGCCGGTTTCTGCCGATGCTGCCTTCTATGCACGTGCCTTTCAAAGCGTCTACCGCCGCATCTACCCCAGCGTGCGCGAAGTACACCACGCCATCGCCGCACTGCACACCGCGGAGGGGAGCGCATGACCAGAGCCGCACCCCAGATTGTCGTCGCCGGCCATCTCTGCGTCGACGTTATTCCTGAGTTCGAGCAAGGCGTCTCCTCGCTGGCGACGCTGCTCACGCCAGGCCGGCTCAACAAGGTCGGCCCGGCGCTCATTTCCACGGGCGGCTCGGTCTCCAACACGGGGATTGCGCTGCACCGGCTGGGCGTGCCCGTGCGCCTCATGGGCAAGGTGGGCCGCGACCTCTTTGGCGGCGCCATCCTCGACGTGGTACGCGGCTATGACGAGGCGCTGACTGAGGGGATGATTGTCGATCCCGCGGCGGATTCGTCCTACACGCTGGTCATCAACCCGCCCGGCGTCGACCGCATCTTCCTCCACTGCCCCGGCGCCAACGACACCTTTGGCGCGGCCGACGTGGATCTGGACAAAGTACGCGGCGCGCTCATCTTCCATTTTGGCTACCCGCCCATCATGCGGCGCATGTATCTCAACGACGGCGACGAGCTGGCCGAGTTGCTGCGCGCCGTACGCGCGCTCGGTGTGACGACCTCGCTCGACATGGCGCAGCCCGACCCCAACTCCGAGGCCGGTAGCGTCGACTGGGCGCGCGTGCTCGCCAACGTGTTGCCGCACGTCGATCTCTTTCTGCCCAGCCTGGACGAGACGCTCTTCATGCTCGACCGCCCGCGCTACGATGCGATGCAGAGCGGCGTACTCGACCGGACACCTGACAGCGAGTTGCTACATGCAGTCTCGGATCGCTTGCTCGCCATGGGTGCGGCCGTTGTGGGGTTGAAGCTGGGCGACCGCGGTCTCTACCTGCGCACGACACCGGATCGCGTTCGTCTTCAGCGCGCCGGCGCAGCCTTCGACCCGCTGCCCGTGGGCTGGCTCGGGCGCGAGCTGGTAACGCCCTGTTTCACGGCCACCGTGCGCGGTACCACCGGCGCCGGTGACTGCACCATCGCCGGACTGCTGACCAGCCTGCTTCATGGCACAAGCGCCGGGCAGGCCATCCTCGATGCGACCGCGGTCGGCGCGGCCAGTGTCGAGAGCCCCGATGCCACGGGCGGCGTACCGCGCTGGGAAGAGGCCCAGGCACGCCTCGCGGCGGGCTGGGCGAAGCAGCCGCTCCAGGTCAGCCTCACGGGCTGGCAGGCGGACGGCGCGCAGCAGGTGTGGCGCAGCCCGGCCGACGAGCCGGAAGGCGGGCCGCAATGAGCGACCATCTGCTGGGCATCGACCTGGGTACATCGTCCGTCAAGGTGCTGCTGGCCACCGTCGATGGCGCCGTCGTTGCCTCGGCCTCGGCCGACTACCCCATCGACCAGCCGCAACCCGGGCGAGCCGAGCAGGCGCCCGACGCGTGGTGGCGCGCAACGGTCGGCGCGATGAGCGGCATCCACTCCGAGGCGCCCGGCGCGCGCATCGCGGCCATCGGGCTTTCGGGGCAGATGCACGGGACCGTGCTCCTGGGCCTGCGGCGCCAATTGCTGGCCCCAGCCGTCATCTGGCCGGACCGGCGCAGCCAATCCCAGGTGACGGAAATTACCGAAATGCTCGGGGCGCAACAACTCTACGCCATCACCGGCAGCCCCGTCTCCACCGGCTTCCAGGCAGCGACGGTGCGCTGGTTCCAGGAACATGCACCCGACCTCTGGGACCAAGTCGTCATGATCCTGCTGCCCAAGGATTACCTGCGCTTCCGCCTGACCAGCGAATTTGCCACCGATCCCAGCGACGCGGCCGGCGCCCTGCTGCTCGACGAAACACGCCGCGACTGGTCCGACGTGCTGCTCGACGCACTCGGCATCCGCCGCGACCAGCTTCCGCCCATCCTGCCGTCGGGAGCGGTCGCCGGCACGTTGACGACAGCAGCGGCGCGTGAACTGGGTCTGCCGGCCGGCATCCCCGTCGCCACCGGCGCGGCGGACACGGCGTGCAGCGCGCTGGGGGCGGGCGTCGTCGATCGCAGCCGGCTGCTGTTGACCATCAGCACGGGCGGCCAACTGGTACAACCGTGCCACGGCGTGGAGGTCGACACGCGCGGCCGCATCCATACCTTCTGTTCTGCGCTGACGCCCGCCGAGGGCCAAGCCGGCTGGTACCAGATGGGCGCGATCCTGTCGGCCGGGCTGTCGCTGCGCTGGCTGCGCGACCAGGTGCTGGGCTGGCAGGGCCGCAGCGCCTACGAACGCATGACGGCGCTGGCAAGCGAGGTCGCGCCGGGCGCCGACGGCCTGATCTTCCTGCCCTATCTCGTCGGCGAGCGCACGCCGCACATGGATTCCACCGCACGCGGCGCCTTCTTTGGCTTGACGCTGGCGCACGGCCAGGGACACCTGGTGCGCGCGGTGATGGAGGGGGTCACCTTTGCCGCATGTGATGCGTACGGGGTGTTGTGCGAGCTTGGCGCATCTTCCCAGGAGATCGTGCTGGCGGGCGGCGGCGCGCGCAGCGCACTCTGGCAGCAACTCATCGCCGACGTCTTCGGCATCGCGGTGGCGCCGCTCCAAACGGCGGAGCAATCGGCCCTGGGCGCCGTTATTCTGGCAGGGGCTGCGGCGGGCATGCTGGAACCAGCCGACGCGGCTCGCCGCTGGGCACACTATGGCGAGGCCATCTTGCCGGACGCACAGCGCCACGCCTTCTATGGCGAACGGATGGCGGCGTTCCGTGCGCTCTATGCACGCAACCGCGGCCACTTTGAGCCGGCCGCAAAGGCCCAGCCGGTGAACGCATGAGCACGATTGTCACGGTTTCGGCCAATCCCGCCATCGACCTCTTTCTGGACGTCCCTGCCATCGCCCTGGACGAGGTACTGCGGGCGACCGGCGTGCGCCGCGTCTGGGCGGGCAAGGGCTTCAACGTCTCGCGCACCGTCAGCCGCCTCGGGCACGCCACGGTGGCCATGGGCTTCGTGGGCGGCTTTGCCGGCATGGCCATCACGGCCGGACTGGCGGAAGAGGGCATCCCGACCGACTTCGTGAATGTCGACGGTGAGACACGCACGAACGTCATGGTCGTCGACGGGGCGACAGGTCATCACATCAAGGTCAACCAGGCAGGCGCGCCGGTGGACGCTGCGGCGCAGGCGGCGTTCATGGCGCGGGCGGCCGAACGCGTGCAGCCGGGCGATTTCTGGGTGCTGTCGGGGAGCCTGTCGCCCGGCATGCCGGCCGATTTCTACGCCAGGCTGATCGAACTGATTCACGGCCGCGGTGCGTTTGCAGTATTGGATAGCAGCGGCGCCGCGTTACGCGCCGGCTGCGCGGCCCAGCCCGATCTCGTCAAGCCCAATACCGTCGAGGCGCGCGACCTGACCGGCAGGGACGTGAAATCGCCCGCCGACGCGTTGGACGCCCTCGCCGCCTTCCACGATGCCGGGGCCAGACGAGTGGCACTTTCGCTCGGCGCGGACGGCCTGATGCTGAGCGATGGCGCCGAGTGCTGGCATGTCCGGCCACCGGCAATCACAGTGCGCACGGCCGTCGGCGCCGGCGATGCGTTGCTGGGCGGCATCGTCTGGGCGCTGGCGCAGGGCATGGCCTTGCGCGAGGTCGCCTGTTGGGGCGTGGCGACGGGGAGCGTCTATGCCATGGCCGACGAACTGCCGCCGGCGGCAAGGCCTGCCGTGGAAGAGATGATAACCCGTCTCACCGTTACCCAGTTGAAACCGTAGACTGGACAACCGTTTGTCCCGTTCGGAATGCACAGCCCTCGGGATGGGGACGTCCAGGAAACGTTTCATAGCGCATGAATCGACCAACAGAGAGAAAGGAGTATGAACATGACATGAACGGGGAGCGACACTGCCGGCGGGGCGTCATCACCCGCCACACACCGCAGCGCCCGCCGCGCCGGCAGATCGCACCCCTCCCAATCCGATCTCTGATACCCAACCAGGCAGCCAAAACTCGATCCGCCACCCGGCGCCGATCGGCGCGAAGATATACGTGACTGCATTCATATACCCTGTGAGGATTTCCTATGCCCACCACCATTTTCTTGCAAGAAGCCATGTTTGGGCCGAACGAGCGCACGCTTGTCGAGGCCGATACGCTCGAGGCCAGCATCTTTCGTTTCGAGAGCGGTGTTGCCGCGGTGCGCCTGCGCAACGAACTGGGCGAACTGGTGCTGCTTCCCTTCCAGGGCCAGCAGATCTGGTCGGCCAGCTTCCGCGGGCGCAACATCACCATGCGCTCCATGTTCGACCAGCCGCGCGCCACGCGCAATTACCTGGAGACCTACGGCGGCTTTCTGCTGCACTGTGGCTTCACCTCCATGGGCGTACCGGCGGCCGGTGACACGCACCCGCTGCACGGCGAACTGCCCAACGCGCCCTACGACCGCGCCTTCCTGGTCCTGGGCCGTGACGAGCGCGGCAGCTACATCGGCCTGGGTGGGAGCTACCAGCACACGGTCGCCTTCAGCTTCAACTATCGCGCCGAGCCGCTGGTCAAGCTCTACGCCGGATCGTCGCTCTTCACCATCGATCTGGAGATCACCAACCTCAAGCGCACGGCCATGGAGTACATGTACATGGCACACGCCAACTTCCGCCCGGTCGACAACGGCCGCCTCGTCTACAGCGCGCATTGCACACCGGAGACCGTGCGTGTGCGGACGAGCATCCCGTCACATGTCCGGCCCGGCCCGCAATATGCCGCCTTCCTGGGCGAGTTGAGCGAGCACCCGGAGCGCCACAACGTGCTCAAGCCGGGGCTGGCCTTTGACCCTGAAGTGGTCTTCTTCATCGACTATGAAGCCGGCAGCGACGGTTGGGCGCACACCATGCAGGTGCACCCGGACGGCAGCGCCGACTACATCAGCCATCGCCCCGCCGAACTGGACAAGGGCGTGCGCTGGATCTGCCGCACGCCGGACCAGGATGCCCTGGGTATGGTGCTGCCTTCCACTGCCGAGCCGGAGGGCCTGGCAGCGGAGAAGGCCAAAGGCAACGTCAAGCTGCTCGGCCCTGGCGAGACGTACAGGTGCGCCATGGTAGCCGGCGTGCTGACGGTCGACGAGGCGCGGGCGATGGAGAACAAGATTAGCGCGATGATCGCATGAGGAATAGAACGCGGATGACGCGGATCGGGCGGATTTACGCTGATCCAAATCAGGATGATCCGTCCCGATCCGCCCAATCCGCGTCATCCGCGTTCCATCTATAGGAGGCTGGCTATGGGGCATGTCGTCAATCATCCGAAGACCTATCGCTTGTTGCAGCAGCGGCTCGACCGCCAGGTGACCGGCGCGCCCGACTCGCCGGCGCTCCAGCAGATCCTGCGCCTGCTCTTCCGGCCGGAGGAAGCGGAACTGGCCTGCCAGATCCCGACCGCATTCATATCGCTGTCGCGGCTGGCGCGCAAGAGCGGTATCGATCCCGAGCGGCTGGACGCCATGATCACGACCATGGCCGAGCGCGGGCTGGTCTTCGACGCCGAGCACAACAACAAGCGTTATGTCGCTCTAGCACCGGTGGTCATCGGCTTCTTTGAGTTCACCTTCATGCGCGTGCGGCCCGACTATCCCATGCACGAGTTAGCCGAACTCTTCGAGCAGTACATGTTCGAGAATGAGGCTTTTGCGCACGCCGTCTTTGCCGGGCAGAACCAGATCGGCCGCTCGCTCGTGCGCGAGGAGGCGCTGCCGGCGGGCGATCACACGGAGGTGCTCGATTGGGAGCGCGCCAGCCATATCGTGGAGAGCGCCAAAGCGCACGCGGTGTCGCTCTGCGCGTGCCGCCACCACGCCAGCCACCTGGATCGCGCGTGCGAGCGCCCGCAGCGCACCTGCCTGACGCTGGGCGGCGCGGCCGAAATGCTCGCCCGCCGCGGCATCGCCGAACGCATCAGCCGCAGCGAGGCGATGGAGATCCTGGAGACGTCGAAGGCGGCGGGGCTGGCGCAAACCGGCGACAACGTGCAGCGCAACGTGAGCTACATCTGCAACTGCTGTGGCTGCTGCTGCGGCATGATGAACGCTATCCGCCGCTACGAGATCAAGAACGCCATCGTCACCTCCAACTACATGGCCTCCGTCGATCCGGAGCGCTGCACCGGGTGCAGCAAATGTGTCAAGGCGTGCCCGGTCGGCGCGCTGAAGCTGGTGGTGGGCGAAAAGGATGGCAAGCGCCGCGGCTGGGTCGTGCGCGACGAGACGCTCTGCCTGGGCTGCGGCGTCTGCTATGGTACCTGCGACAAGGGCGCGCTTTCCATGCAGAAGCGGGCACAGCGCGTCCTGCCGCCGGAGACGACCTTTGAGCGCGTGGTGACCATGGCGGTGGAGCGCGGCAAGCTGGGAGACCTGCTCTTCGACAACGGTGAAGGGCTGACGGCGCAGGCGCTGGCACGCGTCGTGCAGACGGTCGAGAAGCTCCCGCCGACACAGGCGCTGCTGGCCATCGCCCCGCTGCGCTCGATCTTCCTGGCCGGTGTCATCAACAGCGCGCGGCGCATGTCGCCGGCAGCGGAAATCGTATAACCAAGACAATAGAACGCGGATCGCGCGGATTTAGCGGATCAATGCGGATCGCACTGACTGGTGTAAATCCACTCATTTCGCGTCATTAGCGTTGTACGGTGCCTGCCGCCGGCAGCAAATTTCGTGCATAACCAAGACAATAGAACCCGGATCGTGAACATTGACGCAAATCTGCATTTGATCTGCGAGCATCCGCCCAATCCGCGTCATCAGCGTTCTATTTGAGCCACCAAAGAAGGAGTATTTATGTCAGAACCGAACTATATGTCCGACATCACCGGCGTCTTTGGCTATCCGGTGGCGGAGAATCCCACCGGCGTGATGCAGAACGCGGCCTTTCAGGCGCTGGGGCTCAACTGGCTCTATCTGAACTTCGAGGTCACGGCAGATAACCTGGCCGGCGCGGTGCAGGGCATGCGCGCCATGAACAACTTCCGCGGCGTCAACTGCACCATCCCGCACAAGGTCGCCGTCATCCAGTACCTTGACGAGGTGGCCGAGAGCGCGCAGGTCATGGGCGCGGTGAACACCGTGCGCCGCGACGGCGACCGGCTGATCGGCGAGAACACGGACGGCAAGGGCTTCATGCAGGCCCTGCGCGACGACGCCGGCGTCGACCCGACCGGCAAGCGCGCGGTCGTGCTGGGTGCGGGCGGCGCGGCGCGCGCCATCACCGTGGAACTGGCGCTGGCCGGCGCGCACGAGATTATCGTCGTCAACCGCAGCGCCGAGCGCGGCGAGGGACTCGTGCGGCTGCTCAACGCCAAGACGCAGGCCAACGCGGCCTTTGTGCCCTGGCATGACGCCTACCGCGTGAGCGAAGACACCGACCTGCTAATCAACGCCACGTCGATCGGCCTCTATCCGGACGTGGATGCTGTCCCGGAGGTGGACTTCGCCACGATTACGCCGGGCATGGTCGTCTGCGACGTCATCCCGAACCCGCCCAACACGCCATTCCTGCGCCAGGCGGCCGCGCGTGGCGCCAAAACCATCGACGGGCTGGGCATGCTCGTCTACCAGGGCGCCATCGCGTTCACCATGTGGACGGGCCACGACGCGCCGGTAGAGGTGATGCACAAGGCGCTGGCGGCGGAGTTTGGTGGGTAACCGCTCTGAATTGTCCCGAACGCAACTCGAGGCATCCATCCCCCTTCAGGCCGTTGGTGCTGGAGCGCTTGTGCCGACGCAACTTGGAGGAGACGCGCTGTGGTGCAGGCATAGTTCATCATCATGGGTAAACTGGCCTGATTCTTGCTGACCAAAGCCCTGTTATTCGCGCAGAAGAGTGACTCAATCGATGTGGTACAATATCAACGAGATGTGATGGCGCTATAGCCCTGGGTGAGTTTCCGAGATGGACACCTCCAAAACAGTACAAACACGGAAATCGCTCACCGTGCGCACGCGTGCTGCCTTGAAACATCTGTGCACGGTTTTGCGAACAATCTACGGCCCAGATGCGCCCGTACTCGTGCTCTATGGTTCGGAGGCGCGCGGCGAGGCCAACGAGAATTCGGACGTCGATATTCTTCTGATCTTCCGGCATGCCGTCAACCGGGGCGAGGAAATTCGGCGCCTGAGCCCCACTCTCGCAGAACTGAACCTCGACCACGATCTCCTTGTTTCCGTACTTCCAGTTGCAGAGGCTGAGTATGAGTCGGCGACAGGGCCGTTCTGGAGCAATGTCCGGCGCGAAGGGGTGTTGCTTGAGCGATTCTGATGCGTTGCTCGTCAAAGCCGAACGTTTCATCCGTTCGGCGCAGCTCCTGGCCAATGACGGCGATTTCGACTCCGCTGCATCGCGCCTGTATTACGCCATGTTCTTTCTTGCCGAGGCGATGCTGGCAGCGCGCGGGGCATCCTTTTCAAGCCACTCGGCCGTCATTTCTGCGTTCGGTCAGCAGTTTGCGAAGACTCGAGAGATTGATCCGCGCTTTCATCGCGCATTGTTGACTGGGTTCAGCCAGCGACAACTTGGGGACTATGCCGTCTCGTCTGGTCTGAGCGACGTTGACATCGACAGCCTGACTGATGAAGCGATCAATTTCCTTGCCACGGCGCGCGGTTGGCTTCACGAACATCCAGATATCGATACTCCGCAACCATAAGCGACATGCCGTATCGCGTTCCCGCTCATTGGCTTTGTCCTTGGGAGGCTCATCGTGGCCCAACACCGCCGGCACGATCTGCCGTTGTAGGCGATCGTGGGTTGCTGTTCGCCGTGCTCTGCCTGGCCGACGGCTGGCTTTACACAGTCAGCGGGATGTGGCGGTCGTGACTGACTATTTGTACGGCTGAGTTTGCATCCCAATGCGCAACGGGCGCTACAGCCTGGAGTAGCTCCTTGCCGTGTTAACGGCGCGTCTTGTCAGGAACAGCGCAAGTGCATAATGTGATACAATCGAAAAGCAGGCGCCAGTGATGCAGTTTCATAAGCCATTTACCTATCTTCCCAAATAGAACCGGAGCAAATCCATGAAAATGAATCCACCCACCAATCCCCTCATCGGCGACATGCCCAAGATCGGCATCCGCCCCACCATCGACGGTCGACTGGGCGGGGTGCGCGAGTCGCTCGAAGCGCAGACGATGACCATGGCGCGCAACGTCGCCGCGTTCCTCAGCGACAACCTGCGCCACTACAACGGGCTGCCGGTGGAATGCGTCATCGCCGACAGCACCATCGGTGGCGTGGCCGAGGCCGCGGCCTGCGCCGAGCAGTTTCGCCGCGCGGGCGTCGGCGTATCGCTCACCGTGACGCCCTGCTGGTGCTACGGCTCCGAGACGATGGACATGGACCCGCACCTGCCCAAGGCGGTGTGGGGCTTCAACGGCACCGAGCGCCCCGGCGCCGTCTACCTGGCGGCCGTCTCCGCCGCGCACAACCAGAAGGGACTGCCCGTCTTCAACATCTACGGCCACGACGTGCAGGACTCGGGCGACACCGCGATTCCCGCCGACGTGCAGGAGAAGCTGCTGCGCTTTGCCAAGGCCGGACTGGCCGTGGCGTCCATGCGCGGCAAATCCTACCTGAGCATGGGCGGCGTGAGCATGGGCATCGGCGGCTCCATCGTCAACCACGACTTCCTGGAGCGCTGGCTGGGGCTGCGCGTCGAGACCATCGACATGGTGGAGTTCGTGCGCCGCATGGAGGAGGGCATCTTCGACCCCGAGGAGTTCGAGATGGCCTACGCCTGGGTGCGTGCCAACTGCCCCGAAGGCAAGGACTACAACCCGGCCGAGAAGCAGCGCAGCCGCGCCCAGAAGGACGAGGATTGGGCGAAGTCGGTCAAGATGGCGCTCATCGCCCGCGACCTGATGATCGGCAATCCCAAGCTCAAGGAGCTGGGCTACGGCGAAGAGGCGCATGGCCGCAACGCCATCGCTTCGGGCTTCCAGGGGCAGCGCCAGTGGACCGACCACCTGCCCAACGGCGACTTCCTGGAGGCGATCCTGACTTCATCGTTCGATTGGAACGGCATCCGCCCGCCCTATATGGTGGCCACGGAGAATGACGCGCTCAACGGCATCTCCATGCTCTTCATCCACCTGCTCACCGACGCCGCCGCCATTTTCGCCGACGTGCGCACCTACTGGAGCGCCGACGCAGTCAAGCGCGTCACCGGCTACCAGATGGAAGGGCACGCGGCCGGCGGCATCCTGCACCTGATCAACTCCGGCCCGGCCGCGCTCGACGGCACCGGCCAGCAGACACGCAACGGCGAGCCGGCCATGAAGCCCTACTGGGAGATCACGCCGGACGAGGCCAACGCCTGTCTCCAGGCGACGACCTGGCACGCCAGCGACCTGGGCTACTTCCGCGGTGGCGGCTGGTCGACGCGCTTCCGCACGCGCGGCGGCATGCCGGTGACAATGATCCGCGTGAACCTGGTGCAAGGGCTGGGGCCGGCGCTCCAGATCGCCGAGGGCTGGACCGTCGAGCTGCCCGACAAGGTGCACGAGACGCTGGACGAGCGCACCAACCCGACGTGGCCGACGACCTGGTTCGTACCGCGCACGACAGGCAGCGGCCCCTTCCGCGACGTCTACACGGTGATGAACAACTGGGGCGCCAACCACGGCGCCATCGGCTACGGCCACTTCGGCGCCGACGTGGTCAGCCTGTGCTCCATGCTGCGCATCCCCGTTTACATGCACAACCTGGGCGAGGAGACGATCTTCCGCCCCAGCGCGTGGACGCTCTTCGGCGCCAACGAGCCCATGGGCGCCGATTTCCGCGCCTGCGCCAATTTCGGGCCGCTGTACAAGTAGACTCGACCCACATTTTCATATGAGCAAAAGAACGACGACCGCAGCAATCCGTGCGGTCGTCGTTCTTTTGTGTCTTCAGGTTCAGCGAGGCCGGCTACTCACGCGGTCAGGCAGGTAGCAATTTCCGGCACTGCGATGAAATACTCTTCCGGTCGGGTCGCCTGGAGCGCTTCCGGATTGGTATAGCCCCAGGCCACCGCGCCAAAGGCCATGCCAACCTTGTGCGCGGCATCGGCATCGCGGATCTCGTCGCCGATGAGAATGGACCGTTCGGGCTGGATGCCGCACTTCTTCGCCACCGACTTCAGCTTGGGCGACTTGCCGAAGACCGACGCGCCGCAGTCAAAGATGCGAAAGAGCGCCGTGTTCTGCGCGCCCAGCACCTGCCGCACATTGGCCTCGGAGTTGGAACTGACCACCGCCAATGTGACACCGGAGGCAGCCAGGGCATGGAGCATCTCGCTCACGCCGGAGAAGAGCGGGATCTTGTCGATCTCCTGCGCCATGCGTCTGCGCACATCCATCGCCATCTGCGGCACCTTCCACATCCGCACGCCCAGGTGCTCCATGAGCCGGCGCGCATCGTAATTGCGCAGCACGTCGTGGTCTTCCGGCTCGATGCGCTTGAAGCCGTAACGGTCCGCATATTGGTTCACGACACTGGCCGCCCAGGGAAAGGAATCGGCCAACGTGCCGTCAAAGTCGAAAATTGCTAACTGGTACTTCACGCCGATCGCTCCGTTTTGCCGTTACGGACTGGTTGGGAAGGGGCTTTGATTGTCGGGCAAAGCCCCGAAAACGGCAAACGGAAGAAACTCTAGGCGATATACGATCATCCTACTGATACGCCAGCACCTCGCGCACCGTCAGCCGCGACGCACGCCACGCCGGCAGGAAACTCGCCAGCACGGCCAGCACCACGACGATAACGAGCCACGTGGCGAGACCGCCGGCGGAGAAGACGTAGGGCAGTGCCTGCTGGAAGAGCACGGCGCCCACTGTCTGCGCCAGCAGCGCGCCAACCGGCCAGGCCAGCATGGCGCCGAAGACCCAACTGATCAGCCCGATGAAGACGCCTTCGACGATCACGATGCGCAACACGGAGCCGTCGGACGCACCGATGGCGCGCATGACGCCGATCTCGCGCGTGCGCTCCAGCACGTTGGTGCTCATCGTGCCCGCCAGCCCCAGTGCGCCGACCGAGGCGATCAACACACCCATGGCCAGCAGCAGGTAGACGATGATGTCGAAGAATGCACCCGTGAAGCGACGTAGCGTGTCGATGGTGAAGACCGACGCCACTTCGTAGCCCGCCGCATCCAGCCGCTCGTTGAGCAGCGTCGCCGCCTCGTCCTGGGTCAGCCCGCCGGCCGGGTCGAGCTTGAGTTGCAGACTGGTCGCCCGGCTCATGTCGGCCGTCAGCCAGCTAAAGTACGGGTAATTCACATAGACCGGGATCACGTTCGGCGGCCCGCCCAGCACCTGGGCAATGCCGACCACCGTCCACTGCGACTCCTTGTCGCCGATCTCCAACGTCATGACGTCGCCCACTTCCAGGTCCGGCTCCGACGAGAGCACGTTCTGACTCAGCACGATGGCATTCTGGTCGTCGGGCAGGAGCCAGCGACCGCTGGTGAGCGTGGGCTTGACCATGGCGCTGTCGGACGGGAGGGCCGTCATCGTCAGCGGGTTGCCCTCGCTGCCGTCGTCGCGCACGCGCAGGACCTGCGCGCCCAGCCATCCTTCGGTGACGGTGAACTGCGGGATCGTGCGCACCACCTGCTCAACGCGTTCTGTGCGATAGGCCTGGCCCAACTGCACCTGCACGTCGAACTGGTAATAGTCCAGCCCGGTATTGATCAGCCCGTCCAGCGACGAACGCACGCTGCCCACCGTCATGAAGAGCATGCCGCCCAGCACAAGCGTGACCAACGTCAGCGCCAGCCGGCCCTTGCGGCGGAAGGTGTTGCGCAGCGACAACTGCATGGGCCGCGAGACCCCTTTGATCGACTTGAGCAGCCGCGTAAACCAGCCGTCGTCGCTCACCGGCGCGCCCACGCCATAGTCGGTGACCGCCTCGCGCACGGTGACCGCGGTGCCGCGGAAGACCGGGAAGAGCGCAGCCAGCAGCGGCACCAGGATGCCTACCAGCAACTGGATACCGATCACCGCCGGCGGCAGCGACCAGCGCGGGAATTCGACATTGATAAAGCTACCCAGGAATGCGGCCAGCCCGCCCGCCACAACGACGGTCAGTGGCACGGCGACCACGAGTGCGGCCACGCTGTAGAGAAGCACGGCGCCCAGGTACATGATTACAATTTGTCCACGCCGCCCGCCGATGGCCTTCATCACGCCGATCTGACGCACCTGTTGCGCCATCAGCGCCGAGATGGTGTTGATGACCAGGAAGCCGCTGAGCAGCAGCGCCAGCAGACCGAGCGGCGTCAGCAGCAAGGCCAGCGCATCGAAGAGATCTTGCAGAGCGAGGCGGCCCGGATCCGGCACCTGGACGCGGCGTACCGTGTACCCGGCCTTCTCGATTTTGTCGGCAGCGGCATTGGCCACGCCCGTGATGTAGTCTTTGTCCAACTGCTGCTCGGGCGTGCCATTCACCCGCAGCGTGATCTGATCGTAGGCGCGTTCGCCGCCCAGCCGCTCGAAGGTGTCGTAGTCCACATAGCCGCTGGCCGTGCCGGAAAAGCGCGCCGAGAAGCCGTTCGGGTCGTAGACAGCGCCTGTCACCCGGATCATCCGCTCGCGATCGTTGACGGAGAGCAGGCGCAACTCGTCGCCCACCTGCAAACCCTCCGGCAGCACATCCTGCGCCGTCAGCCCGCTGCGTTCCAGGACGATCTCGTTCTTTTCCGGCCACGCCGTGCGTTCGGCGCCAAAGCCCGGATTGCCGGCCACCGCATAGACCGGGTCGAGCAAGTTGATGCGAATATCCCCGAAATCCTCGATGGCCGTGACCGTCAGGTTCTGCCACTCGCCGGGCGCAGCTTCCACCTTGACCGAGAGCGAGCTGCGCCCTTCGGCATCGGCCACCTCGGGGATGCGCCGCACCGACGCCAGCGTATCCTCGTCGACGCCGCCCACAAAGAGCGTCGCCTGCGCGGCATTGCTGGCGACATAGATCGCCTGCAACTCGGTGAGGATCACCGAGCGCAGCAACTGCACCGTGCCCACGGCAAAGATGCCGACGGCTATCGAGGCAACGACAAGCGTGGTGCGCGTGCGGTTGAGCCACAGTTCGCGCACAACCTTGCGCCAGCGCGGATTATGCATGGGCGCCCTCGCTCAGGCGGGCCGCACCGCCAAAGACCGGCACGGCATGCGGCGCATGCGCGTGGTGCACCGTGCCATGCGCGGCCGGCGCAACCACTCGGGCGCGGGCGCCGGCCGTGTCGGAAGCGATCTGGCCGTCGGCAATGGTGACGGTGCGCGTCACCCGCCGTGCCATGTCGTCGTCATGCGTGACCATGAGAATGGTCTTCCCCTCGCTCACCAGATTCTCGAAGAGATGAAAGACGGCGTCGGCCGTGCGCGAGTCCAGGTTACCCGTCGGCTCGTCGGCGACGACGATGGCCGGGTCGTTGGCGAGCGCTCGCGCAATGGCGACACGCTGCTGCTGGCCGCCCGAGAGCGCCGTGGGCAGTTTGCCCGCGTGCTCCACCATCTCCACCTGGTCGAGCAGGTGCAAAGCGCGCTCCTTGCGCTCGCGGGTCGTATACATGTTGCAAAAATCCATGGGCAGCAGGATGTTCTCCAGGACGGTCAAGGTGGGCAGCAACTGGAAGAACTGGAAGACGACGCCCACATTGCGCCCGCGCCACTCGGCGATCTGCCCCTCGCGCAGCTTGTGCACCGGCGTGCCGGCCACCACGACTTCGCCCGTCGTCGGCCGGTCGATGCCGGTGATCATGTTGCTCAACGTCGACTTGCCGCTGCCCGACTTGCCGATGACCGCCACGAATTCGCCGGGCGCCACGCGCAGATCGACGCCCTTGAGCGCCTGAAACTCGCCGGCCGGTGTCTTGTAGCTCTTGATTACCCCGCGCAACGAGATCAGCGCGTCGGCGTCTGTGCCGGCGCCATTACCGTTATGTCCGTTGGTCGACTTACGCAGGAAGGGCAAACGCAACATTTTCTCTCTCCTCTTGATGTACAAACAGGCCGTCAAGCATGACGTCGATCAACCGATGGGCAAACTCGGCACGTGTGCGCCCCTGGCGCGCCAGGCTGCCGTCAGGAATGGCGTGCAGGCTCTCGATCATCCCGACCAGACCGCCCGCCACGACACCCAGGTCGCGATCCGCAACCTCGCCCCGGTCTGCGGCGGCATGAAGCGCCGCTTCCACGGGCAGGATCAGCGACTCGAGCGCCAGCAACGAGAGGCGATCCGCCTGCGCCGCGTCGATGGCGGGCATGTCGGCGTGCGCCATGCGGATGAGGTCCATGGGCGCGTGGGCGAGCAGCCAGTCGGCCACGGCGTAGAGCTGGCCGCGCAGGCAGGCAGGCGCCGAGGCCAGCGCATGTGCCAGCCCGTCGCGGTGGCGCTGCAAGGCTCGCCCCGTCACCTCCACAAAAAGCTCTTCCTTGCCGCCGGGTGCATGGTGATAGAGCGACGCGTGGCGGATGCCGACGGCTGTGGCGATGTCGCGCAGCGTGGTGCCGGCGTAACCCTTCACGGCAAAGAGCCGCTCGGCCGCGGCCAGGACCTGCTCACGGGCGTCAGAGTATGGTGTCGAATCGGTCAAAACTTCTGCTACCAACATATTGGTAGGGAGAATATCATGACACTATACAGCTTTTGTGTGGTGTTTGCTACAGTTTTGCACAGAAGGAGATTTCTGTGTGCGGCAGATCCTGCGGTCGTCAGGCGACGCGGTAGAGCGCATCGACGACGCGCTTCAGCAGGTCCTCGACCAGGCCGTGCATGGGCATGCTAGCGGCCATGCCGTAGACGGGCGCCATACCGCCCTTGGCGCTCGGGTTGGCCTTGACTTCGGCCACGGCCGCGCGCAGGTCGTCGACAAAACGCTGGGCGACGCCGGGCTGCGTGTGGCGCAACGTCACGCAGAGGTGAACGGCCGGCGGGTGATGCAGCCCGTTGAGGCTCCAGCCGCGCGCGGTCATGGCATCAAGCACACGGTAGATGTCCAGCGTGGGCGAGCCAAAGGCAACGACGAAAAGCGGATCACCCAGCACGACGAGGTCGGGAATCTGTTCGACCCAGCGGCGGATGAGTTGTCCGGTCGCCAGAATTCCGGCCGCGGCCGTTCGATACCCCTCCTCGCCGGTGCTGACCATGGCGGCCCAGCACGCCGCGCTCAACGCGCCGGGACGGCTGCCGGCAAAGGTCGGCGAGAAGTAGAGACCGCCCGGCCAGTCCGCCACGGCGTAATACTGGTAGCGCCGCAGCGCATCCCCACGGTAGAGCACGACCGACGTCCCCTTGGCCGCATAGCCGTACTTGTGCGTGTCAGCCGACATGGAGGTGACGCCCGGCAGGCGGAAGTCGAAATCGGGCACGGCGTAGCCCAGGCCGCGGGCAAAGGGCACCACAAAGCCGCCCAGGCAGGCGTCGACGTGCAGGCCGATCCCTTCCTCCTGCGCCAGCGCGGCCAGCTCCGGGATCGGGTCGACGATGCCGTGCGGGAAGGAGGGCGTCGAGCCGACCAGGGCCACCGTGTTCTTGTCGATGGCGGCGGCCATGGCATCGACATCGGCGGCGTAATCGGGACCGACGGGGACGCGTACCAGATCCATGGCGAAGTACTGGGCGGCCTTGTCGAAGGCGGCGTGCGCGCTGGATGGGGCGACGATGCGCGCACGCTCGATGCCGCGCTCGGCACTCGCCCGGTCGCGATAGGCGCGCATCGCCAGCAGAATGCTCTCCGTGCCGCCGGACGTGACGGTGCCGACGACCGGGTCCGAACTCAGCCCGGCGCCGAGCATATGCGCGGTCATGGCGACGATCTCCGCCTCGTACTTGACGGTGCTCGGCCAGAGGTCGAAGTGGAGCGGGTTGCTCTGTGAGTTGAGCGCGTAGACCTGGTTGAGAAAGTCGATGTGCGCCGCGTCGCCGTGATAGACCGCGCCCGACACAAAGCCGTCGCGCCAGCGCCCCTGTTCCTCGTCGCGCAGCATGGTCATCTCGGCCAGGATTTCGTCGCGGCTGCGGCCCGTGGCGGGCAACTGCGTGTACTCGGCCAGCCGGCCGCGGTAGGGATGCAGCGACGCATCGAGTTCGTCGACGATGGCGTCGTACTGGCGCTCCATCTGCCGGCGCAGGAAGGGCACGCGGCGCATGGCCCGCTCGACCTTGCGCGCGATGGCGGGGTCGACGCGGCTGAGCAGTGCGGTGAGGCTGGGCATGGGCTAGACCTCGCTTTCGTGGCCGCGATTGAGACGGCGGTACATACCGTGCGTCTTGCGGTAGATTTCGACAAAGTGGCCGAAGAGTTCGTCGTAGAGGCCGGCTTGGTGCGGGTCTGGGTCGTAGGTGCGGGCGATGGGCGTGTGTGCGCCGATCTCGTCGACGTGCAGGTAGCCGAGCCCCACCGCCGCCAGAAAAGCAGCGCCGCGCGTGTTGATGTGCAGCGGGTCGGCCACCTGGAGCACAGGGCGTTGCAGCACGTCGGCGTGAATCTGGCACCAGATGTCGGAGCGCCCGCCGCCGCCTACCAGCCGCACATTGTCGAGCGGGCGGTCGATGAACTTCTCGACGTACGGGAGCAGCCAGCGGGCGTTGAAGGCGACGCCCTCGTAGACGCTGCGCACCAGGTCGCCGCGCGTCGTGCGCAGCGACAGGTTGTGCCAGCCGGCGCGCACCGTATGGTCGTCCACGGGCGAGCGCTCGCCGTGCAGCCAGGGCGTGAAGATGAGCCGGCCGCTGCCCGGTGGCGTTGCCGCGGCCAGCGTGTCGAAGCGCGCAAAGGCGTCATCCGGCGCGGCGCTGTCGACCAGCGCGTCACTGCCATAGAAGACGTTGTCGCGCAAAAAGGTGAGAGCGGCGCCGGCGGTCTCATGCTCGTTGATGAGCAGATAGCGCCCCGGAATGGCCGACGGCAGCGCGGCCATGTTGTGCTGCAGGTCGGTCTTCTTGAAGGGGACGTGGCAGCTCAGCCACGCCGACGTGCCGATATAGCAGTGCGCCGCGTAGTCCTCCACCGCGCCCGAGCCGACCGCGGCCGAGTGAATGTCAGGCGTGCCGGCGACGACCTGGATCGCGCGGTCGCCCAACGCGTCGAGGCCAAGCTCGGCTGCGGCGCCGCCGGTCAACGGGCCGAGCACGTCGGTCGAACGCAACAGATCGGCGGGCAGCTTGGTGCGTTCGACACCGGCCAGCCGTAGCAGGTCGTCGTCGTAGCGGATATCGTTGATCGCGCGGTTGTCGGTCACCCAGTGCAGCGTCATCGTCTCGACGCTCGAAGCGATGCGACCGGTGAGCCGCAGGTTGATGTAATCCTTGGGTTCGAGAAAGGTCGCCGTGCGCGCGTAGAGGTCGGGGTGTTCGTGCTGGAGATAGAGAATGTGGGCGATGGAATCTTTGCCGGAATGGCCGGGGATGCCGCCGGTCCGGCGAATCCACGTCCACAGCTTGCGCGCGCCGTAGCCCGAAAAGGAGGGGAATCCCCCGGTGGTGCGCTGGATATAGCGTGCGCCGCGCGCATCCATCCAGATGATGGCATTGGCCAGCGCGTTGCCCGCGCGGTCAACCGGCACGGTGCCCGACCACTGGCTGGTCACGGCGATGCCGGCGACGCGCGCCCGCGCGCCATCGACCTGCGCCAACAGCCGCCGCGTCGCCGTGCAGATGGCCGCCCACCATGCCGCGGGATCCTGTTCCACGCCACCGCGCGGCAGAAAGATGAGCGGCACTGGTTCGCTCGTGCCGCCGATCAGATCGCCGGTAGCGGTGAAGAGCGCGACCTTGGGACCGGAGGTGCCGAGATCGATGGCAAGGATCAGCGGGTCATTCATCGCCGGCCCGGTCGAACGCATCGGCAGCAGCGCGCAGCAGATAGCACATCGAGACCGCACCGGGGTCGGCATGGCCCAGGCTGCGCTCGCCGAGCTTGGCGGAGCGGCCGCGCCGCGCCACCATCTCACGCGTGGCGGCCGCGCCTTGCTCGGCGGCGGGCAGCGCAGCGCGCCAGCCATCTCCGAGCGAAGCCCCGGCCGCGGCCTGCGCCTCGAGCGCAGCGAGGAAGGGCGTCAGCGCGTCGAGCACCGTCTTGTCGCCGGGCTGCGCCTTGCCGAGGCGCGCCACGCGGTTGGTGCCGGCCTGCACCGCTTCGAGCAGCGCGGGCAGGTCATAGGGGCCGTCGCCCAGGCGCTGGCCGATGGTCGTGATCCACATGCCGACGAGCGCACCGGACGCACCGCCGGCCGCGTCGCTGAAGGCCGCGCCAGCCTGTGCAAGCAACTCCCCGGCGCTCCCCTTAGCATCGGTCACGGCAGCGTTGGCCGCGCGCAGCCCGCGCACCATGGTCGTGCCGTGGTCGCCGTCGCCGGCCGCGGCGTCGAGCCGCCCCAGTTCCTCCTCATGCTCGCCGACTAGCGCCAGCGCGTTGGCCAGCCAGAGACGCACGACCTGTTGAGCGTTTGTTGTGGATTCCATGCGCGTCATCCGATCGTGTAGGCGGGGGTCGTGCAGGGCGCATCGAGCAGCGGCGCCAGCTCGTCGTCCAGCCAGAGCAGCGAGAGCGAGCAGCCGGCCATGTCGAGCGACGTGACCATCTCGTTGACAATGGGATCGTGCAGTTCCAGCCCCTCGGCCAGCAGGCGGCGGTGCACATCCTTGTAGAGCACGAAGAGTTCCTCGTACTTGGTGCTGCCCAGACCGTTGAGCATGACGGCGACACGACTGCCGGCGCCTTCCGGTACATCGGCCAGCAGCGTGTCGAGCAGCAGGTCGGCCACCTCGCGCGCCGGGCGCATCTCGCCGGTCGAGATGCCCGGCTCGCCGTGCACGCCCAGCCCCAATTCCATCTGCCCGGCGTCGACGGTGAAGAGCGGCGCGCGCTGGCCGGGCAGCGTGCAGCCGGCAAAGGCCACGCCAAAGGAGCGCGTGCGGGCGTTCGTCTTGAGCGCCAGCCGCTCGACCTCGTCCAGGTTGTCGCCGCGCGCGGCGCTGGCGCCGGCCAGCTTGAAGACGTAGAAATCGCCGGCAATGCCGCGGCGCTCCTCTTCCTGGCCGCGCGGCGCCGAGGCGACGTCGTCCGTCACCAGCACCGTGCGCACGTCCATGCCCTCATCCTCGCAGCGCATCTGCGCCATGTCGAAGTTGAGCACGTCGCCGCTGTAATTGCCATAGGAGTAGAGGACGCCCGCAGCGCCGGCCACCGCCTTGGTCACCCGGTAGACCTGCTCGGCGGAGGGCGCTGAAAAGATGTTGCCCATGACGGCCGCGGTCGCCAGCCCCGGCCCGACATAGCCGCAGAAGGCCGGGTAGTGGCCGGAGCCGCCGCCGATGATCACCGCCACCTTGTCCGGCTGCGGCGCCCGCACCATGACGCCCGACGCGTTGGGCACGCGCTGCACCAGGCGCCCGTAGGCGGCCACAAAGCCTTCGATCAATTCCTCGCGAAAATCGGCCGGATCGTTGTAGAGTCGCGTCATGGGTATCACCCCCTGTGGGTACGCACCAACGGGTGCGGCGGTCGGTGTGGTTGGATTGGTAGATTGCCGGAATTGCGGACTGGGTTGACGTTGGCAGGTCTCGCACGATCACTGCCGCGCACGCCCAGTATAGCAGGCGAAGAGGCCGAATTCGAAATGGGGTGGCGGAGGCTGGCTGGCCATGTTGCTCGCCCTGCAGCTGCGCGACCCGCGCCGCAACCCGGATGGCGCCTGCTTCGACTAACGCTGGTTTGATTCCGCCTCACACAGCGACACAGAGTCACAAAGCAGAAAGGCATCGTCGGTGACTTGCCGCGCCGCTGCGCGGGAGGTTCTTGACGATCTGGATGTTGCTGGAATCGCGCCAGATTGGAGCTTTGCGCGCTTGTGTTTATGCTGTAGGTATCATTTTCTCAATCGCCGCAGTCAGTCGTCAATCACCCACGCAGCGCGGTCATGCACCAAAGGAGAGTTCTTGTGAGCCGTCCCATTGTTCCGGGCCCAACTTATGCCGAAATGCGCAACCCGCTCCTGCTGCCGGCTGCGCTGCGCGCCGAGGCCAACGCCGCGCGCGAGGATGAACGCAACCCCCTCAACCTGTACAACATCAACTGGAAGAACACGGGCAACGATGTCGAAAGGATCGTGCTGCCCAAGGAGCTGACCGGCGTGCAGGCCAACATCGTCGTGCTGAGCGGGCGCACCTTCCCGTCAGGCAGCATGAAGGTCGGCCCGGCCTACGCCACGCTGGCCGAGAACGAGGCGATGCACCACCTGCGCCCCGGCGACCGCACGGTCATCGGCCCCAGCACGGGCAACTTCGGCATCGGCACCGCCTATGTGAGCATGCTCAAGGGCTACGAGGCCATCGTCGTCATGCCCGACAACATGAGCGAGGAACGCTACGATCGCATCCAGAAGTACAACGGCAGCCTCGACCTCACGCCCGGCACCGAGTCTGACGTCATCCTCACGCTGGAGCGCACGCACAGCGAGTACGTCAGCAAGCCGGAGAAGTACGTCACGCTCGCCCAGTTCGAGCTGATGCCCAACTACCGCTTCCACCGCCACGTGACCGGCAAGGCCGTGGTCGATGCGGTGAGCGGCATCGGCAACGGCCGCGTGGCCGCCTTTGCCAGCGCGCCGGGCAGCGCGGGCACGCTTGCCGCCGGCGACTACGTCAAGTCGCTCTACCCCGACGCCAAAGTCGTGGCGCTGGAGCCGCGCGAATGCAGCACCCTCTACGACGGCGGCCAGGGGCAGCACCGCATCGAAGGCATCGGCGACAAGATGGTCACGCTGATCCACAACGTCTTCAACAGCGACTTGCTCATGCTCATCCACGATGAGGACACCGTGCGCGGCATGGAGGTCATGCAGGCCGGTACGGCCGTGCTCGTCGACCGGCTGGGCGTGCCCAGTGAGATCGCCTGCCAGCTCTTCGGCCGTTTCGGGCCGAGCTGTGTCTGCAACGTCGTCGGTGCGATCAAGACCGCCAAGTACCTGGGCCTGGGGCCGGATGACAACGTCGTGACCATCGCCACCGACTCCTACGACCGCTACCCGTCGGTGAGCCAGGCGCTCTACGCGCGCAACGGCGGCAAGCCCTCTGACGACCAGCTCGAAATGTGGGCCAAGAGCGTCTTCCTGGGCGCCAGCCTGGGCGAGATCGTCGACCTCAACGCGCCGGGGCAGCACGAGCGCTTGCAGCAGATGAAGGCCGACGTGTGGACGCGCTTCGGCTACAGCGAGGCGTACATCCGCCAGATGGCCGACCAGGAGTTCTGGGACGCCGAGTACGCCAAGATCAAGGAGATCGACCCCCTCATCGCTGAGGTGCGTGGAGCGATTTAGAAGAGAAGAGATAGAACGCGGATGCCGCGGATTGGGCGGATAAAGACGGATCAGAAATCCGTGAAAATCCGCCTAATCCGCGGCATCCGCGTTCTATTTGCAGTCCTCAATCGCAACCGATTGCTGCCGATTATCGGGCAGAGGTGAAAGACATTTGAAAGTCGCATGGTTGGCGTGTACAATGGCTACCCGCAACACGACGGCGGCCAACGACGTTCCCGCCGCTTGATCAACCTACCACAGCCCTATAGAGGAGACCCATGAACCGACGAACCCTGTTCACCATTTTCGCCGTGCTTGCGATCTTGCTGGTCGTGGCCGGCTGCGCGGCACCGGCCGCACCGAGCGGCGCACCGGCCGCGGCCACCAGCGCGCCTGGCGAGGAAGCCGCGGCCACCGGCGATGCCGGCAGCACGCTGGTCATTGCCATTTCCGAGGACACGGCCTCGCTCGACCCCGGCCGCGCCTTCGAGACGCTGCCCTCCATCATCCACAAGGCGACCTACCAGACGCTGGTCACCTTCCCGCCGGACTCGGTCGAGAGCGTGATCCCGAACCTGGCCAAGTCCTGGGAAATCTCCGAGGATGGCCTGACCTACACCTTCATGCTCGACGAGAATGCCACCTTTGCCAATGGCAGCGCCGTCACCGCCGAAGATGTGGTCTTCTCCTTCAACCGCATGAAGAACCTGACGGGCAACCCCTCGTTCCTGGCCTCCGGCATCGCCTCGGTTGAGGCGCCGGATGCGTCGACGGTCGTGCTGACGCTGTCGGCGCCCGACCCGTCGATCCTGGCCAAGCTGGTCTTCGGCGCCTTCTCCGTAGTGAGCAAGGCCGACGTGACCGCCAATGGCGGCACCGATGGCGCCGACGCCGCAACGGCCGACACCGCCGAGACGTGGCTGAACAGCAACTCCGCCGGCAGCGGCCCGTACGTGCTGGAAAGCTGGGACCCGGGCGTGGAGACCGTGCTCGTGCGCAACGAGAACTACTGGGGTGCGCCGGCCGCCATCGAGCGCGTCATCTTCCGCAACATCCCGGAGGCCGCCACGCAGAAGCTCCAGCTCGAGGCAGGCGACATCGACATCGCCTTTGACCTCTCTTCCGACCAGGTGCCGTCGCTGGAAGGCAACGCCGACGTGACCGTCTACCAGGGGCTTAGCGACACGCTCGTTTTCCTCAAGGGCAACTACAACCCCGAGGTCGGCGGCGCGTTCAGCGACCCCAAGGTCATGGAAGCGGTGCGCTATGCGCTGGACTACGAAGGGCTGCGCCTGTTGGGCGGCGGCGACACCGTGACGCCGGCCTCCATGCTGCCGGTCGGCTTCCTCGGCGCGATGGAGGCGAACTCGGGCATTGCACGCGACGTGGAGAAGGCCAAGGCGCTGCTGGCCGACGCCGGCTACGCCGACGGTCTCGACGCCGAGCTGGCCTACCCCGACTTCACCTTCGCCGGCGTGAACTTCGGCACCTTCGCCCAGAAGGTCCAGGCCGACCTCAACGAGGCGGGCTTCAACATCACGCTGGCGCCGGCTGAGGTCCAGGTCGCGCTGGAGAACTACCGCCAGGGCCAGGAACCCTTCGGCCTGTGGCTGTGGCTGCCCGACTACCGCGACTCGCTCGATTACGTCGAGTTCCTGCCCGACGGCGTCGTCGGCACTCGCACGGGCTGGGTCGCCGATACGGCCGACGCCGACATCCTGGCGCTGCGCGATGCGCTGAAGGTGGAGACGGACGACGCCGTGCGCGCCGGCCAGTTCGGCGAGATGCAGGACTACCTTATGGCGAGCGGCCCCTATGCGCCGGTGATCCAGCCCGGCTTGCAGGTCGGCCTGCGCAGCGACGTGCAGGGCTTCGTCTACAACCCGCAGTGGCGCGTGGACGTCTCGTTGATTTCCAAGTAGAAGTAAGAAGAAGAGAGCCACGAAGGCGCGAAGACGCAAAGGTTCACAAAGGGAACTTCATGACGCTTTGTGAACCTTTGGCGCTTCGTGTCTTTGTGGCTCCGTATGACGACCTGGCGTCTTCGCTATGCCCATCTACCGCTACATCCTGCGCCGGCTGGTGCTGCTCATCCCGCTGATCATCGGCGTGACGCTGCTGGCCTTCATCATCTCCAACGCCGTGCCGGCCGACCCGGTGACGGCCAACCTGGGCCAAAAGGCCATGTCCGACCCCAAGATCGTGGCGGCCTTCCGCGCCGAATGGGGGCTGGACCGGCCGGTCGCCGAGCAATACGTCGTCTACATCCGCAACCTGGTCACGGGCGATCTCGGCCGTTCCATCAAGAGCCGGCGTCCCGTGGCGGAGGATCTGGCCTCCTACCTGCCCGCCACCATCGAGCTGGCGACGACGGCCATCCTCATCGGCGTGACCGTGGGCATGGCGCTGGGGCTGCTCTCGGCGCTGCGCCGCAACTCGTGGCTCGACCACTCGGCGCGCATCGTCAGCCTCTTTGGCGTCAGCACGCCCGTCTTCTGGCTGGCGCTCGTGGCGCTCTACATCTTCTATGTGCGGCTGGGCTGGGTAGCTGGACCGGGACGGCTCGACGCGGGTCTGGCCGCGCCGCCCCACGTGACCGGCCTCTACACCGTCGACGCGCTGCTGGCCGGGCAGTGGGCGACCTTTTCCAACGCACTGTCGCACCTGATCCTGCCGGCGCTGGTGCTGGCCAGCTACACCATGGGGCTCATCACGCGCGTCACGCGCTCGTCCATGCTCGAAGTGCTGCACATGGATTACATCCGCACTGCGCGCGCCAAGGGGCTGGCCAACGACCGCATCGTCATGCGCCACGCGCTGCGCAACGCGCTGATCCCGCTCATCACCGTCATCGGCTTTTCCTACGGCAACCTGCTGGCCGGCACGGTGCTGACGGAGGCAATCTTTGCCTGGCCGGGCATCGGCCAGTATGCCTACCGCGCCTCCACCTCGCTGGACTTTCCGGCCATCATGGGCGTGAGCCTGCTCATCGCGCTGATCTTTATCTTCATCAACCTCATCGTCGACGTGCTCTACTTCGTCGTCGACCCGCGGCTGCGCGCCACTTGATTCCGGCCGGCACTCCATGACTGCGATCACGCACCCTGTCCCACTTGAACCGATGAACCGGCGCCAGGAGCGCGGCGCGCTGGCCTCCGCCGCACGCTTTCTGCGCCGCAATCCGCTGGTTCTCCTCGGCCTGGCGATCTTCTTGATGTGGGTCGTCATCAGCATCGGCGCGCCGTGGATCGCGCCCTACGATCCGCTCAAGCAGGACATCGTCGCCCGCCTGCAACCGCCCTCGGCGGAACACTGGTTTGGCACCGACCAGCTCGGCCGCGACGTCTTCAGCCGCGTCCTCTACGGCGGGCGCCTGTCGCTGCCCGCCGGCATCCTCGTCATCGTCATCGCCGGCGTCATCGGCACCGCCATCGGCGCGCTGGCCGGCTTTATCGGCGGCTGGTTCGACGAGGGCACCATGCGCCTGACGGAAGTCTTCATGGCCTTCCCGACCATCATCCTGGCCATGGCAATTGCGGCCGCGCTCGGGCCGAGCCTGGTCAACGCGGTGGTGGCCATGGTGGTGGTGTGGTGGCCGAACTATGCGCGCGTCGTGCGCTCGCTGGTGATCGGCGTCAAGACACAGGAGTACGTGGAGGCGTCGCGCGCCATCGGCGTGCCGCGCGGCCGCGTGCTGTGGCGCACCATCCTGCCCAATTGCCTGGCGCCGGCGGTCGTGCTCGCCACCATCGACCTGGGCAACGCCATCCTCGTCTTTGCCGGCCTCAGCTTTCTCGGCCTGGGCCCCGACCCGACGACGCCTGAATGGGGGCGCATGGTCTCCGACGGCATCCAGTACTTCGACCAGTGGTGGATTGCCGCCTTCGCCGGGCTGGCGATCTTCACCGTGGTCATGGCCTTCAACTTTATCGGCGACGGCATCCGCGACGCGCTCGACCCGCGGCTGCGCAAGAATCTGTAACCGGGAGACCCCGCCATGAACGAAACTACCCAACAACAGGTCATCGACCAGACCGTCGCCTTCGTCAAGGAGCGACTGCCCGCCGACCCGACGGGCCACGACTGGTGGCACACCTACCGCGTCTGGAAGAATGCCCTGCACATCGGCGCCGAAGAGCAGGCCGATCTGTACGTGGTGCAACTGGCCGCGCTGCTGCACGATGTGGCCGACCACAAATTCCACCAGGGCGACGACAAGCTGGGCGCGCAGGTAGCGGCCGAGTGGCTGACCGGACTGGGCGTGGAAACGGCGGTGGTCGAGCACGTCAGCGCGATCATCGCCGAGATGTCCTTCAAGGGCGCCAACGTCGAGACCGCCATCCGCACGCGCGAGGGCATGGTGGTGCAGGACGCCGACCGCCTCGACGCGCTAGGGGCGATCGGGATTGCGCGCGCCTTTGCCTACGGCGGCTACAAGCAGCGGCTGCTCCACGACCCGGACGTCCCGCCCGTGCTGCACGACTCCTTCGAGCAGTACAAGGCCACCAAGGGTCCGACCATCAATCACTTCTACGAGAAGCTGTTGCTGCTCAAGGATCGCATGAACACGGCCGCGGGCCGGCGCATGGCCGAGCAGCGCCACGCCATCCTCGAGGAGTTCCTGCGCGAGTTTCTCGCCGAATGGGAGGGCGAGACTACTCCATGACCTTGCAGAAGCTGATCATATCGCTGAAACCGTAGAGCGCCATGGAGGGGAAGGTCAGCGACAAGCCGGCCATGCGCTGGGCAAAGCGCGCATTCCATTCGGCGAGATGGGGGCGGGAAAGTTCGCCCTGCTCGCGATTGGCGAAGTAGCCAAGCGTGACATGCGGGTAGTAGCCGTCTCGGACCGCCGTGCCCAGACTCTCCGCCATACGCACATAGAGCGCCTGCCGATCCGCCGTGATCGCCGCCAGCCGCTCCGCCGATGCGGCGTCTGCGGCTTCCACACTCGCCAGGACCGCGGTGTTGCTCCAGTTGACGAGTTCGAGAAAACGAAAGTCCAGCGGCCCGTAGCCCGTGCTCAGTAGTTTAGACGCGGGCAGAAAGCTCAATGCGTCCGGCAGGTTGTGCAATGCCGCCGGCATCCCGTCGATACAGGCCTGGAGCGCCGGTCGATGTGGCGCAGCGACGGTTTGGATATTGCCGGGATTGAGACCATCCCACACCGTTACGTGGTAGGAGTAGGATGGCAGCGGGCAGAAAGCAAATTCATCGGCCATCTGCGGCAGATCCAGCGTGGCGAGCGTCTGCTCCAGGGCGGTGTAAAAGCCGAGCGCCGGCTCCGTCCCCGTGCGGCTGTTCATGCGCGCCAGCCCGTCGCCGATGGGGAGCAGCGATGCGCCGGGGTTGTCAAAGAGGACGGAGAAGCCCGACCAGCGCGCCCAGGTCGCACTCAGCCCGGCAGTTTGAAGTTTGTCGTTGGTGACAGTGGTCATGTATGCCTCCATTTTTCGTCGATATGTGTGCAGTTATCGCAACCCAGCCCACAATCATCCCGCACGTGCGTAACAGATTGCCCTGCACCCTGCTTTTGACTATACTTTCGCTGCTATTCAGATCTTCTAACCATTGTACTGATACTCGGCTGTCCTCAACAACTGACCGTCATCACTTCCGGAGCAATCCAAGCTATGTTCAGGAGACAGGATTGACTATCTGGCCGCTGAGTACAAGATAACGCCGCATAGGCCTATTGTCTTTGCGGCGCCGCCGTCGATCTCAAGATCAGCGAGATCGTCGACGCGCCAAACTGGATCGTCTCGGCCTATCTGCCGCTGAGCATCTTCTATTGATCTGACGCGGGCGGTGCACCCAGCGTGGGTGCACCGCCCGCTACGAAACGGGTAACACCGCACCATGCAACAGATTGCCCGCCTCGCTGCGCCCTCCTGGAGCGCCCAAGCCTACGCCCTGTTCACTGCGCTGCTGCTGGTGGACAGCTTTCACTACATCTTTGCGCGGCTGCTGCTGCCGCACATCCACCCGACGGCGTCGGCCTTCTTCGTGCTCGCCGTCGCCACGGTGGAGGTGGCGGCCTTTGCCGGCGTGCGCGGGCAGTTGCACTGGCGTCCGGCGCGCAGCCACTTCTGGTTCTTTGCGTCGATCGGCTTTCTCATCGCCGCGGCGACGGTGTTGAGCTATTCCGCCATTGCCTACATCGACCCCGGCACGGCCTCCATGCTGGGCAAGACCGGCATTATCTTCAGCCTGCTGCTCAGTGTCCTCTGGCTGCGCGAGCGGCTCAGCCGCATGCAGGTCATCGGCGCGGTGCTGGCGGTGGCCGGCGCCACCGTCATCAGCTACCACCCCGGCGCAGTCGTGCAGTGGGGCGCGCTGCTCATCCTGGCGTCGACGCTGCTCTACGCGTTACACACGGCGGTCGTCAAGCGCTGGGGTGGTGATATGCCCTTTCTCGACTTCTTTGTCTTCCGTCTGCTCTTTACCAGCATCTTCCTCTTTTTCTTCGCCGCGGGCAGCGGCCACCTGGTCTGGCCCGACGCGCCGACGTGGCTGTTGCTGCTGCTGGCCGGCAGCGTCGACGTCGTCATCAGCCGCGCGCTCTACTACCAGACGCTGCGCATGTTTCCCATGAGCATCCACACCATCATCCTGACGCTGAGCCCGGTCGTCGCGATCGGTGTATCGCTGATGCTCTTCGGCACCTTCCCCGGTACGCAGGAGTTGATCGGCGGCGTCATGGTGCTGGCCGGCGTGGTCGTCGTCAATCGCGCCCGGGCGTAACGGCCCAATGCCGCCTGCATGATATAATGCGCCGCGGGCATTCGGCCCGTAGCAAACTGGATAGTGGATCATGCAGTGGAAACCCCAACAACCCGCCTTCGAAGCGCTCCTGAACGCGCTGGCGGGTGAAGTTCAGCCCCTCTACCTGGTCGGTGGCGTCGTCCGTGACGCGCTGCTGGGACGCACGGCCGGCGTCAGCGACCTCGACGTGATCGTCGAGCGCGACGCCCTGACCGTGGCGCGCCGCGTGGCCGACCGGCTGGGCTGGGCCTTCTATCCGCTCGACGAAGGCCGCGATGTCGCGCGCCTGGTCTTCACCGCCGGCACGACGCCGTTGGTCTGCGATGTGGCAGCCATGCGCGGCGGCGACCTCTTTCTGGATTTACAGGCGCGCGACTTCACCGTCAATGCCATGGCCATGCGCTGGCAGGGTCGCGGCAGCCACGAATTGGTCGATCTCGCCAGCGGGCAGGCGGACATCGCCGCACGGCTGCTGCGCCGCGTCACGCCGACGGGGCTGGCCGAAGACCCCATCCGCCTGCTGCGCGCCGTGCGTCTGGCCGTGCAACTCGGTTTCACCATCGAAGATCAGACACAGCTCCAGATCCTGCGCATCAGCGACACGGTGCGCCTGAGCAGTCCCGAGCGCATCCGCGACGAACTGTGGAAAATGCTGGCCTCGCCCACGCCGGATGTGGCGGTGGAGATGATGCGCGCGCACGGCCTGCTGCGCCCGATCCTGCCGGAGGTGGCGGAGATGGAAGGCGTGGCCCAGACCTCCCCGCACGACACGGACGTCTACCAGCATACGCTGCGCGTGGTGCGCCATGCCGTGCAGCTACGCGACTGGCTGCTGGGCCGCACCGGCGCCGGCGACAACGAAGCTGCCGCAACCTGGCAGGCCGCGCTGGCGCCCCATCGCTTTGCCCTGCTCCCACAGATGACGGGGACGACGGCGGGCGAACGGCGCCATGCCGACTGGCTGGTGTGGCATGCGCTGTGGCATGATGTGGGCAAGCCTGCCACGCGCACGGCCGAAGCCCTGGGCGACGACCAGGTGCGCTATCGCTTCTTCGACCACGAGAACGTCGGCGCCGCCATGACCGCGCGACGCCTCGAGTGGCTCAAGTTCAGCCGCAACGAGGTGCAGTTGGCCGAGACGGTGGTGAGCGCGCACATGCGCCCGCATCACCTGGACGCCTCCTTTGGCGCCGACGCCATCAGCCGCCGCGCCTGCTATCGCTTTTTCCGCGACACGGGCGGCGCCCAGCAGGACAATAGCGCCGGGATTGACACCGTGATGCTGGCCCTGGCAGACTATCAAGGAATCTACGCTGCATCGCCGCCGCCGAATTGGGCAAATTACACCCGCCATATGGGAGAACTCGTCGCCTATGCCACGGCGCCGGATGGCTTTGAAGAGGTACGCACGCCGCTGGTCGACGGCCGCCAGTTGATGGCCCGTTTCCAGTTGCCGCCCGGCCGCCACCTCCGCGACCTGTTGGAACGCCTGCGTGAAGCCCAGGCCGCCGGCGAGATCTCCACCACGGAGGAAGGGTTGGATCTGGCAGCCGGCTGGCTGGCGGTTGCGCCGCCGCCGGAGCGGCCGTAGAGAATGATGCCGATGGACGAACGATGCCCACATCTGGGCGTGCTGAGCGCCGATAATCGCCGCGAGCCGCCGGTCGAATTCCCCAGCCTGGAGAACCAGTGCCTGGCGAGCGGCGCCGGCGACTTGATCCTGCTCGGCGATCAGGCAACCTACTGTCTCGGCCGCGAGCACCGCACGTGCCCGCGCTTTCGCCGCGCCAAGGAAGAGGTCTTCCCCACGGCGACGGGCAGCGCGTTCGTCCCCTTTTATGAGAACGCCGAGGAAGCCTGGGCGGGCAGCACGCCCCTCGAAGAAGACGCGGCCTTCGTGCCGCTGCTTGGCGCGCCGGAAGAAGCCGCGGCGGGCAGCCGGCGGCGCTGGGCGTGGCTGGGCGCCGGGCTCGTCTTCGCCAGCGTCTTCTTGTGCGGCAGCATGGTCGCTACCTACACCGGCTGGGAATGGATCGCCCGCAACGCGCCGGCGCGCACGGCCACCGGCCGCGTGGACACCGTCGCCGCAGCCGAGGAGCCGACCGCGCCCGCCTATGTCGTGGTGACGGCGACGCCGCTGGGCGGGACGGAGCCCGGTGGCGAGAACCCGCCGCCCACCGTGCCGCTCGTCGTGCTGGCGCCAGGCGAGGAGCCGGGCAGCGCCGCGCCGGGCTTCCCCGCCGCGGTGACGCCCACACCCATCGTGCTCGACCCGCTGGCGCTGGCCCCGCCCGCAACGGGCGACGCCGTGGCGATCGAAGGAGTGGGCGAAGCGCCCGCCATCGACGTGCAGCTTGCCGTGCCGACGCGACGACCCACGCCCATCTTCGACCTGCCCACCTCCACTGCGCTGCCCGAACTGCCCACCGCGACGCCAAGCGAGACGCCGGTGCCGCTGGGCACGCCCATCATCGTCTTTGCCCCGGACGACGCGGCGCTCAAGGAGGGACGCTGCACCTTCGTGCGCTGGAACGTGAAGAACGTACGCGAGGTCTACTACGAGAACCTGCCCATGAGCGGCCAGGGCGAGCGCGAAGAGTGCATCGAAGACGAACCCAAGACTTTCCGCCTGCTCGTCGTGCTTGGCGATGGCGCCACCCAAACCTATACGACGACCGTCGGCTACCTGCCGCCCACGCCGACGCCAACCGTCACGCCCAGCTTTACACCCGAGCCGGTGATGACGCCTACGTGGACGCCCATCCCGCCGACGCCGACGCCCATGCCCAACATCACCTACGGCGTGGTCCTGGCGCCCAGCGGCAGCACGACCATCACCTGCGAGCGCGGCCAGAGCTGCGACGTAGGGCTGCTGCTCACCAACAGCGGCGATACAGCCGACACGCTGGCGCTGCTGCTGGTGCAGGGCGGCGCGCTGCCGGCGCAGCTCTGCCGGCCCGATGGCGTCTGTGCCGGCAATGACTTGCAGGTGGCGGGCGTGGGTCCGGGCAACACCGCCTATGTACTCCTGCGCGTGAGCACGCCGGGCGATGCTGCGGCGCAGAGTACCAGCTACGTCGTGCAGGGCGCCAGCAGCGGCTCGGGGCGCAGCGTGACATCGCAGGCCGTGACCATCCAGGTAACGGTGCCATAGCAGCACGCCCGGCGCGGCGGCGCAATCGATGCCAGCACGGCCGGGCCAATCCGCTGAGGGGAACTACACGCCATGTCCTGGGCCATCGTCGCCCTCGTAATCTTCTTGCTCCTCGTCGTCACCGGACTCTACGTCGCCGGCGAATTTGCCGCAGTCAGCGCACGGCGTTCGCGGCTGGCACAGATGGCCGAAAATGGCGACGCCACGGCCGGGTGGGTGCTGGGCGTGCTCGAACAGCCCAGCCAACTGGACGCGTTCGTCGCCGCCTGCCAGCTCGGCATCACGCTGGCAAGCCTGATCCTCGGATTCTACGGCCAGGCCAATATCCTGGCGTTGCTGGCCCCCTGGTTGGAGACGCTGGACAGCGCCGGCCGCGCTGCCGTGGAATCGCTGCTCGCGATCGGCATCCTGCTCGGCCTGACCAGCCTGCAAGTGCTCTTCGGCGAATTGATCCCCAAGAACATCGCCCTGCAATATCCCGAACGCACCGCCATCCTCACCGCGCTGCCCATGCGCTGGTCCATGCTTCTCTACCACCCGCTGATCTGGCTCTTCAACGGCTCGAGCACGATCCTGCTCAAGCTTATGGGCTCGCAACCGGCCGGGGAGCACGCGCACATCCACTCGCCCGAGGAGATCGTCATGCTGGTGGAGGAGAGCCGCGCCGGCGGCGTGCTGGAGAAAGAGGAGACGCGGCTGCTGCTCAACACGCTGGAGTTGCGCAACGAGACGGCGCGCAAGGTCATGCTGCCGCGCAACCGCATGCTCGCCGCCGACGCAGACCTGCCGTGCGCCGACCTGCTGGCGCTGCTGGCCAATTCGCCCTTCTCGCGGCTGCCCCTCTATGCCGGCGACGTCGACCACATCGTCGGCTTCGTGCACATTCGCGACCTGCTGCGCCTGACCCACCTGCGCCGCCAGCGCCCGGCGGAGCGTGCCGCCCTGACCGTGCGCGCGGTCATGCGGCGCGTGCTCTTCGTGCCCGAATCCATGGCCGCCGAGGATGTGCTGCACTTCATGCAGCGCGAGCACCAGCACCTGGTCATCGTCGTGGACGAATACGGGGGCACTGCGGGCATGATCACCATGGAGGATCTCATCGAGGAGATAATCGGCGAGTTCGAGGATGAGTTCGACCGGGCGACGCCGGCCGTGGAGTTGAGGGCCGACGGGCTGCTGTGGGTGCGCGGCGACTTCCCCGTGGACGAGCTGAACGACCTGCTCGGCGCAGCCTTTCCCACCGACGAGGCGGACACCGTGGGCGGGCTGGTGACCGCCGAGATGGGGCGATTGCCCAAACCGGGCGATAGCTGCATCATCGACGAGACGCCCTTCCGCGTCGAGGTGATGGACTTCAACCGCGTGGGCCGCGTCAGCCTGACACTGGGCGACGAGCAACGCGCCCGCTGGCAGGAGGCAGGGTCATGAACGAGTACCTGCTGCCCATTGCCGTCATCACGGTGCTGATCCTCATCAACGGTCTCTTTGTCGCCGCCGAGTTCGGCATTGCCGCCGCCCCGCGCACGCGCATCCAGCAACTGGCCGAGGATGGCGTCGCTGCCGCACGCCACGTGCTGGCAACGCTGCGCACGCCGCGCTTGCTCAACCGCTATATCTCCACGGCGCAGGTCGGCATTACGCTGGCCAGCCTGGGGCTGGGCATGTATGGCGAGCACGCCGTGGCCGACTGGATCCTGCATCCCCTCGAAGAAGTCAATTGGCTCACCTCGGCTGCCGCGCACACGCTGGCCACGATCGTCGCCGTGGGCATCCTCACCTACCTGCACGTCGTCGTCGGCGAGATGGTGCCCAAATCGCTGGCGCTGCAACACCCCGGCGAGACGGCCATGCGCCTCGACCGCACGATGACGCTCTTCGGCCGCATCTTCCTGCCGCTGACGGCGGTGCTCAACGCGCTGGGCGATTGGATCCTGCGCCTGGTGCGGCTGCCGCCGGCCAGCGCGGCCGAGCGGCTGGCCTCGGCGGCGGAGCTGGCCTACATCGTCGAGGAGAGTTCGGACCGCGGGCTGCTGGAACCGAGCGAGCAAGTCTACCTGGAGAATGTCTTCGACTTTCACGAGCGCACCGTCACGCAGATCATGACGCCGCGCAACCGGCTGGCAGCCATCCCCGCCGGCGCCGGCGAGCAGGAGGTGCTGGAGACGCTCTCGTCGCGGCCGCACTCACGCTATCCCGTCTACGAGGGGGACCGCGATCAGATCGTGGGCATCCTGCACGCCAAGGACGTGGCGCAGCGCATCGTCAACTTCCCCGATGACTTTGACCTGGCGGCGTGTATGCGGCCGGTGCTCTACGTGCCGGAGACGCTCTCGCTGGAGGCCATGTTGCAGCGCTTCCGCGACGAGCACGTGCAGCTTGCCATTGTCGTCGACGAGTTTGGCGGCACGGCGGGGATGTTGACGCTGGAGGATCTGGCCGAGGAGATCATCGGCGAGATCCAGGACGAGTTCGACGAGGAGATCGCGCCCATCACGCGCGTGACGGAACACACGGTGCGCGTGCGCGGCGACCTGCTGGTCGACGAGCTGGCGCAATTCTTCGACCTGGCGCTGGAGCACGACGAGGCGGAGACGGTGGGCGGGCTGATCATGGCCGAGCTGGGCCGCGTGCCGCGCGCCGGCGATACCGTCCTCTACGGAGGGGTCGATTTCACCGTGGAGAGCACGGACGGCATGGCGGTGGGCATTGCGCTGGTGACGTCGCCGGCCGATGGCGGGGAGGGCGCACATGAGTGAGAGCAACGAGACCCTGCTGAGCCGGCTGCGTGCGGCGGTGAGCGGGCCGCGCACGCCCAACATGCCGCGCGTTCCCGACCCGGTGCAGGACGCGCAGATCCGCGAGGCGGTGAGCCGGCTGGCGCGCAACCGCGTCAGCGCCACGCTGCGCCAGTTGCGCGCCGTGCGCTCGCTCTCCTACGAGGCCGTGCGCGAGCGGACGGGCCTCTCGCAGCAGTTGCTCTACGACATGGAGTACGCCGAGCGCCGCCTGACCCTGGCCGAGCTGCGCCTGCTCGCCGAGTGCTACGACGTGCCCGTCAACGACATCGTGGGCGTGGAAGTGGAAGAATAAGAAGAGAAGAAAAGCAGAAGAGAGCCGCGAAGACGCGAAGGCGCGAAGGGGCACGAAGTTTTTGGGTGTTGGGGTGGTGAGGTGGTGAGGTGGTGAGGTGTTGGGGGGTTGGGGATTGTGGAAAGACGTCAGGTCTGTGATCGTTGCTCCTGACGCTTTTCTCTGCTCTTCTCTCCACCTTTGCGTCTCTGCGTCAAGCTAAACTGGATCGACCAGACCTCCTCTGCGTGACTCTGCGCCTTTGCGCCTCTGCGTCGAAATTGAACCGGATTGACCAGACCTTCTCTGCGTGACTCTGCGCCGTTGCGCCTCTGCGTCGAAGTTGAACCGGATCGACCAGACCTCCTCTGCGTGACTCTGCGCCATTGCGCCTCTGCGTCGAAATTGAACTGGTACGACCAGATCTCCTCTGCACCTTTGCGTTGAAATCAAACTGGAGTAGCTTATGCGGGTTTTGAAGTGGATTGGCATTGGCCTGTTGGTCGTGGTTGTGGGGCTGGCCGGCTTTCTGGTGATCTCTACGGCGGTGGATGCGCTCATGGGCGGCGACCGCGTGGCCGCGCTGACGAACACAAGCATCGACAGCGGCGACGGGGCGGCCGTGCGCGCCTTCGTGGCCGCGCCGCCCGACGCCGGCCCGCACCCCGCCGTGATCATGCTGCATGAGTTCTACGGCCTGCGCCCCGACGTGACGGAGAAGGCCGCCGCATTGGCCAAAGAAGGCTACGTCGTCGTGGCGCCCGACATGTACCGCGGGCAGACGACCGGCTGGATCCCGCGTGCCATCTATCTCGCCCTGACCATCCCCGAGGAGCAGGTGCTGGCCGACCTCGACCCGGTCTACGCGTGGCTGGCCGCGCAACCCACCGTCGACCCCGAGCGCATCGTGGTCATGGGCTTCTGCTATGGCGGCGGCAAGGCGCTGCAATACAGCCTGCGCAACCCTGACCTGGCGGGTACGGGCGTCTTTTACGGATCGCTGGTGGATGACCCGGCCGTGCTGGCGGCGCTGCCGGGCCCAGTGCTGGGCGTCTTCGGCCGCGAGGATCGAGCGCCTTCGCCGGAGATGGTCGAGGGCTTCGCCGCCGGGCTTGACGCCGCGGGCATCCCGTCGACCATCCGCATCTTCGACGGCGTGGGCCACGCCTTCGTGGGCGACCTGGCGACCATCGCCGCCGGCGGCGCGCCCGGTGAGGCATGGGCGCTCTTCTTGCAGTGGCTGGACGAGACGACGGGGTAACAGCACCCGCAATTACATCTGGCACCTCTTCGACAAGCTGGACGATCTCCGGCCCATTCTCAAGTCGTGATTGACCGAGAACGTGGGCAGAGCAAGGTCGTGCGATATGGAAATCGCACCTACGGCGAAACGACCATCATCCGTAGCGGCGGTTTCCATACCGCCGGTCGTCATTGACCAAGAATGTGGGCAGAGCGAGAACGTGCGATATGGAAATCGCACCTACGGTGAAACGAACATCCTCCGTAGCGGCGGTTTCCATACCGCCGGTCGTGCTCGACCAAGAAGGTGGGCAAAGAAAGGACGTGCGATATGGAAATCGCACCTACAGCGAAACGAACGTCCTCCGTAGCGGTGGTTTCCATACCGCCGGTCATGGTTGACCGAGAATGTGGGTTGAGCGAAGACGTGCGATATGGAAATCGCACCTACGTCGAAACGAACATCACCCGTAGCGGCGGTTTCCATACCGCCGGTCGTGCTCGACCAAGAAGGTAGGCAAAGAAAGGTCGTGCGATATGGAAATCGCACCTACGGCGAAACGAACATCACCCGTAGCGGCGGTTTCCATACCGCCGGTCGTGCTCGACCAAGAAGGTAGGCAAAGAAAGGTCGTGCGATATGGAAATCGCACCTACGGCGAAACGAACATCACCCGTAGCGGCGGTTTCCATACCGCCGGTCGTGCTTGACCGAGAATGTGGGCAGAGCAAGGTCGTGCGATATGGAAACGCCAACGGGTGCCTTGCCTTGCCCGCTCTGCCTGGCCAGGCCTGCGCTGCCCGGCATCCGGTCCCGTCGCCATCGGCTGGAATTTTCGCCCAACACGAGAACGGAACAAAGCCGCCGCGTGCCCTGCGTCGCTCGATCTGGAAAAGAACGCATATGAAGACGCAAAGACACGAAGGTGATCAAAACTTCTTTCACCCTCGCATCCGCACGGCCCAGCCCGTCCGGCAGAGCGGATCGTCTACACGCCATGCGGTGTAGCAGACCCCTGCTTGTGCCAAATCCTTCAATTCGCCAATGCAGGCAAATACGCTCTGTATCCAAACATCTCATTGTGTGCTTGGATCACCCCTGGGTCCATATAGAAATATCGCCAGATAAAGTCACTGTGATAGTTGACGAGCGCAAGGAATAACCATTCCTGAGCAAGCGCGCTGAAGCGATAGCTGCACTGGCTCTCGCCACCAGCCGCCGACCCGGCAAGTACCGAGTCGTAGAAACCATAGTCGTCGTCGAAAGCACAGGGATAGTTGTTGGCAATGTTCGCCAGGTTCTCGGATGCCTCGCTGGCGTAGGGCGTGAGCAGGGCAAGCGCACTAGCGTGCGCAGTCACCAGGCCGGGACGAGTCTCGGTCGATCCAGGTCGCACTGCCGGAGGAGCACCTTGGCCGAGATACGCCCCATCCGCAATGTCGAAGCAGTCCGAGAGCCCCCAGATGTCATACTGCTGATCCTCAGCATACGCGATTTGGGCTTCAGTGGCCGGTCCAATGGTAGTTAGCCCATACTCCTCGGACATCTCCTTGATAAATAGGGCAGGCGTCAAATAGGTAAAGTACGAGCCGTCATACGCTACCTTCGCAACATCTATCTTCTCCCCATCCTGGGTGCTCTCATATGACAAAGCGAATTGGTAAAGCGCTGCAAGGCTCGCTTGGTATTCGTCTCCGCTTAGTTGGCCGAGCGCGCGTGCGACAAAGTTGATGATACGGTTCTCATTCGAGTAATAGTCCGCGGGGAAGCCTCCCTGTTGCGAGTTGACTGCACCCCAGTCGAAGAGATGCGTGCTCGCATCATACCAGGGAAGAAATTCCATGTCCTTCAGAATGCTGTCGGCAATCTCCGTCATTGAATCGTGCGAGTGCGTTTGAGCATAGGAGCGAATCGTCATCAGTGCGGCAGCGAGCCAGGCATTATCAATGGACGGCACCAGTCGATCATTCTCGCCCGCGCCAACAACTGGTGGTTTCGACGTGACCCAATACCACTGGTAGAAGACACTTTTGTTGAATGCGTTTGATCCGTTGGGCTGTTCTGCCTGGGCGCCTGTCTGCCAGTTACGAAGCTGGGTTAGGATGGCCACGACCTCGGATTCAGTAGCGTCCCAGGTCGGACTCCACGGTTGGCCCAGATCATATGCGGCCAGCCATGCGAGTGCCAATAGCCCGATTTCTGCCGTGTTGGCATAGTCCCCACCCTGGAGTTGTTCGGAGCGCCAACTCCAGGGTAGATGGTTCGACCGCGCCCAGTCGGAGCTCAGATACTTCCACGTACGCGCAGCAACATCACCGAGGAAGGGATCGGCGAATTCACCCCGAAACCCAGGTTCAGCCACAATCGGATTGAGCAACCCTAGGCCTGGTTGCCGTCCACTACTGGCATCCGTTCCAACTGCCGACGAGGGCGCCGTACATGCGCCCAGAACAACGGCGACGATGAGCAAGATTGCGGCAAGTCGACTTGTTGCTGTCACGTTATGGCCTCACTGGATGAAGCGAACATTGTCAAGATAAAGCGTGCCGCCTGCGGTTTCGAGCACAAAGACAAGCTCTGCGACAGAAGAAAGTCGGGGAAGCGGGGGTGAAAACTCCGAGAACGGAATCGTCTTTGTTTCCCAATCCTGAGATGGGTTATTGATGTAGTACACCGAAGGGCGCCCGCCGGGAGTTTCCTTCATCTCAACCCTAAGACGAGTGGACTGTTCTGCCTTCTCGAACGCCATGTCAAACTGAAGTTTGGAAAACCCTGACAAATCTGCTGGCCCAAGTCTGAACCAATACGCTCCCCAAGTGCTGGTATCGACCTGCGCTTTCAGCACGCAGCCCCGTCCGGCGACTTCAGGATATGTATCGGTGACGATGGTCGGAGACTCATAGGCCGCTCCGCTGTCCCTTGTTGCGCACGCATCGAAATTTGAGACCGTCAGATAAATGGGCTCAGGCTCGTCTGGAGTGGCGGCAGCTACCGGACCAGCCTCTTCCCGTTGTACTATAGCGGGTTCGTCTGTTTCTTCTTGAACCTCGTTCTCAGGCAGAATATCAGCAACAACCTGTTCCTCCTCGATATCCGCTGCCGGCGCTTCCACTGGTATCCCATTGGGCAAACGATTCGGGATACGCTCAAGCTGAATGTTGTCTATGTAGATAGTGCCGGACTCACCAGACAACTCGGGCGAAAACACAAACGACAATTGTGTGAGGTTCGCCCAAAACTCGTCGCCACCTGCATCACCTGCAAAAATGCTGTATGGCAGTTCGAACTTCTGCCACTCTGCATTCTCCAAGACAACTTCTGTACGCATCGTACTGTCATCACCAGCCGACCCAACCTCTGAAGGCCCGCTAATCGACACGTCAAATCCAATGTCTGTGGCGTCGACAGCCTTGCTGTCAGCTCGAGCATAGAAGGTCAGCGCATCAAAGGCGCTCATATCTTCGCCGTCCAACTCGATCGTGAACATGGCATCGTCGGTCGGCGTCGTGTATTCGAGCATGGCGACCATCGAACTACTGCCAGTGTCAGGAACGATCGTCATGACAACATTATTCTCGTCGCTCTCCGTTGTTGCCAGCCCATACTCCGGCTCAAAGGGCGCCAGCACCTTCGGCGGCACAGAGGATGGCGGCGCTGTATCCGCAACTAGCGCGATGTTGTCCAGTAGGAGCGTGCCGCCAGAAGACGCGTCGGATTCGATGACAAACAGTAGTTGATCGACATCACTCCAGTCTTCCAAAAGCCTTTCTTGCATGAAGATTCCAAATTCGCCAAGAGGGATTCGGACTGTCTGCCAATCCTGCCCGATGTCATGTACTTCGTACACTGCCATGTCGTAAGGATGGCTTGCGTCGTTGCGCTTCGCCTTCCACTCGATGCGCACTGCTTCCAGGCTTTCCTCATTGACGTCGGCCTTGATATCGAATACTAATTCTGCATAATCTGAGATATCGCGTGAATCCAGTTGAAACAAAATGGCGACCCAACATTTCGCCGAATTGTCGGGCAGATCAAAGGTTGCTTCTAGAGCCATGTTGCCCTGCCCCAGACCCGATTCCAGTTGTCGTTCAGGATTGGACAACTTTGCGGATGGGCAAGACTCTCCAGGGGTTACAACACTGCCAGCATTGCGCTGCTGGAAATCAGCAAGCACTAACCTGTCACCTTCATCAGTTTGATCAACACTCTGAGCGTAGGCTCTCGAATGCTCGACTAGTCCAGAATAGGCAAATGAAATGGCTGAAAGCAGCAAGCCGGTCACCAATACAACGATAATCTGAAATCCAGATGGTAATCTCTGCCTTGTCGATTTCACGGAACACTTCCTTTCTTTATAGGGTTGTCGTCATTGACTTAGCTTGACGAAGATCCGTCTGAGTTCTGTGATATCCCCTTTACCTTCAAGGTCTCGAACCTCAAAACTGTTATGGCTGCCCAGGAAATCCGCTGCCTTGGCATCAGCAAGCACGAAGCTGAATACGTAGCTTGAAAACATTTCCATCTGTGGCGTAACGCACCGAGAGTCTGTGTCACTTGATTGGGCTAGTGTGCATTGATGCGGATAGAGATAATTCCCATCAGGTTCGAAGGCGATAAGCCATACGCTCACCCCCGAATCAGTCCCTTTCACCGTCACCGTGATGGGTTGGTTTTCACGGATATAGCCACACTTTTCACTCGGGGAAATGAACTCCACGTTGCCGGCAAGCATAGCACCTTTGGATAAAGAATCATCTAGTGAAAGCGGGCTACAATCTAGTGTTGGCGTGGGTGACCCCAGGATGTTAGTGGGAGTCGGTGCAGGCGGCTCAGGGGTGTTGGTGGGCATTGGTGTAGCCAGCGCCAAGGTGTTGGTGGGGGTTGGCGTGACTGGCGCCGGGGTAGTGGTGACGGTTGGTATGGTAGGCTCCACGGTGTTAGTGGTCGGTGCGACCAGAGTAGTTGTCTCTTGCGGACCTTCCATAGCGGAGGTTGGGGCAAAAGTATGCCCACTCGGGGCACTTTCGGGAGTTGTGTCAGCGGGGATTATCGAAACCCGTCTCTTTCGTATTATCTGACTGCAATTAGGAGAAGAAACGGTCAGATTAACAAAGTCGTCAACACTAGAAATTGGTGCAGTATAGGTAGACGAATCAGATCCGGAGTTCAAACCTGGATTCATCTTGCCATGAGTGGCGCCCCAATCATATCGAATAACTTCACCAACTGGATTCCTTACAGAGACAGAAAATTCGGCCTGTTCTCCAACTCTGATCACATCATTGGAAGCAGAAATCTCGTCAACAATGACGTTGCATTGTGGCTGAGGGTTGGTTGAGAGTGGTTGGTAGTAGTTGACCCAGAGTGTCGCACTTATCGCAAAAGCGATAACTCCCAGACCTATTGCGAAGATCATTTTCAATGTCGGTTTATCGGGCAATATGCTACGTGACCGGAGAAAATCATATAGATAATTACTGAATACTGAGACACCGATAGCAGCGATGGCACTAACAGTAAATGCAATCAATTGGCCCGAACTAAATTGAGTGAAATCCATGTCTCCTACTATCCCTTCGATAGCACAAGTTCTTTCTCAGACGCGGCTGTAGCAATTTTCACGATACATTTCCACCGCCATCCCCTCAGACTCATCGTAGCTTTTTCACCCACTTCTCCATCACCATGAAGAAATAGTCCCCCACCTTCTTGCGGTAGAGTATTCCCAAGTCGGCGCAGATAACCTCACTCCCCCTCCACGATCCCAATCTCCTCCACCGTCAGCCCATACAGTGCATACACCAGCCGGTCAATCTGCCGATCCGCCGCCTCGATCTGCGCGGCAAGTACAGTCTGCTCCTGCGGCGTGCGCGCCGCCTGGCGCTGCCGATGCAGGGCCAGCATCCGCTCCACCAGCGCCACCATCCGGTCGTGGCGCGCCACGTCGTCCGCGTCGGCGAACTCCTCGAAGTCTGAGAGAATACTCAGCGGCAGCTTAGCACTCCACGCATAACGGCGCACCAGGTAGGGGGGGCTCACGTCCTTCTTGATGTTGATCGACGGTTTCTTGGCTTCCAGAATGAACTTGCGCACTCCGCCGATTCTGAATGAGTAGTCGGGCGACTTGGTCGCCTCGCCGACTACTTCTCGACAGCGTGGCGAATACCACTGCTTATTGTCGACATCCCACCCCATCGCTTTGAAGAGCGGACTGAGGAAATCCGTGCGCACTTGCTCTTCATTGTAGGTGTTGTGTTTGTAGGCGACGTGATGCTGGCGAAAGCGTTCGACCAGGGCGACGACGGCATCAGTTGCGGGCATTGCAGCGGAGCCTTTCAGGCTGGGGTTGCAGCGGAACTGGATTGATCACTGTCAACCAGACACTGTAATTAAGGTGTGTACAAAGGCAAATTCGATTCGGGATGAATTGTCGGCAGGTCAGCCAGGCTGAACTGGCTCTCAACTATTGTAAGCGAAACTACGTTTGACCGCAAGACCTTCGCAACCACTGCAAGCATATTGTAAGGGACTCGCCCGCCCAGGATCGCCGAACCCCAGCTCGGCAAGCGTCTCGCCCGCCACAGGCTTCGCCACAAAAACTACCGATCGAAATCGGTGTCTTCTATGCAAAACCGGCCGGAAGCCGGTTGTGCGGCTGCTGCGCTCGCCGCGTCAGCGGTGCGGGACTGGCGCTGCGACCCGGCGCCTCCCCATGGATCGCCGAGCCCCAGCTCGGCAAGGCACCGCCCGCCCACAAACGTTTCCGGCACAGAAACCACCGATTGAAATCGGTGTCTTCTATGCAAAACCGGCTGGAAGCCGGTTGGGCTGCTGCACTCGCCGCGTCAGTACGCGTGCCGGCGCTCCATCCAACCGGCTTCCAGCCGGCGGGGCAAACCGGCATCTCCCCCGGATCGCCGAGCCCCAGCTCGGCAAGCGCCACCGGCGTGCGTCGCACGGGTCAAAAGCCCCTTCCCGTCGCACTTCCCTGCTGCCCGGTGCGACGCACGCCGGGCAACGCCACGCCTGGCCCGGCATCAGCCACCGTCCCCACGCCAGGCTGTCGCGCCGCCCCTCAACCGGCTTCCAGCCGGTTTCCCCTATCAGCCGCCGGTTTCGAACCGGCGGTGCGCGGGCGTCGGCGGCGCAGACCAGCGCCCGCACCGGAACGCCGAGCCCCAGCTCGGCATGCGCCGGGCAAAGCCGCGCCAGGCCGGGCATCCATACCCGTCCCCCATCCGCTGTAGTGCCTGGCCTTTGTGCCCCTCTGCGTTCTCAGAGTCTGTTTGGAAATTACCGGATTTGACGCAGAGGCGCAGAGGTACAGAGGTTCGCAGAGGGAACACGACAACGAAGCAGGGCTTCTCTCTGTGTTTTTCTCTGCGTCTCTGCGTCTCTGCGTCAAGATTGCGAACTTTCAAATGGACTCTCAGAGTCGGGGGAAATTACCGGATTTGACGCAGAGGCGCAGAGATACAGAGGTTCGCAGAGGGAACACGACAACGAAGCAGGGCTTTTCTCTGCGTCTCTGCGTCTCTGCGTCAAGATTGCGAACTTTCAAATGGACTCTCAGAGTCGGGGGAAATTACCGGATTTGACGCAGAGGCGCAGAGATACAGAGGTTCGCAGAGGGAACACGACAACGAAGCAGGGCTTTTCTCTGCGTTTTTCTCTGCGTCTCTGCGTCTCTGCGTCAAGATTGCGGATTTTCAAACGGACTCTCAGTGTTGAAATCTTCTCCCGGCGGCGGGTGACGCGCAGCGTTCGCCTGACGATAGCTGCGGGTGTGCGCGTCTCCTGCACCTTCGAGGGCACGACGCAGGCGCCGCGGGCTCTATCCTTCCCGATCGTGGCGAAGCAGCAGGCGTGGCGACCGCCCACCAGGCGTGACGGCACCCGCCTGAAAAAAATCCCGGCTCCTGTGTGGAGCCGGGATTTGTCGCTTGATCGCGCACTCGGATGGTAAAGCCGGCGCAGCATGACCCGCTACCCACCGGGCCGGCTGCGCCACACAGTCGTCTAGAAGTCTGCCGGCGGATTCACGCCGGGGTTCGCCTTGAGGATGGCCGCCACTTCGGAGCGCAACTGCCGGATGGCCGTGCGTGCCTCGGCGATGGTGGCATCACGCACGGCCGTCGCGTCTTTCGCCGTCTGTTTTGCCTGGCGCCGTGCCGCATAGAGCAGGTTCAGCACGTCGAAGAGGACCAGTATCTCGTCGATACGTTCCTCATCGAAGCCGGCTGCGGCCAGGCGCGTGGCCTGCGGCGCCTGCTTCGCATTGGCCAGCACAGTCCGCCCCTTGTCGATCAAGAGGATAAGCCGGCCCGGAATGCGCTGGTCCAACGCCAGGTTCAGCCGGGCATCGCGGTCGGCCACCGGATCGGGAAAGATCGTGCGCGACACCTCGCGGAAGTTGGTGTAGGCGATCACGGTCAGGTTCTTCGCCTTCTGCATGGCGATGATGGCGGTCGCCTCGGCGCCCATGGTGCTGCCACGCGAATCCATGGCAGCCTGCCCGCCGTCGAGCAGTGAGCGCACGCCCGCCAGGCGCTGCGGCGTGATGTGGTTGGCAACCAGCAACGACGCCATCGGCTCGCCCACCGTCTCCAGCCCGCGCACCATGTCGTCGCTCTCGCCCAGGAAGACATAGAATTCCTCCCGTTGCGGGTTGTGCGGGATGGAGGCCTTCGGCGGCTCCTCTTCCGTCGATTCGCCGGTGGCGCCCGGCGCGGGCGCCGGTTCTGTCGTGGCCTGCGGGGCCGCCTCCGGCGCCTTCTCCGGAGCCGTCTCCGGCACTGTCTGCGGTGCCGGCGCCGCCTCGGCCGGGGCAGGAGCTTGCACGGGCTCCGGCTCGATGGCCTTGAGTTGGGCGACGATCTCGGCGATGGTGGCGGCATCCAGGGTGGCGGCCTTACCATGCGCTTTGCCGTTCCGCTTATGAAGATTGAGTTCAACTGCGTTCGAGGACATTGCTTCTGTTCCTTGTAATGCATACACCGATGGTTTGGATAGAGTGGCACGGCGTGCGAGAAGCCTGACGGTTGGCGGAAGGTCCCTGGCCCTTCACGCTGGGTAGCGGCGGGACTTCCCTCACGATCGCGTCACCTGTGGATCAGGGTACGCCCGGCACCCCCGCCGCATCCAGCGACAGCAGACGGATGTTTTCGTGTCAAATGACGTATTTATGCAAACAACAGCAGCATGGAAAAGGGCATCTGTTCACTCTGCTATGATTACGCCAGCATTTCATGAAACGACATCTTGTGCTGTTTTGTATGGTGATGAAACCACCGGTCGTGCTTGGCCGAGAATGTGGGCAGAGCAAGGTCGTGCGATATGGAAATCGCACCTACGACGTAGCGGCGGTTTCCATACCGCCGGTCGTGCTTGGCCGAGAATGTGGGCAGAACAAAGACGTGCGATATGGAAATCGCACCTACGGCGAAACGAACGTCATCCGTAGCGGCGGTTTCCATACCGCCGGTCGTGCTTGGCCGAGAGCGTGGGCTACGGCAGATTTTTCCTGGGAAAAGCGTTTGAACGCGTGCAGGTCGCGGATTTTTCCTGGGAAAAGCCTTTGAAGGTCTGCGGGACCGAGAATGTGGGTTGAGCAAGGACGTGCGATATGGAAATCGCACCTACGGCGAAACGAACGTCATCCGTAGCGGCGGTTTCCATACCGCCGGTCGTGCTTGGCCGAGACTGTGGGCAGCGCAAAGACGTGCGATATGGAAATCGCACCTACGACGTAGCGGCGGTTTCCATACCGCCGGTCGTGCTTGGCCGAGAATGTGGGCAGAACAAAGACGTGCGATATGGAAATCGCACCAACGACGAAACGAACGTCACCCGTAGCGGTTTCCATACCGCCGGTCGTGCTTGACCGAGAACGTGCGCAGAGCAAAGACGTGCGATATGGAAATCGCACCTACGGCGAAACGAACGTCATCCATAGCGGCGGTTTCCATACCGCCGGTCGTGCTTGACCGAGAACGTGGGCAGCGCAAAGACGTGCGAGATGGAAATCGCACCGACGGCAAAACGAACATCATCCGTAGCGGCGGTTTCCATACCGCCGGTCGTGCTTGACCGAGCACGTGCGCAGCAAAGACGTGCGATATGGAAATCGCACCTACGCCGAAACGAACACCATCGGTAGCGGCGGTTTCCATACCGCCGGTCGTGCTCGCCCGAGAATGTGGGCAGAGCAAAGACGTGCGATATGGAAATCGCACCGACGGCGAAACGAACATCATCCGTAGCGGCGGTTTCCATACCGCCGGTCGTGCTTGACCGAGACTGTGGGCAGCAAGGACGTGCGATATGGAAATCGCACCGACGGCGAAACGAACATCCTCCGTAGCGGCGGTTTCCATACCGCCGGTCGTGCTCGCCCGAGAATGTGGGCAGAGCAAAGACGTGCGATATGGAAATCGCACCTACGGTGAAACGAACATCACCCGTAGCGGCGGTTTCCATATCGCCGGCAGTGAACGACAATTACATTTACCAGCGGCGGTTTCCATACCGCCGGACGGTGTCGGCAACCAAACCTTCATCCATCAAGAGGTACAGATCGATGAGTATCCGACGATATTATGTTCCAGACGCCATCGTCTTTATTACGCAGGTGGTTCATGGCCGCCAGCCAATCTTCCAGCACGAACAGCACATAGCGCTCTTGCGATCTGTGCTGCACCACGTCAAGAAACATCATCCATTTCACATGATTGCCTATGTATTCCTACCAGAACATTTCCACCTGCTCTTGCGTCCACTCGACGATGCGACCTTCAGCGATGTCATGCAGTCGCTCAAGCGCAACTTCACACTCGATTACAAGACCATGATTGGCATCAATGGGCGTATGAAGTTCTGGCAGAAAGGTTTCTGGGATCACGTAATCCGGGACGAAGATGACTTTTCCAATCACCTGGACTACATTCACTACAATCCTGTGCATCATGGGCTCGTCACCCATCCAGAAGACTGGCCGCATTCCAGCTATCTGGAATGGAAAAAGCGCAACGCCTACCCTGAACGTTGGGGATGGTCAATGCCGGACAGCGTTAATCTGATCGATTGGCACAGTGCAGAGTCCGGCGAACCCAATCGCGGCGAGTAGGCCAGGACTGGCATACGGCGCACATGCAGAGAACGTGCGCAGAGCAAAGACGTGCGATATGGAAATCGCACCTACGCCGAAACGAACGTCATCCATAGCGGCGGTTTCCATACCGCCGGTCGTGATTGACCGAGAACGTGCGCAAAGCAAGAACGTGCGACAGGGAAATCGCACCTACGCCGAAACGAACACCATCGGTAGCGGCGGTTTCCATACCACCGGTCGTGCTCGCCCGAGACTGTGGGCAGCCAGGACGTGCGATATGGAAATCGCACCTACGGCGAAACGAACATCCTCCGTAGCGGCGGTTTCCATACCGCCGGTCGTGATTGACCGAGAATGTGTGCAGTCGTGCTTCACCGAGACTGTGCGCAGAGCAAGGTCGTGCGATATGGAAATCGCACCTACGGCGAAACGAACATCCTCCGTAGCGGCGGTTTCATACCGCCGGTCGTGCTTGACCGAGAATGTGAGCAAAGCAAAGACGTGCGATATGGAAATCGCACCTACGGTGAAACGAACGTCATCCGTAGCGGCGGTTTCCATACCGCCGGTCGTGCTCGACCGAGCATATGCGCAGCGCAAAGACGTGCGATATGGAAATCGCACCTACGGCGAAACGAGCACCATCCGTAGCGGCGGTTTCCATACCGCCGGTCGTGATTAACCGAGAATGTGTGCAGTCGTGCTTCACCGAGACTGTGCGCAGAGCAAGGTCGTGCGATATGGAAATCGCACCTACGGCGAAACGAACATCCTCCGTAGCGGCGGTTTCATACCGCCGGTCGTGCTTGACCGAGAATGTGAGCAAAGCAAAGACGTGCGATATGGAACTCGCACCTACGGTGAAACGAACGTCATCCGTAGCGGCGGTTTCCATACCGCCGGTCGTGATTGACCGAGAGCGTGGGCAGAGCAAGGTCGTGCGATATGGAAATCGCACCTACGGCGAAACGAACATCACCCGTAGCGGCGGTTTCCATACCGCCGGTCGTGCTTGACCGAGAACGTGGGCAGCGCAAAGACGTGCGATATGGAAATCGCACCTACGGTGAAACGAACGTCATCCGTAGCGGCGGTTTCCATACTGCCGGTCGTGCTTGGCCGGGAACGTGCGCAAAGCAAGAACGTGCGATATGGAAATCGCACCTACGGCGAAACGAACGTCATCCGTAGCGGCGGTTTCCATACCGCCGGTCGTGATTGACCGAGAATGTGCGCAGAGCAAGGACGTGCGATATGGAAATCGCACCTACGGCGAAACGAGCATCCTCCGTAGCGGCGGTTTCCATACCGCCGGTCGTGATTGACCGAGCATATGGGCAGCGCAAAGACGTGCGATATGGAAATCGCACCTACGGCGAAACGAGCACCATCCGTAGCGGCGGTTTCCATACCGCCGGTCGTGCTTGACCGGGAACGTGCGCAAAGCAAGAACGTGCGATATGGATATCGCACCTACGGTGAAACGAACATCACCCGTAGCGGCGGTTTCCATACCGCCGGTCGTGCTTGACCGGGAACGTGCGCAAAGCAAAGACGTGCGATATGGATATCGCACCTACGGCGAAACAAACGTCATCCGTAGCGGCGGTTTCCATACCGCCGGTCGTGCTTGGCCGAGAGCGTGGGCTACGGCAGATTTTTCCTGGGAAAAGCGTTTGAACGCGTGCAGGTCGCGGATTTTTCCTGGGAAAAGCCTTTGAAGGTCTGCGGGTCGCGTTTATTTTCCGGGAAAAGCTTTTCAAAGTCTGCAGGGCGCGTATTTTTTCCGGGAAAAGCTTTTCAAAGTCTGCGGGTCGCGTTTATTTTCCGGGAAAAGCTTTTCAAAGTCTGCGGGTCGCGTTTATTTTCCGGGAAAAGCTTTTCAAAGTCTGCGGGTCGCGTTTATTTTCCGGGAAAAGCGTTTCAAAGTCTGCGGGGCGCGTATTTTTTCCGGGAAAAGCCTTTGACGGTGCCATGGTCCGGGAAAATGCAGCGCGGCCCGCACGTTGCACCGGCGCGCCGTCCTCATGCCCTCACCCGGCCATCCCCTCACCCCGTTACGCCTTCCACAGCGCGCGCCTTCAACTGCGTCCACGGCAGCCAATCCTCGGCGCGCCAGGGGCCGCCTTTGGCCGCAGGTACGGGGCGGTTGGCGTTGTCGCCGTAGCGGAAGGCCCAGCCGCGATCGCACGCCTGGCAGGCCATGCAGCCGGCGCTGTCGGGCGGGCAGCTCAGGCCGGTCTGGTCCTGCGCGGCCAGGCGCAGCTCGTAGTGGAAGTAATTCTCGCTCACGCCGCTCTGCACCACGTCCCACGGCAGCGCATCGCCGATGGTCCAGGCGCCAGTGTAGTGCTCCTTCGCCAGCCCGTGGTCGGCCATGGCCTGGAAGAAGGATTTGACCGTGAGGCCGCCCGACGGGATCGCCAGCAGTACATCGGCCAGGGCGCGGTCGCCGCGCGAGAGCACGGCTTGCACTTCGGCCCAGTCGGGCGAGTCGGCGCGCACTTCGACGCCGTGACGCGCCAGCGCCTGGTAGACCGTCTTCTGGCGCCGGCGCAGGGTGTCGACGGGCGTCATCCCTTCCCATTGAAAGGGCGTGTGCGCTTTGGGCACGAAGGGCGTGGCGTTGATGGCGATGCGCCGCTTGAAGCGCGTGCGCGCCGCCAGCGTGAAGTCGATGATCGCCTGAATGTCATCGTCGGTCTCCGTGGGATGGCCGACCATGAAATAGAGCTTCAACTGCGGGAAGTTGAACTCCTGCGCCAGGCTGATGGCGCGCATCATCTGATCTTCGGTCTGCGTCTTGTTGATGACGTTGCGCAGCCGCTGCGAGCCGGCCTCGGGCGCCACGGTGAGGTTCTTGGCGCCCGTCTCGGCCAGCGCCCGGATAAGCGGCACGGAGATGGGGTCCATGCGCATGGAGGAGGCGCTGAGGCTTGCGCCCATCCGCTGCAACTCGGTGGCCAGTTCGTCGATTTGCGTGTGGTCGGAAACGGCGGCGCTGACGAGGCCCACCTTGCGCTGCCCCTGCGCCAGTGCGCGCTCGGCCGAAGCCAGCAGGCGCTCCAGCGGTTGCTCGCGCGCCGGGCGATAAACGTAGCCCGCCAGACAGAAGCGACAGCCACGGCCGCAACCGCGCGCGATCTCCATGAGGTGCATGTTGGCGAATTCGGTGTCGGGTGTGTAGAGCGTACTGCTCGTGTCGAAGTCGGGCAGGGAGCGCACCCACAGCCGCTCCACCTTGCGGAAGTGCGGGTGCGTGCGGTTGGAGGGGCGCAGGTGCGGCACGTACCAGCCCGGCGTGCGGTCGAGTTCGGCGAGCAGCACGGCGGGATCTTCCAGCCCGTCGCGGCAGAGGTCGATAAAGTGCGGCACCGCCTCCTCGCCCTCACCGATGAGGATGGCGTCGAAGAAGGGCGCCACCGGCTCCGGGTTCATGGTCACGCCCGGCCCGCCGGCAATCAGCAGCGGCCACGGCCGGCCGTCCCACTGGCGCGATGCGGCGCGCTCGGCGGCCAGCGGCGGGATGCCCGCCTGGCGCAGCAACTCCACCACGTTGAAGTAGTCCATCTCCCACGAGATGGTGAAGGCCCACACATCGAAGTCGGCGGCGGCCATGTCGTTCTCCAGCGAGAGCAGCGGCTTGCTCGCCTGCGCTGCGCCTTTCTCCCAGAAGATGCGCTCGCAGACGACGTCCGGCTCGGCGTTGAAGGTGCGGTAGAGCAACTGGAGCGCCAGGCTGCTCATGCCCACGTAATAGCTGTTGGGCATGGTCAGCGCCACGGCCAGGCGACCGCCCCAATCCTTGACGATGGTTCCCGTCTCCGCCGGGGCCGCCTGCTGCCGGTTGCGTGTGTGGTTGTGCTTGCCTGCCCGTCGCTTCATGCCTGCCTGCTTCACTATTATTCTCTCTGCGGACCTTTGCATCTCCGCGCCTCTGCGTCGAATCCGGCAACTTCCAAATGGATTCTCAGAGCGATGAGTATAGCACACCTGTCAAGCGCAAGACCGCGGTCGTATCGTCGATAAGAAATGAATTAAATGCGTACTTGACTTTATTTTAGTCTATGCTAAAATTCTTTTGGGAAATAAGTGCGACGCGACGCTTCGGCGTCAGAAAGCATTGGAACGAATGATGACAGGACAAACGACACTCGACCAGTTACAACCCGGCGTCAAGGCGCGCGTGATTTCGCTCGCCAATACCGGCACCGAGCGCCGGCGCTTCATGGATCTCGGGATCCTGCCCGGCGCGCGTATCGAAGTTGAATTGCACAATCCGTTGGGCGACCCGACGGCTTATCGGATTCGCGGCGCGGTGATTGCCCTGCGCCGCGAACAGGCCAATCAGATTGCCATCACAATGGAAGAGGAGACGGAAAGACAATGACGGTTCAAGGAGCATCGGCGCATGCTGCGGCGTGCGCCACCTGTCCCATGTACAACGGCGCGCAACTCACGCGCCTGGGCATCAACATGACCGATTGGGATTTTGTGGTCGCGCTGGCGGGCAATCCCAACACGGGGAAGAGCACGGTTTTCAACGCGCTGACCGGGCTGCGCCAGCATACCGGCAACTGGCCGGGCAAGACGGTGGTGCGCGCCGAGGGCGGCTTTCTCTACGGCGACAAGCGCTACAAGCTGGTCGACCTGCCGGGCACCTATTCGCTGCTCTCGACCAGCGCCGACGAGGAGGTGGCGCGCGACTTCATCCTCTTCGGCCAGCCGTCGGTGACCATCGTCGTCGTCGACGCCACGCGGCTGGAGCGCAACCTCAACCTGGCGTTGCAGGTGCTGGAGATCACCGACCGTGTGGTGATTGCGCTCAACCTCATGGACGAGGCGAAGCGCCACGGCCTGCGGGTCGACGAGCGGCGGCTGGCGCGTGACCTGGGCGTGCCGGTGGTGCCCATGGCGGCGCGCCAGGGTGAAGGCGTGCAGGATCTGCTCAAGGCCGTAGCCGAGGTAGCGAGCGGGGCAGCGGTGACGCGCCCGCATCGCGTGCGCCAGCGCGACCCGCAGGTGGAACAGGCGATCAATCAGATCGCCGGCCAGGTCGAGCGGGCATTCCCCGGACTGCCCAACGCACGTTGGGTGGCGCTGCGCCTGCTCGACGGAGACGAGAGCATCGAGCAGGCGGTGCGCGAGGGGACGCTCGGCCAGCTTGTGCAACAGAAGAGCCCGGAGCCGCTGCCCGCGATCCGGCTGGAACTGGAGGCGGTGAGTTAACATGGCTGCCAATACCGATCAACTGCTGGCAAATGCCAGAAACCTGCGCGCTGCCGCCGGCAGCGACTATCACGACACGCTCATGGCCTCCATCTACGCCGACGCCGAGCAGATCGCCGAGCGCGCCGTCACGGTCGAGGGGCAGCGCGGACGCTTCGACTTCGACCGTACGCTCGACCGCATCCTGACCAGCAAGATGTGGGGCTTTCCCGCCATGCTTGCGTTGCTCATGGGCGTCTTCTGGCTGACGATCGCCGGCGCCAATGTGCCGTCGCAAATGCTGGGCACGCTGCTGCTGGAGCACGGCTACAACGCGCTGCACCAGCTCGCCGCGGCGATCAACATGCCGGCGTGGCTCTCCGGGCTGCTCATCGACGGCGTCTATCTGGCCACGGCGTGGGTCATCGCGGTCATGCTGCCGCCCATGGCCATCTTCTTCCCGCTCTTCACGCTGCTGGAAGATTTCGGCTATCTGCCGCGCGTGGCCTTCAATCTGGACCGGCTCTTTCACCGCGCCGGCGCGCACGGCAAGCAGTCGCTCTCCATGGTCATGGGCTATGGCTGCAATGCGGCGGGCGTCGTGGCCACGCGCATCATCGAGAGCCCGCGCGAGCGGCTGATTGCGATCATCACCAACAACTTCAGTATCTGCAACGGACGCTGGCCGACGCTCATCCTCATGGGGACGATCTTTATCGGCGCGGCGGCGCCGCCGCTGCTGGCAAGCTTTGTCGCGGCGGGGAGCGTCGTCGCCGTCGCGGTCATCGGCATCGTGGTGACGCTGCTCGTCTCTGCCTTTCTGTCGCGCACGTGGCTCAAGGGCGAGACGTCCACCTTCAGCCTGGAGCTGCCGCCCTACCGCCCGCCGCGCATTTGGCAGACGGTCTACACGTCGCTCATCGACCGCACGCTCATTGTGCTGTGGCGCGCCGTGACCATGGCCGCGCCGGCCGGCGCCGTCATCTGGCTGAGCAGCAACATCTACATCGGCGACATGAGCATCGCCGGCCACATGGTGCAGTGGCTGAATCCGTTTGGCCTGCTCATCGGGCTCAACGGCATCATCCTCTTCGCCTACATCGTGGCGATCCCGGCCAACGAGATCATCGTGCCGACGATCCTGATGCTGACGATGACGCTGGGCACGGCCGCGGCCGGCGCGCAGGCGGGCGTCATGCTGGAACTGGAGGATGCCCAGGTGTATGGCGTGCTGACGCAGCTTGGCGGCTGGACGCTGCTCACGGCCGTGAATCTCATGCTCTTTAGCCTGCTGCACAACCCATGCAGCACGACGATCCTGACCATCTGGAACGAGACCAAGAATCTCAAGTGGACGGCGGTCGCGACGCTGCTGCCGCTGGGGCTGGGCTTTGCGGTGACCTTTGCGACGGCGACGATCGCGCGGACGTTGGGGTGGGTGTAGGAAGGTAATGCGTGATGCGTAATGCGTAATGCGTGAGGCGTGAGGGGACAAACGTCAGGCGTCAGGCGTCAGATGTCAGATGTCAATCGTCAGACGTCACGGGGCCGTGCGTCATTCCGGCATGTGTTTCGTGCAAAGCGAACGCCGCCTCACGCCTCACGCATTACGAGATTCACTTCACATTTGACGTTTGACGTTCTACCCCTCACGCATTACGTTTTACGAGTTGCGCTTCACGTTTGACACCTCACGCCTTACGCCTCACGCCTCACGCCTCACGCATTACTCATTACGTCTCACTCGCGGTATGCTTCGTTGGAATCCCTACCAACGAGGCGCGGCGATGTCCTATTCTCTCTACCTCATCTACACGATAGCCTACTCGGTGCTGCTGTTGTACGGCACGCGTCTTTTGCGCCTCCAATTTCACGCCAGCACCGCGCTCCTGTTGATCGTCACCTTTATAGTGGACCCAGGAATTTGGACACTGAAAACGGCTGAAATAAAGTCCTGAACTACCATGCGCAAACAGTATAGTGCGACCTACAAGGCCGAAATCGTCAAAGAACTGCTGAAGGAAGAAAAGACGCTGAATCAACTGGCGGCGGAGACTGGAATTCACCCGTCGCAACTCAAGGAGTGGCGCAAGATCGTGTTGACGAGACTGCCTGAGTTGTTCAGCCGGAATGACCAGGCGATGGTGGATGCTCGCAATCACGAACAACAGGTGACTGACCTGTATGCAGAAATTGGACGCTTGACGACCCAGGTGAACTGGCTGAAAAAAAAATCTGGCCTCCAGCCTGAGTCGAGTTGAGCGTCTGGCGCTGGTGGAATGGGGCGCTGGCGCCGAACTGCCTTTGCGTGTCCAGGCTGCGCTGTTGAGCCTGAGTCGCGCCAGCTTGTATTACCGACCTGCACTACCATCACCTGAGGAAGTGGCACTCAAGCATCGCATTGACGAGATCTATACGGACTATCCTTTCTACGGTTCGCGGCGGATTCGAGAACACCTGGTGCAGTACGATGGTCTGACCATCAGCCGGAAAACTGTCCAGCGCCACATGCAGGAGATGGGGATCGCAGGCATCAGCCCTGGCCCCAATCTGAGCCGGCGGCGCAAGGAGCATGTTGTCTATCCGTACCTGCTGCGGGGCGTCACCAGCAGCCGCCCCAATCAGGTCTGGGGGATCGACATCACCTACATCCGCCTACAGAAACAGTGGCTGTATCTGGTGGCCGTCCTGGATTGGTACTCGCGCTATGTGATCAGTTGGCAGCTGGACCAGACGTTGGACATAGATTTCGTGTTGGTGGCCGTCGATGCAGCATTGGCGCAAGCCAGGCCAACGATCTGGAACAGCGACCAAGGCAGCCATTTCACCAGCCCGCAGTACATCGAACGGCTACTGGCCGCCGAGGTGCGCATCAGCATGGATGGCAAGGGGCGGGCGTTGGACAACATCTTTACCGAGCGTCTCTGGCGGACGCTCAAATATGAGGAAGTCTACTTGCATGACTACGTTACACCTAAAGATGCCTGCCACGGCCTCAGCCGCTACTTTGACTTCTACAACCATCGACGACCGCATCAGAGCCTCGGCTATCGCACGCCGGCAAAGGTCTATGGGTCTTGACCCGGTGGGTCAACTGGACCAGCGCAGCCGCCTGCGTACGTTCTCAACAGGGTCGTTTGGTCATGGGAAATTTGAGTTTATCGCTTTCTGGGCAAACTGGTTGCAGAGGACAACAGCCACGACCCACCACTTGCCACAGAAGTTGGGCGTCGGGCAGAGATGACGCATCACCTCTGCCCCAACCACTTCGCCATCCGTGCGGCGCTCGGGTCGCTCTCCAGCGTTGCCCTATCCTCCGCACAGACGGCGGTCAGTCTATCAGATCCATCGTATTTTCGTCAGTTCGCAGGCTTCAAATCGGGATCAACTACACCGTCTCTTATCCATTACCATCTCACCCAGGAAGAGAGGATTGGACTTTATTCTTGACCCATTTTGTGTCTTGACAAATGGGTCCACCATACTTTGGCGTCTTCTACGACAACCTGATTCTGACGGTAGGGAACCGCCTCGGTGCGGGCGACTTCCTGTGGGCGCTGAGCGTGCCGCGCTTCGTGCTGCATCAACTGGCGCTGCCATGGATCATCTATGCGGGTTACGATCAGGCGCGCCAGGCCGGACAGGGCTGGGCGCAGGCGCGTGCCGCACGCTGGGCAGCGATCGCACTCAGCGCGCTGGTCATGGGCGCGGGCATCCTCACGCGGCTCGTTGGGCTGCACCTGGAGCCGGAGGTAATGGACGGCGTGCTGCGCTACGTAGCGATGGGCGTGTCCGGGCCGCCCATCGTGAGTATCGTCAGCATCGGGCTGGTGGGCGTCGCCGGCTTGCTCTTCTGGCGGCAGAATCGGTGGCCGTGGATCTTTCTGGCTGCGGTGGCCGTCTTCGTCGGCGAGTCCCTGCCCGACGAGAGCCTGCGCCGCGCCGTCGGCTCTGCGCTGGAAGTGCTCTTCATGGCGGTGCTCTTTTTCACCCAACTGCGTCTTGACGAAGGCAAGCTGCCCGGAATGCCGCGCTCGTAAGACATTCCCCACAAAAAAGAGAAAAGTGATTGACAACGGCGCAGTCGCGTGCTATTTTATGAATGCACGTGATTGAAATCTGATTGTATGTGATTATTTTGCGCACCTGTGGATGATCCGCCATGCCTGACACGCTGGTAGAATCTGCCACCGAACGCCAACGCCGCCTGCTTGCCTGGATCGAGCAACGCGAGCGCGTCAGCGTTCCGGAGATCATTGACCACTTTGCCGTCAGTCCGGCAACGGCGCGCCGCGACCTGGAAGCACTGGCGGGCGAAGGCAAGGTCCAGCGCGTGCATGGCGGGGCCATTGCCATGCGGCGCACGCCGCCGGAACCGCCTGTTTTGCAGCGCGCGCTGGAGCAGGCCGAGGAGAAGAAAGGGATTGCGGCGCTGGCGGCAAGCTTCGTCGCCGATGGCGAGACCATCTTCCTGAGCAGCGGCACCACGGTGATGGAAGTGGCTCACCTGCTGCGCGATCGGCGCGACCTGACCGTCTTCACCAACTCGCTGCTCGTCGTCAACGCGCTGGCCGATGCGCCAGGCGTGGAGGTCATCTTGCTCGGCGGCATCGTGCGCAGCAGCGAGAGCTCGCTCGTCGGCGCGCTGACCATGCGTTCGCTGGCCGAGTTGCGTGCGCTCAAGGTCATTTTCGGCATCCGCGCCATCGACCTCGAGCAGGGACTCACCAACAACGCGCTGGAAGAAAGCCTGGTCGACCGCGAAATCCTGCGCCTGGCCAGCGAGACGATCATCGTGGCCGACCACACCAAGTTTGGCCGCGTCTCCACCGTCTTTGTTGCGCCCATCGACGCCATCGACGTGATCGTCACCGACGCGGCCGCGCCGGCTGACATGATAGCGGCGCTGCGCACGGCCGGGGTCGACGTGCGGATTGCATGAGGCGCGTCAGGAGCAGGCGGCGTTTCGCCCCTCGCCCCTCGCCCCTGATTCGTTATTCACGCCCTGCGGGGCGTAAAGAAAACAAAACAGGCAGCGGCGTTTCGCCCCTCGCAACTCGCCCCTCGCCCCTGGTGTAATTCGAGGCAATATATGAGTACACAAGAGAACAAGCCGGCCGGTTTCCACACACGCCAGGAGATCTATTCGCAGCCCGAAGCATGGCAGGGCGTGCTGGAGGTGCTTGACGGCGCGACCGGGGCACTGGTCACGCTGATCGAGCGCGGCGGGTACGAGCAGGTCGTCTTTACGGGCTGCGGCTCGACCTACTATCTCTCCATCGCCGCGGCCGCCATCATGCAGCGCGTGGCCGGCGTGCGCGCGCTGGGGCTGCCTGCGTCGGAGGTGTGGCTGAATCCCGCGGCGCTGCCGCCGGCGCAACGCACGCTGCTCGTCGCCGTGAGCCGCTCGGGCGAGACCACCGAGACGCTGCGGGCGTGCGGGCAGTTCCGGCAGAGCGGCCGCGGCGAGATCGTCACGCTGAGCTGTTTCCCCGGCCGCCCGCTGACGACGCTGGGCGACGTGAACCTGATCTTCCCGTCGATCGCCGAGGAGAGCGTGGCGCAGACGCGCGCTTTCTCTGGCCTCTACCTGGCGACCATCGCGTTGGCCGCGCTGTGGAAGGACGATCGCGCGCTGTGGACCGATCTGCACGGCCTGCCTGCCGCGCTGACGTCGCTGCTCGACCGCTACGGCCCTTCGTTGGAAGCGCTGGGCGCCGACCTGGGCATCGACCGCTTCTACTTCCTCGGCTCGGGCATGCGCTACGGCCTGGCCTGCGAGTTGAGCCTGAAGATGAAGGAGATGACGCTGAGCCACAGCGAACCCTTCCACTTCATGGAGTTCCGCCACGGCCCCAAGTCCATGATCACGCCTGATGCGCTGGTGGTGGCGCTGGTCTCCGACGAGCGCCGCGCCGACGACCTGGCCGTGGTGGCCGACATGCAGGCGCTGGGTGCGCGCACGCTCACCATCGGCCGCGACGGCGCCGACGTGGCCTTTGGCAACACGCTGGGGGAGGTCGCCGGCTCCGTGCTCTACCTGCCCTTCGGCCAGATCGTGGCGCTGGGCCGGTCGCTGGCCAAGGGGTTGAACCCGGATCATCCGGAAAATCTGGACGCGGTGGTCGTCTTGGGTTGAGTTGGGGAGTGGAGATTAAGAGATTGGAGATTGGAGATTGGAGATTGACGCCGGGGGCGTCCTGGCTTGATCTGCTTTGATTGTTCGGATGTTTGCGAGTCTCACGCGCGGCCGCCAGAAACGCACTGAATTGCCGCTTTGTCTTTGCGCCTTTGCGTCTTTGCGTGAGTCAAAATCGTGAAGCAGTGAGGGTATCTTTTCGTAGTTGAACGCGAACCGTTTGTCATTTCAGTGGAGGAGATCATGAAACGAACAGCACTTGCGCTCTTGATGATTGTGGCCACGCTGTTGGCTGCATGTGGCGGCGCACCGGCCGCGGCGCCGGCTACGGGCGGGGAACAGGCAGCAGCCGGCGGCGGCGAGAAGGTCACGCTGCGCGTCTGGTCGCACCAGAACCCGTCGTTCATCCAGGCCAACGAGGCGGTCATCGCCAAGTTCATGGAGCAGAACCCCGATATCGAGGTGACGTACGAACAGTTTGAGTACGCTCAGTTCATCCAGGCGCTGCAGACCTCTATGCAGGCGGGCACCGAGGCGGATGTCATCGAGATGTTCGGCTCGTGGGTCTGCTCCTATGCCTCGGGCGGCCGCCTGGCCGAAGTGCCCGTCGACGTCATGAGCTACACTGAGGCGCAGGAACTCTTCTTCGCTGCGCCGCTCGACGGCTACTACTGCGACGGCAAACTCTACGGCCTGCCCAACGAGTTCAACCTCGAGGTGGGCGGCGCGCTGGTCAACCCGGCGCTCTTCGAGGGCAAGGACGTCCCCTATCCGCCCGTGTGGGATACAATGGACACGCTGCGCGAGCAGGCGGCCAAGCTGAGCGAGTTCGACGGCGACACGATGATACGCGCCGGCCATCACTTCGTCGGCGGCGACGGCCTGCCCTTCCTGCTGCTCGAGGGCATCCTGGAGCAGGGCGGCACCTACTTCGCCGAGGACGGCAAGCACTTCAACTTTGACACACCCGAAGCCGTCGCCACGATTCAGTTGCTGGTCGACATGGCGCAGAAGGACAAGCTCGTCGATCCGGTGCTCTTCAACGGAGAAGCCAACCAGCCCTATGACGGTTTCTTTGCGGGTGTGGTCGCCTCCAGCTTCATCGGCTCATGGGCGGCGGGACAAGGTCTGGTGAATTATCCGGACTTTGAATTCGACTACGTGAACACGCCAATCCTTTTCGGCACGCAGCGCAAGTTTGCGGCCGACGCCGGCTGGGGTAAGGTCGTCTCGGCCAACAGCGCCAACCAGGAAGCGGCGTGGAAACTCGTCGAGTTCATGGCCGCCGAACAGGAAAACGCGCTGACCTTCAACGGCACGACCGGGACCATCCCGGCGCTCAAGGCGTTGGTGGATAATCCGCAGGGGTTGCTCGAGCAAGCGCCGTGGGTCGAGCCGACCTTCAAGCTGCTGCCCGATGGCGAATATCTGGGCAACGTCACCGACCGCGACAAGCTCTTCTACGAGATTATCTACCCGGCAGTCTTGCAGGCGCTGCAGGGCAGCATGTCGGCGGAAGAGGCCGCGCAGACCATCCAGGCGCAGGCCAACGAAATGGTCGACACCGCACCGTAACAACGATCTGGACGCAGAGGCGCAGAGTTGCAGAGGAACGCGGAGAAGAGAAGAATTGCGAGAGTGTTTGCACTTCCTTCTTCCCTCTGCGAATATCTGCGCCTTTGCGTCTCTGCGTCAAAGCTTATGATCTCCGCAGAGGAGCAGCAGGATGACACAAGCAGCCATCGCCGGCGACCCCGGCGCGCCGCGTAAGGAACGCGCCGGCCTGCGCCCTGGGCAGCGCACGTTTGTGTGGGGCGCGCTGATCCCGATCTTTCTCTACCTGGGCGTCTTTGCCCTCTTCCCCATGATCTGGGTGGTGGTGCTGAGCTTCTTCAGCTACTCGCCCGTGCGCGTGGGCGACGGGCTGCTCGGCCTGGGCGGGAGAAACCCGTTCATCGGGCTGGAGAACTTCACCTCCATGCTGGCCGATACGCAGACGGCCCAGCTCTTCCGCACCTCCGTCAAGAACACGCTCATCTTTGCTTTCCTCGTGCTCGTCGTGAACCTGGCGATCACCCTGCCGTTGGCGGTGTTGGTCGAGAGCGTGCACAACCGCGTCAAGGGTGTCGTGCGCGCCATCTACTTCATGCCGACGATCAGCTCGGCGGTGGCGGTGGCGATCATGTGGGGCTACGTCTTTCACCCGCAGCAGGGGCTGCTCAACAACTTCATCAAGCTCATCGGGTTGACGCCGCCCAAGTCCTGGCTCACCGACCCTGGCGCCGCCGTCTTCGGCGTGCCGCTCGCCATGGTCGCCGTCATCATCGCCTATGTGTGGCAGGACTTTGGCTACAACCTGGTGATCTTCATCGCCGCCTTGCAGGGCATCCCGCACGACATCCGCGACGCCGCCCAGATCGACGGCGCCAGCGGCTGGCAGCAGTTCCGGCGCATCACCGTGCCGCTGCTACGCCCGACGCTGCTGTTCGTCTGTACGCTGACGATGATCTCCTCCTTCCAGGTCTTCGTCATCTTCCAGGTGATGACCGGCGGCGGCCCGCAGAACCAGACGCGCTCGCTGACCATGGATATCTACGAGAATGCCTTCCGCTATCAGGCCATGGGCTGGGCAGCGGCCATGTCGCTGATCCTCTTTGCCATGGTGCTGATCGTGACGCTGGTGCAGTTCCGCGTGCTGCGCACCGATTGGGAGTATTGAGCCATGGCGACTGTCGATCTCACTCAGTCGTCCTCGCCTTCGGTTGCCCGGCGCAATCCGCTGGCGCGTATCGGAACCTATGCCGTCCTCGCCATCGGGCTGGCCGTGACGCTGGTTCCCTTCATCTGGATCCTGATGACGTCGCTCAAACCGGCCAGCGAGATCGTGCGCATCCCGCCCACCTTTTTCCCGGAGCAGTGGTCGCTCAACAGCTACCAGACCATCTTCAATGACCCCAAGGTGCCGCTGGCGCGCTTCTATCTCAACAGCACGCTCGTCTCGGTGGGGCGCGTCGTCATCACGCTTTTCACCAGTTCGCTGGCCGGCTATATCTTTGCCAAGTTCGTCTTTCGCGGCAAGAACCTGCTCTTCGGCTTCATCCTGATCCAACTGATGATCCCCTTCCAGGTGGTCATGATCCCGGCCTACCTGATTCTGGTGCAGTTGCGCCTCATCGACTCGCTGTGGGGGCTGGTCATCCCCTCCATGGTCGACGCCTTCGGCATCTTTCTCATGCGCCAGTTCATCTCGACCTTCCCAAACGATCTCATCGACGCCGCCCGCATCGATGGCGCCAGCGAGTTCGGCGTCTACTGGCGCGTGGTCATGCCGAACCTGGGCGCGCCGCTGGCCACGCTGGGCATCTTCACCTTCATGGCGACGTGGAACGACTACCTGTGGCCGCTCATCGTTATCACCACGCACGAGAAGCGCACCCTACCGCTGCTTCTCACCTGGTACACCTCGCAGCACGGCCAACGCTATGACCTGACCATGGCTGCGTCGATCCTGGTGCTGCTGCCCATCCTGGTCGTCTACATTTTCCTCCAGCGCTGGATCGTGCGCGGCGTCGCGCTCACCGGCATGAAATAGAGGTCGTTTATGGACGAACGTATCGTGCTCATCGGCGCCGGCAGCGCGGTTTTCACCGCCGGCCTCATCGCCGACCTCATCCGCCTGGGCCAGCGGGCCGATGTCGCCCTGGTCGACCCCAACCCCGGCGCGCTCAACGTCGCCATCCACCTGGCGCAGAAGATGATCGCCGCTTCCGGCGCGCCGCTGACCCTGCGCGCCGCGCTCGACCGCCGCGACGTGCTGCCGGGCGCCACCGCCGTCATCTGCACCGTTGGCGTGGGCGGCCGCCGCGCCTGGGAGCAGGATGTCTTCGTGCCGCGGCGCTACGGCATTTACGCGCCGGTGGGCGACACGGTGGGGCCGGGCGGCTCCTCGCGTGCGCTGCGCATGATCCCCGCCATGGTCGACATTGCGCGCGACGTCCTCGACCTGGCACCCGACGCGCTCTTCTTCAACTACGGCAATCCCATGGCACCCGTCTGCCGCGCCATGCGCAAGGCCACGGGCGCGCCGGTCGTCGGCCTCTGCCACGGCGTCATGGAGACGGCGCGCTACCTGGCACGCTCGCTTGACGTCGATGTGGCCGACCTGCGCTACATGGCGGCTGGCATCAACCACCTGACGTGGTTCACGCAGGTGGCCGTGGGCGAGGAAGATGCCATGCCGCGCCTGCGCGCCATCGCCGTGGAGCGCGCTGCCGAGGCGCCCGCCGCGCTGCCCGCCGGCGACAGCCCCTACGAATCGCCCGAGGACAATCCCTTCACCTGGCGGCTCATGCATTGGTTCGGCGCGTTTCCCGCCGTGCTCGACCGCCACGTGACCGAGTTCTTCCCACAGTTCTTCCGCGACGGCAGCTTCTGGCACAAGCGGCTGGGTGTCGATGCCTTCAGCTTCGAGGGGACGATTGCCGACGGCGACGAAACCTTTGCCGAGATGAGCGCCGTGGCGCTGAGCGACGACCCGCTGCCGGCCGAGTACCTGGCGCAATTTGGCGGCGAGCACGAGCAGGTGATGGACATCATCCGCGCCGTGCGCACCGACAGCGGGCTGGTCGTCTCGGCCAACCTGCCCAACGCGGGCCAGGCGCCGTCGCTGCCGCAGGATGTCATCGTGGAAGGGCCGGCGCGTGTCGACCGCCACGGCGTCACCGCGCTGCCGCAGCCGGCCCTGCCCGCCGCAATCACCGGCACGCTGGCCACCCGCTACCAGTGGGTGGAGACGATCGTCGAGTCCGCGCTGGAGCGCTCGCGCGACAAGTTCGTGCAGGCGCTGGTGCTCGACGGCGCGGTGAGTTCCATCGACCAGGCCGCCGCGCTGGCCGACGATCTGCTCGCCGCGCAGGCGCGTTATTTGCAGTGGTGATGAAACCCTTGACGCAGAGGCGCGGAGAGGCAGAGGTTCGCAGAGAAACGCTTGGTGAATCCCGATCTTCCTCTGCGAATCTCTGCGCCTTTGCGTCTCTGCGTCGAAAGTATTTCTACTCATGCGAAGAGACTTTGATGTTGTAGCCGTCGGCGATCTCAATGCCGACCTGATCCTCACGGGCGATGTGACGCCGGTCTTCGGACAAGTGGAAAAGCTCATCGACGACGCCACGCTGACCATGGGCGGTTCGACCTCCATCTTTGCCTGTGGCGTGGCGCGGCTTGGTTTGCGCGTGGCCTTTGTCGGCAGGGTCGGCCGCGACCCCATCGGCGACTATCTGCTCGATGCGCTGCAGGCGCGCGGCATCGACATTGCCGGCGTGCGCCGCGACGAGCGCGTCAAGACCGGGCTGACCGTCGTCCTCTCGCGCGGCGTCGACCGCGCCATGCTCACCTACCTGGGCACGCTGGGCATCCTGGCCTACGCCGACGTCGACTGGTCGATCGTGGAACGGGCGCGCCATCTCCACATGGGCAGCTTTTACATGCTCGACACGCTGCGCCCCGACGCGCCGCGGCTGTTTGCCGCAGCACAGGCGCGCGGTCTCACCGTTTCGCTCGACACCAACTACGACCCGACCGAGAAGTGGGATGGCGGCATCGCCGCCGCGCTGGCGCACGTCGATATCTTTCTGCCCAACGAGACCGAGGTGAAGGCGATCGGGCGCGGTGCGACGTGGCAGGAGGGTCTCGGCCACCTGGCCGCGCTTGTGCCCACCGTCGCCCTCAAGCGCGGCGGCGACGGCGCCATTGCCCGCCGCGGTGCAGAGATCGCCGAGGCGCGGCCGCTGCCCGTCACCGTCGTCGATACCACGGGCGCCGGTGACTCGTTCAACGCCGGCTTTGTCTTCGGCCATCTGGCGGGGTGGTCGTTGCAGCGCACAGTGGACTTTGCCGCAGCGTGCGGTTCCGCCTCCACCCGCGCCGCCGGCGGCATCGAATCCCAGCCGACTGTAGAAGAAGCGCTCGAATTACTGAGAGAAACAAAAGCGACCACGGATTAGGCGGATTTGACGGATTGGCACGGATGAAGAATCCGTTGTGATCCGCCTAATCCGCCTAATCCGTGGTCTATCCAGCCTGCCCAACCACTCAATTCATGTGACGGGAAATTCTCATGCCAAAGCTACGCCATACTATCCTGCGGCTGATCGACCTGCGCGAGCACGAGGGCGTGAACGTCACGCTGCTCGCTGTCTGCCCGAACTCGGCAGCGGTGCTGGAGGCGGCGGTCAAGGTCGCCGCGCGCTGCCACACACCCATGCTCTTTGCCGCCACGCTCAACCAGGTCGATCGCGACGGCGGCTACACGGGCTGGACGCCGGCGCACTTCGTCGCCGAGATGGAGCGCTACGCCGTGCGCTACGGCTGCACCAGCCCGCTCTATCCTTGCCTGGATCACGGCGGCATGTGGCTCAAGGATCGCCACACCAAGGAGAAACTGCCGCTGGCGCAGGCCACGGCCGAGGTCAAGCTGAGCCTGACCGCCTGCCTGGAAGCGGGCTACGCGCTGCTGCACATCGACCCGACGGTCGACCGCACGCTGCCGGCCGGTCAGGCGCCGAGCGTGCCCGTCGTCGTCGAACGCACGGTGGATCTCATCGCCCACGCTGAGGCAGAGCGGGCACGGCTGGGCTTGCCCAAGGTCGCCTACGAGGTCGGCACCGAGGAGGTACACGGCGGTCTGGTCGACATCGACAACTTTACACTCTTCCTGGATCTGCTCAAGCAGCGCCTCGACGAACAGGGTCTCGCCGGCGCGTGGCCCACCTTTGTCGTTGCCCAGGTCGGCACCGATTTGCACACGACCTACTTCGACCCGGCCGCAGCGCAACGCCTGACCGCGATCGTGCGGCCGACAGGTGCGCTGCTCAAGGGGCACTACACCGACTGGGTGGAGAATCCCGCCGACTATGCAGCCACGGGCATGGGCGGCGCCAACGTGGGGCCGGAGTTCACCGCCGTGGAGTACGACGCGCTGGAGGAACTCGACGCGCGCGATGCGCGCCTGTGCGCCAATCGCCGCATGGCGCCGGCCGGCTTCATGCGCGTGCTGGAGCAGGCGGTGGTCGACTCCAACCGCTGGCAGAAGTGGCTCCAGCCGGACGAGCAGGGCCGGGACTTCGCCGTTCTCGCCCCGGCGCGCCGGCGCTGGCTGGCACAGACCGGCGCGCGCTACGTGTGGACGGCGCCGCCCGTCCTCGCCGCGCGGCGCCGGCTTTATGCAAACATCTCCCGCGTCGCCGCTGATCCCCACGCCTACGTCGTCGAATCCGTTGCGCGGTCGATCGAGCACTATGTGGACGCGTTCGGTTTGTACGATGCGGTGACGGTATTGGCGTGAAACGTGATGCGTCAAACGTCAAACGTCAGGCGGCATCTGCTTGTGGGAATACCCAGCACGCATGACGCGTGACACAGCTAGGTTACCCCTTGACGTTTTACGTTTGACGCTGGCCCCCCGTCTCTTACTCTTCTGTCACGTAATCCAAGTCAGCTTCGCGCAGCGTTCTTGCTCGTTGCTGCGGAATCATTTTCAGCAACAACTGGATAATCCGCGTTTGCTGGCCGATTCGATGCTCTACCACTTCATCGCCCAGGACGTGACGGGCCTTGAAGTACCAGTCGCGACTCTCACGCGCCGAACCTAATGCATACTCATAGAACCGAGCCCGATCTTTGCCAGTGCCTTTGGAGTAGCCCTCGGCTATGTTGGCGCTGACCGAACCGAGCGAACGGTATAGTTGGTCCGCCAGCGAACGTGTCCGCGGATCGTGCATCAGCTTTGTAACGTCCTCCCACCCGATATCTGCGGCAAACAACGCAAGCCGATATGCAGTAGCCTTCCACAATGAATCGGACGTAATTGTGCAAGGTACTGTCTGCTCCCATTCAGCGTAGTTCATGCACAATCTCCAGGTACTCGGTCTTCATCGCTGCGAACACGTACCACCGCCGCAAAATCAGCGTGACACATGACGTTTGACGTTTGACGTTTGACCCACTACGCCAATTTCGCCGCCTTGAACGCCTCGACCTGCCCTCGAATGGCGCGCTCGGTAGGGAGGCGCTCGATGGACGAGGCGCCGAAGAAGCCGTCGATGCCCGGCATGCGCGCCAGCGCGTCGACGACGCTCTCCGGCTCGTCGAAGGGACCGCCGTGGCAGATGACCAGGATGTCCTTGCGCACGCTGCGCCCCGCCTCGGCGATAGTCATCACCTTGTCGATCGCTTCGTCCAGCGTAAAGGCAACAGCCGCGCCGATGCTACCGGCGGTGGTCAACCCCACGTGCGCAACCAGTTGGTCGGCACCGGCCTGGGCCATGGCCTTGGCATCGTCGGCGTCAAAGACATAGGGCGAGGTGAAGAGATCCAGATCGCGCGCCAGGCGGATCATTTCGATCTCCTTGTCGTAGCCCATACCGGTGGCTTCCAGATTGGCCCGGAAGGTGCCGTCGATGAGACCAACCGTCGGGAAATTCTGCACGCCGGAGAAGCCCATTTCCTTGAGTTGTTTCAGAAAGATCGGCATAAGCCGGAAGGGATCGGTGCCGCAGACGCCGGCCAGCACCGGCACGTCCTTAACCACCGGCAGCACTTCGGCGGCCATCTCCACGACAATGCCGTTCGCATCCCCGTAGGGCATGAGCCCGGCCAGCGAGCCGCGCCCGGCCATGCGATAGCGCCCGGAGTTGTAGATGATAATCAGGTCGGCGCCGCCGGCTTCGGCGAACTTGGCCGAGATGCCGGTGCCGGCGCCGCAGCCGACGATCGGGTGCCCTGTAGCCACCTGGGCGCGCAGGCGTTTGAGCATTTCGCTGCGAGAGAGAGCCATGGAACTACGCTCCTTTCATGAGGTTGAGCAGGGTCTCGGCGACAGCGGCCGAGAATTCAGGATCGTTGATATTGTGGTCGAGTTCGATGACGGGGATGCCGGGATTCAGGCGTGTCTTGATGGCGTCGAAGCACGCCTGATCAGCCGCCGGATCCCAGAATTCACCGCCCGGGCTGTCGAGCATGGAGACACCCTTGAGCGGCAGTACGACCGCCACCGGTGCGCTGGACGCGTTGGCTGCCGCTGCAATCATCGCGCCGATTTTGGCGTTCTCCTCGACATTGGTGCGCAGCAGCGTGACATTCGGATTCCAGCGGTAGAGCGTGCGGCTGTGATATTTCTCTGGCATGGTCTCCACCCCGCCGAAGTTGGCCATGTCCACGCAGCCCGGCACGAGGACGGCCGGAATCCCCGCGCGTGATGCGGCCAGACAGCGCTCCGGCCCAGCATCGAAGACGCCGCCGCAGACCGTGTCGGCCAGTTCGGTCGTCGTCATGTCCAGCGAGCCGACAATGTAACCGTCGGCGATCAGGCTCTCCATGGTCTTGCCGCCCGTGCCCGTGGCGTGGAAGACCAGCACCTCGTAGCCCGCTGTCTCCAGGATGCCGCGCGCATGGTCGACCGCCGTGGTCGTGTTGCCGAACATGGAGGCCGTCACGAGCGGCCGCCCCGCCTGGCTTGCCGGCGCTTCCATCTTGACCATGCCGGCAATGGCGCCGGCCGCGTTGGTGTAGATCGCCCGGCTGATGCTGTTGATGCCGGCGACGTCGACAATCGACGGCATGAAGGTGATGTCCTTGGTGCCGGCATAGGCGCTCACATCGCCGCCGCCGACGGTGGAGACCATCACCTTGGGGATGCCCACGGGCAGCGTGCGCATGCCGGTCGTGGCGATCGACGTGCCGCCGCTGCCGCCCATGCCGATGATGCCGTCGAGGTTTCCCTCGTCATACAGCCGGCGGACGACCACGGCCAACCCGTTCGCCATGACCTGCATCGCCTCGTCCTTGTGCCCGCCGGCCGCCAGGTGCGCCAAGTCGCCGCCGCCGGCCGCTGCGACTTCGGCACGGCTCACATCCGGGGCAAATGCCGGGCTGCCCATCACGCCGAAGTCGACGACCAGCGTCTTCACCCCTTCGGCCTCGATCAGTTCCTTGACAAAAGCAAACTCGGCGCCCTTGGTATCCAGCGCGCCGACGATGACAACCGTTTTCGACATACCCTCTCCTTATGGTTAGCGCAGCCCGTTCCAGGGTGCTTCGTGGCTCACATCGACCAGTTCGTACCCGCCGTCGCCGATGCATGGCGCCAGGATGGCGAGCAGGCGCGCGGGTTGGCTGCCTGCCGTGAAGGACGCGTGCACGACGCCGGCATGGATAAACACAGAGTCGCCCGGCTTGAGATTCTGGTGGTTCTCCCCAAGCCACTGCTCGACTTCGCCGGCCAGCACGTAGATCACTTCCTCCTGCTCCGGATGCTTGTGGAAATTGTGCCCTTGGCCGGGCAGCAGCGTCACCTCGATCGCCACAATCTGCCGGGCGCCGGTGGTGGCGGGCCGGCTGATCCAGCCGAGTTCGCCCCACTCCAGTTGCTCGCGCTCGACTGCGGCCGTTTTCGTAAATCGTCCATTCATCGTCTTGGCTCCTTATGACTCACCTACTGTTTCATGACAAGTGGAAGCATCGTCCAGTGCGGCTCGCCGATCGCGCCGCGGCCGAACGCGACGACTGTCACGTGGCCGGCGCGCGTGCATTGCGACGTCGCGCCGCTATTCTCCACGGCAACAACGTGCGGGCGCGCCTCCAGCCCGCCGATCTCGATGTAGCCCTCGAAGTTGCCCGCGCTGCTCTCGCGCGTGTCGCCAACCCAGACGGGCCGGCCATCGACGCGGATCAGCGCGCAGCCCTCGTTGTGGTCGCCCCACAACTGCACGCCGACGGTCACAGCTGGCTCCCGCCACGTTGCCTCGATCGCGCTGCCAGCTTCGACCAGCACGACACCGGTGTAGCTCGTCTCGCCGTCGCCCAGCCCGACGTTGCTGAACGTACGCGGCCCGCTAATCGTGACGCGCGGATCTGCGGCGCCGGCCAGCAGGAGAAAGGGTGGTTTTTGCGAGGCGGGGCGCATCACTTCGGTGTGGAGGATGGGGAACCCCGGCGCGCTGACCGGTGCGGCCAGCATGAGCGCATTGGGGAGCGGGATAGCGACGGCAACGGCAGCAGTCGCGGATGATGTTGCCGCCGGTGCAGGCCGTGCGGCAACAGGTGGCGGAACGGCGAGCGGCGACTCGGCGGCAAGCGGTAACTCGGCAGCGAGCGGTGAGAGTTGCTCGACCGGCGCAGACTCCGCCGCAGACTCGGCGGCAGGCGCAGCTTCCGGCGCGGCAGAGGGCGGCGCGCAACCGGCCAGCGGGCTCAGCGCCAGCACCGCGACAATGCTTGCCTCATGCCATCGCGCCATGGTGCGCCTCCTACGGGGACGACTTAAACTGCAACTGTTCGACGTAGCCGGCGATGCAAACACCCTGCTCCAGCCCCTGCTCATTGGCCGAGCGGTAGTGGATGCCGCCATAGAGCCGCGATTCCGCCGCCTCGCGCGCCGCGTCCCAGAACGAGGCATAGGTGCGCGGGGCAAAGCCCAGCCGCTCCTGGCTGCGATCGGTGAAGGCGTAGTCGTCACCGAAGATCGCCGACAGGATCGTTGCCGCTGCGCCCGCCTCGGTGGAATGACCTGATGGGTACTCCGGGAAGGGCGGCGTGTAGACCGGGTCGGTGATGGCGGTGGCGTTCCAGGCCGGGTCAATGTAGCGCTGGATGTAGGTGATGGGCCGGATGCGGTTGTAGTGGAATTTAGCGTCCCAGCAGGCAATGAAGGCGTCGGCCAGCACCATGCCGACACGCGCGTAGACTTCGGCCGCCTGGTCGAGCGTGGCGTTCTCCTCACGCAGCACCTGCGTCGCAATGGCCAGCGAGTGGCCGGGCGGCGTCGCGGTCAGCGTGGCGTCGTCGGCCCAGTAGAGCGCCGTGTCGCGCTGGTACGGCGTCAGATTCTGCACCGTCGTGTAGACCTCCCACGCTTCGGCGTACTCATCCGAAGAAGGATCGGTTGAGAAGGCGGGCGGTGGTGGCGGCAGGCACGCATCAGGCGCAGGCAGCGCAAAGGGTCGGTTCTCGCCCCACCACGGCTGAAGCGCGCGCTGGTACTTGGGCGGCGTCGCCACCCACAGCCCGTCCCCCTGCGGCGGCTGATAGGTGCGCGGGAAGTTGAACATGTACCCTTCGTGGCCGCCGTCGGATTTCGACCATGCAAAGATCGCGGCCGCAATGGCCCGTCCGCGTAGGGTGGAACGGCGGATTACCTCCATGGGTACGGTTGTTTCGTAGCGCGTGCGGATCGTCTCTTCCAGCCCGTCAATCGCGCCGCGCACGGATGCGCCACCGTGCGCAAAAAGACGGCGGTTGATGCTGGCCAGCGCGCTGTTGGCCACGAGCGGCCAGTGGTAGGTCGCGCCCTCCTGCACCGGCGGCAGCCACGTCAGCCCGTCGAGCTGGCCGGCAAGCGACTGGTAGCCGGGCATACCCGGCACGATCGCTTCGTAGAGCGTGACGCCGGCATAGCCCATCGCGCGCGATGCGACCGGCGGTGTGAAGCCCGGCGCCTGGCGCACCAGTTCCGTCATGAGATCGAACCACGCCGTGGCGACGCTGTGGTCGTAGGATCCGGCATTGGGCAGGGTGCTTTCGCCGTCCTGCGCGCGGATCGGGGCCGGGATAAGCAGTAGGGCCGCTATGAGCGCCCATGCCAGACAGGTTACACCCAGCCGGCCGGCATTGCGCCGGACACCGTTGCTTGGATTGTGATTCGAGCGATCACCCGGCAAACTAAGTCTCTCTTCCCCCGTTAGCGTGCAAAGGCCCGCCACGGATTGTGCACGGTCAGCAGCTCGATGGTTGCGTCCTCGACGCCGGCCGCGCGTAGCTTGGGCAGAAAGCTTTCGAGCAGATAGGTGTAGGGCAACTGCGTGCCGCCGCGCGGCTTGGAGGGATCGTACCAGCCGCGATCGTGGCTGAGCAGCAACTGGCCGCCAAAACCCGCTTCAACCACGCGCTGGATGTGCTCGACAAACCACGCATCGCTGAACGCGTCGCTGCCGATAGCGTCGTACTCCAGCCAGGCGCCGCGGCGTGCCATCTCCAGGTGCAGGGCAAAGTCCGGCTCGGCCTGCGTGTGGATCCAGATGAAGCGGTCGGCACGGTAGCCGGCGCCCTCGAGGATGTCGAGCTGGTCGCGCACGACGCGGCCGCGGATCGTGTGGCTGCCGATGACGGCGCCGGTCTGCCGGCCCGCCTCAGCCGCCGCACGCAGGATCTTCGCCTCGACCGGCGTGATGCCGTCGTCGCCTGCGCTGAGCTTGATCCACGCCGCGCGCACGCCCGTCTCTTCGATACCCTCGGTCAGCTCGCGCACCATCCAGGCTGTCAGTTCGGCTTCGCTCGCAGCCTGCGCCCACGCCGGCACCCACGGCTCGCGGTAGATGCCCGTGGCCACGACGGCGGGGAAGTTCGCCGCTTCCGACACCGCCTTGACGATGTCGACACGCCGCCCCACGCCGGTCGGCGTACACTCCACCAGCGCCGTGACGCCGGCTACCCGCGCCGCCTGGATGTGGGGCAGCATCACCTCGATAACTTCGTCGCGATCGGCGGCGCGGTAGCTCTCCGCTTCAATGGGGCCGAGGTCGACGAAGATGTGCTCATGGGGCAGGATGATGCCCAGATCCCCTGCACGATAATGGCCCAGTGTGGTTTCGAGAACGCTCATGGCGGCTTGCCTTTCTGGATTCAGTCGTGGGTGGTATCGGCCGCTGCGTGCGGCGCCTGGTCGAGCGCGCGCAACACGCCCCTTTCATCATAGCGCACAAAGACGAGACCTGCCACCAGACAGAGGGCAAAGCCGGCCATGCCGCTGAGCCGCACACCCAGATCGGCGCCAGGGTCGCGGCCGAAAACGGTCAGCGAGGCAAAGACGACGACGCCCAGCGTCTGTCCCATCTTCTGCATCAACGTGCGCGCGGCGTAGAACATGCCCTCCAACCGCTGGCCGCTGCGCCGCGCGTCCTCCTCGGCGATGTCGCCGAGCACGGCATTGGGCAGCACGCCGAGGAAGGCGATGGGGATGGCGTAGAGCACGATGAGTCCGTACGCTTGCGCCGGCGCTGGAAGTGGCAGGCGCCCCAGGAAAAAGACGCCGAAGAAGATCACGCTCATCCATAGAAACGATGCCACGATCAGCGGCTTCTTGCCGACCTTGCGCGCCAGCAGATTCACGGCCGGGTAGAAGACGAAGGAAAGGAGTACCATGATCGCCAGCAGGCCGCTCACCAGCGCTTCGTCCAGGCCGAGCAGCACGGTGATGTAGTAGAGCAGCCCGGTGTTGACGATGGTCAGCGCCATAAAGTAGGCGAAGTCCGCCACCACGTAATAGCGAAAGCCGGCATTGCGGAAGGTGGTCGCCACGGCCCGGAAGAGCGGCACATCAGAGGGCACCCGCTCGCAGTAGGTATTCTCGTCGATGAAGATCACGGGAAGGTACATGAGCAGCATAGCCACAAAGGCCAGGCCGCCGATGGCAAATTGCAGCGCCGTGACCTTGTCCGCCACGCCAAAGGTCGATTGCACCAGTTCCGCCAACGCCGGCGTCTGTGCCGCGAGCATGATGCCCAGCGCATAGGTGATGGAGATCCACGTCGACAGGTTGAGCCGCTGGTTCGCCGTGTGGCCCAGCTCGGGCAGCAGGGCAAAAAAGGGCGTCACGTAGACGGTCAGGAAGAGATAGAAGAGCAGTTGGGCAATGATCAGCCACACGATGTTGACGGTGCTGACCTCGCGGGCAAGCGGCACGAACATGAGCGTGCAGAAGAGTGCGGCCGGCAGCGCGCCCACGGCCAGGAATGGAATGCGCCGCCCGCGCGGGTTGCGTGACCGATCGCTCAGGTTGGCGATGATCGGATCGGTGATGGCGTCCCACAGCCGGCCAGAGGCGGCGATCAGGGTGATGGCGTTGAAGATGCCCAGGAACGTAACCGTCGTAATGAGCGTCGGCAGCCCGGCGTTCTCCGGCGGCAGGTAGAAAAAGACGAGTTCCAGACCGATGATATTGACCAGCGTCGACCAGCCAAGCTGGCCCAGCGCATACGCGGCCTGCTTGCCCGGCGGTAGGAACGGTTTCGTTTTCATGGTTCTGGTCACGTGTGTTGGTGAGTTGAAGCGATTGCTGGTTGGACGTCGCCCCTCGCAATTCGCCCCTCCGAACTGGAGACAAAAAAATACGCTATCTGTTGTCCCCCGAAGGCTGGTTTGGGGCCAGCCACAACAGATAGCGCACCACAAGTATAGCACAGGTTCTGCCGAAGCGTATCCCCCCAATTTCACCAATTTCCAGTTAATTTCGTAAAGTTTTCCGCTTTGAGACGCCCTTCATCGAGGCGCAACACGCGGTCGGCATGGGCAAGCGCCGCGGCGCCGTGATCGAGAATCAACACAGTCCGGCCCTGCCACGCACCAGCCAGCGCCTGCCAGATCCGCTGCGCCGTCACCGCGTCGAGGTGAGCCGTGGCTTCGTCGAGGATCACAATCGGCGCATCCTTGAGCAGGGCGCGCGCGATGGCCAGACGCTGGCGCTCGCCGCCGCTCAACTGCAAGCCATTCTCCCCGACCAGCGTCGCATATCCCTCTGGGAGCGCGGCAATGAAGTCATGGATCTGGGCTACGCGGCACGCTTCAGCCAGGTCGTCATCGGTGGCATCGGGGGCGGCCACGCGCAGGTTGTCGGCGATCGAGGTGTGGAAAAAATAGGGGGCCTGGGCAACGTAGGCGATCTGATCGCGCACGTCGCCGGCGGCATAGGCACGGATGTCGGCGCCGCCCAGGAATACCTTGCCAGGCGCTACGTCCCAGAAACGCAACAGCAGCGCGGCCAGCGTTGACTTCCCGGCCCCGCTCGGTCCCGTGATGGCCAGCCACTCGCCGCGCCCCAGTTCGAAGCTCACCTCGTTCAAGACCGGTCGGGTCTCCCTATTTACAGAAGCGTCAGCGTTTGGATAGCAGAAGTACAACTTTTGCACGGTCAGCGCCGGCTCCTGCGGGGGCGGTTGCGGCTGGAGCGGATCGACCACGGCCGGCGGCGTGTCGATGAGCGCGAAGAGGCGGCCGGCGGCGGCGTTGCTCGCTTCCAGCATCTGCCACGCCTGGCCCAGCGGCTGCACCGCCTCGAACGCCGCAATCGCCGTCAGCGGCAACAGCGCTAGATAGACGCCCTCGATTTGCCTGGCCGTGACCAGCGGGATCGCCAGCGCGAGCACGCCCAGCCCGGCCAGCCCCGTGAAGAGCGCCGCCAGTGCCGTTGTTGCGCCGCGTACGTGCGCCAGCTTCTCCTGCGCCCGGTTCGCGGCTGCGCTCTGGGCGAGCACGCGTGCCTGCTGGGCACCCGCCTGCCCGAAGGCCACCAGGTCGGCCATGCCCTGGATCGTGTCGACAAGGCCGGCGTTGAGGTCGGCGCGCGCGGCAATCGTCGTTTCAGCAGCCTGGCGGCTCAGTCGGCGGCTTGCCCACGGCAGCGCCACGCCGGTGAGCGCCAGGAAGATCGCCAGCACCAGCGCCAACGACCAGTCGAACGCACCCAGAATCGCGCACGCCAACGCCGTCACCAGCGCGGCCGTCAGCGGCGGCACGACCACGCGCACGTAGAAATTCTCCAGCGTCTCGATGTCGGCGCCGATGCGCGCCAGCAGATCGCCGCTGTGCACCTGCATGAGCCGCGCCGGCGCCAGCGGTTCGATGGCACGGTAGAACCAGACGCGCAGGCTGGTCAGGATGCGGAAGGTCGCCAGGTGGGTGACATAGCGCTCGCCGTAGCGAAAGGCGGCGCGTGTCAGCGCAAAGAGACGCACGCCGGCAATGGCCAGCGCAAGCTGCGTCACGTCGGTAGCAATGGCGGCCTTGGAGATGAGATAGGCCGAGACCGCCATCAGCCCCACGCTGGAGCCGATGGTGGCGAAGGAGAGCAGCACGCCCGCCGCAATCCACCAGCCAAAGGGACGCATGAGCGCCAGCAGCCGGCGTATGATGCCGGGCGTGGGCGGCACTGTGGTCGCCTGCGCGCTCATTGGGCCGCCTCGTAGCTGGCGAGGAGATCGCGGAAGGGGCCGGCGGTTGCGCGCAGCGCGGCCGGCGCGCCCTGCTGAACCACCGCGCCCTCGTCGAGCACGATGACCTGGTCGGCCGTGAGCGCCATCTCCAGGCGGTGGGCGATGATCAACGCGGTGCGGCCGTGCAACAGCCGTTCCAGCGCGGCACGGATCAGGCGCTCGTTCTCGGCGTCGAGGTGGGCGGTCGGCTCGTCCAGGATCAGCAGCGGGGCATCCTTGAGCAGCGCGCGGGCGATGGCCAGGCGCTGGCGCTGCCCGCCGCTGAGGCGCATGCCCTGCTCGCCGATGGGCGTGGCATAGCCCTGCGGCAGCGCGGCGATGAAGTCGTGCGCGTTGGCCGCATGCGCGGCGTCTACGATCTGCTCATCGGTGGCGTCCGGCCGTGCCAGGCGCAGGTTGTCGCGCACTGCGCCGGCAAAGAGATACGGCTGCTGCGGCACCCATGCCACCAACTCGCGCCATGTTTCCGGGTCGATGGCGACCAGCGGCACATCGCCGACCTGAATTTCCCCGGCATCCGGCTCCAGAAAGCGCAGCAGCAGGCTTGCTACCGTGCTCTTGCCCGCACCCGTCGCGCCGACCAGCGCCGTCCGCTGCCCGGGCGCCAGCGTGAACGAGCACCCGCGCAGCGCCATCCGCTCGCCGTAGCTGTACCTAACATTGTCAAAGAGTATTTCGAGTGGCGAATCACTTTGACGCATAGGCGCAAAGGCGCAAAGTTGCGCAGAGGCAGAAGAAGTATGAGAAACAGAAGAGGAGAGTAACTCTTCTTTGCGTTGCGTCTTTGCGTCTCTGCGTCTTTGCGTTGATTCTGCTGTCTCTTCTCTGCGCTCCTCTGCGTCTCCGCGCCTCTGCGTCGGATCCTGCGTTTGCGTCCCGACTCTTCCTCGCCCCTCGCCCCTCGCCCCTTCTCTGCGAACCTCTGCGACTTCGCGCCTCTGCGTCAAATTGTTGTCACTCCGCAAAATCACATCAATCTGGTCGAGCGCGGCCTTGCCCGCCGCGCCGGCGTGATAGCGGATCGCCAGCGTGCGCAGCGGCAGGAAGAATTCGGGCGTGAGCAGCAGCACGGCCAGCGCCGGCGCAAAGGCGAGCGAGCCGCCCATGAGCCGGTAGCTCACCTCCAGCGCCACCAATGCCGTGGCCGCGGTCGCCGCCCACTCCATGACCAGCGAACTCTGAAACGCGGTGGCGAGCACCTCCATCGTCGTCTTGCCGTACTGGCGGCTGACCTCCTCGATGGTCTCGGCCTGTTCCTGGCTGCGGCCAAAGAGCTTGAGCGTCGTCAGCCCTTGCAGCAAGTCGAGAAAAAAGGCGCTCATCCAGCGCAGTTCCAGGAAGCGGCGCTCGGTGAGCGTCTTGGCGCGGCCGCCGATGAAGGCCAGCATGAGGATCAGCATGGGCGCGGCAAAGAGCAACACCAGCGATGTCCATGGATCGAGGATCAGCACGACGAGCAGGATAAAGGTGGGCAGGAGAAAGGAGAGAGAACGCGCCGGCCGATACTGCGTGATGTACGCGTCGAGCGCCTCCACCCCTTCGCCGGCGGTGCTAACCAGCTCGCCGGTGCGCTCCGCGCGCAGGGCGATGGGGCCGATTGCGATGAGCCGCGTCGTGAGCGCCTGGCGCAGCGCCTGCTTGGTGCGGCTGGACGAACGCTGGGCGAGCACCGTCTCGGCGTAGATGGCCGCGCTGCGCACGAGCAGGCAGGCCAGCATCACGCCAAGCAGCGGCAGCATATCCGCGAGCACCTGCCCGCGCAAAAAGACACCGTCGACGACGAGGCTGAGCAGCCACGCCTGCGCCACCAGCATGGCGCCGGCCACAAAGCCGGCCGCGGTGGCCGTGTGAAGAGATCTCGACGCGACGTGACCTTCGTCCATGCTGCGGGTCGAGGTTGCCCCGTGTGAGACAAAATCCGCGTTTATCCGCCAAATCCGCCTCATCCGCGGTCTATTCTGTACCTCAATAGCTGCTCGGTCCGATCTGCACGCGCCCGCGGAAGATATAGTAGACGCCGGCCGTGTAGAGCAGCACGAAGGGCATACCGATGAGCGCCATAATGAGCATTACGGTCAGCGTGTTGGCCTGTGACGCGGCGTTGAAGATGGTGAGGTTGTATGACGGGTTGAGCGTCGATACCAGCAGGTTCGGGAAGAGACCGACTGCCGCCGAAATGAGCAGGCCGGCGATCATGGCCGAGGAAAAGAGAAAGGCCACGAAGTACTGCTCGCGGCGCACCATGAGCCACGCCACGATGACCGAGGCCAGCGCCGCGGCCGGCAGGATCGCCAGCCACGGCTGCTGCCAGTAGCGCTCCGAGACCGCCTCGTGCAGCAGCACGGTCATCCCCACCAGCAGCGTGTTGAAGACGAAAAAGATGACCATCAGGCGCGGCACCCAGCGCTTGACGCGGTCGAGCAGCGCGCCGCTCGCCTTCATGCTCAGATAGATGGCGCCGTGCGTGGCCAGCATGAAGACGGTCGTCACGCCCACGAGCAGCGCATAGGGCGTCAGCAGATCGAAGAGCGTGGCGCGGATGTAGCCGTCGGCGGCAATGGGCAGCCCGTCGAGGATGTTGCCAAAGGCCACGCCCAGCAGCAGCGCAATGCCCGCCGACGCGCCAAAGAAGACCCAATCCCAGAAGCCGCGCCAGCGCAGCGACGGCCGCTTGGAGCGGAACTCGATGGCGACGGTGCGCAGGATCAGCACGAGCAGAACCAGCATCATGGCGATGTAGAGGCCGGAAAAGAGCGAGGCGTAGACGACCGGGAAGGCGGCAAAGAGCGCGCCGCCGCCCAACACCAGCCATACTTCGTTGCCGTCCCACACCGGCCCGATACTGTTGAGAAAGACGCGGCGATCCTCGTCGCTCTTGGCCAGGAACGGGTGCAGGATGCCCACGCCCAGGTCGAAGCCATCCATGATCAGATAGCCGGCGATGATGATGACAAAGAGCCCGAACCACACCACGTTAAGCCACATCGCGTCCTCCCTTTAAGCGCGTGCCCGGCGGCGGAAAATATCGCGGAAGGTGTCGGGCAGCGCCGTGACGGGCCGCTCCTCCATCTCCTCCAGCGGGTCGGGGCCGTGCTGGATCTTCTCGTTCAACAGGTAGATGAAGAGCACGAAGAGAATCGTATAGAGCACGACGAACATGCCGTTGGAGAGCAGCACCTGGTAGCCCAGCAGCACCGGCGACCCGCCGTCCACCGTGCGCAGCAGCCCCCACACGATCCACGGCTGGCGGCCAAACTCGGCCGTCCACCAGCCGACGATGGTCGCGGTCTCGGTCAGGAAGACGGTGAGCACCAGCAGCCACAAGATGAACTTGTTGGTCCACAGCCGGCGTCCCCAGAAGAAGAAGAGTGCAGCCAGCAGGCCAATGCCGATGAAAGCCATGCCCAGGTTGATCATGACGTGATAGGACTGGAAGGTGAGGTTGATGGGCGGCCACTCGTCGGACGGGAAAGAGTTCAAGCCCTGCACCGTGGCATTGATGTCGCCCAGGGCCAGGAAACTCAGCAGGCACGGGATCTTGATGCCGTAAGTCGTCTGATTCGACACATCGACCCAGCCGACAATCGTCATCGGCGCGCACGCGATATCCTCCCAGACACCCTCCATGGCGGCCAGTTTGACCGGCTGATGCTCGACGACATTTTCCGCCTGGCGCGCGCCGAAGAGCGGTACTTGCAGGATGCTGAAGATGACGAAGACGGGCAGCGCCACGCGGATCGTCGCCTTGCCCAACTCCTCGTGTTTGTGTCTGAGCAGGAACCACGCGCCTACGCTCAGCATCAGCGCCGCGCCTGTCATCCACGAGGCGACGATGGTGTGCAGGAAGCGCGGGATGAAGGAGGGCGTAAAGACCGTCGCCGCAAAGCTGGTCATGAAGGCCTGTGCACCCAGCGGCGTCTGCTGGATTTCATAGCCGGCCGGCGTCTGCATCCACGAGTTGGCCATGATGATCCACAGCGCGCTGAAGTGCGCGCCAAAGGCCACCAGGAAGGTCGCCAGCAGCCACATGCGCGGGCCGAGCCGGTTGCCGCCAAAGAGCATCAGCCCCAGGAAGCCGCCTTCCAGGAAGAACGCAAAGACGCCCTCAGCCGCCAGCAGGCTGCCGAAGATGTTGCCGACGAAGCGTGAGTACTCCGGCCAGTTGGTGCCAAACTCGAACTCCTGCACGATGCCCGTCGCCACGCCCACGGCAAAGACCAGCCCGTAGACCTTGATCCAGAAAAAGGAGAGCTGGCGCCACTTCGGGTCGCGCGTGCGCAGATAGTTGATCCCGATGATGACGAGCAGCAGGCCAAGGCCGATGGAGAGGGGCGGGTAGATGAAGTGAAAGCTGGCGGTCAGGGCAAACTGAACGCGCGAGAGAAGAAGTTGATCCATGCGACGAATCCCTTCGATTGGGCCGCACCGGCGGTGGCGCAGTCACTTCCCGATTATGGGGCGCGCCGTTGTACCTGTCAAGAAAAGCATATTTGCCGTCAAAGCGGGGGCCGTTGCCAAAACGCGCCCGCCGTGATCCCGTGCAGTTGCGCCTGTGCTACCGGCAAGCTGATTTTGACGCAGAGACGCAAAGTCGCAGAGACACGCAGAGGAAGCCGCCCGCGAGAGTACTTGTGGCGGAAGCCCGTTGGAGGAGCAGAACCTGCACATATTTGGCCTTTGTTCCGTTTTCTCTTCTTCTCCCTCTGCGACTCCGCGCCTTTGCGTCAAGGCCTGCGGATTCTACGCACGAAGTTCATTCGGCGCACGGCGCAACAGGCCGAAAATTTCGCGGCCGCCCAATGCCAGATAGACGACCGCATAGATCACCGCACCCGTGGCAATACCGGCCACCACGAAGATCGGCGACGGCAGATCCAACGTTGCCAGCAGCCGCACGCCCGTCGCCATGATCGCCGCCGCGGCCAGCGCCCGACCAACCGTCACCGCCAGCGCGCGCAGTTCTAGCCCATCCAGCCGTCGCCGCACGACGACGAACAGCCCCACCGCCAGCGCCAGCGATGCCAGCGACGACGCCCAGGCCAGCCCGTAGATGCCCAGCGGCCCTACCAGCAGGTAGCTCAGCCCGAAGGTGAGCGCCATCCAAATCAGGCCGGCGAACATTGGTAGCCGCGTGTTATGTCGTGCATAGAAGGCCAGCGACAGGATGTCATTCGTCGCATCGGCAAGGAGCCGCACCGCCAGAATCGCCGTCAGCGCGTAGACCATCGCCAGCGCCGCGCCGTCCAGTTCCTCGCCGGGGAAGAGGAAACGCATGCCCGGCAGCCCCAGCGCGATGATGCCCACCGCCGCCGGGATGACCAGCGAGAGCGTGGCACGCAGCCCGCTCGTCGTCGTGGCACGCAGGGCGCTGACGTTGCCGGCGTTGTACTCACGCGCCATGGTGGGGAAGATGACCGTGGCGATGGCCTGCGCAAAGAGCCCGCGCGGCATGAGCGCCATGATCAGCACGGCGTAGAAATAGGCCGACATGCTCCCCGGCGCCAGCCCCGAGGCCAGCCGCACGACGACGAGATCGACCGCCTGTCCCGCACCCATAGTGACGAGGCGCGGCCAGAAGAGGTGCGCCAGCTCTGCCATGCCCGCCGTGCGCAGCGCCAGCGCCGGCCGGCTGTGCAACCCCAACCGCCGCAGAAAGGGCGCCTGCACGACGAGGATCATGAGCGCGCCGCCCACCAGCCCCCACGCCGCGCTGGCTATGCCGGCTTGCGCGGCCAGCAGCGTGATGCCCACGATCTGCCCCACGTCGATGAGCACGCTGCCCAGCGCCGGCGCAAAGAAATGGTCGTGCGTCTGCAAAATGCTGGCGTAGATGCTGCCGATGGCAAAGAAGAAGGTCGCCACCATGATGATCCGTACGAGCTGCGCGGTCTGCGCCTGCTGCGCCGGCGGAAAGCCCGGCGTGAGCACGACGGCCGTCAGCGGCTCGGCGAAGAGGACGACGGCGACGGTCAGCGCGCCCATTGCCAGCACCGTGAGCGTCACCACTGTGTCGGCAAGCCGTGCCGCGCGTGCCTTGTCGCCCGTCGCCAGTTGCGCCGCATAGACGGGGATGAAGGCGGCCGCCACCGCGCCGCCCGCCAGCATGGCAAAGAAGAGTTCCGGCAACTGGTTGGCGGCAGCATAGGCGTCGGCCGCTTCGCCCACGCCAAAGGCGCGTGTCAGCAACAGCAGCTTGACAAAGCCCGTCAGCCGGCTCAGCGCAAAAAGCGCCATAACCATGACGGAGGAACGAAAGAGAAAGCGCGTGCGTGGCAAGGCAGGAGGTCCGGTCGGAAATCTCCAATCTCTAATCTCCAATCTCCTTGCGGGAGAGATTAGAGATTGGAGATTGGGAGATTAGCTGCGCTCGACGAAGCGGCCGTGGCCGGGGTGACCGACGTACTGCTCGTCCTCGACGATGACGGCGCCACGTGAGAGCACGGTGCGGGGCCAGCCGGTGACTTCCATGCCCTCGTAGGGGGTCCAGCCGGCGGCCTCATGCAGCGTGTCGGGCGCGATGTACTTGACGCGCGCGGGGTCAAAGATGACGATGTCGGCGTCGCAGCCCGGCGCCAGCCGCCCCTTGCCCTTCAGCCCCATCCAGCGCGCGGCGTTGGTGCTGCACACCTGCACCCAGCGCTCCAGCGTCAGCAGCCCGGCGTTGACGCCCATGTGGTGGATCAGCGAGAGCCGTGCCTCGATGCTGGGCACGCCGCCAGGGATGCTGGTGAAGTCGTCGCGGCGCTTCTCCTCCTTGGTCCACGGACAGTGGTCGGTGCTGACGACATGCAGGTCGTTCTGCGCCAGCGCCAGCCACATGGCCTGGTTGTCGTCGATGGAGCGCAGCGGCGGCGCACAGACGTAAAGTTCGCCGTTGAGACCGCCCAGGTGCTCCTCGGCGTTGAGCAACAGGTACTGCGGGCAGGTCTCGCCCCAGATGTCGATGCCGCGATGGCGCGCCTTGATGATCTCCTCGACGCTCTCGCGGCAGCCGACGTGAAAGATGTAGAGCGGGCAGCCGGCGAGGTCGGCCAGTTCGGCTGCGCGGTGGACGGCGCTCGCCTCCAGTTGTGCCGGCCGCGTGTACGCGTGCCAGATAGGCTCCAGATGCCCCTCGGCGCGCGCCTCCTCGCGCAGCATGTCGAGCACCGGCCCTGTCTCGCTGTGCAGCACCGTGCGCCCACCGGCCTGTCCCACCGCGGTCAGCGCGCGCAGCAGCGAGACGTCGTCCAGGATCATGCCGGCGTAGGCCTGGTACATCTTGAAGCTGAGACAGCCTGCTTCCACGACAGCGGCGACCTCGTCCAGCCGGTCAGCCTCGGCGGCGTGCCACGTGGGGATGGTCATGTGCAGCCCGAAGTCGATGGCGACCTGCTCCGCGGCTTCGGCACGGCGCCACGCCAGCGCTTCCAGCATAAATTGGCCGGGCTGCGGTTCCACGAAATCGATGATCGTCGTCGTGCCGCCACACGCCGCCGCGACCGTGCCCGATGTGAAGCTGTCGCTGCTGACCAGGCCGGCCAGCGGCATCTGCAAGTGCACGTGCGGGTCGATACCGCCGGGGATGACGTAGCAGCCGCCCGCGTCAAGCACGCGCCGGCCCTCCAGTCGCGTGCCGATGGCGGCGATCCGTTCGCCGTCGATGGCCAGGTCGGCCGCGATCTTGCCGTCGGCGCCGATGATCAGGCCGTTGCGAATCACGAGATCGTACATGGGACACCCCCAGGAGCGTGAAGGGATTGTGCGCCGAAGGGCGCGGTGGCTAGAACCAGATATTCGACGAGGAGGACGGCTTGGGCGGCGCCGGGTCGTCGTCATCCCAGGGGACGTCGTCCGCGTCCGTTTCCTCAAATGTGCGCTCGCCGACCACGTGCGGCCGTGTGGTCATCGCCTGCGCCAGCGACTCGTCGCCCAGATATTCGCGGCCGCGGCCGGCGCCCAGGTCCGGCCCAAGGATGCCGGCGTCGTGAAGTTGATCCACCAGCCGCGCGGCGCGGCTGTAGCCGATGCGCAGCCGGCGCTGGAGGAGATTGACCGAGCCGCGACCCTGTTCGCGCACGATCTCCACTGCCTCGTCGAACAGTGCATCGCGCGCATCGGCCGCCTTCATCTGCTCGATCTGCTCGAAGAGGGGCGGCTGATTCATGGGGCCGGTGGGCTGCACGGGCGGGGTGAGGCTCCCGCGCTCGCCGTGCGGCACCTCGGCCGTGCCCGACGACGAGCTCGTCCAGTCGGTGGGCGGCAGGGAGGCCGACGACGTGGCGCCGCCGCTCTCGTAGCTGCGGATGCCCTTCCAGTAGCGCACGACGCGGGCGATCTCCTCGTCGGTGACCATGGTGCCCTGGATGCGCTCGAGCTTTGACGCGTCAGGCGCCATGAAGAGCATGTCGCCGCGGCCCAGCAGCCGCTCGGCGCCGGGGATGTCGAGGATGACGCGGCTGTCGATTTGGCTCGTCACGGCAAAGGCGATGCGCGCCGGAAAGTTGGCCTTGATCAGGCCGGTGATGACATCGACCGACGGGCGCTGTGTGGCGATGATGAGGTGGATGCCCACCGCGCGCGCCATCTGCGCAAGGCGGCAGATGTGCTTCTCCACCTCCTCCGGCGCGGCCATCATCAGGTCGGCCATTTCGTCGACGATGACGACGATGTAGGGCAGTGGCTTCTCACCGTTCTTTTGCAGGTAAGCGTTGTAGCGCGGCAGGTCGCGGGCGTTGGCCTTGCTAAAGAGCGTATAGCGGCGCTCCATCTCCTTGACCGCCCAGAAGAGCACGCCCGAGGCCTTGTCGACCTCCGTCACCACGGGGCTGAGCAGGTGCGGCACGCCGTTATAGATGCTCAATTCCACCATCTTGGGGTCGATCATGAGCAGGCGCAGATTGTCCGGCGTGTGGGTCAGCAGCAGGCAGGCGATGATGGAGTTGATGCAGACCGACTTGCCCGAGCCGGTGGCGCCGGCGATGAGCAGGTGCGGCATGCGTGCCATGTCGCTGACGATGGGCTGCCCCTTGACATCCTCGCCCAGGGCGATAGGCAGCGTGCGCTTCTTCTCGCCGAACGCATCGCTCTCCATGAGTTCCTTGAGGCCGACGACGTTGCTCGCCTGGTTGGGCACCTCGACGCCGACGTAGTTCGTGCCGGGAATGGGCGCCTCGATGCGCACGCTGGACGCGGCAAGGGCCAGCGCCAGGTCGTTGGAGAGCGCGGCGATCTTGGCCACCTTGACCTTGACACGCTGCGTCTCGGCGCCGCTCTTACGCTCGACGTAGCCCGGTTTGATCAGATACTGCGTGACCGACGGCCCTTTGTACGCGCCCTCGAAATCGGCCGGCACGCCAAAGAGCGCCAGCGTTTCCTGGATCAGCCGGCCTTGGTTGCGGATGTGATTGTCGTCGTCGGCCACGCGATCCCAGTCATTGAGGATCGTGCCGAGCGGCGGCAGCTTCCAATCCTGCGCCCCGCCGACGATGCGCGGCGTCAGCAGTTCGCCCTCGTTGATGGGCTGCGTGAGCGGGCGTTGCGGGCCGGGCTGTGCCTTGGCCGGCGCCGGCTGCGGCTCGACGCGCCCGCTCTTGCTGGCGCCAAAGTCGGGCATGGGCGCTGCTTCCGGACGCACCAGGTTGCCGCCGGGTGGTGGGCTGTACGGCGGCTCGAACGCCACTTCGCGCGGCGGGAAGAGGCGCTTCCACCACGGGATCTTGCCGGACGGCATGGGCACGGGCGGCGGTGCGGGAAGGGAAGCCGTCGGCGCGCCGCCTGGCGACCGCTGCGAGTTCCAGTCGGTGAAGGCATACCAGCCATCGACCAGCAGGCGGTCGGCGAGCAGGAAGATGCCCGAGAGTGCGATGAAGGTGACGAAGGCCCAGGCGCCCAACGTGCCGACCGTCTCTTGTAGCGCGTTGGCCGTGAAGAGACCGAACTGACCGCCGGCGTCACCCTCGGCCGCCATGCTGGCGCGCAACTCAGGCGTCAGCAGCAGCGACATACCCGTCACGAAGCTCAGAAAGACCAGCAAGAGACCGGCCGGCCGCTGCCATGGCAGGTTGGGCATGCGCTCGACTGCGCGCACGACCAGCCACAGCCCCAACACGCCCAACACCACCGGCACCAGCCACACGCCCACGCCAAAGAAGCCGCGCAGCAGGTCGATCCAACTGCCGGTGAGTTGGCCGCGGCTGGCCGTGAGCAGGCTCAGCAGCGTGAAGAGGGCGAGCAGCACGAGCAGCACGCCGCCCACCTCGGCGCGGAAAACGGCGCGGCTCACATCCTGGATGCTGCCGCCGTTACCGCCGCTGGGTTTGCGCCTGGGCGGCGATTTCCTGGTTGGTTTCTTTGCCGGTTTCTTGGACTTGGTTGCCTTGGTCGCCATTGGTCGTTTCGTCGAACGGTACTCGAACAAACGTTCCGCCTGATTATAGCACACGCCGGAGGACGCAAGAAAGGCCGTGAGCACGGTGCAGCGTGTCCACACCCCTAGCTGGCCAGCCACTCCTCCGCAGCGCTGACAGTACTGAACACCCGCGTTTGAAGGCCGCGGTTGGCGGCAACCGTCTCGGCAAAGCGATTCAGTTCCATGTCGGATGCGCGCTGATCCACATGCGCGATCTTGAATCTGTACCCGAACATCGAGGTGGTGCGTTTGGCGATCTCGAACAACTCCACCGTCGAGAGTTGATTGGGAAAGTCCTCCTCGACCAGGAGACGATTGTTCTCCGAATCGACCGCCTGGGCATGGATTCTCTCCCAGAAGCGCGTGGAGACGCCCAGATCATCGCGTGGGCCGCTGACAAAGACATAGAGGTATCCGCTTCGCTGCTCGAAACGGATGGAAAAGTCTGGGTGCGTTTCGTCCACGCTGGCGTTGCTCATCATGCTGTGCCTCGAGGTTCAAGTGAGTGCAAGGTCCACATTCGCCGCTCGTGTGTCGGAAAACGGCATGGCGAGCGGCCGGTCACGCGCCCGCCGTCGTCAACTGCTCGATCTCGGCTTCCGTCAACCGAATCTCCAGCGCCGCCAGGTTCTCGGCCATCTGGTCGTCGGTGCTGGCCGCCATGACGGGGATGATCGCCGGCTGCTGCTGCGTCAGCCATGCCAGGATTACCTGGTTTGGTGTGACGCCATGCGCCGCCGCCACCGCGCGCAGCACGGCCAGCCGCGCATCGGCATCCGGGCCGAGATACTGGTCGGGCACGGGCCGGTCGGCACGCGTGTACGCGCCGCTGAGCAGCGACGAATAGGCGAGCATGGTCACCTGGTTGACGCGGCAATATTCCGCCGTCTCGTCGCTGAGGCTCAACTGCGGGTCGAAGCTCGCCCCCAGTTTCGGACGCAGGTAGGTGTGGCGCTGCTGGAGGCAGACATAGTCCGGCCAGCCGTGTTTCTCGCTCAGCGCGTGGGCCTGTGCCAGCCGCCAGCCGGTGAAGTTGCTGGCGCCGATGAAACGCACCTTGCCGGCGCGCACAAGACGGTCGAAGGCCGCTAACGACTCCTCCATGGGCGTCAGCCGGTCGTCCACGTGTGCGTAGTAGAGGTCGATGGTGTCGACGCCCATGCGGCGCAGGCTCTTGTCGCACTCCGCCTCGATCTGCGCGGCGGACAGGCCACGCGTCACGTCGCCATACTGGAAGCCGACCTTGCTGGCAAGGAAAAGGCGGTCGCGGTTGCCACGCTCGCGCATCCACTCGCCCAGCAGCGTCTCACTCTCGCCGCCGTGGAACCCTTCGACCCACCACGCATAGATGTTGGCCGTGTCGATAAAAGTGCCGCCGGCATCCACATAGCGGTCGAGCATGCGATAGGAGGTCGCGCGGTCGTTGCGCGAGCCAAAATACATGGCGCCGAGACAGTAGATGCTCACATCGACGCCGGTCGTTCCAAGCGAAACTGTTTTCATGGCAGGAATGCTCCTCAGCCTTGCAGGAAGGAATCAAATGTTCACATTGTATCACGCCCGGCAAATCGCGGCGCGCGTCAAAGCGTGGTATACTCTGCGCAACGCACACGACGTGCCGGAATTGCCTGACCGCCAAACCAACGATCGATTTGCCTGACCATGCCCAGCCTGCCCTTTTCCTTCGACGGTATCGCCGACCGTGACGGCGTCGTCCATGTGACACGCAACGTGCCCGTCGGTCCGCTCCGGATCAAGATCACCAAGTTCGAACTCCGCACCAACGCCGGCTGCAACAATCGCATCCATGACCTGCGCGTGCTTGTCAACAACGATGAGATTTTCAACGGCGAAATGCACGATTGTGCCGACCTGCTCATCAACTCCAACCACGCGTGGCGCGGGACGCTACGCCTCTACTTCACGGCCGACCGCTTCACGCCCGGCGAGCAAGTTGCCGGCCACGGCGCCGTGGAGTTCCACCCTGCCCTCTTTTGAGGGGGGAGGCCGCCATGTCCGACACCGTACAGCCCCTGCCCATTGCCGAACCGCGTAGCGGTCTGCAAGTTCTGCGCGGCCTGGCGCGCGACCGTTCGCTGCTCACTGCGCTCGCCCTCATGCGCGAGCATGTCGGCCCCATCTTCCAGATCACCATGCCGCGCTTCCGCCCGGCCGTTTTTGTGGGGCCGGACGCCAACCGCCAGATTCTCGTCACCGCGCGCGATCAGTTTAGCTGGCGCAACGAAACCGACCCGGTGGTGCGTCTGCTGCGGCGTGGCGTGCTCGTCGTCGACGGTGCGGAGCATGACCATTATCGCGGCATCATGGACCCGCCATTGCAGCGGCGCAACGTCCTGCCGCACATCCCCGCCTTTTGGCGCTATACCGACGCCGTCGTCGACACGTGGGCCGACGGCTCGACGCAGGATATGCTCGTCGAGATGCGCAAGCTGGCGCTGCTCATCCTCATGGGCACCACCTTCCACGTCGACTTTGCGCCGGAGATGGAGCGC
>JACKBA010000039.1 GCA_020634815.1 Caldilineaceae bacterium | reverse complement strand
ATTCGACGCAGAGGCGCAGAGATACAGAGGTTCGCAGAGGTAGCACGACAACGAAACAGGGCTTTTCTCTGCGCTTTCTCTGCGCCTTAGCGTCTCTGCGTCAAGAGTGCGAATTTCCAAACGGACTCAGAGGTTCGTCAACTGCTGAAACGCGGATCTCGGGAGCGGGATGTATTGCACAAGCAGAAGGGAGAAAACGAGGATGATGGCAAGAGGAGCTGGGCCGGCCGTGGAGGCCGGTATCGAGCGGTACGAGATCCGGATCAAGGGACTCCTGGACGAACGGTGGGCAGGCCACTTCGAGGGACTGGACATTGTCCACGAACGCGCGGGAACCACGCTGCTGGTAGGGCAACTGGCAGACCAGTCTGCACTCTACGGCGTACTCAACCGGCTGCGCGATCTGGGGATTACGCTGGTGTCGGTGCGCACTATCCCGGCGGATGGAGGGCAATCATGACGAGCGAAGTCAACAAGAAGCGTGTACCATCCACACGGCCGCAATCGCGCACGGAGCGGGCGGCGGAGTGGCTCATTCCATCCGGGCTGATTCTGCTGAGCATCGTGCCGGCGCTGGCCGGGACCGCACGCCTGGTCGAACTGGGCAGCGCTGCGCCCGTCACGGCAAGCAACGCCCGCTTCATTGCGGCGCCGCTGCCGGTCGTGCTGCACATCGTCAGCGTGGTGATCTATTCGATCCTGGGCGCCTTCCAATTTGCGCCGGGCTTCCGCCGCCGCCATGCCCGCTGGCATCGTCGCGCCGGCTGGGCGCTGGTGCCGGCCGGCCTGGTTGCTGCCCTCTCCGGTCTGTGGATGACGCTCTTCTACCCCTGGCCGGCGGGGGACGGCGTGGCGCTCTACTGGCAGCGTCTCGGCTTTGGCTCGGCCATGCTTGCGGCGCTCCTGCTGGGCGTCGATGCACTGCGCCGCCGTAAATTCGCCGAGCACGGCGCCTGGATGATCCGGGCCTATGCCATCGGCCTGGGCGCCGGGACGCAGGTCTTCACGCATCTGGTCTGGCTGATGCTTGTGGGTCAGCCCACGGAGGCGTCCCGGGCCGTGCTCATGGGCGCCGGCTGGGTGATCAATCTCGCCGTGGCGGAGTGGATCATCCGCCGGCACACGCGCAAGGCGCGGCGGGCGGGGCGTCGGGTGGCGGTTCCCGCGCAGACAGCGTAGAAATAGACCGCGGATTTGGCTGATTTGGCGGATGAGCGCGGATTTGCACAGAGGCAGCGCGGACGCCTGGGGATAATGAACATTGAGAAATTGATCCGGTAACGTCGGGCGCCTGGGAAGCAATTCCCGGCTGATAGCCAAAGTCCACTCAAGTGGACTGACGGGCGTCTCCCCAGTCGGCTTGTAGCCGACTTGAGCTATCAGCCTCGATTTGAATCGAAGGCTGCGCCGGCAGCGAGATAACCGGGAACGTTCGTGAACAACCATCACAAGACCAACGTACTACAACTATCCAATCAAGGAGCATCAACATGAAAGCAATCACCTACCATCGCTACGGCGGCCCGGAAGTTCTCGGCCTGCAAGAGGTGGAAGTTCCAGCCGTCGACGAGAGCAGCGTGCTGGTGCGCGTGCGCGCCGCCGCCGCCAATCCATACGACTGGCACTTCATGCGCGGCGAACCTTACTTTATGCGGCTGATGTTTGGGCTGCGTGCGCCCGAACGCACCGGCCTGGGCGTCGACTTTGCCGGCGTGGTGGAGGCGGTCGGCCGCGGCGTGACCGGCTTTGCGCCCGGCGACCGGGTTTACGGCCTGTGCGACGGCGCCTTTGCCGAGTATGTCGCCTGTCCGGCGGCCGACCTGGCCATCATGCCGGCGACGCTGACCTTCGAGCAGGCGGCGGCGGTGCCGCTGGCCGGGCTGACCGCGCTGCAAGGGCTGCGCGATGCCGGGCAACTCCAGGCGGGCCAGCGCGTCCTGATCGTGGGCGCGTCGGGCGGCGTCGGCACCTTTGCCGTGCAGATTGCCAAGGCGCTGGGCGCGCATGTGACGGGGGTGTGCAGCACGCCGAATGTGGCGATGGTGCGGGCGTTGGGCGCCGATGCGGTCATCGACTACACCCAGGAGGATTTCACGCACGGCGCACAGCGCTACGATGTGATCTTCCAGCTTGGCGGGATGGAATCGCCCGCCGCGTGCCGCCGTGCGCTGACGCCGCAGGGCATCCTCGTCCTGAGCAGCGGCGACTCCAACGGCCGCGTGATCGGCCCCATGAACCGCATCATGCAGGCGGCGCTGCTCTCGCCCTTTGTGGGCCAGACGCTGGCCGTGCTGGATGTGAAGCGCTCTCGCTCCGACCTGGAGCACCTGGCGAGCATGATTGATGGCGGGTCGGTCAAGCCCATCGTCGAGCGCACGCTGCCGCTGCGCGAGGTTCCTGAAGCGATTCGCCTGGTCGAAGAGGGGCATGCGCGGGGGAAAGTGGTCATCAGCCTGGCCGGTAGCTTGTGAGCGGAGGAAGGGGATGTGCCCATGGACCAACTCACGAGCCGTAAGCGGCAATCAGCGAATCGGCAGTGGCGAGACCATGGCTAAGTCGCTAGTTGAGGAGAAGGTCATAGGCCGTGTCGCTGATACTGGGGTTCAGCTTGATCACGGTGAAAGGGGGGCTACGTCCACTCCTCTTGGCGGAGCTTACGTATGTACGCCGTGCTGTCTGCCACGTCGGCGCGATCGGCCCACATGCCAATAAATGGCTCCTCACGCAAGCTGGCGCACGCCGACGGCGTGGGTTTCGTCAGCACGGCGTACTGGCTGCTGATCACGCCGACAAAATCCGCCACCAGCTTCAATGCTTCTGGCGGCAGCACGGCAAGCTTGCGTTCGATGTCAGCGATAACTTCAGTCTCGGCAGTCATGCTTTTGGCGCGCCTCCGGACACGAAGAAGTAGTACACACAGGTTGAGTGTGACGGCGCCATTATACCACATGAGTGTGCCGCACTTTCTACAGTAATGAAGAGCGCCACAGGTTGGGGAGTACACAAGGGACGGCCGAGGGCATTCTCGACGTTGCGGAGGCGAGCCCACCGTTGAGACGGGCTATATGGAAATGGAGCATCGTCGTCAAATCCGCCAGTCATCGGCGACATGTGTGTTGACCGCCGCGACCAGTGCGCCGGACGCGACCAGCCGGCGCACTGCCTCCATGTGCGGGTAGAGCACGGTGTCGACCTCCACGAAGGGGGCGGCTCGGCGGATCAGCGCGTAGGCGTGGCGCGTGCCGCGGCCGAGCTGCGCGCCGTCGCCCAGCACCTGGCGGCGGAAGTCGACGCCCTGCGCCGCGGCCAGCAGTTCGATGGCCAGGATGCGCTCCACGTTGTCGTTGATCTGGCGCAGCTTCAGCCCGGCGGTGACGCCCATGCTCACGTGATCCTCGACGTTGGCCGAGGTCGGGATGGTGTCGACGCTGGCCGGATGGGCGAGCACCTTGTTCTCCGTGGCCAGGGCGGCCGCCGTGTACTGCGTGATCATAAAGCCGGAGTTGAGGCCGCCGTGCTGCGTGAGGAAGGCGGGCAGGGCGTGGGCGTTGCTCGCCTCGTCGGTCAGGCGCATGAGCCGCCGCTCGGCGATGTTGCCCAGCTCGGCCATGGCCATGCCCAGGTAATCCATGGCAATCGCCAGCGGCTCGCCGTGGAAGTTGCCGCCCGACAGCACCTCGATGGCGCCGGTCGCCTCGTCGATAAAAATGAGCGGGTTGTCGGTCACTGCGTTGAGTTCGATCTCCATGGCCCAGCGTGCGTAGGCGATGGCGTCGCGCACCGCGCCGTGCACCTGCGGGATGCAGCGCAGCGTGTACGCGTCCTGCACGTTGGTGGGGTCGGCGTGGCGAGTGAATTCGCTCTCGGCCAGCAGCTCGCGCAGATAGGCCGCGCAATTCTCCTGGCGCGGGAAGGGACGCAGCGCGTGGATGCGCGCATCAAAGGCCAGCGGCGTACCGTGCAGCGCCTCCAGGCTGAGACAGCCGGCAATGTCGGCGACACGGCTCAGCGCGCGGGCGCGCCACGCCTCCAGCGTACCCAGCGCGGCCATGACCGCTGTGCCGTTGGTCAGCGCCAGCCCTTCCTTAGCCGCCAGCGTCACCGGCGCGCGGCCAGCCTGCGCCAGCGCGTCGGCGCCGGGCAGCACCGTGCCGTTCACCTCCGCCTCGCCCAGGCCGATGAGCACCAGCGCCATGTGCGCCAGCGGGGCCAGGTCGCCGCTCGCGCCCAGCGAACCCTTGCAGGGGATGCGCGGGTGGATACCGCGGTTGAGCAGCGCCAGCAGCGCCTCCAGCGTGGCCAGGCGGATGCCGGAGTGACCGCGCGCCAGCGTGTTGGCGCGGATGAGCAGGATCGCGCGCGTCGTGGCGCGGTCGAAGGGGTCGCCGACGCCCACGGCATGGCTCATGACGATGTTGCGCTGGAGCGTCGCCACGTCGCCGGCGGGGATGATGCGATCCTTGAACGCGCCAAAGCCGGTGGTGATGCCGTAGGCGACCACGCCCTCGTCGATGAGCTGCTGTACGGCCTGCGCCGCGCGCGTCACACGCGCCGCCGCCGCTGCGGTCAGCCGCACCACCGGCGCGCCCGGCTCGCCATACGCCACGGCCATCACCTGTTCGATGCTCAGTTGGGTGCCGTCCAACAAGACAGTGTCCACAGAAATGCTCCTCGGCTGATAATGCGTGATTCGTAATGCGTGATGCGTGATGCGTAATTCGTGATGTGTGATGCGTGAGATGCGCGCTGTGACTCGTGACGCATGACGCATGACTCGTGATTTTGTGACGCATGACGTTTGACGTTTGACGTTTGACTCGTTACGCATCACGCATTACTCGTTACGCATCACGCATCACTCGTTACGCATCACGCATCACTCGTTACGTATCACTCTCCCCCGCTTCACCACGCCTTCGACCAGATTCGGCCCGAGCCAGTAGACCAGGTGGCGGTAGTCGGGCGCGTCGACGAGGAGCAGGTCGGCCTGCTTGCCGGGCTCGATGCTTCCGACGCGGTCGCCCAGGCCGATGGCGTGCGCGGCGTTGATCGTCGCCGCGTTGATGGCTTCGGCGGGCAGCAGCTTCTGGTAGCGGCACGCAATCGCCATGACGAGCGGCAGGGAAAGGGCGGGCGCGGAGCCGGGGTTGAAATCCGTGGCCAGGGCGATGGCCGCGCCGGCGTCGACAAAGGCCCGGGCATTCGCATAGTGGTGGCTGCCGAGATGGAAGTTGACCGCGGGCAGCAGCACGGCGATGGTCTGCGAGGCGCCCAACGCGGCGATCTCGTCATCAGGCGTCGCGTCGAGGTGGTCGGCCGAGATAGCGCCCACCTCCACCGCCAGCCCTGTGCCGCCCAGGGCGACGAACTCGTCGGCGTGGATCTTGGGGCGCAGGCCGTGGCGCAGACCCGCCGCCAGCACCGCGCGCGACTGGGCGCGGTCAAAGACGCCCGCCTCGCAGAAGACATCGTTGTAGAGCGGGATGCCCGCCACGGGAAAGGGCGACCGCTCCCACCACGCACGCGCGGCGGGGATGGTCTCCTCCACGACAAGCTGCACGTAGGCGTCCGGCTGCCCGGCGAACTCGGGCGGGACCGCGTGCGCGGCGAGCAGGGTGGGGACGATGTCGAGCAGGCTGGACCCGGCCAGCGTGGCGATGGCGGCGAGCAGCTTCAACTCGCTGGCGGTGTCGAGACCGTAGCCCGTCTTGATCTCCACCGTCGTCGTGCCCAGGCGCAGCATGGCGTGCAGGCGCTGCGTGCCGGTGGCGACTAGTTCGTCCAGCGAGGCCGCACGTGTGGCGCGCATGGTGGAGAGGATGCCGCCGCCCGCGGCCAGCAGCTCCTGGTAGGTGGCGCCGGCCAGCTTGCGCTCGAACTCCGCCACCCGCTCGCCACCAAAGACGAGGTGCGTGTGGCAGTCGACAAAGCCGGGACAGACGACCTTGCCGGTAGCGTCGATCTGGCGGCGAGCATAGTAGCGCGCCCGCAGCTCTGTCGACGGACCGGCCGCCACGATCAGCCCGCCGTCGACGGCTACCGCGCCGTTCGCGATGACGCCGGCATCGGCCAGCGCCGCGCCGCGCTTTGGCCCGCCGGCGCAGGTGACGACTTGCGCCGCGTTGTGGATGAGCAGATCGACACTCTCAGGCATGGCTCACAGGCTTTCGTCGAGGTCGAGCAGGGTAGCGAAGAGGACGCGGCCACCGTTGATGCAATCGTGGGCGTGGGTGAACTCCTCCGGCGCGTGGCTGATGCCATCCTGGCTCGGCACGAAGATCATGGCGTAGGGACAGAGGGCGGCCATGTTCATGGCGTCGTGGCCCGCACCGCTGGGCATGCGCGTGGAGGCCAGCCCAACCGCCTGGCAGGCGCGTTCGATGGCGTCCATGAGCGGCGGCGCGGCGGGCACCGGTTCCTTGCGGTTGCCGCGGGCAAAATCGCCGCCATTGGCCGCGGCCAGCGACGCCAGCTCGCGCTCGGCCGTGTCGAGCACAGCGTTGTCCATGCCGCGGATCTCCAGGTCGAGCGTGACGCGGCCGGGGATGACGTTGGGCGCGCCGGGGTGCACCTCCAGCCGGCCGATGGTGCCGACGATGGCGTGGCGGATCGCCACCTCACGCACGGCGCTGATGAAAGGCGCGGCCATGACCAGCGCATCGCGGCGCCGCGCCATGCCGGTCGTGCCGGCGTGGTTGGCCTGGCCCAAGAAGGTGACATAATAGCGGCGTATGCCGACGATGCCCTCGACGACGCCGATGGGGATGGCGCGTGCGGCCAGGTGCTCGCCCTGTTCGATGTGCAGTTCGAGGAAGGCGGCGAGTGGCGCAGGCGGGCGGTTGGCGACCATGGCGGCGATGTCGAAGCCGTTGCGTTCGAGCAGGGCGCGCGTCGACCGTTCCTGCCACGCCGGTCCCTCCAGCGCCGCAGCGTCGAGCCGGCCGATGAAGGAGAGGCTGCCCATTGGGCTGGCGGATGTGGTCGCTTCCTCGGCGGCAAAGTCGATGACGAGCAGCGGGTGGCGCAGCCGGTCGCCCGTCTCACGCAGCGTGCGGATGCAGGCGAGCGCGCCCAGCACGCCCAGCGCACCGTCGAACTTGCCGCCGCCGGGCACGCTGTCCGTGTGCGATCCCAGCGCAATGGCAGGCAGATCCTCGCGGCCGGCGTAGCGCCCGACGACGTTGCCCGCGGCGTCGATGGCCGCGTCCATACCCAGCGCCTGCATCTGCGCCAGCACCCAGGCGCGGCCCTCCAGGTCGGCGGCGCCGTAGGCCATGCGCTGCAAGCCCGCGCCCGGGTGCAGGCCGATGGCGCCGAGCGTGTCGAGGTCGGCCAGCAGGTGTTCGCCGTCGAATGCGGCGATCAGGTCATGGTGCTTGTGCTTCATCTTGGCTCGTCGGGTTGGCCGGTGCGTCCAGCGCGGCCCAGAAGGCTTCCAGTTCCACGCCCAGCCCGTCGGCCAGGCGGTTGACGTAGGCATAGTAGCCGGTCACCTGGTTGATGTCGAGAATGGCCGTGTCGGAGAAGCCGGCCGCGCGCAGCGCCTGCACGTCGCCCTCGACCATCTCCCACGGGCGCAGGGTGAGCTTTTCCGCGTACGCCAGCATGGCGCGATCGGCCGTGCTGAGCGGCGCGACGCGCCAGTCGAGCCCGAGTTGCGCCACCAGGGCATCGTTTTTCGTCAGCCGACGGAGACCCGCTCCGTGATGGTGCAGTCAATACTTGCAGTGGTTGGCCGCCGAGGCGACGACGGCGATCATCTCGCGCTGCACGCGGCTCAGCGGCGACTTGCCGTACATGAGCACCTTGTAGATCTCGAAGTGCGCCTTGAGCGACGCCAGGTTGAGGCTGTGGATCTTCATGATGTGGTCCACGCCGCCCCACGGCTCGGTCAGCTTGTCGTACCAGGCCTTGAGTTCGCCCTCGGCCTGATCTTCCGGGATCATCTCAATCCATGCCATCGTCGTCCACCTTTCTAGTTTAATTGGTCAAAGTCAGCGATTTTGACGCAGAGTCGCAGAGAGGCAGAGAAAAGGCAGAGAGAATTCAAAAGGATTTCCTCTGCAGTGCTCTGTGTCTGCGACTCAGTTGCCAAAAGATCTTTGACGCAGAGGCGCGGAGAGGCAGAGAAAATGCAGAGAATTCAAGAGGTTTTTCTCTGCGAATCTCTGCGCCCTTGCGCCTCTGCGTCATAATGGCTTGCTCGTCAAAGGTACTGCGCTCATCCTTGATCGAGCATCGGCACTTTGACGCCGTGGGTGCGGGCGAAGGCGATGGCCTCCGAGTAGCCCGCATCGACGTGGCGCACGACGCCCATGCCGGGGTCGCTGGTCAGCACGCGCTCCAGGCGCGCGGCGGCTTCCGGCGTGCCGTCGGCGACAATGACCTGGCCGGCGTGGATGCTGTAGCCGATGCCCACGCCGCCGCCGTGGTGGATGCTGACCCACGTCGCGCCGTTGACCGCGTTGACCAGCGCGTTGAGCAGCGGCCAGTCGGCGATGGCGTCGGAGCCGTCGAGCATGCCCTCGGTTTCGCGGTTGGGGCTGGCGACGGAGCCGCTGTCCAGGTGGTCGCGGCCGATGACGATGGGCGCCTTGACCCTGCCGTTGGCCACCAGCTCGTTGAACTTCAGCCCGGCGCGCGCCCGCTCGCCATAGCCCAGCCAGCAGATGCGTGCGGGCAACCCCTGGAACTCGATCTCCTGCTGCGCCATGCGGATCCAGCGCGCCAGGTGCTCGTCCTCGGGGAAGAGTTCCAGGATCGCCTCGTCGGTGGCGTAGATGTCCTCGGGATCGCCCGAAAGCGCCACCCAGCGGAAGGGACCCTTGCCCTCGCAGAAGAGCGGGCGGATGTAGGCGGGTACAAAGCCAGGATAGGTGAACGCCTCCTTCAAGCCGTTGTCGAAGGCGCGCTGGCGCAGGTTGTTGCCGTAGTCGAAGACGACCGCGCCGCGCGCCTGCCAGTCGAGCATGGCCTGCACGTGGCGCGTCATGGCGTCGACCGAGCGCTGCACGTAGGCCTGCGGGTCGCGGGCGCGCAACTCGGCCGCTTCCTCCAGCGTCATGCCGGCGGGGATGTAGCCATAGAGCGGGTCGTGCGCTGAGGTCTGGTCGGTGACGACGTCGGGCTGCACGCCGCGCGCCACCAGCTCCGGCAGCACCTCGGCCGCATTGCCGATAAGACCGACCGACTTGGGTACGCCGGCGGCGCGCGCCTCCTCGACCCAGGTCATGGCCTCTTCCAGGCTGTCGGTGATGGCGTCGATCTGGCGCAGGTGCAGGCGGCGCTCGGCGCGCCAGCGATCCACCTCGACGAGCAGGCCGACGCCCTCGTTCATGGTGATGGCCAGCGGCTGCGCGCCGCCCATCTCGCCCAGACCGGCGGTGACGACGAGCTTGCCGCGCAGGCTGCCCCAGCCATGCTGGCGCGCCAGCGAGCCGAGCGTCTCGTAGGTGCCCTGCAAGATGCCCTGCGTGCCGATGTAGATCCAGCTTCCGGCGGTCATCTGCCCGTACATGATGAGGCCGTCGCGCTCCCACTTCTCGAAGTTCTCCTGCGTTGCCCACGCCGGCACGATGTTGGAGTTGGCCAGCAGGACGCGCGGCGCGTCGAGGTGCGTGCGGAAGACGGCCACCGGCTTGCCCGATTGCACCAGCAGCGTCTCGTCCGGTTCCAGCGTTTCCAGCGTGCGCAGGATGGCGTCGAGGCTCGCCCAGTTGCGTGCGGCGCGCCCGCGTCCGCCATAGACGATGAGATTGTCGGGGTCGAAGGCAACGTCGGGGTCGAGGTTGTTCTGCAACATGCGGTAGGGCGCTTCGATGAGCCAGTTCTTGCAGGTGAGGTGCGTGCCGCGCGGCGCGCGGATGGTTCGTGTCATGGGCCGGCCTCCTTGGCGGTCATGATGGTTCGGCGCTGCCGTGGGCCATTGCGGATTGGTGTGGCCGTGGCATCGCGCAGGAGCGGTCGGATGGCAATGGTTTGTTGTGTAGAGAGGATACACCAGCCACGGCTACTGTCAATGTCGTCGCCTGCCCTGGCGGGTTTTGCGACGGTTTCACCCTTTGGTATGATCGACGCATGTCTCAATTTCAGAAGCACGTCTTTATCTGCACACAGGGGCCCTATTGCGGCTTCGACGGCGACACGGAGAGCATCTTCGAGCGCATGAAGCGCATGGTCGGCGCGCACGGGCTGAACGAGGAAATCCGCATCAACAAGGCCGGCTGTCTGAACCAGTGTGGCCACGGCCCGATGCTGGTGGTTTATCCAGAGGCGACGTGGTACGGTAACGTCCAGGTCGACGACGTGGCGGAGATCGTTGAGCGCCATCTTGTGAACGGCGAGGTGGTCGAGCGGCTGCGCTTCATCGCACCGCCGGGCAACAACAAGACGGTCGACCACTATCCTGCCGAGGTGCACGCGTTCAAAAGCGCCACCGAAGAGATGCAGAAGAAGCGCGAGGCGCTGCGCCAGGCGACCCTGGCTCAGATCCAGGATCGCGTAGAAATAAGTGAAGCTAGCTGAATAGCCTCACCACGAAGCCACAAAGGGCGCAAAGGGGCACAAAGAAGGCAGTGGCAAAATACTATGAGGCGTTTCTTTGTGCTTCTTGGTGTGCTCTGTGTCTTCGTGGTTTGCGTTTCAACCAGACTCTATGATGAGACTGAATCGTTTGGTAGTGGTGCGTCTCCCCCAGGCGCCGTCGTTGCCTCGATCCATGATTGGTGCCACGTTTGACGCCAGCCAGGTCAAGTGAGAAGCTGTGTCCACAACGCCATCGTCTGCGCCGCTCTTGTTGTCAACCGATCATCTGTCGCCGTCGCCGCCCGACGTGCGCCTGCTGCTGATCTGCCACGCCGAGGGTATGCAGAATCGCTATACCGCGCTGGCGCAACGCGTCGAGCCGACGGCCGATAGCGGGCTCACCGCCTATGGCTGGGAACAGACGAGCCAGCTTGCCCAGTGGCTGGCGACGCACGAGACGATCGACGTGCTCGTCACGGCGCCGCTTCTCCAGAGCCGCCTCACGGCGCAGCGGCTGGGCCAGGCGCTCAACCTGCCCGTCACCGTCGATAACCGCATTCCCGGCCGCCTGCCGCCCGATCTGGCGCTGCCCGATGCGTGGGATCGCGAGGATCGCTCCATCGCCCACTTTGGCCCCAATCCGCCGGTCGACCCGGCCTCCCCCTACGGCATCTATCTGCACGGTCTCGTCGAGGCGCTCGACACCATCGTGCGCGACAACTGGGGCAAGACGATCGCGGTCGTGCTGAGCGGCAATGCCGTGGCGACGACGCTGCGCCACTTCTTTGGCGGGCACGCGCTCTCGGTGGCGGTGAGCCACACGGCGATCACCGAGCTGCGCCGCCAGGATGGCGCGTGGCTGCTCGCCTATGCCAACCGCCGCGAACACCTGCCGGCCGGGGCGCTCGCCGTGCAGCGGCAGCGTGCAGCCGCCGGTGACGGCGCCAATGGCGCCGAGCTTGCCGCCGAACTGGTGGAGATCACGCACGCCTACGAGCGCATTTCGCACACGCGCGAGGAACTGCTCGATGCCAAGCGCATCCAGCGGCTGGAGCATCTGCTCAAGTTCGCCCAGGTGCCCAAGAACGCGGCGGTGCTCGACGTCGGCACCGGCGGGGGGCAGCTTGCCCTCCTGCTGGCCGAAGAGGGCGCGGGCGAGGTCGTGGGCATCGACATCAGCCCGACCATGCTGGAGTCGGCGGAGTGGCTGCGCCTCTCCGAGCGCAAGCCGTCGGCGGAGCGCGTGAGCTTTCGCCTGGCGCCGGCCCATGCCCTGCCCTTCCGCGACGAGCGCTTCGACGCGGTCATCTGCCGGCTGCTGCTTCATCACAGCCACAAGCCGCAGGCGATCCTGACCGAGGCGGCGCGGCTGCTGCGTCACAACGGCATCCTCCTCATTGCCGACCTGGTCAGCGCCGACGATGCGGTCAAGCGCGCCACGCAGAATGCCATCGAGGAGAAGCGTAACCCGAGCCATGTGGCTGCGTTCAGCGCCGAGCAATATCGCAAGCTGGTGGCGGGTGCCGGGCTGGTGGTCGAGGCGGAGCAGACGGTGAGCTTCGAGCGCGAGCTGGAAGAGTGGCTCAACGACATGCAGGCGGACATCGGCGCGCGCACGGTGGTGCGCGACATGATCGAGGCGGGGCTGGAGACGGACGCCGCCGGGTTGAATGCGCGGCGCCGAGGCGACAAGATCTTCTTCGACCAGAAGCTCTTCTACCTGAAGGCTAGAAAGCCGTAAGAAGAAGCCTGCCACGAAGGCGCGAAGGGGCACGAAGAAGATTGAATAAGAAGACCACGGACTAGCCGGCCCGTGGTCTTCTTATTCAATCTTCTTTCGCATCGCGGCCCTGCGGCTGCGAGCCGCAGCTACGGCAAGAGTCGCTTTCACCGTAGGCGCCGCTCGTAGCGGCGTGCTTTCTATCCCTTGGCCAGCTCGCGCAGGATGATGCTCTTCTGGATCTGCGTCGTGCCTTCGTAGATCTGGTAGATCTTGCTATCGCGCATGAGCTTCTCCACCGGGTACTCGCGGCTGTAGCCGTTGCCGCCAAAGACTTGCACGGCGTCCACGGCGTTGAGCACCGCAGCGTCGGCGGCGTAGGCCTTGGCTACGGCGGCCTCGGAGGTGTTGCGCTTGCCGTGGTCGATCAGCCAGGCCGACTTCCACGTGAGCAGCCGCGCAGCGTCGACGCGAATCTTCATGTCGGAGAGCATGAAGCCGACGCCCTGGAAGTTGTGGATGGGCTGGCCGAAGGCATGGCGCTCGTTGGCATACTTGACTGCCTCATCCAGCGCGCGGCGGGCGACGCCGGTGGCGGCGGCGGCCACGGGCGGGCGGCTCTTGTCGAAAACCTTCATTCCGATCATGAAGCCGTCGCCCTCGCGGGCCAGCAGGTTCTCGGCCGGCACTTCCACATCCTCGAAGAAGACCTGGCAGGCCTGCGCGGCGTGCTGGCCCAGCTTCTCCAGCGGCTTGCTGGTGCTGACACCCTTCCAGTCGCGCTCGACGATGAAGCAGCTCATGCCCTTGTGCCGTGCGGTCGGGTCGGTCTTGGCAAAGACGGTGAAGTAGTTGGCCACGGGGCCGTCGGTGATCCACGTCTTGGCGCCGTTGAGAATGTAGCGGTCGCCCTTGCGCACGGCCGTGGTCTTGATGCCGGCCACGTCGGAACCGGCGTCGGGCTCGGTCATGCAGTAGGCCATGATCTTGCCCTCTTCGGTCAGCTTGGGGAAATAGCGCTGCTTCTGGTCGTTGCTGGCAGCGATGAGCATGGGCAGCACGGCGAGCTGGTTGAGCATGAGCGCCGTCTGGATGCCCGAGCAGCCATAGGCCAGCTCTTCGCCGACGATGCACTCTTCGAGCACGCTGGCGCCGACGCCGCCGTACTCTTCGGGGATGTTGAGGTTGACCAGGCCGACGCGCAGGGCTTTCTTCCACAGCTCCCACGGCCATTCGCCGGACACGTCGTAGTGCTCGGCCGCGCCGGAGTTGATGATCTCCTTGCGGGCGAAGTCGCGCGCCAGGTTCTGCAACATGACCTGGTCTTCGGTCAGGTCAAAATTCAGGCCGGATTGTTCATCTACCATGGTAGCTAACATGGGCATTTCCTCTTCTTGAAAGGCGGTTGGTACCGGAGATACGGACACTACGGCAGCCGGCTGGGGCCGGTGCGAGGCTCTCTGCGCTCATTCAAGCGAGGGATGATTCCGTGCCAGTTCCCGCCTTGTTGGAAGGGGACTACATCATAGAGCGTGGCCACGAAGACACGAGGAACACCAAGGGACACCAAGGGACACCAAGGGACACAAAGTAGGTTGAGGATGCACCCCGCTTTAGATCGCTTCGTGCCGCTTTGCGCTCTTTGAGGCTTCGCGGTGGGCATTTTTAAGCAGCTTCCTGCTCCTGTAGATGCACGGTGCGCGCGTTGACCAGTTTCACCAACTCCTGGACCGGCAGCAGGATGTTGGCGCCGCGTTGCCCGGCGCTGACGGCAATCTGCGCAAAGGCCAGGGCGCGGTCGTCGAGATAGACCTCAAAGCCCTTGTTGATCAGCGCCAGCGCGCTGATGCCGCCGGTCTGCAAACCCGTCAAGGCCTCAGCCTGGTCGTGCGTCGCCATCTTGATTTTCTTGCTGTTCGCCGCCTTGGCGAAGACGCGCAGGTCGAGCGTCTCCGGGCCGGGGACGATGACGAGCATGGGCTTGCGCCGCGGCTCGTCGGCCAGCGCCACCAGCGTCTTGAAGACCTGCTCCGGCGGCAGGCCGATGGCCGCGGCCACCTCGACGGCCGAGTGGATGCCGGCGTCGTAATCGTAGGTGTAGGGGGTGTAGGGGATCTTCTTGCTGTCGAGCAAGCGCGTTACGTTGTTTTTGAATGGCGTCGCCATGCGCGATACTCCGTAGGAATCTGTTTTCCGCCAGTCTATCCGGCGGCGCCCGCTTTGCGCAAGTCGAGAGCCAATGCCTGACCTGTTGAACGACCGCCTCCTGCTCACATCGCTGGCCGCCATCCTGGCCCTGCTCGTCATCGCCTGGATTGCCGCGCGCGTGCAGACCGCGCGGCGCAACGACACGCTGGCGCAGGGCTTTGCCGACAGCACGCGCAGCCGCCTCGCCTACGAGCGCCCGCCCGCGGCCGGCGGCTTTGTCGCCGCGTTCGACCCGCCGCCCGATCCCTTCGTGCGCCTGGTGGTGGATTACCGCAGCGGCGCCACGGTCGATCCCATCGGCCTGCTCGTGCGTGCGCTGAGCGGCCGCCGCGATCGGTTGATCATCCGCGGCCTGCTGCCCGAACGCCCCACCGCCGAGCTGGTTTGGGCGGAGGGGCGCATCCCCGGCCTGGCGCTGGCGCGGCGGGCGCGTGCGTCGCTCTGGGTGCAGCGCCGCTCCGACCTCATCGCCAGCGAGTACGCGGTGCGCGGGGCGGACACTGCCGCGCTGGAGTATGTCTTCGTCGACCTTCAGGCGCGCTTCGGCCCGCTGCTGAATGCAGTGACCGTCACCGGCGAGCGCGAGGATGTGCACGTGGAGATCGTGCTGGCCGGCGCCGGGCTGCGGGCGTCCGAGGCGCCGGGCCTTGTGGCGACGCTGCGAAGCTTGGGGCGAGCGGCGCGACGAAGATAGTGCGTCACCGGAGTTTGCTCAGGCCCCAGAAAAAGACCCCCGTCCCAATCCCCACCAAGAAAGCAAAGCTGCCCAATCCAACCGGTGTCCCCCACATCGCTGCTGACCAAAGACCTTCCATCGTACTTCCTCCGTTCTGAAAAGGTTGTTGTCTCGACAGTCACCGCGGCGTGCGTCATGCTTCGTACGCCATGAGCTTGTGCTGTGACCTCTATCGTTCCGTCGTTTCACCCCTCTGAAACGATGACAACAGCATAGCGGCGGATGTGGTGAGCGGTCATCACATGATGTGGTGATTGTGGAAGGGAAGGCGGTGGGAGGAAGATCGAGGGAATGGTCTATTGCTAACGGTCAACGGTCAATTATCAATGAGGGGGTCTCGACAGCGGTGTTGGAGGAAGTTTGAAGAAATGGTCAATTGTTAATGGTCAACGGTTAATTGTCATTGAGGGGGGCTGCACAGTGGTGTTGGAGGCAGTTTGAAGAAACGGTCAATTGCCAACGGTCAACGGTTAATTGTCATTGAGGGGGGCTGCACAGTGGTGCTGGAGGCAGTTTGAAGAAATGGTCAATTGCCAACGGCCAACGGTCAATTGTCAATGAGCGGATCGCCGTCCGGCGCGATCTTTCATTGACCGTTGACAATTGACCGTTGACAATTGACCATTCTCCTCGTGTTTATTCGCTCGGGAACGTGACGTTGATCTCGACGTTGCTCGACTGGATCACCGGCAGCAGCGCGTCGACGACCGGGCCGATGGCCGCCGCGTCCATGCCCGACTGGTCGAGCAGGCCCGCGCCCGCCGCCAGCTTGAGCGCGTGACTCAGCTCGCCTTCGCCCCAGCCCAGCACCGGCAGTTCCTTGCCGTTGAGCGCGACATGAATGCCCTCGGCGTCGGTGCGCACCGTGGCGCCGGTGATGCCGGCCGCGGCGGCGCTGGCGATCTGGTCGGGCTGCAAGCGCAGCGAGCCAAAGGGCGCGCCGGTGAGCGCCTGCCACTCGGCGTCGGTGATGCCCTGCACCGTGTAGCCGCCCTCGGCGTCATAGAGAACCGGAATGCGGATGACGGGCGCGGCGCCCACATCGGCCATGAAGGCCTGCTGCGCCGCCTGGGACGCGGCCGCAGCCGACGCATCGCCCGCCACCTGCATGGGGATCATCTCTGCACCTTGACCCACCGGGAAGCGCAGCGCAATGCCGGCGCCCAGGTTGGTGATGACGGGCAGCACGCTCTTCAGCGCGGCCGGCGCATCGGGGCCGAGCGTCTCGACGAGGTCGGCCAGGTTGGCCAGCTTGTCGGCATCCCAGCGCACGGAGGGGATCGGCTCGCCGTTGACCAGGATGATCAGCCCGTCGGGCGCGGTCGTAATCTGGACGTGCTGAATGTTGGCGGCGGCCAGCATGTCCATGGTGCCCTTGTCAAAGGTGAGCTGGCTGGTCAGGCTGGCCGGCAGCAGCGAGCCGAAGCTCGACAGCGGCGCGCCGCCCAGGGACGGGGCGCCGTCGGCATCGTAGTCGATGGTCAGGTTGGGCAGGTCGAGCACGAGCGGGGCATCGGCCGCAGCGGCCGCGGTTTCACCGGCGCCTGCGCGCGCGCCACAGCCGGTCAGCACCAAGGCAGCCAGCAACGCGAGCGAAAACAGGAGCAGGAAGCGCTTTGCGAGCATGAGAATTCCTCCTGGTAAGATTTGTGTCTGGGGCGAAAAAGAATATCCTTCCCGATTCTACTTTGGCGCGCGGTCTGTGTCAAACGTTCGTCATGAGTCAAACGGCAAACGGCAAACGTCAATCGTCAAACGTAATGCGTGACTCGTAATGCGTGACTCGTGAGGTGTGAGGCGTGAGGCGTGAGGCGTGACGACAACCCTGTGACGCATGACGTTTGACGTTTGACTCGTGACGAATTACGCATTACGCCTCACGCATCAATCATTACGCCTCGCGCATCACGAATTACGCATCTCCCCATGCTATAATCTCGCCCATGAGCGAACAGACGACCACCACCCATGACGAACAGCCGGCCGCAGCCGACCGCAGCGTGGCCCATGCCGGTGACCTGGCCATGCTCTTCACCTCCGACTACAAGCGCTATGTCATCCGCGTTCACCCGGAGGGGGTGACGCACACGCACCTGGGCGCGTTTCGCCACGACGCGCTCATCGGCCAGAGGTGGGGCGCCACGGTGCAGAGCCAGATCCACCACCAGGCGCTGCTCTTGCAGCCGTCGCTGACGGATGTTATGAAGTCGGTCAAGCGCGGCACGCAGATCATCTACCCCAAGGACGCCGCCTACATCGTGCACCGGCTGAGCCTGCACGCCGGCAGCCGCGTCATCGAGGCGGGCACGGGCAGCGGCGGGCTGACGACGGCGCTGGCCTGGGCCGTCATGCCGACGGGCATGGTCTTCACGCACGAGGTGCGCCCCGACATCTACCAGGTGGCACGCGAGAATCTGGCGCGGCTGGGGCTGCTGCCCTACGTCAAGATGTTCGTCACCGACATCGACGACGGCTTCAAGGCTGACGATGTCGACGCCGTCTTTCTGGACGTGCGCGAGCCGTGGCACTATCTGCCCGCTGCACGCAAGGCGCTGCGGCCGGGCGGTTTCTTCGCCAGCCTGCTGCCCACGGCCAACCAGGTCATCGAGTTGCTCAACGGCTTCGACCGCCACCACTTCGCCGACGTGAGCGTGGAGGAGCTGATCCTGCGCCGCTACAAGGCCACGCCCGACCGTTTCCGCCCCGACGACAACCTCATCGGCCATACGGGTTATCTGATCTTTGCGCGCTGTATCGACGCACGCGAGGATCTGGCGCGCTGGCAGCGCCCGGAGCGCCAACGCTACGAAGCGCGGATGCGCACCCAGGCCGAGATCGAGGCGCAGGCGCAGGAGCGGGCCGACGACATCGCCGCCGGCGGCAAGAAGTACCCGCCGCTGCCGCTGCCGGATTGAGACGCGAATTTATCTGATGATGAGATTCAGCGCAAAGGCGCAAAGGCGCAAAGGCGCGGAAGATTAAGGGCAATTGCTGATGGATCATTGCGGATTGCAGATTGCTGATGCATACCCCGCTCTTCCTCTGCGAGCCTCTGCGCCCCCGCACCTCTGCGTCGAATACGAGACGTTCTCACCCAATTGACCGGATCTGTCGATAGAAGGTATCGAGTTGCGCGGCGAGGAGCGCCCAGTCATAGCGCTGGAGTAGGCGGGCGTGTGCCTGGCGGCTGAGCGCAGCCTGCTCGGCCGGCGCTGCGAGGACGGTCGCAACCTCCGCAGCAAAGGCACTCGGCGTGGCGCCGGCCGGCACGAGCCGAGCCGCACCCTCGGCACCGTAAGCGGCCTGTTCGCCCACCGCGCTGGCGACCACGGGCATACCGGCGAGCAACGTCGTCGCCAGACGCACGCTGCACTTCGCCTGCTGGAGCGGCACCGCGTCGGCCGGGAAGATGGCACAGCCGGCGCGGGCATAGATGGCGGCCAGGTCGTCGCGTTGGACGTAGCCCAGCCACTCGACCGGCGCACCGCTGCCCGGCGCAAGGGCCGCGAGCGCGCGGCGGTACGCGTCGTCGATCCCCGGCTGTACGGGCGTGCCGGCCACGAGCAGGCGGGCGCCGGGCGCCACTTCGTGCAACACCTGGGCGAAGAGCGCCAGCCATGCCGGCGACACCTCCACGAAGCGGCTGAAGAAGAGCACGTCACGCTGATCCTGCGGCTGCCAGTGCAGGTCGCCGGCAGCGGGGGGCGTGACGCCGTTGGGCAGATAGTGGCGCGGGATGCGCGGCGCGACCGATTGCACGCGCTCGACGAGCCAGCGGCTGGCCGCGGTGATGCCGTCGGCGTGGCGGATGCCCCACTCTTCCTGCCAGGCCAGGAAGCGCGCCAGCAGCGGCGCGTAGCCGTTGACCGGCGCCCACGCCTGCTCCCAATCGTCGGTGTCGAGTACGAGGGCGGGGCGCGACGAACCCAGCCTCCCGCGCTGCCAGAGCCACCATTGCACCAGCCCGGCGTGGGCGCGCGGTTTCACCACGTGGACGATGGCTGGCTGGATGCGGTCGATCTCATGCAGCAGCCGCCGTACCACCGCCGGCGTGCCGCCGCCCAGCGCCACGTTTACCAGTTCGACGCCATCCTCGACCCAGCGCCTGCCGCTATCCTGCGGCGAGTCCCACGGCGGGATGAGGATGGTGGCGGCCCAGCCGCGCGCGACGAGTTCCCTGGCCAACGGCAGCGTGCGCGCCCAGATGGTCGTTTTCTGGCGCAGGCCGAAGGGGGCGACAAAACAGACGCGGCGGGTTGGCTCGTTCATGGCGCGCGGTCAGTCCGTGGTGATGGCCAGCGGCCAGTCGGGCAGGCGCTGGAGCGCGGCCAGCGCGGCATCCTCGGCGGCCTGCGGGTAGGCGAGGGCGTGCTTCTCGACGAGTTGGGGCGCGTACCAGCGGTAGATGACGACGAGCGCCACTGCCTGGCCGATCCAGCTTTCGCCGGCGACGGCGGGCGCCAGTAGCGTCTTCTCGATCGCGGCGCGCTGGCTGGCGCCAAGATAGGTGTTGAGGTGGCGCGTGGCCGCCGGACGCTCGATGCCGTTGAGCGCGAGCATCATGCGCAGCACGGTGGCGCGCAGCGCGACGGTCGTCTCGGCGGCGAGCAGGTGTTCGTCGCGTTCGATTAACTCGGGCAGATCGGCCAGCGTTTCCCAGAAGGCGGCGAGCAGGCCGGCGACCAGTTCGGGCTGGGCCGGCTGCAGCGGATCGGGCCAATGGTGGTTGCTCATGGGTGCGATTATACCCCAGGCAGCCCGTACGGCAGAGAAGGGTAGCCACGTCACACGGCGCATCCGGCAGAATGGGGTACAATGGTCGGGAAGGTTGCCCGGCGGCGTGGCCGGCCGGAGCAAAGGATCTACAACGCTATTCGCACCGGGAGCCTACCGCCTCCCTCACCAATACAGATACTGACCATGAGAAACTCCGACCCGTTTGCCGACCTAATCCGTTCGATTGAAGAGAATCTCCAGCGAGGTGAAGAGTGGGTGCCGCCCGACGATGGCGGCGGCGGCGGCGAGCCGCGCCAGCCCATGTCCCGTCCCAGCCGCTGGTGGTGGCTGTTGATCATCCCATTCCTCTTTTTGCTGCTCTTCAACACCATCATCGGCTTCCTGACCGACTGGTCCTGGTATGGCAGCCTGGGCCTTGACTCGATCCTGTGGACGCGCATTGCGGCATCGCTCGGTCTCTTTGTGGCCGGGTTCGTGTTGACGTGGATCTTTCTCTTCGTCAACTACTGGATTGCACGCCGCGTCGAGCCCTTCGGCCTGGTCTCCACGCCGGTGGAACAGGTCTCCGACGCCACCGGCATCCGCGTCCCGGTGATCGCCATCGTGATCTTCACGCTCTTCTCGTTCATCATGGGGCTGAACGTGGCGGCGGAGTGGCCGCAACTGCTGCTCTTCCTCAACCAGAGCAATTTCGGCGTCATGGATCCCGTCTTCAACCGTGATGCCAGTTTCTACATCTTCACGCTGCCCATCCTGGAGATCGTGCGTGGCTGGTTGCAGGCGGTCATCACGGTGTCGCTGATCACGGTCGTAGTGGTGAGCGGAATCGGCTGGCGCGGCTGGCGCATGCGGACGGGCACGCTGGTGCACCTGGGCGTGCTGGGTGCGCTCTTCCTCGGCCTCATTGCGCTGGGCTATCAGATCGATGCAGCCAAACTTGTCTATAGCGAGCGCGGCGCGGTCTTTGGCGCAGGCTATACCGACGTCAACGCGCAGTTGCCCGCCTACAACCTGCTCACCATCGTGACCCTGATCACGGCGGTGCTGTTGATCATTACGGCCTTTCTCCGCCGCGGCTGGCGGGCGATTGTGGCGGTGCTGGTCGCATGGGTGGCCATCGCCTTTGTGGCCGGCTCGCTCTACCCGGGCTTCGTGCAACGCTTCCAGGTCAGCCCCAATGAGTTGAGCCTGGAACGCTCCTTTATCGACGAGAACATCCGCTTCACCCGGCTGGCCTTTGGCCTGGATGACATCGAACTGGCCTCCTACGACGCCTCGCAACAATTGACGCCGCAGGCATTGCTGACCGAGCCGGAGACGGTGCGCAACGTGCGTCTGTGGGATTACCGGCCCCTGCTCCAGACCTACAACCAGGTGCAGGCTTTGCGCCAGTATTACGAGTTTAATGACGTCGATGTGGATCGCTACATCGTCGATGGCCAGCGCCGCCAGGTCATGGTGGCCGCGCGCGAGCTGGTGGCTGACCGGCTGAATGAAGATGCGCAGACATGGGTGAACCGCAAGTTGGTCTACACGCATGGCTACGGCGTCGCCATGTCGCCGGTGGAACTGGTGACGTCCGACGGCCTGCCTGAATTCTACGTCCAGGATCTGCCGCCGCGTGGCGTCATTGATTTGACAGTGCCGCAGGTCTACTTTGGTGAGTTGACCAACGACTATGTCATCGGCCGCACGAACATGGAGGAGTTCGACTTTCCGCAGGGTGGCGGCAATGTCACGACGCGTTTCAGCGCCGACACGGGCATTGACATGACCTTCTGGAATCGCCTGCTCTTTGCCCTGCGCTTTGCCGACATCAACTTAGTTCTCAACCAGGACATCACGAGCGAGAGCCAGTTGTTGTGGCGGCGCAACATCGTCGACCGCGTGCAGACCCTGGCGCCGTTCCTGCAATTCGACCAGGATCCCTACGTTGTGGTCGGCGAGGATGGCCGCCTCTACTGGATCATCGATGCCTATGTGACGAGCAATCGCTTCCCATATAGCGAGCCGTACTTCGGGCGCTTCAACTACATCCGCAACTCGGTCAAGGTCGTGATCGACGCGTACGATGGCATGCCCACGTTCTATGTCGTCGACCCGTCCGAGCCGATTACGGCCGCTTATGCCCGCATCTTTCCGGCGCTCTTCCAACCGCTGGAAGCCATGCCGGAATTCCTGCTGCGCCACATTCGCTACCCGACCGATCTCTTCTCGGTGCAGGCCGAGATGTACCGCACCTACCACATGACTGACGCCACCGACTTCTATAACAAAGAAGATCTGTGGTCGTGGCCGGAGGAAGTCTTCTACAACGAGCCGCAGCCCATGGAACCCTACTACGTGCTCATGCAGTTGCCCGACTCCGACTCGCTGGACTACATGCAGATCCTGCCCTTCACGCCGGCCAATCGCGAGAATATGGTGGCGTGGATGGCCGCGCAGAGCGATCCGGACAAGTACGGCGACAAGCTCGTCTACAACTTCGGCAAGGACTCGCTCTTCTTCGGGCCAAAGCAGATCGAGGCACGCATTGACCAGGACCCGGCCATCAGCGCGCAGTTGAGCCTGTGGAATCAGCAGGGCAGCAGCGTGCTGCGCGGCAACCTGCTCGTGATCCCCATCGGCGACAGCCTGCTCTATGTGGAGCCGCTCTACTTGCAGGCGCAGAACGGTCGCATCCCGGAACTAAAGCGCGTAATCCTGGCGACTGCGGATCGCGTGGTCATGGCCGAGAATCTCGGCCTGGCGCTCATCCAACTGTTCGGCCGCGATGTCGTCTCGCGCGCCGGCCTGGCCGACCTGGCGATTGCAGCAGCCAGCTCTGCGGCAACGCAGGAGGATGGCGCGGCGGCGGGGGCAGCGGGTGCATCGGCCAACGTGGGCACGGCGACGGTTGACGAGTTGATCGTTGCGGCGAACGCGCAATACAGCGCGGCACAGGAGGCACTGCGCGGCGGCGACTGGGCGGAGTATGGCACGCAGATGGACGCGCTCAAGGCGACGCTCGACAATCTCGTGCGTTTGACCGGCGGCGTCCCCGCCGCTGCGACACCGGAGGGCGGCGCTGACACAACGCCGGAGGCCACGCCGGAAGCAACCCAATAGGCGCGCTGCTTTCACGCAATTCTTAACGGCGATTCACCGATCATTCATACGCCGGCTCTATGATGGTTTCAAATGATGGCTTGTTCGGCATCATCACCATCGCAAGAGCCGGCGTCTTGCTTGTCGGGTTGGCATGACAGGTGGCCGCATGCAGATCTGGCCTGTCGTACCGCTTTCGCAGGGACCGGTCGCGATGAATGGTATTTTACGCTTCATCAGTTTAGGTAAGGATACGTAGTATATGAACGAACATGAATCGACCCCAACAACCCCCCAATCTTCCGACACGCGCAAGCGTAGCTTTGCTACCAAGGCCGGGCTAGCCATTGCTGGCGCCGGGCTGATCGTCTTTGGCGCCCTGGCCGCACCGCTTGCCTGGCAGACCGTCAACGTCTCCGCGAACAGCACCCGTGCCGAGGTTGCCGCACCGGCCCTACAGATCGACTCGACGCTGGATGAAGACCAGGACGCGCTGGCTGCTTTGTACGAAGCTGTCTCGCCGTCGGTCGTCAACATCCAGGTGGAAAGCACGGCGTCGGCCGTACAGCTTCCGGAGATTCCGGGCTTCCAGTTGCCGCAGATGCCCGAAGGTGACGCACCGCTCCAGCGTGGCGAGGGCTCCGGCTTCATCTATGACAACGAGGGTCACATCGTCACCAACAACCACGTGGTCGAGGATGCCCAGAAGGTCATCGTCAACTTCAACAACGGCATGTGGGCGCGCGCCGAAGTCGTGGCGACCGACCCGCAGGCCGACCTGGCCGTCATCAAGGTGACGCCGCCGGAGGGCATGGAGTGGCAGCCGCTGGCGCTGGCCGACAACGGCGGTGTCAAGGTTGGCCATATGGTTATCGCCATCGGCAACCCCTTCGGCCTGCAGAACACCATGACGACAGGTATCGTCAGCGCGCTAGGCCGTGGCTTCCCGGTGGGCGCCTTTGGCAACAATCGCTACACGCTGCCTGATGTCATCCAGACCGACGCGGCCATCAACCCGGGCAACTCCGGCGGCCCGCTGCTGAACCTGGACGGCGAGGTCGTGGGCGTCAACTTCGCCATCGAGTCGCAGACACGGCAGAATTCCGGCGTTGGCTTTGCTATCCCCTCGTCAATCGTGCAGCGTGTCGTGCCGGCCCTGATCGCCGACGGCGCCTACCAGTATGCCTATCTTGGCCTGGAAGGCAGCACCATTTCGCCGCAGTTGGCGGAGGCGCTCGAATTGCCCGATAACACGCTGGGTGTCTATGTCTCCGGCGTCGTGCCGGGCGGCCCTTCGGCCGATGCAGGTCTTCAGGGCGGCAGCGAAGTCGTGACCGGCGCCGGCGGCGTGGAAGTGCGCCGTGGCGGCGACATCGTGAAGGCCATCGACGACATGCCGGTCGTGCGCTTCGAGGATCTGGTCTCCTACCTGGTGACCAAGGCCGAGCCGGGCACGACGGTCACGCTGACGGTGGAACGCAATGGCGAGCAAGTCCAACTCGATGTGACGCTGGGCGAGCGTCCGCAGCAGCCTGTAGCCAGCACGCAGGTGGGCGAGGATGGCAAGATCAACGCCCGCGCCGCCATTGCGATTGCGGAGCAGGCTGTCGAGAGCGAACTGACCGGCGCCATCACCGAGAAGGTGGCGACGCCCGAGGATCGCGACGGCAAGAGCGTCTGGGTCGTGGAACTGAGCACCGACACGCAGAACGCTACCGTGGTCGTCGATGCCGAGACCGGCGACGTGATCGAGACGACGATCAACTAGATAACCCGTTTCAATCAGGCAAAAAGAAGCCCGCCGGCGTAAACCGGCGGGCTTTCTCTTGTCTAGCTTTCAAGGTAGCGGCCAGCCAGAGATGCCGTTGACGCCAATCAAGGCTGCACCGGGCCATTGCTGATTGCCGGTAAGCATAGCGATCTGTTGGAGTGAGCAAGGGGTACTGCAGCCTGCCAGTTAGCCACATCGTTGCCATAGGCTGTTGCGTCAATGCGTGTCAGTGCAAAGCCATTGCCACTGGCGCTCGGCCAAGGAGGATTCGGAAGATAGCTCACATCATCGAAGTGAGCATAGTAGACAGTGTCAGGTGGGTCCAGTTCGGGCGGCTGCGGCACGACCAACGCCACCCGCTCACCCCTCTTGTCGTTAAGAGCGTTTTGCATTGGGCCGAAAACACGTACGCTGCATGGGATTTGGCGTTCACTTGTGAATTGACTCGGCGAGGCTCCAGCAATAATGATACTCTCACCTGGTGAAAGAACGGTCCCGGTCGGGAAGTCAAATAGCAGATTTTCGTCACCGTCTTTGTCCTGGCCTACCAACTTCCATGTGTTGTTCGCATGCGCTCCGTCCTGCAAGGCCACGGCTTGAGTGCTCATATTGGCGATCACCACGTACTCGCTGTAGCCGTCGGGCGGGTGATACATGATCTCCTCGATGACAACCGGGCTGATGAACGGCGCCGAGTTAGGCGCACCCAGCGTGACCGTTTCCAACAGCGGATACCGAACATTACCGATGCTGTCCATGTAGCGGCCGAACGAGACGCCATTGGGTGAGACGCCAAAGGTCGCGTGGTCGACAACGGCCGGTGTACCTCCGTTGGCACCGGGCTGCATGAGGTAGACATCGTCACCCGCCTCACTCAAGCCAAATTGCCAGACGGAACAGCCGGTTGCCACTTCCTGGGCCGAGCCGGGCGCGCAGTCTGCAATGACATAAAACTCGCCCGGATCAAGCAGAGTGCCGTCGGCGATGCGCACCCACTCCGCCTGCGGCCGCGCCAGGCTGTCGGTCATCAGCCAGCCCGACAGGTCGACCGGCACGTCACCCTGGTTGGAAAGCTCGACCGAGTCGACATCGGGCGGGTCGGTGTGGGCCAGGATCTCGTTGATGACGATGGGCGGTGCGGCGGTGGGGTGGGGCGCCAGCAGGCTGCCGGCGAGCAACAGCGCCGGCAGGGTAATGCTCAGGAAGTGGCTCATTGCGTTGAGCGGCGGGCAGGAGCGGATTCGTCGAAGTAGACGGTCAGCAGCGCGGTGTCGCGCAGAAAGTCGACCTCCTCCACGATGTAGCGCCGCACGCGGCGCCCGGTGCGCTCGCTCAGATCGTCGAGCAGGGCGCGCTCGTTGTTGGCCTGAATCAGGTCGATCTTCTCGTAGTGAACGATCTGCGACGAGCCATAGCGAGCAAGCAGGATGCGATCGACGGCGATGACAAAGATGGCCACGGCCGCGTTGATGAGCATGACGTCGCTGAAACTGACGCGCGTCGCCACAAAGAGCGCGTTGGCGAAGGGGATCATGATCGCGATGTAGAGATAGGTCATCTCGCGCACCGGGATGTTGACCGACCGGAAGCGCATGATGGTGAAGACCGCGAGCAGGCCAAAGCTGAAGCCCAGCGTCAATTGCACGTCACGCAGCAGGCTGGTGACGAGGTACGCCATGATGCCGAAGCTGAGAAAGGTGAAGACGTACTCCGGCCGGCTGCGGCGCGACGACGCATAGCCGAAGCCAAAGATGACGATGCCCGTTGCCAGGGTCAGGGCAAATCCGGGCAGGATCTCAGTTGTGACGTTCACTGCTACCTCGGCCGTTACAGATGGCTTCGAGCCGGCGGATGATGGGCTTGAAGCGGTTGTGCTTCAGCTCCGGGTGGAGCATGGCCATGGAGACGCAATACTTGCTCACGTGGGTCGGGTGGAGTTGCAGGCGGTGCAACTCGCGCGCGATGGGCGACGTCAGCGAGAACTTGCGCTGCTTCACCTCCACGATGACGAGACCGGGCAGGGGCACCACGCGTTCGTCGCTGCTGAACTCGACGCCGAGATCCACGGTGATGCGTTCCTGGCGCTCGAAGTCGGCCAGGGTGACGCGGCGGAAGCGGTTCGACACGACGGGCCGCAGCGCCGCCGCATTCAACTGGAGCGACGCCGGCATCCAGTCGTGCGCCAGATCGCCAAGGTGTGCGACCGGTGCGTCGATCGGCGTGCGTGTCTTGACGGTGCGGTCGCGGTTCGTCTTTTCCTTGACTTCCAGGAAGATGGCTTCACTGTCGATGTACCAACGCCAGCGCACCTTGTGGCGCACGCGCGTCCCGCTGTGGTGTGACTGGTACATGGCAAAGTCGGGTGTGTCGAAGTAGGTGGTGTGATAGCGCCCGGGCCGCACGCCGTTGATCTCGAGGACGCGGTATTGCTCGCGCACGCGCCACAGGATCTGCGCGAATTGCGCTTCGTGCATGATGAACTTGACGTCCAGCCGATCGAGCAGTGCCAGTGACTGGATCTCGGCGAGCGAGATGGCCGGCATGGCGTCGATTGTCGTCATGATAGGGTCAATCATCGGCGAAATCTATGGTCCTGCTGTCTCAACACTCTCGGCATGAAAATCATGGGGCAGCAGTGCCCCCATCAGGTCGGCGCCGAGCAGATTGGCGCCGGTCAAATCGGCCAGGCGCAGGTCGGCGAAGCGCAGCGTGGCGTTGCGCAGGTCGGCGTTGCGTAAATCTACCCGGCGCAAAACGGCGTCCTCCAGGTCGGCATCGACGAGCGAGGCGCCGGTCAGAACCGCCCGGTCGAGCCGCGAACCGCTGAGATTGGCGGCTCGCAGGTCGGCATCGGCCAGGTCGGCGTCGCGCAGGTCCGTGTTGCGCAGGTCGGCGCTACGCAGCACGGCGTCGCCCAGGTGGGCATAGCGCAGATCCGCCCCGTGCAACATCGCGTTCGACAGGTCGGCACTCTGCAACTCCGCCTCACGCAGCGACGCGCCGGCAAGCACGGCCAGCAGCAGCGTGGCACGGCGCAGGTTGGCCTGGCTCAGATCCGCCGCCGAAAAGTCGACGCGGTTCAGGTCGGCGCCTTCCAGGTCGCGGCCGCTCAAGTCCACCTGCATGCAACGCGGCTGGCACGTCAGCTTGGGAAGCGGGTTAGCAGGATAGTACTGCCAGGCCAGCCAGATCAGCGCCGCCGCACCGGCCAGCGACACCAGGTAGAGCGTGAAAGTGGACATCTTCGCCATACGACGTTCCAATCTACCATAGAACGCGCGATTGTCCGATTGCAGCAAATGGTGTTTGCTATCAATGTGTGCGCTGGGCGCGCTCCAATTCGCTGACAGCGCGGCCGGCGCGCTCGGGATGCGCCCGCGTCTGTTGCCCATTCGTGCCATTTCACCGATAATCCGAGTGGAGACCCGTCAACCCGCCTTGAGTCATGGCGACCAGCGTCCATGACACCAACCACGGACAGGAACCAAACGATGCTAGATATCGATCGAGCCAATGAGATCGCCCTCGACCGCATGATGAGCGCACGGCCCATCCTACGCACGGTTGCCCGCGCCGGTGATGTGATCCCGGGCATGGGCGAGCGCATGTTGCTCCATGCCGGGCCGCCGATCACGTGGGAACGCGCTTCCGGCCCTATGCGCGGCGCGATCGTCGGCGCCTGCATCTTCGAGGGCTGGGTGGCCGATGCCGCTGCGGCCGAAGCGCTCGTCACGGCGGGCGGAGTAACCCTTGACCCCTGCCACCATCACGGCGCGGTCGGGCCTATGGCCGGCGTCACGTCGCCGTCGATGATGGTCTATGTCGTGGAAAATGTGACGCACGGCAACAAGGCCTTCTCCAACCTCAACGAGGGCTATGGCAAGGTGCTGCGCTACGGCGCCTACAGCGACGAGGTGCTCGCCCGGCTGCGTTGGATGAATGACGTGATGGCGCCGGTGCTGGCCGGTGCGCTGGCGCTGAGCGATGACGGTCTCGACATCCGCGCCTTGCTGGCTGAGTCGCTGCACATGGGCGACGAGGGGCACAACCGCAACAAGGCTGGCTCGATTCTCTACACGGCCAAGCTGGCGCCGCTGGTCGTGCGCGCCGCGCCCGATGCGGAGACCGCCGCCGGCGTGCTCAAGTTCCTGGCCGACAACGCGTTGAGCGTGCTCAACCCCGTCATGGCGGCGTGCAAGGCCATGGCCGACGCGGGCCACGGCGTCGAGGGCAGCACCATCATGACGACCATGGCACGCAACGGCACGGATCTGGGCATCCGCGTCTCCGGTCTGGGCGATCGTTGGTTCACCGGCCCGGCCGGCCAGCCTGACGGCCTGTACTTCCCCGGCTTTACCGTCGCCGACGCCAACCGCGACATCGGCGACAGCACCATCACCGAGACGGCAGGCATCGGCGCCTTCGCCATGGCGGCCGCTCCGGCCATCGTCACCTTCATCAGCGGCACGCCGCAGGACGCCATGAACGCCACGTTGGAGATGTACGAAATCACCGCCACCGAGCACACGGCCTTCACCATCCCATCGCTTGGCTTCCGCGGCACGCCCACCGGGGTGGACATCCGCAAGGTGGTGGAACTGGGCATCACCCCGCGCATCAACACCGGCATTGCCCACAAGGAAGCAGGCGTTGGCCAGGTCGGCGCCGGGCTGACGCGGCCGCCCATGAGCGTCTTCGAGGATGCGCTGGTCGCTTTTGCGGAACGCTACCTGGGAGAGGCGTAGCGGATTCCTGGCTTGCGTCACGGTGGGCGACAATGGTTTGATGCGTGATGCGTGATGCGTGATGCGTGATGCGTGATGCGTGATGCCCCGGGCGCGGCCGCGGTTTGCGCCACGACCGAATGGGGTATACCATCGCAATTGGCCGGTCACTCAGGGTGCTGGGGCCGGCACTTTGTGTTGCATCCCCGGCCCGGGATGCGATTGTTCCGCCGGCGCCAGATATTCAGGATGAGATGAAAGATGTTTCTTGACAAGCTCCAGGCGTACTGCCGCACGCAACCCGACAAGACGGCGATCGAGTTTGTCGGTGAGGGTTTTGGGGAGAGCGAGGTCGTCAGTTACGGCGATCTGGAGCGCCAGGTGCAGCGGACCATGGCGATGCTGCGCGCCAATGGCGTCCAGCCCGGCGATCGTGTGGCGCTGCAACTGCCCAAATGCCTTGCCTTCGTCTACCTGCACCTGGCCATCATGCGGCTGGGCGCCATCTGCCTGCCGCTCAATACCGGCTACCCCATGCGCGAACTGGCGTATTTCCTGGAGGATGCCGAGGCGAGCCTCTTCTTTGCCGAGGGGTCGGCACGCAGCAGTGTGATGCCGCTGCTGGCACGGCTGCCCGCGCTGCGCTCCTGCTATTTCCTCGACTGCGACGAAAACCGCTTCGACAAGCTGATCGAGCCGTTTAAGCCGGAGGATGCCGCCGGCATTGCGCTGCCCGCCGATCGCAACGCGACGTGCCTGATGATCTATACCAGCGGCACGACGGGGCGGCCCAAGGGCGCCGAGTTGACGCACGGCAACCTCACCGCCAATCTGGACAGCCTGCACGAAGCGTGGGGCTGGCAGAACGACGACGTGCTGCTCCACGTGCTGCCCATCTTTCACGTGCACGGGCTGGTCGTTGCGCTGCACGGCGCGCTCAATGCCGGCGCGACCACCATCATGTTCGAGAAGTTCGACCCGGCGCGGGCGCTCGATCGGCTGGTGCGGCAGCCGTGCTCCGTCTTCATGGCCGTGCCGACGATTCACCGACGCCTGGTCGACGCGCCGGGGGCAGGGAGTGTCAGCCTGCGCCACATGCGCCTCATCACCTCCGGCTCCGACCGCCTGCCCGACGACCTCTTCCAGCAATTCGAGGAGATGTTTGGCTATCGCCTGCTGGAGCGCTACGGCATGTCGGAGACGGGCATGAATCTCTCCAACCCGCTGCATGGCGAACGGCGCGTCGGCTCCGTGGGGCTGCCGCTGCCTGGCGTCGCCGTGCGCATCGTCGATCCCGAGACGGAGCAGCCTGTGGCCGACGGGACTGTCGGCGAGGTGCAAGTGCGCGGTGCCAATGTCTTCAAGGGCTACTGGCGTCAGCCCGAAAAGACGGCGGCTGCGTTCACGCCAGATGGCTGGCTGCGCACGGGCGATCTCGGCCTGCGTGAGGCCGACGGCTACTTCACGCTCAAGGGGCGCTCCAAGGATCTCATCATCAGCGGCGGCTACAATGTCTACCCGCCCGAAGTCGAGTTGGTGCTGGCGGAGCATCCGGCCGTTGCAGCCAGCGCCGTCATCGGCTGCCCCGACACCGAATGGGGCGAGCGTGTCGTCGCAGTAGTCGTGCCGCATGCGGATGCCGCAACCACGCCGGCCGCCATCATTTCCTTCTGCCGTGCGCGGCTGGCCGGGTACAAGACCCCGCGCCAGGTGCACATCGTCAGCGCGCTGCCGCGCAACGCCATGGGCAAGATCCAGAAGGCGCAACTGCGCGACGAGTTCTGCGGTTGATACCTGGCCGTTGGCCGCATGGCCCAGCAAGCATGGAATAGAGAATCATGAGCGAATCTGTTCAGCGCGATCCAGCCGACGAACAGGCGCAGAGCCACGACGAACGCATGTTGCGGCTGCTGGATTACATCCCGCAGCGCCGTATCGGTGTCTTCGACCAACTACGTCCCCAGCGCTGGAACTGGTACCTGGTGCGGCGACCCATGGAGCGCAGCCTGGAACGGCAGACGCCCGAGCCGCTCACCATTCGCCAGACGCGGAATCTGCGCCTCTTCTGGCTCGACGGCATCTTTGCCGCGGCCAGCGAGTCCTTCTACCTGGCCTTCATCCCGATCTTTGCGCTGGCCTACGGTGCGACCAACCAGCAAGTCGGCTGGATCACGGCGGTGGGCAACCTGGCCGGTGCTACGGCGCTCTTCCCCGGCGCCCGCCTCATGGAAAAGACCGGCAAGCGCAAGACCATCGTTGTGTGGACCGGCGGCGGCATCGCCCGGATGATGCTGCTCCTGCTGGCGCTGGTGCCGCTCTTTCAACTGCCGCCCGAGATCGCCATCCTGACCATTGCCGCGCTCAACGGCGTGCGGGCGTTCATGGCCAACTTCAGTAACCCGGCCTGGACGGCCATGGTGGCGGACATTGTGCCCGACTTTATGCGCGGGCGTTACTTCAGCACGCGCAACCTGACCATGGGCATGGCGACATTGACCTTCTCCGCCGCAGCGGGCTGGATTATCCGCACGGGCAACCAGTGGCAGTCGGATCCGTATCTGGGCTTTCAGCTCAGCTTCTTGCTGGCCTTCCTCTTTGGCATGGTGAGCACGTGGCAATTCGCACACCTGCGCGAACCGCGCACGCACGCGCACGCCGACCTCGTGCGGCAGTCCGGTAGCCTGAAGGATGCCATCAAGAGCAGCCCTGGCTATCTGGGCTTTGTGGTCAGCGGCTTTGTCTGGAACTTTGCCCTGCAGGTGGCAGCGCCCTTCTTCAACGTCTACCTGGTGACGCATCTAGGCGCCAACGCGGGCACCGTCGGGCTCATGGCGAGCATCTCCAGCTTTGCGGCGCTGGGCGGCCAGTTGGTCTTTGGCAAGGTGATGGATCGGCGTGGGGCGGGGTGGCTGCAACTGGTAACCGGCCTGCCGATCGTCTTCCTGCCGATCATGTGGGTCTTCTACACGGCCCCGTGGCAGGTGGGATTCAACAACCTGGTGGGCGGCTTCATGTGGGCCGGCTTCAACCTGGCCAACTTTAACCTGCTGCTGCAGGTGACGCCCGACGCCGGCCGGGCGCGGGCCGTGGCGCTCTACCAGACGGGTGTCTTTGCCAGCGCGTTTCTCGGTCCGCTGGTAGGAGGCTACCTGGCGGACAACGTAGGCTTTCAGGTGATCTTCATCTTGTCGGGTGCGGGGCGCTTCCTGGCGTTGGTCTTCTTCTTCCTGCTCTCGTACCTCCCCATGCGGCGCGAACGCCGGCAGCGCGAGGCGATGGCGGCCTGAGCGCACGCTGCGCACGGCAGATTTTCGGTGGTGGGTTGGCGGACTTTTCCCCGGGCGCGCCAAATAGGACGCTGGTGCGCCTGGGCGACTCTGAGGCTTGGTTGGTAGGCGGCGGCTGTTGTTCCGTCTACGCAGAGGGCGTCAGGTGATTTAGTTGGAACGCACAAGGGTTGGCGGTCAGCCGCCAACCCTTGTGCGACACTGGGCCGACATTACCAGCGGCGGTCGCGATCGCGGTCGTTGCGTGGCTTGGAGGAGGACGGCGGGCGGCGGCCACCGCCACCACTGTCCTCGCGCGGGCGCGCCTGGTTGACCTTCAGCCGGCGGCCGCCGACTTCCTTGTCATTCAGGCCATCGATCGCGGCCTGGGCCTCGCTGTCCGAGGGCATCTCGACAAAGCCGAAACCCTTGGACTGGCCGCTGTCGCGGTCGCGAATGATCGATGTCGAACTCACGGCGCCATACGCTTCGAACGCGGTGCGCAGTTCGTCCTCGGTGGTCCGATACGACAGATTACCAACGTAGATGTTCATAAGGTCCTTTTCCAACAGTACTGTTGAGATTGGGGGTTCAATGAACCCGACTGCAAAGAGATAACGAACTGCAAAACGGCCGACAACGATAAATAAACGCAAGCCGCGCCAACGCCCGATCCGGATGCGCGATCATCCTCGCGCTCCGCATCGATCGGCTGACGCATGCAATTGTTTCCGCTGAGAAAAACCAAGAGGCATCGAACAAAAACCAGAGCGCCATCTAGCTCAATCCGCGGCGCCCATTCGATGGCTGAAATGGAGAGGGAAGACGTGGGAGAACACCTGCCACGACACCTGACAACTGCCGCTCATTCTATTCACTGCGATTGTAGACGCACATTGCGTCGCTGTCAATGCCAAATACCGGCGAATTTTCACCCAATTTCAGGTTTTTGCGCGACGCGTTCCATGCCGCAAGGCCCTTACACGCAATTGCGGGCGTTCCGCTGCCGTCAAGCCTGTGCGCCCAGCCGTGCCCATAGCCCGTCTCCGGCCCGTTCCGCCAGCAGAAAACGCCGGTCGCCATCGGCCCCAACGCCGGTCACGACATAGCGGCCAGGGCCGACGCCAATGTAGGCCGCAAAGAGTTCGTCCGTCAGCGCGCGCCAGGCCTGCGCCGCACCGATGTCCTGTTGCTGGAGCGCGGTCCAGTCGGCCGGCACTTCGATGGCCAGGAATTCGTCTGCCAGGTCGAAGCGCGCGGTGTCACAGCCGTCGTTGGCACGCGGGATGAAGCGTCGATGCGTCAGGTCCACGATTTCGGCACGGGCGCCAAGCGCCGGCACCTCGCGCACGCGCTTGCTGCCGACCAGCCACGTCAGGCTGAAGCGCGAGGCGCGCACGCGGTTCAACTCGTTGCGAAATGGGTAGAGGTCGGGGGCGAAATCAAAAGCGATCGCCTTGAGCAGCCCGAAATTGAGTGCGGCATTGGGGTATTGCAGCGGGTCGGCCGTCCAGTGTACGACGCCGATTCCCTCGCGCCATGCCAGCTCTGCCTGCTGCTTCTTGAGCAGGTTGGCGATGCGAAGCCCGCGATACTCGGGCAGCACGCCCATCGTCTGCGACTCCAGCCGGAACGCGCCGTTGAAGCGCTCGGTCCAGTCGCCCGGCAGCGGGGAGCCGTCGAAACGGTAGAAGCCGAAGAGAAAGCCGGCCACGGTGCCGTCGACACGCGCAACCAGCGACGTGCCGGCGCCAAATTCGGCGCTGTGGATGTCCGCCGGGTAGAGAAACTCGTCCGGGCTGCCCCAGACCGCGCGTTGCAGCGTGCGGGTGGCAGCAGCCTCGCCGGCATCTGGCCGTCCCACTTCGACGAGTCCCATGCTTTCGCCGGTGCGATAGTAAGAGAGTGCACCGGCCGGTTCATAGAAGACTACCGTGGCGTCGGGCAGGGCGGCCTGGCAGGCAGCGACGATCGCATCCGCGGCAGGCGCCGCGCCAGGCAACGCATGAAAGCGCAGCGTGTACGTGCGCCGCTGCGATTCGCCGCTGCCGGCCAGCCGCCGTGGAAAGAGGAAGCCGGCGCCGACCGGGACGTCGCCTTCATCGAACAGCGCCAGCCGGCCGCCGATCTTGCTCAACGTCACGTAGAGGAAGTGATACGGGAAGAGGGTGGGGTTGGCGCCTTCGCCCAGCAGTACGCCCAGCCGTTCCAGCTCGCTGCCCCATTGCGGGTGCGATGCATCAAGCAGCCGCACGTTCATGGCGTGCCCAGTCCTTCGATGACGCGGCGGTCGGTGACAAAGGCCAGTTCGGGCAGGGCGCCGATGAAAAACCAGCCCAACTCGACCAGATCGTCGTCGGGTTCCAATGCGCCACCGGTGACAGTGCCGTGAAACCAGATGCCCACGGTGTGCTGGCGCGGGTCGTGAAAGTTGGACTCGACGGCGGCAAGACCGGTCAGCCGCACGCTCAACCCCGTTTCCTCGGCGAACTCGCGCAGGGCCGCCGTGCGCACGTCTTCGTCCCACTCCACGTGGCCGCACGGGATGCACCACTGGCCCGCCCCGGTCCCGGCCTTCGGGCCGCGGCGGCCGAGCAGCAGCGCGCCGTCATCGCGGCGCACGATGACGGCGACGCCGGCGGTCGGGTTGCGATAGTGGACATACCCGCAGTTCGGACAGACAGGGCGCAGGCGATCTCCGCGTACCTGACGGTCAAGCGGGGTGGCGCAGTGCGGGCAGAAGCGGAATTCCATGGCTCGCCGGCCGGACGCACTATGCGCCGGCGCGTCGAGCCTGGCGCGCGGCGTAGAGAACGATGCTGCCGGCGACCGAGGCGTTGAGACTCTCGATGCTGCCGAGCATGGGGAGGCGCACGAGGAAATCGCATTTCTCCCGCGTCAAGCGGCTGAGTCCTTCGCCTTCGCTGCCGACGACGACTGCCAGCGCGCCATCCAGCCGGGCGCGCGCCAGTTCGGGCGTCTCCGGTGCGCCGTCCAGTCCCGCCACCCAGACATTGCGCTTCTTGAGGTCATCGATGACACGGTTGATGTTGACGACCTGCGCTACGGCGAGATGTTCGACCGCGCCGGCGCTGGCATTGCCCACCGCCGGCGTCACGCGCGCGGCACGTCGCTCGGGGATGAGGATGCCGTGCACGCCCATGGCTTCGGCGGTGCGGATAAGCGTGCCCAGGTTCTGCGGGTCCTGCAAGTGGTCAAGGATGAGCAGGAGCGGCGGTTCGCCGGCCTGGCGGGCGCGGGCCAGGCATGACTCCACGTCGACGTAGGGGTAGTCGCCTGCCTCCAGCGCCACACCCTGCGCGTTGGTGCGTTCGTCGCGCATCTTGTCGAACATGCCGCCGCGCACCGTGCGGACCGGGATGCCGGCCGCCTCAGCCTGCGCGACGATGTCGCCGAGCGGGCCGGAGCGTGGCGGTGCGTCGGTGGCTTGCTTGGTTTCGATCCAGAGCCGGTAGAAGCGACGCCGCCCGGCGCGTAGCGCCTCGATGACCGCATGGCGTCCGTAAAGTAGTTCGCTCATTCGCTTTCAAACCGCCAGTTCGTGCCATCGGGTGAGTCTTCCAAGGTGACGCCCAGCCCCTTCAACCCATCGCGCACCTTGTCGGCCAGCGCCCACTGGCGCGCCGTGCGCAGGTCGCCGCGCACCGCCACGAGCAGGTCGATGAAGGGACGTGCGGCCACGTCACTGGCGGCGGCTGCGGCCGGTTCTTCCAGGGTGATGCCCAGGATGCCGGCAAGCTCGCGCAGCGTCTGCTGGGCCGCGTCGTAAAAGGGACCTGTGACACCGGCCGTGCGCGCCGTGTTGATGGCACGCACCAGCTCGAAGAGGGTCGCCAGCGCACCGGCCGTGTTGAAGTCGTCGTCCATGGCGGCGATGTAGCCGGCGCGTGCCTCCTCGGTGGCGACGCGCAGCTTGTCGGCCGCCTCGCCCGTGCTGGCGTTGCCCTGCGCCGGACGCAGACCGCTGCGCAGGCGCGCCAGGCTGCGCTCGGCGCTCTCGACGGTCTCGGCGCTGTAAACGACCGGCTTGCGATAGTGGCCGGTGAAGATCAACAGGCGCAGGGCATCGGCGCTGTGCTCCTTGAGAAATTGGTCGATGGTGATGAGGTTGCCGAGCGACTTGCTCATCTTCTCGCCGGCCAGTTGCAGCATGCCGTTGTGCATCCAGTAGCGGGCAAACTCTTTGCCCGTGTAGCTCTCGCTCTGCGCGATCTCGTTCTCATGGTGCGGGAAGATGAGGTCGTTGCCGCCGCCGTGAATGTCGACGACCTCGCCCAGGTGGTGCAGGCACATGGCGGAGCACTCGATGTGCCAGCCGGGGCGCCCTGGCCCGAACGGGCTCTCCCACGAAGGCTCGCCGGGTTTGGCCGACTTCCACAGCGCAAAGTCGCCGGGGTGCTCCTTGCGCGCATCCTCCTCGACGCGCGTGCCGCTCATGGCTTCCTCGAGCCGGCGCCCGCTCAGCCGGCCGTAGTCGGCATCTCTCTTCACGCGGAAGTAGACGTCGCCGTCGAGACGGTAGGCGTAGCCTTCTTCTTCCAGCCCGCCGATCATCTGCGTGATCCAGCCCATCTCTTCGCTCACGCGCGGATAGACGTCCGCCTCCAGCACGTTGAGGTCGCGCAGGTGGCGCAAGTACTCGTCGGCATAGTGGTTGGCGAGTTCGATGGGGTCGCGCTTCTGTTCGTTGGCGCGACGGATGATCTTGTCGTCGACGTCGGTAAAATTGGTGACGAAGCGGACGCGGTAGCCCTGGTAGGTGAGGTAGCGGCGCACGGTGTCAAAGATGATCGCGGCCATGGCGTGGCCGATGTGCGCGTCGGCGTAGACCGTCGGCCCGCAGACGTACATGCTCACTTTGCCGGGCTCGATGGGAGCGAACTCCTCCGTCTGCCGGGTGAGGGTATTATAGATACGAAGCGCCATGATAAGTCCTGTCTGGTTGAATTATTCCGGTGTGGCAAAGATCAGACGGCCGGCATTGGTCTGTAACACCTTGGTGACCTGAACCAATATCTCCTGGTTCAGATAGCGCCGGCCATTCTCGACGACGACCATGGTGCCGTCCTCCAGATAGCCGACACCCTGCCCGATCTCCTTCCCTTCCTGGATAATTTTCAGCGGAATCTCTTCTCCAGGCAAATAGACGGACTTGACGGCGTTCGCCAACTCGTTGATGTTGAGAATGCGCACGCCCTGTAACTTGGCAACGCGGTTGAGATTGTAGTCATTGGTGATGATAAGCCCGCCCGTCTGGCGCGCAAGGCTCACCAGCTTGTCGTCCACCTGTTGGGCGTCGGTCGGGTCCTGGTCGATGAAGACGATCTTGGCCTCGGGCGTGTTCTGCAGCTTGTCCAGCACCTCCAGCCCGCGGCGGCCGCGGTTGCGACGCAGTGTGTCGGCCGAGTCAGCGATGTACTGCAACTCGTTCAGCACGAAGCGCGGCACCGTCAGCGTGCCCAGCAGAAAGCCGGTCTTGGCGATATCGGCAACACGTCCGTCGATGATGACGCTCGTATCAAGGAAGAGCGGCATAGCCTCCGCATCTATGGCCTTGGTGGGGAATTCCTCAGCCTTCCCCGAACTGCGCAGGAAGGAGAAGAAGTCGCGCTGGCGCAGCACCAGCACGGCTGCCCCAAGGTAGCCGAACATGAAGACGAGGATCAGCGGGACGATGTTGCCGAAGGGCGCGGGCAGGCGCGAGACCGGGAAGCTGAGCAGGGCGGCGATCAGCAGCCCCGCCGAGACGCCGATCGTGCCTGCCACCAGGTCGCTGATGGGCACCTGGCGCAGCGCATTGCGTGCGGCCTTGGCCGGCGCAAAGACCAGCCACGGCGCCAGCAAAAAGCCGAACGCGGCGCCAAGCAACGTGAAGGGCACAATGTATTTCCACGATTCGGTTGTGAGTTCGGGCGTGCGTGCCAGAGCCACGCCAAGTTCCCAACCGATGAGGCCATACAGGGCCGTTCCCAACACCCGGAGGAGCGGACCAAAACGCATAAGAGAGCACCCCTATCAGATAATTGAATGACATTGAATGATTCGTTGAATGAAACGATGTGTCGAGAACCAGCCTATTCTGGATAGACTGAGTTGTGTGTATGTTCCAAGACCTGGTTCTGAAGCTGCAACGGTCCCCGGGTAGGTTGAGTTCCATCACAACGAGCAGGCGCCGCACTGTCCTGCGGGCGGCCCGTCCTCACCTGTTCGTGCCCCATTATGGCAGACGCGCCCGGCCAGATCGGTATATCTATCTACACTTGGTGCAACTCTTTGCAAGGAAATGCGCTGCACGCGACCGACCTTGACCATGCGGTTTGGCTGGATCGTCTTCTCCATGTGACAATTACCGCATTCTCATGGGTTTTGCTTGGCGAGTGACCGCCAACTTGCAGCCGAAAGCGCTACATGCAACAGCGAACGCTTCTGGGCGTCTTTGCCCATCCCGACGATGAGAGTTTTGGCCCCGGAGGAACGCTTGCCCGTTATGCGCGCGAGGGTGTCGACGTTCATGTGATCATTGCGACCGACGGCATCGCCGGATCGGTCGATCACGAAGGACGGCTGGCGGACCACAGCTCGCTGGCGCAGGTGCGATCGGCGGAGCTGGCGCTGGCAGCCACGCGCCTGGGCGTGAGAAGTATCTGGTCGCTGCCCTATCGCGACAGCGGTATGCGCGGCTCACCCGACAACCAGCATCCCCAGGCGCTCATCCGTCAGCCGGCGCAGCAGGTGACGCACGAAGTGCTCTCGTACATGCGGCGCCTCCAGCCCCAGGTGGTGATGACGCACGATCCATTCGGCGGCTACGGCCATCCCGATCACGTGCGCGTGTGCGAAGCGACGACGGCTGCATTCTACCTTGCGCGGCGGCCGGGGCGCAACGGTCACGGATCGGGGCCGTTGCCGCAGAAGCTCTACTACACCGCTTTCCCCAAGGACCTGGTCAAGCTGGTCGTGCGCGTCATGGAACTCACGGGCAAGGACGCGCGCACCGTCGGCCGCAACCGTGACATCGACCTGGTCGAAATCAGCCGGTGGGTTACGCCCGTAACGGCGCGCGTGGATGTCGAGCCCTATCTCGCCGACAAGCAGGCCGCCAGCGAAGCCCACGCCAGCCAGTATTCGGGCGGCCCGTCCTGGGCGGCCGCGATTCCACCCATGATTCGCCGCCGCTTCCTGCGCTACGAGCAGTTCACGCGTGCGTATCCTGCACCGCAGCCCGGTGTCGAAGCCGACCTGTTTGCGAACGTCGGGTAGCACGCCCAGGCCGGCGCTGGGGCGAAGACGCACGCCGCGGTCGGCAAACCAGCCAGAACAACCGGGTGCGACAATAGAAGCATGGATTGAGGCTAAGGATCGTACCGGACGAAAGGAGAAGACCATGGGCGCAATTCAACGAAGTATACGAGGAACGGTGGCAGCGGTTTTGGCGGCAACCCTGCTGCTGGCATTGGCTGGCGGCGCCATCGGTGCAACCCTCGTCAGCCAGGACAACTATCGCCTGCCAGCCGGCGAGGTGCTCGAAGACAATCTCTATGTCGCTGGCGGTTCGATCATCATCGACGGCAAGATCGACGGCGACCTGGTGGCGGTGGGCGGCTATATCGAAGTGAACGGCGAGATTAGCGGCGACATTCTGGCTGCCGGGGGCGCCATCGTTGTCAATGGACCGGTCGCCGGCGACGTGCGCATTGCCGGCGGCGGCTTGACGCTCAACGGGCCGATCGGCGGCGATCTCGTTTCGGCAGGCGGCGGCGCAGCTTTCCCGGGCATGCCGTCGGTGCCGATGACCATCGAGGGGCGCCAGGTGCAGCAGGGCACGCATCTCACCGCTGCGGGCAGCGTGGGCAAAGACGCGATTATGACCGGCGGCACGGGCGTCATCGACGGCACCATCGCCGGCACGCTGTGGGCGGGCATGGGCTCCATCCAGTTGAACGGCGAGGTCGGCGGCGACGCCCACCTGTACGGCAATCAGATTACGGTCAGCGACGGCGCCAGTGTCGGCGGCGTGCTCTACTACTCGACCGACACGCAGGGCGCGGTGACAATCCCCAGCGGCGTTGCACTGTCGGTGGAGCCGGTCGTGACAGAGACGCCACAGGCTGCGCCCGAACCGTCGCTTGCCGAACAGATCCTGCGCTGGACAATCGGCCTCGTGCGCGCGCTGATCGGGCTGCTCGTGCTTGGCTGGCTGCTGGTGCGCTTGCTGCCCAAGTTCACGGCGCGCACCCTGGGCGTGATGAACACTCAGCCGCTGCCCGCCATCGGTGTCGGCTTGCTGATCGTCATTGCAGCCGTGCCGGCGGTCATGGTACTGGTCGGCCTGGCGTGGCTCTTCTGGGGCTTCTTCCCGGGCGCGCTGGCGACAGCCATGTTCCTGTTTGGCGTGCTAGGTGTGCTCTGGTTCGTCAGCCCGGCGTTCACAGGGCTATGGGTAGGGCGGCGCCTCTTTGCCGGCCAGGGCAGCGATGTGCTGAAACTGGTGCTGGGTGTGCTGCTGGTGGTGCTCGTCATCCGCATTGCCGAGTGGATCCCATTTGCCGGCGGGTTCATCGCCTGGCTCCTGCTCTTGCTCAGCTTTGCCTTTGCCGGCGGCGCGATCGTGCTCGCTCTGCGACCCGGCACGCCGGACGTCGAGCCAGCCGCCGCTCCGACCGGTCCACCGCTCTGAGGCCAATGATCGAAATCTCTGCGCCCCTCTACGTGGGCGACGTTGTAGAGATGCGCAAAGTGCACCCGTGCGGCGGCAAGACATGGGAGGTCGTGCGCGTGGGCGCAGACATCGGCATCACGTGTCGCACTTGTGGACGCCGCGTGTTGTTGCCGCGGCGCGACTTTGCGCGCGGCGTCAAACGCTTTCTAGCCCGCGGTCCAGGCGCGCCGGGGGAGGGCGCGGCCGGACCCGCACCCGCCTAGCTGCGGTCGCTGCGCCAGGCACTGCTGCCGGAATGAATTTCAGTAGTTCACGATTCTCGCCGTAGTAACGACTTCAGTCGTTGATTTTCTTTGGAACGGCTGAAGCCGTCACTACAAATCGTGAACTACTGAATCTGGCAAACAACCAAGGAGACGCATTCATGCAACGATCGGAAATCGCCGCCTACCTCGACACCTATCTGCGTATCGCCGAGATCAAGGACTATGGCCCGCAGGGGTTGCAGATCGAAGGACGCGCCGAGGTTCGCAAGGTCGTCGGCATGGTCGACGCACAGTTGCCGTGCCTGGAGGCCGCGCTGAGCAGCGGGGCGGATATGGTGTTGGTGCATCACGGTATCTTCTGGGGGCCGCCGCAGCGAATCGCCGGCAGCTTTGGCCAGCTCGTGCGGGCGTACATCGCCGCCGACGTCAACCTATACGCCGCGCACCTGGCGCTCGATGCCCACCCGGAGATCGGCAACAACGTCGAACTGGCGCGGCGCCTGGGCCTGACTGTGGAGGAGATGTTCGCCCCGGTCAACGGGCTGCCGATTGGCGTCATTGCTACTACGCCGCACGGCATCAAGCTCGACTATCTGGTGGATCGCTTTGCGCAGAATGTCGGCCCCGTGCAACTGGTGCAGGCGCACGGCAGCCGTCTCGTTCACAAGGTGGGGATCATCAGCGGTTCCGGCGCGCGGGAGATTCCGCTGGCGGCGGCCCTGGGCTGCGACACCTTCCTGACCGGCGAGACCTCGCACGCCGACTTCTACAACGCGCAGAATGCCGGGCTCAATGTCATCTATGGCGGGCACTACACGACCGAGACGGTGGGAGTGCAGGCGTTGGGCGAACATTTGCAGGAGCGCTTCGGCGTTGCATTCGAGTTCATCGACCTGCCCACCGGCATGTAGCGCCTGCGGCCCGACAACCTGCGGCTCAAAAAGAAAAGGGAAGGACAGCTCGGTCCTTCCCTTTCTTGTTCCAGCGCTGCGCCTACCCCTCGCGCGGCGTTGGCTGCACGCCGAGTTTGGCCTGCATGAGCCGGACGACTTCGCCCGGTTCGGCATGGCGCCCAATGCTCTTCTTGCTGAAGATGACGGTATCACCGGCCAGCACTTCGAAGCGACCGCCGCTGGACGGGATCAACTTCAAGGCGCCGACGGAATACGGAAAGAGATTCAGGATTTCGCCCGTCAAACTGAGGGCTCGCGGGGTGTAGTTTCACTGCACGCAGTATTCGATGCTCAGATCGAACTTGTCCATGTCGCCTCCTTCGGGACTTTGCTTAGACTACTCTCATCTGGAAATGGAAGTAGGAACGCTGGCAGCGGGGGATGCGTTTGATAATAATTGACAGGGTGATTTGAGACAAGTTGACGCGAGTGTTATGATATCTGCTTATGAGCGATGAGCTTACGACGAACCCAATGTCGGCCCCCCAGGCCGGCGACGAGAACCACGACGAGCCCGCGAACGTAACCTATCCGCCGAGTGCAGCAAGCGAAACGAACACCCCGGCGCGTAGAGTGCTGAGCCGGCGCTTTTTCCTGAGCAGTGCTGCCACCGGTGCGGCGGCACTGGTCGTCGCTGCCTGCGGACAGTCCGACCCGACGCCGTCGCCGCTGCCGACGTCACCGTTCCCGACGCCGACGCCGCGCCAGCCCAGTTCGCCCCTGCCCGGCGCCGGCGGGCCGAACCACACGTATCTGCCGTATGTGGCCAAGGACGGCAACCCCATGGATCTGGGGCCGGAGCCGACGATGACGCCGACGCCGACCAAGACGCCGACGGAGCAGCCGCCCACCGCCACGCCCACGCCGCAGGCGACGCCCTTCCCACCCGGCCCGCCGAGCAAGCTGGGCATCTTCGTCGGTCACAACGATCCGGCAGTCTTCGACCTGGTCAAGACGCAGGGCGTCAGCGTCGTCAAGACGCTGGAGTTGGATGCCAACTTCGTGGCCGAAATCAAGCGTGCCTCGCCGCACACCAAGATCATCGGGCGCATCGCGCTGGATCAGATCAACCTGGCCGCCATCGATCCCATCGCCGAGGCGCGGCGCTTCGTCGATGCCGTGCTGCCCTACGCCGACGATCCGGCGCGCCGGCCCTACTTCGACGGCTGGGAATCGTACAACGAGCCGGTCGCCGGCACCTACGACGAGATGGCGCGCCTGGGCGAGTTCGAGGCCGAACGCACGCGGCTGCTTGGCGACCGCGGCATCCGCAGCGTCATCGGTAACTTCGGCACCGGCCAGCCGCCCATGGAGCAGTGGCCGGCCTTCTTGCCTGCCATCCAGACCGCTATCCAGTATGATGGCTGGCTCGGCCTGCATGAATATTCAGCGCCTACCATGTACTACCTCTCTTCAGTTGAGGGCAAGGGGCGCTATCCCGGCGTGACGCCGCAGGACACGGGCTGGCTGACGCTGCGCTACCGCAAGGTCTACAACGAGGTGCTGAACCCGGCCGGCTTGCAACTGCCGCTCGTCATGACCGAACTCGGCGTCGACGGCCTGGTGCAGAATCGCCCCGGGCCACCCGATGGCCGCGGCTGGCAGGACTTCCAGGGCTACTGGGCCGAGAATGGCTACGGCCTGTGGGGACCGGGCGCCTATGTCGAGCAACTGGTCTGGTACGATAACGCCATGCGCCAGGACGACTACGTGATCGGCGGCACGATCTACGCGCTGGCGCCCACTGCCGGCTGGGAGAGCTACGACATTCGTGGCGCGTGCGCCGGCGTCCTGCAACAATATCTCAGCGTACACGCCGCGGCCTGACTGTCGCGACACGTTCACAACAAACTGTTAACATTCATCCGCTACAAGGATGGGTAATATGTCATGGGTTGAAGTACACCGCGGCCTTGCCAATGCCTCGACGCTCTTTGTCGCCGCCCTCGCTATTTGGGCGCTCTTTTTGCGCCTGCGTTCGCAACCGCTGGATGGTGGCTGGTTCGGCGCGGCGGTCATCGGCGAGTTGCTCCTGCTCGCCCAGTTTGGCGTCGGCTGGATCCTTTGGTTCCAGGGTATGGGGGCGGTGCTGCCGCGCGCGTGGATTCACATTCTGTACGGTGTCGTCGCCATCATCACCCTGCCCGCGGCCTACCTCTATTTCAGCAAAATCCAGGACCCGAAGGTGCAGACCATCGCCATGGCGGTGGCGTGTGCCTTCCTGTGGGGTATCGTGCTGCGGGCGTCGCAGGTGGTCTTTATTCCGATTTCCTAGATAGCAGGGTTGCGGCTTGATGTACCACTAGATGTAGGTTTGATTTTCGTCTCGACGCCTGTTAGAATTGCCAGTTGAAGGAGAAGGTACGAGTGGGGTAGCGGCTGATGGCCCGAGCCCCCGCATGGAAGGAACTGCCGTCCGGCACCGCACTCGATGGGTAGTACGCTTTTTCGCCGTGGGTGGAAAGCGCTTCCCCCCGTTCACGTCAGGAAGATGCGCGTGTATGTCGAAGCAGGTATTGGTTCTGAATGCAGGATATGAACCGTTGAGCCTCGTCTCGGTGCGCCGGGCGGTGGTGCTCCTCTTGCGCGAGAAGGCCGAGATGCTCGAGGCGACGCAGCAGATGCTCTACAGCGCCAACCGCACGATCCCCGTGCCGCTGGTGATTCGCCTCGTTCACTATGTCCGGCTGCCCCACCGCCGCGTGCCGCCGACGCGCGCCGCCATCATGCTGCGTGACATGTACACCTGCCAATATTGTGGCGACAAGCCCGGCCAACTTGCATTGACCGTCGACCATGTCGTGCCGCGCAGCCGCGGCGGCGAGCATTCGTGGACCAACCTGGCCACGGCCTGCAAGCGCTGCAACCAGCGCAAGGGCAACCATCTGCCCGACGAAGCCGCCATGCACCTGATTCGCCGGCCCTTCGAGCCGAGCTACGTGGCGCTCGTGCTGCTGAGCAATCCCACCGCTGCCCAGCGCTGGGAGCAGTTGATGGGCACAAACAAGGAGCACTTCATCGGCGCCACGGTGTAGAAGCCGGCGGTGCGTCTGGCAGAAGCCTGGAGCGCCTGCGCATGCTCGCCGGCTCCGCTGTTGGCCTGAGCAGTGCTATACTTCAGTTGCTATACTTTGTGATCCAGGAGCGGCTGTAGCCAGACTCGTTCCCACTCACCAGCGCGAGCACATGACAATGGCCAAATTTGACACACGCCAGGAAAGCATCGACGCCATCGTGCGCCGTATCTCCGACCTGAGCGAACAGTCGCTGACGCAACTCTCGCAGTACATCAGCTATCTCAAGTGGCAGGAAGAGCTGTGGCACAGCCTCATCGAAGACGACCGCCCGGCCGATCCCAACCAGGCGCTGCTCTGGCAATTCGACTTCATCGAAGCATTTCCCAGCGCGCGCAAGGTTTCGACGCGCGCGCCCGACCTGATGGAGATCAAGACCGGCATGGCCTCGTGCGGGTTGGTGCAGCAGATGGCAATCTGGGAGCACCCGCCCGTCACCGGCAGCGCGGTCTGCGAGTACACGGTACCGGTGCCGCCTTCGCTCAACGTGCTCAAGATGCGCTTTGCCGTGGGTATCCGCGACGGTGCGCACATGGAAGGCGAAAATCTCTGTGCGTTCCGCATCTACGTCAACGGCGTGCGGCTGTGGAGCACGACCAAACAGTCGAACAAGTGGGAACGGTACGTCATCGATCTGCCGACGCTCGCCGGGCAGGATGCCGTCATCCAGTTGATGACGGACGGATTGGGCGACAATCGCTGGAACTGGGCTGTGTGGGGCGAGCCGCAGTTGCTCGGCTACGGCCCCAAACCGACAAAATCAGCAAGCAAGCGGAGTTAGCCATGGCATTTTTTGACAAGTCCTTATCCGAACTGAAAACCTATCTTCCCGAGCGCGAAGAACCGCGCGACTTCGATGCTTTCTGGGCTTCAACCCTTGACGACGCACACAACCATGTGCTCGACCCGGTCTTTACTGCGGTCGACTATGGCCTGCGCACGGTCGACACCTTCGACGTCACCTTTAGCGGCTACGGCGGGCAGCGCATCAAGGGGTGGCTGTTGCTGCCACGCCAGCGCGAGGGCAAGCTGCCCGCCATCGTCGAGTACATCGGCTATGGCGGCGGCCGCGGCTTTCCGCTGGACTGGCTGACATGGAGCAGCGCGGGCTATGCCCACCTGGTCATGGACACACGCGGGCAGGGCAGCACCTGGTCGCGCGGCGACACACCGGATCCCGAAGCCGACGGCGGTAACCCGCAGTTCCCCGGCTTCATGACGCGCGGCGTGCTCGACCCTGCCACCTACTACTATCGCCGCGTTTTCACCGACGCCCTGCGCGCCGTGGAGACCGTGCTGGCGCACCCCGCCGTCGATGAGACGCGCGTCGCCGTCGCCGGCGGCAGCCAGGGTGGCGGCATTGCACTGGCCGTGGCCGGCCTGGCGCCTGCCCTGCTCGACAACGCCGTCGCCGCCGCCATGCCCGACGTGCCCTTCCTCTGCCACTACCGCCGCGCGACGGAGTTGGTCGATACGCATCCCTACCAGGAGATCGTGCGCTTCTGCAAGGTCCATCGCGACCAGGTCGAAACCGTATTCCGCACGCTCTCCTACTTCGATGGCGTCAACTTTGCGTCGCGCGCCAGCGCGCGTGCGCTCTTCTCTGTGGCGCTCATGGACGACATCTGCCCGCCATCCACCGTCTTTGCGGCCTACAACCATTACCGTGGTCCAAAGGACATCCGCATCTATTCCTACAATCAACACGAAGGCGGCCAGACCTTCCAGCGGCTCGAGCAGTTGCAGTTCCTGGCCTGATAACCGCCGGCGGATAGTGTACAAAGAAAGAGGGGGAGGACGGTTGATTCGTCCTCCCCCTCTTTTTGTTGTTGACACGCGCTCCGTCAGCGCGGCTGCGGCCCTACCACGTTCACCGACACTGTCTGCTCCGTCTGGCCGACGCCATAGGCGACCAGTTTGTACTCATACATGCCATCTGCGTCCGGGCAGTCCTGCGCCGAGCCGTTGCCCGGCCCGCCCGCGACAACAGCGCCGCCGTTGCGCAGCAGGTTCACGCCTTCGGCGTTGTTCGTGCGCCACTCGAAGTTCACGCACTGGCCGCGCGGGATCTGGTTGGCGCTGACCGTGAAGCGCGTGATGGCCGGACCCTGCGACGGCGGCGGCTGCGGCGCGCCGCTGACGTTGATCGTCACCTGGCGCGAGTCCTGCCCGCCGTCGTGCTTGACGACCGTCAGCGTGTAGGTCTTGGTGCTGCCGGGGCAGACCTCGCGGTCGCTGACGCCGGCCACGCCTTCGCCGTCCAGGTAGACCGCCTGCACGTTGCGCACATCCCAGCGCAGATGCGTACACTGGCCCTGGTTGATGTTCGTGTTGTCGGCCCAGAAGTTGATGCTGTAGTCGGCCGAACCGCCCACGTTGATCGTGATCGGGAAGTCGTGGTTGGCACCGTTGAGGTCGGTCACACGCAGCGTGTAGGTCGTCGTGCCGCCGGGGCAGACGTTGCGCGCGTCGTGGCCGCCCACGCCCTGCTGGTTGCCGCCATCGATGAAGTAGACGGCGCGCACATTGTCGATGTCCCAGCGGATCGTCGTGCATTGGCCCTGGTTGATGTAGATCGAGTCGGCGCGCAGGTTCGGGTTGATGTTTGCCGGCGGCGGCGGTGGCGGCGGGGCCGGCGGGTTGGGATCCGGCACCTGGATGCCGACCCAGACGACCTGGCCGAAGTACTGGCCCAGGTTGTCGCGCATCTGCCAGAAGCCCTGGAAGGTGCCGTACACCTGCGGCGCACGCAGGCTGGCCGACAGGTCGATCGTCTCACCGGGGCGCACCACGCGGCCCATGGGCACCGGGCTGCCATTCATGGATGCCTCGACACGGTTCCCCTTGACATAGGCCAGTGAATAGTCCGCGGCCCAGTCGCATGTGCCGTTGTTGAGGATGCGCCAGCTCTTCACGAAATCCTGGCCCGGCGCCATGATCGGCGGGGCCGTCATGTTCTGGTCGTCCAGGTTGAGGTCGGCGATGTAGGCCATGCTGTTGATGCACGCCGGCGTCACCGGCGCGACCGGCTGCGGGACGACCACATTGTCGACGATAGCTTCATCGCCCTCGGGCGTCACGTGGTTCGGATTGACCTGGAGGTATTGCTCGACGAGCGCGCCGAAGGTGCCGTTGCTCTGCAAGGCGATCAGCGCCTGGTTCAGCGGCTCGATGAGGTCGCTCCCCTTGCGCACCGCAATGGCAAATTGTTGCTGGTTGAACGACTCGCCCACGATCTGAAGACCGGGGTTGCGCTTCACCGCCAGTTCGGCCGTCAGCCCGCCCATAAGCCCCACGTCGATTGTGCCGTTGCGCAGGTCGCGGATGATTTCGCTGGGCGTCGAGTAGGTCAGCAGGTCTTCCTGGGCAACGATGCCGCCGTCGACCAACGTGTCCTGCGCCCAGATCTGGTAGGTGGTGCCGCGCTCGGCGCCCACTTTCAGCCCTGTGAAGTCCGTGGCGGCGCGCAGCGTCTCTGTGAAGGAGGTGCTGGCAAGGGCTGAGCTATTGCCGATGTAGTAGAGGTTGGTGAAGTCCACCACCTGCTGGCGGTCGGGCGTGACAGAGATCGCGCTGATCGCGGCATCGATGGCGCCGACCTGGAGCGAGCCGAGCAGGCCGTCAAAGGCGAAGTCCTTGAACTCGACCTCTACGCCCATCTGCTCTGCCAGGGCCTTGGCCAGGGCAATGTCAAAGCCGTCCAGTTCGTAGTTGCTGTTGTAGAATTCGAAGGGCGGATAATCGGCGGCCGTGCCGAACGTGATGACGCCTGCCTGCCGGACACGCTCCCAATCGTTAGTGTCGGGCGCCGGCGTCTGCTGTTGCTCGACGCTGGTCCCCGCCATTGCATGGGCGGGGACGAGGCTGACCAGCAGTGCGATGACTGCCAGCAGCAGGAAGGTTCGCAGTGATTTGCTCATGGAGGTCTCCGTTTTCCTGGCTGATGCCGGTGGGATGGGAAAGCGCCGGCCCCATTTGGAATCGATGCTTTCAATTTGACAAACCGTGGGATTATTACGACAAATAACGATATTGGCAAGCCTGCCGGTTCCTTGTCGGCAGGAATCACACACCGGAGACAGGGTCATGATCACACTACCGGCCGATTCGCGCACTCTCTATCTTGAGTTACTCAAGCGCTGCCTGCTGGGCATGATCTACGAAGACCCGCCCGCCATGGCGCCTCCAATCGGCGGCTTCAAGACCGACCTCTACGTGGCCAAGTTTCGCGAAACCGGGCGCGACGTCCCCAGCCAGGCGCATTCCATGATCGGCCTGCGGCGCATGAACAACCTGCACGCGTGCATCGAGCAGGTGCTGGCCGATAATGTGCCCGGCGATCTCATCGAGACCGGCGTATGGCGCGGCGGCGCGACCATCTTCATGCGCGGCGTGCTCAAGGCCTACGGCGTGACCGACCGCACCGTGTGGGTGGCGGACTCGTTCGAGGGGCTGCCGGCGCCGGATATCAAAGCATATCCGCTCGACCAGCGGTGGGTTTCGTCGGCGGGCATGATTGCCGTCGACATTGACACAGTACGTCGGAACTTTGATCGGTATGGCCTCCTCGATGAGCAGGTTCAATTCTTGAAAGGCTGGTTCAGGGACACACTGCCGACTATGCCGGTGAAGGAACTTGCTGTACTGCGGCTCGACGGTGATCTCTACGAATCTACCTGGGATGCACTCACGCATCTCTATCCGAAAGTCAGCCCGGGAGGGTTCGTATTGGTCGACGATTACAATCATGAGTCCTGCCGACAGGCGATCCACGATTACCGCGCATTGCACGAAATCGGCGCACCGTTGCTGGATATTGACAGGATTGGCGTCTACTGGCGGAAATCGTGAGTGCTGGCGGCGCGTTTGCTATGCAGTCGGCGAAGCTGGCTGCATGTCTGTGGACGCTGCCACAACTGCGGGTCAATGCTCTGTGCGCGCTGTAGCACGACGCGGCTGGCGTCGCGTGCGCTGCGCCGATGGGTCCAGGCCATTGTCAACATACGCCGGGCGCAGTCGGCAGTAATTTCGTCGGAGGTCACGGGGTCGGGCTGTTCGACTGCCAGGTAGCGTTTCCAGATCGTCATTAACAGGTCGGCAGCGCGCAGAAGAGACGCTTCATCCGCCAGAAGAACTCTGCGCACGCCATGATAGAGCACGCCGATGTCGTTAAGCGCAATGCGCAAGCCCAGCCGCTCAGCCAGCATCCGGTAGATCAGCAGCCAGACCTCGCCCTGCTGCGGCGTCGCAATGGTGCTTGATGTCTGCTGGGCGTGGCGGCGATAGGAGACGAGTGTCTCCGGTAGATTGGTGATCCGCGTGCGATCGAGCAGCGCTGCCCACAGCGAGTAATCGTTGGCGTACTTCCACTGCACTGAATATCCGCCTATTGATTCGAGTACGGCGCGACGCACCATCGCCGCCGAATGCAACACCGGCGTGCCAAAGAGGATTGTCCAACGCGCCAGCGCCCAGGAAGTCGGGAAGGTCATCGCGTGTTTGACACGCGCCTCGTCATCGATCTGTTCTACCTGTGCGCCCACCACGCCGACGTCAAGGTGCTCGATCAGATAATCCACCTGCCGCGCCAGCCGCTCTGGGTGCGCCAGATCATCGGCGTCGAGAATCGCCACATATTCACCACGCGCATGGAGCAACGCCGCATTGAGCGCGTGACTGTGGTTGATGCTGATGGGTTTGTACAGCGGGATAATGCGTGCATCGGCGGCGGCGTAGCGGGCGATGATTGCGCCTGATTCGTCGGTCGAGGCATCGTCCAACAACAAGTACTCGAAGTTCGTGAAACGCTGCGCCAGGATGCATTCGATAGCCGCCGCCAGAAAGCGCGCGCCGTTATGGACGGTCGTGATGACCGATACTTGCGGGGTGTCAGCAGACATGGTCGGCAGCATCCTGACAGATTGCGTCGACGATACCCGGGAGTGTTTCCAACCCGTTGGGGCGGTAGAGCATGCGCACGGGCACGTGCGGAACCAACGCCGACAGCGCAGTCAGGCTATCCGCGGCGTGTGTGCTGGTAAGGGGTGTCATGCAGAAGCGCTGGTTCGCCAACGCATTGAGTGCTCCGGCCGGTGACAACGGCTTGATGGCGATCGCCACGCGGCCGGGGTCGCGTGGGGCCAGGATGTAGATCGCGGCCAACGGCAGCGGCTGGGCCGAAATCACAGGCCGTGGCGGTTCGAAGAGATACTTGCCGTCGCCGTCGGTCGCCAATGTGGATTCCGGGCCTCGTGCACCGAGCACGTCAAGGCTGTTCGGCCACAGACGCAGGCGTGGCGGCCCGGGCGCAGCGCAGTAGCCACTTGCGCCCGGTACAACCACCAGGTGATCATCCGCCATGAGGACGTGGCCCGCAGTTACAAAGGCTGCGGCAAGGGTCGACTTCCCGGCGCCGGAAACGCCCAACAGCCCCACCGCGCGGCCATCGACCGCCACGACGCTGCCGTGTAGCGTTGGCAAACCGCGCAGACACATGGCAAAGCCTAGCACGGAACCGAGCACCCAACTGGAAAGAGCCGGCCATGCAGCGTCGAATGTCCGTTCCGCCGAGTGCCATGCGACGACGATGCGCGCCGCATCGTGACCGTAGAAGATAATGGTTTCATCGGCGCGTATGCAGGAGTGAAGCCGAAAAACGGCAAGCTCGCGATCGGGTGCAGTCGACAGCGTCATGGACCAGTCACTGCCGTGCAGATCGCGCACGACGGTCCAGGACGCGTCGGTCCAGGCGGGCAATGGCTCATCCGCCTGGACGAACGCTATCCTTATATCGGCTTCAGAGTCGTCGTCAACCGCCGTTGGCACAACATTCCACAACGGGCGGGGTGAAGAGACACGCAACTCATAGAAGCGATAGACGGGCATCAGTAATTCGGGAAGAAACCGTTATCGCTTTCGCCACCCAACCCGTCGGCCGCAAGTTCATGCCGATCGGAGAAAAAGCCGCTCTGCGTCAACTCATTTATCGGGCCAAAGTCTACGATCTGCGGGTGCTGATAAGCTTTGGCGTGTGTAGCTTCGATTGTGGAGGGCGTTGTTGACTCAGGTGCCAGTTGCTGTCTCATCGCTATCCTGCTTATAGAGGGGGAGGGCTGGAAGAGAAGGTGCCAATGCTATCTGCATTGGCGTGCCGCCGCTGCGTGTTAGCTCGTTCACCGCGCCGAAATCCGAAAGGTGCCGAGTGTTGTACCCCTGCGCGGTATAGAGAACGCCTGATCGGTGTCGATGATCTTCCGGCTCATACTTACCTCATCTCAAGACATACGTATCAGGCGCGCTGACTTTCTTGATTCTTCGGATCAAGCACCGAAATTACGTTTCATCCGATACCCGGGTCGAAGTCCGTGAGATGTGGACGAGGATCCCTTGAATCGGCATATAGATCATCGGACAGAGGCGATCAATTAATGGACGTGTATCCGATACCGGCGTCACCGGCGTACGGCAATTGCGGAGGGCCGCTGCGCGTGAGTTCGTTCACGGCGCCATAGTCTTCCAGGCGTGGCGAATGGTAGGCTTTGCGCGGCATGCTGGTACGCTGGACATCTGTTGAAATCACTTGCAATTCGTTGTTCATCTTTCCTCCAAAGCTTGGCTTGATTACATTTGCTGAAATCTTGGCTACTGTCTATCGACGCGTTTGATCAACCCACGCTGCTCCAATTCCGTCACCAGCGCGGCAAAGTCCTGGTGCAACGTGGCTTCATCCACATCATACTCCGCCAGCATCGCCTCGATCACGGCCTCTTCCGTGCCATGCTCGGCCAGCAACTGCCACATGCGCGTGGCTACGTCGTCCAACCCGTAGTAGTGGTTGTCGGCAATGTTGAGCAGCACGGCCTCGTCGGCGACAGTCTGGAAGAGGACGTCTTCGGCGATCTGTAATTGCACCGGCATGTGCGCAATCCTTTCAACGACCACTCGGTTCTCTGGTTGTATGACAGGGCATTACAAAAAGTTTAGTCCAACTCCTGGCTTTGCGCAAATGCAAAAAACGACCGCCATGAAACCCTGTGCTACAATCGCAACGTTGGCCTTCTCCATGATTCTTGCCCTGGCAACGCAGACCGCATGAGCGCAATTTTCGGCAACATCCGCTTCGACGGTAACCCGGTGGAACGACCAAGCTTGGAGGCCATGCAGTCCGCGCTCGCCGCGCACGGCGCGGACGGCGGCCTCTGGCTGGAGGGCAGCGCCGGGCTGGGTCACCGCCTCATGCGCTTCACGCCGCAAGACGTCTACGAGCGCCAGCCGCTGGTCAGCGACGACGGCGCCATCGTTCTGGTAGCGGACGCTCGGCTCGACAATCGCGCGGAGTTGCTGAGAGACTGTAAATTGGAGATTGGAGATTGGGTGAGTGGACAGCCAATCTCCAATCTCCAATCTCCAATCTCCACTCCCCCCGACAGCGCGCTGATCCTGCACGCCTATCAGCGCTGGGGCGAAGCGTGCGTGCAACATCTCGTTGGCGTCTATGCCTTCGCCCTATGGGATGCGCGGGCGCAGCGACTTTTTGCGGCGCGCTCGCCCATCGTGGCGCCCTCCCTCTATTACACAACACGCCCCGGGCGCTTTGCCTTTGCCACGGCGCCGCGCGGATTGCACGCGCTGCCCGACCTGCCGCGCGCGCTCGACGATACCGGGCTGCTGCGCTGGCTAACCGGCCTCGGCGGCGACGCGCGCACGACGCTCTATCGTGGCGTGAACGCGCTGCCCTCCGGCCACTGGCTGCGGGCAAGCCGCGCCGGGGTGGAGACCGGCTGTTTCTGGCAGCCCGATCTGGACCGCGAGCAGCGCTTCGCCAGCGACGACGAATGCCTGGAAGCCTTCAACGCGCTCTTCGAACGCGTGGTTGCCGACCACCTGGCCAGCACAACGCCCGTTGCCCTGCAACTGAGCGGCGGGCTCGACTCCTCTTCCATCGCCGCAGTGGCCGCGGCGCAGTTGGGTGAGCGCGGCGCGCGCCTTGCTGCCTACACCGAGGTGCCGCGCGCCGGCTTCGATGGCGCACAGCCGCGCGGCATGTACGCCGACGAGACGCCGCTGGTGACGGCCATCGCCGGCATGGTCGACCACCTCGATCTCAATCTCGTCCGCACCGACGGCGACTTCTTTCTCGACGATCTCCCCGGCATGTTCGAGCATCTCGAAGCGCCCTTTCGCAACAACGCTAACCGCGTCTGGATCGAGGCGATCCTGCGCACGGCCGGCGCGCGCGGGCAGCGCGTGCTGCTCGACGGCATGCAGGGCAACCTCACGCTGAGCTGGCACGGCAGCGGCTGGCTGGCAAGCCTGCTCGGCGCAGGGCAGTGGAACGAAGCTGCGCGCCAGGTGCAGGGTATGGCGCGGACGCGTGGCTGGCCGCGCGCCGGGCGTGCGCTCATCGGCCAGGGTGTGCTGCCCCTGCTGCCCGACGCGTGGTGGCTGGGCCTGAACCGCCTGCGCCATCCGCGGCAGGACGCCGGCCAGGCGCTGCTGGCTGCGTCGCCCATCAACCCCGCCTTTGCCGCGGCGCACGGCGCACCGGACCTGGCGCACGAGCGCAGCAACGCTGTGCGCGCCCGCCTCAGGGCCAACACGCGCCCGCTGCGCGACGAGGCGCTTGCAACCCAGGATTTTGGCGCCTATCTCAGCGCGTACCGGGCCATGGTTGGCGTGGACATGCGCTCGCCCACCGCCGACGTGCGCCTGGCCGAGTTCTGCCTGGCGCTGCCCGAGGATCAATTCTGGCGCGACGGCGAGTCCCGCCGCCTGATCCGCCGCGCCATGGCCGGACGCCTCCCGCCCGCAGTGCTGGACAACAACCAGCGCGGCATGCAGGCCGCCGATTGGTTCGAGCGGCTGGTGGCGGCGCGGACGCAGGTCGATGCCGAGCTGGCGCGCCTGGAACGCAGCGCGACGGCCCAGCGTGTGCTCGACCTGCCGCGCCTGCGCGCCTTGTACGACCGTCTGCCCGCAAACGCGGCTGGGGCGACCGGTGACTTCGTTCCCTATATCTATGTCTTACAGGGTGGGCTGATGCTGGGCGCATTTCTTCGTTGGTTCGAAGAGGGGGCATAATCAGGCCAACACCGCCCCCGCCCGCAGCAATGACCCGCAGGAGGATGCACCCATGACGACCGAACCCACCTTCCCCTTCGGCCAGGAGATTGCCTGGCAGCCCAACGCCGACTGGATCGCGGCGAGCAATCTGCAAGCGTTCATGGATCGCCACGGCATCGCCACCTACGATGATCTGCACGCCCGCGCGCGCGCCGACATCGCCTGGTTCTGGGATGCGGCGCTGGCCGACCTGGGCATCGACTTCTACACGCCCTACACGCAGGTCGTCAATCTGGGCGACGGGGTCGAGTTCCCGCGCTGGTGCGTGGGCGGCAAGCTCAACATCATCCACAACTGCCTGGATAAGTGGCAGGACACGCCAACGCGTGAGCGCATCGCCTTGCGCTGGGAGGGCGAAGAAGGCGCCATCCGTACCCTTACCTACGGCGAGCTGTATGCCGAGGTCAACCGCTGCGCCAACGCACTACGCGGGCTGGGGCTGGGCAAGGGCGACGCCGTGGGGCTCTACATGCCCATGATCCCGGAACTGGCCATCGCTTTTCTCGCCATCATCAAGATCGGCGGTGTGATTCTGCCCCTCTTCAGCGGCTACGGACCCGGCGCGGTGGTGGCGCGCCTGGCCGATGCCGAGGCCAAGGCCATCGTCACCGCCGACGGGCTGCTGCGCCGCGGCGGCGCCGTACCCATGAAACCGACCGTCGACGCCGCCTGCGCCGAGGTGCCCAGCGTGCGTCATGTCATCGTCGTCGAGCGCGCCGGCAGCGCCGCGACGCCCATGACCGCCGGGCGCGACCACTGGTGGCACGACCTGGTGCCGCGCCAGCCCGCCGCGGCCGCCACGGCGATCACCGATGCCGAAGATGTGCTCATGATCATTTATACCAGCGGCACCACGGGGCGGCCCAAGGGCGCCGTGCACACGCACTGCGGCTTCCCCGTCAAGGCGGCGCAGGACATGCGCCACAGCATGGATCTCAAGCCGGAAGATACGATCTTCTGGTTCACCGACATGGGCTGGATGATGGGGCCGTGGCTCGTCTTCGGCGCGCTGCTCAACGGCGCCACCATGCTCTTCTATGACGGCGGTCCTGACTATCCAGCCGTAGATCGCGTCTGGGCGCTGGTGGAACGGCACGGGATCACGCACCTGGGCATCTCGCCCACGCTGGTGCGCGCGCTCAAACCCCACGGCGACGAACCCGTGCGCTGCCACGATCTCGCCTCGCTGCGCGCCGTCGGCTCCACCGGCAGCCCCTGGGACCCCGAAAGCTGGCTGTGGACCTTTCACACCGTGCTGGGCGGGACCAAACCCATCCTCAACTACTCGGGCGGCACGGAGATCAGCGGCGGCATCCTGTGCGGCGACTTCTTCCGGCCGCTGGCGCCGTGCGCGTTCAGTGGGCCCGTGGTGGGCATGGATGCCGACGTCGTCGACGAGGCGGGCAACCCCGTGCGCGGGGCGGTGGGCGAACTGGTCATCCGCCAGCCGTGGATCGGCATGACGCGCGGTTTCTGGCGCGACCGCGATCGTTACGTGGAGACCTACTGGCGCACGCTGCCCGGCCTGTGGGTGCATGGCGACTTTGCCGCGGTCGACGCGCACGGGCTGTGGTACATCCTCGGCCGCAGCGACGACACGATCAAGGTGGGCGGCAAACGGCTGGGCCCGGCCGAGGTGGAAGCGATCCTCAACAAGCACCCCGCCGTGCGCGAGTCGGCGGCCATCGGCGTGCCCCATCCCATCAAGGACCAGGAGGTCGTGGCCTTCTGCGTGCTGCGCGCGGGCTATGCGCCCGACGAGACCCTGCGCTCCGCGCTTGTCGACCTGGTGACGACGGAGTTGGGCAAGCCGCTCAAGCCGCGCACGGTCAAGTTCGTCACCGCCCTGCCCAAGACGCGCAACGCCAAAGTCATGAATCGTGTCATCCGCGCCGCCTACCTCGACCTACCGCTGGGCGACCTGAGCAGCCTGGAGCATCCCGCCACCGTCGACGCCATCCGCCAGGCGATCTGACGGGCGGGGCATGCCTCGTTGTGGTACAATTCGGCGCCAGAGAGTACGTTCGTGTGGAGTGAGCCAATGACCGTCAAGGATATTTTGCTGCCGCTGCCGGAAGATCTCTATTTGCGCCTGGAGCAGACGGCGCGGGCGACGAGCCAGTCGCTGACCGACCTGCTGGTGCATGCCATACGCGCCGGCAGCCCGCCGGATTGGTCCCAGGCGCCGGCCGAATTCCAGGCAGACCTGGCCGCACTGGATCGCATGGAGGATGCCGCGCTGTGGCAGATTGCGCGCGCCCAGCGCACCGATGCGGAGACGGCACAGCTTGCCACATTGTTGGAAAAGAACGCCGACGGCGCCTTGACCGCCGAGGAGACGCTTGAACTGGAGCAATGTGTCGCCGCTGCGGATCGCTTTATGCTGCGCAAGGCCCACGCCGCGGCGCTGCTGCAATGGCGCGGTCACGCCGTCCCTCCATTTGAGAGGCTCTAGCACGTGGCGGTCTATTTGTCCGCCGCGCTACGCCAGGAACTGCTGGATGCGGACGATCACCGCTGTGCCTACTGCGGTACGCCGCAGGCGAATAGCGGCAGCCCAATGGTAGTCGACCACATCATGCCACGCAGCCAGGGCGGCGCTACCCGCTTTGACAACCTCTGTTTTGCATGTTACCGCTGCAATCTCTACAAAGGCCCGCGCATGGAGGCCATCGACCCGCTCAGCGGGGCGGTGACCGTGCTCTTTCATCCGCGCCGCGACGCCTGGGGCGACCATTTTGCGTGGGATGATGCCGGGCTGACCATTCTGGGGCAGACGGCCACCGGTCGGGCTACCATCACGGCGTTGCGCATGAACAATGCCGTCATCGTCGATGCACGGCGCAATTGGGTACGGCTCGGCTGGCGCGCCGGAAATCCTTGACGCACGGGCATCGGTGCATCTCCGGCGGGGCGCACCGCACACCTCGCCCCTCGACCCGGCAACGTGCCCAGCCCGGCGCCCATCGCCGCCGCCAACGCCACCCACGCGGCGCGACGACAGGCTGCCATGCTGGAGCCGGCGCACTGCACGGCGTTCCTGTGCGCCCAATCCACCGAACGACCAACTTGCAATGTGAATCGCAGTACCAACTTCGTCAGTCGCAGCACCAACCTTGTCAATCACAGCACCAACTTCGTCAATCGCAGCACTGAAATTGTCAGTCGCAGCACTGAATTCCTCAATCGCAGCACCAACTTCGTCAATCGCAGAGCAATCGTTGTCAGTCGCGGAGCGAAACCCAACGGCCAACGGGCGCGCCTACGGCCGAAGACAAGGCCTGTCAAGGCCGTCGGGAAATCGCACGATCAGGATTGGAACATTTGTGCTATAGTGGCGATATATCTATCCAAGGCGTGTAGAGAGACAGGAGGGGGACAAGATGGAAGGCTTTCTAAAGGTGGGCGGGACGCTAGACTGGATCACGCCACTGATTGGCTTCGTCCAGACGTTGTGGAATGGTCGCTCAGTCGGTTTTCGCATCCCCGAAGACCAGGGTTGGAACGGCGCCAGTATCAAGGAAATTCTGACGCATCACGGCATCAAGAGTTGGGGATACCTGTGGTTGAGTGACGCGCTCATTTTCCAGGTGCGGCTTCA
>JACKBA010000038.1 GCA_020634815.1 Caldilineaceae bacterium | reverse complement strand
ATCCAGCGGCTGATCATCGCCCGCGCCATCCTGGGCGATTGATCATGCGCCTGGCAATCCTGGCCGACATTCACGGCAACCTGCCGGCGCTCGAATCGGTGCTGGCAACCCTGGAGCAGATCCAGCCTGACTTTGTGGCCGTCAACGGCGACCTGATCAACGGCGTGCCCTTTAGCGCCGAGGTCGTCGACCGCCTGCGCGCCACCGACTGGGCCATCGTGCGCGGCAACCACGAATTCTACCTGCTCGATCACGGCACCGAGCGTGCGGTGGCGGGCAGCGACGATGCCGAACGCTGGGGGCAACTGCACTGGCTCCTGGCGCGCATCACGCCGGCGCAATCGGCCTTTCTCGCCATGCTGCCCGACGAGCGCACCTTCTGTTTTCCCGGCACGCAGCCGCTGCGCATGACGCACGGGTTGCCCGGCCGCAATCGCGTCGGCCTCTACCGCAACCAGCCGGAGGAGAAGGTCGCCGCCGAACTGGCCGGCGTGCCGGAGCGCACCTTTGTCACCGCGCACACGCACGTGCAGATCGACCGCCACGTCACCTGGCAGCCGGCGGAAAGTACGGAACTCAGCACGCACCCGCACGGCGAGATGCAGCGTCCCAACGGGCCGGCGCGCCATTGGCATATCGTCAACCCCGGCAGCGTGGGGTTGCCGCTCAACCGGCAGACCGAGGCGCAATTCGCCGTTATCGAGAGCGTCGACCCGGCGCTGGAGCCCGGTGGCTGGGCCGTTACGCATCACCGCGTCGCCTACGATCGCGCCGCCGCGCTCGACGCCTATGCCCGGCGCGGCATGTTGGAGGCCGGCGGCGTCATGTCGCACCTCTTCTACTGGGAACTGGTGACCGCCGAGGTCGAGATCATCTACTTCTACCGCTGGGCCTACGAGAACGGTCTGGACCCCGACCGCGACGGCCTGCAAACTGTGTTTGCGCAATACGACCAGCGCACGGGTCGCGGCCAGTATGTGCGCGAGCGCGACCCGCTCCACAACGGCGCGGCGCGCTAACCGCCACCGCCTCGCCCATGCGCCTCGCCTTTCTCGCCGACATTCACGGCAACCTGCCCGCCCTGGAAGCCGTCGTCGCCGATCTGCGCGGCCAGGGCGTCGACCAGGTCTATCTGGCCGGTGACCAGGTCAACCGCGTACCGTGGAACAACGAGGTGATGGATCTCATCGCCGACGCGGGGTGGCCGGCGATCGTGGGCAACCACGATCTCGTCGTCGGGCGCATCTTCACGCCGAACAATACGCCGCCCTTCACCAACCGCGATCGCTTTCGCTCGCTGTGGTGGACGGCGAGCACGCTGGCGCCGCGCCATCTGGCCGTGTTGCGCCGTTTGCCCGCCGCGCGGCGCATCGCGCTGCCGGGGCTGCCGCCCATTCGCCTCTTTCACGGCATTCCGGAGAATCTCTTCACCGGAATCTACCCGGAAACGGATGATGCCACGGTGCGCCGGCGACTGAGCGGCGTGGCAGAGCCCGTCATCGTCTGCGCGCACACACACCGCCCGCTTGCCCGCACGGTGGCGCCGTGGACGATCTACAACGGCGGCAGCGTCGGCCTGCCCTACAACGGCGACACGCTCGCCCAGTATCTGATCCTGGAAGCCGAGCATGGGCGCGGCGGCTGGGCATGGCGCCCGATCTTTCGCCACGTCGACTATGACCACAGCGTGCTGCGCCCGGCCTATGCCGCGTCGGGGATGATGGCGGCAACGGGCGCGATGGGCGAGTTGCACCTGCTCACCGCCGAGAGCGGCCACCCGTACAGCAGCGACTTCGGCGTGTGGCTGCGCGACCAGCCCGACGCCGTGCGCGCCGACCTCGATCGCGCCGTGCCGCTCTACCTGGCCGTCCACGGGCCGGGCACGTGGGCCTTTGCTGTGTGAGTGGACGACATCAAACCGCTGCCACTAAGACACGAAGAGCACCAAGGGGCACAAAGGAAACGAAGAAGCAAAACCACTGCCACGAAGAGGGTGCGTCCCAGGAAGTTGGCGAAAAGGTCGACGAAGAAGCGGAAAGTGCGACGCACGCTGCGCACCCCCACGAAGACACGAAGAGCACCAAGGGGCACAAAGGAAACGGAGAAGCAAAACCGCTGCCACGAAGACACGAAGAGCACGAAGAGGCACAAAGGAAATCTGGATCGCGGGTCGGTTGCAGGGCATCCGGAATTTCAGTATCTCGCGAATGTCACGCAAAGCCGCGAAGTAAGACTTTTCCCGCTTCGCGCCTTCGCGCCTTCGCGTGAGACAAAACAGTGAATTCCAGGCTTTCTTTGTGCCCCTTGGTGTTCTTCGTGTCTTTGTGGCTAAGTATTTTCACCGCGCCAAAACAAATAGCGGCAGGGCATTTGCCCCGCCGCTACTGGTTTGAGGATCGAATCTGAATTTACATCACATTGCCGACGATGCCGGCGCGCACCAGTTGGTCGCGCAGGGCGGCACGTGCGCGGCTCAGCCGCGATTTGACCGTGCCCAACGGCAGGTCGAGCAACTCGGCGGCCTCGGCGTAGTCATAGCCCTGCACATCCACCAGCAGCACCACGTTGCGATGGTAGACCGGCAGTTCGTCGATGGCGGCCAGCAGCAGGCGCATCCCTTCATTTTGCAGGACGATGTGCTCGGGATCCTCGGCGACGTACTCCTCCGCCGCCAGGTAATCGATGCCGTGCTGCTCGGTCAGCTCGTCCAGGCTGACGGCGGCGCGGCGCTTCTGCCGGCGCAGATGGTCGTAGCAGGTATTGGTGACGATACGCAGGAACCACGAGCGGAAGTTGCCCTCCTGAAAGCGCTCCATGGCACGGTGCGCCTTGATCATCGCTTCCTGGACCGCATCGGCGGCCGCTTCTTCGGTATGCAGAATCTGCTGCGCCAGCCGCTGGGCGGCGCTGCGGTAGAGGTCGATCAGGTGCGCAAAGGCGCGGTCGTCGCCCAGGCGCGCGGCCTGGATGGCGCCGTCGAGCGCGGTGCTGCCGGTTGTTTCCCACGCCGCAGTCATGGCCGGCGTGGTGCGCGGCTGGACAGGTGTCCGAAATGACAACGTGTTTGCCTGGCTGATGCTCATAGTCATACAAACTCCCTTTCGCTGCGGCCGCGCTCAGTGCGCGGCACATCTCAAGGGTAGCAGCCAAAGCTTAGGGGCGCTTGAAAATTTCAGGACGCGAGTCGGACTGTTTTCCTACGCGATGGAGGGACGCAAAACGACGCGCGGGGTACGCGATGCCTCTGTTCGATCAGAACGCATGGCGCGGGCAGATGGTTCCCGCGCCGTGCAACCGGTCAGGCCTCCATACGATAGCCGTAGCCGCGGATGGTGTGGATGAAGCGCGGCTCCTCGCCGCTGTCCGGCTCGATGCGGCTGCGCACGCGGCTCACCATGCGGTCGATGTTGGCATCGTAGACGTCGCCCTGCGCCTCGGGCCAGACGGCCTGGGCGATCTCATCCTTGCTGACGACGCGGCTGCGATTCTGGTAGAGAAACCAGAGCAGGTCGAACTGCTTGACGCTGAGCGGCGGGTCCAGCGGCCGGCCGTCGACGTAGACCTGGCGCGTCGTGAAGTCGACGCGCAGGCCGGGCTCGCTGACGGCAATGAGCGACGGGGCGGTGACGGTGGCCGACGGGTCGTGGAAGCGATAGCGCGTCGAGGCGAACTGGACTTCCACGCCGTCGGCGAGCCACGCGGTGGCGCCGGGCGCCAGCCGTTCGCCGTCGACGACGACGCCGTTCTTGCTCTGCAAGTCGCGCACCTGGTAGCTCGTGCCGACGCGCAGGATCTCGGCATGCTGGCGCGAGGCGAACTGGTCTTCGAGCCGGAGGCCAGCCTCGGCTGAGCGTCCGACGGCCGTCATTTCGCGGCTCAATTCGACTTCCTGCCCGGCGTTCGGGCCATTCAAACAGACCAGCCGGCCGTACCTGCTCACATCGCTCTCCTTTGGGATGAACCTGGGCGCTATGCTATACTCGCCTCGGTTCAGCGAACCTTTTTGGCGCTGCCAATCGTTTGAAAATATAGCAGCAACCAGGGTAACTGGCAAAGATTTCACGATCGAAGCCAACCGTTCATGTCGTCAGCCGATCGCGTACCAATCGAACCCGATGCGCCGTCCGCCGCGACGGATGCCCCCGCCGGCGGTGCTGCGCGGGCCGAGCCGGCGCGCGGCCTGCTGACCGGCTATCAGGTCGGCGATTACCGGCTGCTGGAGCGGCTGGGCGGCGGCGTCATGGCGGCCGTCTACCGGGCGGTGAATGTGGAGAGCGGCGCGGCCGCCGCGGTCAAGGTGTTGCTGCCCGATGCCGACGGTACGGTGCGCGAGCGCTTTCGCCAGGAGGCGCGCACCCACGGCCTGCTCAACCATCCCAACATCGTTCCCATTATCGGCGAAGGGCAGGAAGCCTACAGCGGCATCACCTACCTGGTGATGGATCTCGTCGACGGGCCTGGCCTCAACGAAGTGATCGAGGAGCGCGACCGCCTGACCCCGCGCGACGCGGCGGCCGTCCTCGGCCCGGTGGCGCGCGCCCTCGCCTATGCCCATCAGCAGGGCATCGTCCATCGCGACGTCAAGCCGAGCAACGTGCTCCTACAGGAAGCGACCGCCGGCGCGCTGGGTGCCGTGCGCGTCGATGCGCTGGGGCGCTGGGTCATCCCGCTGCTCAGCGATTTCGGCATTGCCCGCGCGCTGGATGCGCCCGAACTGACCGGCGCCGGTCGCACCATCGGCACGCCGACCTATATGTCGCCGGAACAGTGCGCCGACAGCCACGACCTCGACGGCCGCTCCGACATCTACTCGCTGGGCGCCGTCTTCTACCGCTGCGTGGTGGGCCGTCCGCCTTTCACCGGCTCGACGACGCAGATCTTGCACGCCCATGTCTACGACCCGCTCATGATCCCGGAGGCGGTGCTGGCCGCGCTGCCGCCCGCCGCCGTGGAGGTGCTGCGTCGCTCGCTGGCCAAAGAGCCGGCCGGGCGCTATGCGTCGGGCAGCGAGATGGCGCTGGCCTTCGATACGCTGCTGGCCCTGCCGCCCGCCGAGACCGACCGCCTGCCCGCCGACGATACCTCGACCATGCCGGCGTTGCAGACCGTGCGCGGGACCACGCCCATGCAGGTGCTCGTGGCAGGACCGGCGCCGCGCGCGGCTACGCCCGACGCCGTCGAAATCGTCGGGCCGGCCGCGCCGCTGCCGCGTACGGTCACGCCGCTGGCGCTGCCTGCCGTGCAAAAGCCGCGCCGCTGGACCGGCCTGCTGCTGGCGACGACGCTGGCGCTGCTCGTCGTCGGCGGCGCCGGCTGGGTCGCGCTGACCATGCTGCCGGGCGATCTCTTTGGCGGCCAGGTCGTGAACACGCCCGCGGCGGTCGTCGTCGCCGGGGCCACGCCTACGGTGACGCCCGCCGCGCCGTCGACCGAAGCCGCAGCGCAGGTCACGCCCGCCGCACCCGCCGTCGGAGCGACGCCGGCTCGCGCCACGCCCGCGCCGGAAAGTTCCCCTGCCGCGCCCGTCACACCGGCGGCGACGGCGGCGAGCACGGCGAGTGTCCCGCCGGCCGGCACGCCCGTCACACCGGCCCCGCTGCCCACGCCCGCCGGCCGCATCGACGACTATTGGGAGCAGGCGCAGGACGCCTATGCTACGCAAGATTGGCAGGCTGCGCTCGACTACGTCACGCTGGTGCAGCGCATCGACAACGGCTACCAGGCCGAGACGATCAACACGATGTTGTTCGATATCTACATGGGGCTGGCGGCCAGGGCGCTGGCGCGCAGCGACTTCACCGCGGCCGATACCCAGCTTGGCAAGGCGCTCGCCCTGCGCCCGGATGCCGAGCCGGCGATCCGTATCCGCATGGCGCTGCTCGGTCTCATGGCGCCGGATCTGGTCAACAACGTCACGGCGCGCCGCGATCTGTGGAACCGGCTGGTCGACTACGGCGAGCAGCTTGCGCAGGCCGAGGCCTTTTGCGCCGCGGCCGACCAACTGGCCGGCGCCATCGGCGTGCTGCCGGACAACAGCGCGGCAAGCCTGCTCGGCCAGTATCAGGCCGAGTGCACGCGCACGCGCCGCATCGCCGAGATCACCAACGCGCTGGCCGCGGCGGGTGGGCGCCTGCTCTACTCCACGCAGGAGGGCGATCGCTACGCTACCTATGCCGCACCCGCCGCGCTGGAGGCCGCGTCCAGCCTGCTGATCGCCGACGGCGCCCAGCCAGGCGCGCCGCACACCGGCAGCACCATCGCCTTTCGCAGCACGCGCCCCACGGAGCTGGGCATCGCGCTCTTCGACCCGGCCGCGGCGCGCAATCCCGATGAACGCGCCGGCCGCGTCACCGACTCGCCCGAGGACGCCGTCGACGCGCCGCCAAGCTGGTCGCCCGACAACAGCGCGCTGGCGTACAGCAGCACGCGCGCCGGCGACCGCCGCGCGCGCATCTATATCCGCAATCTTGCCACCGGCGCCGAGCAGGACCTGGGGCTGGGCAAGGATCCGGCGTGGAGTCCTTTTGGCGACAGGCTGGCCTACAACGGCATCAACGCGGCCGGCGAGGAACCCGGTCTCTACCTGATGGAGATCAGCGGCGACAACCGGCTGCGGCTGAGCAACAACGGCAATGACCTGCGCCCGGTGTGGACGCCCGACGGCAACAACATCATTTTTATGAGCACGCGCAGCGGCAACTGGGAGGTCTTCCGCCTCTCGCTGGTCGATGGCTCGCTGCTCCAGTTGACGAACAACCCGGCTCAGGACGGCCTGCCGGCGGTGAGTCCCGACGGCAACTATGTGGCCTTTGCCAGCGACCGCGGCGGTGTGTGGCGGCTTTTTGTCGTGCCCATCGACGGCGGCGCCGAGATCGAGATCGGCCCCATCCGCGGCGTGTTGACGAACTGGTTGGAGCACGCAATCCAGTGGACCCCTTAGCCTTCGACGACGCAGACCGCGGCAGTCAGATCGGCGGCGCCGGACTGGCGGACCTGACGGGGAAGCAGATCGGGCGCTATCTCATCGGCCAGCAACTGGGCAGCGGCGGGGTGGCGACGGTCTACCGCGCCTACGACCAGGTGCAGGGGCAGACGGTGGCGCTCAAGCTGCTGCTGCCCGGCGCCGACGAGAAGGCCTACAGCCGCTTCCGCCGCGAGGCGATGACTGCGGGCGCGCTGCGCCATCCACATATCGTGCGCATCCTCCAGATCGGCATCGCGCCGCAGGGCGAGGTCGCCTACATCGCCATGGAGTTGGTGGAGGGCGACAGTCTGGCCGACCTGTTGCGCCAGCGCGGCCGCCTGCGCCCGGAAGAGTCGGCCAATCTGCTCGAGCCCGTTGCGCGCGCGCTGGCCTTTGCCCACGAGCAGGGCGTGGTGCACCGCGACGTCAAGCCGGGCAACATCCTCATGCGCCCGGCCAGCCCCGGCACGCCCAACAGCGTGCAACTGGAGGAGCTGGAATACCCCGTGGTGCCGCTGCTCACCGACTTTGGCATCGCCCGCGCGCTTGACGCGCCCGAGCTGACCAACATGGGGCGCACGGTGGGCACGCCGGCCTATATGGCGCCGGAACAGTGCTCCGGCAGCCGCGAGGTCGACGGCCGCGCCGACATCTACGCGCTGGGTGCGGTGCTCTATCGCTGCATCAGCGGGCGGATGCCTTTTGCCGGCACGACGACACAGATTCTGCACGCGCACGTCTACGAGCCGCTGACCATCGACGAGGCGACCTATCGCCAACTCTCGCCGCTCATGGTCGAGGTTCTCCAGCGCAGCCTGGCCAAGCGCCCCGAAGATCGCTACCAGACAGCGGCGGAGATGGCCGATGCCCTGGTGTTGGCCGCAGGACGTACGCCGCTGCGCGACGACGAGAGCGGCGGCGAGGTTACCGCTACGCTGACCATGACGGCGCTGCCGCTGGCTTCCGCGGCCGTCGAGAGCGCGTCGACCACGGTACTCGTGCCGGCGCCCGGTGGCGTGTTGCCGGCGCGGCCGGCCAATCCGCTGGTGCGGCCGGGGACAACGGCTGCCGGCGGCCACGCCCCGCCTGCGACGCCGCCGACGCGTACCGCGGTCACGCCCGTGCCTGAAGCGCCGCGCCCGGCCGCGGGGCGCGGCTTCACCTGGACCACAATTGCCTTGCTACTCGTGGCCGGGCTCATCGTCATGTTCCTGGGCGTGCTCATCGGCATGCAGGCGCCGCGCCTCTTCAACGGCGCGCCGCCGCCGCCGATCGATCGCCCGGCGCCAACCCCATCGCCGGTGGAGGGCGCCATCGTCCTGCCGCCGGTGACATCGACCACGCCAACGCCGGAGGTGACGGCGACCGCCACGCCCGAGCCGGCGACATCCACCGCCACGGCGACGCCCACGGATACAGAGACACCGGCGCCGACGGCCACCGAGGAGCCGCCTACCGCCACGCCGAGCGAGACACCCGAACCGACGGCAACCGAAACGCCCACGGAGACGCCGACCGAGACGCCGTCGCCGACGCCGAGCGCCGACCCGACCCTGATCGCCTGTCTTGACGCGATCGACGAAGTGTTTCGTCCGGCGATCCTTGCGCTGCCGCTTGAGGAACAGGCGGCGCTCGGCTGTCCCACCGGTGGGGCACAGAGCGGGCCGGCGCAGGTGCTGCGCTTCGATCGTGGCTACATGGTCGGTCTCGACGAAGTCGCCGAGGTCTACGTCGTCTCTGGCTACGGCGTCGATGCGTGGGAGCGCCGCATCGCGCCGCCCGCCGGCGAACTGCCCCCGGATGTGCCGCAGCCGCCCGAAGACCGCTATCTGCCCGGCGGCCGCTTTGGCGCGCTGTGGGCCGAAGACCGCGCGTGGGAGACGCTGGGCTTTGCCACCGATGCCCAGTCCGAAGCCTTTACCGGCGTCATCCAGAGCTTCCCCGGCGCGGTGCTCATCGCCAACCGCAGCGACGGCACCGTGGCGACATTGCCGGCCGGGAGGCAGCGATGAGCGCACCCATGATCGACCTGGCGCCGGGCCACAAGATCGGGCTGATCGTGGAGAATCCGGTGCTGCTCGCGCCGGCGGCCGCGGGCTTTGGCGACCGGCTGCCGCGCCTGGAAGGCGGCGCACCCGGCGCCATCGTCGCCGGCCCGGTGAGCGCGGCGGGGCACGGCTACGGCCGCAGCGGCCTGGTGGAGGTAGAGGGCGGCGTGCTGGCGCTGCCCTCCGGCTTCAGCCGCAGCGCGCGGCGGGCGGTCGAGCGCTATGCCGGCGCGTGGGCGCGGGCCGGCTGTCCGGTCGTCGTCCAGCTTGTGGACGAGGCGGCGGCCGATTTCGCCAAGGCGGCGGCGCGCGTGGCCGGCGCGCAGGCCGTGGCCGGCATCGAGTGGTCGGTTCCGGCCGGCCTGGCGCCATCCACCCTGGCCGAGGGGCTGCGCGCGGCGCAGCGGGTGGCGGATCTGCCGTTGTGGGTCAAGCTGCCGTGGGGCCGCGCCGGCGACCTGGCCGAGCGCGCCGTTGCGGCCGGCGCCGTAGGGCTTGTCGTCGCCCAGCCGCCTGCGGGTTCGGCGCTGCGGGCAGGCGCTGTGACCACGGGGGCGCTGCACGGACCGCTGCTCTTTGCCACGCTGCTCGACCAGTTGGTTGCCGTTGCGCAGCAGAGCCTGCCCTGCGCGCTCATCGCCAGCGGCGGCATTTTCACCGCCGGCCAGATGCTTCAGGCATTGGCCGCCGGCGCGCAGGCCGTGCAGCTCGACGCGGTCGTGTGGAGCGAACCCGCCGTCGTGCGGACGATGGTGGCGGCGTGGCAGGATGGGGAGAAGGGCACGGCACAAGCGCACGCACGCACCGAATGAATTCGGCGCCTGATCGGAGAAGCTGCGCTGAAGCGCACTGGGCGGGATGACCCAACCGGCTTGAGCCGGGTTTCTCTTGGCAGACGCCGGTTTGAACCGGCGGGCGCGGTGCGACCTGTTGCAGGGGATGCGCACATCGGGGATGGCGGCGATCTCCTCGCCTACCAGTTCGAATATCGAGCTGCGGGCTGGCGGCGGGAAAAGAAGCGGTGGAGGGTGGAAATCAGCAATCGTTACGGCAAAGGCTGAAGCTGCAGTTGCTCAACGCGGCCAAAATGTCCCGCATTTAGGGTCATCAGCGGCAGGCCATAGGCGAGCGCCGTCGCCGCAATAAAAAGATCGCGCATCTCGATCAGCTGATTCGCTGCTTTCAAATCGAGATATGTCCGTGCCGCGACCTGGGCAACAGGGGAGGTAAAAGGCAGAAGCTCACACCGCTCCAAGATTTCCTGAACATCGTGGAACTTCTGTTCGTCGATTGCACCGGCGTACAGTTCAAACTCGACAACCGTTGCCGCACACAGTTCATAGTCGCCGGCGATGCGGTAAAGAACACTCTTGCGTCGATCCCGCTTGCGCAAGTGTTCGATGATGATGGAGGTATCGATCAGGACGCGGGGATATTCCATGCGTTGATCTCATCCTGAGCTTTGTGAACACGCGCAATGTCCTCGTCACTCCAGACCGACAGGGCAAGCAACCAGCTTTTGTCGCGCTGGACGGCGGGCGTTTTCGGTTGCAGAAGAGAGTCAATGAAGGCCACGACGGTCTGCTGCTGAAACGAATCCAGTTTGTCGAGTCGCTCCCAGATTTGCTCTCTTGTGATAGTCGGTTGCATACGTTTCTCCCACACTGTGCACGACGACTCCTCATGTGCGAGTATAACACTGGCGCTCCAGGTCAGGCAATGATGCTCAAAGCTGGGTAATCAACCAGACGAGATACATAACCCTCGCTCCCACCTTTGCCCACGGGTCGCCACGCTGTGGTATGAAAGCGACAATACTGGCAACCGCGCCGCCGCACGATGGCGACTACCCATCCCGAAACCAAGCAGCCGCATCGACCAACCGCCCGCGGACCACTCCCGGAGATCACTCACGTGTGCTGGATCGCACCATCCGAAAACGACACCGCAACCACCGCCCTGGAAACGCGGCTGTGGAATGCGGCCGACCAGCGGGCGGGGCTGAACGCTGAGCGCCAGAACCATCCGGCCGGCGGACCGCGCACGAAGGCACCGAATGAATTCGGCCCCTGATAGGAGAAGCTGCGCTGAAGCGCACTGAGCGGGATGACCCAACCGGCTTGAGCCGGGTTTCTCCTGTCAGACGCCGGTTTGAACCGGCGGGCGGGGTGAACTGAACGCTCGAACCATCCGGTTGGCACATGCACGCACTGGCTGCGGTATGTTCGTCGTGTCGTACCCATTATCATCATTGCCTCCATTGGTAGCGTATGGGTTTTATCTCACATTCCACCAAATCGGGGCAATATCAGTGAACGCCTACCCCATTCCCCAGGCAACAAATCTCTGCTATAGTTGGATAGGGACACGAGCGCAGACGCGGCCAGAAGGGAACCGTTGCCGGTCCCCCTCTGGCCAAGGAGAAGCGATTGTCTTACCGGCTCTGCATGGTGCGCAACTGGTCGAGGCTCGTGATGAAGGCGTTGGCGTCGTTCTCGTAGCCGGCCCGTGCCGCAGCGCGATAGGTCATCGTGTTGAGCGCTGCCAGGTCGCTGGAGAACTCGTAGACCTCGGGATGGGCCAGCATGGGCCGCGCCATGCCACGCAACTCGTCGAGACGCGAGATGTACTCGTAGGAGGCGTTGCCGGCGCCAGTGACGGGCAGGGTGACCGGCTCGTCCTGGGCCATAGCCGCCGTCACGAAGAGTACGATCAGCACCAGCGCCACGATGATGGCGAGAGCCAGCGGGCGGTAGGTCGTGTTCATGATTCTCTCCTTGGTTTGAACTGGGTGAGCGATCTCCGGCGCTCCAGTGTGCCTTCCCGTCGCCCACCCTGGTGAGTCATCTGCTCGCTACCAGTATGCGCGAGCGAGCGTGCGGCGAGCGTGCGGTGCGCGTGGAATTAGCGTGAATTTCAAGCGGGTGAGGCAGCTATGCTCGAACTCGACCTCCTGGGTACACCCAACATCCGCCTCGACGGGATCGCCCCCGACGGTTCGCTCTTTGCCAAGGAACTGGCGTTGCTCTACTACCTGGCCGCCGCCGGCCGGCCGCAGCCGCGCACGTCGCTTGCCGTCCTGCTGTGGGGCGACCTAAACGATGCGGCGGCACGCGGCAATCTGCGCAAGTCGCTCTCCCTCTTGCGCCAAAGCTTCGACGCATGGATTGTCGCCGATCGGGACACCATCGGGCTGACGCCGGAGCATGTCGCGTGCGATGTGCGCCGCTTCGAGCAACTGGCGCAGGATGGTCTGTCGCAAGGTGTGGAAGAAAAGATGCAGGCCGCGATCGATCTCTATCGGGGCGACTTCCTGCAAGGCTTTGCGGTGCGCAATGCGCCCGACTATGAGCTATGGCTCGCCCACACGCAGGAGCGGCTGCGCGGGGTGGCGGTGCGTTTGCTCGAAGAACTCGCTCACGGCCATCGGCGCCGCCGCGCCCATGCCGAGGCGGTCGCCTGTCTGCGGCAGATTCTGGCCATGGAGCCGTGGCGCGAAGAGACGCACCGCCAGTTGATGGAGGCGCTGACCGCCGACGGCCAGCGCGGCGCCGCATTGCGCCAGTACGAGTTCTGCGTCGATTGCCTGGCTTCCGAATTGGGGGTTGAGCCCAGCGTCGAGACCCAGGCGCTCTATGAGAAGATTCGCTCAGGCGCAAGCAGCGCGGCCAACGTGGCAGCGGAGACGGTGCCGGGGCAGGCGAGCCCGCGCCGCCGCGCGCGTCTGCCGGCCGAACTGTCGCCGCTGGTCGGCCGCGAACGCGAGCTGGCCGAACTGGGCGCGATGCTGGCCCAGCCTGACTGTCGTGCCATCACCATCGTCGGGCCGGGGGGCATCGGCAAGACGCGCCTGGCCCTGGCGCTCGCGCATCGTCACCAGGCGGCCTTTGCCGCCGCTGCGTGGCAGAGCGTGGCGGGGCTCGTCACCGCGTCCGAACTTGTGACTGTCGCCGCGCAGGCCTTTGACCTGGACGGTGTGGCTGATGGTAACGCGACCGATCGCTTGCAGCAGGTAGAGGGGCGCCTGTTGCTGGTGATCGACAACTTCGAGCATCTGCTGCCCGGCGGTGTGGCGGAAGTGGAAGCGCTGCTCTCGGCAGTTCCGGGTCTGGTCTGCGTCGTCACCTCGCGCGAGGCGTTGGCCGCCAGTTGGGAGTGGCGCTACGCCGTGGATGAGTTGCCCTTTCCGGCCAATGCGGAGGAGACGAACCTGGGCGACTACGCCGCGGTGCAACTCTTCCTGCAACTGGCGCGGCGTACGCGCCCGCGCTACGCCATCCAGCGCGCCGAATTGCCCGACGTCGTGCGCATCTGCCAGTTGGTCGGCGGGCTGCCGCTCGGCATCGAGTTTGCCGCGGCGCAGGTGGGCCGGCTGCCCTGCGCTGCGATCGCCGACAATCTAGCCGCCGGGCTTGATACGCTGGATGCCATGCAGGAGGGGACGTTGCGCGATCTGCCGGCGCGCCAGCGCAGCCTGCTGGCAAGTTTCGAGGCGTCGTGGCAGATGCTGGCGCCGGAGGAGCAGCGCGTGCTGGCGACGCTCTCCGTGCTGCGCGGCGAATTCACAGTGGAGGCAGCGCTGGCCATCGCCGATACGACCGCCGTCAGCATCATGCGCCTCGTGGACAAATCGCTCATTCGTCTGGTTGCGGTGGATCGCTATGGGCTGCACGAGGTCATCCGTCGCCTGGCGGAGCGCAAGCTGGAAGCGATCACCGGCGCGGCGGCGGCCGCGTTCGAGCGCTATAAGGACTATTACCTGGCGCTGACCAAGGGGACGTTGCGTGCGCTCTTTACGCGGCTGAATACGACGCCTGACCTGCGCGGCTATCTACATAGCCTGCGCGGACATCTGCACTATATCTGGCAGCGCGTGGCGGGCGGCCCGGACGCGGCCGTGGCGGCAGTCGCCTTGAGCAGCGTAGAGATGACCCTGAGAACCTACGAGATGGGAGTTGCCGGCGATACGATGTTGCTACTGGAGCAGACCAGGCAGGTAGCGATCCAGTCCTTGCCGTACCGCGACGTCGTGCCGCTGGATCTTATCTGGCTTCCTGGTATGGTGGATGATGTGCTGGACCTCTCCGGCCCGCTAGCCGAAGAGCAAAACGGTTTGCTACCAGTGCTGGCGCAAAACTGTCGCATCGACGGCCGGCTGTTGGCCTTTCCCTACATGCTCGACGTCGGCGCGCTCTACTACCGCCGCGATCTGCTGGAAAAGTACGGTTTCGGTGGGCCACCACGCACGTGGGCGGAGTTGGAACGTATGGCTGCGCATATTCAGGCGTGCGAGCGCGCGGCAGGCCATCCCGACTTCTGGGGCTATATCTGGCAGGGGTATCCCTCAGAACATCTGAATTGCAACGCGCTGGAGTGGCAGCACAGCGAAGGCGGCGGATTGGTTGTGGACGAGCACGGCGCGGTGACGGTCTACAACGCACGCACGATTGCCGCGCTCGAGCAGGCGCGCTCCTGGATTGGAACCATCTCGCCGCCAAGTGTGAGTGAGTCGCACGAAGGCGACAGTCTTCGCGTCTGGTGTAGTGGCGAGGCCGCGTTTATGCGACTATGGACCGTAGGGTATCCGATCCTTGATGATCCTGTCGTTGGCGATTGCACAGGACTGACAGTGCTGCCAGCGGGCGCGGCACGTCACGCAGCGACGCTGGGTGGCTGGCCGTTAACCATACGCGCTGCGGCTGCCGACCCGGGCAAGGCCCTGAAGCTGCTCATGGACATTACGTCGGAGCCGGCGCAGCGGGCACGAGCGCTGGCGCAAAACCCGCACCCACCTTCCCTACGCGCGCTGTATGACGACCCTGAGTTGTTGGCGCGACACCCCATCTATCGGCAGATACTGGCGCTCATCGAGGCGGGCGGTCTGGCGATTCGGCCGGCCAAGGTTGCCGGGCGCCGCTATCCGCAGGTGTCGTCCGCGTACACCAAGGCCGTGGCCGCTGTGCTCTATGCGGGCGAGGATGCTGCCACTGCCATGGCGCAGTTGGCGGAGACCCTTGTCAGCCTGTTGGCAGATGATTCCTGAAGCGACCAATACAGCAGCAGTAGGGAAAGCCGTTAATCTCCCGTTCATGTTACGGCAGTAGCCTGTACACCGTGATCCGCGCTATCCAGGACCACCGTGGTGCGCGACCCGCAGGGTGAGGAAATAGCGACAAACAATGCGCTGTGATGCCCCTGGCACGTTGACCGGCAGTCGGACAGGTAGCGTTTATCCCGAGCGATCGAAGCCGGTAGTTCTCCTTTAGGATCCCTGAAATGCCCCAACAACACGATGACAAAAGGCGAGGAACTGATTGGTGGGAGCGGGGGATCATCTTGATCGCGATCCTCTTTGTCGGTGTCGGGGCATGGTGGCGCCTTCTGTATATCCAGCAGGTCGGTCTGCACGTCGACGAGTATGTGTCGCTCTATGCGGCGACACGAATTCTTGACGGCGGCCTGCCCATACTGCCCAGCGGTATGTTCTATGGCCGCGGTCTTCTGACCTCCTATCTGGCCGCAGGAGCGATGGCGCTTGGCGGCATCAATGCGGTCATTGGCCGGCTTCCCAGTGTAGTCATGGGCGCCCTCGGCATTGTGGTCATCTTTGCCATGGGCCGCTCGGAGTGGAATGCGCGCGTCGGGCTGCTGGCAGCAGTTGCGCTGGCCCTGCTGGCAGAGGCGATCGACGCCGCCGGGCGTGTGCGCTTCTATGCCCAGTTCATGCTTTGGACGATGCTCACGCTGTGGGCCGCCTACCGCATGACACGGCGGCCGGAGGCCGGCTGGCGGCTTCCCTGGCTTGTGGTGACTTTCTTCACGCTGGCCCTCTTTACGCAGGAAGAGATGATCCTTCTGTACCCTGTCATCATCGTTGGCCTGCTGCTGTGGAATGGCATTGGCGTCCTGGCGCAGGCCCCCGTGCAGTTTGTCATCGCCGGCGGCGCCGTGGCGATGTTGGCGCGCTTTGCGCTGGAGCGCGTGGGACCTATCGACGCGTTTGATGCGATCCAAACTACGAAGGCATATGTTGGCCTCTTTTTTGCATGGCAGAGCGCATGGGATGGGTTTGGTCCGCTCTTCACGGATGACCTGCGCCCGGTGTGGTCGATCTTGGCCGTCTTTGCGGTGGCGGTAGCCCTCTTCGTCTTGCTGTGGCGCCGCCGTCGCCTGGCCGCGCTGGCGCCGTATCACCAGGCAACACTCTACTTCGCGCTCTTCTTCGCAGCGATGTGGCTTGCCGTGCTGACCGTCGTGGGGGAGAGTTGGCACGAACCGCGCTTTATGCTTTTCGTCGAACCAAACTGGCTGTTGCTGGGCGCGGCCGGGCTGGTGTTGATCATCGACCTGGTTAGCGAGTCGCGTATCTGGCGCGTGGCCGCCACGAGCGGCGCCGTGGGCGTGCTCGTTTGGCTGATGTGGCCGATGGCAGGCGATGCGCTCAAACCACTCACAGTCGACTACACAGCGGCGCTCGAGTATGTGGCGCAACATCGCGTGCCTGGCGATCGGGTGGCGACGCCGCAGCCGCCTGCCTGTGCGTGGGTGATGGGCACTCCGTGCAGCTACTACGCGCGCGGCCTGGATTACGAGCCATACGTGGTGCGCAAGAACGGTCACCTTGTCGATCGGTGGACGGGCGCCCTGTTGCTGAGCTCGGCCAGCGACTTGCGGGCCGCGATCCGATCCGAACGTAGAATCTGGCTGGTCGTCGACCGCGACCGGCTTGCGAACCGCTATGATCTGGCGTCGCTGGAGACGATCTTCGAGCAATTCGACGTCGCGCACGAAGTGGGCAGCACGCTGGTCTTTGTTGCCGATAGCTTGAAGCCCTCGCCGGCGTACACCGTCGCCCAGACGGCAGAGCCGCCCCTTGTTCTTGGCCCGTTGCACCTGGTGAGCTGGCACGCGACGGCGCCGGCCGCCGGCGAGCCCTTTCGCCTGGTGCTGAACTGGGCGCAGGATGGCGACTTGCGCGACCAGATTAGCACCTCCGTGCAATTGGTGGCTGCCGATGGCCGGCGCATTTCGCAGGCGGATGGTCCGCCGGGTGAAGGGCTGATTCTCATGCGCGATGTGGGCAAAGACCCGATCCCCGATCGCAAACTGATGTATCTGCCCGACGACCTGACCGATGGGTGGTATCGCCTGGAGGTTGTCGCGTACACGCCGGAGGGGGTGTTGCTCGGCGATCCGCTGCCGTTCCAATGGTTCAACGTTGGCGCGGAGGCGGCGTCGCTGGCCGAGCCGGCCCGCGCCCGTTGGGCGAATGGCATCGGCCTGAACCAGATTGAGCAACTTCCCGCCACGTTGGCGCCCGGCATGTCGCTTCCCGTTGCCCTGGCGTGGCGCGCGTCGCAACGGCCATCCGCCGACCTCACGGCCTTTGTGCATTTAATCGGGCCGGACGGGTCGCTGGTGGCGCAGCATGACAAGGCGCCGCTCGATGGCTTCTATCCGACGACAGGCTGGACGCCGGAGACCGTGCTGGCGGAGAGCTACATGCTGCACCTGCCAGACACGCTGGCGCCAGGGAGCTATCGCCTTGACGTGGGATGGTATGACGCCGCCACGGGTGAGCGCGCGCTGACCGAGGAGGGCGACAACGCTGCTATCCTGGCCGAGTGGACCGTGCCCTAGCGCTCCACGACGGTTGGGAGATGTACAGGCGCACGATGCGCTCAGTTGTACACACAGGCGCGCGCTTCGTCGGCAAAGGCCGCAATGAGGGTGGGATCGGCGTCGAAGAAGTGGTCGGATGGGCTGAGGATGAAGCCGCCGCCTTCCCCGGCGTCGGCGAAGGCGCGGCGCACGGCCGCGCGCGTGTCGGCTTCAGAGCAATTCATGAAGTTATGAAACTGGTCGAAGCTGCCGATCATGCAGACCTTGTCGCCGATGCGGCGCTTGGCCTCTGCCAGACGCACGTCGCCGCCCATCGCTTTGGGCGTGAACGTCTCCATGGCATCGGGTTGCATGGCGGCGATGGTTTCGAGGATCGGCATCATGCCGCCGCACGTGTGGTAGACGATGCGCTGTCCCGCTTCATGCGCGGCCGCGATCAGATCGGCATCGTAGGGCGCAACGAAGTTCTCGAAAATCGTCGGCGATATCACGGTCGTCGACGCGTCGCCGCCGCCCAACTCCAGGAGATCGTAGCGGGCGCCTTTGAGTGATTGGACAAAGATGCGCTTGCGGCGGTGCAGGATTTTGAGCAACGTATGAACCCAGGCCGGATCGTCGAATGTCTCCATGATCATGCGCTGCGTACCGACGAGACAACATGCATCCTGCCAGGTCCCGGGTTGGCCGAAGATGTCAAAGCAGCAGATATGGCCGCGCACCAGCCCGCGCGCGCCAAACGCCTCAGCGGCGCGGTTGACCGCCTCGACATCGGACTTGGGCGCGGTGACGAATTCGCCGATCAGATCGATGTCGTGTTTCTCCTTGATTAGATGTTCGCTGACCCAGGTGGTGTGCTCGTTTGACTGAACCATCATCGTGAGCTGGCCCTTGGGCGTCACAAAGCGGTAGCGGGTCGTCGCGTAGCGGGGATGCGGCACGTCTTCGGACTCGACACGCCAGTCGGCGCTGGCAATGCGGCGGCTCTCCAGGAAGCCGGGCGTGGTGTGGTGCGGGTCAAAGAATTCGCCTTGTTCCGTTGAGGGTCGATGCGGCACAACCCAGGTGATGGCATCCAGCCCGAAATGGTCGAAAAAGGCCTGTTCTCCCATGCCGCCCATGTAGGTATCCAGGAAGTAGCGCATCAGGTGATGCGTCGTCACAGGCAGGCGATCCGGCACACCGCGCGCAAGCGCCGTCAACAGGCGCTCCTTGGAAGTCATTGGCATGAATCTGCTCCTTTATCTGGCTGTCGGCCGTCACCCGGACGGCGGCGATGGCCTGAGGAAAAGTTTTAGTTCTTCCAGCGTGGCGAAGTCGTTGAGCCCGACGCCGTTCTCTTGCAGGAAGGCTTGAAGGCGCCGGTCAAAGTGGTGACACTGACGTTCCAGCGCATGGAAGTCTCCTGCTACCAACGGCGCGAGCAGTGCCGGGAAACCAAGGACCATCAACTGCTGCTCGTAGTCAGCGAGAGCATTGAATCGAGTGACCTCGATCCCCGTCGCAACCTGCGCAATGCCGCGTGACATCTCATGCAACAAGGATAGCACGGCACCCTTGGCGGCATAGAGATCCGCTTGCTCGCAGGCCAGCATGATCGCCTGCAGGTCGCGCTTCAGTTCCGGGTAGCCGGCGTGAAATACCGCCGCGTACGTTGCATCGGCACGCAGGGCGGCGCGCTGCTCTGCAAGCAACCATGCGCGCGTCGAGGCGAGCAGAGCGTCGATGGTCTTCTGCACGTCCCGCGGCGCCATGGCGGCGATGGCACGCTCGACGGTCACAGCAAAACCGTCCGGGAGCCTGGGCAGCGCCAGCACCTGTGCGAGCTTGCGCGTGTCGATGCACGCCTGGTTGGCGACGGCCACGCAGTGTAGCACGGTGCGCAGGATCGCCTGTGCCGACTTCAGCGTGCCGGCAGCATGGCCCGCTGCGGCCTGCTCGCGCAGCAGGTAGTAGTCATAGCCGCTGCTCTGGAAGATCTCCAGGGCGCGGCGGACCATGTCGCGGCGCCCTGAAGGCTCCAGCCCGGCGCGCAGGCGGCCGGCCAGTGCGGCAAAGCGTTCGGCGGCCGCATCGTTGCGCTGGTAGAGGATGCGGTTATGCAACAGCACGCTTGAACTGACATCGCGGAAGTCGGCCATGCGCTCCAGGTGCGACCAGTGCATGGCGTAGAGGTCGAAGAGCGTCTCGTCAACCATGACGGTGATGCTGCCCCAGGTGGTGTCATGCACGGGCACCCAGGAGAGGTCGACGTCGGAGAAGCGGTTCGTGGCGCCGTGCAGGTGCGAGCCGTACTGAAAGATGAGGTCGATCTCGTCACCGAAGCGGCGCAAGAGCGCGTCCTGGAGGAGCGCGATCGTCGACGGAATATCAGGCATATTGATCCCTTTCTCGCGTCGTGGACGAGCCGGCGTAGCGATCGGCTAGCCGGGGGCCATCAGGAAGCCCATGATGGACATTGCGACGACCAGTACGAAGAGGATCCCCAGCAGCCAGGTCAGCCAGCGCTTCTCCGGATGGGTCACCCAGTAGTAGAGAAGTACGGATAGCAGGAACGACTGTGTCAGCACTTCGAGGAAACCACCCGAAAACTGATCGCGTGCCGGGATCGTCGTGTAGATCAGCCCTTCCACGGAGCCGGATGCGGGGGCAAAGGTCGACAGAATGCCGAGCGAGACGAGCATGAGCCAGATGATCAGCCAGCCGCGGCGGCGCCCGAAGAGAATCTCGCGCAGCGGGTAGAAGACCAGTGCAAAGAGAACGCCGCGGATCGGCTGTAGCGCCGGGCCAAGCGCGACGATTGGGGCGCTGGTCTGGCGCATGGTTGACGCCATTCCCGGCTCGGCAAAGAGTGTGGTGTAGTCCAGCACCGTGAACGCGACAAGGCCGACCAGGAAGTAGGTCAGCGTGTGGGCCACGATAGTCTTGAGGGTCAGAGCCCAGAAGGTTGGTTGTGACGCGGTCATGTTTTCCTCACAACGGTGGCGACTTGGGTGTGGTAATCATGATATGATAGGTTCAGGGCAAACCCGTAGGCGTCAGTCCCGAGCCTGCCTTGACTCTGCCTGTTATTTACCATACATCTCGTCTGGGAGTGATCCATGAGTGTTGCGGTGAAGCAGCCGACGGAGATCGAAGCCAAATTCGCCGTTGTCGATCCATCCGTTTTGGAGACACTGGCGCGCGAACGGTCGCCGGTCGCCGGCTACCGCTTTGGCCCGGTTGCCAGGAAGGTCGTGCGCGATGTCTACCTGGACACGGCCGACTATCGACTCCTGCGTCATGGCTACCAGGTGCGCGTGCGGACCGGCATCGACGGCAGCGTGATGACGCTCAAAGGGAGCGGCGCGGCCAATGAAGTCGGCATCTATCAGCGCGTGGAGATTGAGGAGTCCTTCGGCGGCGAGCAGTTGCCCGAATCCATTGCCGACATGCCGCCATCGTTGGCCGGCGCGCTCGGCGGCGTTCTGGATGCGCGGGCAAAGCTTGCGCCGATCTGCGTCATCGAACAGACGCGGCGCGTGCGTGACATTGCGGCAGAGGCGCCGGGGCGCACGCGGGGCCGGGCGCCGACGCTGGCCATACTGAGCCTCGACGAGATGCGCATCCGGCAGAGCCGCGAGGGCGCCGTCATTGCCCGTGCCTACGAGGTCGAAGTCGAGCTGAAGCCAGGGGTCGATGCGGCCGAGTTGCATGTGCTGGCCGATCGCTTTCTGGGCGCGTTTGAGCTGACGCCCAGCACAGAGAGCAAACTGGCGCGCTCGTTGGCCATCATCAGCCGCCATCCGCTCGCCTCGCCGGAGAACTGGCAGGGCGTGCAGCCCTCCATGCACATGGCGGAGGCGTGCCGCGTCATCTGGCAGGAACAGTTCATGCAGATGCTGCTCAACGAGGCGGGCGTGCGCCATGCAAGCGACCCGGAACACGTGCATGACGCGCGGGTGGCCATCCGCCGTGCGCGGGCGGCGGCGCGCATTCACGAAGAGTACTTCAAGCCGAAAGCGACGCGCCGCTACTTGAAGCGGCTGCGACGAACGGCCCGCTTGTTGGGCGCCGTGCGCGATCTGGACGTGGCGATCGGCAAGTTGCAGGAGTATCGGCAGAAGAACCGGCGCAAGTGGACCGGCGATCTGCAAACGAAATTGGACGAATGGCTGGCGAAGCGCGCTTCGGCGCATGGCGAATTGGTGGCGTGGCTCGATAACAAGAAGTATGCCGCGTTCGTCGCCGACTTTGTGCGTTTCTGCCGCACGCCGGGCGCCGGCATCGTCCACTTCGAGTCCAAGCCGGGTGACGAGGTGATACCCTTCCAGGTGCGTCATGTCACACCCACGATGCTGTTGAGCAACTTTGAGCGCGTGCGCTCCTTCGAGACATGCTTCGAACAGGCGGATGCCGTACCGGTCGAAACCCTGCACCGGCTGCGGATAGCCTGCAAGTACCTTCGCTATAACCTGGAGTTCGTGGCGAACCTGCTCGGCCCGCAGGCCGGTGAGATCATCGAATCGCTGCGCAACTTGCAGGATGATCTCGGCGATCTCAACGATGCCGCCGTCAGCAAACAACTGCTGGCCGGCGGCGAGAGCGTCGATGGCGAGGCTGCCACAACGAGTTACGAGCGCACCCAGGACCGCATCATCGAGAAGCTGCGGCGCCAGATGAGGCGTGACTTTGCCGGCTTTGTCTCGCCGGCGAACCGCGCCCGCCTTTTCTCGGCCATTGCCAACCTGTAGGCGGAGAGCTTACCCGGCAATGAGTTGCTGCAATGTCGCGAGCAACATCCTGCCCCTTCCACAGAATCCAGAACGAACGGGAGATCACGTTTGGCTCAGTCGTGCCTGGGCTACCCTGAAGGCGCCGGCTCTGCACTTGCGAGATTGTAATGGCAGGGGCGTCGGGGTCAACTGGCCGTACGGTTGTGCAGGATCTCGATATAGCGGTCGGTCGCGCTTTTTTCGTCTGCTGTAGACTCCTTACCGTCTTCGTCTTGTCCATATGCGCCGGCAATGCGTGTCGGCCCCATACCGGGCACCTCGATCATGCCCTGCGCGTCGCTCTGCGCCAGCTTGAGCACGCCGTCGGCCATGGCCGCGCCGGCCGCCTCACGTTGGTGCACGGCCGCGCCGCTGAGGAAGCCCTTGAGCCCGGCGATGACGCCGATGAGATCGTGCACCGGCTTGGCCAGCACGCCGACGATGACGCCCGACAGCGCCACGTCCCAGTTGGCCGGAACCCCGCTCAGGAAGCCAAGCGTCAGCGGCTGCAAGGCGGCAAAGAGGTGGAAGGTGAAGAGCCCCGCCAGCAGCACGCCGAAGATTGCGCCGAGGAGTACGCTCGTGCCGCTCTTGAATTTGACATAGGCGCTGGAGACGAGCGTTGTGACAGTCATGCGCTTGCTGTTGAGCAGGAGCCACTCGGTGTAATTCCACAGCAGTTCCAGCACGCGCTCGATGGCGAAGGCCGCGGCCAGCATGGCCAGGATCAGCGGCCACAGGCTTGGCGCGGCGCTTGCCTCTTGCTGCGTACCAGCCGCATGCGCAACGAGCGGCGCAAGGGCCGGCAGCGCTGCAACAGTTGCGACGGTCACGGTGCGATTGATCATCGTGCTATGCTTCATCGACGATTCCTTCCGTCTCGCCTCAATAGCTCTCGGCCAGATCGACCAGCAGGCGCACGCCAAAACCCGTCGCCCCCTTGGGTGTCATGGCGTCGCGCTCGGTCGTGCTCCACGCCACGTTGGCGATGTCGAGATGCGCCCACGGATAGCCCTCCGTGAAGTGCTCGATGAACTTGGCGCTGGTGGAGACGCCGCCGCCCCGCCCGCCGCTGTTCTTGACCTCGCCCATGTCGCCCTTGATCGGCTCCATGTACTCCTCCCACATGGGCATGGGCCACAGCCGCTCGCCGCTCTGCGCCGACGCACCCATCAAGGCGGCCTCCAGATCGGCGTTGTTGTCAAAGAGGCCGGCCGCCTGCGTGCCCAGCGCGATGCCGATGGCGCCGGTCAATGTGGCCAGGTCGACGACGGCCTTGGGCTCGAAGCGCGCCACGTAGGCCACCGCGTCGGCCAGGATCAGCCGTCCCTCGGCGTCGGTGCTGAGAATCTCGGTGCTCTTGCCGGTCATTCCTGTGAGGATATCGCCGGGGCGGAAGGCGTTGCCGTCCGGCATGTTCTCCACGCACGCGGCCACGCCGATCACGCGGCGCGCCACGCCGACCTGGGCAATGGCCTGCATGGCGCCGATGACCGCCGCCGCGCCGCTCATGTCGTGCTTCATCTCTTCCATGCGCTCGGAGGGCTTGATGCTGATGCCGCCGGTGTCGAAGGTGATGCCTTTGCCCACAAAAATCAGCGGCGCCTGTTGCTCGGTGCCGGCCGGCGCGTGTTCGAGGATGACCAGTTGTGCCTCGTTGGCGCTGCCGCGGCTGACCGCCAGCAGAATGTTCATGTTGAGCGCGCTCATCTCGGCTTCGCCCAGCACGGTGCAGCGCAGGCCGGTTGCTTCGGCCATTGCCTGCGCGCGCTGCGCCATGGCGACCGGGTACAGCACGTTCGGCGGTTCGTTGGAGAGGTCGCGCGCCAGGTTGACGCCCGCACCGATCTGCGCGCCGCGCTGCACGGCCTGGGCCAGAGTGGCGACGCGGCTGCCATCAAACTCCACGACGGTGCAGCGCTCCGGGCCGTTCTCCGGCGCCTCGCGCTTGTAGTTGGGCACGCGATAGGCGGCGAGCACGGTGCCCTCCGCCAGCGCCTGCGCGGCCGCCGCCGGGTCGAGCCCGCCGATGCCCGCACCGTGCACGATGGTGGCGAAATGCTTGACGCCCTTGGTCTTGGCCAGCGTCTTGTAAACGGTCGCAGCGCTCTTGCGTGCGGCTTTCGTATCGAACTTTTCGGCGGCGCCCAGTCCCACAACCAGCACGCGCGGAGCGGCAACGCCGCCATCGGCGTAAAGCAGGGCGGTGCTGCCGGCCTTGCCGCTGAAGTCACCCGACGCAATGAGCCGGCTGATCGCGCCGTTCAACGCCTTGTCAACCGCACCGGTCGCGCCGGCCGGCTCCGTGACGCCCTCGAACAGATTGACGACGATACAATCGGCCGCCTGCTCGGCGATATTCCCCTGCTGAACTGAAATCTCCACGATGATTGCTCCCCAATTGACTCGGCGGTTCGGGCCAATGTTGGCCGGTAATTCGCTGATCCGATTCTTGTATTCACTTCGTGCCACCTTCGCGCCTTCGCGTCTTCGTGGCTATCCTCTTATCTTCTTGAGCCGCTGCGCCGCTTCCTCCAGCATGTCATCTGTTTTGCAGAAGGTGAAGCGCGCCATCTGGTCCGTCAGGTGCTGGTGCGGCCCGCTGTAGAAGGGGCTGGGCGGAATGGCGGCGACGCCGATCTCGCCCGTCAGCCAGCGGCAGACGGCCACATCGCGGCGCGTTCCAGCGGGCACCGGCACGTCGAGTGTGCTGGTATCGAAGATGATGAAATAGGAGCCGTCCGGCACGATAGGCGTCAGCCCGACGTCTTGCAGCACGCCGAGCAGGCGATTGCGCTTGGCCCAGTACGTGGCGCCCAACCAGTCAAAGTACCTGCGCTCCTCCGCTTGCTCCAACGCAACCGCCACCGCTTCCTGCAAGGGCGTGCCCACGGCAAAGGGGATCCACTGGTGCGCCATGAGCACGGCGTGCGCCAGGCGCGGCGGGGCGATGGCCCAGCCGATCTTCCAGCCGGTCACGGAAAAGGTCTTGCCCGCGCTGCCCAGCGTGACCGTGCGCTCCCACATGCCCGGCAGGGTCGCGATGCGCACGTGTCCGGCCGGCGGGTAGACCATCCACTCGTAGACCTCGTCGCTCAGCACGATGAGATTGTGCGCCTGCACGAATGCGGCGAGCGCCTCCAACTCGCCCCGGCTGTAGACTTTGCCCAGCGGGTTGAGCGGCGTGTTGAGCATGATCAACTTCGTGCGCGGGGTGACGGCGGCGGCGAGTTCGTCCATGTCCAGCACCCACTCGGCGGCGCTGGTACTGTACATCGGGCCGCGCAGTGGGACATAGACGGGCGTGCCGCCGGCCATGATCACCGAGGCAGGATAGCTGTCATAGAAGGGCTCAATGAGGATCACCTCGTCACCCGGGTTGACCAGCGCCTGCACGGTGGCAAAGATGCCTTCCGTGGCGCCGACGGTGACGACGATCTCCTGCATAGGGTCGAGTGCGCGGCCGAAGAGCGGGCTGTAGACCTGGGCGAGCGCATTGACCAGGCGTGGGTGGCCGGCGCTGCGCGCGTACTGGTTGAGGTCGGCGGCAATCGCCGCCTGCGCCGCCTCCTTGACAAAGTCCGGCGCCGCAAAGTTGGGGAAGCCCTGGCCGAGATTGACCGCGCCCGTGGCATTGGCCAAGGCCGTGAACTCGGCGAAGACCGTTGCGCCGAAAGTGCGCACGCGCCGGGCGACAGGATCGTACGTTGGCTGGGCGGAAGGTTGGTTCGGATCTGCGTGCATGCTTTGGCCGTGCCCTCGAGCGGTACGGGCAGGCAGAGGATGCCTGCCCCGCGCTGGTGCTAAACTCGATGGCACATTATAGCCCACTTGCGCGGGTTCGCCACAAAGCGGGCGGCAGATTGCTCAGTTCTGCGCGACGTCCGGCTCGATGTTGACCTCGTCCATGCTGCCGGTGACGAGGAAGATTAGCCGTTCGGCCAGGTTCGTCACCAGGTCGCCGAAGCGCTCGAACTCGCGGGCGACGCGTAGCACCTCGTACTCATTCTCCGCCTCTTGCAGCGAACCCGAGCCGGCCAATTGGTACATGATCTGGGTGAAGGCGCGCGCGTAGAGCTTGTCGACCTCGTCGTCCATGTTGGCGACTTTTTGCGCCTGCACGACGTCGCGATTGGCATACGCCTCCTTGATCTGGCGCAACATATCGAGCACCATGTGTCCCATTGCACCGATCTCGGGCGGCAAGGTGCCGCGCGGCCGGCCGTGCAAGTGGCGCAGCGCCTTGGCGACACCCTTGGCCTGGTCGCCCATGCGCTCCAGGTCGACGATCATGTTGAGGCTGGCGATGATCAGGCGCAGGTCGCGCGCCGCCGGCTGCTGCTTGGCAATGAGCAGGATGCAGCGATCCTCGATCTCGAAGCGCATCTTGTTGACCTGGCGGTCCAGGTCGCCGACCACGCTGGCCAACGTCGGGTCCATCCGCTCGTAGGCCGCCAGTGCAATCGACATCTCTTCCTCGACGCGGCTGGCCATCAGCATGATGGAGTCGCTCAGTTGTTGCAGTTCCTGGTCAAAGTGCTCGCGCGGTTTCATTCTCTATCCCCTGTATCGGTGGCGCCGTGGCAGAACGCCGCGCCACGGCAGGACAGGCTGCTGCCTATCGGCATATGATAATACAAGGGGCACATTATCGAGACATCAATACAATGTTAACAGAGGTCGACGCGATCCAATAGCAACGGCCCCTTCCACCTGGGAAGGGGCCGTCGAGTATGTTTGGTTCGTTCTTAACGGCTGACCGTCTGGCGCTGCAGGGCCGGCGTTGCCGGGGTCGTCGTGCGGCGGCGCAGGTCGCTGGCCAGGGCGAAGAGCAGGGCCAGACCGGCGAAGGCGGCGATGACCCACGCTGCGATGCTCGTCCAGGCGATGCTCACGGCCGGGCTGGCGGCGGCGACTGCCTCGCTGCTCTCGACGATGACCGGGGCGCTGCCCAGGGCCTGCGGCTGGCGGCTGGCCAGCGTCAGGGCGTAGACGGCGCCAGGCTGGCCGGCGACGGGCAGCAGCTCGGCAACCGGAACCTCGGTGATACCGGCCAGCGTGCTCCACGTGGCGCCGCCGTTGCTCGTCATGCTCACGCCGACGGGCGACTGGTGCACCGTGGTGCTGCCGTAGAGGTAGCTCGTGGCGACGTACAGCACGTCGGCGTTGGCCGGGTCGGCGGTGATGGCGTCGACGCTGAGGCGGGAGCCGGGCACGAAGTTCAGACCGTCGTTGGCCATGGTCCAGGTCAGGCCATCCTGGCTGGTCAGCAGGCCGCGGTCGGCGGTGCCGACGTAGACGGTGGCCGGGATGCCGTTGACGACGGTCAGGGCGGTGGGCGTGCTGCCCAGGCCCTCGACGGCGCTCCAGTTCATGCCCTGCGTGTCGGCACGGAAGAGCGTGCTGGGCGTGCGGGCGAAGACCATGCCGGCGCCCGTGCTGTCGGCTGCGATCTCGACGACCGGCTCGGCCAGTTCGGTGTGGCCGCCGGCAATCATGCTCGAGCCGACGTCACGCAGGCGGAAGATGCCCGCCGTGTCGGTGCCGGCGTAGAGCAGGCGGTTGGCCTTGTCGATGGCCAGGCCGGTGACGCCGCCCACAAAATCGTTGCTCAGCGGCACACGCAGCAGGCTGCCGCTCTTGGCGTCCATGCGATAGACGGCCAGCTCGTTGGCGGCGCCGAAGTAGACGACGGACGGGCGGGTGCTGTCCACGGCAACGGCGCTCACGATGACACCCTCCGGCGTGGCGACCTTGCGCCATTCACCCGGGCGACCGACGAAGAGTTCGCCGCCGTCGACGGCGTAGTTCATGCCGGCGGACTGGCTGGCCGGGGCGTAGAAGCGCACATTTTCCAGATTCGCCTTGACGACCGTCGCCGGCTGCGTCTCCAGCGCGCTGACGATACCTGCAAAGAGGGCCAAGATCAGAAGAGCGGTCGTGCTGATGAAGAAGAATTTGCGAATCATGGTTTGTCTCCTTGCCTTTCTCGTGCAGTGTTTCTGCGTCGTGCCTCTAGTGTAGTGGGTCTGCCAGCGCTCTGTTGGACAACTTTGACAATCAAGTCGGACCGTCTTCCTACGCTGCTTTCTGACTCAAAGGATACGTTGATCTGGCGACGCCGGCTGTCTGTGACCAAACAGCAACCATGTGATCTACCGCACAGTCGATCAAGTTTCGACCAGGCAGAGCTCGATTGCCACCGATCGGCGCGCCAGCATGGGGACGGTTGGCGTGCGCCATTTGTTCGGTCGATCGAGAGCAGCCCCGCACAATGCAAAGTCCGCCGCGCCCCCTCGAATTTGACCGCAGCCGTCCCGTTTGCTATACTCCGACTGTTGTTGACCTAGCGGGCCAGTAGCTCAGTTGGGAGAGCGCTACAATCGCACTGTAGAGGTCAAGGGTTCAAGTCCCTTCTGGTCCACTCGACTCGGGTCAACTGTCGAAGCAGAAACGCCCAAAAAGCGGCTGAATTTGACAGAACCGGTCGAATCCCTATAATTGAAGATGCTTCTCGGGCCTATAGCTCAGCTGGGAGAGCGCTACAATGGCATTGTAGAGGTCAAGGGTTCAAATCCCTTTAGGTCCACACCTCGACCCTTCCGCCACGGAAGGGTCGTTTTGTTTCGCCGGCAGGCTTCACCCAAACCCTCGGCAGCAGAAAGGATGCTCCCTTGTCCGCCACCCGTGATCTGGATCAATTGCGTCCGGTCAAGTTCGACCTGGACTACGTCATGTACCCTGAGGGATCCGTGCTCATCAGCATGGGCAATACGCGCGTGCTCTGCAACGCGACGGTCGACGAATCGCTGCCGCGTTGGCTGCAGTACTCCAAGCAGCGCCAAGGCTGGGTGACGGCCGAATATGCCATGCTGCCGCGTGCCACCGAACAGCGCAACCAGCGTGAGATTCAATACCCGCGCGGGCGCACGCAGGAGATCCAGCGCCTCATCGCACGCAGCCTGCGCGCGGCGGTGGACCTGACGAAGCTGGGCGATCGCCAGATCGTCGTCGACTGCGATGTGCTCCAGGCCGACGGCGGCACGCGCACCGCGTCCATCACCGGCGGCTATGTGGCGCTGGCGCTGGCCGTGAAGCGGCTGGAAAAACGCCGTGTCGTCGGGCCGGGCGTATTGCAGCAGGCGGTCGCTGCCGTGAGCGTGGGCGTCGTCAACGGCAAGGCCGTGCTCGACCTGAACTACTCCATGGATCAGAAGGCCGACGTGGATATGAATGTCGTGATGACCTCGGACGGCCGCTTCGTGGAGGTGCAGGGGACGGCCGAGGGACAGCCCTTCAGCCGCGGCGCACTCAACGCCATGCTTCTGCTCGCCGAGCACGGCATCCGCCAGCTCTTCGAGATCCAGAACGAAGCGCTCGCCAGCGCCCGCATCTGACGATTTTGGCGTAGAGAAACGCAAACCACCAAGACTCCAAGGGCACAAAGGGGCACAAAGATAGGCTCTTAACTTTGTGCCCCTTTGTGTTCTTTGCGTCTTTGTGGCTCCGATTTGGAGTTTCAGCGCGCTTTGGCCGTGCGCGCCAGGTGCAGCCCGACGAAGATGACCGCGGCGCCGGCGATCTTGAGCGGCGTCAGTTGTTCGCCGAGCAGCAGCGTGGCCGTGATGACGCCGATGACCGGGATGAGGTTGCCGTAGAGCGCGGTGCGCGTCCCGCCGATCTTCTTAACGCCGTTGTTCCAGATGATGTACCCCACGACGATGGCGAAGAGCGCCGAATAGATCAGCCCGCTCCATCCCCACAGATCCACCTGGCTCCAATCCAGCGCCAGCGTTGCCGGCAGGCCGATGACGATGATCGGCGCGGCGCCGATGGACGTCGTCAGCGCGGTGACGCGCAGCGGCGAATAGCGCGCCATCAGCGGCGCCGCCAGCACGGCATAGAGCGCCCACAAGAATGACCCCGCCAGGATCAGCATATCGCCCACAAAGGATTGCGAGGAGAGCGTGACGCCGCCGCTGGCCGCCACGATGAGAATGATGCCGGCAAAGGTGAGGGCAATGCCCAGCCAGCCGCGCGGCGGCAGAATCTCGCGGCCCAGCACACGATTGATGAGCGCCACGAAGATGGGCGACGTGGCGATGATCAGCGCCGTCACCGAGGCCGATGTCATGGACAGGCCGGTGAGGAAGAGCGGCTGATAGAGTCCCGTGCCGACCATGCCTGCCACGAGGAACTTCGGCCAGTCGCGGCGATCGACGCGCAGGCTGCCCTCGGTGACGCGCAGGATGATGAGCAGCAGCGCGCCGGCAATCACAAAGCGCACGGCCATGAAGGCCATGGGCGGAATCTGCGTGTAGGTCAGCTTGACGATGACCGCATTCATGCCCCAGATCACCGTCATCATGATCAACGCCAGGTCGATGGTCCCGAATTTGACCGGGGCCGGCGCCGGCGGGGCGATGACGATGGGCTCGACACGGTTGGTCATGGTCGCCTCCTGGCGTCAGTTGGCGGTGAAGCCGTTGGGCGCTGCGCTCAGCACCTTGTCGAGCGGGTCATTCTGGCGTATGCGATAGGTGGGTATCCCTGACGCCATCAGCTCGCTCTGCACGCGGCTGTAGTCGCGGCGCGAGCCAAAGGTCGTGGCGTCGATGATGAGGGCGATGCTGTTGACGCCGCGGCGCTGGAGCATTTGCAGGGCGGCGGCCCACTCCGGGCTGGCGTCGGGCGTCACGGCCAGCAGCGTGTCGTTGCGGTTCAGGCGGATGCCGTCCGTGGCGATGAGGTTGGCAAAGGGCAAGTTGCCCGCTGCTTCGACGACGGCCAGCGCCTCGAAGAATTTGTGAAGCTGGCGCTCGCCGCGGTCCGACTGGACGAACTCGCGCGTGCGGCCGCGACTGTTCATGCCCACGGCTCGGTTGCGCAGGATGAAGTAGCGCGCCAGGCTGGCCGCAATCGTGACGCCATACTCGGTCGTCGACGGCGGCAGATCCAGCTTGCCGCGTGCGCGCATCCGCAGCGGCGAGGCGAAGATGGGCGATTCGGGCGGCTGCGGCGTCCAGGCCAGCTCGGCCGCGGCGCTGCTGCACAGGTCGAGATATATCCACACGTCGGCCGTCGGGTCCAGCTCGAACTCCTTGACCATGAGCCGCCGCGCCCGCGCCGTCGTGGGCCAGTGGATGCGGTTGAAGCCGTCGCCGGTCACATACTCGCGCACGCCGGCCACATTCGTCGTCACCTGGTAGGTGCGGCGGTGGCGCGCCTCCCCGCCGGAGAGTTCGGAGATCGAGGGCTCGAACGACGTCAACTCAAAGGTGGGCGGATAGACGACGACAAAGCCGGTGCCGGAGAGCGGTCGCTCGCGGCGGAAGATGCCCAGCGGGTCGCCGCTGCGCAGCGTCACCGGGCCGAGGCGGAAGCGCCCTCGCTGCGTGCAGAGTGTCTTGACCAGCCAGCGCTGCGTGCCGTTGCGCCGCACCGCGCTGACGACGCGGCTGGCGCTGTGCCACGGCAGCGTCGAGAAGTCGTCGATCTCCAGCCAGAGCTTGGGCAGGAAGGTGCGGTTGGTCACCTCGAACTGCTCTTCGACGTACTGGCCCACCTGGCTGCGCCGCGAGCGCGTCCGCCGCCGTGCCGTCACCCCGCGCACGCTGTTCCACGCCCAGCCATAGCTGAGCACGATGACGCCCGAGAGCAGATAGGCGATACTGAAGGCCAGATCGCGGCCGGTGTTGAAGGCGATGATCCACGCCGCCACCGCGCCGATGATCAGAAAGAGCAGCCGGGAATTCATGGGCAGAGACCCGCACTCTCCGATCTCCAGTCCCTGGTCATCTGCAACAGCAGAGAGCCAAAGCCCGGGAGCGGAGCGTGGCTAGCGAACCGTCGCCCGCGCGCCGGGCACGGCGGTGTGTTGCAACGCGTCTTCGATGATCTGACGCGGCGTCACGTTCTTGATGCGCGCCGACGGGCTGACGATGAGGCGATGCGCCAGCGTCGGCTCGGCCAGGTACTTGATGTCGTCGGGCAGCACGTAGTCGCGGCCGTTGATGGCAGCCCACGCCCGCGCGCCGGTGTAGAGCGCCAGGCTGCCGCGCGGGCTGGCGCCGAGATAGACATCCGGATGGTCGCGCGTCGTCGTGACCAGGTCGACGATGTAACTCTTGACCAGGTCGTCGACATAAACCGTGCGGATAGCGCGCTGCGCCGCCACCAATTCGTCGGCCGTGATCACCTGGCTGATATCCTGGATCGGGTGGTGGTCGCTCTGGCGCGTCAGCACGTCGATCTCGTTCTGCTTGCTCGGGTAGCCCAGGTGGATGCGCAGCATGAAGCGGTCGACCTGCGCTTCGGGCAGCGGAAAAGTGCCTTCATACTCGATGGGGTTCTGCGTCGCCAGCACGAGGAAGGGCTTGGGCGTCGGATAGGTCGTGCCGTCGACGGTGACCTGGCGCTCCTCCATGGCTTCGAGCAGGGCGGACTGCGTCTTGGGCGTGGCGCGGTTGATCTCGTCGGTGAGCACGATCTGGGCAAAGACCGGACCGGGCCGGAATTCGAACTCCTGCGTCTTCTGGTTGAAGATGTTGACGCCGGTCACGTCGGTGGGCAGCATGTCGGGCGTGAACTGGATGCGCCGGAAGGTGCAGCCCACGCTGAGCGCCAGCGCGCGCGCCAGCATCGTCTTGCCCACGCCGGGCACATCCTCGATGAGCAGGTGGCCTTCGCAGAGCATGGCCAGCAGCGTCAGCCGCACTTCCTGGTCCTTGCCGACAATGACACGCCGCACGTTGTCGGCCACGCGATTCACAACATTCTGTACGAGTTCCATAGGGTTTCCTGGTCCGTAGTTCAGGCCTGTTCGTAGATCAGCATCTGCGTGCAACGAAAGAGTGCCAGCGCCCGGCCCTGTTCGTCGACGACCGTGGCATCCCACACCTGCGTACGCCGTCCCCCGTGCACGAGCCTGGCTTTGCATGAGATGACGCCTGCCGTGGCTGTACGCAGAAAGTTGGTCTTCAGTTCCGCCGTCGTAAAATTCGACGCGCCGGCGGGCAGGTTGGTCACGCAGCCGAAGCCACTCGCCGTGTCCGCCAGCGCCACCAGCGTCGCCGCGTGCAGATAGCCATTCGGCGCCATGTGGAAGGGCTGGATCGCCAGTCGCAGCGTGACGCTGCCGGGCGCCGCCGCCGCCACCTCGAAGCGCAGGTGCGCAGGCAGCCCATGCGTCACGCGCTCGCGCAGGCGTTCGAGTGCTTCGGCTGTTGTGTCCTGGTTATCGTTCCCTGGCACCATGCTCTCGGGTTTCCGCTTCGACATTGAAACGATACGATACCGCATTTGGCACCGGTGGGCAAACCGATTGGCCGGATAGCTGCATTGCAATGGCGTGCCGGTCAGCGGGAATCGCGTGTTTCCTGTTATCTTCGTGGGTGCGCTATAATGGGTGCGGTAATTCAGCTTACCGCCCGGCATTGAATTCTTCCCAACACGCATAGATTGTTCTACATGGAACTCAACGAATATCCGCGACCGGCAAACGATACGGGCATTGGCGTCCATTGGACGGTGGGCTACGCAGCCGCCGTCGGTCTGAGCAAGATCCGCGAGATCTGGATCCCGGAACTCAAGGCGATGGGCGTCAAATGGGTGAAGGTCTTCAATCACGACGGCGCCCTCGACTTCTGCGAACTCCTGTTGGCCGAAGGGCTTATGCCCATCGTGCGCCTCTATCGCCCCAGCCCAAACCCCGGGCGGCTGGGCGTCAAGGAGTTGGTGCACATCGACTCTTTGATTCGCAGCGGCGTCCACTACTTCGAGTTCAACAACGAGCCGGACGTCGACGCCGAGTGGAAGGGCGGGCGCGTGCCGGTCAACGGGCTGGACATCACCGTCGAGAACACCATCGCCACACTCGAAGTGATCCTGGAGCGGGGCGGTATGCCGGCGATCCCTGCCCTGTCCAACGGCAGCCGCTGGGACCTCGTCGGGCGCATCGTTGCCGCCGGGCGCCGCGATCTCTTTGACGGCCCCGTGTGGCAGGCCGTCCACAACTACGCACGCAACCGTCCGCTCGACTATCCCTACGACATCGGCAACCAGGAGGGTGCGGCCTTTACCGAGCGCTTCTACCGTGCCGTGGCCGCCGAACCCTGGCAGGCCGATGCCTGGCGCGGGCGCACGCTGGCCGAGGTCAATCGCATCCGCTACGATCGGCGCAACCCCGGCGCCACCATCGCCGACGACCATGCCTGCTGGCTGGCCTACGAGCATTTCGACGCCCTCAACCGCAAGCACCTGGGGCGCAGCCTGCCCATTCTAGCCACCGAGTGCGGCTACATCGTGGGCGAGGACACCGACCCGCGCTATCCCGCGACGACGCCCGACCTGCACATGGCGCAGACGCTGGAAAGCTGTCGCGTCATGATGGGCACGAGTCAGCGTTTCAAGCATGCGCCGGACTACTACTTCTGCACCTCCTTCTGGCTGCTCGCCAACGCCATGCTGGGCAGCACCAGTGCATGGTGGGAAGGGCAGGCCTGGTACAGCGAGCGCTGGCCGGGCGACGCGCTGCCCATCGTCCATGCCCTTCAGGCCGAGCCCAAGGTCGCGCGCATTCGCACGGCAGACACGAGTGCCGTCACCCTGCGCGGGGTCGTAGCGAACGCCGGCGCGCAGCGCCTGGTCGTGCTGGAGCAGGACGGCGCCGAGGTCGCCCATGCGCAGCTCGACAGCACCGATAGTTTTGCCTTCGCCGATCTCTCCGCCGGTCGCTATCATCTGCGTGTGCCCGAGACCGACCTGGTCGAGGAGATCGTGCTGCGCCGCGAACAACGCGAAGTCACGCTCCATCTCGCCGTGCCGGCAGCCGCGCCGGTAAGCGGGCGCAGCGTGGTCGCCGGTCACGTGCGCGGCGGCGCCGGGGCCGTCGTTATGCTCGTGCAGAAGGCGTCGGGCGAGGAATGGGTGACCATGGCGCGCGATGACGGCAGCTATCGCTTCGTCGATCTGCCGCCCGGCGAGTACAGCCTGCGCGTCCATCCGGCCGGCAGCTACGTGGAACGGTTGGCGCTGGATGGGCGCGGCGAAGTCACGCACGAACTTGTGCAGGCGGGCTGGGGCTACACCGTCGCCGTGGCCGACGACACGCGCCACATCGGTGCTGTCGTGGTCTCGACGCCGGGTCACAAGGGCTTGAGCGTGCAGGTCCACTCGGCCGAGGGCGCGACCGAGGCGGTAATGACCGGCAGCGCGCCCGACTACGGACCGGCGGCCTGCTTCATCGGTGGGCTGGAAGAAGGGCACTACATCGTCACCGTCGACGGCGCTCCCGAAGGGGACGGGCGGACGACGCAGCTCGAGGCGCGCGTGCACATCGACAAGCGCGCCATTCCGCTGGTGGAATTTGTCCATGGCAAGCTGGAAGCACAGGCGCCGGCCAATGCGTCGGCGATTTCCGGGCACGTGCGCCGCCAGCACGCCGGCCAACCGCTGCGTGTCGCGCTCATCGACGAACAGGGCGCTCAGCAGGAGCAGTACGTCGACGACGCCGGCAACTACGCGTTCGGCGGATTGGCAGCGGGCCGTTACACCGTCCAGATTCCCGGCTGGGAAGAGGACGCGTCCGAGCCGGACATTGCCCTGGACGGGGAGAACCGGGTTGCCGTCAACCTGGCCCTGCCCGAGTTGGAAGAGCCGGCAGCCGAAGCGCGACCCCCTGGCCACGGCGGCCAGAGTATGATCACGGCGTCGGTTCCCCAGGAAGCGGGTAGCATGGCCCGCCTGGTCGACGGCGTCGGCAACGAGCGGCGGGCAACGGTGGATAGCGACGGCAGCGTCTTCTTCGACGCACTGCCCGCCGGCGTCTACTCGCTTTTCGTCGAGGGCGGTTTTGCGCAGCCCAACCTTGAAGTCGACGGCGCCGGCGGCTGGAACGTCGTCTTCTCGCCGGTCATCACGCTGTGGGAATCGACCGTGACGAATGCCGGCTCCATGCCCGGCTTCAGCAGCATTCAGGTCGAAGTGGAGGGGATGCCCAACCACCCGGTGCGCGTGTGGCAGGGCGAGGAGGACGAGTTCACGCTCTCGACCCGATCGCGGCCGGAACAGGGTGTCTACACCGTGGAGTTCAAGCCGCTGGGGCCGGGGCTGTACATGATCGAGCCCGAGGGGTTGGGCATGGTGGAGACGGTCGAGTTGAGCGGCCTGGAGGCCGTACGTGTCAGCTTCCGGCGCAAACTGGCGCCCGTAGCGCCGCATCGCGTCGATCCCATCGGTGGCGCCGCCCCGCATTCTGCCGAAGCTGCCGACGCCGGCATCGTCTATCTCTTCGTCTCGGCGCTGCCCTCATCGCTGAATAGCTATCTGCGCGTCCTTCAATTGGTCGCCGATCTTCACCCGCTGATTGGCAACGACGTGGAGGCGGCGGCCCGGGCCGATCGCGTGCTCGTCGTCGATGCACCCGATGCCGGTGATGTCGAATTTACGCTGCGCAACCGTGGCGTGCGCGTCGACCGGATTGCAATTTCAGACACTGTTTGAAAAGTCACCCAGTTTGACGCAGAGGCGCAGAGATGCAGAGAAACGCAGAGACAATCAAGAGAACACTCAGCAGGTACCGGCAATGCAATTCCTCTGCGAACCTCTGCGTCGCTGCGCCTCCGCGTCAGATTTCCACCCTTTTCAAGCAGTCTCTCAGCCTGAGCCGGCAAGACGGCGCGCATGTGAATACGATTGCATACGGTTTTCCGCGAAAGTATGTGCAAAACTGGCTGTCTCTAGGGGTTGACGCGCCTTGGGAAGTATGATACTGTAGTCCACTGTAAGTGCTTTCATGAAAGCACTTACAGTAAGTTGATTTGATCAACTGTTGCTTTCCAAGCTGCCCAGTATTATCAACCCTAATGTCATCGACGATCTATGATGTCGCGTCGCGTGCAGGTGTCAGCATTGCCACAGTTTCTCGCGCACTCAATGCGCCGCAATCGGTCAACGCTGCGACGCTGCAACGTATCCAGAGCGCCATCGACGAGCTTGGCTTTGTGCCCAAGGCCGAAGCGACGGCGCGGGCGCGGCGGTCGCATCGCCAGATTGGCGTGCTGGCGCCGTTTTTCATGCACTATCCGTCCTTTACGCAGCGGTTGCGCGGCGTAGCGGCGGCGCTGCAAGATACGGGCTTTGAACTGGTCGTTTACAACGTCGATACGCCCGAGCACGTGGCGGGTTATCTGCACTCGTTGCCTGTGGCCCGCCGGCTGGATGGCCTGCTCATCATCTCGCTGCTGCTGGACGATGTGTCGGCGGCGCGGCTGCTCCAGCACCGCCTGCCCACGGTGATGATCGAAGGGGTGCATCCGGCGCTGGCCGGCGTGGAGATCGACAACGTGGCGGGTGGCCGGCTTGCTGCCGAGCACCTGCTTGCGAAAGGGCACGCGCACATCGGCTTTGTGGGCGGCGATCGCCAGTTGCCGGGCTATGCAATCGGCACGAGCGCCCTGCGTATGGAAGGGTTCGTGACCGCTCTGGCTCGTTATGGCGTAACGCCGATGCTGCCCAGCTTTCAGCCGCGCGCGGCGACGCACGAAGAGGCGCGCTTCCAGGCGCTCGATCTCATGCAGCAGCCGGTGCGCCCGACGGCAATTTTCGCCGGCAACGATACGCTGGCCCTGGGCGTGTTGAAAGCAGCCCGCGAGTTGGGGCTGCGCGTCCCGCAGGATGTGGCGGTGTTGGGCTTCGACGATGCCGACTTTGCCGAGTACATCGGCCTGTCGACCGTGTCGCAGTCGTTGGAAGAGTCCGGCCGGCTTGCCGTCGAGATTCTGCTCTCGATCCTGGCCGACCCGGCGCGCATGGGGCGCCGCGTGCAGTTGCCCTTGCAGGTGATTCAGCGCGATACTGCGTGACGCACCTGCCGGCGACCTGAATGCGCCCAACTTTGTTGGTTAATCCCTGGGGAGACCTGGGTTAACAGTTACCTGTCGTTTGGTTGTTGTATCCATGTACTATCAAAAGGAGAATGTCCATATGAAGCGACGATATTTGGCCGTCATGGGCCTGCTCGTCATCATGGCCATGGTGCTCGCAGCCTGTGGTGGCGGCGCGGCAACAGAGGCCCCGGCCGCGCCGGCCGAACCAGCCGCCCAGGAAGCTGCGCCGACCGAGGCGCCGGCTGCCGAGGCCGCCCCGACCGAAGCCCCGGCTGCTGAGGAAGCCCCGGCTGAAGCTGCGGCGCCCAGCGGTGATGTTGTGACCCTGACCTGGGTTGGTCCTGGCCCCGGCGGCGAGTTTGAGTTCCGCAAGCAGCAGGCTGCCGAGTGGAACGCAGCGAACCCTGACATCCAGATCAATCTGATCGAAGGCCCCGTGTCGGCGACCGATCGCATTGGTCTGTACCTGCAGGCGTTCCAGGCGCAGTCCACGGATATCGACATCATGCAGATCGACGTCATCTGGCCCGGCGACCTTGCCGACAACCTGATCGACTTCAACGAGTATGGTGGCGCCGAGGCCGTGGCCGGCGACTTCCCGGCGATTGTCCAGAACAACACGGTCGACGGCCGCCTGGTCGGTCTGCCCTGGTTCACGGACGGTGGTCTGCTGTACTACCGCACCGACCTGCTCGAGAAGTACGGCTTCGCTGGCCCGCCGGCTACCTGGACGGAACTGGAAGAAATGTCCCAGACCATTCAGGACGGCGAGCGCGCCGAGGGCAACCAGGACTTCTGGGGCTATGTGTGGCAGGGCGCACCGTACGAGGGTCTGACCTGTGACGCACTGGAATGGGTCTACTCCTCTGGCGGCGGCACCATCGTCAGCCCGGAGAAGGTCATCACCATCAATAACGATGCAGCCTCGGCGGCTCTCGATCGCGCCTATAGCTGGATCGGCAAGATCAGCCCTCCCGGTGTGACCGGCTTCATGGAAGAGGATTCCCGTGCGGTGTGGCATGCCGGTAACGCGGCCTTCATGCGTAACTGGCCCTATGCCTACGGTCTGAGCCAGAACGATGACAGCGCCGTCGTCGGCAAGTTCGATGCTACGGCCCTCCCGGGCGCCGAGGCGGGCCAGAGCGCCGCTACCCTCGGTGGCTGGCAGGTCGGCGTGTCGAAGTACAGCAAGTATCCGGAAGCTGCCGCCAAGGTTGCCCTCTGGCTCGCCTCGGAAGAGCAGCAGAAGGCCCAGGCGTTGAGCCCGAACTCGCTGATCCCGACCAAGATGGCCCTGTATGAAGATCCCGACATCGCAGCACAGCGCGAATTCATGCCGAAGCTGCTGCCGGTCTTCACGAGCGCAGTGGCTCGCCCCTCCACCGCAACCGCACCGCAGTACAATGAGGTCTCCAACATCTTCTTCAGCAACGTCTATGACGTCCTGACTGGCAAACAGTCCGGCGCCGACGCCGTTGCCAACATCGAGATTGACCTGGAAGACCTGACCGGCTTTGAGGTTGGCGCGCCGTAATCCGGCTTCGCTGACCTGATCTCTCTCCGCTTTACCGTGCCTGGATTGCCCCACGATCCAGGCACGGTAAAGCAGCCGTATGGCACAGACTGCCTGACTGCTTAAAGGCACTCACTTCGGCAGTGCAGTTTACCTCGGTGTACCAATCCTGGAACTGGGCGCACAGTGTGGCAGTTCGGCTATGCTGCACCAGGTCATGAACAGTTGGAAGGAGTATCACACGATGGCCAATGCAAAAGGGCAGAGCAGTGACCTGGCCAAACAGGAACAGAGATTGGCCTACTGGTTGCTGGCGCCTACGTTCATCATCTTGCTGGCAATCGCCATTTACCCATTGATCTCCGTATTTGGCTACAGCTTTACGAACGCGACGTTTGCCAGCAATAAGCCCACCGAGTTCGTCGGACTGGATAACTATCGCAATCTGTTGAGCATGACGATTGTCCAGGTGCCGCCCTTGATTGACGAGGCAACCGGACAGATTCAGGTGGATGCAGAGACCGGCGAGGTTCAATACGAGAGTTCGGTCAGGGCGCTGCCTCGCGAGCCCGTTCGTTTTCGGGTTGTAACAGACTTCAGCCTCTTTGGCAACAAGTATGTGCTTGGCGCAACAGATCCGGCGTTTATCCGCGCGGTGTGGGACACAATTGTCTTCGGGGTGTCGACCGTCTTCCTCGAATTGGTGCTCGGCATGATGGTTGCGCTGATTGTCAATGCCAACTTCAAGGGACGCGGCTTCATGCGCGCGCTCATCCTCGTCCCTTGGGTCATCCCGACCGCAGTCTCATCCCAAATCTGGGAATATATGTTTCAGCCGAATAGGACGGGATTCTTTAATACAGTGCTCTGGTATCTCGGCATGGGTAGTGGCGAGATTCCATTCCTGTCCGACCCGACTTGGCAACTGCCGGCAATGATCGTCATCGACGTCTGGAAGACGACACCCTTCATGGCGCTCCTGTTGCTCGCCGGTCTGCAACTCATTCCAGCCGATATCTACGAGGCCGCCGATGTGGACGGCGCTGGTCCGGTGCGAAGCTTCTTCCAACTGACGCTGCCGCTCCTCAAAGGCACCATCGCCGTGGCGCTGGTTTTCCGAACGCTCGACGCCCTGCGCGTCTTCGACCTCTTCCAGATTGTCCTTGGCCAGGCTCGCTACTCCATGGCCAGCTTCACGTACTACGAGTTGATCCAGAACCGGGCGATGGGCTATTCCTCGGCCAGCAGTATCATGATCTTCCTCGTCCTGTCGATCTTTGCGATTGGTTACATGCGCTCACTGGGGGTGAAATCCGATGACCACTAAAACAAAGCATCGCATCAACCGTATTCTGCTCTGGGCGCTGATCATCGTAATGGCGATCTGGATGCTCTTCCCCTTCTACTGGGCACTCAACTCCTCCTTCAAGACGGAGGGACAGTTGGCCATGACGCCGGCCACATTCATTCCCAGAGCGCCGGTGACGGGCGACATCTCCTTCACTCTGAAGAACTACGAGTCCGTCTTCTCCAACCAGGCCTTCCTGCGCGCAATCGTGAACAGCACGATTGTTGCCGTCTCGGTAACGGTTCTGGCACTGGCGGTGGGCGCCTTCGCCGGCTTTGCGCTGGGCAAGCTGCGCTATCGCGGCAAGAACTCCACGCTCTACATCATTCTCGCCATGACGATGTTCCCGCAGATCGCCGTGCTCTCCGGCTTGTATACGGTCATCACCACGCTGGGTATCCCCGCCATCCCCAGCCTGATCCTGACCTATCTGCTCTTCTCGCTGCCCTTTACGGCCTGGGTGTTGACGGCATTCTTCCGCGAGTTGCCCACCGAGATTTTCCAGTCGGCACAGGTGGACGGTGCTTCACCCTTCCAGACCTTCTACATGATCATGCTGCCGCTCACGGCGCCCGCATTGGTCACGACCGGTCTGCTTGCCTTCATCGGCGCGTGGAACGAGTATCTCTTCGCGCTGACCTTCACCTCGATCCAGCCCGATGCGCGCACGCTGCCCGTGATCATCGCCAACTTCCCATCGCAGGCGACCAGACAGATTCCCTTCGGCGAGATCATGGCGGCCGGTATCGTGTCCAGCATTCCGCTTTTCCTGCTGGTCTTCATCTTCCAGCGCCGCATCGTCGCCGGTCTGACGGCAGGCGCCGTGAAGGGGTGATCAATTGTTAACGGTCAATGGCCAATTGCTAATTGTCAACGGCGGTTCGACTCGTTGCTTTCTAGCCGTTGACCGTTGACCGTTTATCAAGCGCAACGTTCTGCAGATCCGAAAACTCCGGCCCTTCGAGGCCGGAGTCTTTCATTTCAGTTCGACAACACCGGCTCGATTGTGGATAATCATGTCATGAAGCAGAAAGACGTCGTGCAGACTCTGGTGGAGCATCGCCAAGAACTGATAGAACAATTTGGCGTGCAATCTCTTGCACTCTTCGGTTCGGTTGTCCGTAACGAGGCAGGCGATGCCAGCGATGTCGATATGCTTGTCGAGTTCAGCCGGCCGACGGGCTATTTTGGTCTTGTCGCGTTGCAGGAGTACCTGGCCCAAATACTGCACCAATCTGTCGATCTCGGCACGTTGCGCAGCTTAAAACCTCCTGTCCGGGCACGCGTTGAAGCTGAGATGCAGAATGTCTTCTAGGGCGTGGCAAGACAGCTTGCGTGACATCCTCGACGCAGTTGCTGAGATCAATGCATTCACGGAGGGTATGGACTTCGACACATTCCGGGCGGATCAGAAGACACTGCGCGCCGTCGAGATGAACTTTGTCATCATTGGTGAAGCAGCCGCATCAATCCCGGATGAAGTCGAGAAGCTTCATCCGGAGATACCTTGGAGTCTGATGCGCGGCATGCGAAATCGTCTCGTTCATGCGTACTTTGCTGTCGATGATCAGATCATGTGGGACACGCTGCACGCTGACTTACCCGACCTGGTAGGCTCACTTCATGCTCTCCTGGATTCACCTGATTGATTCTGGTGGCACATGTTCTTGCCATACGGCTGTGGCGGTTCGTCGGATGAAGCTTCCGCTAGGCCACAATAGACAAGTGGTGCCTATTCACTCCCGATAGACTCTGGCCTCATAAGGCTGGAGTCTATTCTTTTCCGGCTGCGCGTGCGTGCCGATAAGCAGCGTGCCCTCCGCCGCAAATTCGACACTCTCCTCACTCAGATTCAACACGACCAGGCAGCTCCCCTCATCGCCGATGCGCCGGTAGACGAAGAGCGCATCGGGCGCCGGCACAGCCTCGAAGCGCCCGTACACCAGCGCCGGCGTCGCCTTGCGCAGCGCAATCATGCGCCGATAGTAGTGAAAGATCGAATCCGGGTCGTCCAGGTTCTCCTGTAGATTCACCGCCACGTGGTTTGGGTTGACGCCGATCCACGGTATTCCCGTCGTGAAGCCGGCATCGGCGCTGCCATCCCACTGATAGGGTGAGCGCCCGCGATCGCGCGAGGTTGCCCGGACCCGCTCGAACACCACCTGCGGGTCGGCGCCGGCCGCGACCTGCTCGCGATAGAGATTCACCGTCCCGACATCATTGTATTCCTCAATCGTCGCATAGACCGCGTTGGTCATCCCGATCTCTTCGCCCTGGAACAGAAATGGCGTGCCTTCCAGCGTCAGCAGCAGGGTGGCGAAGAGCTTGGCCGACTCTTCCCGGTAGCGCGTATCATCGCCAAAGCACGAAACCACGCGTGGCTGGTCGTGGTTGTTGAAGGCCAGCCCGACCCAACCGCGACCATGCAGCCCAACCTGCCAGCGCGTCAGGATCTCCTTCAGCTTCTGCGGATCCTTGCCGACCGTGTTGTAGTAATCCGTGTGCTCAAACAGGAAGGCCATGTTGAGTTCATGGCGGTCGGGCGCAGAGACGGCGATGGCATCGTCGACGGTCAGCGCGGCACACTCGCCGACGGTCAACACATCCTGCTGTGCCAGGACTGCATGGTTCATCTCGCGCAAATAGTCGTGAAAGCGCGGTTGGTTGCAGAAATTCTCGATGGAGAAAATGTACCGGCCATCGCCACGATTGTCCGGCAGACCGGGCGCTTTTGCGATCAGGTTGATGGCGTCGAGCCGAAAGCCGTCGATGCCCTTCGCCAACCACCATGCCATGATCCGCTGGACTTCCTGGCGCACCGCGGGGTTTTCCCAGTTCAGGTCCGGCTGCTGCGGCGAGAAGATGTGCAGATAGTATTGGCCGGTGGCATCGTCGAAACTCCAGGCCGACTGGGTGAAGTGCCCGGCCCAATTGTTGGGTTCGCGACCGTTCACGGGGTCGCGCCAGATGAAATAGTCGCGGTAGGCGTTCTCCCGCGTCGTGCGGCTCTCATGGAACCACTCGTGCTGATCCGACGTGTGATTCACGACCAGGTCCATGATCACGCGCAGCCCGCGCCGGTGTGCCTCGGCCAGCAGGTGCTCGAAATCGGCCATCGTGCCAAACTTCGGATTGATCGCCTGGTAGTCGCTGATGTCGTAGCCGTTGTCGACTTCGGGTGACACGTAGACCGGGTTGAGCCAGATCACATCTACGCCCAACTGCTGGAGGACGTCGAGTTTGGCGATGATTCCGGGAAGATCGCCGATGCCGTCGCCGTCACTGTCATAGAAGCTCTTCGGGTACACTTGATAGACGATCGCTTCTTTCCACCAAACGCTATTCCCGCTCATCGTTGCTCCATATCAGGCGCCAAGCCTTTCCGGCACCACGAACAATGAAAACGCGATTCTCTACAAATCGTTGCGCCTTTGCGTCTTTGCGTTGAAGCCTATTTTTAATCAGGCTCATTCAGGAACACCATCCCCACAAACTGGGGCAGCTTCAACATCCGCCGCCAGCGCCACGGCTGTGTGACCAGGCGGTGCAGCCACTCGATGCCCAGCCGGCGCATCCAGCGCGGCGCGCGCGGCGTGACGCCCGCAACGAAGTCGAACGCACCGCCCACACCGATGGCGACCGCCGCCGGCATTTGCGCCAGGCGCGCGTCGATCCACAGATCCTGCTTGGGATGCCCGTAGGCGACAAAGAGAATGTCGGGGTCGCTCGCGGCCAGGCGGCGCTCGATCGCCGGCCATTCGGCGGGGGACGGGCTGCCGGCGTACGCGCCCGCTACGGCCAGGCCGGCATAGCGCGCCTGCAACGCCTGCGCGGTGCGCTCGGCGATGCCCGGCGCCGCGCCGAGAAAGTAGACACGCCAGCCACGCGCCGCCGCGCGCTCGCAGATGCGGTAGATGCCGTCCGACCCTGTGACACGCTCGTGCAGGGTGACGCCGGCGCGGCGCGCCGCCCACAGCACGCCCACGCCGTCGGGCACGCAGAGCGCGGCCCGGCCCAGCACGGCGGCAAACGCAGCATCGCGCTGCGCGTCGACGATGAACTCGGGGTTGACCGTGCAGAGCTGGCGGCAGGGCAGCGCCATGCCGTGCGCCGCCGCCGCACGCCGCTGCACCACCCACGCGTCGATCAAGTCGAGCGTCAGCGCAAAATCCACGCAGTCGATGCCCACGCCAAGCACCCCCACACGCCGCGGCCGGGCAAACCCCATCCCCTCGCGCAGATCCCCTCCCCCTCTCACCAGTCCCTCTCGCACCTCACCCCTCACGCATTACGCATTAGAAGCTGTTTGAAAAGCCCCCCGCTTTGACGCAGAGACGCAGAGACGCAGAGATACGCAGCGAGAACGCATAGCGACAGCCTGCTGCGTTTCTCCTCTGCGACGCTGCGTCGACCTTCTACCACTTCAAACAGCTTCTCACCCCTCACCCTCACCCCTCACCCCTCACGCATTACGCATCACGCATCACGCATTACGCATCACTCCTCACCCCCTCACCCCCTCACCTTGTCATCTTGTCATCTTGTCACTCCCCGCCACCCCCACCAAAACCGCCAGCGTCTCGCGCGCCGCCTTCTCCCACGAGAAGCGGCGGACATTCGCATAGCCGGCCTCGATCAATTGCTGGCGCAGCACCTCGTCCTGGCTCAGGCGCAGCATGGCATTGGCGATCTCGTCGACGTCCGTGGGGTCGACCAGCAGCGCGGCGTCGCCGGCTACCTCGGGCAGAGAAGAGTTGTTCGATGTCAAGACAGGCACTCCATATCGCTGGGCTTCCAGCACGGGCAGGCCGAAGCCTTCAAACAGGGTGGGAAAACAAAAGAAGCGCGCGCCCTTGAGCAGCGCGGGCAGATCGTCGTCGGGCACGTAGCCCACGAAGCGGAGCTGGTCGGCCAGCCCCAGGGAGCGCGCCTCCTCGAGCAGGCTGTCGCTGAGCCAGCCGGGCGCGCCGGCCAGCACGAAATCCCAGCCGATGGCGCTGTTCTGGTAGAGCCAGGCATAGGCCTGCACGAGCCGGGCAATGTTCTTGCGTGGCTGGATCGTGCCGACAAAGAGGGCGTAGGGACGGCGCAGCGCATAGCGTTCCTGCACGGCGGCATGCGTCGCGGCCGGCACCAGCGTCGCCTCCGGCGCCGCTTCGTAGACGACGGTGATGCGCTCGGCCGGCACGCCGTAGAAGCGGCGCAGGTCCGCCGCCGTCGACTGGCTCACGGCGATCACCGCACGCGCGGCCGCCACGCTCCAGCGCGTGCCCGCGTGCAGATAGAGACGCTGGCTGCGCGTGTGGCTGTCGGGAAAGAGGTGGTAGCCGAGATCGTGGACGGTGACGACGCTGGGCGGCAGGCGGCTGGGCGGCATCACCAGCGGCAGCACGTGCGCCGGCACAAAGAGCACGTCGGGACGATCGCGCGTGACCTCGCTGCCCAGCGCCCGGTGCGTCCACAGCCGCCGGCCGGGCAGGACGCGCCAGCAGACGTTCGGCTCGGCGGCGCCCGGCGTCCGCTCCGGCAGGAGATCGGCCGGCGGCTCGCGATCCGCGTACAGGCGCCACGTGTGTTCGGCGGCTTCGGGCAGGTGGAGCAGGTGGCGCGTAATCTCCAGCGAGTAGCGTTCGGTGCCCGTGCGCCGCGCCCGCAGCGCGCGCGACGCGTCAATGCCGATGATCATGAGATGCGCTGGGGCGGAGAAGCCGGGCGGGCACAGGAACCAAGCGGTTCTGCCCGTCGTTGTTTTCAGAATGCTTCATTCCGTGTATACTATCGTCAGAGATATGCGGCGTCAACTTGACGGCTCCGAACGGGTGCATCCCGGTGCTTTGCAGAGCGGTTGGCGCTCGACCGGAAGACAATCGTCAAGCTGATACCTCACACCAACTCCGCAAGCCGATGATCACGTTGCCTTCACTTCTCTTCGATAGCCTGTGGGTCCTCGGACTTGCCGGCGCGCTGGCGACGATGAGCTATATGAGTTGGTACCGCGGCGTACAGGGCTGGAAGTGGGCGCACACGCTGAGCGTGACCCGCACCCTGGCGCCGCTCACAATTTCGTTGGTTCTGTTTTGTAGCGGCATGGCCCTGTCCGGCGCGACCTCCGCATGGCCTGCCCCCTGGTGGCAGACGTTCGCCTGGAGTCTCCTCGCCGTCTTGTTCGCCTTCCAAGCGGTTCAATACGTGCTGCTCGGACGGCGCACCGGCTGGGATTCTCCCATCGAGGGAACAAAGCACGTATGAGCAAAGATGACCCGTTGAAGAATTGGCAGCTCGAAGAGGGCGGCGAACCGCTGGATCAGTGGAAGCTGCAAGACGCCGAGCAGCAGATCGACAAGAACATGCAACTCCAGCCAGCGGCCCAGACACCGTCGGACTGGCAGCCGGTGGAGTACCAACGGCCGGCCACGCGCTCCGGGCGCAACTGGGTGCTGCCGTCGATCGTGATCGTCGCGCTGCTGGTGGCGCTCGGCTATGTCGGCTTTGTTTCGCTCAACCGCTTTGGCCTGGGCGACATTCAGCTCGGCCCGCTTTCAATGGGCGCCGCGGCCGAGACGCCGACCGCCGAGCCGACTGTGGCGACCGAAGAGGCTCCGCCCGTGGCGGTCGTCGCGGAGACGCCCACCGTCGAACCCACGGCCACGCCCGAGCCGCCCACAGCCACGCCCGAGCCGACCCCGCCACCGGCTTTGATTACCATGCGCATTGCCTCGGTCAATGAGGAGGCGGGTGTTAACGCACGCCGCGCGCCGTCGACCGACTCCGAGATCGTGCGCCTGCTCAACAACGGCGAACAGACGACGCTGGCCGGCACCGAGGGCGACTGGCTGCAAGTCATTCTCTCCGACGAGCAGGTGGCCTATGTCTCGTCTGAGTTCATGAACATCGGCGTCGGCGACCAGGTCACGCTGGAGGCGTGGAACGCTCGCCGTGCCGCACTGGGACTGGAGCCCATCGCCCCCGCCGACACGTCATCGCAGCCGGAGACGACGGCGACCGAAAGCGTGACCGTCCCCGTCACCGTCAGCGCCGACCCGGGCGGCAGCGTGCGCCTCGAGCCCGCGCCCGAATCGCAGCTCGTCAGCCAGGTGCTGCTCAATACCGCCATGACCGCCACCGGGCGCACTCCCGCCGGCGACTGGCTGCTGGTGACGTTGGCCGACGGCACGCAGGGCTGGATTCTCGCCAGCCTCGTCACCGCCACGGGCGACCTGACGGCGCTGCCCGTGCAGCCGGCGCTCCTCCTCATCAACGGAACGCCGCCGCCGCCCGACATTAGCCTGGATGTCACGCCCACACCGGCCACCGACGGCCCCGGCTATACGCTGGAAATCAACCCGATCGCGCCGCCCGCACCCTACACGAACACGCTGCCGCTGGGCGGCCCGGCCATCGCCATCTCCGACACGCTCGGCCTCAACGCACGCACGACCCCGTCGCTGGAAGGTGCCGTGGTCGGCATCGTACCCAATGGCGCGGTGCTGCCTGCCGTAGGACGCTCCGCCGACGACGAGTGGGTGCAGGTGACCCTGCCCGACAACCAGCGCGCGTGGGTCTTCCGCTCAGCCGTCAACGTGTCGTCGAACATCGACAGCGCGCCGGTGGTGGGCGAAGAGACGCCCGCCGCGGCGACGACGCCTGCCGCCGCCGCCGGCGCCGCGACCGCCACGATCAACACGCTGCTCGGCTCCAACGCGCGGCCGCAGCCCTCGAACGACGCCGAGCCGCTGGAAACGCTGGCGCTGGGCACTGAACTGACCGCCACCGCACGCAGCGCCGACAACCTGTGGCTCCAGGTTCAGTTGGCCGACGGGACGACCGGATGGATTCTGGCCGACACTGCCGACCTGAGCGTCGACATCGCGACGCTGCCCGTGGCGCCGTAGTGCAGTTGCCGCAGGCTGACGATGTCTGATCCGCGTCTGCGCTCCGTTGGGTGGGGCGTGCTGCTCATGGGCAGCGGCGTGTTGCTGCTGCTCTTCGAGTTCGGCCTGCTGGCGCCCTACTCGCCGCTCGTCCAGTACATCCTGGCCGGCGCTTTTGTCCTCGCCGCCATCATCTTCTTTGGCACCTTTGCCCGCACCCCGGCGGACTGGTGGCGCGTCATCCCCGGCTGGACGCTGCTGGGGCTGGCCGCCGTGCTGGTGATGAGCACGCTGGCGGTCGACCAGCGCTGGCTCGGCGCCACCGTCTTCTTCGGGCTGGCGCTCGCCTTCACTCACGTCTATCTGCTCGATCGCGGCAGCCGCTGGTGGGCGCTCATCCCCGGCGGCTTTCTGCTCGTGCTTGGGCTGGTCATCGGCGTGAGCGCGTGGATTCCCAGTATTGGCACATTGGCGCTGCTCCTCTTTGGCGGGCTGGGCGCGGTCTTCTTCCTGCTCTTCCTGCTCCATCGCCGCCAATGGTGGGCGGTGATTCCGGGCGGCGTGCTGATCGTCTTCGCCGCGCTCATCGCCGCGCCGGAGGGCAGCGACACGTCGCCGCTGTTGCGCTGGTGGCCGCTGCTGCTCGTGCTGGCCGGCATCGTCGTCGCCATCCGCGGCGGGCGCCGCACGCGCCCCGATCGCATGGAGGTCAACGCCGCACGGCCGGCAAAGCGCGCACAGCCGCAGCCCGGCAAAGCGTCCGGCGCCGCGCCGCTCCCGTCCGCACGCGGCGCGCTGGGCGAATACACGCAGCCAGCGCCCGGCGCCACCATTGAAGTGCTGCCCGATCCCGACGACTGAACCATTTTCCGGAGCTGAGGCCCGCCCATGACGACCGAAGTAACCATCTCGCTCGCCCAGATCGACTGCCGCATCGCCGACCCCGAGACCAATTTCGCCCAAGCCGCCATGCAGGTCGCCGAGGCCGCCCGCCGCGGCAGCGACCTGGTACTGCTGCCCGAGCTGTGGAGCACCGCCTATGCGCTCGACCAGGCCGCGGCGCTGGCCGGCCCGCTGGCGCACACGCCGGCCGATGGCGGCTGGTTCGGCCGCGTCGCGCAGATGGCCGCCGATCACGGGCTCTACGTGGCCGGCTCGCTGCTGGAGGCGCGTGAGGGCCGCTTCTTCAACTGCCTGGCTGTCTACGGCCCCGACGGCACGCTGGCCGGCGCCTACCGCAAGATGCATCTCTTCCGCCTGATGGACGAGGAGAAGTACCTGGCCCCCGGCGAGGAGAGCGTCATCCTCGACCTGCCGTGGGGCAAGACGGGGCTGGCCATCTGCTACGACCTGCGCTTCCCCGAACTCTTCCGCGGCTACGCGCTGGCCGGCGCCCGCCTCATGCTCATCCCGGCCGAGTGGCCCCACCCGCGCCGCGCGCACTGGCAGACCCTGCTGCGCGCGCGGGCCATCGAGAACCAGTGCTTCGTGGCCGCGTGCAACCGCATCGGCACGACGGGGGCCGCCACCTTCTTCGGCGCGTCGGCCGTCATCGACCCGTGGGGCGAGGCGCTCGTCGAGGCGGGCGAAACCGCGGCGCTGCTCACCGTGCGCGTGGACCTGGCGCTCGTCGACACCGTGCGCCAACGCATCCCCGTCTTCGAAGACCGCCGCCCCGAACTCTACACACTCGCCGGCTGAAAAAGCCCTACCAAAGGGAAAAAGCCTCGCCACAAAGACGCAAAGAGCACAAAGGGGCACGAAGAAAATCCAGTAGTTAACGAGACTCACACCAGGCCGCCAAGAACACAAAGAGCGCCATCTTCAACTTCGTGACTTTGTGCCTTTGTGTGCGGCAAAAACGTGAATTACTGAATCGGCTCAACCGGAACCTACGTGGTCGCAACGGGGTCTGCTTCACGACCGGGGCGAACACTACAGCGGATTCGTGGAAACAGCTGATTGCACCCCTGCGCTGCACGGGATTAGCTTGCGCTGCGGCGGATCCCATCCGTTTCTTCCACGAATCCGCTGTAGTTCGGCCGTGCCCCCAACATGAAGTACACCCGTCGCAACGTACGTGCCGGGGACGGGCTATACCTCCTCCGTGCGCCAATGCGTTCTCTAGCCCGTCCCCGGCACGTAACACGAGCTCCGGTTGAACCAGAAAACATTGGCGCAAAGCGGGCGTGACACAACGAGCACAGGGCGCGAAGAAGCCCAGCATAGTGCCTTCTTCGTGCCCCTTGGTGTGCTTTGTGTCTTTGTGGTGAAGCCCTTCTTATGCCGCGTTGCTAGAAAGGCGTGTCGGGGCTCCAGGCCGGGCCGGATGGCGTGCCGCCCACGCGTAGCGTGCCGTCGCTCGGCCCGCCCGCCGCGCCGGAGGTGTCGCCCAGCGTCGTGCCCTGGCCCTCGTCGAAGTGATAGAGCGCGGCCGTGGCGCCGTCGGTGGCGAACGGGGCGCTCGGGCGCGCAAACGCCGCCGTGTAGCGCACGCTGGTGGAGATGCGCAGCTCGTCCAGCCAGCCGCTGAAGGAGGGATACTCGCTGCCGGCGTCGTGCTTCTCCGCGCCGAGCACGAGGTACGGATCGTAGGTCCAGGGCGACGTGCGCCCGTTGCGATAGCTGGCGTCGCCGCTCGCGCCCGTCGTGGCGCCGTCGGGCCGGCCGTCGATGTAGAGCGCCATGGCCCCGGTATTGCGCCGCGTCACCGCCACGTGATGCCACTGGCTGTCCGCTACGCTGGTGGCGCCGCACAACGTCGTCCCGCTGCCGCCCACGCTCAGCCCGAAGGCGATGCGCCCCTGGCTCAGCACGATGCCATAATCGCCGTAGTCGCCGCCGCCGTAGACATCGCGGTCGACGATGACGTTGCCCGTGATCCAGCCGTCATTCTGGTTGCACGAAGCGCTGCCGTCGTTGGCGCCCGGCTCGGCCTTGAGCCAGAACTCGACGGTGAAATCGCCGGCGCCCACATCGGCCGGGCGTTCGGGTGCGTCGATGCGGATGGTGACGCGGTCGATGGCGTTGCGGCCGGCGCCGTAGAAACGCAGCGAGCTGCCGGCGCCCGAGGGCGGGCGCGTCGGCGTGGATGTCGCCGTCGCGATGACGGGTGTGTTGGTCGGCGTTGCGGTGCGCGTCGGCGTGGCCGTATGGGTCGCCGTGGGCGTGGGGGTGGCCGTCGCCGTGGGCGCAATCGCCGCGATGATGGGCAGGAAGAGATCCTCCTGCGCCGCCGCCGGGCGCTGCACGGCCGCCCAGATGACGAGGAGCAGCAGCGCGCCCCCCAATGCCGCCGCGCCGCGCCAGCTTCTTCCGTTCAAGATAGCTCCGCTTCTGTCCCCGCGGGATTGACCACGACGATCGCATCCCCTTCCATGCTCTCGATGACGGCGAGCGAGACGATGGGCACCGCCAGGTGCGCCAGGTGCTCGCGTCCGCCCTCAAAGGTCTTCTCGATGATACAGCCGATGCCGCACAGCGTCGCGCCGCACTGCGCCACCAGCGTCGCCAGCGCGGCAATCGTCTTGCCCGTGGCCAGAAAGTCGTCGATGAGCAGCACGCGGTCCTCCGCCGTCAGGTATTCGGGCGAGACGATCAGGTCGACGATGCCGCCCTTGGTGTGGCTGGGCGCCTGCGCCGAGTAGTAGCCCTCGGGCATGGTGATAGGCCGCGTCTTGCGCGCATAGATCATGGGCACATCGAGCACCATTGCCGTCGTCAGCGCCGGGGCGATGCCGCTCACCTCGGCGGTGATGATCTTGGTGATACCGGTCACACCTCGCTGCGCAAAGGCATTGACAAAGGCGCGTCCCATCCCCATCGTCAGCGCCGGGTCGAGTTGGTGATTGACAAAGCCGTCGACCTTCAGAATCCCGCGGCCGAGATTGAGACCTTCCGCCTCGATCCGCTCCACAAGTGCGCGCACATCGCCCTCCTTGAGTGTTGCCCACAATAGCAGAAACAATGAGAGGATGATACCCCAAGTCGGGCATGCGCCGCGATTCGGAGGGCAGGCGAAGGGTGCGAATCAGATAACTCAATCGTGCACCCTTTGTAGTGACGGCTTCAGCCGTTCCAGAGGCAGCCGACGACTGATGAACGCTGAGAAATCGATTCGACAATGGCGTACGGGCTTGGCATGCCAAGCCCACCAGGCGATAGTTCGCCACGTGGGCATGAAACTTCATGCCCGTACGACTACCGGCAAATGTTGTGAACGTTCACAAGTCGCAATACGTAGTGACGGCTTCAGCCGTTCCAGAGGCAGCCAACGACTAAAGTCGTCACTACGGCGAGATTCGTGAACCACTGAAAGCGGCGAGGTCAACCCTGACGCACGCGCCGGCAATCTTGGCGGGCGCGGGGCAGGCGTGCTCTGGCGCAGCGCCTGCAACCGCCGGCGCACGTGCAACAAGCCCGACCGGCGGCCTGTACAGCACACGCGCAAGGCTTGCAAGCCCCGGCGCAGCCCCAAAACGCCCCAGCGCAGAACAAGAAAGCTTGAGTGTAAACCGAGCAAGCACCGGCGCAACACCGGAACGCACCAGCGCAAATCTGGAATGCTCGAGTGCAAACCGGGCAAGCGCCGGTGCAACGCAAGAAAGCACAAGCGCAGAACTGGCAAGCTCGAGTGCAGAGCGGGCAAGCATGGACGCAGACAGCCCAAGCACGCCGGCAAGACACACAAGCCTGCCAGCCAACCCCGTAAGCAGCGGTGCAGCACAATAATGCGTGAACGTGCGGCCGGCAAGCCTGGCCGGAGCGACGCCATGCCCGGCCGCAAAGCCGGCAAGCCCCGGCGCGCGGCCGAAATGCACGCCGGGCGCGGCAAAATGGTCGGGCGTAAGCACGAAATCCGTCAAATGTCGCCGTTCCTGGCGCGGCGAACCGGTCATTGGATCGTCGGCGCCGCTTCACTCCGCGCCTACACTTGAAGTTGTCATAGTGCGTAGGCGTTGAAAACCCGTCGTCGACGTGTGTGGCCAGGGATGGCCCCCCTTTCCCACCTTCGATCGACCTTCCTTCACCCGCAGTCACTGTGAACTTTCAAGCGTCGCCCTTTTCTCGCATGAAATGGAGGTTCACCATCATGTCCAGGCACATACGAACACGCAAGCGCGCCAGTCGCCGCGCGCCGGCGGCGGCGCAGACCCCCGCCGCGCCCTCCGTGCTGGACGTGCAACTCTTGGAGGCGGAGCCGCAAGCCCCGGCATCAGGCGCGCAGGCTGCCCCGCCACCCGCCGCGCCGCCACAGGCGCCCGGCCGCACCGCGCCGGTGCACGCCACGCAGATCGATGCTGCGCCGGACGAGGAGAGCAGCGAGACGGACGGGGCGCCGCCAAAGCGTCGCAAGCGCGGCCCGCGTTCGGCGCCGCAATATCGGGCGCGCGTGGACCAGGAGCTTTTTGTGGCTCAGGTGCAGAAGCAGATCGTAGCGGTGCGTGCGGCCGAGCCGGCGCTGGCCGCGCTGCTGCTCGAGCACGGCGTTACGCCGGAATACCTGGCTGCCCTCGAGGCGCAACTGGCGGCGACGCTGGCGACCATCAGCGCGCGCACGGACGCGATTGTGGCGGAGCAGCACGCCATCAAGGCGCTGGAGGATTGCTTTGCCGTGGCGTTGACTTCGCTGACAACCATGCGTCAGGTGGCGCGCACGGTGGTCACCGCGCGCAGCGCGTATACGGGGCTGCACCTGCGCGAGCCGGTGCCGCGCAGCTACGATCTCTTTGTAGAGCTGGCGCGTGATGCGCTGCGTGCGGCGCGGGAGGAGCCCTGTGCGTCACAACTGGCGGCGGCGACTTACACACCGGCGTTCGCGGAGCGAGCGCTGGCGCAGATCGACGCGCTGGAGGCTGCGATCTTTGCGCGCCTGTACGCGCGCACCGCATCGACGCAGGCCTGGATGAATCGCAACCGCAGCGTGCGCGAGCTGCGCCGCATGGTGCGACCCCTGCACGTGCAAATGCGGGCGCTGCTGCGCCATCATCCCGAGTTTGTGACGCCGGCGTGGTTTTGAGGAGTGAGAAGTCAAACGTCATGCGTCATGCGTCACGAGTCATGCGTCATGCGTCATGCGTCATGCGTAACGAATCATGCGTCACGGGGTACGAGTCATCACGTTTGACGTTTGACGTTTGACGTTTCACGTTTGACGTTTGACTCGTGACGTTTTACGCCCAAGGATTCCCAATGCCCACCAATCGTCTGGTTCAATGCGTTGTCCTGATGCTGGCCATGTTCATGGGGGCGGGTTGTCTGGATGGTCTTCGCTACAGTGGGCCGTGCCAGCGACCACAGAATGTGACACAGCCGGAAGTTGTGGGCGTCTGGCAGGCGCATTATCGAAACTACAAGAACCCCGGTTCGCCATCCTCCCGGATCAGCGGGGTGGAGACCTTGATTATTCATGCGGATGGCACGTACAGCCAGCATTTCCAGTCGCCTGAGTATAGCGTTACCGGCACAGCCAACCAGTGGTCGTTGGTGCCCGATGAGGGTGATGGGGCAAAACTTCAAATGGAAGGTCTGCGCTACTTTGCCAATGGTCTTGACTATGTGGATGGGCCGTTGATCCTTAGTCTACAGATGGCCGATATGTTGGCTTATGATGAATCGGTGCCACTCATTGCCGACCGAACGGCAAAGATCGTCGTCAACTATCCAGAGGACGGGTTTGTCTATTTGTATCCTCGCTCCTGCCTGGGGAAATTCGTTCTCCTCCAGATGACGTCGGACCCTGGTGATCCCGATGCACTGGGCGTAGATAATCCTGTGTTCACCAAGGTGGAGTGACGAGGGATCAATGGTGTAATGCCTGTGTCAAGCGGGCCCAATGATCAGGATTGATTCAACGATGCATATGAGAACACGCTATCGGTTGCGCTGGTGGCTGGTTTATTGGTGGCTGGCTGGATGTGTGTTGGTGAACACCTTTGCGTTATTCCATGGTCCGTTGAGTATGACTACCATCTTTATAATCGTACAAGTCGTACCCTTTCTGTTGGGAGGAATTCTAGTCTTTTGGGTCGTTCTTCTTTTTATCGGTAAGGCTGATCTTGGCGTTTGGTTGACGCGCCAGCAATATGTGTTGTGTTTGCTGGTGCTTTGGCTTTTTGGTTTGTCGCCATCGTTGTTCGTATATGGTGGTAGCGCCTGGGCGGCGGAACAAATGCTGCAAACTATCGAGTCGAAGTATGGGGTGAAGGTAAACGTTCTGAGCAAAGGGACAGGCTGGTATTATGACGACGGGGAATGGGGACCCGGACTGAATACAACATGGAGGGTACGGGCAAGCGTCAAAACTGACAATTCACGACAGTTTGTGATGCAGTTGGCATCCGATCTGGAGAAATATCGATGGGAAGGAAGAGCAGTAACCGAAACCCATTACGGCTTCCAGTGCAGCAATATGTCCATCCCACAGCTCCCTTTTTTTCGCCTGCCCCTTGACGACACCAATATCATCGATATAAGCCTTCCAAAAGACAGCGGAGCAGAAACTGCAAACGAGGTAGAAATCTATTTCTCATTTCACGCCGTCAACCCCTTTAGCAGCCGGTGTCGTCTATGAGGCACTCGGCTTCATCTACGGCGGAGCGGGGCGGCTGGCGAGCATGGTGGACAGCGACGGTGGCGCAGCCACCTACGAGTATGAGGCCGCCAACCGACTGAACCAGACGGTCGGAAATGGCGTGGTGACCCGCTTCGGCTACCCGGCGGGCACGGCGGATGTGCAAACTGACATATGGTGATACACAGACTACTTGTACAGCTTCTATGTGCGTGTCCATATCAGTAGGAAGTTGAGTTCTTTTCTGAGAATGACTCAAAGGCTGAGCCTAACATGCGGACGCTATCACGCTATCGACTGAATTGGTGGCTGGTCTGTTTGTGTTTAGTAGTGAGCGTGATGGTAAATCCATTCATGCTTTCCACCGGCCCCATGGCCTATGTCGCCATATTCCCTGGAGGGATCTACCTTCTTATTGTGTTGGGAAGTGTATTAGTTGTCTGGCTTCTCTCGCGGCTTCTGAATATCCGTCCCACTGTTTGGGTGACACCCCGACAGTATGCTTTGGGGCTGGCCGCAGTCTGCCTGGTTGGTATTTCTCCGACGATATATGTGTATGGTGGTTCTATTCTCATGTCAGAACAGATACTGAGAAAGATTGAATCTAACTACAAGGTGACGATCGAACTATCTAGGAGAGGGCCACTTTGGAGTGGAAGCCAGGAGTGGGGGCCTGGGCTAATCCAACTATGGAGGACGGATGCGATAATTACCGTTGACGATCCAAGGCAATTCATGGCGGATCTGGTCTTCGATCTGGAAGAGCATGGTTGGAAGGCGGGACGGAAGATAAGTCCAGACAAATACGCGCTGAGTTGTGATAATGCGCCTTTCCCGCCAAGCTATGATGTTAATTTCATTGCCATTGAGTTCCTAGATTCTGGAGATACAGAAGGCTCTGGTCATGTGGAAGTAACCTTTTCCTTCGATAATTTCAGCCCTTTTGATGCTCGTTGCCGCCTATAGGCGCTTTGTGGGTTTGATGTTTCACTGTAATGTCCCCAATCACCTGAGACGTGTTTATTACCGAAAGCAACGTTGAGCCACTACGCCTACAGCGGCTGGGGCAATCTGGTGCAAGAGACCCTCACTGGGATTTCCCAGCCAGGAGGAGCACATGAACACTATCTATTCAGAGATGTTGCAAGCCTTGCTGACATTCAAATGCACTGCGCAAGAATATCGCCGGATCATCACTCCATATTTAACCAGGCGGGGATGGCTTCGGCCGTTCAATCTTGGCAGCGAGTACTGGCAGATCATTCCTATTTATGCATATGCCCGCTGTCCGTTTTGTAGCATGACAATCCAGTGTCCCGTTGACACCTATAGTTTGTTTGGGTGGGGAGGGGCAAAGGTTTTAAGTGAATTGCTTTATTCACGTAGCAATGGGGTGTTTAGTTTTCCCAAGAATTGCCATCACTTCACAGGGGTTCACTATTTTCTGAACTTGCATCAACAATTGCCAGTGGAGTTGAGTTATCTGGAAAACAATACGGGCGAAGCACCAGTCATAACTGAATGGTGTCTGCCTGACGATATTGAGTCCTTTGTGGTTTTGCACGCTCTGTCCATCTGCCGCATCAAAGAAGACGCGTTCAGACCAGCATATACACTCTTCAGCTTGACCTATTTCGCCGAGAAGCCAAAGGAAGTCGTCGGTCGGCACTATGCTGCAGAATGGGAACGCGGCAAAGACGACCCGGAGTTCTATCCAGGCGGACTGCAAGGGCCAAGTACTCGTCCAAGCGCCGCCAAACTCTATGACTTGCAAAGGTGGGCGACCGCCGGCCGCCTTGGCTACCTGGATTTCACACAAGAGCACTTGCCGTTACGGATCGGCGCCGGGACACAATTGCCAGAACTCTATCAAACCATTCCCGGCGAACGGCGTCGATATGTCTGGCGTAATGGACAGATGGTCTATTACAACCGTTGACGGCCGGCTCGTCGGGTGACAGAGCGTTCTGGCGGCGCATTACCAACAGGATAGTGATCTGATTCCTTGATGCCCGTCGCCGCGCCGGCGGGCATCAAGGCGCTGGCGCTGCTCCTGCCGCAGATGGCGGACCCGGGGCCAGCCAACCAGACGCTGGGTCCTTACACCTACGCCAGCCATCCCCCTATGCAGGGGAACGGTGGCACGAGTGCACTGCCCGGCGTCAGGGCGGATTGGTCGATGAGGTAGTGGGTGAAGCGGGGCAGAAAGCTCTGCTCGCGTTCTGCCGCCGGGAAAAGGTCGGCGAACTCGGTGGAGGGCAGCCACGCCCGCTCGCCCTGGTAGAAGACGACGGGCAGGATGGGCGGCAGCTCGCTCTGCTCCGGGCGCTGCTTGAAGAACTCATCCCCCATGCGGCACATGTACTTGAGCAGGCGGAAGCGCATCCAGGGGTCGGGCTTGGACTGGTGCTCGAAGAGAGATAAGTGCGTGCGAGCGGCCCTCAGCCTTCAGAGGGATGATTTGTGTCTTGCGGTGTGCCGAAGAGCTCATCCAGAAAGGTTTGTGTGTCAAGACCGGCCTGCCATTGCCGATGCCACTCCACATAGTCAGATAGACGGGAGTGGGGCAAGGCCAAGAATCGGGCAGTCTCCACAGGGCCAAGGGCGGCCATCAATGCCGCAATTCCCTGGCGCACAACTGTCTCCTCAGGAAGATAGGTTTGAACGCTCATCGCAGATTCTCCTTGTCGCAGTAGGCAGTCGGCGTACCAGACCAGATGTTCAGACGCGTCCGCTGCAACTGACGGATCAATCGGTCATCCACCGTGACGAAATCACTTCCAGATAATTCGGCATATGCAGCGTGAGCAGCGTCTGCTACGCCAAGGCCCGATTGAAGAAGGTGCTGAACTCGCTGACGAACTTGCCCTGAGTCAACGTCAATCTCGGCGCCAAACTCGCTGAGCAACGCCAGTACGTGTTCCCTCCGTGACAAATCCGGAGTGGCAGTCGCCTCCTTGATATGGACAGGCGAAACAGCCGTCCGAATAGAACGGGTCCGTACGTGGCTCAAAATTAAGAGCACGGCGTCCGTTTCTAGCCGGATGCGAATCTGATCTTGATCGTCGAACGGTCGATTAAGCGCACAGATATCCAGGTAGATGAATCGCGAACTTTCCGACACGTCTATTTCGCCGCCAGCCATCGCCTTGCCTCTACTATTTCGATTGTACTATTGCCGGGTGACCAGAGCAAGGCAGCCGTGTTGCCCTAGACGCCATCCTCGAACCTCACCGGGTTGAACCGCTTGTACGCATAGCGATGATAGTCCAGCGCATTACCCGCCGCCGGCACGATCGTGTCCGGTGAAAGGAATTGGCCCAGCGCCGGGTCATACCAGCGGGCGCCGTAATCGTACAGCCCCAGGCTTGCCTCTTCCTGCTGGCCGGTGAAGCGAACGCTCGTCGGCGTCGTCCCCGACGTGAAGCGCGTGGCGCCGAAGGCTTTGTAGCGCACCTCGCCCGTCTCCGCCGTCCCGCCGCCGGTGACCGCCGTCCCGCCGAGGTGGTCACTCAGCAGCCAGGCGAGCGTGCCGCCGCTGCGCAGGGCAATGCGTTGGTCACCGGCTCTCTGGTCTAGGGCAACGGCTGGAGGTCAGTCCGTCGTTGTCTGTTGCGCGTCGTCGCCGGCGTGCGGATCGGCAAAACGGTTGAGTTGCGCCTTGAGCGTCTCAAACTCATCCGGTGTGATGCCCGTTGCGCGTGTGATCAGCGACCATTCGGCGCCGACCGCCAGCAAGCTCTCGATCATTTCGACTTTGCCTTTAATCTCGCCCGTCTCCAAACCTTCCTGCAGA
>JACKBA010000037.1 GCA_020634815.1 Caldilineaceae bacterium | reverse complement strand
CGTATCGACGACCTGCACTACGACCGCGAGATCGCGCTGCGCGACAGCAAGAACAACCTGCTGGCGGTGATGACCGTCGAGGAGATCTACACGTGGGAGCGGGCGGCGGCGGCGCAGCAGGTCTTCGGCACGCAGGATCCGGCGCACCCGCTGGTGGCGGAGATGACGCGCTGGGGCAGCCTCAACCTGTCGGGACCGCTGCGCGTGCTGGCGCTGCCCCGCCATTACGACTTCACCGACCTGCGCCTGACGCCGGCGCAGACGCGGGCGCGGCTGGCCGCGGCCGGGCAGACAAATGTCGTCGCCTTCCAGACGCGCAACCCGCTGCACCGCGCGCATGAGGAACTCACCAAGCGGGCGGCGGAGAGCGTGGACGGTACGCTGCTGCTGCACCCGGTCGTCGGCCTGACCAAGCCGGGCGACGTCGATCATTTCACGCGCGTGCGTTCGTACAAGGCGCTGCTCAGCAACTATTACGACGGCGACCGGGCGGTGCTGGCGCTGCTGCCGCTGGCCATGCGGCTGGCCGGCCCGCGCGAGGCGCTGTGGCATGCCATCATCCGCCGCAACTTTGGCGCCAACTATCTCATCGTCGGCCGCGACCATGCCGGGCCGGGCAACGACTCGACCGGTCGTCCCTTCTACGGCCCGTACGATGCGCAGGAGCTTGCGCAGCAGCACAGCGCGGAGATTGGCGTCGGCGTGCTGACCTTCAGCGAGATGGTCTATCTGCCGGAGGAGGGGCGCTACGAGGAAGCGTCGCGCATCCCAGACGGAGCGCAGGTAGCCTCCATCTCCGGCACGCAGGTGCGCAGCGACTACCTGAATCGCGGCCGGCAGTTGCCGGATTGGTTCACGCGGCCGGAGGTAGCGGATATCCTCAGCGAGAGCTACCCGCCGCGCCACCGCCAGGGCGTCTGCCTCTGGTTCACCGGACTCAGCGGTGCGGGCAAGTCGACCACGGCCGAGGTGCTGACGATCCTGCTGCTGGAGCACGGGCGCCAGGTGACGGTGCTCGACGGCGACGTGGTGCGCACGCATCTCTCCAAGGGGCTGGGCTTCAGCAAAGAAGACCGCGACGTCAATATCCGGCGCATCGGCTTTGTGGCGGCGGAGTTGGTGCGCCACGGCGGGATCGCCGTCTGCGCGGCGGTGAGCCCCTACCGCGCCACACGCGAGGATGTGCGCGCGATGGTGGGCAAGGATCGCTTTGTGGAGATCTTTGTCGATACGCCGATCGAGGTTTGCGAGGATCGCGACGTCAAGGGCATGTATGCCAAGGCGCGCCGCGGGGAGATCACGGGCTTCACGGGCATCGACGATCCGTACGAGGCGCCGGTCAACCCGGAGATCACGCTGGACACGGTGGCATTTACGCCGGAAGAAAACGCGCAGCGCATCGTGGCGTATCTGGTCGAGCATGGATACGCGCGAGGAGGAAAGTAAGGAAAAGGCGGATTGTTGATGGGTGGAATTGCTGGTTGCTGATGGTTGATGAAACGCGGCAACTGAATGAAGAGAATGGTCAACGGTCAATGGCCAATTGTCAACTGCCGGCGGCTGATGTGGCGCGGCGGGCGGTTGATGAGAATGGTCAACGGTCAATGGCTAATTGTCAATGTTCGCCGCTCGGCTGGGTGCGCCGATCATCAGCAATTAGCAATCTGCAATTCATCCATCAACAATTCGCCTTTTCTCGTCTCCCATTGAATGGTGACCGGAGAACCACATACGAACTGCTACTGGGTGGACTTGCAGATTGTTGATTGCTGACGGACTTTCGTTGACCATTGACCGTTGACCGTTAACAATCGACCATTAGCCTCTTCCTCCTACCGCGTATCCGACCGCGCCATGCGTCCTTCCAGCCGCGCGAGCAGCCACTCCGAGAAGATCGTCAGCACCCAGTAGATTGCCGCAGCCAGCAGGAACATCTCCATGTACTTGCTGTCCTTGCGCGCAAAGCGGTTGGCGCGGTAGGTGATCTCCCACACGCCCATGACCGAGACGAGCGACGAGTCCTTCTGCATGGCGATGAACTGGTTGCCCACGGCCGGAATGATCAGCTTCATGGCCTGCGGCAGGACGATGAGGCGCAGCGTCTGCATGCGGCTCAGACCGAGGGCTGACGCGGCCTGCCACTGCCCGCGATTCACCGACTGGATGCCGGCGCGGAAGATCTCCGTCATGTATGCGCCGTAGTTGAGGCTCAACGCCAGCACGCCGGACTGGATGGCGGTCAGGATGAAGAGGCTGCCCAGCCACGGAAAGCCGCGCGCCGAAATCTGCTGGCCGATCTGCGGCAGGCCCAGGTAGATGATGAAGATCTGCACGAGGAGCGGCGTGCCGCGAAAGAGCGAGACGTAGAAACTCGCCATGCCGTGGAAAATCGAATTGGTCGAGAGACGGCCCAGCGCGCCAAAGAGTGCGATGATCGAGGCGATGGTGATGGAGACGAGCGAGACGCCGATGGTGACGCCGATGCCAAGCAGGACGAAGTTGGCATTCTGGAAGATATAGCCGAAGTCGAGGTTGAGAAACGAGAAGAGAAACCACAGGATCAGAACGAGGAAGACCCAGACCAGCGCAACCCGCGTTCGCTGCATCCACTTGCGCCGCCGCTCCTGCGCCATAAGCAGGGAGGCATAAGCCTCCTGGTCGGCCCGCTTGGTCAAGTCATAGGTCGTACGCGATCCAGGCTCGTCGCCAGTGGGTGCGGTCATCTCGTCTGCTTTCTGCTTGAATGGTGTGTTGGAATACGACAGGACCGGGCGGACAGACCGCGTGACGCAGCCTGTCCGCCCGGTTGAGCACTACTGATTCAGGGCAGCCAGGTCGAAGGTGGCGCCGGCTGCGGCAAGGTCCGTGCCATAGTACTGCTCGGAGAGGGTCTTGAGCGTACCGTCGGCGTGCATCTCCTGGATGGCCTTGTTGACGGCATCCTGGAAGCTCTGCGTATCAATAGCCGCGGCCTTGTCCATGGCGCCGGCCAGATATTCGAAGTAGACCGGCTCGCCCAGTTGCTTGAGCGGGCCGCCGTCGGCAATGTAGCCCTGGCCCGTAGGCAGCGCGGTCAGCACGGCATCCAGGCGCACACCGTCGCCCAGCGCCAGGTCTTCCAGCGCAGGCACGTCGGTGTCGTAGCCGGCGAACTCGGCATCGGTCACCACAAAGTCGATGGTCTCGCCCGGAATGGAGAGCGTGCCGTCGATGTAGGCTTCATAGGTGCAGCCGCTGCAACCGCCCACCTTCTTGCCGGAGAGATCGGCCGGCTGGGTGTAGGTGGTGTTGTCCTGGTGAACAAAGAACGCGGCGGGCGTGGTGTAGTAGGGCTGCGAGAAGTAGAGCTTCTCCATGCGCTCGGGCGTGATGGTCATGGAGCCGATGCTCAGGTCCCAGCGCCCGGCCCAGCCGCCGGCGGTGATGAGCGTCCAGTCCGGCGTCACGAAGCAGACCTCGACGCCCAGGCGCTTGGCAATCTCGGCAGCGGTGTCGATGTCGAAACCGGTAAACTGGTTGGCGGGCTTCTCGTCGCCGCTGCACTTCGTATCGGCCGGCGGCGCGGCGTCGGCAACCAGCTCCGACTGCGGCGGGTAGGCCGGGTCGGTGGAGACGATGAGCTTGCCGCGCGCCTGAACCTCGCTGAGCAGGTCGGCCGCAGCCGCGCTCCCGCTCTCGGCCGGCGCCGCGGCCTCACCTGCCGGGGCAGCGGGCGCCGCCACCGGCGCGGCACAGCCGGCCACGACCAGCAGCACGACGAGCAGCGGCGCAACATACTTGAACAATCGAGACATCTGAATCCTCCTTGCAATGGTTGGTTGGTCGGATGCCAGGCGCCCCACGGCGCCGGCTCCGGTCGCTCTCTTGAACGCCGGTCCTTGCCGCAAGGGCGAGCACCGGCAGGTATGTGCGTTCAGCTTGCAGTGGCCAGCACTTCCATGGCCGCGTTGCGCCCGTTGACGCCGATCACGCTGCCGCCCGGATGCGTGGCGACGCCACACAGGTAGACGCCATCCATGGGCGTCTGGTAGGCCAGGCGTTTATCCCACATGTAGTCGGGCAGAATCTCACCCTGGAAGATGTGACCGCCGACCAGGCCGACCTTCTCCTCGATGTGCGGCGGACCGAGCACTTCCATGTGCTCGATGGCGTCGGGAAAGTTGCCGACGTAGCGGGCGATTGAGTCGACGGCGAGCTTGCCGACCTCGGCCCGGCGGCTCTCCCAGTTCCCCTCGGCGAAGGTGTGGGGCACGTACTGGGCAAAGACGCTCATCAGGTGGCGGCCTTCGGGCGCAATGGAGGCGTCGTAGGCCGTCTGGATGTAGAGTTCGGTCCACAAACGCGGCGGCAGATGGCCGGCCTTGGCGAGGGGATGATACTCTTTCCACTCCTGTTTGGTCAAGGGCGTGTTGATCTGTCCCTTGTGGAGGTCGGTGGAGTCGGGCCGCGCGGTGAATATCGGCAATTCGCGCAGCGCCAGCGTCACCTTGACCGTGCAGCCAAGCTGCGGTGTGCCCTCCACCTGCGCTGCCCAGCCCACGTCGGCCGCGCCGTCGAGCAGACGCAGCGTCGTGCGCGGGTCGGCGTTCGACACGACCACCGGCGCGTAGATGCGTTCGCCGCCGGCCAGTTCGACACCCTCGCCGGGCACGATGCGCGCCACGAGGACGCCGGCCGCAATCGTCACACCCAGATCGCGGGCGATATCGGCCAGGATGAAGGAGACGGTGCCCATACCGCCGCGCACGTAGCCCCACATGCCGTTGTTGCCGAACATGCGTCCCGACGAGTGGTGGAAGTTGATCGACGCCGTGCCGGGGTCATGCGGGCTGGCGTTGGTACCGATGACGCCCTGACCCAGGAACGCGGTCTGCAACTTCTCGTCCTGGAGGTATTCCTCGACGTACTCGACCATGGACCACTTCAGCACCAGGTTGAGCGCTTCGGGGTCGCCCTTGAGGCGATCTTCGATCATCTGGCGCGTCGGGTGGCGGTTGAGCCAGATGTCGTCGTCGGTGGGCGGGCGCAGGGCGGCGCGGGCGCGGCGCATGGTGTCGCCCATGGCCTGCCAGCCCTTGACATCGCGCGGCGAGAAACGGTGAACCTCCGCCTCGCAGCGTTCGTCGTCGTCCCACAACTGGATGCTGCTGCCGTCGTCGAAGGGGACGAACATGCCCGATGTCGCCGGCGTCCAGTGGAAGCCGTAGTCGGCCATGCGCAGCTCGTCGATGACGGCGGGATGGAGCAGGCCACACAGATAGGCGCACGGCGAGACGCGATAGCCGGGCCACGTCTCCTCGATGGTGCAGGCGCCGCCCAGCCGCTCGCGCGCTTCGAGCACGAGCACCTGCTTGCCGGCGCGCGCCAGGTAGGCCGCGCAGGCAAGCCCGTTATGGCCGCCGCCCACGATAATGGCATCCCAGCGTTTGCCGGCCAGTTCCTGCATGGGCGCCGGCAGCCCGACCTTGCCGAGTGCGCTGCGTGCTGATGGTTGGTGCATGGTCATTTGGGTCCTCTCGCAACGGTGTGATGAGACGGGAGGATTGTAGTGAGAAGATGGGAAGATGACAAGATGGGGAGGGGATGAATGGTTAATGGGCAATGGTCAACGGTCAACGGTCAATTGTCGATGGCGGTGAGTGGGCGCCGAATTGTTGATGGGTGAATTGCTGATTGCAGATGCGCCATCGGCAATCCCTTGCAATTTCACTTTCCTGCGTCTTGCCACGGATTGATGACTTGGACGCCGGCGTCAGCGAAATCCTGCACGTTGCGTGTGACCACATGCAAGTCATGGACAAGGGCCGTAGCCGCTATCATCGAATCGAATGTTGGCAGGACTCTTCCGATTGCTTCCATCTGCGCCCGGAGCGTGCCCCACCGGAGCATGATTGCAGCATCGATGCTCAGCACTCTGTTACCAAACCTATCAAGAATGTCACTCGCCAGCCACTGCGTCAGGCGTTCGCGCCGTTGCGACGGTGGCAGGCGGGCGACGCCGTACTGCAATTCTCCCAGCGTGATTGTACTGATGAAAAGTCGATCCTCGTCTTGCTCTTTCAGCCAGCGCACAACATCTACATTGGGCTGTTTCGAGACAAACTCCGACAGCACGCAGGTGTCCAGCAGCATCCTCATAATTCAGGCACTTCCCGTGGCAGGCTTTTATCGCGAGTTACTTCGATCTCGCTGCCCGAAAGGGGCGACTCGAGCAAAAACTCCACCAGCGATTGCGAGCGCGCTTTCAGGCTTTTGAATTGGTCGATTGAGATAACGACCGCGACTTCGGTACCGTGTTTCGTGATTACTTGCGGATCGCCGTGGCTTGCTCGCTCTATCACTTCACTAAACTTGTTCTTTGCCTCTTGGACTTGCCAGCTAAGCACAATGCCTCCTCGAACAGAATCTAGCCTGTCTAGACAGAATTATAGCATAGATGGCAATACAAACTCAACAAGGATTCCGTAGGAAAGGACGTGCTTTCGGACGCGGCCAACATCATTAGCGCCGGAACCGCCGCTCCCGCCGGCCATCGCCCACCTCACCGGCGGATGCGCGCAGGCCCGGCACGGCGGGCAGCGCGGCGTTGCCTTGCATGCCGGAGCGGATGAGACGCTCCATTTCGGCGACGGCGCGTGGGTCGGCGGCGACCGGCTGGTAGGCGGCCAGGCGCTGCTCCACCTCGTCGACGGCGCGCTGGTAGAGCGATTTGGCGCCCGCGCGCTGCCACGCCTCGCGATTCTTGCGGTCGTAGACGGCGCCGGGCAGGTAGAGGTGATCCTCCCAGTGGGTCAGCGTGTGCGGCGCCGTGATCATGTGGAGGTCGGTCAATTGCGCCTCGACGAGGTGGCGGGCGGGCAGGTCTTCCACCACCTGGAGCGGCCGCGCCATCTGCAACGCCTGGCCGCAGACTTCGTTGTCGAAGACGAGCTTGGGCAGGCTGAAGACGAGCACGAAGTCGAGCATGCCCGGCCCCGAGACGGAGTTGACGCCGGCCAGCGCCGCCATGAGCGCGCTGCCAAAGGTCTCTGCGCCCGCCTGTGCGTCCAGTTCCTTGGCGTCGCTGAGCCCCATGTACGCCTGCACCGGCAGATTGAGCCGCTTGCCAACCTGGGCGTTGAGCACGTCGAGGTAGAGCGCCTGGATGCCGAGCATGGGCGAGGTCGTCTCGCGCATGTGGAACTCGGCGGGCGCGCCGCCGTAGAGCACCGGCGCGCCGGGCCGGATTAGCTGCGCCATGACGATGCCGGCCAGCGTGTCCACGGCGTGAAAGACAGCCGAGCCCACCAGCGTCACCGGCGCCGTCAGCCCCATGAGCGTCACCGGCACGATCTCGACCGGGATGCCGGCCTCCACGCAGTCGATGAGATTCTGGCACGAATCCTCGCTGTAGCGGAAGTTGCCCGTCGCCGTGATGGTGAAGATCGCCATGGGTCGGGCAATGAGGTCGGCGCGGTCGCGGCGGAAGAGTTGCATCATCTCCACCATGCGCGGCGTGCCGTGCTCGGTGAAGGCGCCGGAGACGACCGGCCGCTTTGAGTTGGTCAGGCAGAGCAGCAGGCGCCAGGCATCGGAGACGGCCGGCTCGATGTCTTCGCCGGTGGAGAAGGCCGTCGCCAGGTAGTGCACGTGCTCCAACCCGTCGCACAGGCGCACGTACTCGACGAAGTCGGCGGTTGTCGCCTCGCGCGTGTGGCCGGTGCGATGATCCTGCACCTTGAGGCCGCTGGAGCCCGGCACGAAGTGGACGTTGTCGCCGCCGATTTCGGCATGGGCGTTGCCGTCGCGGTCAAAGAGAGTGAAGGAAGCAGGCGCCGTCGCCAGCGCCTGCTCGATCACAGTTGTAGGAAAGAGGATGCGGCCGTCGGCGGCGGCGGGCAGGCCGGCCGCCAGCAGCCGGCGGCGCATCTCGTCACCGCGAATCTCCATGCCCGTCGTCGCCAGGATGTGGCGCGCTTCGTCGATGATGCGGTCGAGCAGCGCCGGCTCGGCGACGGAGAGGAACGGGCGCAACGCTACTGCGCCTTTGCCGTGAATTGCACCTCGATGCCGAACTCGTCGGCAACCGTGAGCGTGTTGGCGAAGTTGGGCGGCTCGATGCCAAAGCTGCTCATCAGCGCGCGCGTGGTGGCGACGCCGGTGAGCGTGTCGCCGGCAAGCCGGGCGGTCACGTCGAAGGTGGCCGGCTGGGTGACCTCGCGCACGGTAAGGTCGCCGGCGAGCTTGAAGCTCACTTCTTCGCCGTCATTGTAGGCAGCCGGCGCGCCCTCGATGCTCGTGGCGGTGAAGGTGGCCAGCGGGAAGTCGTTGAAGCGCGGGCCGTTGTCGAGAATCCACTCATCGCGCCGGTTCTGGTCGGTGGCGAAGGTGTTCATTTTGACCGTGAAGCTGTTCTCGCCAAGGGCGTCGCCCAGGTTGTCGAGGTTCAACGTGATCTGGCCTTCGATCTCCTGCGTGCTGCCCACGACATCGGCCAGGCCTGCGGCAATGCCCAGCTTGTCCAGCGCGCCGGCGAAGAACTCCTCGTCGACCAGGTAGGAGGCCTTGGACTCGGCCGGCACGATGACAAAGGTGCGCTGGCCGGAAACCGCTTCGCCGGAGCCCTGGCTGGGCGCTTCGACGGCGGGTGCTTCGGCTACCGGTGCTTCGGCGGCCGGTGCGGGCGCCGGGGTCGCCTGGCCGCCACAAGCCGCCAGCACAAGAACGAGCATAAAGAGGGGGAGAATCCTGGCAATGGTGTGTTTCATGGTTTGGTCCTTTCAGTTGGAAGCTGCCTGCAGCGGGATGACGCCCTGTGGCAGATAGGCGGGCTCGGCAATCTTGCCGGTGCCGTAACGGCCGAAGAGCAGACGCATAAAGAGAGAATAAAAGCCTTCATGGCGCAGGCTTGGCTCCAGGTTGGTCACTTCGAGGCCCGGCACGAAGCCGTAGCCGGAGAATGAATCGATCAATGCCGCATCTTTGCTGACAATGTGTATGGGCGTGGCCCAGCCATCGGCGCGGCGCGAGACGGCCGGCGGCTGGTGGTCGCCCACGAGCACGAAGAGGCTGTTCTCGTCCCCGTTTTCGAGAATGAACTGCGTCAACATGCGCAGTTGGTAGTCCACGGCGTTCATGTAGTTGCGGCGCATGGCCTCCGGGCTGATGGTATCCGGGTCGACAAACTCCTCCTCCGGCGCCGGCTCGTTCAGCGTGTGCCAGTCGTCGACCAGGGTCGGGTGCGGCGTCCACGGGTAGTGCGAGTTCTGCGTGATGGTAAAGAGCAGCAGCGGGTCATCCGTGCGTGTCTTGACCTGCTCGTCCGCCCAATGCAGCACCCACTGATCGGGCGGCGCCGGCCCCCAGCCGTAGCGCGGGCCGATGTACTGCATGTCCTCGTTGCGGATCAACTCGTCCACGCCGAGCATCCGGGTGTACCTGGCCCAGGCAATGTCGGCCAGGTTCTCATCCAGCGCCGAGAGCCAGACGTAATGGTAGCCCTGCTGTTGGAGCGTGTTGCCCAGGCTGGGATAGCTGCCCACCTGATACTTACTGCGCAGCGACAGGTACTGCGGGTGGTTGTCGATGCGCAACCCGAAGAGCAGGCTTGTATAGGCCAGCCACGACCCGCCGCCCCACGTGGGTGACTCCGTCAACGCCGTCGTCGTCTGCCACCCGCCATTGTGCAGCGTTTCTTCCACCTCGCTCAGTAAGGCCGTGTACGGTGGGCGAAAGTGGGTCCGCTTGTAGAGCACGCTGCCGTAGGACTCGATGAAGATGACGTAGATGTCGGGCTTCGTCTCCAGTTGATAGCCCGAATAGTCGTAGATGCGGCGCACGGTGCTGTCGTCGAAGCTGGCGACGTCGTGCTGCGTCTTGAGCGAGAGCGCCACATTCTTTTGCACCTTGAAGCCGAGGCTGCTCGGCACCATCTCCGGCCGCGCTGTGTAGGCCTGGTAGGAAACGGCGACGACGATGCAGGCAAAGGCCAGCACGCCCATGCCCGCCCGCGTCAGCCAGTGCAGCCCCGGCGCAGCGCCGCTGCGCAGCAGCAGGCTCAGCAGCCAGATGACCTCGCTCGCCAGCAACGCCAGCCCGAGCACGGCGCCGGCATAGAGCCACCACGCCGCGTTGACATGCTCGGCCAGGAAGGGCAGCCCGTCGCGCGCCAGGTAGAACTGGCTGTAGAAGGAGGGTTCCAGCAGGAAGACGGAGAGGACGATGGCTTCGTAGATGTAATAGCTGATGGCCAGCACGTAGAGCACGCCAAAGATCACACCCACCCACGGCCGGCGCACCCAGCGCACCAGCACCCACAGCGCGGCCAGCACCGTCAGTTCGATCGAGAGACGCCAGGGATCCAGGTTCTCGCGCCAGACAAAGAGCCGGTTGAGCGCCAGCCACCAGCCACCGGCCACCGTCGACGCCGGCGGCGCCAGCGTCGAACTCTGCTGGTCGAGCAGGAACATGGGCAGGAAGAGCAGCGTGTTCAGCGCGGCAAAGGCGAGCCAGAAAAATAGATTGGGAGACCGCCGGCTCAGCCAGCGCGGCGAAAGACGTTGCAGCATATGAAATCAGGTTCCCGTCGAGCGCAGAATTGGCGTATTGTAGCCAAAGGACCGCCAACCGGCAAGGTGAGCAGGCTGGGTCTGCTACCCAGATGAGGTACGCAATCGGGCAGGTTTTTGGTTTTCAGCGCCGGCGGGCTCCAGCCGGGTTAGCGGCGCGCCCTGGCGTGGTTGTGAGGTGGCCATGCCAGCCGGATCTAGGCCGCCGGGAGCCCATCGTACAGGCTCGCTTCTTCGTCGCCGTCAATGAATTGGAAGAAACGGCGCAGGTCCTGCTTTGCCTTACGGCACACACTCTTCATCGCCTGCTTGCGCTGCGCCCGATAAGCGGTGATCTGTGTATCCCACCGCTCGGCAACCAGGATGGTCGTCCCGATCAATCGGGAATACTGGCGTTGGAAGTTGTCGGGAATGTCCTTGCCGCGCAAGAGAAAGTGAACCGCCCCGGCTCGGTGGATTTCCACCCCGTACGCCAGCACAAACTCAACATCGTCGCTCGATAGTCCCCGCTGTGCGATGCGCTTCTGGAAATGGCTGTGCCCGTGGTGCATGTCAATCACGATCAGACTCCTTTTCGGGAAGTTGGGAAACCTGAGTTGCTGAACATGGCTTGTTCGCCTGCGTTGTTTTCGGGGTCCCTGCGTTGCAGTGCGTCGGTCTCGCCTTATTGTAGCAGCCGCCCCCGCCGGCATGCCGACATTCGAGACCCAGGGTAGCGACAGGAAACCGACAGTGGGCCGCTTGAAGAGCAAGATGCCGACAAAAGTGTCAGGTAAATCTACTGTCTCTTCGGACCTGTCGATCTCAAACTTGTCGGCGCAGGGTAGAATCTGCTGGAGTTGCTTGTAGTGACGACTTCAGTCGTGTAGTGCCAACAACGGAACGACTAAAGTCGTCACTACAAAGCCGTGGCTCACTTCGGGCTGTCCGAAGGGGCGCACCAAGTGTTCACTGCAACACGGCCAGCCGCGCCAGCGCGGCATAGCTGCGCGCCTGCACGTCCGGATCTTCCTTGACCGGATAGAACGCGCAGTTGAGGTCGGTGACGCCGGCGGCGGCCAGGCGCGCCACCTGCGCGGCGACCGTCTGCTCGTCGCCAATGATCGCAATGTCGGCCGCATCGGCGGCACCCTCGCGGTCGAGGATGGCGCGGTAGGAGGGCAGCGTGGCGTAGACAGCAAAGAGACGCCGTGCCGCCGCCTTGGCCGCCTCCACCTGGTCGGTGACGGCGATGGGGAAGCCGGCGACGATACGCGGGGCGGGCCGGCCCGCTTCCTGCGCCGCGGCGTGGATGGCCGGCACCACATCCTGCGCCAGGTAGGTGGGGCCGCCCATCCACGTAATCGTGCCCGCGGCCATGCGCCCGGCGACGCTCAGCATCTGCGGGCCGAGCGCGGCGACGAGCACGGGCGGCGGCGGTGCGTCGGGCACGGTGAGTTGCATGTGGATGCGATAGACGTCGCCGTCGAAGTTGGCCGGCTGGCCGGAGAGCAGCGCCGTGAGCGCAGCCAGATACTCGCGCATGTGGCGCACGGGCTTGCTGAAGTCCAGCCCCATCATCTGCTCGATGACCGGCTTGTGGCTGAGGCCGATGCCCAGTGTCAGCCGGCCGCCGGTGGCAGCCTGCACGGTCAGCGCCTGCTGCGCCAGCGCGGTGGGATGGCGCGGAAAGGTCGGCACCACCGCCGTGCCTAACTCGATGCGGCTGGTGTGGGCGCCGGCCAACGCCAGCACGGTCAGTGCATCGTTGGCAAAAATGTTGGGCAGCCATGCCGAGGCAAAGCCGGCTTCCTCCGCCTGCGTCACCTGGCTGACCACGCTTTTGAGCGGGGCGCCGGCGTCGAGCAACACTCCAATGCGCATGAGAATTTCCTTTCTCGCAGTGTGAAGGTCTTTATACTGGCGTCCTGTGCGCCGATAGCCGCAAGATAACTCGGCCATGATACACCACGCCGCAAGAGTGCTCACGATTATCGGTGCAAGCAGGTGCGCTGCCATCCACAAGCACGATTTGCAAACAAAAAGGTCTGCCGGCCACAGTGGCCAGCAGACCTGTCAGGTGAGAGGATTGTCAGGCTAGCTCTCAAGCACCGCCAACATGTCGGCCCGCTTGACGATCTTGACGCGCGGCTTGCCGCGTTTCTTGCCTTCGGTAACTTCGACGGCGTCGATCTTCTTCCACTCGTCCTTCGTCACATAGCGGACACCGCGCTCTTTCAAAAGGGCGGGGATGGCCTCCGGGTCGGGGTCGGCCGCCGCTTCGAGCTTGTTCTTCTGCAGGTCGTCGAACATGCTGTTGACCGACTCGATGGCATCGGGCTTGTTGGTGCCGATGACGCCGGTTGGGCCGCGCTTGATCCAGCCGGCCACGTATTCGCCCGGCACGACGCGGCCCGTCTCCAGGTCGACCACGCGGCCGACTTCGTTGGGGATGACGCCGTGGCGCGCATCGAAGGGAACACCCGGCATGGGCACGCCCTTGTAGCCGACGGAGCGCAAAATCATGCCGGCCGGGATAGTCTCGTACTTGCCCGTACCGGAGGCCTTGATGTCGCCGCTCACCGAAGCGCGCAGTTCGTTCCGCTCCATCTTGACGGCCGCGATCTTGCCATTCTCCTCGATGATCTCCACCGGCGACAGGAGGAAGCGGAAGTGGACGCGCCGCGGCTTGCCGGTCGCGCCGATCTCGGCAAAGGCACGCATGTAGTCGAGATTCTTCTGCATGGCGGTGTCGCCCTCGATCTCGGCGCTGGAGGCGCGGTCGAGCTTGAGTTCGTTGTCGAGCACGATGGTGTCGGCAATCGCCAGGTGGCCCATCTCGCGGATTTCGGCGTTGGTGAACTTCACCTGGGCCGGGCCGCGCCGCGCCACGACGTAGATGTCCTTGACGTTGCTCTTGGCCAGCGCCTTGAGCGCATGGTCGGCGATGTCGGTGTCTTCCAGTTCGTCGATGGATTTGGCCAGCACGCGCGCCACGTCCATGGCCACGTTACCTACGCCCACGACGATGGCGGCATTGCAGCTCAGGTCGACGGCCAGGTCGCGGTAATCCGGATGGCCGTTGTACCAGGCCACGAACTCGGTGGCCGACATGCTGTTGGGCAGATCCTCGCCGGGAATGCCCAGCTTGCGATCTGATTGCGCGCCGGTCGTGTAGAAGATGACGTCGTAGTGCTTCTTCAGTTCTTCGTGGGTGATGTCCTTGCCGAAGTCGACGTTACCGAAATAGCGGAAGCCCGGCTCGGCAGCCGTGCGGTCGTAGGTCTTGGCGACGGCCTTGATGTTCTGGTGGTCGGGCGCCACGCCGTAACGCACGAGACCGTGCGGGGCGATCAGGCGGTCAAAGAGATCGACGGTGACGTGAATGCCCTCTTTGAACAACGCCGCCGCCGCATAGAAACCCGACGGGCCGGCGCCAATAATCGCCGCCCGCAGCGGCCGTTCGGCGCTCCCAAGATTCACACTCATCTGGCACTCCTTTGTGGTTGATTGTCGGCTGGGAGATTGTCTTACACTGCCCCGTCAGGCGTCAAAAGGTCGAAAATGTACCGGACGCGGCAGACAATAGCATCGCGCGGAGCTTCGACTATGACTTCTTGAGCATGCCGCCGAACTGGCGTGCCAGGCCGAGAATGGCAATACCCAGGGCGAAGTAGTCCATTGGGCCGAGTTGTTTGACGGCGGCGACGGCATCGCCCTCGCCCACGTCATCCGAATCGCTGGCGACCCAGGCAAAGGCCGCGCCCAAGAAGGCGCCGGCTACGACACCGACCAGCACTGAGCGCATCTTCTGGCTCATGCATCTTGCTCCTTTGTTGATGTGACGGACGACGGGCGGTTTGGCAGCAAGCTGCGGGCGATGGCTTCGCCGCGCGCCGCCTCGGCATGGCTGCGAACCAGCGGGTCGGCCGCCTTGTCGGCGAAGCGGCTCGTCTGCGTGCGGGCAATGCCGACGTAGTACTGCGCCAGCTTGACGCCGGTCGTTGCCTTGCGCCGTGCAATCATGACGCCGCGCGCGATGAAATAGAGCACGACAATCATCAGGATCGTCGGGACAAGCTGCATACCGATGAGGTAGATAACCGAAAGGTCGGCCCAGAAACGCAGGTCCATCGTCTCTCTCCTCGCAGTGCGAGTCCTACTGCCACGTCACCGCTGTGAGATGAATTGTAGCAGATGACGCAGACGAAGAGCGAACGACCGGGCGCGCCGGTGAGGCTTTCCGTCGCACGCGCAGCGCCCGCAGTTACTGTACGGCAGCCAGTGATTCAGCGATCGCAATCTCCTCGGACCGGCTGTGTATCGAGCCGTCGAGCCGCCCCATGCGAAGTTCGGCCAGGATGGCACGGTAAATGGCGCCACGCGGGATGCCCATGCGGCGCAGGTCGTCGCCGCTCAGTTCGGGCTGAACGTCCTGCCATTGCCGCCGGTAGCGCTCAATGTGGTCGAGCACCCGCGGGTCCTGGCAGATGATCGGCATCAGCGCCAGGCTGACCGGCAGCACCTGGTCCAGGATCTGCACGACCTGGCTGGGGCGGGCGTTGGGGTCGGCCAGGGCAGGCAGATAGCGGTGCAGGATTTCCATGCTGCGCATGAGGCGCTGCGTCTCGTTGCGCAGGCCCACGCGTTCCTGTAACGCCTTGTGCGCTGCGGCCGGCAGCGGGAAACCGATGATGGCGATGTAGAGCCGCTCGATCGGCGTCTCCACGAGAAGCGGGTCGGCGTCGGGCTCGGCGCGACGCGCACGCAGGGCGGCGAATTGGCCTGCCATGGCGCTGGTCATGCACAGGTCGGCGTGAAGCTGTTCCAGGATACCCAGCTCGTCGAGGCGCAGCATGGCCTTCTCCGGCCGGTCCTCCTGCAGGATGCGCTCCAACTCGTGGCGAATGCGCGCCGGCGTCACCCGGTCGAGCAGTTCCAGCGCATCGCCGAGCAGTTCCTCCGTGCGCGACTCGATGGTGAAATCGAAGCGCTGTTCGTAGCGCACGGCGCGCAGGATGCGCGTCGGGTCGTCCACAAAGCTCAGGCTGTGCAGCACGCGCACCAGGCCGGCGCGCAGGTCGGGCAGGCCGCCCCAGAAGTCGAGCAGTTCGCCCCAGCGCTGGGGATTGAGACAGAGCGCCAGCGTGTTGATGGTGAAGTCGCGGCGGTGCAGGTCAAGTTTGATGCTGCTCTGCTGCACCGTGGGCAGCACCGTCGGCTCGGTGTAGAACTCGGTGCGTGCGGTGACGAAGTCGAGATGGGGCGGCAGATCCTTCAGCGCGCCGGCGCCATTCAGATCGGCCAGCAGCGCGGCCAGCTTGACCGGCGCGTCGTCGCTCGTCAGCAGCCACTTGGCCGTGCCAAAGCGTTTGTGCTCGACGACGCGGCCGCCAAACTTGCGCTGCATGTGGCGGGCAAAGGCAATGGCATCGCCCTCGATGACGATATCTACATCCAGCGTCAGCGCGCGCCGGCTGACGACATCGAGCATGAGGTCGCGCACGAAGCCGCCCACGACATAGGCGTCATAGTCCATCTGCTCCACCTCGACGCCGATGAGTTCGAGCAGATGATGCTGGACGGGGTTGAGTGTCTGGCGCAACCGCTGTCCAAGCTCGCCGGCGCGGCGGTCGGGCCGTGAGGCCTCGTCCCACAACTTGATCAGGTCCGTGCGTGTGACGATGCCGATGATGTCGCCTCCGTCGTCGACGACCGGGATCTGTCCCCAGTTGCTGTCGATCATGCGCCGGCGCAGCGTCACGATGGAGTCTTCCGGGCGCACTGACACCTCGCCCGACCGCATGTAGCGGCGCACCGCCTGGTCGCCCAGCCCGTGGTCGATGGCACGGTCTGCCTCGCGCCGCGTGAAGACGCCCAGCAGCCGGTCGCTCCCTTCTTCGTCCGTGGTAACGACGGGGAAGCCTTCATGGCCGAAGCGGCGCATCATCTCGTCGGCCTGGATGATGGTCATGTCGGGGTCGAGCATCTGCGGCCGGCCGCTGCTCATCAGGTCGGCCACGGTGAGCGCCGCCCGCGCATGAATGCGCACCAGGTGCTCGATCTGCGCGCGCACCGTTTTGAGCCGCGCCCCGCGCAGGTGCGCAGCCGCGGCCCGGCTGTGCCCGCCGCCGCCCAGCGCTTCGGCGACCTTGCCAACGTCGATGGAGTCCGTCGTGCTACGCGCCACCACCTGGATCATGTCGCCCAGGTCCACGACGAGAAAGAGCGCGTCCGGTTCGTAGAAATCGCGCAGCCGCGCAGCGAGCGTGCTCAGCTCGTCGCTGAAGCCCGGCGCCTGCACCATGGTGATGATGACGCTGTGTCCCTCGATCTCCAGGGTCTCGCAGTTGTCCAGCAGCACCTCGAGCAGGTCGCGCTGTTCGTCGTTGACCGGGTGGTGCAGGAACTCGTTGACTTCGCTCATGTTGACGCCGCGCTCAGGGTCGAGCAGCCACGCCAGCGCCGCCGCGTCGCGGCTGGTTGTCGAGGCGTAGGTCAGGTTGCCCGTGTCCTCGTAGATGCCCAGCGCCAGCAGCGTCGCCTGGACGCGCGTCACCGGGATGCCGTACTCGATGAGCTTCTCCACGAGCAGCGTCGTGTTGGCGCCCGTCGCTCCGCACCAGAGTTCGTGGGCTTGGGGCAGCAGCTTGCGCGCCTCGCTCATCAGGTCCTTTTCCGCCAGCGCCGTGTGATGGTCGATGACGATGTACTCGGTGTCGGGCTGCGTCCCCTTGGGCGAATTGGCCGCGCGCGTGTCGACAAGGATCGCGCGCCGCACCTTGCCGCGTGGCAGTTCGTCGGGTGGGACGAAGGGAAAGTGGTTCTTGTAGAGCGCCAGGAAGTCGCGCACGTTGCGGTTCATCTGCCGCGGCAGCACGGGCAGGGCGTCCTGAAATAGCAACGACGCACCCAGCATCGACGCCAGCGCGTCGAAGTCGGTCCGTTCGTGGGTCAGAATGATGTCGAGGTCCTGGCTGCCCATGGCTAGAGTATGACGGCAAAGCGGCAAAGATGCAAAGCAGGGGGACGAGAAGCGGGTGAACGGTGAGGTTGGGGTTCACGAGTCAAACGTCAAACGTCAGATTTTGGCCTCGGTCGATGACGCATCTTTCATGACGCATTGCTTGTTACGCATCAAGTATCCCGCATGAAGCCTAGCTCGTCACCCGTCACGCATGACGGTTTGACGTTTGACGTTTGACTCGTGACGTTTCCCCACTACCGCATCTGCGCGCCGCCTGCGTTGTCCGTTGCCGCAACCTGCCGTTTCACCTGCCGGTAGACCTGCACCACCGCGTCGATGGCGGTGACGGCGAAGACGATGGCGACGACGAGCCTGGCCACCGGCTCCAGCGCCGTCCAGGCCAGCAACGGGCCATCGACCAGCATCCAGCCCAGGATGGCCAGGCCGAAGAGCGACAGGCCGATCTGCAGCCAGCGCGTCAGCGGTCGCCACTGTCCCTGTGCCAGCACGTACGCGTTGAGCGCAATCGTCAGCGACCACATGAGCGTCAGCCACGGCACGAAGGTCATGAAGTTCTCCGACAGGAGCGGCGTCACCGTTACTTGCCCGTCCGTCACCGAAATGGCGGAAATCCACTCCGGGTAGGCGTTGAAGATCACGATTGCGACAAGGTTGAAACCGATGCCGACCACCAACTCGCCAACCTTGACGCGTTCGGAGGTCTCGACCTTGGGTAGCGAGCGCGGATTCCACGCCTCTTCTTTTGCCTCGGCCTCGATCTTGCCGTGCGAGAAGGTTTCGATCAGGGCGAAGACAAAGACCAGCGTGCCGAAGGTCTGGAAGAGGCCGCCGACCAGCCCGCCAACGGTCGCCAGCGGGTTGTCCAGCATGCCGCGCCCCATGCCCACGTTCACGGCAATCCCAAAGACCCACACGCCCGTCAACACCAACAGCACGATGGTCGTGACGATGCGGAAGGTGGGATAGAGCGCCGGCCCGATGAGCGAGCGCGGCGCATGATAGCGGGCCGCCAGCGCTTCCGGCCGGCCGAACTGTTCGAGGACGGCCAGCACCGTCGCTTCGTCGGCATCTTCGAGGTTGGTGACATCGCGCGCCTCCAACTCGTCCTGGATCAGCGAGCGGATTTCGGCCTCGACGTCGCCCCGCTCGCGCACGGGGAGCGCGCTGCCCACTGCGTTGACGTAGCGATCGATCCATTCCTGCGCATTCATGATTCTGCTTCCTTTCCAATGCCCATCCGCGCCAACGTGGCAACCAGGCTTTTCCATTCATCCACCAACTGGCCGAGCGTCGCCTTGCCCACCGCGCTCAGCAGGTAGTAGCGCCGCGGCCGCTGATCGTCGACGACCTCCCAGCGGCTCTCCAGCAACCCCTGTGACTCCAGGCGGCGCAGCAGCGGGTAGAGCGTGCCCTCGCTCACCTCCAGCCCCGCCTCGCCCAGCCGCTGCTTGAGCGAGTAGCCGTACTGCAACTCCTCGCACTGGCTCAGCACCATCAGCACGACCAGGCCGCGACGCAACTCCGATGCAAGATTCTCATATGTCTGAGCGTCAATCTCCGGCATGTTGTTCGGTTCCATGTTCACAGTATACTATGCAATACACAGTATTGTCAATACCGATGTACTAGGCGACCAACGCAACATTCAAAAAATCATTCAACATCAAACGAATTTGCCGGATCTGCATAGATGCGTAACAATTACACGCAGCGAAGTTTTGGCAGCCGGCTGGCTGTGAGATACGGAGGAGCACAATGGGTATTACAGGATTGCATCACATCACGATCGTCGCTGCCAACGCGCAGCGGGCGATCGACTTCTACACGCAGGTGCTGGGGCTGCGCCTGGTCAAGCTCACGGTCAATTTCGACGCGCCGGAGAGCTACCACCTCTACTTTGGCGACGAGACGGGCCGCCCCGGCACCGCTATCACCTTCTTCGAGTGGCCGGGCGCGCCGGCAGGTCGACCGGGCGTCGGCGGGACGCACCACTTCGCCCTGCGCGTGCCGACCTACGACGCGCTGCTGAAATGGAAGCGACGTCTCACCGACCTGGCCATCGCCGTCGACGGCCCCTTCGATCGCCACTACTTCACGTCGATCTACTTGCGCGACCCCGACGGCACCATCGTCGAGATCGCCACCGACGGGCCGGGCTGGACGGTCGACGAGGCGGCCGGCGCGCTGGGCCAGGCTTTCCGCGAGCCGCCCGCCGACATGATCGCGCAAAACCGCGACGAAGCGCGCATCGCCGCGCTCACCTGGCCGGAGCCGGTGCCCGCCATTACGGCCGACATGGCGCTGGCGGAGGGTATGCACCACATCACGGCGATTGCCTCCGACATCGAGCGCACCAACGCGTTCCTGGTCGATACGCTGGGGCTGCGCCGCGTCAAGATGACATCCAACTTCGACGACCCCGACTCGGCGCACTGGTACTGGGGCGTGGGCGATGGCGCGCCGGGGACGCTCATCACCTACTTCGAGCGCAAGTCGGATCGCGAACCGCGCGTGCGCATGGGCGCCGGGCAGACGCACCACTACGCCTTTGCCGTACCGGACGAGGAAGTGCAGCTCGCCTTCCGCGAGAAACTGCTGCGCGCCGGTCTGCGCGTCTCGCCTGTCATGGACCGCGTCTACTTCAAGAGCATCTACACCAACGACCCGGACGGGCACATCGTCGAACTCGCCACGGCCGGTCCCGGCTTCCCGGTCGATGAATCCGTCGCCGAGCTGGGCACGCAGCTCATGCTGCCGCCGTGGCTCGAAGCGCATCGAAGAGAGATTGCGCGTGCCGTGAAGCCGGTCAATCTTCCGCTCTGGACGCCGCCGCGGTAAGCTAGGCAGCCGGTGGCGGCAACAGGAGGCGACGTAGACCGGGAGGCGTCGATGGGCATCTATGCGATTGACCATGTGCAGTTGGCCATGCCGGCCGGCGAAGAGGAGCGTGCGCGCGCCTTCTTCCGCGACGTGCTGGGCATGAGCGAGGTGTCCAAACCGGCCGCGCTGGCCGGGCGTGGCGGCGCGTGGTTTGCCGCCGGTAACGTCCAGCTTCACCTGGGCGTCGAGGCGGACTTCCGGCCGGCGCGCAAGGCGCACCCTGCACTGCTGGTCGACGATCTCGACGCGCTGCTGGCGCGGGTCAGCACGGCCGGCTATCCGGTTTCCACCGACGAGCCGCCGCTGGCAGGCTACCGCCGCGCACACATCTTCGACCCGTTCGGCAACCGCATCGAGTTGATGGAACGACTCACCGGCTGATGCCGGGAAAAGGGAGGAACGAATGGCACAGGCAACTTTACACCAGGGCATGCCCGTGGCGCGCTACGGCGCCGATGTCGCCGCGGCAAGCGCCTCCATGATCATGATCCACGGCCGCGGCGCGACCGCGGAGGACATCCTCTACCTGGCGCACGAACTGGACGCGCCCGATGTGGCCTTTCTGGCGCCGCAAGCCGCCAACGCGACGTGGTATCCAAACCGCTTTATCGCGCCGGTCGCCGCCAACGAGCCGTGGCTTTCATCCGCGCTCCAGGTTGTCGATGACCTGGTCGGTTCGCTGGTTGCTGCCGGGATCGCACACGACAAGATCTTCCTGCTCGGCTTCTCACAGGGCGGCTGCCTGGCAACCGAGTACGCCGCACGCAACCCGCGGCGCTACGCCGGCGTCATTGGCCTGAGCAGCGGGCTCATCGAAAACGGCGACCAGCCACGCGCCTACACGGGCACGCTGGACGGCACGCCCGTGCTGCTCGGCTGTAGCGACGTCGACTTTCACATCCCGCTGGCGCGCGTCGAGCGGACGGCCCAGATCTTCGCCGACCTGGGCGCGGCCGTCGACACACGCATCTATCCCGGCATGGACCACACCGTCAACCAGGACGAGATCGACGCCGTGCAGCACTTGATCGAGCACATCCGCTAGCGCTCGGCGGCGAATGCTGCGGCGCCGAGCGTGGCAATGTCGCGCGCGTACGTCTCTGTCACCTCGAGATGCGGGAAGTGCCCGGCGCCCTCGTACAAGCGTAGCCGCGCACCGGGGATGGCGTCGGCGGAGCGGCGGGCATGCGGCACGTCAAAGAACGGATCGCGATCGCCCCACGCCACCAACACCGGCACGGTCAGCGCCGGCAGCGCATCTTCCACCGCGCCGAAGTGAGTGGGCAGGTCGCGCAGCATCGTGGCGAAGATGGTGCGGATCGAAGCGACTTCGGATGGCGAGTTGACCGCAGGCAGTCGCTTGCCGCGCCTTGTCCCGTTGCGCGCCATGTAGCGCAGCGACGGCGGCGAAAAGAGCGCCGCTTCCACCGCACGCCCGATGCCCGGCACCGGCAACAGCTTCATGGGCGCTTGCAGCGCGGGATCGCGAAAGAAGTTACACGACGAGAGCACCAGGCCGGCCACCAGATCGGGGCGGCGAGCAGCAAGCGTCACCGCAATCGGGCCGCCATAATCCTGGCCGACCAGCACGCAGCGCGCGACGCCCCGCTCCGCCAGCAGCCGTTCGAGGGCGTCGGCCTGCGCGGTGATGGTCAAGCCCGCAAAGGCGCCCGGCGCATCGCTGCGGCCAAAGCCGAGCAGGTCCGGCACGATGACCCGAAAGTCCTGCTCCAACGCGGCGGCCACGGCCTCCCAATCCTGGGCGTTGCCGGGGAAGCCGTGCAACAGCACGACGACGTTTCCTGCACCCTTGTCTACCGCCGCCATGCGCGCCGGCTGGTCCGTCGCTCCCATGGCGCGGCGATCATCCGCCGCGCCGGTGATGATCGTAGCTGTCATGTGCGACATCCTCAATTGTCCCACACCAGGGCCTGCACCGGGTGCAGCATGGTGACGCTGGTGAAGTCGAGGAAGCTGCCAAACGCCTGTGCCGAGGGCAGCGTGTTGAACATCTCGGCGGCCGCCAGCGCATCCGCGCGGCTGCGCCAGTGCACGACGTCGATCCATTGGCCGTCGTCGCCCTTGAGCAATTCGCGTCGCACGTAGCCCGGCAACTGCCGGGTATCCGCCATGACGGCGTCGGCTGCCTGGAGGAAGGCTGCTTCGTCGGCGCCCTCGTTGAGTTTGAAAGTAACCAGTTCGACGGTCAGACCGTTCTGCATGAGTTTCTCCTTTTTCGACATGCGGTTGATTCAACGGTCTGATTTTCGCACCGGCCCCTGACAACCCTATGTCAGGATCTCCAAAATCCTGTTCGCCTCGGCGCGAATCTCCTCGCGCAGTTCGGGTGGCGCCAGCGGTTCCGCCGCCGCGCCCCAGCCGAGCAGCCACGGCTTGATCTCCTGCAAGGTGTCCAGCCGGTAGATCATGACGACGCCGTGCGCGTCGGTGTACTCGTCGACCCAGGCGTAGTGCTGGCGCTCGCGCACCCAGCGCACCGTCGCCGGTGCAAAGCGAATGCGGGCTTCGATGGTGCGCCCCGGCTGGCGTTCCACCTGTCGGGGCGCAAAGGTCGTGCGCAGCACCTTCAGCTCATCCATGCGATCCAGGCGAAAGACGCGCAGATCCTGGCGCACGCGGCAAAAGCCGTCGAGATACCACGCGCCCTGGAAGTACCACAGGCGGTGCGGCTCGACCTGGCGCTCGCTGACGTCATTGCTGGCAAAGCCGTGGTAGCGGATCCAGATGATGCGGCGTGCGCGAATCGCCTCTTGCAGCCGGGCCAGGCGCGGCTCGTCCAGGTCGAAGCGCTGCGCCGGCGCGATGAAGCCCATGATGTCGGCGAGCGCGGCCACCTCGGCGCGCAGTTCGTGCGGCATGACGGCCGCCACCTTGGCCAGCGCCAGCTCGGCATCGGCCGGCACGCGCCCGGTCGTGTGGCTGATGAGCATCTGCGCGGCCAGGAAGAGGGCACGCGCTTCCTCCGGCGTCAGGGTGATGGGGCGCAGAAAGTAGCCTTCCGCCAGTTCGTAGCCTTCGCCCGGAAGCGCCACGATCGGCACGCCGCTCTCGCTGAGCGCGGTCATGTCGCGATAGATCGTGCGCTCGCTGACTTCGAAGGTGCGCGCCAGGTCCTGGGCGCGCACGCGTTGCTTGCGCTGCAAGATCAGGGTGATAGCGAAAAGCCGGTCGACGCGGTTCATGCGACTATTCCTGTTTCGTGGCCTGTAGTCCTCTCGACGATCGCCCCGCATTATAGCAGCGTGCCCTGGGACCAACGGAGAACCGTTTATTGCGCAAGCCACCTTGCGATTACCCCGGCGCAGGTGATTTGTGCTAGAGTGAATCGGTTTTGCTTTTGCCATGCAGTTTGTGACGCGGCGCGACGAAGAACCGCCCGCACTGAATGCTGTCATTGGAAGATATTGGCGACCGGCCGTATCGACACCGTCAGGCAATTCCACCCAAGGAAAGACGCGTTCGACTGGCGATCGGGAGCCATCCGCTCACCACGCCAGGACACAATTCCTCGCCGGTCTCTGTGGTCAACGTAGTTCACAGGTGAACCGCCTACCCAACGCAGGCGCGCCATGCCGTCTGCGCCGGACGTTTGGCATACCATCGACTTTTCGGGAGAAGTGAAGTGAGTAATGGATTACCAGTGGTTGGAGAATGGATCGGTGGCGGCGGTGCGGCCAGCTTTGGCCCCGATGCCATGCCCGCCGCAATTGCTACGTTTCGCACGACCGCCTTTGTCGTGCGTGATGGCGCGACCGGCAGCGTGGGTATCGGCAGCGGCGGTACGCTCCGGCCGCTGACCGCGCAGAATGGCAGCACGGCGGCTGCCGATGGCTACCCGTGTCTGGGCATCCTGCCGCCGCTCTACCCCGAGTGGCTGGGCGACCGCGGCTTTCTCGAAGCCCACGGGCTGCGCTTTCCTTACGTGACCGGCGCCATGGCGCGCGGCATCGCCTCCGAAGCGATCGTCGTCGAGATGGCGCGGGCGGGCATGCTGGGCTTCTTTGGCGCCGGCGGGCTGAGCCCGGCGCGCGTCGAGCAGGCGCTGACCACGCTGCAATCGACGCTGGGCGATCGGCTGCCGTGGGGCGTCAACCTCATCCACTCGCCGCAGGAGCCGGAACTGGAGAATCTGATCGTCGGGCTGCTGCTGCGCTTTGGAGTGCGGCGGGTGGAAGCGTCGGCGTTCATGGCGCTGACGCCGGCCGTCGTGCGCTATGCCTTCAGCGGCGTCACCCGCGACGCGTCGGGTCGCATTCAGCGCGTCAACCACGTCTTCGCCAAGATTTCGCGGCCGGAGGTGGCCCAGCACTTCATGTCGCCGCCGCCGCAGGCGATCCTCGACGCGCTGGTGCAGGCCGGCGAATTGACCTCCGACGAGGCTGCGCTGGCCCGGCAACTGCCCGTGGCCGAGGATATCACCGTCGAGTCCGATTCGGGCGGGCACACCGACAACCGGCCGCTCGGCTCGCTCTTCCCCACCATCGCCCAGTTGCGCGACGAGTTGGTCGTGCGCCACGGTTTCACCCGCCCGATCCGCGTCGGCGCGGCCGGCGGCCTGGGCACGCCGGAATCCGTCGCGTCGGCCTTTGCCCTGGGCGCGGCGTACGTGCTCACCGGCTCCGTCAACCAGAGTTGCGTCGAGGCCGGCGTCTCCGACGATGCCAAGGCCATGCTGGCGCTGGCCGAGCTGGCCGACATGACCATGGCGCCCTCGGCCGACATGTTCGAACTGGGTGTCAAGGTGCAGGTGCTCAAGCGCGGCACCATGTTCGCCTCGCGTGCGGCGACGCTCTACAGCCTCTACACGCGCTTTCCTTCGCTGGAAGCCATTCCGGCCGACGAGCTGGCGCGTATCGAGCAACAGATGTTTCGCCAGCCGGTCGGCGAGGTGTGGGCGGAGGCGCGCAAGTTCTTCGAAGTGCGCGGCCCGCACGAAATCGAGCGCGCCGAACGCGACCCGAAACACAAGATGGCGTTGGTCTTCCGCTCCTATCTGGGACGCTCCAGCCGCTGGCCCATCGACGGTGCGGCCGACCGCCGCCTCGACTACCAGATCTGGTGCGGGCCGGCCATGGGCGCCTTCAATGCCTGGGTCAAGGGCTCCTTCCTCGAAAAGCCGGAGAATCGCACCGTCGTCCAGGTGGCGCTCAATCTGCTCGAAGGCGCCGCCTACGTGACCCGCGCCGCGCAGTTGCGCAGCTACGGCGCGCCAATTCCGGCGGCCGCGTTCAGTTTCCGGCCGCGACCATTGCAGTAGCGAGGGGTTTCAGACTCTGTGCGCCGCGGCCATTTTCCGGCCCGGCGCCAACACAAAACGAGGTCACCGCAACCCTGTGCGCCTTGCGTTTTCGTTCCGGTGCGCAGGCAGGATTGTACGTCAGTTCTATAAGGATCAAATCTATCAATGAGTAACCAAAGAGAGCACCGCGAAACTGCCTCCTCACCAATTGCAGTTGTCGGTGTAAGCGCGCTGTTCCCTGGCTCCACCGATGTGCGCGGTTTCTGGCGCAGCATTGTCGAAGGCCAGGACCAGATCAAAGAGATTCCTCCCAACTACTGGCTGATTGACGACTATTACGATCCCAACCCGGCAGCGCCCGACAAGACATACGGCAAGCGCGGCGCTTTTCTGGATGAAGTTCCCTTCGACGCCATGACCTTCGGCGTGCCGCCCAACGTCATTCAGCAGACCGACACGAGCCAGTTGCTCGGCCTCATCGTCGCCCAGCAGGTGCTGGAAGATGCGGCCGGCGGCGATTTCCGCCACGTCGACAAGAGCCGCATCAGCGTGATCCTGGGCGCAACCGGCGCGACGGAACTGGTCGTACATCTGGGCTCGCGCTTGCAGCGACCCATCTGGCTCAACGCCCTGCGCGCCAATGGCGTGCCCGAGGACGAGGCGCAGGCCATCTGCGACCGCATCGCCGACTCCTACGTGCCGTGGACAGAGGCCTCTTTCCCCGGTCTGCTGGGCAACGTTATCGCCGGGCGCATCGCCAACAAGTTCGACCTGGGCGGCACCAACTGTGTCGTCGACGCGGCGTGCGCCAGCTCGCTCTCGGCGCTGGCCATGGGGCTGAGCGAACTCCACCTCCACCAGTCGGACATGGTCATCGTCGGCGGCGTGGACACGCTCAACGACATCCTCATGTACATGTGCTTCAGCAAGACGCCGGCGCTCTCGGCCAGCGGTGACTGCCGCCCCTTCTCCGACAAGGCCGACGGCACCATCCTGGGCGAGGGGCTGGGCATGCTGGCCCTGCGCCGGCTGGAAGATGCCGAGCGCGACGGCGACCGCATCTACGCCGTGATTCGCGGGCTGGGCACCAGTTCCGACGGCGCGGGCACGGCCGTCTACGCGCCGAAATCGTCGGGACAGGCGCACGCCTTGCGCCGCGCCTATGACGCCGCCGGCTATTCACAGCGCACCGTCGAACTGCTGGAAGCGCACGGCACCGCCACCAAAGCCGGCGACGCCGCCGAGTTCCAGGGCGCCAGCAGCGTCTTCGCCGAAGCCGACGCGGAGAGCAGGCAGTGGTGCGCCATCGGCTCGGTCAAATCGCAGATCGGCCACACGAAGGGCGCGGCCGGCGCCGCGTCGCTCATCAAGGCCGTGCTGGCGCTGCATCACAAGGTGCTGCCGCCTACGATCAAAGTCGATCGCCCGAATCCAAACCTGGCGGTGGAGGAGAGCCCCTTCTATCTGAATACGCAGACGCGGCCATGGATCCGCGATGCCGCCCATCCGCGGCGCGCGGGCGTCTCGTCCTTCGGCTTTGGCGGCAGCAATTTTCACGTCACGCTCGAAGAGTACACCGGCGATGCGCGCAAAGAGACCTTCCGCCCGGCGCCGACCGAACTCTTCCTGGTTTCAGGAGCCGCCGCTCCGGAGATCATCGCGGCGGCGCGCCAGCTCACGGCCGGCTTCGATGAGGAGACCGGCTTCCAGTTTCTCGCCCGCGCCAGCCAGCTTGCCTTCCAGCCCGACGCTCACCTGCGCCTCGCCATCGTCGCCCGCGACCTCGCCGACTTGCGCACGAAGATCGATGCAGCCGCAGGCGCGATCGAGCGGGATTCGGCTGCCGAACAACAGTCGCCCGCCGGCTGGTATTACTCCGGTGCGCAGGCGGCAGGCGCTACCGGCAAACTGGCATTCCTCTTTCCGGGCCAGGGCAGCCAATATGTCGGCATGGGCGCCGACCTGGCCATGGCCTTCGATGAGAGCCGCGCAGTGTGGGACGAGGCCGCCGACCTGGAGTTCGAGCAGGGCGGCCGGCTGCACGAAGTCGTCTTCCCGCAGCCTGTCTTCAGCGACGATGATCGCACGGCGCAGGAGGCGCGCCTGCGTGCGACCGACTGGGCGCAGCCGGCCATCGGCGCGATGAGCGTCAGCCTGCTGGCCCTGCTGGCAAAGCTGGGCATCTCACCGGACGCAGTGGGCGGCCACAGTTTCGGCGAAGTGACTGCCCTGCTCACGGCCGGCGTGCTTGACCGCAAGGCCTTCTTCGCCGTCGCCCGCAAACGCGGCGAGTTGATGGCCGAAGCCGCCGCCATGTTCCCCGGCGCGATGACGGCCATCTCCCACGCTGCCGACGCGGTGACATCGCTGCTGGCAAGTTGGAACACGGGCGTCGTCGTCGCCAATCACAACAGCCCGGAACAAGTCGTGATCTCCGGCATCGAGAGCGCGATCCAGGCCACGGAGGAAAAGCTGCGCCAGGCGGCGATTCGTTTCCAGCGCCTGCCTGTCTCGACGGCCTTTCATTCCGTCGTCGTACGGCCGGCTGCTGCGCCCTTCCGCGCCTTCCTTGATCACATCACCGTGCACAAGCCGCTTGTGCCGGTTTACGCCAACAGCATGGCCGCGACCTATTCCAGCGTGCCGGACGCCATCCGCGAGACGCTGGCCGGCCAGATTGCCGAGCCCGTGCGCTTTGCCGAGCAGATCGAGGCGATGTACGCCGCGGGCGTGCGCACCTTTGTCGAGGTCGGCCCCGGCACGGTATTGACCAACCTGGTGAAAAGCTGCCTCAAGGACCGGCCACACCGTGCCGTCGCCTTTGACCGTAAGGGGCAGCACGGCCTGACCAGCTTGTGGCATGGCCTTGGCCAGCTTGCTGCGGCCGGCGTCGATTTCGCCGCCGAGCGGCTGTGGGATGATGTCGCCGTGGGCGATGACCCACGCACGCGCAAGACGCCCAAGCTGGCGGTCAACCTCAGCGGCGTGAACTACAACAAACCCTACCCGCCCGTCAACGGCAAAGCCGCGCCCAACCCGGCGCGCAATGGAACCCACGCGCCTGTGAATCAGACCAACGCACCCCATGAAAAGGCGACCGGCAGCAACGGTCGTTCGACGGGGGTAGCACCAACCGCACCGGTGCCGGCACCTGCCGCGCCCACGCCCGCCCCGGCGCCACGCCAAGCACAGCCTGCCGCCCCCGCTCTACCGCCCGTGACGGTTGCGCCGCACGCTGCCGCTCCGGTCGCACAGCCAGTCGTGCCCGCTGCTCCGCCAATGCCCGCAGCAACGCCATCGCCTGTCCCACCAGCCCCGCAGCCGGTAACAGCACCAGCGCCGGCGCCCGTAGCCCCGCAAGGCGACGGCCTGGCCTGGGTGAACGCCCTCCAGCGCCTCCAGCAACAGACCGCCGACGCGCACATGGCCTTTCTCAACGTGGCCGAGCAGTCGCTACGCAGCCTGGAAGCGATGATGGCAGGAGGGGTGAGGGGCGAGGGGCGAGGGGCGAGTGCAGCGACCAGCGTCGCAACGCAACCCGAACCCGTCGCATTTGTACAACCGCCTGCGCTCGCGCCCGCTGCGCCGGTGCAGCCGATCGTGGCGCCGCCGCCAGTTTCCACACCCGCCGCGCCGGTGGCCCATGAACGAGTATCGGATCAATTGTCAATTGTCAACGGTCAACGGTCAACGGTCAACGAAGCCGCGCCGGCCGCGCCGGCCGCGCCGGCACCGTCATTGACAATTGACAATTCACCATTGACCATTGACCGTTCTTCTTCTCCCGATCTCCACGCCACCATGCTGGCCGTCGTCACCGAGAAGACCGGCTACCCCACCGAAATGCTCGAGCCCGGCATGGCCCTCGACACTGACCTGGGCATCGACTCCATCAAGCGCGTCGAGATCCTGGCCGCCATGCGCGAGCGCGTGCCCAGCCTGCCCGAGTTCGACACGACCGTCATGGCCGGCCTGCGCACGCTGGGCGAGATCGTGGCGTACATGGACAGCACGCTGGGAAAGACCCAATTGCCAACGGTCAATGGTCAACGGTCAATGGTTAACGCGCCGGACGCGCCGTCATTGACAATTGACAATTCACCATTGACCATTGACCGTTCTTCTTCTCCCGATCTGCACGCCACGATGCTGACCGTCGTCACCGAGAAGACCGGCTACCCAACCGAAATGCTCGAGCCCGGCATGGCCCTCGACACCGACCTGGGCATCGACTCCATCAAGCGCGTCGAGATCCTGGCCGCCATGCGCGAGCGCGTGCCCAGCCTGCCTGAGTTCGACACGACCGTCATGGCCGGCCTGCGCACGCTGGGCGAGATCGTCGCGTACATGGACAGCACGTTGGCCAAAACACAATTGCCAACGGTCAATGGTCAACGGTCAATGGTTAACGCGCCGGACGCGCCATCATTGACAATTGACAATTCACCATTGACCATTGACCGTTCTTCCTCTCCCGATCTGCATGCCACCATGCTGGCCGTCGTCACCGAAAAGACCGGCTACCCCACCGAAATGCTCGAGCCCGGCATGGCCCTCGACACCGACCTGGGCATCGACTCCATCAAGCGCGTCGAGATCCTGGCCGCCATGCGCGAGCGCGTACCGTCGCTGCCCGAGTTCGACACGACCGTCATGGCCGGATTGCGCACGCTGGGCGAGATCGTCGCGTACATGGACAGCACGTTAGAGAAAAGCCAATTGTCAACGGTCAATGGTCAACGGTCAATGGGCAACGAGGCCACGCCTGCACCGTCATTGACAATTGACAATTCACCATTGACCATTGACCGTTCTCCCGATCCAATCCGCCGCTACATCCTCGAAATGAAACCGCGCCCGGCCTCCGGCCTGACGCCGCCTTTCCTGCTCGACGGCACGTCTGTCTACATCACCGACGACGGCGGCGGGATCGCACCGCTACTGGCCGAACGGCTGGCGCATGCCGGCGCGCAGGTGACTGTGACCGACACCGTGCCGGCTGACGCGCAGGCGGTCATCTGCCTGGCCGGGCTGCGAGCGGTGGGTGATGTCGACGCCGCGATCGCGGCCAACGCCGAAGCGTTCCACCGTGCGACGACGGTGGCGGCCAACTTCGAGGCGGCGGGCGGTCTCTTCGTCACCGTGCAGGCCACCGGCGGCGACTTCGGGCTGGCTTCCGCCAACGGTGAGCGCGCCTGGCTGGGCGGCCTCTCTGGGCTGGCCAAGACCGCGGCGCAGGAATGGCCCAACGCCGCCGTGCGCGCCATCGACATCACCACAGCCGGCGAAGCGCCTGACGCCATCGCCGACCGGCTGGCCGGCGAGTTGCTGGCCGGCGGCAGCGATCGCGAGATCGGGCTGGCGGCTGATGGCGGGCGCTACGCCTTTGTCTCGACCGAGCGCGCAGCCGGCGGCGGTTCGCCCGTCGTCGCGGCGGATTCCGTGATCGTCGTCTCCGGCGGCGCGCGCGGGGTGACGGCAGCGGCCGTCATCGAACTGGCGCGCCAGGCGCGGCCGCGCATTGCCCTGCTTGGCCGTTCGGCGCTGGCAGAAGAGACGGCCGAGCTCCGCGCCATCACCGACGACGCCGGGTTGAAGAAGGCCCTGCTGGCGGCGGCGCAGGCACGCGGCGAACGATTGACCCCGCGCGACCTCGGCGCGGCGACGGATCGCATCCTGGCCGGCCGTGAAATCCGCGCCACGCTCCAGGCGCTGCAAGAGGCCGGCTCTGACGCGGTCTACCTGCCGTGCGACATCAACGACCCGGCGGCCACCGCGGCCGCGCTGGAGCAGGTGCGCGGCCAGTGGGGACCAATCACCGGCATCGTCCACGGCGCGGGCGTGCTGGCCGACAAGCGGCTGGCCGAGAAGAGCGCCGACGACTTCCAGCGCGTCTTTGGCACCAAGATCGGCGGGCTGCGCTCGCTGCTGGCGGCGACAGCCAATGATCCGCTCAACGTCATCTGCCTCTTCTCCTCCGTGGCGGCGCGCACGGGCAACGCCGGCCAGTCGGATTACGCCATGGCCAACGAAGTGCTCAATCGCGTCGCCAACGAGTTGGCCAAGACGCACCCCGGCTGCGTCGTCAAGAGCATCGGCTGGGGACCGTGGGAAGGCGGCATGGTGACGCCCGTGCTCAAGGCGAAGTTTGACGAGATGGGCGTGCCGCTCATCCCGCTGGACAACGGGGCGCGTCGCTTCGTGGCCGAGTTGCAGCAAGCCGACCCGGCCGAGGTCGAGGTCGTCGTCGGCGGGATGCCGCAGGATGCGCCGCTCATCGACCCGCAGGCTGCCGGCGCTGCGCGGCGCGCCACCTATGACGTGGTCGTCAGCGCCGCCACCGATCCCTACCTATTCAGCCACCAGGTCAACGGCGTCGTGGTCGTGCCGCTGGTGATGGTGCAGGAGTGGTTCCTGCGTGCGGCCAACGCCAGCCGAGAAACCGAGTTTCTTGGAGAAACCCGGTTTCTGCGCAAGCTGCGCGTGCTCAAGGGCATCCCGCTGCCCGCCTTTGCCGAACAGCCCACCCGCCTGCGCATCGGCCTGGAGCCGGATGCCGCTGACGGCGCACTGCTCAACGCCACGCTCTACGACGCCGACGGTGTAGCACGATTTACCGCCCAGGTGGTCAGCCAGCCGCCAGCCGGCGCGGAGACTGCACGCAAGCTGGCCGAAGCAAGCCAGGCGTGGCCCAACGTGTCGATTGCCGGCGCCGATCTCTACGGCGCACAGCTCTTCCACGGCCCGGCCTTCGCCACCATCGAACAGGTCGATCGTCTCGGCGAACAAGGCGCCAGCGCCGAGTTGAAGAGCAGCCGCGCCGCAGGCTGGGATGCCCCTCGCCCCTCGCCCCTCACCCCTCCTCTCACCGATCCGGCGCTCATCGACGGCGGGCTGCAACTGGCGCGGGTGTGGGGCTATGACCGCCTCCAGCAGTTGACGCTGCCCACGGCGCTCGAAGCATTCGTTGTGTACGAGCCCGGCCTGCTGGATGCGGGGCGCACCGTGCGTTGCTATGTCGAGGGCAAGCCCATCGGCCAGGCCGGCACGCGCACCAACATCTGGTTCGTCGACGCGCAGAGCGGCGCGCCCATCGCCGAAGTGCGCGGCCTGGAAATGTACGTGTCGAGCGAGGCCCCGCTGACCGGAGGCGCCCGCTAGATGGCTGATCGCACACGATGCTGTCCCCGCGCGTTGAGCGCGGATGTGCGCGAAGCGAAGCTGGCAACAACAACTCTGCGCTTCTCTGCGGTCTCTGTGGTTCAATCCCTCCTTCTCTCGGAGGTGATTGATGCGCTTTGAACCGATCGCGATCGTCGGCCAGTCCTGCGTGCTCCCCGGTGCGCTGGACCCGGCCGACCTGTGGGATCTCGTCATGCAGGGGCGGAGCATGGTCGCGCCCGCACCCGACGACGCCTGGCGTATCGACAAGGCGCGTGTGCTCTCTGCACCGGGCGCCTACACGCAGGATCGCGCCTGGTCCGATCATGGCGGCTACGTGCGCGACTTTGCCGAGCGCTTCGACCCGACCGGTTTTCTGCTGCCGGCGGATGAGATTCTGGCCCTTGATCCTCTCTTCCAATGGACGCTCTATGGCGTGCGCGAGGCGCTGCGCAGTGCCGGCCTGCCGGCGCCCTTCGCCACGGCCAACGCGCGCGCCGGTCTCGTGCTGGGCAATCTTTCCTACCCGACCGCCGGGCTGGTGCAATTTGCCGAGGCGACGTGGTTTGCCGCGCAGGAAGCCGGCGTGCCGCGCCCGCCCGGCATGACCGCGCCCGATTCGCGCAATCGCTTTTCCTCCGGCCTGCCCGCCCATCTCGCCGCGCAGGCGCTGAACCTGGGCGGCGATGCCTTTGCGCTCGATGCCGCCTGTGCGTCGTCGCTCTATGCCATCAAGCTGGCGTGCGACCGCCTGCACGACGGTCGCGCCGACGTCATGGTTGCCGGCGCCGTCAATCGCACGGACGATCTCTTCATCCACATCGGTTTCTGCGCGCTACAAGCAATGAGCCGTCGCGGCGAGAGCCGCCCCTTTGCCGCCGATGCCGATGGGCTCGTGCCGGGCGAGGGCGCGGCCTTTGTCGTGCTCAAGCGGCTGGACGATGCCGTGGCCGCCGGCGACGCGATCCTGGGCGTCATCCGCGGCATCGGTCTCTCCAACGACGGCAACGCCGGCGGCTTCCTGTCACCCTCTGCGGCCGGACAGGTGCGCGCGTTGGAGGCGGCGTATGCCGCTGCCGGGCTGGCGCCGGCCGACATCTCGCTGCTCGAGTGCCACGCCACGGGCACGGCGGTGGGCGACGCCACGGAGATCGAAAGCGCCGGCCAACTTTTCCACGGCCAGGCGGGCGTGCCCATCGGTTCGCTCAAAGCCAACCTCGGCCACCTGATTACTGCGGCGGGTGCGGCCGGGCTGATCAAGGTGCTGGGCGCGCTGCGCACCGGCATCCGCCCGCCGTCGCGTCCGGTGGAGACGCCGCTGGCTGCGCTGGCTGGCTCGCCCTTCCGCCTGCTGCAAGCGCCCGAGCCATGGGAGCAGCAGGGGGATGCGCCGCGGCGGGCGGCGATCAGCGCGTTTGGGTTTGGCGGGAATAACGCGCATTTGATTGTGGAAGAATGGCGTTCAGAGCAATGGTCAACGGTCAACGGTCAATTGCCAATTGTCAATGAAGGACAGGGCGATCTTGCCGCCGGGTCATTAGCAATCAGCAATCTGCAATCAACAATCAACAATTCGCCGATCGCCATTGTCGCCATCGAGGCCACAGTCGGTCCCTACCCAACCTTCGACGCCTTCGCGCAAGCCTTGATCGAGGGCCAAAGCGGTACGACGACAGACACGTTCGACATCAACCTGGCCGGACTGCGCTTTCCGCCCAACGACCTGAAGCACACGCTGCCGCAGCAACTGCTCATCCTGGAGGTGGCGCGTCGATTGGCGGCGGCCCATCCCGAGCTGCCGGTTGAGCGCACCTCCGTCTACATCGGCATGGGCTGCGACGCCGAGATCGCGCGCTACTCCATGCGCTGGCGGCTCGACGAATGGGCGAGCCAGTGGGACGCGGCCGGCGAGCCGGTCAGCGCCGAGTGGATCGCGGAAGCCAGGGCGGCGCTGATCCCCGGCCTGGAAGCGGCGGGCGTCATCGGCACCATGCCCAACATTCCGACCAACCGCATCAACGCGCAACTGAACTATCTCGGCCCCAGCCACACCGTCTCCGCCGAGGAACTCTCCGGCCTGCGCGCGCTGGAGATCGCGGTCGATGCGCTGCGCCGCGGCGAGATCGATGCCGCCCTCGTCGGCGCCGTCGACCTGTCAGTGGAAGCCGTACACCAGGCCGCGGCCGGAGCCCTCCTCAACGTCGATCGCCAGAAGGCCGGCGACGCCGCCGTCGTCCTCCTGCTCAAGCGCGCCGCCGATGCCCACGACGACGATGTGCTGGCAACATTGACAATTGACAATTCACCATTGACCATTGACCATTTGCCCTCCCTCCCCGCCCTTGCCGCCTCCTTCGGCCACGCCCACGCCGCGTCCGGCCTGCTGCACATTGCCGCCGCGGTGGCCTGTCTGCGCGAGCGGGTGCGCCTCTCGGTGGATGCGGATGGCTTGCTCCTGCCTGCCGAGCCGTGGCTGGCGGACGGGGAGCGCGTCGTGTCTGTGAAGATTGACGCACTGGGCGAGCAATCGAGTGCGATGGTGTTGGAGGGTGATCGGCGCAGGCATCAGAAACCGAGTTTCTTGAAGAAACTCGGTTTCTCGGAGGGCGCCCTCCACGTATTCTCCGGCGCCGATGTGGCCGGGCTGCTCGACGCCCTCGACCGCGGCGTCGAGTCAAACGCCGGCCCGGCGCGGCTCGTCATCGTCACTCAGGGCGACACAACGTTCGAGCAGCAACGAGCCACTGCTCGCGCTGCGCTCAGCCATATCGCCCCTCGCCCTTCGCCCCTCGCCCCTCCTACCCCTCGCCCCTCCTTGCTCGCCAAGGGTATCTACTGGTCGCCGGCGCCCATGCCCGGCGAGGTGGGTTTTGTCTTCACGCCCGCGGCCGCAGCCTATCAGGGCATGGGGCGCGAGTTGCTGCTGGCGCTGCCCGATTTGGCTGATGACGTCGTCGGCAAATTCCCGTGCCTGACGCGCACGCAGGATTGGCTCTCCACCGCGCCACGGCCGGTGACGGGCGACCCGTTCCAGATTTTGCAGGGTTGCGCGCTGCTGTCCATGACGCACGCGTTGCTGACGCAAGAGTGGCTGGGCATCAAGCCTGACGCCATGCTGGGCGTGTCGTCGGGCGAGACCAACACCATGTTCGCCAGCGGGGCGTGGCACGACATGGATGCCATGTTCGCCGAGATCGATGCGTCGGGCATGTACACGCGCGAGATTGCCGGTGAGTACCAAGCGGCACGGCGGGCGTGGCAGGATCGCGACGCCGGCGAGATTGTCTGGTCCGGCTGGCGCGTGCTGGCGCCCGTGGCCGAGGTGCAGGCCGCGCTGGCGGGCGAGGAGTTCGCCTATCTCACCATGATCAACGCGCCGGCCGACTGCCTGGTGGCGGGGCAGGCCGATGCGTGCCGCCGCGTCGTCGACAAGATCGGGCGCCAGCGCTGTGTGGAGAACGCCAACGAGATCATCGCCCATCATCCGGCGGTGAAGAGTTGGGAAGCCGAGTGGCGCGCCATCCATCACCGTGAGACGCGGCCGGTGCACAGTGTGCGCTTCTATTCCAATGCGCGCGGCGGCGCCTACGTGCCCAACCGCGAGTCGGTGGCCGACGCGCTCACCGACCAGGCGACGGCCGGCGTCGATTTCCGCCGCATCGTCGAGGCAGCCTGGGCTGACGGCGTGCGCATCTTTGTCGAGCACGGGCCGCGCAACGTGTGCAGCGGCTGGATTCGCAGCATCCTGGGCGAGCGCGAGCATCTCGTTGTGGCGCTGGACCGGCCGCAGCATGGCGTCGAGCAATTGGTCGACGCCGTGGCGCAGTTGGTGGCGGCCGGCGTCGCCGTCGACTATGCGGCGCTCAACGCCGCGCTGGCCTTGCCCAAAGAGGTCACCAGCCAAGAGCGCGCCTCGCGCCGTGTGCTCTCCTTCCCGGCCCACTATCCGCCGGTCGTCCTGCCCGTACCTGCACAGGCGGCAGAATCCGTATCACCAAGAGAACTGAGCGACATGCAATCAACCTATCAGCGCATGGAAGCGCCGCCGCCGCTGCCGCCCGTATTGGCGCCTGCGTCGAACGGTGCGCCGCAACAGCCGCAAAACGCACCGCAGCCGGTGGCAGAAATAGTCCGGCCGGCTGCCGGCACGCCCGCTCAGCCGGCGGCGACCGTTCCCGCGCCGGCGGCAATCGCTCCGCCTGCTGCGCCGGTTCAGGCGGCTCCGACAACATCAGCGCCGCATGTCTACGCTGCCGCGCCACAACCGACCCAGGCGCCGACCCAAGCCACAGCGCCCGACCCAATGGTGGAGCACCTGACCACCTTCCACAGCACGGTCTCGGCCGCGCACCGGCAATTCCTGGCCCAGCAGGCGCGCGTCATGGAACAGATCGCCGCGCTCTATCAATCGGCGCCCAGTGCGCCGGTTGCCGCGCCGCCCGCTGCGCCGCCTGCGCAACCCATGCCGCCAACACCGCCGCTTACACAGTCAGCGCCACCAGTGCCGCCCGCGGCGCCAGCGCCAAAAACAGAACCGGTGCGTCCCACGCCGCCCGCCGCGGCGCCGGTCCCTGCCGCGCCGCCCAAAACCGAACAGCCGGCAATTGCGCCGTCACCGGTAAAGCCCGCACCGCGCCCGCAGGCCGGCGCGCCGTCGCCGCTCGCCGCTCGCCCCTCGCCCCTGCCAGTCCGCCAGCACCGCACGCGCTATCCCGGCCCAGCGTTGGATCGCAAGCAACTGGAGCACGTGGCGTCGGGCAAGATTTCCGAGGTGCTGGGGCCGATTTTTGCGCAGCAGGACGACTACGTGCGCCAGGTGCGCATGCCCATGCCACCGCTGCTGCTGGCCGACCGCGTGCTGGGCATCGACGCCGAGGCTGGCGCCGTCGGGCAGAAGGGCACCATCTGGACGGAGACCGACATCGGCCCCGACGCCTGGTATCTGCACAACGGGCGCATGCCGGTGGGCGTGCTCATCGAGTCCGGCCAGGCCGATCTGCTGCTGGTCTCCTATCTCGGCGCCGACTTTGTCAACAAGAGCGAGCGCGTTTACCGCCTGCTGGGCTGCGAGGTGACCTTTCGCGCCGAACTGCCGCAGGTGGGCGAGACGCTGCACTACGAGATTCACCTGGACGGCTATGCCCAGCACGGCCCGGTGCGCATCTTCTTCTTCCACTACGACTGCTTCAGCGGCGACCGTCTGCTCTTCTCCGTGCGCGAGGGGCAGGCCGGCTTCTTTACCGACGACGAGCTGGCGAATTCCAACGGCGTCATCTGGGACGCGCGCACGGCGGAGATCGTGAGCGAGCCGCGCCTGGACCCGCCGGCCGTGCGCTGCGAACGCAGATCGTTCACCGCCGAGCAGGTGATCGCGTTCGCGGAAGGCCGCGTCGTCGAGTGTTTTGGCGAGGCCTTCCGCGCCGCCGAAAACCACGTGCGCACGCCAACCATTGCCCGCGGTCGCATGCTCTTTTTCAACGACGTGGTGACCTTCGACCCGGCAGGCGGTCCGTGGCAGCGCGGCTATCTGCGCGCCGACGATCATCTGACGCCCGACAAGTGGTTCTTCCACGGCCACTTCAAAAACGATCCGTGCATGCCGGGGACGATGATGTACGAAGGTTGTCTCCAGACCATGGCCTTCTACATGGCCGGGCTTGGCTACACGCTGGATCGCGACGGCTGGCGCTTCGAGCCGGTGCAGGACGAGATGTACAAGCTCGTCTGCCGCGGCCAGGTCATCCCGACGAACAAGCATGTCGTCTACGAGGTCTTCGTGGAGGAGGTCATCCACGGGCCGACGCCGACGCTCTACGCCGACCTGCTGGTGACCGTCGACGGGCTGGCTGCCTTCCACTGCCGGCGCATGGGCTTGCGTCTCGTGCCGGCTTTCCCGCTGGAGAGCCGCCAGTCGCTGCTCGACGGCGCGGAGTTGGTCGACCCGGCGCCGGAGCGCAATGCGCGCACGCCCGACCACGTCTACGACCCGCGCTCGATTGCCGCCTGCGCGTGGGGCGCGCCCTCCGACGCGTTCGGCGATCTCTTTGCGCGCTTCGACGGGCCGGAACGCTGCCCGCGCCTGCCGGGGCCGCCTTACCTCTTCATGACGCGCATCACGGCCATCGACGCGCCCAAGGGCATCCCCACCAGCGGCGGCACGCTGGAGGCCGAATACCAGATCCCGCCCGACGCCTGGTATTTCAGCGAGAACGGCAATCGCACCATGCCCTATGCCGTGCTGCTCGAGGCGGCGCTGCAACCGTGCGGCTGGTTTGCCTCTTATAAGGGCTCGGTCTTGCAGAGCGACGAGGAACTCTACTTCCGCAACCTGGACGGCACGGCGACGCAGCACCGCGAGGTTTTCCCGGAGGATGGCCTGCTGCGCACGAGTGTCCGCAACACGAGCTTGAGCCGGCTGGGCGCCATGACCATCGTCGGCTTCGAGGTAGAATGTTTTGTCGGCGACGAACTCGTCTTCGACATGACGACGACCTTTGGCTTCTTCCCGGCGGCGGCGCTGGCCAGCCAGGCCGGCCTGCCCGTCACCGACGCGCTGCGCGAACGGCTGGCGGCGCCCAGCGACTTCCGCCGCGAACTGCGCCCGCGTCCGCCGCGCTACTTCAACGCGCAGCCGGCGCTGCCTGGCCCCATGCTGCTCCTGCTCGACCGCATCAGCGGTTACTGGCCCGACGGTGGCGAACAGGGCCTCGGCCGCGTGCGCGCCGAGATCGACGTCAACCCGCAGGATTGGTTCTTCAAGTGCCACTTCATGGGCGACTCGGTGCAGCCGGGTTCGCTAGGGCTGGAGGCGATGATCCAGACGCTCCAGTTCTTCATGCTGGAAGAGGGGCGAGGGGCGAGGGGCGAGTTTGTGCGGCCGCGCTTTGAGCCGATCCAGATTGGCGAGGCGATGACGTGGAAGTATCGCGGGCAGGTGCTGCCGAGCGCAACACGCGTCACTGTCGACCTGGAGATCGTCGAGAAGGGCGACGACTATGCCGTGGCCAACGCCTCGCTGTGGGTCGATGGCCTACGCATCTACGAGGCGTCGCGGCTGGGCATGCGGATATTGGAAGACCTAGCAAGAGAGCCGCAAAGACGCGAAGGCGCGAAGGTTCACGAAGCAATTCTTGGTGCCCCTTCGAGTCTTGGTGACTTTGTGGCTGGATGGCGCAGGGCGGGCGACGAAGTGCTTGACCCGGCCGTCGATGGCTGGCTCCAGGATCACTGCCCGACGTGGACGGTGCCGGCGCTGGCGATGATGTCCATGGTGGACAGGCTGGCGGCGGGGGCCCAGGTGCGCGCGCCGGGGCGCAAGGTTGTCAGGCTGCGCAATGTGCGCGTGCACCGCTGGCTGAGCTTTGCCGGCGGCGCTCAGCAGCTCAAGACGCTGGGCCGGCCCGTGGGCGCGGACACGGTCGCCATGCAGTTGCTGGTGTGGGAGGAAGATCGCGCACGCTACGCGCTGGTCGCCAGCGGCGACGTCATTCTCACCGAGCATTGGCAGCTTGCCGATCGGCCCTGGTCGCCGCCCGCCGACGCGCAGCCCGAAGCTGATCCCTACGCGGCGGGCGTGCTCTTCCACGGGCCGGCCTATCAACTACTCACCGACCTGCAAATGGGCAGCGGCGGCGCCTCGTCCTGGCTCGATCTCGATGCCAGCGGCGTGCCGGTCGGCTCGCTCAACCAGGGTCTGCTCGACGCGGCGACGCACGGCATTCCGCACGATGCCCTCTGGCGCTGGAGTGCCGAGATCCCGGCGGACGTGGCGGCCTATCCGGTGGCGATCCCCGCGGCGACCTTCCACGGCCCGACGCCCACCACCGGCCGCGTGCGCGGCGAGGCGCGCTTCGCCGGCTTCCAGGGCGACGACCGCCGCTTCCCCATGATCCGCGTACAGATCATCACCGGCGACGAGGTGTGGGCCGAATTCGACCTGGTGGAGACGCTCTTCCCCAAGGGACCGCTGGGACAGGCCGATCCGGCGGCGCGGCGCGCGTTTCTGGCCGACAGGCACTATGTACCGGGCATGGCGCTCTCCAGCCAGGAAGCGGGCATGACAAAGCTGGATGTGGCCACAGTCACCGCCAGCGACTGGCTGGCCGGCACCGTCGCGACAATCTATGCGCCGGAAGCTGCGGACAGCGCACTCGACCCGGCGGAACTGGCGCGGCTCGTGGCGATCAAGGAGCACATGGCGCGGCGCTGGGAGATTCATCCGAGCTGGGTGAGGGGCGAGGGGCGAGGGGCGAGGGGCGAAGATGCCGACGTAGTGGCCGTCTCGTCACCCATGTTGCCACTCAACCAGGCCCAGGTGATTGTCCGGCGCGAGGGTGACACGTGGCTGGTGCGCGACGATGGCGAGGAGTCCGCCCCCGCGGGCCTGGACCTGAGCGCGGTGCAGCGTTTTTGGCGCGACCGCGCCAACGCCGGCGGCACCGCGGTCGAAGATATGACGCTGGCGCTCATGCAGCGCTTCATCCGGCGCGTCGAGATTGCGGATCCCGACGCCTTTGCCGCGCTGCATGGCCGCGGCGTGCTCTACCTGGCCAACCACCAGCTCGATCTGGAGTCGGTGCTCTTCGTCTCGCTCATCGCGGCGGTGCAGGGGACGGTCACCACGGCCATCGCCCGCCAGGAGTTGGGCGAATCGTGGGTCGGGCCCTACTTCGACATCTGCTTCCAGCATCCGCACATCGTCGACCCGCACATGCTGCTGCTCATCGATCGCGGCAGCCCCGAGGCAGTCTTCCAGGCGTTGGCCGATGCGCTGGAACGGACGCGCACGGAAAACAATTCGCTGCTGGTGCACGTGGAGGGCAAGCACGCGCGCCGGGCAGGTCAGCCGGTGGAGGTGATCAGCACCGCGCTCATTGACCTGGCCGTGAGCAAGGACGTGCCGATCGTGCCGCTGCGCTTTGCCGGCGGGCTGCCGGTGACACCGGTGGATGCGCCGCTGGCCTTCCCGGTCGACTACGGCGCGCAGGATTTCCTGGTCGGCGCGCCGATCCTGCCGGAAACGCTGGCGCCGCTGGCCTCGTCGGAGCGCCGCGCCCGCGTGCTCGACGCGCTCAACGCCGTTGGCGGGCCCTGGCAGGACGAAGTGCCCAATCCCGGCGATGCGAGCTTTGCTGCGGCCGTGGCCGGCTGGCAGCAGGAACGCGGCGTCACGGAAGTGCAGGCGGTACTCTACCGCACGCTGATGGCGGCGAGTGATGCGAGCGCCGAGACGCGCTGGCTGGTCAACAAAGTGCAGGACCAGGACGACGAGACCTTCGTACCATCCGCTGAGGTCAAGAAGTGGCTCGATACCGTACTGGACCGCTTGTTTGGGATGCGGTAGGGATTGGCGCTCGAGAGACGTCCTGAAGCCGGCCAATCCGCTGCCAGATTGCGAGCGACTATCTATGAGCACATGGACGAGTGAGACAGCCGAATGGTATGCCCGCCACTACGGGGAGTATGCGACGAATCGGCTCGCCGTCGATGCACTGACCTTCCCGCTCGATGCAGTCATCGTGGACGTGGGTTGCGGCACGGGTGCGGCCCTGCGCCATGCCGCCGGCCGCGTGACTTCCGGCAGCCTGATCGGCGTTGACCCTGTGCCGCGTATGGTTGAGATTGCACGCGAGCGCACAGCAAATCACCCCCGGGCGGACGGATCGAGTTCCGGGTTGGCTCCGCCGAAGCCTTGCCACTCGACGATAGCTCAGCCGACTATCTCCTTGCCTTCGATTCCTTTGATCACTGGCAGGATCAGGCACGTGGCTTGGACGAAGTGCACCGGGTCCTGCGGCCAACCGGTCACTTTGTCGTCGTCAAGGATGGCGAGGTTCCGGGCAGCGCCGAGGACCGCAAGGCCTTCGTTGCCGCATTGACCGGCGCAGGGTTCTCGATTGCTCGCGAGGAGAAGATCGCAGCCGAGGATGTTTCGTTCACGCTGTGGATTTGCACGACGGAAGCTACGGACTGAGGCTCTCCGTTGTGCCAGCCCGCGCGAGCACCTTACGCGCGGCGACCAGCATCGGCATGTCGACCATTTTCCCCTCGAAGGTAAAGGCGCCGGCGCCGGCCGCCTGTTGCTCCTCGAACGCGGCAACCAGCCGCTGGGCGCGGTCGACCTCTTCGACCGACGGCGAAAAGACGGCGTTCACGACCGGCGTCTGGTTGGGGTGGATACAGGTCTTGCCGGTGTAGCCAAGCTGGCGCGCAACGCGGCTCTCCGTCTCCAGCCCGGCTGCGTCGTTGAAGTCGGTGAAGACCATGTCGAAGGCTTGCAGCTTGTAGGCCGCCGCTGCGGTCACCACAGCGCTGCGTGCATAGAAGACCTCCCACGCGTCGCGCGTCCGCGCCGCGCCCATGTCGCCCGCCAGATCCTCGGCGCCGAAGATCAGCCCCTCCAGCCGCGGCGTGGCGCGGGCGATCTCCTTGAGATTCATCACACCCAGTGCGGTTTCGATCATGGCGAAGAGGCGGAAGGCGCCGTCACGCAGCCCCAGCCGCTTTTCGGCCGCGTCGAGCAGGCGATCGACGGCGCGCAGATCGGACTCGTCCTCGGCCTTGGGCACAATGTAGCCGTCGGGCCGCCCCATGCAGGTGGCGTCGATCTCGACCGGCGGCAGGCCGGTGCTGATGTGGTTGAGACGCACCAGCCGCTCGCGCGGGCCAAAGCCCAGCGTCAGCAGCGCCTCGCCGACGACGGCGCGCGCCGCCTCCTTGCGGTTCTGCGCCACGCCATCCTCCAGGTCCATGATGACGGTGTCGACCTCCCACGTCGCGGCCTTCTGGATCTTCTTGAGGCTGTCGCCCGGCATGAACAACAACGAACGTCGCGGGAACTGCAAACTCTGCGCGGCCATTCCATCTCCTGAAATTTGTTGAACCACAGAGAGCACAGAGAACGCAGAGGGGACAGTGGTCAGACAAGAGAGGCACAGCGCCGATACGGCAAGATATCTTCTTCCACCTCTTCTTCGTGCCCCCTTCGCGCCTTCGCGTCTTCGCGGCTACTCTTCTCTTTCTTCTCTTTCTTTCTTTTTCATCAGCGCCGTGCGCTCGAACTCGATGACGACCATCCCGTCCTGGTTGCGCCCGACGTGCCGGAAGCGCACGATGCCCTGGGTCGGCCGCGATCGTGAATCACGTTTTTCAATGACTTCCGTTGTCATGTAGAGTGTGTCGCCGTGAAACATGGGGTGCGGATGCACGACGTGCTCATAGCCCAGGTTGGCGACCAGCGTGCCCTCCGTCAGCTCCGGCACGGTGATGCCCACAGCCAGCCCCAGCGTGAAGATGCCGTTGACGATGCGCCGGCCGAACTCCGAGTGCTTCTGCGCGTAATCTTCGTTGAGATGGAGCGGTTGCGTGTTCATGGTCAACGCGGTGAAGAGCACGTTGTCCATCTCGGTGATGGTGCGCGCCAGGCTGTGCTGGATGAGATCGCCGACGGTCAGGTCATCGAAAAAGCGGCCGGGCATGGTCTTTTCTCCTGTTTGCGCAGCCTGAATTGCTGTGCCACCATGATACTACAGGCGAATGACAAGATGACAGGGTGAGGGGATGAGTGATCTGCTGATTCTCGATATTGGAACGTCGTCCGTGCGGGCGCTGGTCTATGACGCCGAGGCGCGCCTGGTCGAAGGAGCCGGCGCCCAGGTGGTCTGTGCGCCGGACATTTCGCCCGAAGGCGATGTCACCTTTGACGCGGCTGCGCTCTTCGATGCCGTCGTTGCCGTCATCGACCAGGTGTCCGCTCAGATGTCCGCCCGCGACATGCCAATCCGCGCGGTGGCGGCCTGCACCTTTGTCACGAATATCCTGGGCATCGACGCAGAAGGGGCGCCCGCTACTCCGGTGCTGACCTACGCCGCGCCAGGCTGTGGCGACGAGGTGGCCACGCTGCATACGGCCCTGGGCAGCGAAGGCGCCGGCGACCTCCACGACCGCACCGGCTGCCTGTTGCACACTTCCTACCTGCCCGCGCGCTTTCTATGGATGGAGCGCCACCGGCCCGCATGGCTGGCGCGCAGCGCGCGCTGGCTGTCGATCGGCGACTACGTGCTCTGGCGCCTCACCGGCGATCTGTGCACCAGCTACAGCGTCGCCTCGTGGACGGGGCTGCTCGACCGCCGCACGCTGCGCTGGGACGAGGCATGGCTGGCGCGCCTGCCGCTATCGTCGCGCCAACTGCCGCCGCTCGTCGATCTGGCGCCACGGCCGGCGACTTTGCGTCCCGAATGGCAAGAACGCTGGCCCGCGCTGGCGGACGCTCGCTGGCTGCCGGCCGTGGGCGACGGCGCGGCGGCCAACGTCGGCAGCGGCGCGGTGAGCGACGGCCGCGTGGCATTGACCATCGGCACGACGGGCGCGATGCGCGTGGTCGTGCCCGCCGCCCTACCCGCTGTGCCCGACGGGCTCTGGCTCTACCGCGTGACGGCGAATGAGGGGTTGCTCGGCGGCGCCACCACCGAGGGGGGCAATCTCCTGGCGTGGCTGCGGGCGACGCTGCGCCTGCCGTCGCTGGACGAGTTGGATCGGGTACTTGGCGGACGCGCACCCGCTGCCCACGGCCTGGCCATGCTGCCCTTCATTGCCGGCGAGCGCGCGCCCGGATGGCACGCCACCGCGCAGGCCGCGCTGCAAGGCTTCACGCAGTCGACCACGCCGCTCGACATCTACCAGGCCGCGCACGAAGCCATCGCCTACCGCTTTGCGCTCATCTATGCCCGGCTGGCGCCCCATCTGCCCGCTGGCGGCGCGCATAGCACCATCGTCGCCAGCGGCGGCGCGCTCACCGCCTCGCCGGTCTGGCAGCAGATCCTGGCCGACGTGCTCAACCGGCCCGTGGCGGCGCTGCACGAGACCGAACTTTCGGCCCGCGGCACCGCTTTGCTGGCATTGCGCGCCCTGGGCATCATCACCACGCTTGACGCCCTGCCGCCCGCTGTCGCACAGGTCACGCAGCCGGACGCCGGGCGCCACGCTGCATACCAGGCCGCGCTGGCCGAACAGGAGCGGCTTTACGGAGAACTTGTTGCGTGAATCGTCACGAGTCAAACGTCAAACGTCAAACGTGATGCGTGATGCGTGATACGTAATGCGTGATACGTCAAACGTCAAACGTGATGCGTAACGAGTGATGCGTAATGCGTGAAACGTGGAACTCCATGATTCATGCGCTGCGCCGAAGTCTGGCTCGTGACACCTGACGCTTGACGTTTGACTCGTGACGTGTGACTCGTTACGCATCACGCATTACTCGTCACGCATTACTCATTACTCATTCCATCTATTCTCACAGGAGGCTCTATGCATTTCCCAGGACTGAACATGGGCATCGGCGGTCTGTCACAACTCTCGAGCGCCGAGACACGATCGATCAGCGCGGAAAACCCGGACGGGCGCAAGAATGGCGGCGGGCGATCCATGGAAGGCACGGGCGCCGTCGCCGCGCGGGAGTTGGGCCAGGGCTGGAAGCTCGCGCCCTCGATCAACATTCCCGGCAAGGCCACGGCGCTGCTGGCGCACATCGACGGGCCGGGCGTGATCCAGCACATCTGGCTGACGGTGCACCCGACGGCATGGCGGCGGCTCGTCCTGCGCTGCTACTGGGACGACGAGGAGACGCCCTCGGTGGAGACGCCGCTGGGCGACTTCTTTGCCAACGGCTGGGGCGAGCGCTGCAACATCACCTCGCTGGCCGTGGCAGTCAATCCGGCCGGCGGCTTCAACTGCTACTGGGAGATGCCCTTCCGCACGCGGGCACGCATCACCGTGGAGAACCTGTCGCCCGAGCCCGTCAACGGCTTCTACTACCAGATCACCTACGCGCTGACCGAGATTCCCGCGACGTCGGCCTATCTGCACGCGCAATGGCGGCGCAGCAACCCGCTGCCCTACCAGACCGTGCATACGCTGCTCGATGGGATCACGGGGCAGGGGCACTATGTCGGCACCTACCTGGCGTGGGGCGTCAACAACACGGGCTGGTGGGGCGAAGGCGAGATCAAGTTCTATCTCGACGGCGACGAGTGGCCCACGATCTGCGGCACGGGTACGGAGGACTACTTCGGCGGCGCGTGGAATTTCGAGTTCCCGCCCGGCCAATATGGCGTCTTCACCGGCCCGTACTCGGGGCTGCCGCAGGTCATCAAGCCGGACGGGCTCTACCGCAGCCAGCAGCGCTTTGGCATGTATCGCTGGCACATCATGGACCCGATCCGCTTCCAGACCGACCTGCGCGTGACGATCCAGGCGCTGGGCTGGCGCGCGGCGCTGGAGGGCAAGCCGCGCTACCTGCCGCTGCAAGATGACATCGCGTCGACCGCGTTCTGGTATCAGAGTGAACCGCACGCGCCGTTTCCGGTCTTCCCGGACCTGAACGCATGTGAAGTGGTGTAGTGACGGCGGTGCAAGAGAGCGCGCCGGGCCGGATCGTCATCCTCAACGGCGCGCCGCGCGCCGGCAAGTCGAGCATCGTCGCCGCGATCCAGGAGTCGTTTGACGGCGTGTGGATCAATCTGGGCGTGGACCGCTTCATGGCGATGACGCCGGCGCGCTACCAGCCCGGCATCGGTCTCCGCCCCGGCGGCGAGCGTCCCGACCTGGAGCCGATTGTGGCCACGCTCTACCGGGCGCTCTACGCCGCCATCGCCGCGCACAGCCGGCTGGGGATCAACGTCGTGGTCGATGTGGGCCACCACGACGCCTACTCACGGCCGCTGGGGATTCTGCCCGCGTGCGCCCGCCTGCTGGATGGGTTGCCCGCGCTCTTCGTGGGCGTGCGCTGCCCCGTCGAGGTCATCATGCAGCGGCGGCGCGCCACTGGCTGGAACGCCGACCTGCCGCCCGATGCACCGCCGCCGGACCCCGTGTTGCGCTGGCAGAGCGCCGTCCACGATCCCGGCATCTACGATCTCGAGGTGGACACGTCCGTGTTGAGCGCGGCAGAGTGCGCAGCCCTGATCCGCCGGCGACTCGAGACTGGCCCGGCACCCACGGCACTTCGCCGGCTTGCCGCGATGGCCGCACCGCAGGAAGCGAACCATGTCATCCGGTAACCCAGCCCCTGACCAGGCAACCGGCGAGGCGGTGGCGTCCTGTCCCGAATGCGGCGCACTGCACATCGACGGCCTGACCTGCTGGGAGCAACTGGGCGCGATTCTGGCCTGGGAATGGCAGGACCCGGCGTTGCAGGCGCAGCATTTTCTCACCGTGGCGTCCTACAATCTCCAGCACCCCGCCCAGTTCACCGACGCGGCGCTGGCCGGCCTGCGTGCCCTGTTTGTCGAGCATCTCGAGCAGGGCACGGGCATCGCCGAGGTGCGCCGCCGTGTGGGAAGTTTGGCGGAGGGCAGCCGGCGCGTGCTGAAACCGGAGCGCGAGCGCCGGCCCGTGCTGCGCCGCTGGCGGCTCACCGTCGCCGATGTATACCAGGCGGGCGACTCCGCCGGCGCGGCGCAGCGGGTGCGGGACTGGGCGGAGAGTGTTCGGGAAGAGTTGAGTGAATAGCGAGGATGCGCCGGCCGGCGACCGTTGCGATCACCAACCGGCGCAACTTTGCGTCTCTGCGCCTTTGCGCTAAAGGCTTTTCACCCCAGATATCAGGCGGGCATCGGCTCCGGGCGGGTGCAGGTGCTCTCCAGCGTCACGTGCCGGCCCTCGTTTGAGGCGTCGTGAATCGCGTGCATGATGTCGAGCACGTGATAGGCAAGCTCGCCATTGGCGCGGTGCGGGCGACCCACGCGCCACCCTTCGGCCATGTCGGCCAGCCCCAGTCCGCGGCTGTTCTCCGTGTACGGCCGTGTCACCGGGATCTCTTGCCACTCGCTATCGCCGGCCCCACGCAGCCGCACCGGACCGCCAAAGGTGTTGGGATCGGGCGCAGCCAGCGTGCCCGCCGTGCCATAGATCTCGATCCACGGCAGGTTCGACGCCTGCACGTCGAAGGTGGTGATGATGGTGGCGATTGGGCCGGCGACGAAGTCGAGCAGGCCGGCCACGTGCGTCGGCACCTCCACGTCGACCACCTCGCCGTAGCGCGGCTGGCTGGTGATGGTGCGCTGCGGCCGCGTGATGCGCGTGGCGCCGCTGACGCGCGCCACCGGCCCCAGCAGGCTAACCAGCGCGGTCAGGTAGTAGGGTCCCATGTCGAACATGGGACCGCCGCCCTTCTGGTAGTAGAAGGCCGGGTTCGGATGCCAGTGCTCGTGGCCGCGACTCATCATGAAGGCGGTGGCTGCCACGGGCGTGCCGATTGCGCCGGCGTCAATCAGTTCGCGGCAGGTTTGCAGCCCGCCGCCCAGGAAGGTATCCGGCGCGCCGCCGACGCGCCGCCCTTTGTCGGCCGCCAGCGCCAGCATCTGCTTGCCCTCGGCGCGTGTCAGCGCCAGCGGCTTCTCGTTGTAAACCGACTTGCCGGCGGCCAGCGCGGCCAGCGCCACTTCGCCGTGCGCCTGCGGGATGGTGAGGTTGAGCACGACCTCGATCTCCGGCGCGGCCAGCAGTTCGTCGACCTCCAGCACCTGCGGAATGCCCCACTGCTGCGCCATGGCCTCGGCCGCCTCGCGGCGCAGATCGGCACATGCCACCACCTGCACGGCCGGCAGCGTCTTGAGCATGCGCATGTACGCGCCGCTGATGTTACCGCAGCCGATGACGCCCACCGGCACGGGTTTGATGTCACCCATAGAGTTGCCTCACAGCTCCCGCGCGGCCCACAACATGCCGCGGCGCACGATTTCCTTCGCTTCCGGCACGTTGAAGTCGGCCGCGACGTGGCCCACTGACGCATAGAAGATGCGCCCCGCACCCCAGCGTCGCTTCCACACCACGGGCATGACGACGCCGTCGATCCACGCACAGTACTGCCCGCCAAAGGTCGTCGTCGCCAGCACCTCGTTGGAGGGGTCGATGTGCATGTAGTACTGCTCGGAGTGCATGGCGAAGTCCTTCAACCCGGCGGTGATGGGATCTTCGTGGTCGGTGATGTTGACCGTGTAGTCGATGATGTTGCCGGGATGGGCCACCCACTGGCCGCCCACCATGAACTGGTAATTGGTGTTGTTGCGGAAGGCGTCGGCCATGCCGCCGTGCCAGCCGGCAAAGCCTACGCCGGCGTCGATGGCGTCGAGCAGCCCCTGCTCCTGCTCGCGCGTGATCGTGCTCATGGTGTAGACCTGTGTGATCACGGCATAGCTGCGCATGCGTTCGGCGTCGAGATAAACGTCGAGCGAATCGCTGATATCGACCTCAAAACCGGCCGCCTCCATGAGCGGCGCAAAAATATCGACGCACTGGCGAGGTTCGTGCCCTTCCCAGCCGCCCCAGACCATCAACGAGCGTTTCATTTTGAAAATACCTTTCGTGAATGAAAAAAAGCTCCGATCTCCGATCTCCAATCTCAAGTCTCCCGAGATCGGAGATCGGAGATTTACTCGACACCAAAACGCAGATAACGGCCCGGCAGCGCGCCGCTGATGGGCTGGCCCTCGCGCAGGATCGGCACGCCGTTGACGAGTACGTGCTCGATGCCCGTCGAAAGCTGGTGCGGGTCGTCGAAGGTTGCGTTGTCGTGCACCGTCTCCGGGTCAAAAATAACCAGGTCGGCGAAGTAGCCCTTACGCACGGCCCCGCGCCCGCGCAGCTTGTGACGCGCGGCGGGAAAGCCGCTCAACTTGTAGACCGCATCCTCCAGTGACATGAGCCGCTTGCGCCGCACGTAATGGCCCAGCAGGCGCGTGGCCGAGCCGTACTGCCGCGGGTGGATCTTGCCGCCGGGGAAGAAGATGCCGTCACTGCCCATCATGTAGCAGGGGTGATCGAGAAATTCCGCCTCCAGGCCATCCTCGGTGCGCTGGAAGACGAGCAGCACCGCCATGCCTTCCTCGATGAGCAGGTCGCACAGGGCATCGGCGGCGCGGCGGCGCGTGCGCCGCACGTACTGTTCGAGCGTCATCCCGCACAGGTGGCGGTTGTCGCGCCCGGGCATCCAGGCAAAGGTGATCTGGGCCAGGTTCATCGTCTCCAGGCGGCGTTGGAAGCGCTCGCGCAGCGCCGGATCGGCCAGCTTGCCATAGGCGGCGAGCACGCCGTCATTCCAGACCTCCAGCGGCAGCAGATACTGGAGCATGGTCGACGACCCCATGTATGGGTAGACGTCGAACGAGAAGTCCACCTCATTGACGGCGACCAGGTCGATGTAGTCGATGAGCGCCTCGACCTCGGCTGCCGTGTTGCCCTTCAGATGGGAGATGTGCACGGGCACGCCGGCGCGCCGGCCGATCTCCACCGCTTCCTTGACGCCTTCCAGGGTGCCGCGCGCATAGCGCACGTGCGTCACATAGACGCCCTGTTCGGCGCGCATGCCCAGCGCGGCCGCGGCCAGCTCGTCGGTGCCGGCGAAGCACTCGTCGACGTAATCCAGCCCGGTGGAGAGGCCGCACGCGCCGTCGCGCATGCCGGCGCGCACCAGTTCCTGGATGTCGACAAGCTGGTAGTCGTTGGCGTGGCGCTCGCCAAAGCCCAGCGCCAGCGTGCGCACGTTGGCGTAGGGCACAAAGGTCGCCACATTCTGCGCACTCTTGCCGTCGAGCAGCGCCATATAGTCGGCAATGCTCTCCCAGCCGGTGTATTGCTCGAAGCGCAGACCGTCGAGCGCGCGCAGATACTGGATCCAGGCATGCACCGTCTGTGCGTTGACCGGCGCATAGGAGATGCCGTCCAGCATGAGGAACTCGGTCGTAAAGCCCTGTGAAGTCTTCGACAGGAGATGGGGCTGGGTCAGCAGGACGGCGTCAGAGTGGGTGTGCACGTCGATGAAACCGGGCGCGACGACGCGATCGGTGGCATCGATCTCGGCGTGCGCCTCGGCGCCGGCCAGCGACTCGACGGCGACGATGCGATCGCCGGTAACGCCGACATCGGCCGTAAAGCGCGGGCGCTTCTGTCCATCGACGACCGTGCCGTTGCGTATAATCAGGTCAAACATGCTCTGCTCGGCTGTGCTTTGGCTGCACAGTGCGGTTGCCGTGGCGACTGGCGTGCAGCGTGGGTTGAATCGTGCGCCTTCCTATTCTAGCCCCGAACGACGGCTTTGGCGAAGTAGCGCGATGGGGCGCGTTCCGGGCAACTGGCGAGCTACGCGCTGGCGTGCGCCGCGCCGGACAATCAATCGCTCGTCCGGGCGCAGCCTACGGCGATGTAATTGACGTTTTCTTGACGTTTCTACGGTACGATGCCCTCGGAAGCGCTTTCAACTAACGATTGTGTTCACAACTGGGTGTCACTCTATGGCCACTGCCCGTCGACCGCTTTTCAGCACAGCCGCATCGCCCGCCAATACGCCGCCTGCCCCCGTCGAACACCAGGTTTTCATGGTCCGAGCGTGGCGCACTCAGCCTGACGGCCCCTGGGAGTACGTCCTCCACCGTAGCGGCAGCGACGAGGTCGAGCACTTCATCTCGTCGGCCGATCTGTTTGACGCCTTCGAACGCAAGCTGAGCGACGGGCATAAGGGTCCGTTTCGCCCCGCCCCGCCCCAAGCCTGACCGTCCCGCTCCTTGCCAACCCCCACTGCGGCAGCCCGCGCCCTCCGCGCGCGCCATTTCCATATGATGCTATAATGGAGTCACCAGCTATCATCGATTCGCTCGCCATGTGAATCTACCACGCACGTTGCGCCGAGGTGACCCATGCATCGCCCACAGCGGGAGCAGGCCCACGCACTTCTGACCGAACGCGGCGTCGATGCCGCCCTCTTTGCCAGCCCGGCCAGCATCACCTGGCTGACGGGCTTTGCCGCGCCCGTGCAGACCGGCGCCAATCCCTTCGCCGCCGCGCCGCCCCTGCTCTGGTGGGCGGACGGCAAATTCACCTTGATCGTGGTCGACGGGCTGGCGCCGCTGGCCGCCGCCTTTGACGCCGAGGAAGACGGGCGCGTGGCGAGCTATCGCGGCTACACCATCGACGGCCCCATCGACAGCGCGCGCCATCTGCGCGAACTGCTGCAAGCGCTCTGGTCCGCCCACGGCGAGCGACAGCACATCGGTATGGAGAGCGCGGCCCTTCCTGCCGCAGTGACCGGCCTGCTGGCGGGCGCAATGGGAGGCGCCCGCTGGGTCGTGATCGACGGCTGGCTGGCGCCGTTGCGTATGGTCAAGACGGCCGAGGAACTGGCCAAACTGCGCGAGAATTTCCGGCTGACCGATATCGGCCACGCCGCGGCACGCGCGGCCGTGGTGGCCGGTGCGCGCGAGATCGATGTGTGGGAGGCGGCACGCACCGCCGTCGAGCAGGCGGCCGGCTGCCGCGTGCCCATGGGCAATGACTGCGCCGTCGGCTACCGGCAGGAGAACATCGGCGGCTGGCCGCTCGACTTTGTCCTGCGCGACGGGGACTCGATCATCGTCGACCTGAGCACGATCCGCCACGGCTACTGGAGCGACAGTTGCGCCACCTACGTGGCGGGCGCGCCCAGCGAACGGCAGCGCGCCATCCACCGTGTCGCCAGTGAGGCGCTGGCGCTGGGCGCCGGCCTGCTGCGGCCGGGCGCCGTGGCCGGCGAGATCGACCGGCAGGTGCGCGCCTTTATCGCCGATGCCGGCTACCCGGTCTATCCGCATCACACCGGCCACGGCGTCGGCGTTACCGGTCACGAGGCGCCGCGCCTCATTCCCGGCAGCACCGCCGTGCTGGAGGCCGGCATGGTGATCCTGCTCGAACCGGGCATCTACTTTCCGGGCGAAACGGGCGTACGGGTCGAGGACGCGTTTCTGATCGTCGAGGATGGGGCCCAGCGCCTCACCACGCACGATAAGTCACTGAACGGTTGAAACGAACCCGGCTAGGGGCGGCCCTTCTGTGGCCGGCCTCGCCTAAACATGAAAGGAGTGCAGTATGCGCAAGCCAATCGTATCCGAAAAAGCGGTGGTGCCGGCATCGCCGTACTCACAGGCGATCCTGGCCAGGGGACGCACCCTCTATGTGTCGGGGCAGGGTTCATTTGACCCGGAGACCAATCAATTCCGGCCGGGGAACTTCCGCGAGCAGGCCGAACGCACCTTTCGCAACGTCCAGCTCATCCTCGAGGCGGCCGGCGCTTCCTGGGACAATGTCGTCAAGGTGAACGTCTATCTGACCGACACCCTGAACTTTGCCGAGTTGAACGAGGTCTACCGCGAGATCTTGAGCGAGCCCTACCCGGCGCGCACCACCGTACAGGCGGGTCTCATCGGCCAGATGCTGATCGAGGTCGACTGCATCGCCGTTCTGCCCGAATAGGCGCAAGTTGGCAATGGCCTGTGGCGCATGATGGTCGATCTTAACAACATCTTCACACGTTGCGCGCCAGCCGTTAACAAAGTTCGGCGATAATCGAACCAGCGGATGTGGCACGGGTGGGCCGGATGGCCCGTCGTGCCGCCAGTATTGCGCCCGCATGGGAAGATTGCCGGCGACAATACGCTGCTCACAGACACGGGGCGAAGGCCTTTGGCATGGGAAGATTGCCGGAGGCCTTCGCTTCTTATTGTCACATTCCCGAAACGTTTGACAGCCACCTGCTTTGCAGGCAGAATAAGCGGCAGGTCATCACCGGTCCTGATAACCCTTCCCACAGCGCAATCATTGTTTGTCTTTCGTCGTCTCGAATATTCAAAGGGAGGTAGTTCCAATGTCGAATCTTATCGTGCTGGCCTTCGACGGCGCCGACGAGGCCGAGAAGGTCCGCCAGGCGATCAAGAGCCAGCAGAAGCAGGGCCTCGTCTCGCTGGACGATGCAGCCGTCGTTACCTGCGACGCCGACGGCAAGGTCCATGTCAAGAACGAAGTGAGCCGGGCAACCATGGTCGGCACTGGTGTTGGCGCGCTGTTGGGGCTGCTCCTGGGCGGCTTCTTCTTCCCGCTGGCCGGCCTGCTGATGGGTGCAGCCGGCGGCGCGGGCGTCGGTGCGCTGACCAAGATGGGCGTCGACGGCAAATTCGTCAAGGATGTGAAGGAGAGCCTGACGCCGAACACCTCGGCGCTCTTCATCATCGTGCGCGAGGCCGACCCGACCGCGGCGCTGGCGCTGCTGCGCAACTACAACGGCCGTGTCTTGCAGACCACGCTCGACAGCGAGGCCGAAGAGAATCTGCGCCGGTCGCTTGGCGACTCGGGCGAGCAGGCCTGATCTGTCACGACAAGTACGGCGCGCCCGCCGTCATGATGGACGCAACCTGGCCCAGGCAACAATAAGGGCACACGCACCGCCATCGTGACGACCGGCGCGCCGGATTCCTGTTTATGGACTGGCGAAAGGTTGTTGGGCTCTTTGTAGAAACGTTCTTCGGCTGGACCGAGCGCAAGGCGCCCGTGTTCGCCGCCGCCATCGCCTACTCCACGCTCTTCTCGCTTGCCCCCCTGCTCATCATCTCCATCAACCTGGCCAGCCTTACCATCAATGCCGCGACCTTTGAGACGCGCCTGCTCCAGACCATCGAGGAACAGGTCGGGCCCGAGGTCGCCCAACTGACCGAGGAGATCCTCGCCGCCCGCTTTACGTTCCAACCCAGCGGCACGGCGGCACTGATCAGCGTGGGCCTGTTACTCTTTGGCGCATCCGGCGTCTTCCTGCAACTGCGCGGCGCGCTCAACGCCATGTGGCACATCCAGGCGCGGCCCGCAAGCGTCCCGGAGACCCTTTTCGGTGTGGCCAAGGGCTATCTGATTTCGGTGGTCGCGGCGCTCCTGCTGGGCCTGGTGCCCATCGTGCTCCTCTTTGCCAGCGCCGTCGTCGCCTCGCTGCCGGCACGCACGGTCGAGACCGTTTACCGCAACGAGTCGCTGACCACCGTGATCCAGCTTCTCGCCTCGCCCGTCGCCTATTTCGTCCTCTTTGCGCTCGTTCTCAAATACTTGCCGCAGGCCGACGCGCCCTGGCGCGTCATCTGGCCCGGCGCGCTCCTGTCGGCCATCGGCTACTGGATCGGCAGCGTGGTCCTGGGGTACTACGTGCAGAACACCGCCATCCGCTCGATCTATGGCGCGGCCGGCTCGGCGCTGGCCTTGCTCATCTGGGCGTACTATTCGGCCTACATCTTTCTCTACGGCGCCAAGTTCGTCTACAGCGTCGCAAATGCGTACGGCTATCCAATCGTTCCCGACAAAGAAACGACCTTCGTCCATCTACGCTACGATGGCGAGGAATAAACAAGGGAATTTCAACATCACGACCGGCGCCGATATCGTGCAGGTTGCAGCGTGGGTCTTGCTGGCATTCGGCTTGCTGCTGCTCGCCTACAGCTTCTTCGTGCGCAGCAGCGCCGCCAAGAGCGAAACGCCGGCGGCCGCACCCAAAGAGGCCACGCCCGCTGTAGTCGCTGCGCCGAAAGAGGCGGCCGCACCGGCAGCCAAAGCGGCGCCAGTAGCTGCGCCGCCCGCCTCAGATGTAGAGCAGGCGCAAAAGCCGCTGGATCAGTAGCCCGCCAGCCGAGAACCCGTCAACTCGATAGCCCGTTAATTCTGCGCCGTCGGATTGGCATCCGGCGGCGCTGTCGCGTCCGGTGGGATCGGCGCTGAGGAGAAGGCCGATGCCGCCGCGGCTGTGCTTCCGCTCCTGGTCGGCTGTGCGCCGCGCGGCAATTGCCCCACGAGCGCCATGGCCGTGCGCCGGTAGCCCGACGCCTTGCTGGAGGTCTGGATCACCGGCGTAACGACATTCTCACTCATGAAGTTGGCCGTCCCGCGCACCGTGGCGATCGTCTCCTTCGTATCGGCGATGATCGGCTTGATCTCGTACTGCACCATGCGCGTCAGGCGCCAGATCTGCCAGATCAGGATGCCCAGCAGCACCCAGACCACGATGCTCGTCAGGGCCAGAAAGATGATCAGGATGTCACGAACGGTGGCGATGATCACGGCATGCTCCCTTGTTGCAGTGGGACGCCGGCAGAGCCTGCATGCTCTCCGGCGCCCACGAATTCTATCCCTGTCTCCTCGCTGCGGGCGATGATGCCGCCGCCCAGGCACAGGTCGCCGTCGTAGAAAATGGCGCCCTGCCCCGGCGTGATGTCGCGCAGCGGCTCGTCAAAGCGCACCGCGACGCGCGCCCCCTCCTGCGGGAAGATCGTACAATCGACGGCCTGCGCCTTGTAGCGAATCTTGCACTGCACGCGGCTGCCCGCCGGCGGCGCCTCATCGAGCGTCCAGGTGACCCGTTCGGCCATCAGGCTAGCGCGCCCCAACTCCGCCGCCGTGCCCACGACCAACGTATTGTGCCGGTAATCCAGTTCCAGCACAAAGAGCGGTTCGGCCGCGCCGCTGATGCCCAGCCCCTTGCGCTGGCCGATGGTGTAGCCCGGCAGCCCGCTGTGCTCGCCGTAGACACGCCCGCTGCGGTCGACGATCGGGCCGGGACGCATGGCCTCCGCTGCCCAGGTGTGCAGAAAGCGCCGGTAGTCGTCGTCGAAGACAAAGCACAGGTCCATGGAATCGTGCTTGGAGGCGATGGGCAGCCCGCGTGCCGCGGCCAGGCGCCGCACCTCGGCCTTGGGGAAGTCACCCACCGGGAAGAGCACATCGTTCAGCTCCGCCTGGCCCAGCACGCTGAGCACATAGCTCTGGTCCTTGGCCTCGTCGACGCCCTTGAGCAGATGCACGGCGCCGTCGGCGCCACGCCGCAGGCGTGCGTAGTGGCCCGTCGCCAGGTAGTCGGCGCCCAACCGCCGCGCATAGTTGAGCAGATAGTCGAAGCGGATATGCCGGTTGCACTCGATGCACGGATTGGGCGTCACGCCGTGGCTGTAGCCGTCGATGAAGAAATCGACCACCTTGGCCTTGAAGGGCTGCTCCACGTTGATGAGATAGAAGGGGATGCCCAGTGCGTCGGCCACACGCCGCGCATCGTGGACGCTCTCCAGGCTGCAACACTTGTTGGTGGAGCCTTCGCCCTCACCCGTCTCCGCCCAGAGGCGCATCATCACGCCGATGCAGTTGTAACCCCGTTCGACCAGCAGCGCCGCCGCCACCGACGAATCGACGCCGCCGGACATGGCGACGACGACCGTTGTATCGGCCGGCGCCCTGGTGTGCTTCGCAACCTTCATGGGCATAGTGTACACCTACTCCACCCCCGGCGCCGATTTGCGCTGAAGGTGGTTGAAATGCCCCGCCACGAAGCCACAAAGGGCGCAAAGCGGCACAAAGTGTTCTGAGGTGGACCGTTGCCAGGCCCTTCTTTGTGCCCCTTTGTGTGCCTCGCGGCTTCGTGGTTTGCGGTTCAGGCGGTTGCTCAACGCTCCAACGTGACCCTCATCTCCACCGTGCGCGAGCGACCATCCTCGGCGTTGGCCGTGCCGCGCAGCGTGTAGCGCCGGCCAAACCGGATCGGCTCACCGTCCGGCCATGCGTCGCCGTTCTCGGCAAAGTCGAAGATGTTGCACTCCGGTTCGCCGCCGGCAAAGGCGCAATAAGCCACGTTATTCTCCGTGCGCTCGTAGACGCGGCTGCCGTTCTCGTCGAAGATGCGCAGATCGACGTTGCGGATGCCGTCGCCGTCACGACTGCCGCGGCCGGGGTCGTACGCCTCCACCTGGAAGACCAGCGCGCCATAGGCGATGTCGGCGTCGCTGTTCGGCGCCGTCTGCACGATGCGCACGACGAGATCCTGCTGCCCGGGCGCCGCGACGTTGCCGTCGAGCGCCGGGTTGTCGATCGTGAAGGGCGTATTCCAACTCGCCGAGGGGTCGTTGTCCCCTTCCAGGAAGATCCGTGCCTCCACGTTGTAGTCGCCGTTGCGGATGCGGTTGTCGGTATCCGGCCAGCGGGCATCGCGACCAATCTCCAGCACGTTGCAGGCCGGCTCGCCGCCGCCGAACGCACAGTAGCCATAGACGCGCTCCGTGCGCCGGTAGACCTCGTCGCCGTTCTCGTCGGTGATGACGAAATCCACCTGGTCGATCTTGCGGTTGTTCGGCGTGCGGCTGATCTCGGCGCGGAAGAAGACGCGATCGCGGAAGACCGCATTGCCCCCGGAGATAGTACCGATGCCAAAGCCCGTGACGATGGCGCCCTCCCAGCCGCCCCCGCCCGGCCCGCCGCCCGGCAGCACCACCAGCGGCGGCAGCGTCGGCGACGGTTCCAGATTGGGAATGACCACGACCGGCGGCAGTGTCGGCGTTGGCGCTGCCGTGGGGATCGGCGTCGAGGTCGGGCGCGGCGTCGGCGTCGGTGGCAGCTCGCCCAGCGGCAGGCTGGCCGGCTCCACCGTGCAGCGCACGAATTGCGCGCCGGCGGAAACCCAGCCGCGCAGCCCGGCGGGCGACGTCTCCACCTCGATCCAACTCGCATCCTCGTTGCGTGCCAGCAGCAAGACCGTAGAGTTGAAGCGCAACGCGCCGATGGGCGGCGCAAAGTTTGTGCCCGGGCCGGCGCGCAGGTTGAGCGGGCTGGCCAGGATGATGCAGGAGGGTGCGCTCGTCGGCGTGGGCGACGCCGCCACCGGCGTCCGCGCGGCGGAGGGCGGCGCCAGGGTATTGGTCGTTGCCAGCGAGAGCGTCAGCGTGAACGGCCCGCGATCGCTGCGCCGCTGCCCGGCCACAAAGAGTTCGTAGGTGCCCGTCGTCGAAAGCGTCGCGCCGGCAATGACGGCTTCGGCGTCGGATGTGGCTTCGCTCTCGGCCACGGTCTCCTCTGCCGCCGGGTCGAAGAGCTCGATAAAGGGGGTGAATTCCTCGCTGTTGGCGGCGACCGTTACGGCATCGCCCGCGCAGCCGTGAAAGAACAGCCGCTCGCCGGCGCTCGTCTGCACGACGCCGGTTATCGTCGCACCGTACCCCAGCGCCGCCGTGCCCGCCTCGACCGCATCCGGCAGCAGATCGCCGCGCTGCGCCGTGCCACTCTGCGCGGTGATCGTGTAGACGCCACGCGCGCTGCGCCGGTCGCCCGCCGCGATGACGGCATAGAGCCCCGTCGCGTCGACCTCGATGACCACCGCGGCCGGCTCGCCATCTTCCGCCACGGCCTCCACGATCGGCGCCTCCACCGTGTCGGTGAAGACCGCCAGATAGGGCGTGAACTCGGTGCTGGCCAGCGTGACCGTGACCACGTCGCCGGCACAGCCGTAGAGATCCCACTGATCGCCCAGCGCGCTGGTGAGTTCGCCTTGCGCCGCGACGCCGGGCAGCAGCGGCTTTCCATCCTGGGCGCGGGCCGGTCGTGCCAGGAGCACGAGGAGCGCTGCCAGCAGAGCGAGCGATGCGACGCCGGCCGCCGTGAGTTGTTTTCGTTGCGTCATGGGTTCACCTCCAGGGTGCTGCTCAATACCTGCCGCGCCTCGAGGGCAAAGGGGCGGCAACTACACGCCAGCACGCGCTGTTGAAAGAGCACGTTGCCGGCCGTGCGCTCGTCCAGCGCCAGGCATGCATCGTAATGTCCGATGGCCGACTCCAGCCAGCCAACCTGCGCCTGCTCCGCCTCGGCGCGCGCCGAGGCTTCCTGCGTCCGGTCGCGGCGGATGGCGGCGACGTGCGCGCGTAGGCGGTCCACCGTGCCCAGCCCCACCTGCGCCCAGGCATAGTAGACGGGGTCATCCTCAGGCGAGAACCCGGCCAGCGCCGTGTCGAGTTCGGCCTGCGCGGCGTCCAGCGTGGCGCCGGCGCCGTCGAGGTCGTTCTGCAACGTCTGCCACGTGGCCCGCGCCCGGTAGGCCAGCCCCAGCACCATGTGAGCGCGCGACGCAAAGGGCGATCCCTGCGCGTCGGCCAGTTCGGCGGCACGGGCAAGATGGCGAATCGCGATCTCGGTGTCGGCAATCGCCGCGTCGAGATCCGCGGCGGAGTTCTCGATGTTCGCCAGCGAAATGCACTCCTCCAGCCCGGCCGGCACATCCTGCGTGCGATAGGGAAAGAGCTGGGCGCGATCGTAGTAAGTGCCGCCTAGCACGATCAGCGCCGGGATGTACGCCGGGTCGATGGCGAGCGCCTCTTCCAGGGCGGCGATGGCGATGTCGAACTCGCGTGACTTTTGCGCCAGCTCGCCCAGCACCAGGTGAAAGAGTTCCTTGCCCTCGCCCGGCCCCCAGCCGTCGGCCGTGGGCTCGGCCTGCTGCAAGATGGCGAGCCCCTTCTCCGGTAGATTGGCCAGCGCATAGGAGAGCGCCTGCGTCATCCACAGCAGCGCACGGCTGCGCGGCACCAGTTCCTCGGCCATGGTGAGGCTGGCGCCGTCCGGGTTGTCGGCATAGGAGACGGCCGGCTGAATCGGCGCGCCGAACTCGTAGCCGCCCCACAGCGCGCTCGGCTCGCCCGCCCGCGTCTGGCCGTCGTAGTAGAACTCCAATTCCAGGCTCTCCGGGTCGGTGGCGTCGGTGAGATAGCCGAAGACGACCATCTGCGCCTGGATGCGCTGCGCCAGCTTTGCCGCGCTCGCCATGCGCGCCTCCGACGTGGCGCCCTCGATGCGCCCCAGGGTGATGTTCTTGCCGTCCGCCCTGCCGAGCGAGTCGTGCCAGATCAGCACGTTGCGGTCGAAGGTGCCGGCCTCGAGCGCCTTTGTGTAGGCGTCGTCGAGCGAATGATAGAGTTCGGCGCTGATCTGCTCGCCAAAGGCCGACGCGCGCATGGCGCCGCCGGGCTGGATCACGCCGATGTCGGCGACCGCGATGTTGAAATTGCCCTTCATGGGCCACACATTCCACAGCGGTTCGAGCACGGGCCAGGCCAGGCTGCCGGCAATGCCCAACACGACCACAGCGATGGCGACCAGCGGCCACAGCAGCCGGCGCAGCAGCGCGCGTTCGGGGTGGCGCTCCGCCTCGGTGGCGATCTGCCAGATGACGCCGTCGGCCGCGCGGCTGAAGAGCACGGGCGTGCCCCACTCCACCGTGCCCGGCGCCGCCTGGTCGATGGCCTTGCGCCCCTCGCTGACCGCGGCATCCACCGGCAGGCGGTCGGCCAGCGCGCCGTAGAAGTGCTCGGTGAACGCGGCCGCCGCATCCTGGCTGATGGCGTATTGCATGGCGACGGCGGCGGGCAGGCCATGCTGCACCAGCGCGGCGGCGATGCTCGAGAAAGGCGTCTGCTCGTCGCCGCGCGCGCCCTCACACGCGCTGAGCACGGCCAGGCGCAGCGAACGCTGGTCGGCCAGCAGCCGGCCCAACTGCGTCGCGCTGAGCAGCCACGCCGTGCCGTCCTGGCCGGTCATGGCCAGCGCGCCCTCGCCCACGCGCGGGTCGAAGAAGGCATGCCCTGTATAGTGGAGGATGTGCCACGGCCCCTGCTGCATTGCCTCTTGCAGCGCCTGCCACGTCGCCTGCTCCAGCCACACCAGCTCGACCTGGCCGCCCGCCACCGCGTCTTTCAGCGCCGCGTCGATGCGCGCCTTCTCCTGCGCCACGTCGAGCGGCGCCAGGTCCGCGGGCGATGCCACGATGCCCAGGATGCGCAGCGGCGGCGTCACGCCAAAGTCGGGGTCGGGCAGCAGCAGTTCCAGATAGCGCATGACCGGCGTGTGGCGCGAGAGCGCGACAAAGGCCTGGCTGCGCGGGTCGTACAGGAACTCCCACGGCACGGTCAGCAGTTCGGGCGCCAGGATGCGCAGCTTGAGACGCAGCCCCTCGTCGGCGCCGCCGGTCGCCTGGCAGCTCCGGTCGTAGGCGGTGCGCACGTCGCCCTGCATGAGCGCGTCGAATAGCGCGGCGCCAAAGTGCTGCACGCGCGCCACATCGCCGTCGGTCGAGCCGTCGAGCAGCGTCTGCTCGATGCCGGCCAGTTGGTTGGCCAGCGCGTCGCGGTCGAAGGGGAAGGTCATGACCCCGCGCGCGGCGCCGGCCGGGGAGCGCAGCACCGCCACGGCATAGCTCGTGCCGTCGCCGGCCTCGATCTGTACTTCGAAGTCGTGGAGTGTCAAGGGCGTCATGGCAATCGTCAGGCGCGGCCCAGGAGAACGGCCCGGCGCCGCGCCCGCCTATTATCGCAGGTTAGGAGGAGGTGTCAAGGAAAGCGAAAAGAATTGCCCGCCGCGCCGCCGTCGTGTATGCTTCGTTGTTGGATCGCTGCGACTTCGCTGCGGCCTACATCAAGACCCGCAGCCGGATCGCCAGGCATTACGCAGAGCCTGCCCTGAAACCAGCGGCGCTTCGTGCCCCTTTGTGCCCTTTGCGCCTTCGTGGTGGGCTTTTTTCCAACAGCAACGAGCAAGGAAGTGACCATATGTCCACCGTAGAGAGTGTGATCGAGAAATTCAACCGTCGCGACGCGCACGTGGCCGTCATCGGCCTGGGCTATGTCGGGCTGCCGCTGGCTGTCGCCTTTGCCGAGGCGGGCTACCGCGTCACCGGTATCGACCTGGACGCGCGCAAGGTGGACGCCATCAACCGCGGCGAGTCGTACATCGAGGACGTCCCTTCTGCCGCGATCGCGGCGCTGGTGGAGGATGGCATAACGCAAAGGCGCAAAGGCGCAGAGGCGCAGACGGAGAGAGGGGGAGAGAGGGAGATGGGGAGAGAGGGAGATGGGGAGACCGGCGGCGACGCACACCCCCTCACCCCCTCATCCCCTCATCCTTCCACCCCCTCATCCCCCCACCTCCTCACCGCCCCCCGCGGCGCGCTCAACGCCACCACCGACTTCAGCGCGCTGACCACCTGTGACGCCGTCTCCATCTGCGTGCCGACGCCGCTCAACAAGACCGGCGACCCGGACATCTCCTATATCGTCAGCGCCACGGAGCAGATCGCCCGCTATCTGCACCCCGGCATGGTCATCGTGCTGGAGTCGACCACCTATCCGGGCACGACGACGGAGGTGATGTTGCCGATTTTGGTGAGGGGCGAGGGGCGAGGGGCGAGGGGCGAAAGGCAATTGCCAATGGTCGATGGTCAATTGTCAATGGTCAATGAGGAAGAGAGGGGCGAGGGGCGAGGGGCGAAAAGCGAAGGGCAATTGTCAACGGTCGATAGTCAATTGTCAATGGTGAATGAGGGGGAGGCGGGCTGGCGCGTGGGGGAGGAGTTCTACCTGGCCTTTTCGCCGGAGCGGGTGGACCCGGGGCGCACGGACTGGACGACGCGCAATACGCCCAAGGTGATGGGCGGCGTGACGCCGGCGTGCAGCGCGGCGGCGACCGCCTTCTACCGCGCGGCCATCACGACGCTGGTGCCCGTCTCCTCGCCCGA
>JACKBA010000036.1 GCA_020634815.1 Caldilineaceae bacterium | reverse complement strand
TCCGGTTGCGCACGATCGATGAACTGATCGCCGAACTGGACGAGCGAGCAGCATAAGGCCAGGTTGCCAATACGACTTGGGGTCCGGTCACGCCGCCTCGCCGCGCGGCGTGTCGGTCATCAGCGATGAGGGGATGAGAAGATGAGGGGGTGACGGGAGAATCGGTCACCTTCGTGTCTTTGCGACTTGGTGTGCACGTGTTTTTTGCCGGCATGGGCGATACGCCATGGGCAGGGGAACGCAGGGCGGCGTCCACCGCCGTGAACGCGCTCGCAGCCCGCACGGAGCGTAGGCGGCGTAGAGTGGGGACTATGGCCCCGGTCGGACGCCGCCAGGCGCCGGCTCCACGGACAAGGGCCACCGTGCGAAGCGTCGAGGTCGCCGCAGCGATTCCCCGGCATAGCCCCAAGGAGGCACACATGAACGCGCAGAGAACGACGGCAACCCTGGTGGGCGCGCTCTTTCTGACTGCAATGGTGGCAAGCCTGGTGGGGGGCGGTCTGGTGGAGTCTGCCATTGCCGCCCCCTATGATCTGGCCGCCATCGCCGCAAATGACGCGCTCCTGATTGCCGGCATCCTGCTGGAACTGGTGAACGCCATCGCCGTGCTCGCGATCGGCGTCTTGCTCTTTCCGGTCCTGGGCGCAACCAGCGCGCCCATGGCACGCGGCTACCTCGCCTTGCGCGTCGTCGAGGCCGTCTTTTGCGCCGCCATCATCATTGGCCCCATGGCGCTCATGAATCTGGGCGGGCGCCAGGTGGAAGGCGGCGGCGTCGACCCGGCGGCGGCCGGCGCACTGGGTGCGTTGGCCATGGCCGCGCGCGCCGGCATTGTGAGCTTGTTGATCCCTGTCTTCTTCTGCCTCGGCGCGCTGGTGCTCTACACGGCGATCTACCGGTCGCGGCTTCTGCCCCGCTTCATCGCCATCTGGGGATTGATCGCAGCGCTGCTGATCCTGGCCATGAACCTGTTGTCCCTCGGCGTCACGCTGGATATCACATTGGCGCTGCTGTTGGCACTCCCCATGATCTTGAACGAAATCTTCTTGGGGATCTGGCTGATCGTCAAGGGCTTCAACCTATCCGCACAAGGAGACGAGCGCGACAAGGCTGCTACTACGGCAGCATAAGTGTCAAGCAAGGAAGGAGCGACACAATGGCTGATGTACAAGTAAAACTTTCGGCGCTATGGGTCTGTCTCATGTTGACCTACCTCTTGGGCGATGTCGTGCGTATCTTCGCCGGCGACTTCAAACCGGGCGAGATCAGCGGCCAGGCCATGAGCCAGCCCATGCTGCTCGGCATCGCCGTCCTGATGCTGATCCCGATCATCATGGTCTTTCTGACGCTGGTGCTGCCCAACCCGGTCAATCGTTGGGCGAACATCGTGCTGGCGATCGGGCTCTTGCTTTTCAATCTCGTCGGGCTGCCCGGCTACCCCGGCGCCTACGACAAGTTCCTGATCGTCGTGAGCCTGGGCTTCAACGTACTGACAGTCTGGTACGCATGGCGGTGGGTTTGACCGGACGCACCGGCGACAAGAAGGGAACTATGAAGACAGTCATCTACACTGAATATGGGCCGCCCGAAGTCCTGCGCGTGACCGAGCTTCCGAAGCCGTCCCCCACGGAGGACGAGGTGCTGGTCAAGGTGCGCGCCACGACCGTTACGGTCGGCGACACCATCATGCGCAGCCTCAAGATTCCGGGGCCCTGGTGGCAGCGGCTCGGCGCACGGCTCTTCCTCGGCATCCGCAAGCCCAAGCGCGCGATCCTTGGCATGGAACTTGCGGGCGATGTGGAAGCCACCGGCCCGACTGTAACGCGCTTTCAGCCGGGCGACGCCATCTTTGCGTCGACCTTCGCCGTCAATTTCGGCGGCTATGCCGAGTACAAGTGCCTGCCGGAGAGCGGCGTGCTCGCCATCAAGCCGGCGAACCTCTCCTACGCGGAGGCGGCCGCCGTGCCGGGCGCGGGAATGACGGCGCTGCAATGCCTCAAGAAGGCGCACATCCAGCCCGGCCAGCAGGTGCTCATCTATGGCGCGTCCGGCGCCGTGGGCACCTACGCCGTGCAACTGGCCCGGCATGCCTTCGACGCGCGCGTCACGGGCGTATGCAGCACCGCAAACCTGGACCTCGTGCGCTCGCTGGGCGCGGAAACGGTCATCGACTACACGCAGCAGGATTTCTCCGCCACAGAGGAGCGCTACGCCGTCGTTTTCGATGCCGTGGGGAAGGCCGCGCCGGCACAAGCCAGAAGCGTGCTGCGCCAGGATGGCGCGTACCTGAATGTCCTCAACGCGTCCGACGGCGGCGACACTGTGGAGAATCTGCTCGCCCTCAAGGAACTGATCGAGGCAGGCAAGCTGCGCCCCGTAATCGACCGGCGCTATCCGCTAGACGAGATCGTCGCGGCGCACCGCTATGTCGACCAGGGCCACAAGAAGGGGAATGTCGTGATCACGGTGGCGTGATCGGGAGCGGGACGAAACGGTTGCCTCGCGCCGGCTTGACTGCTAAACTGAGAAACAGAACAGGGTACACATAGTTGCAAGGCTTGAGCCCCGCCCGGGCAGCGCCGCCGGCATGCGACCGGTGCGCTTCACACGCAGCAGGATCGACGATGCCGGCGAACGAGATGACCCACGATCTATCGTTTGGCGCCTGGGTACAGCAGCGACGGCTGGCCCTTGGGTTGACGCGTCCGGCGCTGGCGCAGCGCGTGTACTGTTCGCCCAGCACCATCAAGAAGATCGAACGGGACGAGCGCCGCCCCTCGCCCGAGGTCGCCGAGCTGCTGGCCGGCGCCCTGGCAATCCCCGACCCCGATCGGCTGCCCTTCCTGCGCATGGCGCGCGGCGAGTTCGTCGCCACGCCGCTGGCCGCGCCCCATCTGCGCTCGCTGCCCGCGTTCCTCCTGGCGGCGGACGATGACGCGCGCGACGACGATGCCCGCCCGGTCGCCCGCGAAGGCGAGCTGGCCTGGCTCGCCGCGCGCCTGGACGGCGCGCTGGCCGGCCAGGGCGGCATCGTCCTCATCAGCGGCGAGGCGGGCGACGGCAAGAGCATGCTGGCGCAGGAGTTTGTGCGGCGCAGCCAGGCCGCGCACGCCGGGCTGGTCGCCGCGGGCGGCAACTGCAACGCCTACACCGGCATGGGCGATCCCTACCTGCCCTTTCGCGAGATCCTGGAACTGCTGACCGGCGACATCGAGGGGCGTTGGGTCGCCGGCGCCATGCACTCGACCTATGCCCGGCGCCTGTGGCACGGCGTGCCGCACGCAGTGCAGGCGATCCTCGATGACGGGCCGGACCTGGTCGAGACCTTTCTGGCGGGGAGCGCGCTGCTCGCTCGCGCCGAGGCCGCGGCCACGGACCAGAGCCAGGCGGCGATTGCGCGGCTCCAGGCGCTGGTCGCCCAGCGCGCACAGCGTCCGGCGCCGTCCGCCCTCAACCAGGGCAATCTCTTTGCGCACTACACGCGGGTGTTGCAGAGCCTGGCACGCCGGCAGCCGCTGCTGTTGGTCGTCGACGACCTGCAATGGGCGGACGCCGGTTCCATCGGGCTGCTCTTTCATCTGAGCCGCCATCTCCAGGGCCAGCGCATCCTGATCGTCGGGATCTACCGGGCGGCGGAGGTGGCCCTGGGGCGCGCCGGCGAGCGCCACCCGCTGGAGCCGCTGCTCAACGAGCTACAGCGCACCTTTGGCGAGATTCACGTACGGCTCAACCAGGCCGACGGGCGCCACTTTGTCGACGCGCTGGTGGATCGCGAGCCGAACCGGCTGGACACCGCCTTTCGCGAGGCGCTCTACCGGCAGACCGGCGGCCATCCGCTCTTCACGGTCGAGCTGCTGCACGGCCTGCAAGCGCGCGGCGACCTGGTGCAGGACGACACAGGGGCGTGGATCGCAAGCCCCGTGCTGGCGTGGGAGATCGTGCCGGCGCGCGTCGAGGGGATCATCCGGGAGCGCGTGGGCCGCCTGCCGCTGCCGTTGCAAGAGCTGCTACAAGTTGCCAGCGTCGCCGGCGAGAGCTTCAGCGCCGAGATCGTCGCCCAGGCGCACGGCGACGACGCGCAGCAGGCCGCGGTGCTGTTCGGCGCGCTGCTGGAGCGCGAGCACCAGTTGATCACGATGCAGGGGAGCCAACAGGCCGGCGCCGGGCCGTTGACCACCTACCGCTTCCGGCACATCCTCTTTCAGCAGTACATCTACAACAGCCTGGATGCCATGCGCCGCGCCTGCCTGCACCGCGCCGTGGCCGATGCGCTGGTGCTCCACTACGGCGATCGCGCCCACACCATCGCGCCGCACCTGGCGCGCCACTATGCCATTGCCGGCGACGCGCGCCAGGCGGTGCATTTCTTCACCGTGGCGGGCGACCAGGCCGCGGCCATCTATGCCGGCACGGAGGCCGTAGCCGCCTATCGCCGCGCCCTGGCCCTGGCGCAGGAGCCGGGCGCCATCGCCGGCGACCAACTGAGCCGGCTCTACACGCAACTCGGGCGTATCCTGGAGCTGTCGGCCGCCTATGACGAAGCCGTGGCGGTCTACACGGAGATGGAGCGGGCAGCCCAGGCACGCAGCGACCAGGGCATGGTGCTGGCCTCGCTTCTCGCCCGTGCCACGATCCGCACCACGGTGAACTTTGCACGCAACCCCGCGCGCGGCCAGCTCTTGTTGGAGCGGGCCCGCGGGCTGGCGCGCGCGCTGGGCGACCAGGCGGCCGAGGCGCGCATCCTGTGGAACCTGCTCATCCTGAGCGCGTACACGGGCGGCGACCGGGCGCAGCGGCTGGCCTATGGGGAGCAGGCGCTGGCGCTGGTGCAGCGGCTCGACCTGCCGGAGCAGCGCGCCTTTACGCTCCACGACATCTTCTATGCCTACGCGGGGAACGACCAGTGGGAGCGAGCGCGCCAGGCGCTCGGCGAGGCGCGCGATTGCTGGCAGACGCTGGGCAATCTGCCCATGCTGTCGGAAACGCTCATGCGGCTGCACTGGATTCACCTGGCCATGGGCCGCTACGATCAGGCCGAAGTCTACGCCGAGGAAGCCTTTCGCCTGGGCCAGGAGAGCCACAACCGCGACGCGCAGGCGCTGAGCCACTTCATGATCGGCTTTGTCCACTGGGAGCGCGGCGAGATCGACAAGGCGCTGGCCATCATGGAGGAAGACATCGCCATGGCCGAGGCGGTCAACAGCCTGACGCCGCTGACCGGCACGCTGGCCGACCTGGGGCTGCTCTGCGGCGAACTGGGCGACATCGACCGCGGGCTGGCGCTGGCCGAGCGGGCGCACGCCACGGCCGAAGCACAACTGCCCATCCTGCGCTGCTGGTCACACGCGGCGCTCGTCACGCTGCATCTGCGCCGGGGCGATGGCGCGGCCGCGGCCGCGCTGATGGCGTCGCTCACCGACTACCGGACGCTCAAGGCGCAGTTTGGCTACATGCCCTTCATGTGGGTGCGGGTGGGGCTGGCGCAGGGCGAATATGCGTTGGCGAACGGCGACCACGCGGCGGCCATCGCGCTGATGGACGACCTCTTCCGGGATCTCGACGCGGCCGGCCTCTGGTATCTGCGCCCGGACGTGCTGCATCTCAAGGCGCGGGCGCTCCTGGGGCTGGGGGCTATGGGCGCTGCCCAGGCGGTGCTAGAGGACGCACGCTCTGCGGCGGAAAGCCTTGGTTCGCAGCGTGCGCTACGGCCGATTCTGTTGAGCCTGGCGGAGGCGGCGCGTCAACGGGATGATCCCGGCGATGCCAATCATGCGAACATCCCCCCAGCGTCGGACTAGCCGGGGGCAAGAGACGCGGCGGCCCAGGCGGCATCCTCGTCAGTCAGAGCCGGCGCCGGTGGGTTGCCGTAGTCGATTACGAGCCGGTAGCGAGCGCGATCGTACAACTCGTGCAACAGCGCGCCCAGATCGACCAACGGCTCCTGATCGCCGGGCAGCAGCGGCAGGGGAAAGGTCGGGATCGCCTGCTGGACGGTGAAGGGATAGAGGTGCGCCTTGCGGTTCATCTCCCGACGATGAATGAAGATGCGATAGTCGGCCAGTCGATGCTCAGTATAGGGCATGGGCGGATGGGCGCGCAGCAGGTCGATTTCGACAAAGTGCACGTCACTGTCGATCAACGCCTCACGTTTTTGCAGGTAACTCCGGCGTTCATCGCCGGCGCGCTTGTTGGTATGGGAGAGCAACTCGATGACGGTCACCACCTCGCCGTCGGGCACGAGCCGCACCTCCAGGAAGGGTTCTTCGAAAGGCTCCGGCAACGGTATCTCGACGACCACAGGCAGGGTGGGTGGACTTTCGGCAGCGTACGGCTGGGCCGTATCGCTGAGCTTGAGGACGCTCACATCGGGGTAACGGGACTGAATCGGCAGCGACGGCGCGGTTGAGATGTAGGTATGCGTCTCCACGGCGACAAAATAGCGCGGTTCCAACTGCGGCGCCAGCCGATCCGCCAACGCGGTGATTAGCCGTTGGTGGACGTCTCGCCACAACGTCGGATTCTCCAACCACGGATTCATGCCCGGAAATGGATATGACATACGCTCGCCTGTTCCAACCACTCGGAAACCGTTCGTGATGACTATACCATACTTCCGGTGTGAAGGGGCGTGCCGTGCATTACCCAGCACTATCGGGACGCGGGGGGCTGGGGTCCTCTTTACCCCAGGACCGGTACAAGTCTTGCTTGTCATCGGATCAGTTCATCTGACGCCAACTGCCGTATCAATCCCAGCATGTCCCAGTTGAGCCAGCTTTCCTGGATTTGGCCATCGGCGAAGCGGTGCATGCTGATGGCGGTGACGGTGACGAGTTTGCCGGTCGGGGGAAAGCCGGCAAACTCGCCTGCCTGCCTGCCGCGGATCGTGTAGCGCGTGGCGACCCTGTCCCCTTCGGCCACCTGCGCTTCGATGGTGACGTGGAGGTCGGCAAAGGCGCGGCGTAGATAGGCAACGAAGGCCTTGAGCCCTTCTCGTCCCGGCGCTTCGCCCGGCGCGGGGTTGTGGCTGATGTAGTCGGCGGCGACCAGCTCGTCTGCAACATGCAAGTCACCTACGTTGTAGACCTCGGCGAAGAACCTTTGCAGGATTGCCTTATTTGCCGCGGACATGGTCCTTTCCTTCCACTAGAGGATGGTCACGCCGAGAGAACCTGGTGTGCCTGTGGACAACGGAAGGATTCTCTCAGCGTGACCATGATCGGCTATGCCGATCGATCGGGGTTCAGATTATGGCGCGCTCGGGTTGAAGATGTCCCGGTAGATCTTCCACGAGCCATCGGGCTGCTGGCGGAAGATCGTCATGTACTTGCCCTGGAAGTCCATGGGATCGCCGCCACTCTTGGGCGCAACGGTTACCATGAAGTCGCCGCGTGCGAAGGCCAGGTCACCATTCACTTCCACTTCTTTGTTAGTGATGACGAATTGGCTGTAGTCGTTGACTTCCAGATCGCTGCGGTCGCGCGCATCGATCGCCGCTTTCCCTACTACCGGGGGCGACCCAGGCGGCAATTGCACGCCATCTTCGGCCCAGAGTGCGATCCAGCGGTCGGGGTCACCGGCTATCTGGCTGGCCTCGTATTCACGCCAGACGGCGTCGATGGCCTCTGCCACTGCTGCAACGTCTGTCGTTGGTGCCGCCGCGGGCGCAGGCGGCACATTCGAGTTGAAGATGTCACGGTAGATCTTCCAGCTTCCATCCTCCTGCCGGCGCAAGATGGTCATGTATTTGCCTTCGACACTCATCGGATCGCCGCCACCCTTGGCCGCAAAGGAGGCCGCATAGGTACCGCGGGCAAAGGCCATGTCGCCGCTGGCCACGGCATCCTCGTTGTCGATGACGAAATCGGTGTACTCGTACCCGCTGAGGAAGCCGCTGACCGCCGCATAGATCGTCTCTTTACCCACGCGCGGCGGCATGTCCGGCGGCATCTGCACGCCGTCGTCCATCCACTGCGCGATCCAGCGGTCGACATCGCCGGCCAGCAAGCTGGCTTCGTATTCATCCCAGATCGCGTTGACGGCCGCCGTCACCTCTTCGCCGGAGGGCGGCGCCTGCGTCTGGGCCACGACGGGCTGGCAGGCGCTGAGCAGCAGCGCGGCCAGCAGCAACAGCCCGATCAGCCTGTAAGTGCGTACCATCGTTGTCTCTCCTTTTCAGATTGGGGTATGCCTGATTGCAGAATCTCCTACGATGCATCGACAATTAAATTGAACAGCAAAACGTGTGCCGGTGGGTACCCCTTCGCGGAGAAAGAGGGGTACAAAACGACATAGCCACGCGTTCCGCCGCATGGGCAGCGTCTTCCAGGATGGCGCAAGGAGGAAGAAAAAATGACAGGCAAAGTGATTCTGATCGCCGGGCCGGCCGGTGTGGGCAAGACGACCACGGCGCAGCGGATCGCCCAGAACGCCGGCTGGGTGCTGATCTCCGAAGACGATGCCTGGGTAACCATCAAAGCGGGGCATCCCGCCGAGGAGCCGAGAACGCCGGAGGAGGAAGCCATCGTCCAGGCGCAGACGCTGGCGCAGATCGAGCGCGAGGTGGCGGCGGGTAACAATGTCGTGCTGGAGTTCATCCTCTACCGCAACCCGCCCCTGCCGGTAATCTTCTACCGCGAGGAACTGCTCGCGCGCTGCATCGAGGTGATCACGCGCCTGTTGCGCGCGTCCGACGACGCGATCTGGGCGCGCAAACAGCGGCGCGGCTGGCAATGGGATCGCGACGAAACTGCGCAGCGGGCGCATGCCCGGCACCAGTTGTCCTGTCTGGACTCAGATTATTTTGAGGACGGATGGATCATCGACAGCACGGCGTTGAGCGCGGAGGAGTTCTATCAGCGGCACTTTGCTGCGTTGGTTGCCTCCGCATGAGATCAAACGCATAAGTCATTGCCAGCCATCCCGTAAAGCAACGCAAGCGAATCGATAGATTTCTGACACGAAACTGTAAGCAATTCTGCTTGTGAATTGCGCGACAATTGTTCAAGCACACACAGCGCGTCCGGCGTGTCTTCCCGACAGCACCAACGGCTATCCTCGCCGGCCGCGTTGAATTCCAGACTCAACCCAACTCCCGGTTTCCCGGGAAAAGCGTTCAAGCATTCTGGCACCGGCCAGGAATAGGCTTGGCATCTGCCTCCCAATAATCGCGGGCCGGCACCCCACATCATATGCACCGGCATTGACGGATAGACGCTGTGGCGCATGCGTTTCTCCCGGGTCCGCTCGTCCTACCCGCCGCGCGTCGCGGTTCCTTGCTTTGACGCCATCACTATCCTCCGCACAGCCTGGTGTGCAGTAGGCAGCGTGTCCCGTTGGCGGGCCGCGCACATAACCAATTCTCTACAAGTCACAAGAGAAAACCGGACCTTCTCATCCAAGGGGGAGCCATGTCTACAAACCATCTTCTCGCAACACCGGGCTCGATCCGACGCACCCAGCGTGCACGAAGAACGCTTGCCTGGCGCCTCGCCATGATTCTAATCCTCATCGTTGCAATGCTTGGGATGCAGCCGGCAAACGCCGCGCCGGCGGGCACGGCGCTGCAATTTGACGGGACGAACGACTACGTCACCTTTGGCACGGCTGCCAGCCTCGGCGCCCAGGTATTCACGATTGAGACTTGGTTCAAGCGCACGGGCACGGGTGCTACCGCTTCAACCGGTACTGGGGGCTTGGCTGCGGCAATTCCTCTGGTCACAAAGGGGCGTGGCGAGGCTGAAAACTCAAACGTCGACATGAACTATTTCTTTGGTATCGATACCACCGGCGTCCTGGCCGCCGATTTCGAAGAGTGCGCGCGAGCGCAGACGGGCTGTCCTGCTACGACGAGCAACGCGACGCAGGGCGGTCAGAATTACCCGGCACGCGGCACCACTGTCATTCAGAACAATGTGTGGTATCACGCGGCCGTCACTTTTGATGGGCGCTACTGGCGCTTCTATTTGAACGGCGTCCAGGACGGTGCCACGATCGATACGGGTGCCACTCGCTACCCGCGCTGGGATAGCATACAACATGCCGGCCTGGGCACAGCCATGACGTCGACCGGCGCCGCGGCCGGCTACTTTGTCGGCGTCCTCGACGAAGTGCGCATCTGGAACGTGGTGCGCACGCAGGCTGAAATCCAGGCCAGCATGAATGCCGAACTGACCGGTGGCGCCGGACTACTCGGGCGATGGGGCATGAATGAAGGCACAGGCACGGCGGCGGCGAACTCGGTCGTTGGCAACCCCAATGGCACGTTGACCAACGGTCCCTTGTGGGTAGCCGGCTTCCCCATGCCCGATCTGATCCCTCCCGCCGCGCCGACGGCGCTGACTGCCACGCCGCGCAGCGCCGCTGTCGCCCTGAGCTGGACGGCGCCGCCTGACCCGGATATTGCCGGCTATAACGTCTATCGCAGCACGGCGCCGTCGGTCCCACTCACCGGCCCTGTCAACGGCGCAACCTTGGTGACGGGCACAAGTTACAGCGACGGCGGTTTGACCAATGGCACGCCATACTACTATGTCGTGACCGCCGTCGACACGAGTACAAACGCTTCGGTGGCGTCGAATGAGGTGAGCGCCACGCCGCTGGAGAGCCTGGGTGCTGCGCTGCGCTTCGACGGCGCCAACGACTATGTCACCTTTGGGCCGAATCTCAACGCAGCAACCTTTACGCTCGAAGCGTGGATCAAGCGCGAGGCGGGCGGCGCCACCATGACCACCGGCACAGACGGTCTGGATGGGAGTGGCGGGCGACCGCTGGCCTATCCCGTATTGACCAAGGGGATGGGGCAGGGAGAAACTCCGGCGAATATCAACATGAACTATTTCCTCGGCGTGACCAGCACGGGCGTGGTCGGCGCCGACTTCGAGGACGCGGCGACCGGTGGCAACCACCCGGCCTGGGGCAGCACGACGATCGCGGTCGGCGAGTGGCACCACATTGCGGCGACCTACAACGGCAGTTGCTGGGAACTCTATCTGGACGGCAGCCGTGAGACTCTGAACGCCGCAGTCACGACCTGTCCAAACGCCACGCCGGAAGCGACGAGTATCCAGCACGCGGGTCTGGCGGCCGGCATCGGCTCCACGGGGCAACTTTCAACCGGCTTCTTTGCCGGCACCATCGACGAGGCGCGTGTGTGGAACGTGGCGCGCTCGCAGGGTGAGATTCAGAGCACCATCAATGTCGAACTGACCGACGGCGCCGGGCTGATCGGGCGTTGGGGGATGAATGAAGGCAGCGGCACGACCATCGCCGACTCGACCGCGCCTAGTGCCAATGGCACGCTGACCAATGGCCCGACCTGGGCGCCCGGCGCGCCATTTGATATTCTGCGGCCCACTACGCCGTCAAACCTGATTGTCGCCCCCACCTCCAGCGACCAGATCTACTTACAGTGGCAGGACAACGCCAACAACGAGACCGGTTTCGCGATTGAGCGCTCGAGCGACAACGGCACGACCTTTGCGCCGATCGGAACGGTTGGTCCTGACGTGAGCGTATTCGACGATGGCGGGCTTGCCGCCGCAACCGCCTATTGTTACCGCGCCTACGCCGAAAATGGCGGCGGTGCATCGGGCTTCAGCAATGTCGCCTGCACGTCGACCGCTGCCGCGCCGGGCTATGGCCTTGACTTCGGCAGCGCCACCGCCTACGTTACTTTTGGCGACCCGGCCGCGCTCGACCTGCCGCAATTCACCATCGAGACGTGGTTCAGACGCACAGGTGCGGGCACGCCAAACACGACCGGAAACGGTGGCATTGCCAACGCCATCCCGCTGGTCACCCACGGCGCGCCCGAAGCCGAAGGATCGAGCGTCGACGCCAACTGGGTGCTGGTTATCGACGACGCCAATGACGTCCTGGCCGCCGATTTTGAGGACATGGCCACCGGGGCGAATCACCCGGTCTATGGCGTGACGCCGATCACAAATAACGTCTGGCATCATGCCGCCGCCACCTATGACGGCACGACCTGGCGCCTCTACCTGGACGGCAGCCTGGAAACCACGCTGGCCGTCAACCAGGCGCCGCGCAGCGATACGACGCAACGCGCCGCGCTGGGCGCAATGATCAGGACCGATGATACGCCGCTCGGCCACTTCCAGGGCGTGCTCGACGAAGCGCGCGTCTGGAATTACGCGCGCTCGCAGGCCGAGATTCAGGCGGCGATCAACGACGAACTGACCGGCGCCCAATCCGGGCTTGTCGCGCGCTGGGGACTCAACGAGGGCGCCGGCGCTACGGTAAACAGCTCAGCCGGCGCCAGCATTCCCGGCACGATCACGAACAGCGGTTACGCCTGGGTCGCCGGTGCGCCCTTCGACCTGCGCAACGCGGCGCCGAACGCACCAAGCCTCGTCGCGCCGGCCGATGGTGCGGGAGACGTTACCCAGCCGCCGGCCCTCACGGTCAACGTAACCGACCCCGAAGCCGACGAGATGACGGTCACCTTCTACGGCCGCATCAAGAACGCGCCGCCGGCGCCTGACTTCACGCTCATCGCCATCCCCGACCCGCAATACTACGCGTCTACCTACCCGGCCATCTACACCGCGCAGATGCAGTGGATCGTGGAGAACAAGACGACGCGCAACATCGTTTACGCCGCCAGCCTGGGCGACAACGTCGATGTCAGCACGAATGCGACACAATGGGATCGTGCCGTCGCGGCCTATGACATCCTGGCAACCGGCGGCGTCCCGTATGGGCTGGTCGCCGGCAACCACGATGGCGCGCCGGCCAGCACGGCGGAGTTCAACGCCCGGTTCGCCACGCGCAAGACGGTGCAGGCCAGCTATGGCGGCCGCTACGGTACGAGCGACTTCGACAACTACTACACGCTCTTCGAAGCCGGCGGCATGCAATTCGTCGCCGTGTTCATCGAGATGGACGACGGCATGACGAGCGCCTCGCACCCGGTGCTGCAGTGGGCCAACTCCATCATACAGATGTACAGCAACCGGCGTGCGATCCTCGTGACCCACAATCTGCTCAACGGCGGGACGGCGACCAGCTTCTCCGCCCAGGGCAGCGCCATCTTCGACGCACTCAAGGGCAATGCCAATCTCTTCCTCATGCTGGGCGGGCACCTCGACGTGGCGCGCCGGCGCAGCGACGCCGGCACCAACGGCAACACCATCTACAGCCTGCGCTCCGACTATCAGTCGGTGGACAGCCAGCAGAGTGGCTACCTGCGCATCATGCGCTTCTCGCCGGCGGAGAACCTGATCTACGTCTCCACCTACTCGCCGACGCAGAATAAGGAGTATCCGAACGAGGTCACCGAGAACAACTTCACGCTACCCTACGCCATGAGCAGCAGCGGCCCCTTCAGCGTCATCGGCACGGCCAGCGCCGCCGCGGGCGCCAATGCCACCGTCGCCTGGAACGGCCTCGCCGATGGGACCGCCTATGAATGGTACGCCGTGGCCAGCGACGGCAACAAGCAGGCGACGAGCCCCATCTGGAGCTTTACGACCGCCAACGCGCAGCCGGCCTGCTACACGCTGACGCTCTCCCACACCGGGTCAGGCAGCGATCCCGCGGCCGATCCGTCGAATTCGAGCGGATGTCCCTCGGGCAGCTATCTGGCCGGGGCAACCGTGTCGCTCAGCGGCGCGGCCCCCGCCGCGCACTGGCACATCGCCGGCTGGAGCGGCACCGCCGACAACAACAGCACCGCGGGGGGCAACACGCTCACCATGCCGGCGGCCAATCACACGGCCGGTGTGACCTATGCGCAAAACGAGTACACGCTGACGATAGTCTCCGCCAACGGCACGGTCGCCCGCAATCCAGCGCAGCTCACCTATCACGACGGCGATGACGTCTCGCTAACGGCGACGCCCGCGTCGGGATGGAGTTTCACCGAATGGTCCGGTGCCCTGACCGGCAGTGCAAATCCGGCCACGCTGACGATTCACGGCGACGCCACAGTGACGGCCAATTACACGCGCATCCGCTATCCGCTGACGGTGGCACGCAGCGGTAACGGGACAGGCTACGTCACAAGTTCGCCGGCCGGCATCAACTGCGGCGCCACATGTACCGCCAACTATGACTCCGACACGTTGGTGACCCTGGATGCCGTGTCCGCGCTCGGCTCGACTTTTAGCGGCTGGAGCGGCGAGGGCTGTACGGGCACCGGCGCGTGCCAGGTCACGATGGATGGCGCCAAGTCCGTCACCGCCAACTTCACACTCGGCACAAACGTCCTGAGCGTCAGCCTGGCAGGCAGCGGCGGCGGCTCGGTCAGCAGTTATCCGGCCGGGATCGTCTGTGGCGCAGATTGCAGCGAAGACTATGGATACAACGCGCTCGTCTCGCTGACCGCAACCCCGGATAGCACCTCCACCTTCGACGGTTGGAGCGGCGCCGGCTGTAGCGGAACGGGTACGTGTCAGGTCACCATGGATGCCGCCAAGTCGGTCACCGCAACGTTCACACGTATCACCTATCTGTTGACGGTGAACAAACTCGGCGCCGGCAGCGGTACGGTCAGTAGCACACCGCCTGTGATCAACTGTGGGGCGACGTGTACGGCAACCCTCGTCAAGGACAGCCAGATCACGCTCGCGGCCGCGGCGGCCAGCGGCTCGACATTCCTGGGATGGGCCGGCTCCTGCTTTGGCACGGATCCCTGCGTCGTCACGATGGACAACGCCAAGTCGGTCTCGGCCAGCTTTGCGCTGGTCCAGTACACCATCTCCGGCAACGCGGGGCAGCCCGGTGCGATCCTGACCTACACCGGCGGCTCCGTCACCGCCGACGGCAGCGGAGTCTACGCAATCACCGTGCCCGCGGGCTGGTCCGGCAGCGTGACGCCGGCCCTGGCGGGCTATCTCTTCACGCCGCCGAGCCGAAGCTACACCAACGTGGCGGCTGACCAGCCGGCGCAGGACTTCAGCGCCGCGCCCGTGATCCCGCCACCCAGCGGGCTGACCTGCGCCACGCTCGAGCCAAAACCGGCGACCGCTTCGACCGGCGAGAAACCGCAGTCCAAGGTATGGACCCATGAGGGTGCCTGGTACGCCGTCTTCCCGACGAGCGCGGCGGGCGCCAGTTCGTCCGGCACCTGGCTCTGGCAACTGCAAGGCACCGTGTGGAACGAGGTCATCAAGCTCTCGGATCGCACGGACACCAAGGCCGACGTCAGGGTGGTGGGCAACCTCGCCCATATCCTGCTCTACGCCGACAGCAACACGCAGTTGGTGACAGCGGCCTATAGCGGCGGCAGCTACCAGCCGTGGACGCTGCGCCCGGCGGCGGTCAACCTGCCGCTGCCCAACAGCGAAGTGGCCACCATCGACGTCGATTCCACCGGCAAGATGTGGCTGGCCACGCGCACCGGTGCGGGCGAAATCGTCGTCTATCACAGCGACTCACCGTATGCCACGTGGAGCGGCCCGGTCGTGCTCGACACGGGTGCGATCGGCAACGACGACATCGAGGTCGTGACCGCGCTGCCCAATGGCACGGTGGGCGTGCTGTGGTCCAACCAGAACACGCGGCGCTTCGGCTTCCGCGTGCACGTGGATGGCGCCGACCCGGTCGCGTGGTCCGCCAACGAACTGCCGGCCGCGGGGTCAGCCTTCGACAACGTCGGCGCCGGCATGGCGGACGACCATCTCAACGTGGCCGTGGCCGCCGACAGTACACTCTATGCGGCGGTGAAGACCGGCTACGACACGGCGGGTTATCCCAAGATCGCGTTGCTGGTCAGACGGCCCACCGGCGTGTGGGATAGCCTCTACGGTATCGACGAGGCCGGCACCCGCCCGCTGATCCTGCTCGACGAATCCCACGGCACGCTCACGTTGATCTACACGTCGTCGGAAGGCTACAACCCCATCGTCTACCGCCAGTCGACGACGCAGACGATCGCCTTCGGCAGTCGCACCACCCTGCGCAGCGGCGCGTTCAACGACGTCTCGAGCATGAAAGCCAACTACAGCAGTGAGTTCGTCGTGCTCTATTCCAGCTCGAGCGAGGTAGCGGGACAGCTTTGCGCGCCGACGCCGGCGAGTGGCGCCGACCTGTCGATCACCAAGAGCGATGGCCGCACCCTCGTCCGGCCGAATGATGCGCTCGTCTACACGATCGTCGCCACCAACAACGGCCCACAGGCCGTCACCGGTGCGACGGTCGCCGACCCGCTTCCCGCCGCGCTGGCCAATGCCACGTGGACGTGCAGCGGCAGCGGCGGCGCCACCTGTCCTGCCAGCGGCGCCGGCAGCATCGATGCTGTCGTCAATCTCCCGACCGGCGGCGCGGTCACCTTCCGCCTGACGGCCACCGTCGATCTGGGCGCACGCGGCACGATCGAGAATCGCGCGTCCGTCGCAGCACCGGCCGGCATTGGCGACCCGCTGCCGGGCAACAACCAGGCCGTCGATCTCGATACCATCGTCGCCGGCGGCGTTGCCTGTGACCCCGCACCGGGGTTGGTCGCATGCTGGCCCATGGAAGAAAACGGCGGCCCGGCGCTGATCGACGGCTCCGGTAATCTCAATGACGCCGCGCTCTACGGCACGCCGGCCTGGGTGGCGGGCAAGGTCGGCAGCTATGCCCTGGATATCAATGGCACTTCGCAATACGCGCTGGCGGCCGACGATGACACGCTCGATCCCACCGGACCGCTCTCGTTGATCGCCTGGATCCGTCCTGAGCAATACGCCACGCAGGACATCATCAAGAAGGCAACCAACGGCGGCACCAACGGCTACGAGCTGAGCCTGGCAACCACCAAGGCTGACGCCTCGTCGCGCAAGGTCTTCTTCCGCATCAACCAGGTCACGTCGGGCGATACCTACCGTATCAACTCGGCGACCGAATACCCCATCGACGGTTCGTGGATGCACGTCGCCGCCACCTTCGACGGCACGACCATGCGCCTCTACATCAACTCCGTCCTGGAGAGCAGCATGGAGCTTCCGGCCGGCACCACGATCGCAGCCAACAACCTGCCCGTCGGCATCGGCGCGCAGAGTGACGGGCAGCGCTGGTTCATGGGCTGGCTCGACGAAGCACGCATCTACAGCCGGGCGCTTTCGCTGGAAGAAATCCAGGATCTCTACGGCAACCGGCCGCCGGTCGCCGCCGACGACGCCTACGCGACCGATGAAGACACGCCGCTGAGCGTGGCTGCGCCAGGCGTGCTGGGCAATGACTCGGACGCCAACAACAGCGCGCTGACGGCGGTCAAGGTGACCGATCCGGCGCAGGGGACGCTCGCCCTTGCCGCCGATGGTTCCTTCACCTACACGCCGGCGGCCAACTTCAACGGCAGCGACAGCTTCACCTATCGCGCCAGCGACGGCCAGGCGGACAGCAATGTCGCCACGGTGCGGATTACGATCGCTGCGGTCAACGACGCACCCACTGCCAACGCCCAGTCGGTCACCACCGCCGAGGACACACCGCTGGCTATCTCCCTCACCGGCAGCGACATCGACGGCGACTCGCTCACCTTCGCCGTCGCCACGCCGCCGCAGAACGGCACGCTCAGCGGCACCGCACCGAATCTCACCTACACGCCCGCGGCCAACTTCAACGGCTCTGACAGCTTCACGTTCCAGGCCAGTGACGGCACGGCCACCAGCGCACCCGCCACCGTCGCCATCAGCGTGACGCCGGTCAACGACGCGCCTTCCGCTACCGCCCAGTCCGTCACCACGGCCGAGGACACGCCGCTGGCAGTCACCCTCGCCGGCAGCGACATCGACGGCGATTCGCTCACCTTCGCCGTCGTCACACCGCCGCAGAACGGCACACTCAGCGGGACCGCGCCGGACCTCATCTACACGCCGGCCGCCAACTTCAATGGCAGCGACAGCTTCGCGTTCACGGCCGACGACGGCACTGCCACCAGCGCACCCGCCACCGTCACCATCGGCGTGACGCCGGTCAACGACGCGCCGATCGCCACTGCCCAGTCCGTCACCACAGATGAGGACACGCCGCTGGCAGTCACCCTCGCCGGCAGCGACATCGACGGCGATTCGCTCACCTTCGCCGTCGTCACACCGCCGCAGAACGGCACGCTCAGCGGCACGGCGCCGGACCTCACCTACACGCCAGCGGCCAACTTCAACGGCAGCGACAGCTTCACCTTCGCGGCCGACGACGGCACGGACACCAGTGCGCCCGCCACCGTCGTCATCGGCGTGACGCCGGTCAACGACGCACCTGGCGCTACCGCCCAGTCCGTCACCACAGATGAGGACACGCCGCTTGCCATCACCCTCACCGGCAGCGACATCGACGGCGACTCGCTCACCTTCGCCGTCGTCACGCCGCCGCAGAACGGCACGCTCAGCGGCACCGCGCCGGACCTCACCTACACGCCCGCGGCCAACTTCTACGGCAGCGACAGCTTCACCTTCACGGCCAGCGACGGCACGGCCACCAGCGCGCCCGCCACCGTCACCATCGGCGTGACGCCGGTCAACGACGCGCCTGCCGCAACGCCGCAGTCCGTCACCACGGCCGAGGACACGCCGCTCGCCATCACTCTCGCCGGCAGCGACGTGGACGGCGGCCCGCTCACCTTCGCCGTCGTCACCCCGCCGCAGAACGGCACGCTCAGCGGCACGGCGCCGGACCTCACCTACACGCCGACGGCCAACTTCAACGGCAGCGACAGCTTCACCTTCACGGCCAGCGACGGCACGGCCACCAGCGCGCCCGCCATCGTCACCGTCAGCGTGACGCCCGTCAACGACGCTCCCACTGCCACGCCGCAGAGTGCCACCACGGCCGAGGACACGCCGCTCGCCATCACCCTCGCCGGCAGCGACATCGACGGCGATTCGCTCACCTTTGCCGTCGCCACGCCGCCACAGAACGGCACGCTCAGCGGCACCGCACCGAACCTCACCTACACGCCTGCCGCCAACTTCAACGGCAGCGACAGCTTCACCTTCGTCGCCAATGACGGCACGGCCACCAGCGCACCCGCCACCGTCGCCATTGACGTGACGCCGGTCAACGACGCGCCTTCCGCTACCGCCCAGTCCGTTACCACCGCCGAGGACACGCCGCTTGCCATCACCCTCGCCGGCAGCGACATCGACGGCGACGCGCTCACCTTCGCCGTCGCCACCCCGCCGCAGAATGGCACGCTCAGCGGGACCGCGCCGAACCTCACCTACACGCCCGCGCCCAACTTCAGCGGCAGCGACAGCTTCACCTTCACGGCCAGCGACGGCGCCGCAACCAGCAACATCGCCACCGTGACCATCAGCGTGACGCCCGTCAACGACGTACCTGTCGCTGCGCCAGATGTCTATGCGACCGACGAGGATACGCCACTCACTGTGGCAGCACCCGGTGTGTTGGGGAATGATGGTGATGTGGACGGCGACGCGCTGAGCGCCACCCAGCTCACGGATCCGGCCCACGGCACGCTCTCGTTCAACAGTGACGGTTCATTCACCTATGCGCCGGAAGCCCTCTTCAATGGCACTGACACCTTCACGTATCAGGCTGGCGATGGCAGTACAACCAGCGCAGAGACGACAGTGTCCATCAATGTTGCCTCGATCAACAACGCGCCGGCATGCACCGATTCCACGGTCAGCACGGCTGAAGATACGGCGATATCGATTACACTGACATGCACCGATGTCGACAGCAATGCGCTTGGCTATGTAGTCGTCACACCGCCGCAGCATGGCACGCTCAGCGGCACCGCGCCAAATCTCACCTACACGCCGGCCGCCAACTACCACGGCGGCGACAGCTTCACGTTCGCGGCCAGCGACGGCGCTGCAACCAGCAACATCGCCACCGTCACTATCGGCGTGACGCCCGTCAACGACGCGCCGGTCGCCACCGCCCAGGCCGTCGTCACGGCTGAAGACACGCCGCTCGCCATCACCCTCGCCGGCAGCGACATCGACGGCGATTCGCTCACCTTCGCCGTCGCCATCCCGCCGCAGCACGGCACGCTCAGCGGCACCGCGCCAAATCTCACCTACACGCCGGCAGCCAACTACAACGGCAGCGACAGCTTCACCTTCGCAGCCAGCGACGGCGCCGCAATCAGCAACATCGCCACGGTCGCCATCAATGTGACGCCGGTCAACGACGCGCCGGTCGCCACCGCCCAGGTCGTCGCCACGGCCGAGGACACGCCGCTCGCCATCACCCTCGCCGGCAGCGACATCGACGGCGACTCGCTCACCTTCGCCGTGGCCACACCGCCGCAGCACGGCACGCTCAGCGGCACCGCGCCGAATCTCACCTACACGCCGGCGGCCAACTTCAACGGCAGCGACAGCTTCATCGCCACGGTCGCCATCAATGTGACGGCACGGCGCGCACCGCCCAGCGCGCCACGCCGACACGTCATCACCATCAGCGTGACGCCGGTCAACGACGCTTCACCGTGGTCACCGCAGAACACATGCTCAGTCGGTCACCACCGCCGAGGACACGCCGCTTGCCAGTCACCCTCACCGGCAGCGACATCGACGGCGACCCGCTCACCTTCGCCGTCGTCACACCGCCGCAGAACGGCACGCTCAGCGGCACCGCGCCGGATCTCACCTACACGCCCGCGGCCAACTTCAACGGCAGCGACAGCTTCACCTTCACGGCCAGCGACGGCAGCGCCGTCAGCAACATCGCCACCGTCGCCATCGGCGTGACGCCGCTCAACGACGCTCCCGTCGCCACCGTGCAGTCCGTCACCACCGCTGAGGACACGCCAACGGCCATCACCCTCGCCGGCAGCGACGTGGATGGCGATGATCTAACCTTCGCCGTCGCCACGCCGCCACAACACGGTACGCTTAGCGGCAGCGCACCCGATCTCACCTACACGCCGGCGGCCGACTTCAATGGCAGCGACAGCTTCACCTTCACGGCCGACGATGGCACCGCCACCAGTACGCCCGCCATCGTCTCAATCAGCGTGACGCCCGTCAACGACGCACCGGTTGCCACGGCGGATGTATATGCCACCAGCGAAGAGACGCTGCTTACGGTGGCGGCGCCCGGCGTGCTGGCCAACGACAGCGATCTCGACGGCGATGCGCTCACGGTGGTCGGCGTCAGCAGCACGGCGCACGGCACGCTCACCCTGGCGACCGACGGATCCTTCACCTATCTGCCGGACGCGTTCTTCGCCGGCTCAGACACCTTCGTCTACAAGGCGGGCGACGGGTTGGCGACGAGCAACCCGGTGACAGTGACCGTCAACGTGCATGCCGTCAATCATGCCCCGATCTGCACAGCCGTCAGCGCGACCACAGCGGAAGATACTGCAACCGGGCTCAGCCTGGCATGTACCGACCGCGATGGCGACGCGCTGGAAGTAACGATCGTGGCCACACCAGGCCATGGCACGTTGAGCGGCACGTCGCCAGAGATGACCTATGCGCCCGCCCCCGATTATCACGGCACAGATCAGTTCACCTTCCACGCCACTGACGGCGCCGCTGAAAGCAATATAGCAACGGCAACGATCACCATCACGCCGGTCAACGATGCGCCGCGCATCGAACCCATCGCCGACCAGAGCGACGTGGAGGGTGACGCGGTGGAACTGGCCATTGCAGCCTCCGACATCGACGGTGACTCGCTGCGGTTTGCGGCCACCGGTTTGCCGGCCGGTCTGACCATCGATCCCGCTACCGGTGTCATAGCCGGGCAGTTGGGCGCAGCAGCAGTCGATGCAACCTACCCGGTAACGGTAACGGTCGACGACGGGCATGGCGGCCAGACTACGCTAAGCTTCCAGTGGACAGTCAAGCATGACGAAAATCCCGGCGGGCAGAGTAGCTACCCACTCTTCCTGCCGGCCATTGCTCGCTAACAACATCCGGCTCAAGACAAGTGGCTGCCCACTCCCCGGCAGCCACTTGCCGTCACCGCCGCTGCCCCTGCGGCACGCCTGACTCGCTGTTCCCGCCTGGTCCCATTTGCGTTCTCTTCCTCCGCCGGAGACGACGCTCGGAGTATCACTGGTTGAAGTGCCCACGCAATCGTGCTATCGTGAGAACAGGACACCGTCGCACCCTTCGCATTTCCCGCACGAGACCAGCCAATCCGCATGCGCCGCAACGCCGGCGCTTCACCCGTGGGAGGCTATGATGCAACGCTTGCGTTTCACTTTGCTGCTCATCGGCGCCACCGTGCTCAGCCTGGCGCTGGGCAACAGTTTGCTGCACGCACAGGGCGGCGCCGACTATATCCTGCGCGAGGTGGCGCGGCTCCATGCGCTGCCGCCGGCGCTGCATGAACAATTCCGCCTCGCGCCGGGCGCGTGGGAAGTGGGCGACCACGACGACTACGCGCTGGCCGTGGACGCCGGCGCGTACCACATCCGCGTCGACGCCGCCGACAAGCTGGTGTGGGGCACCGGGCCGGACGATGTCCCCGCCGATCTCTACGCCGAGGTCGATGCCTTCTATGTGGCCGGGCCGCTGGACAACAGCTTCGGGCTCGGCTTCCGGCGCCAGGCCAACGGCGACATGTATCTCTTCTCGGCCAGCAGCGACGGCTTCTACCGGCTGGCAAAGGTGACACAGACTGGGCTGGCGGAGATCGTGCCGTGGAAGGCGACGGGGTGGCCGGCGGCCGAGGCGGGCAACGCCACGCGCTTGGGCGTCTTTGCCGCCGGGCCGGAGATCTCGCTGCTAATCGACGGCGAGGTGGTGGAGATGGCGTGGGACGACAGCTATGCCGCGGGCGGCGTGGCGCTCGCCGCGTCGGCGCCGGGCGGGCCGGGCGTGGCCGTGGCCTTCGACGACCTGGCCGTGTGGCCGCTGCGTGACGAGGCCGGCACAGCGCCGGAGAGCAGCACGCCGGGTAAGCCCACGCCAGCGGTCACGCCCACGCCTGCCCCGCACGCAATGACGGATCCCGCCGCCGTCGCCGCACGCCTGGCCGCCATCCGCGCCGAGCCGCGCGAGTTCGCCGACGACTTCCGCCGCGACGCCGGGCGCTGGGCGCTGATCGAGACCGACGGCGGCGTCACGACACGTACGGACCAGGCGCTGCGCATCGAGGTCAGCGAGCCCGACACACTGGTGTGGAGCTCAAACGACGGCGCGCGGCCAGCCGACTTCCTCATCGAGGCCGATGCCACCCTGGTGGAGGGCGAGCCGGCCGGCGAGATGGGCATCATCTTCCGCCAGCAGGACAGTGCCAACTTCTATCTCTTTGCGGTCAACGGCTACGGCGCATTTGCCTTGCTCCAGCAGGAGGCGGGCGAGTGGCGCGACCTGGTGCCGTGGACGCAGTTGGAGACGACGCTCATCGTTCCCGGCGTGACGGCGCGGCTGGGCGTGCTGGCCGAGGGCGACGCGCTCACGCTGCTGGTGGATGGCGAGATCGTCGCGCAGGTGGAAGACGACAGCTTTGGCCGCGGCCGGCTGGCGCTGGCGGCCGGCACCTTCGACAGCGCGCCCGCCGTCGCTTCCTTCGACAACGTGGATATCTGGATCCTTACCGATATCGTTGCGCCGTCGCGCCCGACCGCCGTGCCGCTGCCCGCGCCTGCCGCCGATACCGTGGATCTGCTGGCCGCGGTGCAGGCAACGCTGCCCACCGTCAGCGATTTCTTTGCCGTGGACACGAGGCTGTGGCGGCTGGTCGACACTCTGGCCGTCAGCGCGCAGATCAAAGAGACGCTGGCCGTGACGGTGAGCGAGCCCACAGCGCTTGGCTTCATCTACCGCACCGGCGCGCGCGCCGACGACTTTCTGGTCGAGGTCGATGCATGGCTGGATGACGGCGAGACGCCCGGCCGCTACGGCATCGCCTTCCGCATGGCGGACGGTGAGAACTACTATCTCTACCTGCTGGACGATGCAGGGCATGCCGGGCTGTGGCGCTACGACGACGGCGAGCCGATCGCGCTGATCCCCTTCAGCAACGTGCCGGGCACGAAAACGGCGCCCGGTCGCAACCGGCTGGGCGTGCTGGCGCAGGGCGACGCGCTCACGCTGCTGCTCGACGGCGCGGCCATCGCCACCGTCGTCGACGATACCCACGGCAGCGGCGACCTGGCGCTGGTAGCAGGCGCCTTCGACGCCACGCCGGTGACGACGCACTTCGACGACTTCAACGAATGGCGGCTGCCGTAAGGCGGGCAACGCTAACGACACCTGCACCAGCACGGGCGGCGTCTACGGCGCCGACCGCGCCGACAATCTAGCGTGGCTTGCATAGGCTCCACGCACCATCCAGTCGCTACAGAGGAGACGCCCGCCATGGCCCAACTTGAGATTCACTTCCTCGCCGACCGGCCCGACGCGCTGCCGCTGGTCGCCGGCTGGCTCTACACGGAATGGGGGCGGCGCGACCCCGGCAATTCACCCGAAGCGACGGCAGAGCGCCTGGCCGCAGAGTTGAGTCGCGACCGGCTACCGATCGTGGTGGTGGCCGCGTACAACGGTGTGGTCGTCGGCACGGCCGCGCTCAAGCTGCACGAGTTGCGCGACCGCTTCCCGGAGCTGCGCTACTGGCTCGGTGGCGTCTACGTGTCGGCTGGAGCGCGCGGGCAGGGCATTGCCGGCGCGCTGGTGCGGCACGTCGAGAAGCTGGCCGTCGACCGCGGCATCGCCGTGCTGCACTTGCAGACGGAACGGCTGGATGGCGGCCTCTACGCGCAAGAGGGCTTCGAGCCTCTGGTGCAGATCGAGCACCGCGGCCTGCCCGTGCTGGTCATGGCCAAAGCGCTTACGCCCGGCGCGGATATCGCATCCTCTATGCAATCTGCACAAGAAAGCGCGCCGGCATCTGGCGCCGAATGACCAAAGACAGCGCGGCGCGCGCGTGATACCATGACGCTCTGTCATGGCTTTATACCCTTTACCGCTGCTCCGATTGCTCCACCTGGCCGATAGCGCCCTGCCCATCGGCTCGACCGCCCATTCCTACGGGCTGGAAACCTTGATCCACGACGCCGACCTGACCGTCGACCAACTGGATGGCTGCTTTGCCCACATTCTGGCGGAAGCCGGTGCGGTCGAGGCCGCCTACTGCCGGCGCGCCTATGCGCTCGGCGCCGTGCGGTCTGGCCCCGACGCGGACGGCGAAGCGGCGCGCTGGCAGACGTGGCAGGCGATCAACCGCGCGCTGTCGGCGCGCAAGCCAGCGCGCGAAAGCCGGCAGGCCAGTGCCACGCTCGGCCGGCTGCTGCGCCTTGCGCTCTCGCTGGAGGATGACGCTACGCTGCGCCAGGCGCTCGACGCCGGCAGCGCCATCGATCTGCACCACGCGCCCGTCTTTGGCCTGCTCGGCGGGCACTGGCGGCTGGGGGAGGAAGCGACCGTGCTGGCCTTCTTGCAACAGATGATGACGGGACTCGTCTCCGCCTGCCAGCGACTCATGCCGCTGGGACAGCAGCGCGCCCAATCGATCCTGTGGGGGCTGCAACCTGCGCTGGCCGCAACCGCCCAGCGCGTCGCCGCGACAGAGAACGTTGACCCGCCCGCGTTCACGCCCCTGCTCGACATCGCCGGCATGCGCCACCCGACGCTGCCTGTTCGCCTCTTTGTCAGTTGACCATGGGCGCAGCGCATATTCTTTCGAGCGCCGCGCCTGCGGCAGTGCGGAATGTTGCGTCGGAAGCGGCCGACGGTGCGTCCGGCGCCGCCCATGTGGCAGGGGCACAGGGCACGCTGGACCTGCGCTGCCGGGCCGTCGACATCGAGGGCATGCGCCGCACGGTCGTCGACACCGTCGCGCAGACGCCACCGCTGCGCATGATCCGCGCCTTTGCCCTGGCCGACGGTGGCGCGCTGGTCCATCTGCACAATGTGTCGGGCGGCGTGCTGGGTGGGGACGACTTGCGCGTGCACGTGGCGGTCAGCGCCGATGCCCGCGCCCAGGTCACGACCACGGGCGCGACGCGCGTCTATCGCCACCGGCCGGGCCTGCCCGACGCCGGGCAGCAGACGACATTCAGCGTGGGCGCCGGCGGGCTGCTCGAATATCTGCCCGACCCGCTCATCCCGTATGCCGGGGCGCGCTATCGCCAGGCCACGCGCTTCGATCTAGCGGGCGATGGCGGCCTCTTTGCGTGGGATGTGGTGACGCCGGGGCGCGAGGCGAGCGGCGAACATTTTGCCTACGCCGCGCTGGCGCTGGAGAGCGTGGTGACCGTGGACGGCGTGCCGGTGGCCTGGGAAAAGATCGCCCTGTCGCCGGCAGACACGACACTTGCAGCGCCGGCAGCGCTCGGCGGCTACCGCAGCTTTGCCACGCTGCTCATGTGTCGGGGCTGCCAGGCGCCGGCGACCTGGATGGCGCTGGAAAAGACGCTCGCCGCGCTGGCGGACGAGTCGACGGTTACCGGCGAAGTCGTCTGGGGCGCCAGCACGCTGGCTGCCGATGGCGTCGTAGTGCGCGGGCTGGCCCGTGACGCGCGCCGGCTCACGGCAACGCTGCCGCTCTTCTGGCGCGCGGCCAAGCACGCACTTTATGGGCAGGAGGCGATCCTGCCGCGAAAAATCTATTGACAAACCCTGCCACAAAGACGCAAAGGGCACGAAGAGGCACGAAGGGGTCTATGGCGGGAAGCTACCAGATAAGTCTTTGTGCCGCTTTGTGAAGGGCCCACCACAAAGCCACGCATGGCGCAACGTGACACGAAGGAGTCTATCGCGTGAAACTACGAGACAAATCTTTGTGCCGCTTTGTGTCCTTCGCGTCTTCGTGGTTTGCGTCTCAAGAAAACTCGAAGGGAAACGAGGAGCCATGCACCTGACCGATCGCGAACGCGAGAAATTGTTGATTTTCGTTGCCGCCGAGCTAGCCCGCAAGCGCCAGGCGCGCGGGCTCAAGCTCAACTATCCGGAGGCGCTGGCCGTGCTCACGGCTGAAATCATGGAGGCGGCGCGCGACGGCAAGAGCGTCGCCGAGATCATGACCTTTGGCGGCACGATTCTGCGCCGCGAGGATGTCATGGAGGGCATCGCCGAGATGATTCACGAGGTGCAGGTCGAGGCAACCTTTCCGGACGGCACCAAGCTGGTCACGGTGCACGATCCCATCCGCTGACGCGGGCGCGCGGCATTGTTCGAGAGGAGAGAACGCATGAAACCAGGGGAAATCATCGTGGCGGACGGCCCGCCCATTGTGGCGAACGCAGGGCGACGCGTGGCGACCGTCCTGGTGCAAAACACGGGCGACCGGCCGATCCAGGTCGGCAGCCATTTCCACTTCTTCGAGGCAAATCGCGCCCTGCGCTTTGACCGCGCCGCGGCCTATGGCATGCGCCTCAACATTGCAGCGGGCACGGCCGTGCGCTTTGAGCCGGGCGAGGCCAAGGAAGTGGCGCTCGTTGAACTCGCCGGGTCGCGGCAGGTCTATGGCGGCAACGGGCTGGTCATGGGCGCGCTGGACGACGCCACGATCCAGAGTGCGGCGCTTGCGGCAGCGGCCGGGCGCGGCTTCCTTAGCGGCGAAACGGAGGCATGACCGTGACGCTTTCCATCGATCGACACACCTACGCCAGCCTGTACGGACCGACCGTGGGCGACCGCGTGCGGCTGGCCGACACCGAGCTTTTTATCGAGATCGAACAGGACTTCGCCACCTATGGCGACGAGATTCCGTTTGGCGGCGGCAAAGTCATCCGCGACGGCTTGGGGCAGAGCAGCACTGCACTGCGCGAGGGTGACCACGGCGCCCTGGACTTGGTCATCACCAATGCCGTCATCCTCGACCACTGGGGCATCGTCAAGGGCGACATCGGCATCAAAGCTGGGCGCATCGTCAAGATCGGCAAGGCGGGCAACCCGGCGACCATGGCGGGCGTCGATCCCGCGCTGGTCGTGGGGCCGGCGACGGAGGTCGTGGCGGGTGAGCACCTCATCGTCACCGCCGGCGGAGTGGACGCCCACATTCACTTCATCGCGCCGCAACAGATCTACGAGGCGCTCAACAGCGGCGTGACGACCATGCTCGGCGGCGGCACGGGACCGGCCACCGGCACCAATGCCACCACCTGCACGCCAGGCGCGTGGAACCTGGCGCGCATGTTGCAGGCGCTGGAGGCCTTCCCCGTCAACTTCGGGCTGCTCGGCAAGGGCAACGCAGCCACGCCGGAACCGCTGGCCGAGCAACTGGCGGCGGGGGCGTGCGGGCTCAAGCTGCACGAGGATTGGGGCACGACGCCCGCGGCCATCGACACGTGCCTGCGCGTGGCCGACGAGTACGACGTGCAGGTGGCGATCCACACGGATACGTTGAACGAGGCCGGTTTTGTCGAGGACACCATCGCCGCAATCGCCGGGCGCACGATCCACACCTATCACACCGAAGGCGCCGGCGGCGGTCACGCCCCGGATATCATCCGCATCGCCGGCTTCCCGTACATCCTGCCGTCGTCGACCAACCCGACGCGCCCCTACACCGTCAACACCATCGCCGAGCACCTGGACATGCTCATGGTCTGCCATCATTTGAACCCGCAGGTGCCGGAAGATGTGGCCTTTGCCGAGAGCCGCATCCGCGCCGAGACAATTGCGGCCGAGGACATCCTGCATGACATGGGCGTGCTCAGCATGATCTCCAGCGACTCGCAGGCCATGGGTCGCGTCGGCGAGGTGATCCTGCGCACATGGCAGACGGCGCACAAGATGAAGGTGCAGCGCGGCCCGCTGCCCGGCGATGGGGCGCGCAACGACAACCTGCGTGCCCGGCGCTACGTGGCCAAGTACACGATCAACCCGGCGTTGGCCCACGGCATCGCCCACGAGGTCGGTTCGGTGGAGCCGGGCAAGCTGGCGGACCTGGTGCTGTGGAAGCCGGCCCTCTTCGGCGTCAAGCCGGAGATGGTGATCAAGGGCGGCTTTATTGCGTGGAGCGTCATGGGCGATGCCAACGCCTCGATCCCGACGCCGCAGCCGGTGCTCTACCGGCCCATGTTTGGCGCATTCGGCAAGGCCGTCGCCGCCACCAGCCTCACCTTTACGTCGCAGGCGGCATATGACGGCGACATCGCCGCCCGGCTGGGGCTGGCAAAACAGGTGGTTGCCGTGCGCGGCTGTCGCAGCGTGGGCAAGGCCGACATGGTGCTCAACGATGCCATGCCCGCGATCGAGGTCGATCCCGAAAGTTACGAAGTGCGCGCCGACGGCGAGTTGCTCACTTGCGCGCCGGCGGCGGTGCTTCCCATGGCCCAGCGCTATTTTCTGTTTTGACCGGCCCTTGTAGTGTGCGTACGCACAGGAAGCGATGAGAGGATGCTGACCGAATCGACACCGCGACCGCTGCGGCTCGGCGTTGCCGGCCCGGTGGGCAGCGGCAAGACGACCCTGGTCGAGCGGCTGAGCCGCACGCTGTCGACCCGCTACGAGGTGGCAGTCGTCACCAATGACATCTACACGCATGAAGACGCCGAGTTCCTGCGCCGCCGCGGCGTGCTGCCGGCCGCGCGCGTGCGCGGCGTGGAGACGGGCGGCTGCCCGCACTCGGCGATCCGCGACGACGCCTCCATGAACCTGGAGGCGGTCATGGCGCTGGAGGAGGAGTTCCCCGACCTCCATCTCATCCTGCTGGAGAGCGGCGGCGACAACCTGGCCGCCGCGTTCAGCCCGGAACTGGTCGACGTGTGGATCTACGTCATCGACGTATCGGCGGGGGACAAGATTCCACGCAAGGGCGGGCCGGGCAACATGCGCTCCGACCTGCTCGTCATCAACAAGATCGATCTCGCCCCGCTGGTGGGCGCTTCGCTCGAAGTGATGGCGCGCGATGCGCGCACGGTGCGCGGCGATCGCCCGTTTGTCTTCTGCAACCTGCACGCCGGCGACGGACTGGACGATGTCGTCGCCTGGCTGGAGCCGCAGTTGCGGCCCGATGCCCCGCGCCGGCCGCGCCTGTGGGATGGCCGGCTGGAGTTCACCGGCCCCGTGGAGTATCTCTCGCACGGCCACCTGCACAGCACGCAATTCGAGCGCAGGCTGGCGCAGTTGCTGCCCGACCGCTATCGCCAGCAGCCGGCGTCACCCACGCCCATGCCCGGCGCGGCAGCCCTGCGTTATGCCGGCGACGGCACGGTGGCCTGGGATGCGATGTGGGCGGACTTCTGCGACCTGGCGCTGGCGGGCGGGCCGGCCCATCGCGACACGTTGCTGGAGCCCGTTGCGCCGGAGACGGTACGGGCGAATCCGGACGGCTATGCCGCAGTCGTCGCCGAGCTGGCGCGCGGCATCGAATTGGTCACCGGCCTGGCGGTGAAGCGCGATGCCGCGCCGGGCTGGATCGGCGTGCTGTGCACCGGCGAGGAGATGGCGCTCTGGATGTTACGCGCCATCATCGTGGAGAATGTGAGCGTGCGGCGCAGCGGCACCGTTCTCTACCTGCCGGCAGGCCCTGATTTTCGTCTCGAGGCCGAGATTAAGAATGTCATCACCGTCGTGGCCAAGACGCATCACTACTGGAGCGAGCACGCGGCCGCGCGTACACAAGCCATCTTGCGACAAGGCGAACGAGCCGCGCTTGCGTAGATTGGCCGTGGGCGGCTCGCTATTGGCCAGGCTCCCAGATGACCGTCGCCGCCGTCGCCGGATCCCACACCCAGTAGGCGCCAGATTCCGGCAGCGCCGGCGCATAAGCCACATCGATGGTGAGGGTGTCGGCCATCTGCCACTCGTCGTCAAAGAACATGGCGCAGATGGCGTCACCGGCCGCCTGCGTGGAGAGTGAGACGGCGCCGATCGGCAGCGCGGTGCCGGCGAAGGGCGCTTCGGTGCTGACGCCGGCCGCAAACAGCGTCAGGGCGCGATAGCTCACACACAGGATCGGGTGTCCCCCACTGTCGATGGAAAGCACGGGGACATCGTCGCTGGTGGTGATGACCAGCGGCGGTTTCGTTGCAACCGTTGGTTCCGGCGTCGCCGGCGGCTGTGCGGTCTCGCTGACGACGAGGGTGACGGCATACGCCTCCGGTGCGGTCTCGATATTCCACTCCGGATACGGCGTGACGTCGGTCAGTTCGATCGTGTACGGGCCGACCTGCGCCCAGGGGATGCCGCGCGTCTCCATCAGCGGGCCGGTCACGCGGCCATCCTCGTCGGTGACGCCGCCCACCGTGGCTTTGTGCAGCGCACCGTCGAGTTGCGCATTCAATTCCACAATCACGATCGTCGGCAGTTCGCAGATGACCATCTTCGGACAGCGATTGTCCTCGACCTGAGCCACGCTTACCTGAAAGGCAGCAGGCGCAAAGATGGCGCGCTGTCCGATGGCCAGCGTCACCGGTTCGCCGAGACGCGCCGGCACAGGCGCCTGCGTGTCCGGCGAGACTTCGATCGTGCGGTCGCGCGTCACACGCAAGGTGACCTGATAGGGCGTGCTGAGGAGCTTGGAATCGGCGTCGGGATAGGGGACGACGCGTTCCAACGCAACGGTGTACGGGCCGAAGCGATAGACCGGCACGACGCCAGGCGCCTGGGCGATGACGTCGCCCCCATCCGTCGTGTGCGCGCTGAGCGTCGTCATGAGCGGCTCCTCGTCGCCGCCGCGCACGCGCACGGCAACTTCGACGGGCAGCGTGGCCGTACAGCTCATGTGCACGGGGCAGCGACCGTCGGACAAAACCTTGTCGAAGGTGACGACGAGATCTTCGCCAACGATCTCTACGGGGATGCCGCGCCGCACCGTGAACGCCTGGCCAAGCTCGGCCTGCATGGCGGGATAGTTGACGGGGATCGGCAGGGCCGAACACGCCGCGAGCAGCAGCATGACCAGAAACAGACTCGGTGCGCGCAGTGACATAGGGTGGACTCCTGATTCATTCGCCGGATAAACGACGCGTCGCGGGTTCTGTGCATAGTATCGCGCAGATTGGCCTGTGCGTGCGTTACGGCCAAGACGCCGCCAATGTGTTCCGGCGCACAGGCGCGATCAGGTGCGTCCCTGAATGTTGGCGGCGTGCGTCGCACTGGGCAAACGATCCATCGCTGGGAGCCATAAAGTGCCCAGTGCGACGCACGCCGGGAGTGACCTCGCCAGGTTACCAAGCCGCACCTGCCGCTCCCCGGCCGCTTAACAGCAACCCGCACTTCTGGTATGATGGCGCGTGCCGGCTCGATTCGCCGGTGCAGTCACCCTATCCACCCTATCGCAGCAGATTGCCCGCCCCATGATCACTGACTATCTTGATTTCGAAGTAGAACTCGGCCCCGGCGATGCTGTGGCCGGCTGGCCTGTCTCTGTCGTGCAGTCGCCAGCCGGCAACGAGCGCGGGATGCTCCGCCTGTCCGCGGCGCCCGACCAACTGGCGCTGGCCGCACAAGGGCTGGATGGGGCCGGCGCCCGGCGCTACGGGCAGGAGTTGTTCGATGCGCTGCTGGGCCATTCGCCTGTCGGCAGTTCGTACACGGAGAGTCTGGGCGTTGCGAACGCGCTGGGCAAGGGGCTGCGCGTGCGGCTGCGCATCGTCGACCCGGCGCTGGCCGTTATTCCGTGGGAGTTGATCTACGAGCAGCGCTTTGGCGAGTTCATGGCACTCTCCCACGAGACGCCGCTGCTGCGCATGGCCGAGGCCGCGCAGCCCATGCAGCCGCTGGCCGTTACGCCGCCGCTGCGCATCCTGGGGTTGGCCGTGGACCCGACCGGGGAGATCGACCTGGCGGCGGAGCAGGCGGCGGTGGAAAATGCGCTAGCCGGACTGGTGCAGCGCGGGCAGGCCGAGCTGGTCTGGCTCGCCGGCGGCACCTGGCGCGACATCCAGCGCGCGCTGCGCGGCAGCAATGGCGCCTGGCACGTCTTCCACTTTGTCGGGCACGGTTTCTTCGATCAGACAACGGGCGAGGGGGCCGTGCTGCTGGCGGGGGAGGAAGGGAGCCCCGAGTTGCTCGACGCCAGCCGGCTGGGCAGGCTGCTGGCCGCGCACGCCGCGCTGCGCCTGGTGGTGCTCAGTGCCTGTCACAGCGCGGCGACGACGGCGAGCGATCTCTATGCCGGTGCGGCGGGTACGCTGGTGCGGCGGGGCGTGCCGGCGGTGATTGCCATGCAGTTTGCTGTTGCCGCGGGCGCCGCGCGCGAGTGGAGCCGCACCTTCTACGAAGCGCTGGCCGACGGCATGGCGTTGGAGGGTGCGCTGACCGAGGCGCGCATTGCGGCCAGCATGGGCAGCGGGCTAGATTGGGCCGCGCCGGTGGCCTACCTGCGCGCGCCGGATGGGGTGCTTTTCAACATGGCAACCGCGCCGGCGCAGACATCGCCGGCAGCAACGCCTCCCTCCGCGCCGGCACCTGCCGGTTCCGCCAAGCTCACCGGGCAGCAATTCGGCGCGTTCCATCGGGCCTTGCTCAATGCCTTCAGTCTGGACGAACTACGCATGATGGTGCGCATTGAGTTGGGTGAAAACCTGGATACGATCGCGAGTACGGGCAGCCTGAGCGCGATTACCGAGGCATTAATCAGTTGGGCCGAGCGGACCGGCCGGCTAGCAGCCCTGGTGCAAGGCGCCAGCAAGACCCGGCCCGGCAACCGCGAATTGCAGGCCTTCATCGCGTCGTGGCAAAACACCGGCTGACCCCTCTGAGCCTCCATTGCCAAATGCACAGCGCCCCCCACGCGCTGCCGAAATGCCAGATCACCGCACCCCTTACGCTTTGTACAATTGCTGTCTGAATTGGGTCTTAACAAGTCCACATAACTATGCTATGCTTATAGTATAGTTATTTTCGATACTCCCTATCGCCCCTGTAACAAGGTGGCAGCGAAGATGAGTCAACGATGATCATGCCCACCCAACCCTGATTTCCCCGAAATCTGCAACCCTTGGAGGAGCCAGCATCATGAGTGAGGGTAGCTTTCGTTTTCCCTTTGGACTTGAATCCTGCGAAGCTGAAGTCAGCGTCCTGAAGACGCGCTATCAGGACTACTTCTACAGCCTGGGGCGTTTCACCGAGGAGGCGCTCGAGCCGGAGAATTACCTTTTTGTCGGGCGGCGCGGCTCCGGCAAGTCGTCGCTCACGCAATACATGAATTTTCAGGACCAGGTGTCCGGCGCCATCTGTATCGACGTTGACGAGCCGGATATCTACGGCGAGATCTATCAGCAGGTAGCGGGAGACATGCGCGGCTTCAGCTACCAGCTGAGCGAGGTGATCGTCAATCGCGCCGCCCAGTTATGGCGCTTTGTGATCTGGTCACTGATCTTCGACCTCTACAGCACATTCGATCCAAATCTTGCTGTCACTCCAGGCAACGGCAACGGCGTCGGCCACGCGATTCCGCTTCGAAAGGAAGTCGTACGCAGCCGGCTGCAACACTTTGCCAACGGGAGCGGGAATGCAGCGGCGAAGGTCGAAGCCTATATGGCTGCTGAAGAGTTCCAGGCCGCCGTGGAGCGCGTTCATGGCCTGACCCGACACTATCCGGTGATCGTGGCGATCGACTCGCTGGAACGCTATGACAAGAACGACGACGCGCTCATGATCACCATTGCCGGCCTGATCCAGTGTGCGTCCGAATTCAACGTCTCCTTTGTGCACGGCGGTATTCACGTCAAGGTGTTCATAGCCGCCGAGATCTTTCCACACCTGCGCGAGTATGTGATCCTAAACACCGCCAAATATGCGCGCCACCCGGTCTATCTGCACTGGCGCCCGCGCGATCTCGTGCATCTCATCTCATGGCGCTTCTGGAAATACCTGATCGAACATGAGGACACAGAAAAGGCGATTCCGCGTGAAGTCGACTGGCAGGACTTCGAGAGCGTACTGACAAATCTCTGGAATCCGTATTTTGGCGAAATGTTGACCAACGGACAGGAGATTCCCGAGCGAACCTTTCCCTACATCCTGCGCCACACGCAGATGCGGCCGCGACAACTGGTGCAATTGTGCAACCGCATTGCACGCGAGGCCCGCAATTGCGGGTACGGGACGGACTACAAACGGGTAAACATTCCGGCGATCGTGAGGCAGGTGGAAATCGAGCTGGCCGACGAGGTGATCAACTCGTATGCGTCGATCTACCCGCAGATCTCGTCGGTGATCGATGCGCTGGACAAGTTACCCGTCACCTTTCCCGGCAGCGAATTGGACCGGATTGCCAAGACGACACGCGCAGCTTGGCCGCGCGGCGAGTACTCTCTGGAGGCTTTCCGCATGTTGGTCGCTGAACTTGGCATCATCGGTCGGGTGCGCCACCGCGACCCCATGGGGCCTTATGTTCTCGGCGACTTCGAGTATGCCATGCCGGATCGCCTGCCGCTGCGCAGCGACGATGAATGTATGGTGCACCCCATGTTCTACGCAAAGCTACATACGACCTTCACAGAGCGGATCGTGGCCTTCCCTTTCCCTGACCATCCGGACTTTGAAAGCTTCCAGGACTTTCACGAAGCACGCTGGCGCATGCCACGCCCGGCGCTGCGAACGAAGGCGCCAATGCCCGCGACGCAATCGAGCTTTCGCCTGGCCGGCGCCCAGGTGCAGTTGCTGCACGCAGCACTCGTCGACGCCTTCGACACAACGTCGCTCAAGCTTATGGTACGCACCGAGTTGGACGAGGATCTGGATGTGATCGCGGGCGGCAGCAACCGGGCCGAGGTTGCCTATAATCTCATCCGATGGGCCGAGCGTAACAACCGTCTAGCCGATCTGATTCGAGGATCGTGTACGAGAAATCCCGGCAACGTCTACCTGCGGGAAGCAGCGCAAGCCATCCTGCGCGATTGAGCACACCGCCCCCCGTGCAAGGCCCTGTCTACTGCTCGGCAGGCCTGGTCTTGCCGTAGACGGGATATTGATCGCGCAGGGGCTGCTCTTCCCACGGCACCTTGACGACCTGCGTGTCGAAAATCTTGTCGTGCCAGCCCTCTTTGCTCCCATCGAAACCGGCCCAGATGTAGCCCAGATAGAGCGGAATCGCGCTGATCCAGTAGCCGATCGTGCCGCGCAAGCCGGCGCGCCAGAAGGAGATCCGTTCGCCGGGTTTGCGGCGCACCACCTTGATGTCGAAAGCTTTCATGCCCAGCGATGCCCCGCTCGTGCTCCAGAAGTAGCCGTAATAAAGAAAGTTGAGCAGCAGGAGCAGCACGGCCGTCACCACGCCAACGATAAGCGCCATCAGGTTGAAGATCCCTGGGTCTAGCGACAGAATGATGCCGACCAGGCTGGCCGTCGCCAACGCCATGACGACCGACAGTATGCCGGTGATCAGGCCGTCGAAGAGCCAGGCCATGAGGCGGGCCATGAAATGGGCAGGCGCCATGAGTTTCCTCCGTTGGTGTGCTGGGCATAGGTTCTGGCGGCACGTACAACGCACTCGCCAGCCAGGTTGCTGGACCCTATCATACCACCATTCCGGGAGACGCCAAGCCTCCCGGAATGGTGGACTCACTACGCCGTCATATACGATCAGTTAGAGATGGCCGGCAGATAGAGCTGCGGCGCCAGGGCGTCGCCTTCCTGATCGGCCATGTCGTCGTAGTCGTCAAAGGTGTTGCCTGCTGTAGCATCGTCCTGCTGCACCGTCGTCGTCACCAGGGCGTTTGCCATGGCGGCCGTCGCACCGTCAGCGATGGCGAAAGCGTCGGTGATTTCGCCGCTGAAGCCACTGGCGGATCCGTCCCAGTAAAGGCTATACGTGCACGCAGTATTGCTGCCCGTGATTGCCTGCGCGCAGGTGAAGATGTCTGAGCCGTCACCGCTGACGCCGGGCACGGCAAACGCGCCGAGAGCTGTCAGGTAGATATCTCCGTTAGCCGGGTCAACCCATGCGCCGTTCACATCCTCGTTGTTGGTATCAGCCAGGCCCACGTCAGAGCCATCGAAGTAAAGCGCCCAGGTTCCACTGGTATTTGCGCCCAGGCTCGTCGGTGTGAAGATAAGCAAGTCTTCATCGACGGCTGACGCGCCGGTGACGCTCACACTGCCCACAGTACTGACGACGACCCGCCCGTCGCTCAAGACGTCGATCGCGTCGATATCTTCGCCAGAAGTCGTCAGCCCAACGTCGGACCCGTCGAAGTAAAGTGAGAAGGTTCCTGCCGTCGTCGTGCCAAGGCTGGTCGGAACGAAGCGGATGATATCCGCATCGGCGACTGTGCCGAGTGCGCCGACAGAAGCCGCCCCCGTGATGCTCAGCAACAGGCTGCCATCGGGCAGGATATCGAACGCATCAACATCGTGGCTGCTGCTAGTCAGGCCCACGTCCGAGCCGTCGAAGTAGAGGCTCCAAGCCCCATTCGTATCGTAGCGCAGGATATCTTCGTCGCTGAAGGCAAAGCCGACATTGCCGTCCGTCGTCGAGCTGACATAGATCTGTCGGCCGGCGACCGGCGTCGGCGTGCTTGTCGGGGGCACTGTGGGCGTGGCTGTCGGCGTGCTCGTCGGCGTATTCGTGGGTGTCGCCGTGGGACCGGGCACCGGCGTGTTGGTCGGCGTGGCAGTGGCAGTGGCCGTCGCCGTACTCGTCGGCACGGGCGTCGGGCCTGTGTTGAAAGTGCCATTCACGACCAGGGCAAAGGGCTGCGGGCCGTTCGGCACGTTGAATCCGCTCACCTGCACCGTCCATGTGCCTGCCGCTGCCGACTGCACGTACACGTTCTCCACATTGTTGATGCGATCGGCCGTGCCGCCGGTTTGCGACCAGCCGCCGCTGAAGACGTTACCGCGGTATTGCGTCCCGCCCGGCGCCGTGACCACCAGGTCGAGATCGTTGACCAGGTTCGTGGCCGCGGTTTCGGTCGACGGATAGTCGCTCCATACCAGCGTGACCTTGAAGCTGCCCCCCGCGTTCACGGCATACTGGGTCGAGAAATTGCCGCCCGTGCCGATACCTGTCGCGTTGTCGACGTACTGCTGCGTGCCATCCGTCGCTTCGGCCACGTTGATGCGTCCCCAACCCTCATGCACGTTGGGAATGGGGAAGTCGTTGTCGTTGGCGCCATCGTTGTTCTCGTCGAGCAGGTCGACCGCCGTGTTGATGAGTGTCGCCTTGACCAGCGCGGCGCTGGCGTTGTGCGTGTAGGCCTTCTGGTAGAAATCGCGCACGACCGTTGCCGCGCCCGCCGCGATGGGGTTGGACATAGACGTGCCGCCGAAGTACTTGTACTGGGCGTTGCGCGGCATGCCCCAGCCGTCGGACTGGAAGCTGTTGTTGCGCGGGTTGGCGCCGGCATCGTAGCCCTGCTGGTAGAGATCGGAATACCCCGAGAGGATCCACGTGCCGGGCGCAACGACGTCAGGCTTGATGCGTCCGTCGTCGGTGGGGCCGCGGCTGGAGAAGGGCGCCATCTGCTGGGCGTTGCCGGCCGTGACGTCGCTGTTCAGCGGCTCCGTGGTGAAGCCCCAGCGCTGGCCTGCCGTGCCCAGGAAGTTGACGCCGCCCATGCTGGTGCAGGTCTGCCCGGCCTGGTAGGTGTCCGGCGACGTGTAGGCAAGGCTCGTGTCACAGGGGAAATTATCGGGCCGGGCGTTTTCGCTGGCGCCAATCGTGATGACATTCTTGGCCGTAGCCGGCGAACCGATGGAGTCATTGTCCACGACACCGTTGTTGTTGGCGTCGGCGCCGGCATTGCCCGCCGAAAAGGTGATGACCATGTCGCGGTTGTTCCAGACGAACTGGTCGGTCTGCGCGCTGTTGGCCGTGTACACCCCCGCCTGCGACGATCCCCATGAGTTGGAGTGGATGCGCGCACCGGCATTGTACGCCTGTCCGAAAAGGTCATTGAGATTGGCCGGCAGCCCGGTCAGGTAGTACCCATTGGTCAGGCCGTAGAGAATGCGGCAGATGTTGGAGACGGTGACGTAGTTTTCCGTGGCCTGGAAGACAAGACCCGCTGCCGGCGCGCCACCCTTGCCGATCCCGGTTGCGTCGCCGTCACCCACCACCGAGAGCGCGACGTGCGTGCCATGGCCGCTGTCGACGTCGATAGCGCCGTCGTTGGTAATCGTCTGGAAACAGGAATCGGTGACGCCCGGCCAGTTGAAGATGCCGGCGATGCGAGCGGCCGGAACATCGACGTGCGCCGTGGCCGCGGTGCCGCCGCCGAGACCGGTATCAGCCACGGCCGCGATCTGGGTGGAGCCGTCATAGCCATTGGCATTGGCAATGTTGGCGCCGACGATCACGCCCGCGCCGATGTCGTTGTGCTTCTCATAGAGGAAGAAGTTGTCGATCCAGGCGACGTCGAGCACCCGCGCCACGTTGGCAACCTGGGTGGAGTCGGCCAGAACGGTGAGCAATGCACCGTCGGCGGACGACACCTGCGCACCGGTGGCCAGGACGGCCTGCGTTGTCGCTGCGGTGTCGGCGCCATCCTCGATGCGCACGCGGTACAGGCGCTGTCCGTTCACCATGAGATCGGGCGCAACCTTAAAGGCCGGCTGGAAAAGTCCAACCCAGTTGACATTGGGCAGGAACTGGAGCGAGGCGGCGAGTTCGGGCGTCATACGCACCTTGAAGGCGTAATCAGGCAGATACTCGAGCACCGTTGCGCCCGCGGCCGCCAATTGGGAACGCCATGCGTCCTGCACCGCGCCACGGAACTGCACGATGTAGTAGCCCTGCTGGCCTGGCGCGTATCCATCCGTGGTCAATGCCTCGGTGCCGGGAATCGTCTCCTGCACGCCCGGCACGATGGTGCCGGCTCGCAGCCGGATTGCCGGTGGCGCCGTTTGTGCGGCAGGTCCGACGTAGCCGGCACTCTGCCCGCCGAGTACGATGGCAGCCAGCATCAATGTCACGACAAAAGCTCGCAATCTTCTGCGCACGGTTGTTTCTCCTGCTCAACTGATTGATAGATTATGACGAAATCAATTCGAGCGACGCCTGAGGCAAGGATGCGGCGCCGCCTGCGCCTGGTGAGGTGTCCAGCCAACTGGACTGTGGCGAAAGTATATGCGCGATCGCAGCGTGTGCAAAACGCAAATATTCCGGGCTTGGATTGTGACTGCTGGACGTGCCAGGCTGCGTGCTAGCAACAAAAAAGGGGTGCGTCTCCTCTCGGATACGCACCCCCTGGTGTCACGCAACCATCGCGTGGGAAGTCGCTTCCCGCTAGATGATCTCGAGTTCCTTGAGCTTGGCTTCGGGCACGACGCCGTTCACCCAGCCGCGGTCCTCGTAATACTCGGCCAGCATGAGGTCGAGCTCGCAGACGTGACCCTCGGAGCCGGGCATGGTGCTCGCTTCGTGGGTGAAGCGCTTGGGCAGGTAGTCGGAGCCTTCGCGGAAGCCGGCCAGGTTGTTGTAGTGGCGCTCCAGGTTGTAGATGCGCTCGCCACACTTGAGCAGTTCTTCAACGCTGTAGCCGAGGCCGGTCACGCCATTGAACTGCTCAGTGTACTCCTGCATGCCCTCGGCAAAGGCGGAGAACTTGCACAGGTCCAGCGAGTCGGAGACGGCGTGCACATCCTGGAAGACGCGGGTGAGCTTGCCCTTGCCCTTCCACTCCAGCGGGTCAACCTTGAGCGAGCCAAAGGGCATGACGCCCAGCTCGGCGGCCGGCGTGTAGGCGCGCAGGTGGCAGGCGCCGCGATTGCTGGTGGCATAGGCGATGCCCATGCCCTTGAGCCCGCGCGGGTCATAGGCCGGGATGGCCTGGCCTTTGACAGTCATGGAGATCTCCGGGTGGCCGAACGCAGCCGCGCCGCGTGCCGTGCCGCCGGCCAGCTTGTCGCCCACGCCTTCGCGCATGGCGATCTTGGTGGTGACCTCGGTCATGGCCATGGCATCGCCCCAGGCCAGCGAACCGTCGCCGTTGGTGTAGCCCTTCTCGCTGGCTTCCATGTACATGGAGAGCACGTTGCCCAATTCGATGGGATCCATGCCGTAGTCGTTACACTGATCGATGATAAAGGCCACGGCGCCGATGTCGTTGTTGCCGCAGTTGGAGCCGAGCGACCAGGCCGGTTCGTACTCCACGCTCTCCATCTTCACCTTGAAGGGGCCCTCGGTGACTTCGACTTCCTTCTTGCAGGCGACGGGGCAGGCATGGCACGTCGGGTTGTTGATCAGGATGTGATCGTTGACGTACTCGCCCGAGATCATCTCGGCGTTGTCCTTGCCGAACGCGGTGTATTGCGAGTTCTTGGACGGCAGGGCGCCAATGCTCTCGGTGATGTTCATGAGCACGTTGGTGCCGTAGACGCTGAGGCCGCCCTTGCGCGGGGAGGTGATGTTCTCTTCGGCCATGATGGCGGCGAGCGCCTTCTTGCGCGCTTCCTTGTCGGCTTCCTTGTCGGCCGGGTCGGGGCGATTCTTCTTGTCGCCCTTGACGATGACGGCCTTGAGGTGCTTGCTGCCGGCGACGGCGCCGGTGCCGTTGCGGCCCGCTGCGCGATCGTTGATGTTGACCCAGCAGGCAAAGCGCACCAGGTTCTCACCCGCCGGGCCAATCGCCATGCCGTCGCAATCCTCGCCGTGGCGCTCGCGCAGAATCTTCAGCGTTTCGTGGATGCCCTTGCCCCACACGTCGGAGGCATCGTGCAGCGTGACGGTGCCGTCTTCGACGTAGGCATAGACCGGCTTGTCGGCCTTGCCCTTGAAGACGAGACCGTCAAAACCCGCCCACTTGAGCTTGGCCGCGGTCCAGCCGCCCATGTGCGCATCTGCCACGGTGCCGGTCAGCGGCGACTTGGTGACGACCGCCAGACGGCCGCTCATGTTGACGTTGGTGCCGGTGAGCGGGCCGTTCATGATGCAGAGGATGTTGTCGGGCGAGAAGGGCTCGACATCCGGGCCGTTGTCGAAGACGTACTTCACGCCGAGGCCGCGGGCGCCCAGATACTTGCGGGCATCCGTCTCATCGATACCCTTGTACTCTACGTTGCCGGATGACAGGTCGATCCAGGCAACACGGTTGGCGAAACCACCGATCATGTGCAGCTCCTTTTGCGGTTAGTGGACAAGACAACTGACTCTCAAGGTTGGCGAATTCATCGAACTGTGTTCTTGGCGCCGGTCACCTGCTTCATGATGGCCGGCAACAGACTTCGTGGGGCAACGCACGCCGCGGTGTTCGCTGGGGCGATTCGTCCGGCAAACGTGCTTCAAAGTGAAATTAAGCTTACTTAGCAAGCGGCATTGTACCGACTTCGGGGAAGATCTGTCAAGCGCGAAACGCCTGTGCTTGACCTGCCGACCATCATTGCGCTTCCAACCGCAAGGTATCCCCCGTCACATTCTCTCGCCCGAAGCGCATGGGCAGATAGGCCACGTCGCGGTGCCTGGTAATCAGGTCGTCGTAGTGCGGGCTGAGCACGTTGCCCGACTGCCCCGTCGTGATCATGAAGCGGCTGGCCGGCAGGTCGCTCAGGTCGACGATGTGGCGGTAGCCGGGCGAGTGCGTCTGCACGTAGGGATTGGTCAGATTCACCGGCGCCACGTTGACGGTGTAGCGGTCGCCGCCGTTGGGAATGGTGCGGTGGAAGAGCCCCTTGAGATAGCTCACCTGGCTGAAGGGGTTGTGCGGGTACTGCGTGATGTGGATGCGATCCCAGCGCCAGCGGCCCATGTCGTCGCCCATGCGTTCGCTCAAATCGTCCAGCGCATTGTCCAGCGCCACCTGGGCAATCTCCGCGCAGGGTTCGACCGCCGGCGTGAGCACGTTATCGCACCACGCCGCACCCTGCACGGGATCGTTCAGCACGTTGGTCAGGAAGAGCGGATTGGCGCGTGTCGACATTTCCTCGAAGAGCGTAGCGCGCAGGTCATCCTCGAAGATGGCGCGCTCCAGGTGCAACATCCACGCCGCATAGATGGCCGCGGCCGTGCTCTCCATGGCGAGCGTGCCGTCGAAGCCCTGCAGCAGCGCGTTGGCCTGGGCCTGGCGCTCGTCCGCCGGTGCTACGCTGAGCAGGAAGGGCAGCAGCGCGCGCACCTGCGTGCTCGTCTGGTCGGCCTGGATGGCCGCCATGTCGTCGGCGGAGATTTTCTCGCCGCCGCTGCTCATCTGCTCGATCAGCTCGGTGATGCGCTCGGCGCGGTAGGGCGGCGCCCAATCGGTGGAGAGCAGGTAGGGGTAGTCGTCGCCCACGACGCGGTTGTTGGCCGTCGCAACATAGCCTTCGGGCGGATTGTACGTCTGCGGCAGTTCGGCAAAGGGGATGAAGCCCTGCCACTCGTACTCGCTGGCCCAGCCGGGCACGGGCAGCGTGCCGTCATGCCCCGCGGCGCGGATGGGAATCCTGCCCGGCGCAAAATAGCCGATGTTGCCCTCCACGTCGGCAAAGACGAAGTTCTGGCTGGGCGTGATGAACTTCTCCATGGCGGCGGTGAACTCTTCCCAATCCGACGCGTAGTTGACGCCGAGGAAGGCGTCGATGGTCGTGTCGCCGGGTTGCAGCGCCGTCCACTGCAAAGCCAGCGGCGAGCCCATGTCGCTCACATCGGAGATGAGCGGGCCGTGGCGCGTGGCACGCGCGGCCCAGCGCAGCGGCTCCTCCTCGCCGTCGATGGCGATGAGTTCCTCGGCGATCGTCATGTCCGCCCACGCGCCGTCGACTTCGTATTGGTTCGGATTGGCCGGGTTGATGCGCTCGACGTAGAGATCCTGCACGTCGGGGCCGACGTTGGTGACGCCCCAGGCGATCTGCTCGTTGTGGCCGATGACGATGGCGGGCAGGCCGGGAAAGGTGGAGCCGATGGAGTGGATCGTGTCGCCCTGGATTTCGGCCAGGTACCAGATCGACGGGATGGAGGTGCCCAGGTGCGGGTCGTCGGCCAGCAGCGGCATACCCGTTTCTGTGCGCGCGCCGGCGATGACCCAGTCGTTGCTGCCCGATTCGCGCCCGCCGCGCGCAAAATCCGTCTCGATGCGGCGGTCGATCTCGAGCAGCGCCGCGGCCGCACCGGGGTCGATCTGCACGCCGGCCAGGATGTCGATGCCGTCGGCCGGATAGCCGGCCAGCAGTTGCGCGGTGCGTTCGGGGCCGAGCGCCTGCGCCAGTTGCTGGCGCAGCAACTCCATGTCGTAGTTGCCGCCCAGATCCCACGACATCATCTTCTGCCAGACCAGCGAGTCGGCCGGCTGCCACGGCTCGGGCGAGACGCCCAACAAGATGAACTCAGGCGGCAACGTGTGCCCCTCGCTCAGCCGCTGGTTGACGCCGGCGGCATAGGCATCCAGCGCCTGGCGGCTGCGCGGCTCGATGACCTCCAGGTCGCCCAGCGCGGCGCGGTAGTAGCCCATGGTGCGCTGGAATTTGTCGATGGAGAGGGTGGCGTCGCCCAGGATCTCGCTCAGCCGGCCGGCGCCGATGCGGCGGTTCATCTCCATCTGCCACAGGCGGTCCTGCGCGTGGACATAGCCCAGCCCGTAGAAGGCATCGTGGTCGGTGCCGGCGAAGATGTGCGGCACGCCGTCCGCGTCGCGCACGATCTCGATGGGGCCGTCGACGCCGGCGACGCGCACGGTGCCGGTGGTCAGCGGCAGGCTGGTGCGCAGCCAGAAGTAGCCGCCCAGCGGCACGAGGACGAGCAATGCAAGCACGACGGCGAGCAGGCCAAGCAGAAACTTGCGCATGGGAACCTTCTTGTTTTGGCGCGCACGACGGCGCCGCGCCGGGATGGGTTGTTGGATGTAGTCTGATTGTAGCGAAAAGCAGGCGCGCCGGCAACCGCGGCGGAGGAAGGCAATCAACTGCCGGGAAAGGAAATGGTCAACGGTCAATGGTCAACGGTCAATGGTCAACGGTCAATGGTCAACGGTCAATGGTCAACGGTCAATGGTCAACGGTCAATGGTCAATGGTCAATGGCCAACGGTCAACGGTCAACGGCCAACGGTCAATGGTCAATGGTCAACGGTCAATGTGGGGACTCCGGCTGACACGTTCCGTTGATTCTCTGCGCCTCTCCGCGCGCTTCGTGGTTCAAAGATGTTCTGTGATTCAATGTCGCGAATCTACGTGGCGCCGATGCCTGTGTCCGAAGCGCCCATGTCGTCGCGCAGCCACCAGTTGGCCAGGAAGAGCGCACCCATCAGCGCCGGCGTGCCGACGAAGAGCAGGTAGAGCGACCACTGATCCCCCCAGCCGCCGCCAAATTGCAGCACGAAGAGCCCGGCCACAAGCAGAAAGGCTACGCCGCCGATCCACGGCCAGCGCCAGGCCACCAGCAGCACGACGAGCAGCAGCGCCGTCGGGATGAGGTGCATCATCAGCCCGACGGTCGTCTCCCACAGGCTCGTCCCCTGGCCGAAGACGTCCAGGGCAAAGAGGCTCATGAAGGCGGCAAAGATCAGCACACCAATGCGCGGCGTCCAGCGCAAGATGGCTGCCAGCCGCGGCGAAAGGTGGTGAGTCATCACCTTCTGCTCGACGCTCTCGACCAGGATGTCGAGGGCAAAGAAGATCAGCAGCAGAGGCACCGCCAGCAGGGCCGCCGTGACGGCAACGTCGCCAGGGTTGGGCTCCATGACGGCCGCATCGCGCACGATCAGGCCCAGGGTGACGGCAAAAAGAATGCCGAACACGCACCGCGTCACCCACGCAGCAACTTTCTGGCTGGAAGGTTTCATCGTACACTCCTTGGACCGTTGTCCGAACCGAGCGGAGTCCGCTACGGCGCAGCGGGTGCCTACCTTGCCGCTCATCGCGCGGATCGCTCTCTATTATTCAGTATAGCACCGCCCACAAGGCCGTTGTGCCCGTGTGCTCTCGATCCCCGCACCGGTCGCAAGGCAGTTTCTTACCAGCCACGGTTTATGGTAACGTACGCCCATCACCGTGCAAGGTATGGCCGGGCAACTTCCACCAACTGCGATTGGACAAGAAATCACCATCATGAGCATCCAGACTATCCCAGATTACACCCTGATTCGCGAGAAACTTGACCAGGCGGCCGGCATCCTGGAGGAGAAAGGCATTGACTGCTGGCTCACCTTCGTGCGCGAGACGTCAGCCGTGCTCGACCCCGTGCTGCCCTTCATCTATGGCCACGACGTCACCTGGCAGAGCGCGTTCATCCTCACCCGCTCGGGGCGGCGCATCGCCATCCTCGGCCGCTTCGATGCCGAGAATGTGCGCCGGCTGGGCGCCTACGACGAGGTCGTCACCTACGATGCCGCCTTCAGCGAGCCGCTGCGCAAGGTGCTGGCCGACCTCGACCCGCAGCAGATCGCGCTCAACTACTCCACCGACAACTCGCACGCCGACGGGCTGACGCACGGTCTCTTCCTGCTGCTGCACGAGTACCTGCGCGGCACGCCCTATGCCGAGCGCTTCGTCTCCGCCGGCCCTGTCATTACCGCGCTGCGCAGCCGCAAGACCGCGGCCGAGGTTGCGCTCATCAAGCAGGCGATCGTTACCACTTTCGACATCTACCAGCGCACCTTCGAGTTTGTCGCGGTGGGTAAGGAGGAGCGCGAGGTCGGCCGCTACATGCACGACCAGGTCGACGCGCTCGGGCTGGAAACTTCGTGGGAGCGCGCTGCGTGCCCGGCCGTCAACAGCGGGCCGGATACGCCCGTCGGCCATGCCGGCCCCACGGAGATCAAGATCGAGCCGGGGCACATGGTGCACTTCGACTTCGGCATCAAGCAGGACGAGTACTGCTCCGACATCCAGCGCGTGCTCTACGTGTTGCGCCCCGGCGAGAGCGAAGCGCCGGAACCTGTGCGGCGCGGCTTCGAGACCATCGTGCGGGCGATCCAGGCGGCGGTGGCAGCCATGAAGCCGGGCGTCACGGGCAAGGAGATCGACGCCGTGGCGCGCAAGGTCGTGACCGATGCCGGCTACCCGGAGTTCCAGTACGCCACCGGCCACCACCTCGGCCGCGCCTGCCACGACGGCGGCGGCGTGCTTGGCCCGCTCTGGGAGCGTTACGGCGATACGCCCAACTATCCGCTCGAAGCGGGCCACGTCTACACGGTGGAGCCGGGCCTCTTTGTGGAAGGCTACGGCTACATGGGGCTGGAAGAGGACGTGCTGGTCACCGAGGAGGGCACCATCTTCCTGGGCGAACCGCAGACCGAGCTGATTCTGATCCGGTAAACCCGCACGTGGGAACAATCGCCGCATGGTCATCGTCATCTGGAGGCAGCGGGCGTTTACGAGGCCGGCTGCCACTGTGAAACCAACGCAATGAATCAATAAAGGAGTAAGCGAAGATGAACGGACGTTTGGTTGGGATGTTGGTCGCCCTGGTGGCGATGCTTGCGCTGGCGGCCTGCCAGCCGATCATGCCCCCGCAGGACGGTGCGGCTGAGGAGCCGGCCGCGCAGGAGACGGCGCCCGCCGGCGAGGAAGTCACGCTCTACGTCGGCCCCGAACTGGTGGACTGCGTGGGTGTCGGCCCGATGCAGTGCATGCTGGTCAAGGAGAATCCTGAAGACGACTACAAGTACTTCTATAGCCAGATCGAGGGCTTCGAGTTCGAGCCGGGCTACGAGTACGAGTTGCGCGTGCTGGTGACGCCGGTCGAGAACGCGCCGGCTGATGCCTCGAGCTTGCAGTACACGCTCGTCGAGGTGGTGAGCAAGGAGCCGGTCGCGGCCGAGTCCGCCGATAGCGCCGGTCTCGAAGGTCCGACGTGGCTGCTCGTCAGCGTAGCCGACGACAGCGGCGCGCTCGTCGAGGTGCCCGCCGGCGTCGAGGCGACGGCGACCTTTGCCGATGGCTCCGTCAGCGGCAGCAGCGGCTGCAACAACTACGGCGCCGCCTACACGCTCGACGGCGAGAGCCTGAGCATCATGCCCGGCCCCATGACCATGATGGCATGCCCCGAACCGCAGATGACCGTGGAGATGCAACTCATGGCCGCCTATGGCGCCACGGCATCCTACGCCATTGCCGACGGCCAGCTTTCGTTGCTCGATGGGGCGGGGAATCCGGTTGCGACCTTCACCGTGTTGGAGCCTGCTGCATTGACGGGCGTCACCTGGGTCGCGCTCTTCTACAACAATGGTCGCGGCGGCGCAGTCTCCGTCCTGGCCGACACCGAAATCACGGCGATCTTTGGCGATGACGGCTCCTTGAGCGGTTCGGCCGGCTGCAACAACTACATGGGCGGCTACACGACGGACGGTTCGTCGATTACCATCGACCCGCCGGCCTCGACGCGCAAGGCCTGCCCCGATGAGATCATGCAGCAGGAAGCCGAGTACCTGTTGGCGCTGCCCACGGCGGCGACCTTCACGATTCAAGGCGATCAGCTTGAACTGCGCACGGCGGATGGCGCACTGGTGGCCTCGTACGTGGCTGGTGATAACTAGTTTTTCTACCCCTGGATCCAACAAAAAAGAGAGCGCCGCATCGATGCGGCGCTCTCTTTTTTACCGGCAGTATGAGCGGAGGAACTCGGCGGCCCGCCTTAGTTGGTCTCGGCGGACTGCATCATGGCCTCGGCCGGGACGATCTGCGCATCGGCCGGCGTCTCGATCTCCTGCGCCTCGTTGAAGTCGCCATTCAGCACCGAGGTGAAGATCTCGATCTTCGACTCGCCGGAGGGCATTTCGTCGGCGGGGATGGCGCCGCTCATGGCAGCCATCTGCAACAGGCCGGCGAGATCCCAACTGAAGAGGGTGCTCTGGCCCACGATGTAGCTCGGCTCGTCGACACTGACCATGGTCGTGCTTTCCGAGGTCAGACCCTGGAAGAGCATGGGGCCCATGAGACCCAGCATCTGCATACCCTGCTCGAGGTCGGCAGCCGTCGGGGCATCCGGGCCCAGCGCGCCCGAGTCAACCAGACCCATGATCAGGTCCACAAACTGCGGGCTGCTGATGAAGGCCAGGACGTCGAAGCTGGTGACGAAGACGGCGACGGACATGCCGTCCATATCCTCATCGTCGGCGCGCACGATGGTCTGGAATTCTTCGAAGGCCGTGGGGTCGCTCATTGCAGCCGCCATGCCCATGAGGGCAGCCGCGGTGGCAGCATCTTCGCCACCGGCCATGGCCATGGCTTCCGGATCCATGGAGGCAGCCGCCTGCTCAAAGGCGCCCTGCTCAGCCGCCGCTTCGATGACACGACCCAGTTCGAAGCCGATCCAACCTTCCATGCCCGCGCCACCTTCCATCAGCGGCGCAAGCTCGGTGACATCCACATAGAGGATGCCATCCTTGAGGATCAGCGGGACGGCCAGTTCGGTGGGAATCGCGACACCGGCATCGGCCGAGAGGGCCGCAGCCAGCTCTTCGCTGACCACGACGTCAATCTGGGCGTCGAAGGACCAGCCGTTGTAGAAGTCGACAAAGAGTTCTGGGGAGTCGCTCATGAGAGCGGCGATATCTTCCTGGCTCGTCGCCATGCCCAACTGCTGGGCAGCGGCCAGTGCGGCATCGTCGTAGGCAAATGCGCCGCCGACCATGACGTTCACGGACGCCTCGCTCAAGGGCAACCCGGGGAGACCGATCAACTGGGCGCTGTACTCGGCGCCGGCGGTGTAAGAGGCGACATCCATCATGTTTTCCGTCGCCGTCGTGAGGAGGGCACAATCGGCCTCATCCAGGTCCCCACAGAAGGGTTCGGCCTGCGCGAGCGCCGTGCTGAAGGTCGCCAGCAGCAGGACCAATACCAGTAGCAGGGACAAGACTTTTGAACGCATACGTAGAAGCTCCTTTCAAGATATGTCTTTGTAGATTACTACAGGGCAAAGATGGTGCTGTGAAGTGTATCCGTAACGGATGCCTTATGCTACCACGCTTCAGGTATTTCGTAAACCGCCGGTTTTGCTGTGATTTTGTTGCCGCCATCGGTGCTACTGTCGCGTTCCTTGATTAACGAACTATTAACATAATGTAATTAGTGGCGCAGATTACTTGCCCGGCCCGGTAAAGTGCGATACAATGAAGCCAGTTGTTAGCACAGTCACGATCTGGACCAACCGCACTCCTTTGCGGAGACTCAAACCCGGTGATTCGCCCATTCCAACTTGGCGACCTCTACCTGATCCAGCGCCTGAGCCGTCAGGCTATGCGGCTTCCCTGCGCTCAATCGTTCCTTCAACCTCACGCCATGGCGCCGGTTGCATTGAGCGCCATCCTGCCCTGGAGTACAGCCGGGGCGGTAACGTACGTGCTGCGCCAGGAGGGGCATGGCCTGGTGCACGAGGGCGCGCTCCAGATCGTACGGCGGGCGGGCCGGCCCGAGGCCGATATCCTGTGCCTTGCGCCCAGCATTGCCGCGCCGAGCGGGCACCCTGCCATCTGGACCAAGCTGCTTTCGCACCTGGCCCACGAGGCGCCGAGCCTGGCTATCGACCGTCTCTACGCCGACGTGCCCGATCAGCCGCTGTTGGTCAACACCTTTGCCGGCGTCGGCTTCCAGCCCTATTGCCGGCAGACGGTCTGGCGCCACTTCACCCCGCGCGAGGCGGCGGCGCCGGTGGCGCCGGTCAATACCGTACGCCCGCGCACGACCGTCGACGATTGGGCGCTCCTGCGTCTCTACACCAAGACAGTGCCGGAGCCGGTGCAGGCGGCCGAAGGCGCCACCGGCGAATCCGGCGCGCAACCACCGTTATTGGAGAACAATCGTGCTGAGAATAGCGTTACCTACATAGCCCTCGACGCCGGGATCGTAGCCGGCGCGTTCCAGTTGACCGCAGGCAGCAGCGGGACGTGGCTGCAATTGTGGGCCGACACATTGCAGCCCGATTCGACGATGTTGAGCGTGCTTGTTGGCCAGGGGCTCCGTATGGCTGCGGAGAAACGCTGGCCCGCACCGCTCTACGTGGCGTCGAGTGACTTCCACGGCGGCCTCGAGACGATTCTCAATGAGTTTGGCTTTGCGCCATTTAGTGACCGTGTCAGGATGGTGAAACATGTAGTCAAGTGGGTGCGCGAAAGCGTCTCGACTGCGGTACCCGTGGTGGAGACGACCAGCGAAGTCGTGCCGACCTCATTCGCCCCGCCACACGCGGTGCAGAAGTCCGTACCATCATCCGCCGCCATCGATTCAGGAAAAGCCTAGTGATACCCGAACCAACCGTTCGCCAACCGCAGCGTGAAGTTGTTGAACCTATATCCGCACCTGAACAACCGAACATGAACACACTCCAAATCACCGACGATCTCGATTTGCTCCTGGCTGTGCTGCCCGATCGCATCCGCGAGGTGCTGGCCCAGTCAGAGCGCAAGGGCAACCTGATCGAGGTCATTATGGACCTGGGCCGTCTGCCCGAGGCCCGCTTTACCGACGGCGAACTCGTGCTGAGCAAGCATGAGATCACGCTGGACGACCTGCGCATGGTGGTGGAGCGCGTCGGCGACTTCGGCACCGACAACCGCGCCGGCATCGAGCGCACGCTGCACCGCATCTCCGCCATCCGCAACCGCAAGGGCGATGTCATCGGCCTCACCTGTCGCGTGGGGCGTGCCGTCTACGGCGCCATCGAGATCATCAAAGATATCGTCAGCAGCGAGCGCAGCATCCTGCTGCTGGGCCGGCCCGGCGTGGGCAAGACGACGCTGCTGCGCGAGGCCGCACGCTTGCGCAGCGAAGTCAAGCGCGTGGTCATCGTCGACACCAGCAACGAGATCGCCGGCGACGGCGACATCCCGCACCCGGCCATCGGCCGCTCGCGGCGCATGCAGGTGCCGGACCCGTCGCTCCAGCACGAGGTGATGATCGAGGCGGTGGAGAATCACATGCCGGAAGTGATCATCATCGACGAAATCGGCCGCGAGCTGGAGGCCATCGCCGCCCGCACCATTGCCGAGCGCGGCGTGCAGCTCATCGGCACCGCGCACGGTAACAGCCTGGAGAACCTGCTCATGAACCCGACGCTGAGCGATCTCGTCGGCGGCATCGAGTCGGTCACGCTCTCGGACGAGGAGGCGCGCCGCCGCGGGACGCAGAAGAGCGTGCTCGAGCGCCGCGCCCCGCCCACCTTCGACGTGCTGATCGAGATCAAGGATCGCCAGCACATGGTCATCCATCATGACGTCGCCGAGGCGGTCGATGCACTGCTGCGCGGGCGCGTGCAGGTCCCCGAAGACCGCTACGTGGACGAGCGCGGCGAGATTCGCATCAGCCGCCGCGAGACGCCCGAGGCGCAGGAGAACAACTTCTCCGGCAAGCCGCGGCGCCGCCGCGGCCGTGAGACGCCAGATGAGCAGCTCGTAGAGGAGACGAACGGCCACTCCTTTGCGGCGCCGGAAGAGTACGAACCGCCGCCACCGGTCAAACGCAACACCGTACGCATCTATCCGTACGGCATCGGCCAGAACCGGCTGCGGTCGGCGGCTAACAGCCTCAACGTGCCGATCCAGATCGTGGACAACCTCAACCTGGCCGATGCGGTGATGACGCTGAAGAACTACTATCGCCAGCAGCCGGCGCCGATCCAGGATGCCGAGCGCCGCGGCATCCCGGTCTACATCTTGCGCAGCAACACCGGCACGCAAATGGAGCAGGTGCTGGTCGACATCTTCAACATCTCGGTCGACCCCATCGACGCCTTCGACGAGGCCATGCGCGAGACGCAGGAGGGCATCCAGCGCGTGCTGAGCGGCGCGTCGGACGTCATCCTCAGCCCGCAATCGGCAGCCATCCGCAGCCAGCAGCACCAACTGGCGCGGGCCGCCAACCTGGTGAGCCACAGCTACGGCCGCGAGCCGTACCGCCGCGTGCGCATCTTCCGCCGCTGACGCAACGCAGGCCAGGAGACCCGACTCCTGGCCTGTCTCTTCCACAAACGACGAACTCCAGCACGAATAGCCGGACGATCACCGCGCCGGCGCACCGCTGCGCGGTTGGCGGTGCACGTCGCCGATTTTCCGGGGCTTTTCCGGGGCGCACCCGCGTTGCTGCGGCGCGGGGTGATTTGGCGGAGGGGTGGTATAATCTCACGCAGGTCACCGTCCGGTGCAACAAGGCGGCGGGCGGCTCTCTACCAGGCGCGTGTCACACAGGCGGTCGAAACCCGGCGTGAGTCTCTTTATCACCTTTGAAGGTCCCGAGGGAAGCGGCAAGACAACCCAGATCCGGCTACTGGCCGAACTGCTCGACGCCGAAGGGCTGGCGGTCACGACGACGCGCGAGCCGGGCGGCACCCGCATCGGCAACGCGGTGCGGGCGTTGCTGCTCGACCCGGCCCACACCGAGATGAGCCCGCGGTCGGAGAGTCTGCTCTTCCAGGCCGCACGCGCACAACTGGTGGACGAGGTCATCCGGCCGGCATTGGCCGCAGGCAACGTCGTGCTGTGCGACCGCTATGCCGACAGCACGCTGGCCTATCAGGGCTACGGCCACGGCCAGGAGCTTGCGCCGCTACGCCAGCTTGGTGCCTATGCCACCGGCGGGCTGCTGCCCGATCTCACCGTCTATCTCGACATCGACGTGCAGGCCGGGCTGGAGCGCAAGCGCGCCGGCGCGGCCGAGGAGTGGAATCGCATGGAGAACAAGGCACTGGCCTTCCATGAGCGCGTGCGTGAAGGCTACCACCGCCTGGCAGCCGACGAACCAGCGCGCTGGCTGGTCGTCGATGCCGTGCAGCCGGTGGCGGCGATTCATGCGGCGGTGGCGGCACGCGTGGGCGCGCTGCTGCGCGCAACGGCCGGCAAACAATAGGTTGGGTTCGCAAGGAATCGGGAAAGGACAGCAACGATGAAGCTGGTAATGGGCATTATCAACAGCGACGACACCCGCAACGTACTCGACCGCCTGGCGCGCCGCGGCTTTTCGGCCACGGTGACGAGTACGACCGGCGGCTTTTTGCGCGTGGGCAACACGACGATTTTCTGCGGTGTGGACGACGAGAAGGTCGAAGAGGTCCTCTCCATCTTTCGCGAGAGCTGCCCGAGCCGGATTCAGTATGTGACGCCGCTGCCGCCGGTCATGGAGCCGGGCGAGGTGCACATCCCCACGCCCGTGGAGAAGCACATGGGCGGCGCCACCATCTTCGTGCTGGACGTCGCGCACTTCGAGAAGATCTGATTACAGATCGAAGTCTCCGCCGCCCATACCACCACCCATGCCGCCCATGGCATCGCCGCCGCCCATGTCGGGCATGGACTTCTCGATCTCTTCGGGGCTTTCCCCGCGCTCCAGCCGGTCGACCATTTCGGTCATCTCGGCGTCGAGCGGCTCGCCCATCTCATCGCTCATCTTGCGCATGAAGCCGGCCAGCGCGCGCGGGTCTTCGTTCTCCAGCCCGGCCATGAATGACGGGTCGGCCATATCGTCGAGCCGGGCATCCTCGGTCTTGAGCACGGCCACGCGGCTGACCAGGCGGCGCAGGTGTGCGCCTTCGCATTGCGGGCAGCGCGCCGCGTCGTCGCTGGCGTCCGAGAAGGTGCGGAAGAAGACACTCACCCGTTTGCGACAATCGAAGCAGAAATACTCATAGATTGGCATGGCTCTCTCTTTTCGCCCTCCCGATTCCTCACGTATACTGTCGCATGGGTGGCGGCGCCATGTGCCCTCGACGGGGTAGCCGTCCATGCGGATGAAATGCGTCAGCGGAGCGGCAGGCGGCTCCAGGGCTCGCCTCGCTCGGTGGCTGCGATTATATCCGCTCCCTGCATGACCGTTCAAGATTCTGGTGCGCGCGGTGTGCAACTGCCGCACACTTGGGGAGGTTTGCTTGTTTGCTTTACAGCAGGAACAGGACCACGAGGTCGAGGCGCTCTACGCCAGCCTCAACACGCCGCGTCCCGTGCTGGTGGTGCTCTCCGGCCCCAGCGGCGTCGGCAAAGATTCGGTGATCCAGGGGCTAAAGGAGAGTGGTTACCCCTTCTATTTCGTCGTGACCGCCACGACCCGGCCGATGCGACCCAATGAGGTAGACGGCATCGACTATCACTTTGTCTCGGTCGGCGACTTCGCCGAGATGATCGAGAACAACGAGTTGCTCGAGTATGCCGTCGTCTACGGCGACTACAAGGGCATCCCCAAGAAGCATGTGCGCGAGGCGCTGGCCAGCGGCCAGGATGTGGTCATGCGCATCGACGTGCAGGGCGCGGCCACGATCCGCGCGCTGGTGCCCAACGCGGTGACGATTTTTCTCACCGCCGAAAGCGAGGAGGAACTGGTGCGCCGGCTGCAATTGCGCAAGACCGAACCGCCCGACCAGCTCAAGATGCGCATCGTCACCGCACGGCGCGAGTTACGGCGCTTCACGGAGTTCGACTACGTGGTCATCAATCCCGAAGAGCAGCTCGACGATGCCGTCGACCAGGTGCTCAGCATTATCCGCGCCGAAAAGAGCCGCGTGGGGTGGACTCCGGTGATCCTATGAGCGTACAAGGCCCGCTCTCCAGCCCGCCGTCGCGGCCCGTCATGGCCGAAGCGCGGCCGCAGTTCTACATCAAGCTGAGCAAGCCGACGGTCACGCGCGTGCTGATCGTCGTGATTCTGGCTGTTTTCGTCGTCGAGGTCGCGCTCGGCTTCATGGCTTATCGCTCGCTTGCGGCGCTGACCAGTCCCAGCATCGAGGTGCTGGTACTGATGGGGGCCAAGGTCAACGAGTACATCGCCCAGGGCGAGGTGTGGCGGCTCTTCACGGCCATCTTCCTGCACGGCGGCGTGGTGCACGTCATGTTCAACCTTTACGCGCTCTATGCGCTGGGGCCACTGCTGGAGGGCTACACCGGACACGTCCGCTTCCTGGCCATTTTTCTCATCAGCGGGTTGTACGGCAGCCTCTTCAGCTATGCGCTCTCCGGCCCCGTCTCCGTCGGGGCGTCGGGCGCCATCTTTGGACTGCTCGGCGGGATCTCGATCTATTTTCTGAAATATCACAATAACTTCGGCATGCAGGGCCGCGCCATCCTGCAGAACATGGCCATCGTGCTGGTGCTGAATCTCATCATCGGCTTCAGTTCCGGCTTCATCGACAACTGGGGACATATCGGCGGCCTCGTGGGCGGCGCGCTCATTACCTTCGGCATCATGCCGCGCTATCGCCAGCCGGTAGCGGTGCGGCCCGGCCCGCAGCCGCTCGAAGTGGTAGATCGCCGCGTGCTGGAGGCGATCTGGACGGTGTTGTGCCTGCTGCTGCTGGCGGTCGGCGTCTATGTGACGACGGTCGTGCGCTTTGGCGGCTTTGCCGGCTGAGGATTGAGACCAGATTCATCTTTTACGAGAGAATTGCTTTAGCGGGAGAGAACTCAAATGGACAACGTACGGCGCAGTGGTATCCTGCTCCACCCCACCTCGCTGCCGGGCACCTACGGCATCGGCAGCTTCAATGGCGACGCCTACAACTGGGTCGACTTTCTGGCCCACACGCGACAGACGCTGTGGCAGGTGCTGCCGCTCGGCCCCACCGGCTACGGTGACAGCCCCTATCAGAGCTTCAGTTCCTTTGCCGGCAACCCCTATCTCATCAGCCTGGAGACGCTGGTACAGATGGGGCTGCTCGACCAGGCGGTGCTCGACAGTGCGCCGCACTTCCCGCGCGAACGTGTCGACTACGGCGTAATTTACACCTGGAAGCTGCCGCTGCTGCGCCAGGTCGCAGCCGATTTCGCCGGCCGGGCGACGCCCGAACTGCGCGCCGAGTTTGACGCCTTCTGCGCCGAGAATGCCGACTGGCTCGACGACTTTGCACTCTTCATGGCGCTCAAGGACGCGCACAACGGTGCGGCGTGGAACCAGTGGGAGATGGATCTGCGCAGCCGCAAGAAGAAGGCGCTCGACGCGGCGCGCGAAGAACATGCCGCGGCCGTGCACGGCCACAAGGTCAACCAGTGGCTCTTCTATCGCCAGTGGCTCGAACTCAAGGGCTATGCGAATAGCAAGGGCATCGCAATCGTCGGTGACATCCCCATCTTCGTCGCCATGGACAGCAGCGACGCCTGGACCAGCCCCAAGGAGTTCTTCCTGGACGACGAGTTCCAGCCCACCGTGGTGGCCGGCGTCCCGCCGGACTATTTCAGCGCCACGGGCCAGCTCTGGGGCAACCCGCTCTACCGCTGGGCAAGCATGAAGCGCAACGGCTACGCCTGGTGGATTCGCCGCATCCGCGCCGCGCTGCGTCTCTACGACATCGTGCGTATCGACCATTTCCGCGGCTTTGCCGGCTACTGGGAAGTGCCGGCGGGCGAGGAGACGGCCATCAACGGCCAGTGGGTCACGGGTCCCGGCGCCGACCTCTTTTATGTCATCCGCGAAGAGCTGGGCGATAACCTGCCCATCATCGCCGAGGATCTGGGCGAGATCACACCCGACGTCATCGCCCTGCGCGACGAGTTCAACCTGCCCGGCATGAAGATTTTGCAGTTCGCCTTTAGCACCGACGCCAGCGACAAGTTCCTGCCGCACAACTTTTCGCGCAACTTCATCGTCTACAGCGGCACGCACGATAACGACACGACCTGGGGCTGGTACCGCAACACGGCCACCGACAAGGAACGCGACCACTTCCGTCGCTACTTCCGCACCGACGGCCACGACGCCGCGTGGACCATGGTCGAAGGCGCCTGGCGAAGTGTGGCCAACGTGGCGATTGCGCCGCTGCAAGATCTGCTCAACCTGGGCGGCGAGGCGCGCATGAACCTGCCCGGCCGCGCCTCGGGCAACTGGTCGTGGCGCTTCGTGCCCGAGCAGATCACCGGCCACCTGTCGGTGCGCCTGCTCGATGCGACGACGGTCTTTGGCCGCGACCCGCAGACCTACGAGGGCAAGGATGCCGAGTCCGGCGGGCAGAGCGGGCAAGACCAGAAGGGCGGCGGCGCCGGCTGACGGGCGCATGACGCATGGCTAGTACGCCGCCCCGGCCAAACCGGCTCAAATCGTACGCGCTGGTCGCCATCCAGTTCGGCTGTCTGATTGCCCTGGCGCTGACCGGGCCGATTATCGCCCGTAACCCGCTGCTGCTGGCGATGGAGATCGCCGCGCTGGCGCTGGGTGCCTGGGCGATCCTCACTGTGAGCGTGCGCAACGTCAACGTAACGCCCGACGTGCGCTCCGGTAGCCGGCTGGTGCGCGACGGGCCGTATCGCTGGATCCGCCACCCCATGTACGCGTCGATCCTGCTTGGCGCGCTGGCGCTCGTGCTGGAGATGCCGACGCCGGCGCGCTGGCTTATCTACGCCGTGCTGGCGGTCGACCTGCTGGTCAAGCTAAACTACGAGGAACGGTTGTTAAGCGCGGCCTTTCCGCCCTATGCGGCCTATCGCGAGGTCAGCAAGCGCCTGATTCCGTTCATCTATTGAGCACATTATCCTCGTTGCCGCGGACGTGCGGTGCGAGGAGGAGAGCCTGCCCATGATCGCTGCCTGGACGCTCAGTGCTGCTGCCGTTATCTCCGGCGTCGTCTACATCTGGACGACCTACGCCGGCACGCAGACACAGCGCTATCTCTTCAAGCCGCTGACAACGGGGCTGATCCTGCTCGTGGTCCTGACGCTGCCCGACCCTGTGTCGGCGCTCTATCGCGGGCTGGTAGCGGCGGGCATCATCTTCTCACTGGCGGGCGATGTCTTTCTCATGCTGCCGGGCAACACCTTTGTGTGGGGGCTGGTCAGTTTTCTCGTCGCGCACCTTTTCTACATCGGCGCGTACGTTTCACGCGGCGGCTTTCGATTTCACTGGTTCGTGTTGCTGCCCTTCGTGCTCTATGGCGCGGTGCTGCTCTACCTGCTGTGGCCGCACATCGGTGAGTTCCGCATCCCGGTGATCTTCTACGCCGTGGTGCTCGTGGCCATGGGCTGGCAGGCGGCCGAGTTGTGGTGGGGCGTGCGCGACACGGCGGCGCTGCTGGCCATGGTCGGCGCCATCCTCTTCCTGGCGTCCGACTCGATCCTGGCGCTGGACAAGTTCCGCAGCCCGCTGCCGCAACGCGATCTGTTGATTATGAGCACCTATTACGCCGCCCAGTTGCTCATCGCATGGTCGGTGCACCGCTTCGTGCGCATCTGACAAGGAGGCCTGCATGTCATTTCTCACTCCGCAGATGGAGCGCCTGCTCTTTGAAAATAAGCTCTCGCAGAGCGCCATGCGCGCCGCCCTGACGCAGATGCTCGACCTGCCCACCGGCCCGCTCCAGGTCACGGTGACGCGCGGGCTGCGCGTGCCCATGCGTGACGGCATCGCCCTGATCGCCGACCACTGGATCCCCGTAGGTGTGGAGATCGGGCCGGCGGTGCTGGTGCGGACGCCCTACGGCCGCGGCGGTCCCAGCCGCGCGATGTGGGAGCTTGCCGCGCAGAAGTTCGCCTCGCACGGCTACCACGTCATCGCCCAGGATGTACGCGGGCGCTTTGATTCCGAAGGGGAGTTCACGGCCTTTGTAAACGAGACCGACGACGGCGTTGACTCGCTGGCGTGGATGGCCATGCAGCCGTGGTGCGACGGCAAGATCGGCATGTGGGGACCGAGCTATCTTGGCTACGTGCAGTGGGCGGCGGCCGCCGGCGGATCGCCCTACCTCAAGGCGCTGGTGCCCATCATCGCCCATTCGCACCTCATGCAGTACCACGACAATGGCTTCCCGCTCGACCTGCTCGTGCGCTGGATGTTCCAACTCACGTCCATGGACGACGGCGAGTTGGGACCCATCGAGCGCATGCGCCGCGTGACCGATGCCGCCGTGCAGGACCGCCACCTGGCCGACGCCTTCTCCCACCTGCCGCTGATGACCGCCGACGAACTGGCCATCGGCAAGGTCGACCCGCTCTATCGCGAGATGAGCGAGTCGGGGCCGGATGACCCGGCGTGGCAGGCGGTCGACCATAGCGCGGCGGTTGCCAAGGGGCCGGTTGCGCTCTTTGTCAGCGGATGGTACGACCTTTTCCTCGATGGCCTGCTGGAGGACTACGCCACACAGGTGGGGGCCGGGCTGGAGCCGCGGCTCACCGTCGGCCCGTGGACGCACATGGAGACCGGCTACATCCCAGTGGCGTTCCGCGAGGGGCTGCGCTGGTACGCCGAGCACCTGCGCGGCGAGCCCCCTTCACCCGACGAGAAGCCGGTGCACCTGTATGTCATGGGCGCCAACCGCTGGCGGCACTTCGAGCAGTGGCCGCCGCCCAGCCAGCCGCTGCGCCTATTCCTGCACGGCAACGGCGCGGCCAAGACGGGGCGACTGTTCACACAGACGCCGTCCGCCGGCGCGGCGCCCGACAGCTACACCTACAACCCCGCCGACCCGACCCCGAATCTCGGCGGCCCCAAACTGGCCAGCGACGCCGGTCCTGTCGACAACCGGCCGCTGGAACGGCGCGCCGACGTGCTCGTTTTCTCGTCGATTCCGCTGCGCGAGGATGTGGAGTTTGCCGGCTCCGTGCAGCTCGAACTCTACGTCAAGTCCAGCCGGCCGACCACCGACTTCTTTGGCCGTCTCTGCGTCGTGGACAAGACGGGGCGCTCCACCAACATCTGCGACGGCAACTTCCGCATTGAGCCGGGGCGGGGCGAGCCGCAGCCCGACGGCAGCATGCGCATCACCGTCTCACTCTCGGCGACGGCCTATCGCGTGCGCGCCGGGCAGCGGCTGCGCGTAATCGTGGCCAGCGGTGCGCACCCCCGCTTTGCGCGCAATCTGGGTATCTTGGAGAACCAGGCCACGGCCGTGGACATGCTGCCCGCCGAGCAGACCGTTTACCACGATGCCGCCCATCCGTCGGCGCTGGTGCTGCCGCTGCTGGACACGTCGGCGTCGTAAGGAAAAAGATGCAGCATTTGTCGGACGATTCGGTGCCGCGGCTCTGCTAGAAGGATGGTGAAGTCTCCTTTCGATGATTGGCCTCAACGAATAGACGAAGAGGCCGGGGTTAATAACCCCGGCCTCTTCGATCCTTGAAGAACAATCTGCCTTCTCTACAGATCACCGCCTCTTTTCTCTGGCTGCTCGTACCCGCGCCAGCGCAGCAGGGCGATAGCATGATTCCTGCGCCAGGCAAAGCGGTCGGCAGCGGCTTCCAGCGCGGCCAGTTCGGCGCGTTCGGACGCGCTGAGCGCGCGGTCCACGTTCTTCTCCTGCAGGCCCTCGTGGCGCGTCACTTCGCCCGCGGAGCGTTCGCTTTGGGCGATCTCCGCCAGATCGGCGTCGTCTAGGGCATGCAGCGCGGCAAGTTCGTCCTGGAGTGCGGCCGGCGCCTGCGTCCAGTCCGGCGGTGCGCCGGCGCGCAGTATCTGCACCAGCAGGTCAGGCAGCGGCTGGTCAGCGGCTTGCGCCACGCTCTGCAGGTGTTCGTAGAGGTCTTGGGGCAGTGAAATGGACACGTCGATTGTGTTCGGCATAGTCACCATTTGGAAGAGCCTTGGGGCGCCCTGCCGGCTCAATGTGCCAACGGAATGCTGGCAGTGCTTATCTATTTCCGACTTGACGCCAACCGTGAGCGTTACAGGTTGCGATACGCATCTCCGCGCGGCGCAACCTCGATGACAAGTACAATCAACTCATCGTCGAAGAGTGCATAGGTGATGCGCCAGTCGCCGACACGGATCCGGTAGTAATTCTCATGACCAGCTAGTTTTTTACAGCCTGACGGCCTCGGGTCGACGGCCAGCCTATTGAGCGCTCGCCGTACTCGTTGCAACAGGTCGCGCGGCAGGCGTTCAAGCATCTTTTGTTCACTCTTGATTATCTGCACTGTGTAACGCGGTGACTCAGGGTTCGGCATCAAGCAGGCCCTTGGCGACTAACTCGGCTTCGACCTCGCTCCAAGGTCGCGCAATGGATCGGTCAGCGCGCCAAGCATCAACTGTCTCTTCGGCGCGGCGGGCCGCACGCAATTCGTCAAGTTCTTCTTGCAGAGCAATATAGTCTTCATAAGAGATCAGCGCTGCTGCCGGCTGGCCGTGACGCGTAATGACGATGTCGCTGCGACCACTCGTTGCCGTATCGAGCAGCCTGCGCCAGTTCTCACGCGCCGCCCGGCTGTCCCACGTTGTAATAGTCATGACGTCCTCCTCAGAATTTGCGTACGCACTGTACGCAGTATATGCGAGCCAATGGCAAACCGCAATCCTTTCGACGGCGTGCGCGTGCGGCTTCCCGATTGACCCGAGCGCTCGATCGGTGCCTTGGTCTCCTGCGTGCTTGGTGGTTTAATAGCGATCACTATGAGCGACGCCGTCAATCCTGTCGAACGCCCCACCTTTGTACCGCGCCCTGCCCAGGAGCGCATTCTTGCCTACACGGTCGGGCCCATGGGCATCAGCGCGGTGCCGGGCAGCGGCAAGACCTTCACGCTGAGCCTGCTGGCGGCGCGGCTGGTGGAGCGGCTGGCCGCCGAGGGCCGCGTCGACGACCGCGAGGTGCTCATCGTCACCTTCACCAACAGCGCAGTCGCCAACTTCCGCGGGCGCATCGGCAGCTTCCTGCACCAGGAGCGCGGCCTGCTGCCCGGCGTCGGCTATCGCGTGCGCACGCTGCACGGCCTGGCCCACGACATCGTGCGCGAGCGGCCGGGGCTGGTGGGGCTTAGCGAGGATTTCGACATCATCGACGACCGTACCGCCGCCGACATCAAACGCGACGCGGTGACGGCCTATCTGCACTCGCACCCCGACACCTTCGTGCCCTACATCAAGCCGGACCTGCTGTCGAACCCGCGGCGCTACGAGCGCGCCCTGGTCGACGATGCCGTTGACCTGGCCAATGCCGTCATCCGCATCGCCAAGGAGATGCAGGCGCCACCACACGAGTTGCGTGCGCTGCTCGACCGCCAGTCCGGCACATGGCCGCTGCTTGAGTTCGGGCTGAACATCTACGCGCTCTATGAACGCAGCCTCAGCGTGCGCGGCGCGGTCGACTTCGACGACCTCATCATGCTGGCGTTGCAGGCGCTGCGGGCCGACGAGGGGTATCTGCTGCGCCTGCAAACCCGCTGGCCCTACGTGCTGGAGGACGAGGCGCAGGATTCGAGCCTGGCACAGGAGACGATGTTGCGTCTGCTCACCGGCGGGCACAGCAACTGGGTGCGCGTCGGCGACCCGAACCAGGCAATCAACACCACCTTCACCAGCGCCGACACGCGCTTTCTGCAAAAATTCCTCCAGGAATATCCGGAGCAGGCGCGCGACCTGCCCAACTCCGGGCGCAGCGCGCTGCCCATCATCGAGCTGGCCAACACGCTGATCACCTGGTCGCGGGCAGAGCATCCGGCCATCACCCTGGATCTGGCGCTGACCGAGCCGTACATCGAGCCGACGCCGCTGGGCGATCCGCAGCCCAACCCGCCCGCCGGGAAGCCGGCCGTCTACTTTCACGAGAAGGCGCTGCCGCCGTCACGCGAGACGGAGATGGTTGTGCGCAGCCTCCAGCGCTGGCTGCCGGAATATGGCGACCGCACCGTGGCCGTGCTCGTACCGGACAACGCGCGCGGCTTTTCCCTGGTCGATGCGCTGAAGCAGGCCGAACTTCCGCTTGACGACAACCTGCTGCGCACCGACAACAGCACGCGCGTCACCGCGCGCATGCTGGCCATCGTCGTCGGCTATGTGGCGGACCCGCAGTCGGCGCCGCTCTTGCAGAGCCTGTGGAACGATGTCTGGTATCCGCTGGCCGCCGCGCGCCAGGCCGTGCAGGGCGACGGCGAGGCGGAGGCGCTGCCCGCCGGCAAAGTGCCCGAACCGGTGCGCACCTTCGGCGCCGCGCTGGGCAAGCTGCGCGAACCGGAGAGCTTCGTCTTTCCGGAACGCCGCGATTTTCTCGACGGCCTGGCCTGGCTGGATGGCATGGACGCGTTCCGCCAGATGATCCAGGAGTTCCGCGCCACGGTGCAGCGCTGGGCGAAAGCCGTGGTGCTGCCTGTCGACGAGTTGCTGCTTACCATCGGCAACGACCTCTTCGACGCGCCGGCCGACCTGGCGCTGACGCACCGGCTGGCCGTGCTGCTGGCCAAGCTGGCCAATGAGAACCCCGACCTTCGCCTTCCCGACCTGGCGGGCGAGTTGGAGAACATCGCCCAGAACAAGCGGCGCATGTTGGGCTTCACCGAGGACAGCCAGGGTTACGTGGCCAAGCCGGGCGTGATCACCGTCGCCACCATGCACGCGGCCAAGGGGCTGGAGTGGGATCGCGTCTATCTCACGGCGGTCAACACCTTCAGCTTTCCCAGCGGCCTGCCGGCAGAACAATACCGCAGCGAGCGCTGGTACGTACGCGACGATCTCAACCTCGTGGCCGAGGCGGAGGCGCAATTGCGCCAGCTCCGCATGGGCACGCTCGACGACTACCAGCCCGGCGCCGCCAGCATGCAGGCGCGGCTCGACCTGGCGGCGGAACGTCTGCGCCTCTTTTACGTGGGCATCACGCGGGCGCGGCGCGAACTGATCGTCACCTACAACACGGGCCGGCGCCACGAGAGCGACCCGCTGGGGCCGGCGCTGCCGTTTTTGGCATTAGCGCGAACCGTGGCACCGGTGGCAAAATAAGGGTATATGCTTACGAGATAGAAATGGAACGAGAGGGAATGGCCGAAGTACGCAAGAAGGCCTTTGTCAGCGGTTGTTTCGACATGCTCCACAGCGGCCACGTCGAGTTCCTCCAGCGCGCGGCCGAGTACGGCGATCTCTACGTCGCGCTCGGCTCGGACCAGACGGTCTTTGGCCTGAAGGGGCGGCCGCCGGTCAACAGCGAGGAAGAGCGCCGCTTCATGATGAGTAACGTGGCCTGTGTGCACGAGGCGGTCGTCTCGCGCGGGTCAGGCTATCTCGACTTCGAGCCGGAACTGCGCGCCATCCAGCCCGACGTCTTCGTGGTCAACGAGGATGGCAACACGCCGGCCAAGCGTGCCCTGTGCGAGCGCCTGGGCATCGAGTACGTGGTGCTGGCGCGCGATCCTCATCCCGGGCTGGCAGCGCGTTCGACGACCGCGCTGCGCACCGTGCAGCAGATGCCCTATCGCATCGACCTGGCCGGCGGCTGGCTGGATCAGCCCTTTGTCTCCAGGCACCATCTCGGTTCGGTCATCACCGTCTCGCTGGAGCCGACGCTGGAGTTCAACGAGCGCAGCGGTATGGCGACGAGCACGCGCCGCACGGCCATCAAGCTATGGGGCAACAAGTTGCCCGCCGATCGCTACGACAAGGTGGCGTGGACGCTCTTCTGCTGCGACAACCCGCCCGGCAAGACCGAAGTCTCGGGCGCGCAGGATTCCATCGGCATCGTGTTTCCGGGTCTGGCGCGTTCGGATTACAATGGGACATACTGGCCGGCGCACATCGAACATGTGCTTGACGAGGAGACGCTGCGCTTTGTAGAGCGCCATCTCTACCTGCTGCCGCTCGGCCCGCGCGAGGATGGCTTTGCCGTGCTGGCCGACATGCACATCACGCCCGCCGGCGCGCAGGCCCTGGCCGCAGCGACCGACGCCTGCTGGTCGGCCATCATGGCGCATGACGTGCAGGGCTTCGGCCGGGCCATGCGGGCCTCCTTCGAGGCGCAGATCGCCATGTTCCCGAACATGGTCACGCCGGGCGTGCGCGATCTCATCGACCGCCACTGCGACCAGGCGCTGGGCTGGAAGATCTCGGGCGCAGGCGGTGGGGGGTACGTGATTCTGGTGGCGGAGCGGGCGATTGAGCATGCGGTGCGGTGTGTGGTGCGGCGGGGGTTGGAGTGAGCAACCGAAGACAGGTCGCATTTTGTGCCTCAGCATTGTCCCGTCGTATCAAGAAGTTTGCTCAGCAATACAAGCACGACACGGCGTTTGCATATGTATTTCATAGCGCAACCAGACAATACATGGGAGTGACGTTGGTGTAATGCATGGCAAAACCGTGTACCTCAGTGAAAGCGGTGGCAGTAGCCAGATATGAAAGTCGTAATCCTTGCCGGTGGACTGGGCACGCGGCTGGCGGAAGAAACCTCTGTGCGACCCAAGCCCATGGTGGAGATCGGCGGGCGTCCGATTCTGGATCACATCATGCGTTGGTACGCACACCACGGATACAAAGAGTTTATTGTCGCTCTCGGCTACAAGGGCGAATTTATCAAGCAGTACTTCCTGAACTATTACCCACTGAATAGCGACATCAGC